>NC_009655.1:0-1200000 GCF_000017245.1 Actinobacillus succinogenes 130Z
TTAGGAACGGAATTTTACTGATAAATTCAGCGTTCGTCAAATGTGAATAGGCGAAACCCGGCGGATATTTACATGTTCTGCCGGTTTCACGCATAAAAAGCGTGGGCGAATTATACGTTTTCCGCGAAAAATCTCAAGTCATTTTTTTGATCCTTTTCACAAGATCTTTCTTCGTTTTTAAGGTAAAATCATAAGAAATTTTGACCGCGCTTTTAGGTCTGTTTTGTTAATCCTATGATAATAAAGATAAAATGAACCGTAATACTTCTTCCCTGTGGGCTGATTGCCTGCTTCAACTGCAAGATCAAGTACCGGCGGACAAATTCCAGATGTGGTTGCGTCCGTTACAGGCAGATATTTCGTCTCCTAATCAACTGACTATTTATGTGCAGAATTTTTTTAGTCGTCAATGGGTTGAGAATAATTATTTGGCGGACATCACCAAACTAGCCCGTCAATTAACGGGAAACCCCGATTTTGTCGTCAAACTGGTAGAGGGCGTCAAACCGGCACCGAAACAAAATAATATCGTCACAACTAAACAAAATGCGGAAACTGCGGTCGATTCCGAACAACATTTACAGTCTGTTGAGTTTAAAACCGGATTAAACAGCAATCATCTGTTTGAAAATTTTGTGGAGGGGAAATCCAACCAACTGGCTCGAGCGGTAGGCATTAAAGTCGCCAACAATCCCGGCGATAAAACTGCCAATCCGCTGTTTTTATACGGCGGTACGGGATTGGGTAAAACCCATTTGTTACACGCCGTGGGTAACGGTATTCTGGCAAACAATCCGAAAGCTCGTGTGCTTTACATCCATGCGGAACGGTTCGTACAGGA
Source organism: Actinobacillus succinogenes 130Z (assembly GCF_000017245.1). NCBI lineage: Bacteria > Pseudomonadati > Pseudomonadota > Gammaproteobacteria > Pasteurellales > Pasteurellaceae > Actinobacillus > Actinobacillus succinogenes. The sequence continues at coordinate 842 of NC_009655.1, forward strand.
ATATGTGAAAGCAACTAAACTAGGTGCCGCAGAAAACTTCAAAAAATTCTATCGTAATCTGGACGCATTACTCATAGACGATATCCAGTTCTTTGCCGGTAAAGAACTTACTCAAGAAGAATTTTTTAACACTTTCAACAACTTATTCGAAGGTGAAAAACAGATTATTTTGACTTCGGATCGCTACCCGCGTGAAATAGAAAAGATCGAAGATCGTTTAAAATCCCGTTTCAGCTGGGGCCTTAGTGTCGCCATCGAACCGCCGGAATTAGAAACCCGAGTAGCTATTTTAATGAAAAAAGCCGAAGAACGCGGTGTCAATTTAGCGGAAGAAGTGGCATTTTTCATCGGTCAGAAATTGCGTACCCATGTACGGGAACTGGAAGGTGCCCTGAACCGTGTCATCGCTAATGCCGAATTTACCGGAAAAACCATTACTATCGATTTTGTGCGCGACACCTTAAAAGATATGCTGGCGCTGCAAGATAAGTTAGTGACCATTGATAACATTCAAAAAGTCGTAGCGGAATATTATCGCATCAAAGTTTCCGATTTGAATTCGAAAAACCGTTCTCGCTCAGTAGCGCGTCCGCGTCAACTGGCAATGGCCCTGGCAAAAGAGCTGACTAACCGCAGCTTTCCTGAAATCGGTAAAAATTTCGGCGGTAAAGACCATACCACCGTGATTTATGCTTGTGATAAAATTCAGGAACTGCGGGAAACCGACAGCAGCATTCAGGAAGACTGGTCAAATTTAATCCGTACTTTATCCGCATAACGAATCAGGGAGAAAATCATGCAGTTTATTGTTTCAAGAGAAAATCTGTTAAAACCGTTACAACAGGTCTGCGGTGTATTAAGTTCTCGTCCTAACGTCCCTGTGCTCAATAACGTTTTGTTACAAATCGAAGGCGACCGCCTAACCATCACCGGCACGGATTTGGAAGTGGAACTTTCCACACAAGCACAATTAAACAGCCATGGAGAAGGTACGTTCACCATTCCGGCAAAAAAATTCTTGGATATTTGCCGCAGTTTGCCTGAAGATGCCGTCATCACGGTAGATTTCGAACAGGATCGCGCTATTGTCCGCTCGAGTCGAACCAAATTTAATCTGGCGACGTTTCCCGCCGAAGAATATCCGAATCTCACCGATTGGCAATCCGAAGTGGATTTTACCGTCAGCCAGGCGACTATGCGCCGTCTCATCGAAGCCACACAGTTTTCCATGGCAAATAATGACGCTCGTTATTTTTTAAACGGCATGAAATTCGAAACTGAAGGTAATTTGCTGCGTACCGTCGCAACGGACGGACACCGCCTTGCGGTTTGTACCATCGAATTAGAACAGGATTTACAAAATCATTCTGTCATTCTGCCACGTAAAGGCGTATTGGAATTGGCGCGTTTACTGGACGCAACCAGCGAGCAACCCGCCCGAGTACAAATCGGTACCAATAACTTCCGTGTTGAATTAGGTTCCGTTGTGTTTACCTCAAAACTTATAGACGGGCGTTTTCCGGATTATCGACGCGTCTTACCGCGTAATGCCAACCGAATTTTAGAATCGGATTGGGAAAATCTGAAACAGTCTTTCGTGCGCGCCTCTATTCTGTCCAGCGAAAAAGTACGTACCGTGCGTTTGGAATTGAATCAAAATCAATTAACCATCACTGCAAAAAATCCGGAGCAGGAGGAAGTCGAGGAAATTCTCGACGTTTCTTATCAAAGCGAACCAATCGAAATCGGCTTCAATGTCAGTTATGTACTGGATGTACTGAACGCGCTGAAATGTCAAAGGGTTCGCGTCCGCTTCACGGATGCGTCGTCAAGCTGTTTAATAGAGGATTGTGAAGATAATACGGCCGAATATGTCATTATGCCGATGAAGCTGTAAAAACATTTAAATTTCCGACCGCACTTTCAATGGCTATTTCACGTTTAATTATTGAGAACTTTCGTAATTTGGCAGCCGTGGATCTGGAATTCGATCATGGTTTTAATTTTCTGGTGGGTAATAACGGCAGCGGAAAAACCAGCTTACTGGAAAGCATTTTCTATCTCGGGCACGGACGTTCTTTCAAAAGTTCGGTCAGCACGCGGATCATCACTTATGATAAACCTTATTTCACCTTGCACGGGCGAATTTGGGAACAACAGCACGAATGGTCGGTAGGGTTACAAAAACAGCGAAAAGAAGGGCTTACTCTTGTAAAAATCAACGGGGAAGACGGTAACAAAATTTCCGATCTTGCTCATTTACTGCCGATGCAGATGATTACGCCGGAGGGGCTGACACTGCTTAACGGCGGTCCTTCTTATCGACGGGCATTTTTAGACTGGGGGTTGTTTCACCATCGACCGAATTTTCATTCCGCTTGGTCGGCGCTGAATCGTTTACTCAAACAACGTAATGCGGCATTACAACAAACGTATGATTATACGGATTTACAGGTTTGGGACGTGGAACTCTCTAAACTGGCTCACCAGGTCAGCCTTTGGCGAACCGATTACGCGGAGGCCTTACGTCCGGAAATAGAACAAACTTGCCGTTTATTTTTACCAGAATTGGATATTCAGGTAAGTTTTCACCAAGGGTGGGATAAAAACACGGATTACGGTGATTTATTACGTGAGAATTTCGCCCGTGATAAACATATCGGTTATACGGTTTCAGGACCGCAAAAAGCCGATTTTCGCTTTAAAGCCAACGGATTTCCCGTAGAAGATGTACTTTCCCGCGGACAGTTAAAGCTATTAATGTGCGCCTTACGTCTGGCGCAAGGCGAGCATTTGATGGTACAAAAAAACCGCTCCTGCATTTTTTTAATTGACGATTTTGCCTCCGAACTGGATGAAACAAAACGAGGGCTGTTAGCCGAACGGTTACGGCAAAGCCATTCTCAGGTTTTTGTTACTGCCATTACTGCGGAACAGCTGAAACAAATGCAACCGGAAAATCACCGCACTTTTTCCGTCAATAACGGAATGATTTCATTATAAAAATAAGTTAATTAACCTAGCTGGAATCTTATGCAAAAAACACAATTATTTTTTCAGAGCTTATACGTAACCCTGTACTTTTTAGTAGCATCGCTTATTCCTTTCGTAGCATTATTGGTTGACGTGATCTATTTCCGGAACGCCGTCGGTGAAGAATCCGCGGTAGAATATTGTCAGGATATCTTTCTTGTCATACTCAGCGTATTATTTTTCCGACAAGCGCACAAACATCCTGAAGCGCGAAGCGGATTTTTACTGATGGGATTCTTTTTCCTCACTATGCTGATTCGTGAAATGGATAACATATTTGATGCGCTCATTTATCACGGCAGCTGGAGCCTTTTGGCCGCACCGCTCGCTACTTTCGCTGTAGTTTATGCTTTACTGAATAAAACCGAAACATTAAATGCGTTAACGGATTTTACCCAGAGTAAAGAATTTTACAGTTTTATTATCGGTTTACTGTTGGTACTGGTAATTTCCCGCCTTATCGGTATGAGCTGGCTTTGGCGTTCTATTTTCTATTATACTTATCCCCGTATCGTAAAAAATATTGCGGAAGAATATACGGAATTATTAGGCTACGCTATTATGTGTTTTTCCTGCGTAAAATATATTCGGGGCAAAGCCTAATCGCAAGATATAGAAAATCGCCATACCGTTTTAACGGTCAATGGCGATTTTTTTATTCTTATCTTTCTGAAAAAAGATTAACATCCGCTTATCTTTTATAAACAGACTTTACTCATGCCAATATTTTTTCTTCGATGTCTTGCCGATTCCCGGATTAAAACTGTTGGTGGGATCCAATACTTTATAAAACTTCCTTAACGCGGGTTTTGCCTCGTATAAATGTCCGACGTTATGCTCGGCCGGATATTGCGCTCCGCGCCGATCAAGTAATTTCAGCATATCATGTTCCACTTCTTCATAATCACAGCCTTTTTTAATGATGTAATCCTGATGAAAAACATGACACATAAAATGTCCGTAATACAATTTATGGATAATTTTCGAATCGATTTCCGGCGGCAACATTTCGAACCAATCGGAATCATTGCGACGCAACGCAATATCCAACGCTACGATTTCTTCCACTTCTTTCGAATGAATCGCACGATAGCGAATCGCGGCGGAAGCTACGGCAAAGCGGTGTAACATCGCCGCTTGGGTTTCCGCCTTATTGCATTCGAAATAAGCGCCTTTACCGCTATCCTTAAAATAATCCGCCAAATAAGCGCGCGCTTCCTCGACGCCTTTACCGCCCATTTTTAAAATTAAATGATGCTCGTAACGTTCCCGATATTGCCATAAACTTTTTGGTAAATGCTCGGGAATAAGTTTGGAACACCATTGCATAAATTTATCGCTAAAATGAGAAGGTACAAAAGGCAGTTTTTTGCTCAAACGATCCACATTGGCTTTTAACGCAAACAGTTTTGGTAACCAATCAGTACCGAATTTCTTAATCACCCAGAAGGTGTCCTTACCGTAACGAGCGGCTATATCGAAAGCATCCCGATGAATATACTCTCCTGAAACCGGTAATTCTTCAAAATTAGAAAGCATATGGCGACGTAAATCGCTAAGCACTGACGTTCGATTGGTACCGATATAAAATACGGCCGTATTTTTCTCCAACGGAAAGGTATCCAGACGAACGGCGAAAATCGCTAATTTGCCCGCACTGCCCGATGCTTCGTAATGACGGGCGGGATCCGCATTAAATCGTGCCGGCGTATCTTCATCCACCTGTCGCACATGATGACAATAACTGTGGTCATGCCCGTTACCGCAATTCTGTTTAATGTCTTTTTGTTGATAATGATGATTTTGTAAATTGGTTAGAATTTCCTCCGGCGTCGAACCTAAATCAATCCCCAAATGGTTTTTTAGTTCCAATTCACCGTTTTCATTCAGCTGAGCGAATAAAGCCATTTCAGTATAAGCCGGTCCGCGTTGCACCAATGCACCGCCCGAATTATTGCACACACCGCCAATCACAGAGGCCCCGATACAGGACGAACCTATCACAGAATGCGGTTCCCGGCCATACGGCTGCAGCACGTTTTCCAGTTTATTCAGTGTAGAGCCGGGAAAACACACCACTTGGTGAGCGTTATTAATTACCTGAATACTATCCATACGCATGGTATTAATGATGACAATCGGACGATCATAATCGTTACCACTCGGCGTCGAACCGCCCGTCAACCCCGTATTGGCGGCTTGATTAATCACAATAACATCCTGTTCTACACAGGCTTTCAACACTTGCCAGAACTCTAATAAATTAGCGGGACGGACTACTGCCAGCGCATTTCCGGTACCGAAACGATAGCCGTTACGATAAGCCTCGGTTTTACTCGGTTCGGTAATAATGTAGGAGGGTGTGACAATTTGGGTAAGAGTTGAAACGAGTTGTTGCATTGACATTTTGTTACCTCTTTGTAAAAAGATAACAATATAATAACAAATTCGAAAATTATGATTTGAACAAATTTGTGATATCCGTCACAAAATATAAAAAAAGTGCGGTCAAAAATATTTATTTTTCAACCGCGCTTATGATTTCATCGTCCGTTTAATCTTCCCGCTGTAAAATCTGTTGGATTTTAGCCATAGTTTTCTGATCATGTTCCAACGCCACTTTAATCATTTCCTTATTCTGGAATTTCTTCGTATAGTTCGGATCATGCACTTCCGCCATTAAACGGACACGACGGCGGTTTTCTTCGTAATATATATGAGTAATTTCCTCAATACGTTCGCTGTCGATATCCCCCAAATCTTCCAACGCATAACGAGCCGTACGTAGCGCAGAATCAAAGGTTTCTCGCACCTGGCGATCGGCGCCTTTTTCGTATAATTCGAAAACATGAAACAAATCGTAAGCACGCGACAAAATACGCAGGCTCGGATTCATCTTACGCGCCATTTCCACAATATGCGTCGCTTTTGCCTTATTCCCCGAAGTCACGATCAGCATTTGGGCGGATTCAATACCCGCATGATGCAAAATTTCCGGACGTTCGGCATTACCGTAATAGGCTTTAATCCCCAATTTACGCATACCAGTAATAATCTCTTCATCACGGTCAATAATCGTAACCTTATGGTTAGTCATGGTTAGCACTTCATTGATAATCTGCCCGAAACGCCCGAATCCCACCATAATGATAGGTCGTATTTCATCAATATTATCCGCTTCACGCTCCTCATTCGGTTTACGTAAACGCGGTTCTAGATATTTTTTGTGAAATAAAACGAAAAGCGGGCTGAATACCATAGATAAAACGATAATAGCGACGCCGTTGGCTTGCTGTTGCGGGGTAATCACTCGCTGGCCGGCTGCCGCGGCAAAAATAACGAAAGCAAACTCGCCTCCTAATGCCATCACAAAAGCACGATCCAAGGCTTCGGAAAAACTAGACCGTGTTAACAACGCAGCCAGAAAAACCCCAAAGCCGTTCACTATCATTAAGGCGATGACACCTAACAAAATAAACCAAAGGTGAGCAAACACCAGGTTAAGATCCAAAGACATACCGACACCGAGAAAAAACAACCCGAGTAACAATCCGCGAAACGGTTCGATATCCGCCTCCAATTGATGACGGAAACTGGAATTGGACAATAATACGCCCGCCACAAAGGCTCCCATGGCGGCGGAAAGCCCGGCATGTTCCATCAATAATGCGGAACCAAGAACCACCAACAACGCGGCCGCCGTCATCATTTCGCGTAATTTAGTCCATGCCAGAGCCTTAAAGAGCGGATTCAACAACCAAATTCCCGACACGATTAAAATCGTAAGAGAACCGGTTCCAATAGCGAATTTTTGCCATAAAGGTTCGTGAGTATCAATATCGGTAACGGGTGAAAGGAAAGCTACAATGGCAAGTAACGGAACGATTAATAAATCTTCAAACAATAAAATGGAAATCATCTTCTGTCCGCGAGAACTTGCCATTTCATTGCGTTCGCTCAGTATTTGCATAACTATAGCGGTAGAATTCAGCACAAATCCCGAAGCGATAATAAATGCCGTTTGCCAGGAAAAGCCAAGTCCTATTCTGGCAACCGACATAACCAGCGAACCGCTCAGTAAGACCTGCAGCATTCCCAAACCGAAAATCTGTTTACGCAGCCCCCATAACTGAGACGGTTTCATTTCCAGACCGATCAGAAACAAAAACATCACCACGCCCAGCTCCGCTACGTGAATAATGGATTGCGGTTCGGTAAAAAGACGTAATCCGAAAGGACCGATAATTAACCCTGCAGCGAGATAACCTAATACGGAGCCTAACCCCAAACGTTTGAACAGAGGCACGGCAATGACCGCAGCACCTAATAACGTCACCACATGAACTAATTGGTTTGCACCTTCTACTGCTGCCATCGGACTCGGTTCCCCATGAAAAAATGAAATCAAAAATTTTTCATTATTCTAGCAAAAATTTTACAAATTTTAACCGCACTTTGACGCAGGAAATAAAAAAATCTCCCGAATCAATTCGGGAGATCGAGGAATCACGCTTTACGGCTGCAAACGGCGATGAAATTCAGCTTTCGTTCGGGATCATTAAATACTTTGAACATATTTTTAAAAGTTGTTCGATTTTCCGCTTTTAAAGCGTTTTTCATGATTTTCAATGTTCCTATTATACCTTCGTCATAAATCATACCGGACGGCGAAAGTAAGGTCATATTACCGCTAACCGTCTCTACCCGGGCAAAACCGATGTTTGAAAACAGAGACTGCCAACCTTCTTGCGTTAAAGGCGTCACTGTAATGTTAATCGCCTGTCGTAACTGCTTTAGCACCGTTTCACTGTCCTCCGTCGTCAGCATAACGTCATGAGTCAATAATATACCGCCCGGCTTAAGTACACGAAAATATTCCGTTACCGCTTTTTGTTTTGCCGCTAACGGTAACATAGTCAGCATGGCTTCATTAATCACGATATCGAAGGTTTTATCGGCAAAAGGCAGTTTCATAGCATTTGCACGTTGTACATGAATCAAATGCTGTAACCCCCGCTCGGCAATATTGCGTTCCGCTTTGGCTAATGCCTTTTCATCCAAATCTACGCCTTCTATATAACAACCGTACCGTTTCGCCAGTCCGATAGCGGTTGTTCCCATATTACACGCCACTTCCAGTACGGTTTTATCGGTCGAGAAATTCCCTTGCTCAATCAACCATTCCGTAGCTCTGCGTCCGCCGGGACGCAAACGGGTTTTACCTAAACGCGCTAAAAAATTATGTCCGACTTCATCTTTTTTCATCACAGACTCCTCATTTAAATACTTGAGTAAATATATCGGATTTAAAAAATGAAATCTATTCTTATTTGCAATAAAGTGCGGTTAAAAATTGATGAATTTTTAACCGCACTTTACATTTTAATCAGGTATTAACGGGTACCGAACACTACAATGGTTTTACCGTGCGCCGCAATCAGATTGTCGTCTTCCAGCAATTTTAATACTCGCCCGACGGTTTCCCGGGAACATCCTACCATCTGTCCGATTTCCTGACGGGTAATTTTTATTTGCATTCCGTCCGGGTGAGTCATGGCATCCGGTAATTTTGCTAAATTCATCAGCGTTTGCGCAATACGCCCCGTCACGTCAAGAAACGCCAGATTAGTCACCTGACGCGAGGTATTTTGCAGACGGTGGGAGAGCTGCCCCGCCAAATTCATCAGAATTTCAGGATTCACCTGCAACAGCTGACGGAATTTTTTATAAGAGACTTCCGCCACTTCACAAGAGGTACGCGCCTTCACCCACGCCGTACGCACTTGATTTTCCTCAAACAATCCCACTTCACCGAAGAATTCGCCCTCGCTCAGATAAGATAAAATCATTTCTTTACCGTCATCATCTTTTGCCATGACAATTGCGGAGCCTTTCACTAAGTAATAGAGCGTATCCGCCTTTTCTCCCGCATGGATTAATGTTGTTTTAGTCGGATATTTATGAATATGACAATGCGATATGAACCAATCAATAGTTGGATCAAGTGATACCGCCTGTTGATCAGCCGGTTCGGCTGCCAAATCCTGTTCTTTCTTTAGCATAAAATCACTCCATACTTATGCTTTGACTTAACGGGTCAAAAATGAATCTTTATCTTTAATATCAATCGTTTCATGCAATTCTGACCAAACGATCACCGCACTTCCCGAGCGAATTAAACCTAATAAGTTGTCTACTTTTTGCTGCAAAGACAGCTCTTCGAACCCATAATCCGTTCCCTCGCGCAAAATAAAACTTTCCGCGACATTTTTCAGGGTATCGTCGTCTAAGGATTGCCAAGGAATAATCATCCCGTCCCCAATCTATTTAAGTTAAGCAAAAATCGGCGCCAGTAATTTCCATTGCTGTTCAAATCCCTGATTTGCCGTACGACGGAAATTAGTTCGTACCAAACGCATCATTTGCCCTTCACAAAAAGTAACAAGATGCGCCGCCATCATACGCTCATCAACGGAAAAACTCTTCCCTTCACGAATTTTGCTCATTTGTAACACATTCACGAATTGTAATTCAAGACGATCGAAAAACTGCGCGACACGAAGTTGCAGCCGCGCCTCTTCAAACATTAGCGCATGCCCCGTCAGAACCCGGGTTAAACCGGGATTTTTACGCGCAAAATCCAACACCATCAATAAAATGTCATGTACCCGGCTGACGGTATTGGTTTGTAACGCTTTAGCCTGATCAATTCGAGTAAACAGATTTTTTTCAATGTGATCGAGCAATGCCTCAAACATTTTTGTTTTATTAGGAAAATAGCGATACAACGCCGCCTCAGAAACACCGACCGCTTCCGCCAAACGAGCAGTTGTCATACGCTCCATTCCGCGTTCGGAATGTAACATATTCACAAGAACGGCCAAAACCTGTTGCCGTCGTTCTTTAACACTGCGTTTTTCAATTTTTGTCGTATGCGTTTCCGGAGCCGGCTCCAAATCCGCGATTTCGAGTTGTTCAACCATAATTATTTTTTGCCTGAATGTCCAAAACCGCCTTCGCCGCGATCCGTCTGTTCAAATTCTGCCACAATATTAAACTCAGCCTGTACCACAGGAACGAAAACCAATTGCGCAATACGATCGCCTACTTCCACTTTAAACGGTTTATCGCTACGGTTCCACATAGAAACCATTAGCGGTCCCTGATAATCGCTATCAATCAGTCCGACTAAATTGCCTAATACTACCCCGTGTTTATGTCCCAAACCGGAGCGGGGCAAAATCACTGCGGCCAACTGCGGATCGGCTATATAAACGGATAAACCGGTAGGAATTAATTTAGTTTCGCCCGGTTGAATTTCAAAGGCTTCGTCCGTTAAAGCCCGTAAATCCAGCCCCGCCGAACCGGTCGTCGCATAAGCGGGCAACGGAAATTGTGCACCGATACGACTATCTAAAATTTTCACATCAATTTTTTTCATTCAGATTCCTTCTATCCCTATCCTATATTCTTCATTTAAAAAGAGATTTGTCATGCTCGATAACGCGCGACAATTTCTTCCGCTAAAATTTTCGCTAATTCGCGTTTTGAAGTTGTCGGTAACAATTTATCACCGTCTTTCCAAAATAAATGCAAGGTATTCTGATCGGCCCCAAATACATTTCCATCCGCAACATCATTAGCACAAATCATATCCAAATTTTTTCGTACCAACTTATCTTGTGCATATTGTGCTACATTTTGTGTTTCCGCCGCAAAGCCCACCACAAAAGGACGACGTTCGGTCAGATGTGCCACTTCGGCAATAATATCCGGGTTTTTAATTAACTTTAACGAAAGTTCGTCGTTATCGCTGTTTTTTTTGATTTTCTGAGCCGACACTTCCGCCACTCGGTAATCCGCCACCGCCGCACAGCCGATAAACAGTCGATTTTTGACCGCACTTTCCAACGCGATTTGCCGCATTTCCCGGGCGGAAGTCACATTAATTCGGGTCACCCCCGCCGGCGTAGTTAAATTCACAGGACCGGCAATCAATGTGACGTCCGCTCCCCGTTCGGCAAACGCCGCCGCAATGGCAAACCCCATTTTGCCGGAACTGTGATTGCTGATGTAACGCACCGGATCAATAGGTTCGCGGGTCGGTCCGGCGGTAATCGCCACGGATAAACCGACTAAATCCCGTTTTTGCGCCAATCGTTCCGAAAGTGCGGTGAAAATTTCACTTGGTTCGCACATACGTCCTGCGCCCACATCGCCACAAGCCTGAAACCCACTGGCGGGACCAATAAATTGCATTCCGCGCGCGACTAATTTCGCAATATTTTCTTGTGTCACCGCTTGTGCATACATTTGTCGATTCATCGCCGGCGCCAATAAAATCGGCGAGGCGGTGGCAAGGCAAACCGTCGACAGCAAATCATTCGCCATGCCAACGGTTAAACGGGCGATAAAATCCGCACTGGCGGGCACGATAAGCACGGCGTCCGCCCACTTAGCCAATTCGATATGTCCCATGGCAAGCTCGGCGGCAGGGTCCAGCAAAGATTGGGAAACGGGATTCCCCGAAATCGCCTGTAATGTTAAAGGCGTCACAAATTCTGCCGCAGCGGGCGTCAATACGACGCGTACTTCCGCCCCGCTTTTACGCAGTAAGCGAATAAGTTCAATGCTTTTATATGCGGCAATTCCGCCGGTTATTCCCACCACAATGCGTTTCGCTTTCAACATTGTTAGTCCCCTTTCACTTTTAATAAGTTTGAGCATTTTACTTCAAATTGTCCGAAGAAAAAATTTTATTTTGCGATCCCCGTTCCAAATCCGTGCCGCCAATCTGGTAAAACCAGAAAAAATGCGCCAAAGTGCGGTCAATTTCTATAATGTTTTGAGGAAATAATGGAAAATCAATCGTTAATGCCCAGAGAAAAATTACTGAAATCAGGTGCCGAAACACTGGAAAATTATGAATTACTAGCAATATTTCTGCGAACAGGGATTAAAAATTGTCCTGTCATACAGCTTTCCCAAGCCGTGCTACGCTATTTCGGTTCCTTGCGCGGTTTGATTTCCGCCGATCAGGAACAGTTCTGCCAATTCAAAGGAATCGGCATTACGCAATATATTCAGCTGCAGGCCTGCACCGAAATGACAAAACGCTATCTGGCGGAAGAACTTACTTTTGCTCACGAATTCACCAATCCGCTCACGGTCAGACTTTATCTGCAAACCGAGCTGGAACATTACGAACGGGAAGTATTCAGCGTACTGTTTTTAGACAATCAACACAGGCTGATCAAGAAAGAGGACATGTTCCGGGGCACCATTAACGCCGCCTCCGTTTATCCTCGTGAAATCATCAAAACAGCCTTATATTGCAATGCCGCCGCCCTTATTCTCGCTCATAATCATCCTTCGGGTTCGGCAGAACCCAGCGCCTCCGACAAACAGATGACCAAACGGATCCAGGCGGCCGCAGAATTAATGGAAATTCGGGTTTTGGATCATTTTGTCATTGGAAAAGGTTGTTACTTTTCTTTCGCCGAACAAGACTGGCTGTAGGTTCCGCTTGGATCATCAACGATTTTCGGATAAAATCTCGCGGTTTTTAAAGGAAATTCTAATTTTCGCTTGAGAAAACGGATTTTAGCAAGTATAATTTGCGACCTTTAATATAGTAAGCGGGTCGGCTGCGAGCGACCTGACGAGGTGGCTCTCAAGGCTTTCCTTGAAATTGTATCCGAACCGTAAGCTCGAGCTTATATTTGATTATTGGAGATTATTATGTCTAGAGTCTGTCAAGTAACAGGCAAACGTCCGGCAGTTGGTAACAACCGTTCGCACGCATTGAACGCGACCCGTCGTCGTTTTCTACCAAACTTGCACACTCACCGTTTCTGGGTTGAGAGTGAAAACCGTTTCGTAACTTTACGCTTAACCGCGAAAGGTATGCGTATTATCGATAAAAAAGGCATTGATGCAGTATTAGCTGACATCCGTGCTCGCGGCGAAAAAATCTAAGGAGCTAAAACATGGCAGCTAAAGGTGCTCGTGAGAAAATCCGTTTAGTTTCTTCAGCAGAAACCGGTCACTTCTACACAACAGATAAAAACAAACGTAACATGCCGGAAAAAATGGAAATCAAAAAATTTGATCCGGTTGTACGTAAACACGTTATCTATCGTGAAGCTAAAATCAAATAATTTGGTTTTGTAACGAATTGAGACCCGAATGAAAATTCGGGTTTTTTATTGCCCGAAAAACCATATCCCTAACCGTAACGGATATGGTATAGTGGTCTAAACCCAAACACACGGAATCCGATATGCCCGAATTACCTGAAGTCGAAACGGCCAAAAACGGCATAACGCCTTATCTGGACGGTTTTTACATTGAAAAAATTATCGTGCGCCAACCGAAACTGCGCTGGGAAGTCAGCCCTGAACTCTCTCAAATTTCTCATCAAAAAGTGACCGCACTTTCCCGCCGCGCCAAATATCTGATTATCCATACTGCACAAGGTTATATCATCGGTCATCTCGGTATGTCGGGAGCCGTCCGCATTGTGTCGCCGGACTCGCCGGTCAATAAACACGATCATCTGGACATTGTGATGAATAACGGCAAAATCATGCGTTATAACGATCCCCGCCGTTTCGGCGCATGGTTTTGGACTGAAAATCTTGATGAATTTCCGCTGTTTGCCAAATTAGGTCCCGAACCGCTTTCCGGTGAGTTCAACAGTGATTATTTATTCAAAAAATCACGTAAAAAACCGACCGCAGTTAAATCCTTCATTATGAATAATGCCGTGGTGGTGGGAATCGGTAACATTTATGCCAACGAAGTGCTGTTTCAATGCGGTTTACATCCGGAAAAACCGGCGGGCAAAATTACCAAAACCCAGGCGGCATTGTTAACGGAAACCATTAAAAAAGAATTAACCCGAGCCATCGCCCAAGGCGGTACGACATTAAAGGACTTTTTGCAACCCGACGGAAAACCCGGCTATTTTGTGCAGGAATTACAAATTTACGGAAAAAAAGGCTGTCCCTGCCCGAAGTGCGGTCAAAAAATCGAAAGTTTTACTGTAGGACAGCGCAACAGCTATGTTTGTCTTCACTGCCAGAAAAAATAATCTATTCTCTCTTTTTATCGGAAAAAACCGTACAATTTTGCTTTCTCACAGTAAAAAGCAAAAAAACCGCTTGCAAAAACCGCTTATTTTCGCAATGCTTATAACAATTAGTTCAAATAACGATAAGAGGTTCTTATGTCTTCACGCACCCCATTATTTTCAGGAAGCATCGTTGCATTAATCACGCCAATGGATAACCACGGCGAAGTGGATTATGACGAATTAAAAAAACTGGTTGAGTTCCATATCAATGCGGGCACCAACGCCATTGTTTCGGTCGGTACCACCGGCGAATCCGCCACATTAAGTATTGATGAAAATGTGAAGACGATTTTGAAAACCGTCGAATTTGCCGCCGGACGTATTCCGGTTATCGCCGGAACAGGCGCCAATGCCACCAGCGAAGCCATCACCATGACAAAATTGTTGCGGGACAGCGGTGTCGCGGGCTGCTTAAGCGTCGTGCCTTATTACAATAAACCGACTCAGGAAGGCATGTATCAACATTTCAAAGCTATCGCCGAATGTACCGATTTACCGCAAATACTTTACAACGTACCGGGACGCACCGGTTCCGATATGAAACCGGAAACTGTCGCACGTTTGGCAAAAATTCCGAATATCGTCGCCATAAAAGAAGCGACAGGCGATGTCAGCCGAGTAAAACAGATTAAAGAACTCGCCGGTGAAGATTTCATTTTCTTAAGCGGTGACGACGCAACCGGTTTGGAAAGTATAAAACTGGGCGGGCAAGGCGTAATTTCCGTTACCAACAACCTGGCGGCTGCGGATATGGCAAAAATGTGTGAATTCGCCTTGTCCGGTAATTTCGAAGAAGCGGAAAAAATCAACCAGCGTTTAATGCCGTTACACCGTGATTTATTCATTGAAGGTAATCCGATCCCGGTAAAATGGGCGGCATACAAAATCGGATTGATTAAAGATCCGTTCTTACGTTTGCCATTAACCGTCTTGAGCGAACAGGCACAGCCGAAAGTATTGGAAGCGCTAAAAATTGCAGGTTTAATCTGAAATTAACCGATTTTTAATAACAAGCCGCACGCGTTATCAGGTGTGCGGTTTTCATTTAAACTTTTCCCCCAAAGTGCGGTCAGAAAACAGAATATTCTTTAAATTTAAGGAAAAAGAATGAAAAAATGCTTATTCCCTCTATCTGTACTTGCGGTTATTGTGGCAACCGGCTGCGGTAATACCAGTCCTTATGCTAATGACAGCTATGAAAAACATGCAAACGCACCGACTTTCACCACAATAGACACCGCCGGCATTCGGATTATCGGTCAAAACGATACTTATCTCTTGCCTGCAACCAATGTGAAGAAAGGCGAAAATATGGATATTCGTCCGCCGGCAATTCCGATGGCGATTATCGGCAATTCCGTAGCACAATTTGACGGCGAACGCGCA
The DNA here is from genome assembly GCF_000017245.1 of Actinobacillus succinogenes 130Z. Classification (NCBI taxonomy): domain Bacteria; kingdom Pseudomonadati; phylum Pseudomonadota; class Gammaproteobacteria; order Pasteurellales; family Pasteurellaceae; genus Actinobacillus; species Actinobacillus succinogenes. The sequence continues at coordinate 16,398 of NC_009655.1, forward strand.
TCTATTATTTATCCGTCGGAAAAAGCCGAAGTTTATAATATTCGGCAAATGGCACGTTTGTTAGAAGAACGTTCCATTAAATTCACGACAAAAGACAACCAAATCGAAACCGATTGGACTAATTTCGGTGCCAAGACGGACCAAGGCGAAACTCTGCTGCGTTACCAGATTAACCAGGTCGGCAATCAGGAAGCCAACGCTTTAGTAGTGAGCGTACTGGAAGCCAAACGCGACGATATTCTGTTTACACCAAGCCAAAAAGAAAAAGAACGTTATACTTCAAGTTTGTTGAATCAGTTTATCGGTGAATTGAATGCCGATTACCGAAGCCAAGCTCAGGCAGTGGCGACACCGACGACAACGGGACCGGTTCAAACGGCGATTATTACCGACGGCAACAACCATTTGGCATTAGCTATGTCTTCCGAATTCCAACAATCCTGGAGCAAACTGGGCGACGCATTACCGCAATTAGGATTTGAAACGGAAGAAGAAACCGTCGGTCGCGGTTACCGCAAACTGAATTATAAACCGCTAGGCGCAACGGAATGGGCGCGTCTCGGCGTTAACCGACCGGAATTGGAAGACGGCGAATACAGTATGCAGATCAGTGCGCACGGTAAGCAAAGTTCCGTTGTCATCAGCGATGAAGACGGTAACGCTATCAGCGGTGATGCCGCGCAGGCGATGTATCGGGCGCTGGCGAACTTAATCAGCAAATAATGTTTCTTTCATCTCAAAAAGGCACATAATTCGTGCCTTTTTTCCTACATATTATGAAAGCGGGTAACGGTTTTACGTTTAAACGATTCCATATCAATCACGATCGCTGCGCCATGAAAGTAGGAACGGACGGTATTTTGCTCGGGGCCTGGGCGGACTTGGCAAATTCCCGTTCCATTTTGGATCTTGGTACCGGTTCAGGGTTAATTGCCCTGATGCTGGCGCAACGTAGCGATGAAGACGTCCAAATCCACGGTGTTGAGCGGGATCCCGCTGCGGCACGACAGGCGCAGGAAAATTTCCGTGCTTCACCCTGGGCGCACCGTCTGTACCTGCATTTCGGCGATATTGCGGATTTTGCACAAAAGTGCGGTCAAAAATTCGATAATATTGTGGCGAATCCGCCCTATTTTGCACAAGGCGTAGATTGCCGTAATCACGCACGTAACGCCGCCCGTTATACCGCTGCGCTATCCCATGCACAATGGCTGGAAATCGCATCCTCTTTACTGACGGAACAAGGCACGATTCATTTTGTGTTACCGGCGGAACAAGGTAAAACCCTGAAACAATCCACCGCACTTTATTGTGTTCGCCAATGCGATGTTATTTCCAAACAAGGCAAAGCAGCGCAACGAGTATTATTGAGTTTTATGAAAGAAAAAAAGGAAACCGCATACAGCGAATTGACAATTTATGATGAAAAAAATCGGTACACGCTAGAATTTATTCAATTAACCCGCGAGTTTTACCTGAAATTTTGATAATTTCAAATTCCATACTGAAAACCTATCAGGAATTATCCGCCGCGGATTGCGCAACAGCTTGAATTACGCTACATTCGAAACTGAATAGAAATTCAAAAAAACAACATATCTATTCATATTATTCTATGCAAACATATAAACATAAAATAGCGAGGGCGTTATGTCAAGTACCAGCAAAAATCCCATCAGAGGACTAAGTATTTTAATCGTTGATCTGATACTCTTCTTTACTCTATTAAACATCCTGCCCTTTAATCCCCAGGAAAACCGAGGTCTCGCCCTGCTGGTTTTTATCGGCATTTTATGGCTGACCGAAGCTTTCCATATTACGATTACCGCTTTGCTTGTGCCGGTTTTTGCTATCGGATTGGGCGTACTGAATACTAAAGCGGCATTTGCTCCTTTTTCCGAACCGATCATCTTTATGTTTTTCGGCGGTTTTGTCATTGCGGCCGTATTAAATATTCAGAAAATCGATCTATGGATTGCCAATCACGTCATCCGTTTGGCTCGGGGAAGTCTAAAACTTACTGTTTTCTATCTTTTTGCCGTCACCAATCTGTTGTCTTTTTTCATCAACAACACGGCCGTCGCCGCGTTGATGTTGCCGCTGACACTGGGTATTCTGCATAAAGTAGACATGAAAACCAATCGCAATCTGTACGTTTTCGTGTTGCTCGGCATTGCTTTCAGCGCCAGTATCGGCGGTATTGCCACACTGGTGGGTTCGGCTCCCAATGCTATTATGGCCTCGCAAATCAAAATATCCTTCTCAGAATGGCTGGCATACGGCGTGCCGGTGACATTTCTGCTTTTGATTGCCATGATGATAACGCTGTTATTGGTTCTGCGTCCTAATTTTAATGTGCCGTTCGATGTCGAAATCGAAGAAATTCCAATGACCGGCAAACGCATTATCACATTAATTGTCTTTGCCTTGACTGCAGCATTTCTGATTTTCAGTTCCGTGCTTGAACCTATTGTACGGGAAACGCTAGGATTAACCTCTGCTATCCGAAGTTTTGATGCGTTAATTGCGATGATCGCGGTAATGGCGTTCGCCTTAAGTGGTACGGCGACATGGAGTCAGATTCAGGAACGTACGGAATGGGGCGTACTGCTGCTCTGTGGCGGCGGTATGGTATTAAGCATCGTGCTGAAAGATACCGGAGCCAGTAAAATTTTAGCGGAAACCATCGTTTCCTATATCGGCGATAAAAACTGGTGGCTAATGGCGATCGTGATGGCGGCGTTTATTTTATTCTTAACCGAATTTACCTCTAACACCGCAAGTGCCGCTCTGCTTATGCCGATTTATATTTCCGTGGCGAGCTCGCTGGGATTACCGCCTATTTCGCTGGCGGCAATCATCGCCTGCGGAGCATCCTGTGCATTTATGCTACCGATTGCCACTCCGCCGAACGCCATCGTATTTGCTACGGGTTATATCAAGCAAAAAGACATGCTGCGTGTCGGTATAATTTTAAATACTATCAGCATACTGGTTGTCGGTTCTTTATCTTATTTCTTCTGGATGACATGGTGGTAAAATCATAAAAAAAGAAAGGCTTGAGTAATTCCGGCCTTTCTTTTACTTCCGTTTAGCTAGCCCGAAGTGCGTTTTATACGTTTTAATGCGCCTCATCCCAATTGGCACCGACGCCCGCCTCTACAATCAAAGGTACGTCTAACTGTGCGGCAGTTTCCATTTTTTGCTTGATCAGTTCGCTGTAAAATTCTACTTTTTCCGACCGCACTTCAAATACCAATTCATCGTGCACCTGCATAATCATCAGAATATCCTCATCGCCCGCAATGACGTGATCAATATCAATCATGGCACGTTTAATAATATCCGCTGCGGTTCCCTGCATCGGCGCATTAATCGCCACCCGTTCGGCACCTTTACGACGCGAGGCATTGCCGGATTTAATATCCGGCAGATACAAGCGCCGCCCGAACAGGGTCTCCACAAAGCCCTGCGCTTTTGCCTTTTCCTGAATATCGTGCATAAAGGTTTGCACATTCGGATAGCGTTGGAAATATAAGTCCATATATTTTTTGGCTTCCATACGGGAGATAGCTAACTGACGGGATAAACCGAACGCCGACATACCATAGATCAACCCAAAATTAATAGCTTTAGCGCTACGACGCTGTTCTGCGGAAACATCTTCTAACGGGATACCGAAAATCTCCGACGCTGTAGATCGATGAATATCCCGACCTTCCACAAAGGCCGTTGTTAATCCTTTATCGCCGGATAAATGGGCCATAATCCGCAGTTCGATTTGCGAATAATCCGCCGCGATAATGCGATAACCGTCACGGGCGACAAACGCCTGACGAATACGGCGCCCCTCCTCGTTTCGAATCGGAATATTCTGCAAATTCGGATCCGTCGAAGAAAGTCGTCCTGTTGCCGTAACCGCCTGATGATAAGACGTGTGCACACGTCCCGTATGCGGATTAATCATTTGCGGCAGTTTGTCGGTGTACGTGGATTTCAGTTTTGCCAAACCGCGGTGTTCCACCAGTAATTTCGGCAATTCGTGATCGAACGCCAATTCCTCCAGTACTTCTTCTTTAGTGGACGGATCGCCCTTCGGCGTTTTCTGTAACACCGGCAAATGCAGCTTATTGAACAGAATTTCCTGCAACTGCTTCGGCGACGCCAGATTGAAGGCCTCACCGGCTATTTCATGGGCTTTCGCTTCAAGTGCGGTCAATCTCTCGCCGAACTCTTGTGATTGTTTTCTTAAAGCCTGCGCGTCAATTAATACGCCGTTACGCTCTATACGCGAAAGCACGGAAACCAGCGGCAATTCAATATCCTTGAATAAAGTTGTCAGTGTCGGTGTTTTTTCCAACTCGGCCCAAAGTGTTTGGTGAAGTTTCATGGTTACATCCGCGTCTTCCGCCGCATATTCCGCCGCCTGCGCCAACGGGATTTTATCAAAAGTAAGTTGATTCTTGCCTTTTCCCGCCAAAGTTTCGAAAGAAATCGTCTGATGCCCGAGATAACGTTCCGCCAAATCGTCCATATTGTGACGCCCTGTGCTGTTCAGCACATAACTTTCCAACATGGTATCAAACGCCACGCCCTGTACTTGAATACCGTGATTGGCAAAAATAGTGAGATCATATTTCAGATTCTGTCCGATTTTACGGATATCGGCATTTTCCAAAACCGGTTTCAGTCGTGCCAAACAATCCTCCCTGTTCAACTGATCAGGCAATCGGTGCCAAGAGGTTTTCCCCGTTGCTTTCGGTTCGGCAAATAAATCCGCCTGCGCCTGTTCTTCGGCCTCCGCCACTTCATGCACATGCGCCAGCGGAATATAACAGGCTTCGCCGTTTTCCAAACCGAAAGAAATGCCCACCAGTTCCGCCGTCATAGCATCCAGAGAATCGGTTTCTGTATCTACGGCGATTAAATTAGCCTGCTGAATTTTTTCAATCCAGCTTTGTAACTGAGCCGGCGTAGTCACCGTTTCATATAAAGTGCGGTCGATTTTAACGGAATTTTTCACCGCACTTTCCGTTTTGGGTACCGCCGCAGCAGCTTGATAGCGATTCACTCTGACAACTTGTTCCGGCGGATTAACCATCGAATTATTACCGGATAATACTTCGCTCAACCAGCGTTTAAATTCGTAACGTCCGAATTGTGCAGCCAATTCATCATTATTCGGCGTGCCGATGATAAGCTTTTCCGGTATCACATCCAATTTGACATCGGTTTTAATGGTGGCCAGCACATAAGACAAATCGGCATCCGCTTTCGCCGCCAATAATTTTTCACCTAATTTTTTTGCCCCGCGAATCGGTAAATCCGCCACTTTATCCAAATTTGCATATACCTCGGACATGGAACCGATTCCCTGCAGCAAGCCCAATGCGGTTTTTTCACCCACGCCGGCAACCCCCGGAATATTGTCCGAACTGTCGCCCATCAATGCCAGATAATCAATGATGAGTTCCGGCGGAATGCCGTATTTTTCAATCACACCCTGACGATCGAGCAACGTATTGCTCATCGTGTTGATAAGCATGATATTTTCGTCCACCAGCTGCGCCATATCCTTATCACCGGTACTGATCAACACTTTTTTGCCTTGGGAGGATGCCTGTACGGCAAGGGTGCCGATCACATCATCCGCTTCGACGCCTTCAACGGAAAGCAGCGGAATACCCAATGAACGAATGATATCGTGCAACGGCTGAATTTGCCGGCGCAAATCATCGGGCATCGGCGGACGATGGGATTTATATTGTTCAAACAATTTATCACGAAATGTTTTACCTTTTGCGTCAAACACCACGGCAATATGACTCGGCCGTACTTGGGAAATCAGACTTTTCAGCATATTCAGTACGCCGAACATCGCGCCCGTCGGTTCCCCTTGGGAATTGGTAAGCGGCGGGAATGCGTGAAACGCACGATAAAGATAAGATGAGCCGTCCACAAGAACAAGCGGATTTGGAGCAATTTGAACCATTGAAAAATCCCGAAATCTGATAAAAATTGAAAGTCATTATAGCAGACAAATAAAAAAGCACGAACCGAAGTCCGTGCTGAAAAACAAACTAAAAAACGACCGCACTTTAACAGAATTGCCAGCTTTGATCCTGCGGGTCGATAATCAATTGTTTATCATGATGAGGCTGCAAGGTAGAACGGTGACCAACACTGATGATAGTGGTGTCAGGCAACCGTTCGCGCAATAAACGATACATCGCATCCTCCAAACCTTCGTCCATACTGGCGGTGGCTTCGTCCAGAAAAGCCACCATCGGCTTATGGATCAGCAGACGAGCAAAAGATAAACGCTGCTGTTCCCCTAAAGAAAGCATACGCATCCAATCGTTTTCCTGTCCCAGTTTATCGGCAAGATGACCAAGTTGCACCTGACGCAACGTATCCGCCGCCCCATCCAAATCCACATCCGCCGGCGCCACTTCCGGATAATATAAAGCGTCGATTAAACGCCCCTGCGGCAGATAAGGTTTTTGAGACAAAAACAACGCATTATGTTGAGGGCAATACACGGTACCTTCCGAAAAAGACCACAATCCCGCTATCGTGCGCAACAAAGTGGTTTTACCCGAACCGGATGCTCCCTTAATTAAAACCGATGAGCCTTGCGGTAGATTTAAGTTTAAATCTTTAATCAGCACTTCACCCGTCGGTTTTTTTACAAAAAGTTGTTCGAAAACGACCGCGCTTTCGCTATCTTTCAGTACCACCTGAGAAACCTGAGTCGCTTGACCGACAGCGCTGTGAAATCCGGTTAAACGGTCGAGCACGGCCCGATATCCGGTAAAATCGTCATACACGTTTCGGAAATAAGACAATGCCGATTGAACGCGCCCGAAGGATTGCGCCGTTTGGATTAAATCCCCTAACTGGATTTGTTTGCTGAAATAACGCGCCGCCTGGATAATAAACGGAAAAATCACTGAAATTTGCGTCATCATTACGTTAAAACCGGATAATTTCAGCGTCATATATACCATTTTCCACACATTATCAATGACATGGTCGAATTGTTTGTATAACACGTTCTTTTCCATTTTTTCACCACGGAAAAAAGCGATACTTTCCGCATATTCTTTTACTCTGATAAGCGAATAACGGTAATTTGCGTTTAACCGTTCATTCAGGAAGTTCAAATGAATCAACGGGCGACCGATACGAAAAGCGAAAATACTGGTCACAAGCACGTAAATGAATACTAAGAACACCATGGCGTGCGGCACAGTCACGCCCGCTATATTCATCGGCCCCGCTAAATTCCACAGAATTTGGGTAAACGCCACAATAGATACCACGGAAGAAATAACGCCGGTAGCAAAACTAATAGAAGATCTTACATAAGATTGAACATCTTGCTGAATACGTTGATCCGGGTTATCAAGCTGGTTATATACATATTGGGATTTGTAATACGCCTGCTTTGCCATCCATTTTTCCACCATATTTTCATTTAGCCACATACGCCACTGAATAGTAAAACGTTGGGTCAGGTAATACGTGAGCAAAATATTGGTGATATGAATAACGGCAAGTACGGAAAATACGACCATTTGCAGCCAAAACACGTTTTCGTCCATTTTCTGCAAAGCATCGTACATAGCTTTATACCAGTTGGAAAAGAGAATATCCAAGCGTACGGAAAGTAAGTTAAAAAAAACGATGACGATAAAATAAATGAGCGGTTTCACACTACGTTTAGGCGATAAATAATCTTTTCCAAGCAACCAGAATTGATGAGCCCAACGGGTGGTTTTCACTAAAATCCAAACGACCAGGGTGAATACAACGGCGGTAATGCCGATGGCTTTAAAAATCCAAAATATTGAAGTAAGTAATTCTTCACTGTAATTCATAAGTGCTCTTTATTTTTGCTAAAAAATGACCGTTATTGTTGAGTAAAATACAATGAAGTGCAAGAAAAATGTGATGAAACCTACACTTTTTGACATTAATCATTATTTCGTTTCCGAACATCGCTATAATCACAAATAGTTAATTTTATCAAACTTGAGGAGGGCTTCATGTCCGATATTGCAGTAACCATCTCCGTACTGTCGTTAGTGGCGGTACTGGGGTTATGGATTGGTCATTGGAAAATCAGAGGCGTAGGATTAGGCATAGGCGGCGTGCTATTCGGCGGGATTATTATCTCTCATTTTGCCAATCAATACGGCTTAAAGTTAGACGAGCATACGCTTCATTTCGTTCAGGAATTCGGCTTAATCCTATTTGTTTATACTATCGGGATTCAGGTGGGACCCGGCTTCTTTTCCTCTTTGCGGGAAAGCGGACTAAAACTTAACGTCTTGGGCGGACTAATCGTCGTTCTGGGCGCATTATTGGTAGTGATTATCCATCAGGTTACCGAGATCCCCCTTGATGCTATTTTAGGGATCTATTCCGGTGCGGTCACAAATACGCCGTCACTGGGGGCCGGACAACAAATTCTGAACGAATTAGGTATGCAGGATATCACCGAAACCATGGGTATGTCATATGCCATGGCGTATCCTTTCGGGATTTGCGGCATTTTGTTAACTATGTGGCTGATCCGCTTATTTTTTAAAATCAATATTGATAAAGAAGCGGAAAACTTTGACCGCGAAACAGGGAAAGACAAAGAAACCATTCGAAAAGCCAATATCCGAATTACCAACGCCAATTTTGCAGGCTTGAATTTGCGGGATATTCCAGGTTTTGAAAAAAACGGTATTGTGTGTACCCGATTAAAACGTGAGCAGGATATTTTCATTCCTCAGGCAGACACCCAACTGCAGGTGGGCGATATTCTGCATTTTTTGGGCGATCCCAAAATTCTGCATGAAATGGAACTGATTCTGGGCGAATCCATTCAGGTAGAAGCGTCTGCAATGAAAGGGAATTTGCGTACCGAACGGGTAGTGGTCACCAATGAAAAAATCTTGAGTAAAAAGATCCGTACTTTGGCGTTTCACCAACAATACGGCGTGATGATCTCCCGTCTCAACCGTTCCGGCGTGGAATTGATTCCGACAGCCAACACCACGTTGCAATTCGGCGACGTACTGCATATTATCGGCAGCGCCGACGTGATGGATAAAGTAATCGAAATGTTCGGCAATGCTCAGTCCAAACTTAACCAGGTTCAAATGTTACCGGTCTTCATCGGGATCGGTTTGGGCGTGCTATTGGGTTCCATTCCGTTCAGCATTCCGGGCATTCCGGTACCGTTAAAATTAGGCTTAGCGGGCGGTCCGTTAGTTGTGGCGCTAATTCTGGCAAGAGTCGGGACCATCGGCAAACTTTATTGGTTTATGCCGCCGAGCGCCAACCTTGCCTTGCGGGAAATCGGTATCGTGTTATTCCTGTCCGTCGTCGGTTTTAAATCCGGCGGGAATTTTGTTCATACGCTAATTAACGGAAACGGTTTAGAGTGGATGTTCTACGGTATATTTATCACTTTTGTACCGTTATTGATTACCGGTATTATTGCGCGAATTTACGCCAAGCTGAATTATCTCAGTATTTGCGGGTTAGTAGCGGGTTCGATGACCGATCCGCCGGCATTAGCTTTCGCGAATTCATTAAAAGAAAATTGCGGCGCTTCCGCACTGGCTTACGCAACGGTTTACCCGCTAGTCATGTTCCTGCGCATAATTTCACCGCAATTACTTGCTATTCTGCTTTGGCGCGCCGTGTAAAAACCCGGATAAAAATGACCGCACTTTTCCCCTTTATATCGGAAAGTGCGGTATAATTTTGCCTGATTTTTACCAAAATATTAGAGAATTTATGTCACAGCCGACTTTTGATGATTTCGATCTTGCGCCAGAATTGCTTAAAGCGTTAGCTAAAAAAGGTTACGACCGCCCGACCGCCATTCAGCAGGAAAGTATTCCCGTCGCTATGGAAGAACAGGATCTTTTAGGTTCCGCACCGACAGGTACCGGCAAAACGGCAGCTTTCTTACTGCCAGCCCTCCAACATCTATTGGATTATCCCCGCAAAAAACCGGGTGCACCGCGCATTTTGGTGTTAACCCCCACTCGCGAATTAGCCATGCAGGTTGCCGAACAAGCGGGTGAATTGGCACAATTCACAAAACTCAGCATAGCCACCATTACCGGTGGCGTAGCATACCAAAATCACGGTGAAGTCTTTAACAAAAACCAAGATCTCGTAGTCGCCACGCCGGGACGCTTACTGCAATATATTAAAGAAGAAAATTTCGATTGCCGTTCCGTGGAAATACTGATTTTCGACGAGGCGGACAGAATGCTGCAAATGGGATTCGGCCAAGATGCAGAAAAAATTGCCGCAGAAACCCGTTGGCGTAAACAAACATTGTTATTTTCCGCCACCCTGGAAGGCGAACTGCTGCAAGATTTCGCCGATCGCATTTTGGATAATCCCGCCAAAATTGCTGTAGAACCCAGTCGGCGCGAAAGAAAGAAAATCAACCAGTGGTATTACCATGCCGACAGCGTAGAGCATAAAATCAAACTGGTCGCCCGTTTTATCGCACAGGAAAACGTCACGAAAGGCATTCTTTTCGTGCGCCGCCGGGAAGACGTGCGTGAATTATCGGAAACCTTACGTAAACGCGGCATCCGTTCCACGTATCTTGAAGGCGAAATGGCGCAAACACAGCGCAATAATTCCATCGATAAACTCAAAAACGGCATTGTTACGGTATTAGTGGCAACCGACGTTGCTGCACGTGGAATCGACATTGATGATATTAGCCATGTTATGAATTTCGATTTACCTTACAGTGCCGACACCTACCTGCACCGAATCGGACGTACCGCACGTGCCGGTAAAAAAGGTACGGCAGTTTCCTTCGTGGAAAATCATGATTATCGTTTACTGGGTAAAATCAAACGTTATACGGGAGAATTGCTAAAACCACGTATCATTGAAGGATTGGAACCTCGCACCAGCCCACCGAAAGACGGCGAAACCAAAACCGTTTCCAAAAAAGCCAAAGTGCGAAAAAAAGAAAAACTGGTTGAAAAAAGAAAAGCGGAGCAAAAGAAAAAAGTAAAATTACGTCATAAAGATAGCAAAAATATCGGCAAACGGCGTAAGCCAGCAAATAGCGAAAATAACTAAAAAGTGCGGTCAAATTTGACCGCACTTTTGCTATTTCATTACAAAAAATTCATATACTAATCACTTTAGTTTTTGGATTTCTTTTATTACTTCAATAGGATCCAATTCCAACGCTTCGCAATAAGTTATAAATTCAAAAATATCAAGTCTTCTATCTCCTGTTTCCACTTTTCCGATAAAAGAATGCACAACGCCCATTTTCATACCCAATGCACGTTGTGATAAACCCAATTCCTTTCTTCTTTTTAGCAAAAAATCTCTTAACCAGCAATGCTCAAAAGAATGTACAGATAATCTTATATTTCCCATTGCACCGATTTTAGGTGCAATATAAAATGTACCTGTTTTGGGTACATTTTACATTAATTGCATAAAGATCTAAGGAGAAAAGATGAAGAAACTATTAATGCTAATCTGCATGGTTTGTTCACTAACCGCTTGTGTCTCAGAACAAAAACGCTATGTAGCAACAGGAGGAAGCAGAGCTGATGGAGTGATTAATTTATCTTACCAAGTAAGATATAACGAAAGAGCCGCACCTAACCCAAATCAGGGTCTACGTCTAGCTCAAAAAAGATGTAGACAATGGGGTTACCAAAATGCTGAAAGATTTTCAGGTTACACAAGAAGATGCAATATAGCTAAAGGACGCAAATGTCTTAGCTATTTGATTACAGTACAATATCAGTGTTTCTAACCAAAATATTCTGTAATAAACTGAAATAAAAAAGTGCAGCCTAATTTAACTGCACTTTTGTTTAGAATTGTTAAAGATTTTCCACCAACCGAATTGCCGCGCCAATATAAGTCGCCGGCGTTAATTGCTGTAAACGGGCTTTTTCTTCCGCAGGAATAGCCAGTTTTTCAATAAATTCGCGCATAGCTTTTTCATCTACGCGTTTACCACGGGTTAACTCTTTCAGTTTTTCATACGGTTTTTCAATGCCGTAACGGCGCATCACCGTTTGAATCGGCTCGGCTAAAACTTCCCAGTTTTGATTCAATTCGTCACGCAAATGTTGCTCGTTCACTTCAAGCTTACTGATGCCTTTGCGGGTTGCTGCATAAGCAATCAGGCAATAACCGACGCCTACACCTAAATTACGCAATACGGTCGAGTCAGTTAAATCACGTTGCCAACGGGAAACCGGTAATTTTTGTCCTAAATGAGTCATTACGGCATTGGCCAGCCCCAGGTTTCCTTCCGAATTTTCAAAATCTATTGGGTTAACTTTATGCGGCATGGTAGAAGAACCGATCTCACCGGCAATCGTGCGTTGTTTGAAATGATTCAATGCAATATAACCCCAAAGATCACGGTCAAAATCAATGATGATCGTATTAAAACGTACAACACAATCAAAGAACTCTGCAATGTAATCATGCGGCTCAATCTGCGTAGTATACGGATTCCACGTAATACCCAGCGAAGTCACGAATTCTTCACTGAACCGGTGCCAATTAATTTCCGGATAAGCGCTGAGATGAGCGTTGTAATTCCCTACTGCGCCGTTGATTTTACCTAGAACTTCAATGTTCTCCAATTGTTTAAATTGACGGCGTAAACGGTAAACTACATTTGCCATTTCTTTACCTACCGTTGAAGGTGAAGCCGGTTGACCGTGAGTTCGCGACAATAACGGAATGGTTTTATATTCGTTGGCAAGGCGGGTGATTTCGTCAATCAGGTTTTTCCATTCCGGCAGAATGACCTCTTCACGGGCGGTTTTCAACATTAATGCATGGGAAAGATTATTGATGTCTTCGGATGTGCAAGCAAAATGAATAAATTCGGAAACCGTTGACAACTCAGGAAGTGCGGTGGATTTTTCTTTTAAAAAATATTCGACGGCTTTCACATCATGGTTAGTTATCCGTTCAATTTCTTTGATACGTTCCGCATCCGTAAGGTTAAAATTCGTCACAATACTGTCAAGGTAATCGTTTGCTTCTTTGGACAAAGCTTTAATTTCTTGAATTTCTGCGGAAGCCGCCAATTTTTGCAACCAGCGAACTTCAACGGTTACGCGAAATTTCAATAACCCGAATTCACTAAAAATGTTACGAAGAGATGCCACTTTATCTTGATAACGTCCGTCAATAGGGGAAAGTGCTGTTAATGCATTAAGTTGCATAGATTTTGCTCCATTAGATTGTTTCGTAAATATGTTTTGCTGCTTTTAAAATCTTACGGCGGGAAAAAAGAATTTGCCATTTGGTGCCGCCTACCTGTTGCCATAATATAGCCGAACGAATACCAGCCAATAAACAGGCTCGAATACGATTATGCATTGAGGGTTGTTGCAAATAAAGAGATGAACCGATAACATGAATTTTTTTACCGAGCGGACTAATAATGTCGGTATAAATGGTCGCCATTTTTTCGAATGTCATATCGCTGCATAAACCATAATGCTCAAGCTGAGCAGGCAGATACTGCATACGGCTGGCCAACGCATTTTTAGCATCCGCAGATTTTGTCAACTTACCGGATAAAGCCAAAATACCAAGCCAGTAACGTGCTAATTCCGTGTCCATGGCATTCAATTGTTCGATTAACGTTTCCAATCCTAACTTGATATTCGCCAAAGAGCCGCGGTACACCGCGGCAATATTCTCCGGTTCGGTTTGTAACAAGGAATAAAGGCTGGTTTCAAGTGCATTTAGATCCGCTTCACCATTATGGGCAAATTGTTGAACCAGTTTTGCTGCCTGACAAACACCGGCTAATGCGATAGCAATATCAAAATAATCGGATGCCATAAGATATAAAAATATAGAAAAAGTGCGGTCAAATATAGCATATTTTTATATAAAATTCTTTGAAAAAGAATTCAACTCAGTTGTAAATCTTAAAAATTGAGATATAGCTTGAGGATTATCATCAAAAGGATTAAATTCGATTCCATCTGTCGATGGCTACAGTGAATAAACTTCATCAAAATGAGGAATAAGCGTGGCTGAATAGTAAAAGACATAATTGAGATAAACAGATATTAGACTGATTTATAGTATAGATGATCCGTACCAAATAAATCTCAATTAAAATGAAAAGAAATGAAATAATATGGCAGGGGCGGAGAAGCTCGAACTCCCAACACCCGGTTTTGGAGTTCTGAAAAATATAAAATGACATAAATTTAAAAGCAACCAAATATTAAATAAATCAATCAGTTACCCAATCAATCATTTTCAACACATTATTGCTTAATTACACCTAAATTATATATCCGCGACACATTCGCGCCACAACCGAGCAAGCCACAATTATCTCAAATTAATCAAATATTTAATTGAGAATTAAATTATTTAATTTTTTATTTAAAGAAATAAGCTGAGACGAAAAAGAAAATAAAAATATAAAAATCGCAGTCAACCCCTCGCCACGCCCGCACACTAAACGTATTGATTTTAACGCAAATTGCGTTGGTGGTTCAGGCTGCGCCAATACTGGCGCCTTTGAAGTCTTTTTTTAAGATCTCAATAACGCAAATCAACGCAAAATAACGCAAAAAAAGATCTTCGCGAGGGTTGGGATCTGCTGTAAATTTTAGTTTTTTGCGCACAAAAAAATGCCCGTTTTTACACGGGCAATACATTTTTTGGCTCACTTATCTAAAAGTTTATAGTCCGTAAACTCTATCACTGTTTTCCCCATCCAGTCGTTTAACTCTTTCAATCGGGCTTGTAGTGGCATAATCTCATTCACGTAAAACACCGTTGCCGCTTTTTCAATATCTCCAAATCCGCCCACATTATTAGGGATTATCCCCATTAATTGCGGCGGCACGCGGTGAGCAGCAAGCACATCATCACGACTTGAATTTTTAATATTTAAAAAATCGTCTTTAGCGATTGCGTCTGAAAGTGGAATCACCTGTAACCCGTCTTTTTTACCTTCAGGAATGTGTTTTTAAAATTGCCTGTCCCTTTAGTCTGTTTTAACTGCGCCTTGATTTCGTCAACATCGTCCTTGGTTTGCGTCGGATCAGTAAAATAAATAATCGATCCCGCATGCGCCCCATTGATATAATATTTGCGCCGAAACAATGTAGCGCTTTCATTAAGGTAAGCCGATTGCAACGCCCCTAAATAATCCGGCATGCCGTAAATCTCTTGATTAATGTCAGGGTTGCACAAGTGAAAAACCGAACCTTTTTTAAATTCGTGCTCGTCGATGCCGTTAACCACTTGATAAAAAATACCCTCTTTTACACCGACGCGCATATATTTAGCCAGCGGCGCCTTAAGCGTGAGAGGATGCCCAAATGAATTCGGAATCACCTCTAAGTAAGCATTGCCAAATACCAGATAATCTTGTACAAATTTTTCAAGCTGGGTTCGAGGCAAAAGTGCGGTCGGTTTACAGGTCGCCAGCAAAATATTTTTTTTAACACTAAGTGCACTACTATGATGCGGGTGAGGCTCTAAGCGATTTTGCCAAATAACTGGGATTAATCGGCGGATAGTAATATTTATCGTACATTACGGCCGCCTCAAAATAGTTCATAATGTCTGCCCGGTCAAGCATTGGTACGGCGATTTGCCGCGGATTGAACTTTTTGCCCGGCAATCCGCACCGAATTGGCATAGAAGCGGACTGGGGTAACGAGGTTAATAAATATGATATACCAGCCGTTTGACCATATCACCCCGCAAAAAAATAACACCTATGATTTGCCGCCGGAACAGGAGGAATCCGACCGCACTTTGACTATTAAAGAGGTGGCAAGCCTCCTTAATTTAAGTTATAGCACGGTATTCGCTCACCGCCTTAAATGGGGATTTTTTCAGATGGAGGGGTCGCGCGTTTGGCGGGTATTTAGGCGGGATCTTGACCAACGCCGTAAAAAGAAAAATAATGTCATCCGATTGATTGGATTGACTGAAAGAAAAAATGGAGGAAAAAACAAATGTCAATCTGCAAACGAGGAAAAATATATTGGCTCGATATTACAACGCCAGACGGACGACGCATTAGACAAATGCACTAAAACGGAAGTGAGGAAAAAGGCACAGGAATTGCACGACAAAATAAAAGCGGAATTGTGGGATTTAGCAAAATTAAATAAAACCCCGCCGCGAATGTTTGAAGAAGCCTTGCTGTTGTATGTTGAGGATGCAAAAAATAAAAAGGATTTTGATACAAGCCGCCGGCACGCCATTTATTGGCGTGCAGTTTTTTCCGGATGGGAGCTTAAAAATATAAGCGGCGAGGATATTAACGCCAACCTGCCGACGCACTCAACAACGCATAAAAAAGCCTTGTCACCGTCAACTAAAAATAGATATCGCACGTCAATTTTACGCGTGATGTCGTTGGCGTACAAAAATGGCTGGGTTGATCGCGTACCGTATGTTCCTAAATATGTAGAACCTAAAGTCCGGGTACGGTGGATTACCAAGGCACAAGCCGCCGCGCTTATTGCAAATTTGAATCTGGCATGGATGAAAAACGTGTGTTCTTTCGCACTGTTAACGGGCGCACGTATGACCGAAATTTTATCGTTGACGTGGGATAAAGTGGATTTTGATCGCAGCATTGCGATTGTGTCAAATGATGTTGCAAAATCCGGTAAAGCTCGCGCATTGCCACTCAATAAAATCGCATTAGATTTACTCAAGAATTTAAAGCAAAATCGGCGCAATGAGTACGTTTTCCATCGTGACACAGACAAGCGTATCGGCCGGATTGATTGGCATGATTTTCATCAGGCGTTGAACAAAAGCGGTATAGATAATTTCCGCTTCCACGATTTGCGACACACGTGGGCAAGTTGGCACGTACAGGCCGGAACACCGCTTTACACGCTGAAAGAAATGGGTGGTTGGGAAACATTGGAAATGGTCAAAAAATACGCGCACTTGAACGCCACACATATGTTAGAGTATGCCGAAAATGTCACATTTACGCCACAATCAAACGATGATTTTTCACAAGATAATTTTTATAACGTTGTAAATTATTGATATAGAAAGGATTTAATGGCAGGGGCGGAGAGGCTCGAACTCCCAACACCCGGTTTTGGAGACCGGTGCTCTACCAATTGAACTACGCCCCTATTGGTATGAAAATGAATTGGCGGAATGGACGGGACTCGAACCCGCGACCCCCTGCGTGACAGGCAGGTATTCTAACCAGCTGAACTACCACTCCGCTAAAATAGTAATTGGCAGTGACCTACTCTCACATGGGAATATCCCACACTACCATCGGCGTTACAATATTTCACTTCTGAGTTCGGCATGGGATCAGGTGGGTCTATTGCACTATAGCTGCCAAAAATTCTTTTTATTTCTTAAACTCACTTATCAAATAAGTTTAAGAAATAATACCTGGCGGTGCCCTACTCTCACATGGGAATATCCCACACTACCATCGGCATTACGGCGTTTCACTTCTGAGTTCGGCATGGGGTCAGGTGGGACCACCGCACTGTCGCCGCCAAGATAATTCTGTTGTTCTCCGCTTATCCGCAACGCCTCTACCTCTCGATAGCCCGCGCCGCTTCCTTTAAAATTCGAAACAAGCCGAAAACATTTGAGCGTTGTATAGTTAAGCCTCTCGGGCAATTAGTATGGGTTAGCTCAACGTCTCGCAACGCTTACACATCCCACCTATCTACGTCGTCGTCTACAACAACCCTTACAGACCTAAAGTCTGGGAGAACTCATCTTAAGGCAAGTTTCGTGCTTAGATGCTTTCAGCACTTATCTCTCCCGCATGTAGCTACCCGGCAATGCGTCTGGCGACACAACCGGAACACCAGGGATGCGTCCACTCCGGTCCTCTCGTACTAGGAGCAGCCCCTTTCAATTCTCCTGCGCCCACGGCAGATAGGGACCGAACTGTCTCACGACGTTCTAAACCCAGCTCGCGTACCACTTTAAATGGCGAACAGCCATACCCTTGGGACCTACTTCAGCCCCAGGATGTGATGAGCCGACATCGAGGTGCCAAACACCGCCGTCGATATGAACTCTTGGGCGGTATCAGCCTGTTATCCCCGGAGTACCTTTTATCCGTTGAGCGATGGCCCTTCCATTCAGAACCACCGGATCACTATGACCTGCTTTCGCACCTGCTCGACTTGTCCGTCTCGCAGTTAAGCTTGCTTTTACCATTGCGCTAACCTGACGATGTCCGACCGTCATTAGCAAACCTTCGTGCTCCTCCGTTACTCTTTGGGAGGAGACCGCCCCAGTCAAACTACCCACCAGACACTGTCCGAGAGCGTGTTTTCACTCCTCGTTAGAACATCAAACGTTAAAGGGTGGTATTTCAAGAATGGCTCCACTGTCACTGGCGTGACCGCTTCAATGCCTCCCACCTATCCTACACATCAAAATTCAAGGTTCAGTGTCAAGCTATAGTAAAGGTTCACGGGGTCTTTCCGTCTAGCCGCGGGTACACCGCATCTTCACGGCGATTTCAATTTCACTGAGTCTCGGGTGGAGACAGCCTGGCCATCATTATGCCATTCGTGCAGGTCGGAACTTACCCGACAAGGAATTTCGCTACCTTAGGACCGTTATAGTTACGGCCGCCGTTTACCGGGGCTTCGATCAGGTGCTTCTCTTGCGATTACACCATCAATTAACCTTCCGGCACCGGGCAGGCATCACACCCTATACTTCCACTTTCGTGTTTGCAGAGTGCTGTGTTTTTAATAAACAGTTGCAGCCAGCGGGTCACTTCGACCGGTTCAACCTTCAAGAGTCTATCTCTACAATTTATCCCGGCGCACCTTCTCCCGAAGTTACGGTGCTATTTTGCCTAGTTCCTTCACCCGAGTTCTCTCAAGCGCCTGAGTATTCTCTACCTGACCACCTGTGTCGGTTTATAGTACGGTTCAGATAAACCTGAAGCTTAGCGGCTTTTCCTGGAAGCATGGTATCGGTTACTTCGGCTCCTTAGAGCCTCGTCATCACTTCTCGGTGTTATTAAAGAGTCCGGATTTGCCTAAACTCTCCACCTACCGGCTTAAACAGACATCCAACCGTCTGATAACCTAACCTTCTCCGTCCCCGCATCGCAGTTTATCCAAGTACGGGAATATTAACCCGTTTCCCATCGACTACGCTTTTCAGCCTCGCCTTAGGGGCCGACTCACCCTGCCCCGATTAACGTTGGACAGGAACCCTTGGTCTTCCGGCGAACGGGTTTTTCACCCGTTTTATCGTTACTTATGTCAGCATTCGCACTTGTGATACGTCCAGCAAGCCTCTCGACTCACCTTCTTCCGCTTACACAACGCTCCCCTACCCAACAATGTCTCCATTGATGCCGCAGCTTCGGTGACTAGTTTTAGCCCCGTTACATCTTCCGCGCAGGCCGACTCGACTAGTGAGCTATTACGCTTTCTTTAAATGATGGCTGCTTCTAAGCCAACATCCTAGCTGTCTAAGCCTTCCCACTTCGTTTCCCACTTAACTAGTACTTCGGGACCTTAGCTGGCGGTCTGGGTTGTTTCCCTCTCCACGACGGACGTTAGCACCCGCCGTGTGTCTCCTGAGTATCACTCTTCGGTATTCGCAGTTTGCATCGGGTTGGTAATCCGGGATGGACCCCTAGCCGAAACAGTGCTCTACCCCCGAAGGTGTCCGCTCAAGGCTCTACCTAAATAGATTTCGGGGAGAACCAGCTATCTCCCGGTTTGATTGGCCTTTCACCCCCAGCCACAGGTCATCCGCTAATTTTTCAACATTAGTCGGTTCGGTCCTCCAGTTAGTGTTACCCAACCTTCAACCTGCCCATGGCTAGATCACCGGGTTTCGGGTCTATACCTTGCAACTCCACGCCCAGTTAAGACTCGGTTTCCCTTCGGCTCCCCTATGCGGTTAACCTCGCTACAAAATATAAGTCGCTGACCCATTATACAAAAGGTACGCAGTCACCCCATCACTTAATCCCACTGCTTCTTTTGAAGGTTTGACTCGCTTCGCTCGTCTTACCATCATTAACGTGCGGTTAATTTCCATCACTTTCCAATTGGATTAAGTGATGGGGCTCCCACTGCTTGTACGTACAGGGTTTCAGGTTCTCTTTCACTCCCCTCGCCGGGGTTCTTTTCGCCTTTCCCTCACGGTACTGGTTCACTATCGGTCAATCAGGAGTATTTAGCCTTGGAGGATGGGCCCCCCTTCTTCAGACAGGATTCCTCGTGTCCCGCCCTACTTCTCGTCAGCTCAGTACCACCGCTCAGACTTCGAGTACGGGGCTGTCACCCTCTGTCGCTTGGCTTCCCAGCCAATTCCTCTGTCTATGCCGCTATCACTGACCGGCTGCTCCGCTTTCGCTCGCCGCTACTCACGGAATCTCGGTTGATTTCTTTTCCTCGGGGTACTTAGATGTTTCAGTTCTCCCGGTTCGCCTTTCATTACTATGGATTCATAATGAAATGATGGATTCTTCATCCATCGGGTTTCCCCATTCGGACATCTCGGATTAAACGCCTCTTATCGGCTCATCCGAGCTTTTCGCAGATTAGCACGTCCTTCTTCGCCTCTGATTGCCAAGGCATCCGCCCTGTACGCTTAGTCGCTTAACTATACAACCTCAAATGTTCTCTTTACTGTCTTTTGCAAGAAAGTGCCTTCAATTTGAAGTCGGTTTTTTAAACTAAACACTTGACTGCTTTTGTTCAGTCAAGATTTTTACTACTCAGACTTTCTTTCGAAAATCTCTTCAGTTTTTCAGCTTGTTTCCAATTTTTTAAAGAACAACGATTATGTCTTTCGACTATCATCATGACTAAATAAACAAAGTACGTCCAAATGCCGTCGAGCCTTCTTTTATAAGGCTGTCTTTATTTAACGCTTTATTTACTTAGTCATGATGATTGGTGGAGATAAGCGGGATCGAACCGCTGACCTCCTGCGTGCAAGGCAGGCGCTCTCCCAGCTGAGCTATATCCCCGTTATCACAACTACGCTTGTCATTTACCCTTTCGCTTTTCACTCATCATTCGGCTTGCCACTCGTATGAGTGGTGGGTCTGAGTGGACTTGAACCACCGACCTCACCCTTATCAGGGGTGCGCTCTAACCACCTGAGCTACAGACCCAAAAGGACGTCGCGTTAATACACGTTCGCTTTGCTTTCTTCTATCAAACAATCTGTGTGAACACCGGTAATCCGTTCTTTAGTAAGGAGGTGATCCAACCGCAGGTTCCCCTACGGTTACCTTGTTACGACTTCACCCCAGTCATGAATCATACCGTGGTAAACGCCCCCCTTTCGGTTAAGCTATCTACTTCTGGTACAACCCACTCCCATGGTGTGACGGGCGGTGTGTACAAGGCCCGGGAACGTATTCACCGCGACATGCTGATTCGCGATTACTAGCGATTCCGACTTCATGGAGTCGAGTTGCAGACTCCAATCCGGACTACGACGCACTTTCTGAGATTCACTCCCCCTCGCAGGCTCGTTTCCCTCTGTATACGCCATTGTAGCACGTGTGTAGCCCTACTCGTAAGGGCCATGATGACTTGACGTCATCCCCACCTTCCTCCGGTTTATCACCGGCAGTCTCCTTTGAGTTCCCATCTCTACATGCTGGCAACAAAGGATAAGGGTTGCGCTCGTTGCGGGACTTAACCCAACATTTCACAACACGAGCTGACGACAGCCATGCAGCACCTGTCTCTCAGTTCCCGAAGGCACTCCGATATCTCTACCGGATTCTGAGGATGTCAAGAGTAGGTAAGGTTCTTCGCGTTGCATCGAATTAAACCACATGCTCCACCGCTTGTGCGGGCCCCCGTCAATTCATTTGAGTTTTAACCTTGCGGCCGTACTCCCCAGGCGGTCGATTTATCACGTTAGCTTCGGGCACCAGGCTTATCGCCCAATCCCCAAATCGACAGCGTTTACAGCGTGGACTACCAGGGTATCTAATCCTGTTTGCTCCCCACGCTTTCGCACATGAGCGTCAGTACGTTCCCAAGGGGCTGCCTTCGCCTTCGGTATTCCTCCACATCTCTACGCATTTCACCGCTACACGTGGAATTCTACCCCTCCCTAAAGTACTCTAGCTACCCAGTCTGAAATGCAGTTCCCAGGTTAAGCCCGGGGATTTCACATCTCACTTAAATAGCCGCCTGCGTGCCCTTTACGCCCAGTTATTCCGATTAACGCTCGCACCCTCCGTATTACCGCGGCTGCTGGCACGGAGTTAGCCGGTGCTTCTTCTGTGGCTAACGTCAATCGAATAAGCTGTTAACTTATTCGCCTTCCTCACCACCGAAAGAACTTTACAACCCGAAGGCCTTCTTCATTCACGCGGCATGGCTGCGTCAGGGTTGCCCCCATTGCGCAATATTCCCCACTGCTGCCTCCCGTAGGAGTCTGGACCGTGTCTCAGTTCCAGTGTGGCTGGTCATCCTCTCAGACCAGCTAGAGATCGTCGGCTTGGTAGGCCTTTACCCCACCAACTACCTAATCCCACTTGGGCTCATCTTATGGCGGGCGGTCCGAAAATCCCACCCTTTAGTCCTTAGACATTACGCGGTATTAGCGACAGTTTCCCGTCGTTATCCCCCTCCATAAGCCAGATCCCCAAGCATTACTCACCCGTCCGCCACTCGTCAGCATGGAAAGCAAGCTTTCCACCCGTTACCGTTCGACTTGCATGTGTTAAGCCTGCCGCCAGCGTTCAATCTGAGCCATGATCAAACTCTTCAGTTCAAAAAGTTTTTTCGCTCAATATACTGACATTCATTAATGTATTAACTTCGGTCAGCACCTTAAGTCTTCATTTGTTTTTTCTAAACGAATCTTTCCGGTGCCCACACAGATTGTCTGATAAATTGTTAAAGAGCAAAAAACAACGACGCACCGCTTGATTTGACTTCTTCACAACGGCGCGTCGTTGTGTGGGGCGTATTATAGGGCTTTTAGAATCCTTTGCAAGCCCTTTTTGTAAAAAAAGGTAATTTTTTTCTTAATTGATGATCTTTTCACCGTATTGCTTGCACGCCATTCAAAGTGCGGTCATTTTTTCATCTGTTTTATTAAATTCGGTAAATCCGCAATACTGTTTATAACATAATCCGCCAGTCCCTCTCCCTCCGGCGTAATAGGTTTTCCTGTTTTCACCAAAATTTTTGACCGCACTTTGGCCCCTTGTGCAGCTAATAGGTCTTCAATCTTGTCTCCCACCATAAAAGATTGTGCGGGATCGATATTTAACTCTTTAATCGCCTGATTCAGCATGCCCGATTTCGGTTTACGACAATCACAAATCCGTTTATATTCTCCTTTTCCTTGCGGATGATGCGGGCAATAATAGATACCATCCAAATCCACGCCGCGATCCGCAAGTGACCAGTCCATCCATTCGGTTAGCCTTAAAAATTGCGCTTCGCTGAAATAACCTCTGGCAATGCCTGATTGATTTGTCACTAAAACCAGTAAATATCCCATTGATTTTAATTTCTGCAAGGCTTCAATACTACCGTCAATAAAGTGAAAATCGTCAATTTGATGAACATAACCGTGATCAATATTCAATGTACCGTCACGATCTAAGAAAATAGCTTTTTTCATGTTATCTCCGAATCCTATTTTATATTCATATTATCGTCTCTCTCATCCGTATTGGCAAATTGCTTATAAGTCATACCGAACGATTCTAAAAAACAAAAGTGATAAATGTTGACACAGCCATATAGCCGTCTAAAATACGAAAACATCATTACTGTAGCGATAAAATATGATTAAATTAGAAAATATTACGAAAATCTTTGACGTTTCGGGCAAAAAATTCACCGCTCTCGACAATGTTTCTTTGCATATTCCGCAAGGACAGATTTGCGGAGTCATAGGCGCTTCCGGTGCCGGGAAAAGCACACTGATTCGTTGTGTCAATTTATTGGAATATCCGACTTCCGGTTCGGTAATTATCGACGGAAACGATCTGACTCAATTATCCGATAACCAATTAATACATGAACGCCGTAAAATCGGCATGATCTTCCAGCATTTTAATTTGCTCAGTTCACGTACGGTTTTTGATAATATCGCTTTACCGCTAGAATTAGAAAATACGCCGAAAAATGTTATTCAAAAAAGAGTCAGCGCATTACTCGAACTGGTAGGATTAGGTGAAAAAAGCGACGTTTATCCGGCGAACCTCTCGGGCGGGCAAAAACAGCGTGTAGCCATCGCTCGGGCGCTGGCCAATGATCCCAAGGTATTACTGTGTGATGAAGCGACCAGTGCGTTAGATCCTGCAACAACGCAGTCGATTTTAAAATTATTGAAAGAAATCAACCGCACTTTGGGTATTACTATTCTATTAATTACCCATGAAATGGAAGTGGTAAAACGCATTTGCGATTCTGTTGCCGTGATCGACCATGGTCAGCTGGTTGAACAGGGTTCCGTCAGTGATATTTTTTCCAACCCGAAAACCGAATTAGCACAAGAATTTATCAGTTCCACGTTTCATTATCATTTACCGGAAGAATATCTGGAAAAAATGTCCGATACGCCGCGTTCGGCAAAATCTACGCCGATTATTAAATTTGAATTTACCGGACGCTCCGTAGACGCGCCGTTATTATCACAAGCCTCACGCCGCTTTGACGTCAGTTTGAATATCTTAATTTCACAAATCGATTATGCGGGCGGTATTAAATTCGGCTTCACCATTGCAGAATTGGAAGGCGATGAAGATGCCATTACGCAAACCAAAATATATTTAATGGAAAGCAATGTCCGCGTGGAGGTACTGGGTTATGTGGGCTAGTTTTATTAATGATTTCAATACTCAAATGACGCCCGAAATCTGGGATCTGATTTTAGTCAGTACTTGGGAAACCCTGTATATGACCTTCGCCGCTACGTTTTTTGCTATTTTGTTCGGTTTGCCATTGGGTATCTGGGCATTTTTGACTAAAAAAGGTTACGCATTAAACAATACCAAAATCAACCGCACTTTAGAAGTTATCATCAATATCGGGCGTTCCGTTCCGTTTATTATTTTATTATTGATTTTATTACCTGTTACGAAATTCTTAGTGGGAACGACTATCGGTACTACAGCGGCTATTATTCCCCTAAGTGTCGCGGCATTGCCTTTTGTGGCGCGTTTAACCGTTAATGCGTTGGGTGACGTGCCTTCCGGGTTGACGGAAACAGCCCGGGCAATGGGCACCAGCACCTGGCAGCTGGTTACTAAATTTTATTTACCCGAAGCCTTACCTATGCTGATTAAAGCGTTTACGCTGACCTTCGTGACCTTAATCGGTTACTCCGCAATGGCGGGGGCCGTGGGCGGCGGAGGTCTGGGGAACACCGCCATCACATTCGGATTATACCGAAATATGCCTTATGTACTTTGGGTAGCCACTATTATTATCGTCTTCATCGTCATCATCGGTGAAAAATACGGAAACAAACTTGCTGATCGATTTGATCATCGTTAATCAATCTAAAAAAGGAAACATTATGAACTTTAAAAAACTTCTTAGCGTGTTGGCATTAACTTCAATATTTGCATTAACCGCATGTAAAGACGATAGCAAACTAAAAGTCGGCGTTATGGCCGGTCCGGAACATCAAATGGCGGAAATCGCTGCCAAAGTCGCTAAAGACAAATATCAACTTGATGTAGAATTAGTGTCGTTCACTGACTACAGCCAACCGAACGCTGCGTTATTCCGTAAAGATCTGGATGTCAATGCGATTCAGCATAAACCTTATTTAGATGAAGACATGGCCAAAGGCGGTTATAAAGATTTAGTGATTGTCGGCAATACTTTCGTTTACCCGATTGCCGGTTATTCGAAAAAAATCAAAGCGTTATCTGAATTACAAGACGGCGCAACCGTGGCTATTCCGAATGACCCGACCAATCAGGGACGTTCATTGGCGTTATTGGAAAAACAGGGGTTAATCAAATTAAAAGACAGCAGCAATATTTTAAGTACGCCGCTGGATGTGGTTGAAAATCCGAAAAATTTAAAATTCAATGCCGTAGAAGGTGCTTTACTGCCACGCGTGCTGGATGATGTGGATCTAGCCGTGATCAACAACAACTTTGCCGGCCAAATCGGTTTATCGCCGAAAGACGGAATTTTTGTTGAAGACAAAGACAGTCCGTACGTGAATATCATCGTCGCACGTGAAGATAACAAAAACGCACAACCGGTAAAAGATTTCGTTAAAGCTTATCAGTCCGAAGAAGTATATCAAGAAGCGGTAAAACACTTTAAAGACGGCGTGGTAAAAGGCTGGTAATCGGCAAAAGTGCGGTCAAAAAACCAAACATTTTTAATTAACATCAAAAGTAAAGGCGTAATGTTCGTGATTACGCCTTTACTTTTACCGAATAATGAACCGGTTTAATCGAACCAAATCAGACTTGCCATACGACCGGTTTTACCATCACGGCGAAAGGAGAAAAATTTATTTTCTTCCGTATAGGTACAATGTTCTCCGCCACTGACTTGCTTAATGCCCATACGGTGCAAACGCTGCTCGGCAATTTGATAAAGGTTGCCGAGATACTTCCCCTTGTCTGTCGGATCCGACACAAAAGCCTGCTCCGCCTGTACATCTTGCGCAATAAATTGATCCGCCACTTCGCGTCCGACCTGAAACGCCGTCGCACCGATGGCCGGCCCGAACCAAGCAATAATTTCATCGCGCGGACATTGGAAACGCTTCACCGTTTCTTCCAGAATACCGTCGCATAACCCCCGCCATCCCGCATGCGCCGCCGCCACTTCATTGCCCTTTTGCGAAGTAAATAATACGGGCAGGCAGTCAGCCGTCATCACCAGACAAACCTGAGCGGGCTTATCGGTATAAACCGCATCCGCTTTTAGGTCTTTTCCTTGATAGGGCAAACAAATGACATCCGTACTGTGAGTCTGGGTCAAAAACAGCGGAAACTGTGGTAATCCGAATTGTTTCACTAGCAAATCTCGGTTTTTTTTGACCGCACTTGGATTATCTCCTACATGATCACCCAAATTAAAACTTGTGTAGGGCGCTTGACTGACACCGCCGTTACGTAATGTCGTTAAAGCATGAACATTCTGCGGAACCTGCCAACAGGGAGAAAGTGCGGTCATTTTTTCGTCCATTTTTAATAATCCAGTTCGTCTTTATGTAATTGATAATCTTCTTTCAAAGCGGCAATCAATTCGGCAAAATCATCCGGCAACGGCGCAAACCATTCCATTAACCCACCGCTAATCGGATGTTCCAAACGCAACATAATGGCGTGCAAAGCCTGACGCTGGAAATTACGCAATACTTCGCTGAAATGTTCACTGGCGTTTCTAGGCGGGCGCGGACGGCCTCCGTAAGTTTGATCACCTAATAACGGATGGGCGATATGCGCCATATGTACGCGAATCTGGTGGGTTCGCCCGGTTTCCAGACGCAGGCGCAAACGCGTATAATTACGGAAATGTTCCATAATACGGTAATGCGTAACCGCCGGTTTCCCCATCGGATGTACCGCCATTGCCGTACGTTTGGTGGGATGACGCGCCATAGGTTCGTCTACTTTTCCGCCTTTTGTCATGACACCGAACGCTACGGCTTCATATTCGCGGGTGATTTTGCGTTTTTGTAAATCGCGTACCAACTGAGTTTGCGCCGGAATCGTTTTTGCCACCACCATCAATCCGGTAGTATCTTTATCCAGACGGTGAACAATACCGGCCCTCGGCACTTCGGCGATTTGCGGGTAATGATAAAGTAATGCGTTTAACACCGTCCCGCGCGGATTACCGGCACCGGGATGCACCACAAAATTTTTCGGTTTATTGAGTACTAAAATGTGGTCGTCTTCATACACAATATCCAACGGCAGATTTTCCGGTTCGTAATGCGTTTCCTCTTCTACTTCCGCACGAATTTCAATTTGTTCGCCGCCCAATACTTTGGTCCGCGGAATATTTTGAATATTCCCGTTCACCCGCACTAAATTCCCCTCAATCCAGGTTTTCAGGCGTGAACGGGAATAATCCGGGAACAATTCCGCCAAAGTCTGGTCTAAACGCTGTCCCATTTGGTGCGACTGAACCTCAGCCGTTAAAGTAAGTTGAGCCATAAAAAGTCCGTGAATTATTTTGCACTATCAGATAAAATGTGACGATTATTGTAACTGAATATCATATTTTTACATAGAAAAAGGATTACCACGCCATGCGTAAATTAAAATCGCTTTCCCTTGCCGCTTTGGCTGCATTTGCGTTAACGGCCTGTTCCAGCAACAACGAAGTCGAACAAGCATCCGAACAGGAATTGTTCACCAAAGGGCAGGCCTATGTGCAGGAGGGTAATTACAGTGATGCGACCAAATACTTGCAAGCGGTAGATTCACGTTTTCCGGGAAGCGATTACAGCGAACAGGCTGAATTAAATCTGATTTACGCCGCTTACCGCAACCAGGATTACACTACTGCGTTGGTAACGGCGGACCGATTCCTACAGTTGCATCCGCAAAGTCAGCATACGGATTATGTGCTTTATATGGCGGCACTAACCAATATGTCAATGGGGGACAACTTTATTCAGGATTTCTTCGGTATTGATCGCGCAAGCCGCGAAAGCACTTCCATGAAAACGGCATTCGGCAACTTCCAAACCTTGGTTCAGCATTTTCCGAATAGTCCTTACACGCCGGACGCTATCACCCGTATGGCTTATATCAAAGACCGTTTAGCTCGTCATGAATTGGAAATTGCTAAATTTTATGCCAAACGCAACGCATGGGTGGCTGTATCAAACCGTGTAACCGGTATGCTACAAACTTATCCAGATACTAACGCAACATTACAGGCATTGCCGTTATTGGAAAAGGCCTATCACGAAATGGGGTTAACCCAATTGGAACAAAAAGCGGCAACTTTAGTGAAAGCCAACGAAGGTAAAGTCATTAAAGAAACGGATAAACCTGAAGAGCCGTTCTTAAGCTTGCCGTCTTGGTTAAAATTCGGTAGCGACGACAAAAAATAGTGCGGAATAAAAACGGAAAGGTACGAATGTGCCTTTTCTTTTGCCTGAAAAACAGGTAAAAAAATGACCGCACTTTTATTCCCAAATAACGAAAGTACGGTCAAAAAATTCAGTATTTTTGATATTATGAACGCTTCATAACTTCGAAAAACGCTTCGTTGGTTTTCGCCACCATTAATTTATCAATAAGGAATTCCATCGCTTCCACTTCTCCCATCGGGTTAAGAATTTTACGCAGAATCCACATTTTCTGTAATTCATCCGGCGTAGTAAGTAAGTCTTCTTTACGGGTACCGGAACGGTTGAAATCGATAGCCGGGAACACGCGTTTTTCTGCAATTTTACGGGAAAGGTGCAATTCCATGTTACCTGTTCCTTTAAATTCTTCAAAAATCACCTCATCCATTTTCGAACCGGTATCTACCAGTGCAGTGGCGATAATGGTTAGGCTGCCGCCTTCTTCTACATTACGTGCCGCACCGAAAAAACGTTTCGGACGATGCAATGCATTGGCATCCACACCGCCGGACAAAATCTTACCGGAAGCCGGGGTCACCGTATTGTAAGCTCGGGCTAAGCGGGTAATGGAATCCAGCAAAATCACTACGTCTTTTTTATGCTCTACCGAGCGTTTGGCCTTTTCAATCACCATTTCCGCCACTTGAACATGACGTGCCGCCGGTTCGTCAAAGGTTGAAGCGATGACTTCACCGCGCACAGTCCGTTGCATTTCCGTCACTTCTTCCGGACGTTCGTCAATTAATAATACGATTAACTCACATTCCGGATAATTCGCCGTGATACTTTGTGCAATATTTTGCAACAATACGGTTTTCCCCGCTTTCGGCGGTGCGACGATCAAACCGCGCTGACCTTTACCGATAGGCGAAGCCAAATCTAAAATACGGGCGGTTAAATCCTCTTTCGAGCCGTTACCGCGTTCCATGCGCAATCGGGAATTGGCGTGTAGCGGTGTTAAGTTTTCAAAAAGGATTTTACTGCGGGAAACTTCCGGACGGTCATCATTGACTTGATCTACTTTTAATAAGGCGAAATAACGTTCCCCTTCTTTCGGCGGACGAATTTTACCTTCCACTTTATCCCCGGTTTGTAAATTAAAACGGCGGATTTGGCTTGGCGACACATAAATATCATCCGGACCGGCTAGATAGGAACTGTCTGCAGAACGTAGAAAGCCAAAACCATCGGGTAAAATTTCCAACACACCGCCGCCGAAAATATCTTCACCGCTTTTCGCGTGTTGTTTTAAAATGGCAAAAACGATATCTTGTTTGCGTAAGCGGGCTAAATTTTCTAAGCCCATTTGTTCTTCCCCAAGCTGCACAAGCGTGGAAACCGGGGTATTTTTGAGTTCTGTTAAATGCATAATTGAGAGTTAATACTTTGGATTGGAAAAAATAAGAGTTGACTCATCGGTCGATTGAATGGACGTAAAGTTACCACTAAAACCCGATTCTGTCTAGCTTTTACCTAAAAAAAGTGCGGTCTTTTTTTGGGTAATTTTGCATAACGTGATATGCTTGCCCCAATTTTCACAAAATAAAAATAATATTATGACGACAGAACACTTATCTCAGCAGCGGTTTGCCGACCTGCCGCTACATCCTCAAATTCTCGCCGCACTGAACGACCAGAATTTCGAATATTGCACACCGATTCAAGCACTATCTTTACCCCTGACGCTACAAGGCAAAGATGTGGCAGGACAGGCGCAAACGGGGACAGGCAAAACTATGGCGTTTCTTACGGCGACGTTTCATCATTTACTGACTCATCAACCGGATTTCATTACAAACCAACCACGGGCATTGATCCTGGCACCAACCCGTGAACTGGCGGTACAAATCGCTCATGATGCGGAATCCCTCGCTCAAACAACCAAACTGCGTATCGCACTGGCTTACGGCGGTGACGGTTACGATAAACAATTGAAAACCATTGAGAACGGCGTAGATATTTTAATCGGCACCACCGGCCGAGTGATTGATTACGTGAAACAAGGGATTATCCGCTTTAACGATATTCAGGTAGTGGTACTGGATGAGGCCGACCGGATGTTCGATTTAGGTTTCATTAAAGATATTCGCTACTTGCTGCGCAAATGCCCTGCCCCGAAATCACGCTTAACCATGCTATTCTCCGCAACGCTCTCCTATAAAGTTCGGGAGCTCGCCTTTGAAGATATGAACGATCCCGAATATATTGAAATCGAGCCTTTACAAAAAACGGGACATCGAATTAAAGAAGAACTGTTCTATCCATCGAATCGGGATAAGATGGCATTATTGATGACCCTATTAGAAGAAGAATGGCCGGAACGCTGCATTATCTTTGCTAACACCAAACATCGTTGCGAGGAAATCTGGGGCTATCTTGCTGCCGATGGGCAACGTGTCGGTTTGTTGACCGGCGATGTAGCGCAAAAGAAACGGCTTGCCTTACTTAAACAGTTTACCGACGGCGAACTGGATATTCTGGTAGCAACCGATGTGGCGGCCCGCGGTTTGCATATTCCCGATGTTACCCATGTTTTTAATTATGATTTACCGGATGATCGCGAAGATTATGTACACCGTATCGGTCGTACCGGACGGGCGGGCGAAAGCGGTATGTCAATCAGTTTTGCCTGCGAACAATACGCCATGAATCTTCCGGCAATCGAAGAATATATCGGCCATCACATTCCCGTCAGTCAATATGATCCCGACTCGTTAATCAATGATTTGCCGAAGCCTTACCGTATCAAACGTAATCATACGATTCCGCATTCCAGCCGGGATTATAAAAAACGTTAAAATATCTGACCGCACTTCCAGCGCTGTTTTGACTAAAATGCGGTCGATTTTTTGTCATTTTTCATGTAACAGCAACAATGGAATAAAAATCCCCTGAAGGAATTAACCTCCAGGGGATTTTTTCATTTATGAATTGATATCGCCCGGTTTATTCTTCATCCGCCATATTCAGCATTTCTGCCAGACTGGAAGTCGGATCATCCGCGATCATATTAAATTCCGCGTCAATTTCCGCTTCATCCGCTGCGGAGAATTTCACGGCTTGTTCGGCCGCTAACGCATTATGACGGTTTTTCGCACGATTTTGATGATATGCAAAACCGGTACCTGCCGGAATTAAGCGGCCGACAATCACGTTTTCTTTCAAGCCGCGTAATTCGTCACGTTTACCGGCAACCGCCGCTTCAGTTAATACGCGGGTAGTTTCCTGGAACGAGGCCGCCGAGATAAATGACTCGGTTGCCAATGATGCTTTGGTAATACCAAGCAACTCGCGTTCGAATTCTACCAGCGGTTTGCCTTCAGCTTCACGTTTACGGTTAACGATCTTAATACGCGCCACTTCCACTTGCTCGCCTTCTAAGAATTCGGAATCGTAAGCGTTTGTGATAATGGCTTTACGCAACATTTGACGAACGATCACTTCGATGTGCTTATCGTTAATTTTAACCCCTTGTAAGCGGTAAACTTCTTGCACTTCGTTTACGATATACTCAGTAACTGCATGCACACCACGTAAGCGTAAGATATCATGCGGTGTTTCCGCACCATCAGAAATCAAATCGCCACGTTGTACCATTTCGCCTTCAAACACGTTAAGCTGACGCCATTTAGGAATCATTTCTTCGTAAGTTTCACCGCCATCGGTTGGTGTAATTAATAAGCGACGTTTACCTTTGGTTTCTTTACCGAAGGATACGATACCGGAAATTTCAGCCAAGATTGCCGGCTCTTTCGGTTTGCGTGCTTCGAATAAGTCCGCAACGCGCGGCAAACCGCCGGTAATATCTTTAGTCCCCACAGATTCCTGCGGGATACGAGCCAGCGGATCACCAACGTTGATTTCCGCACCGTCGTCCAAAGTAACGATAGCTTTGCCCGGTAAGAAGTATTGTGCTGCGACATCGGTACCTTCGATTAAAATGTCGTTACCTTGCGCATCCACCAATTTAATTGCCGGACGTAAGTCTTTACCTGCCGTTGCTCGTTCCCCTACATCCTGCACCAAGATAGAAGATAACCCGGTTAATTCATCAGTTTGGCGACTTACGGTTAAACCGTCGACAATATCGACAAATTTCACGAAACCGGCCACTTCTGATATAACCGGCATAGTATGCGGATCCCAGTTTGCTACGATTTCGCCAGCCGTGACTTCAGCGCCGTCCGCTTTATTTAAGGTGGTACCGTAAGGCAGTTTGTAATGCTCTTTGGTACGACCGAAAGCATCGATTACGGTTAATTCGGTATTACGCGAAGTTAATACTAGTTTACCTTCGTTATTGGTGACAAATTTTACATTAGCCAAACGAATTGTACCGTTGTTTTTAACCTGTACGCTGGATTCTTTCGCCGCTGCTGATGCCGCACCGCCGATGTGGAACGTACGCATGGTTAACTGTGTACCCGGTTCGCCGATAGATTGTGCCGCGATAACACCGACGGCCTCGCCTTGGTTAATCAGATGACCGCGCGCCAAGTCACGCCCATAACATTTAGCGCACACACCGAAATCGGTATCACAGGTTACGACGGAACGTACTTTAATGCTGTCTACCGAATTTTCATCGATAATATTACACCATTGTTCGTCGATCAACGTATTACGCGGAATCAGGACTTCTTCCGTACCCGGTTTTAACACGTCTTCCGCGGCTACACGACCTAATACCAGCTCACGTAGCGGAACTTTTTCATCGCCGCCTTCGATTAATGGAGACATCACGATGCCTTCATGCGTACCACAATCGTCTTCGACAATAACTAAGTCTTGTGCGACGTCAACCAAACGACGGGTTAAATAACCGGAGTTCGCTGTTTTTAATGCGGTATCCGCCAAACCTTTACGCGCACCGTGAGTTGAAATAAAGTACTGTAATACGTTTAAACCTTCACGGAAGTTCGCCGTAATCGGTGTTTCGATAATTGAACCGTCCGGTCGAGCCATCAAACCGCGCATACCCGCTAGCTGACGAATCTGTGCGGCGGAACCACGAGCGCCGGAATCCGCCATCATAAAGATACTGTTGAATGAAGATTGTTTTTCCGGATTACCTTCACGGTTGATTACTTCTTCCGTAGAAAGATTTTCCATCATTACTTTCGCTACACGTTCGTTAGCTGCCGCCCAAATATCGATCACTTTGTTATAACGTTCACCGACAGTCACCAAACCTGATTGGAATTGCTCTTGAATTTCAGCTACTTCTTGTTCCGCTGCCGCAATAATTTCGTATTTTTTCTCCGGAATCACCATATCGTCGATACCGACGGATGAGCCCGAACGTGCCGCATACGCGAAACCGGTATACATGATTTGGTCCGCAAACATTACGCTCTCTTTCATGCCTAAACGACGATAACATTCGTTGATCAATTTAGAGATGGCTTTTTTACCAAGAGTTTGGTTGAACAAATTAAACGGCATACCTTTCGGCGCGATCATCCATAAAATAGCACGACCGACAGTGGTATCCACTAAGTTAGTTTGCGGTTCAAACTCTCCTTCCGCATTTTTCACATATTCCGTAATACGGATTTTTACACGTGAATGCAATTCCGCACGACCGGTACGATAAGCTTTTTCCGCTTCGCGAGGATCCTGTAACAGCATACCCTCACCCTTACCGTTCACTTTATCACGGGTCATATAGTAAATACCCAATACCACATCTTGTGACGGCACAATAATCGGATCACCGTTCGCCGGTGATAAAATATTATTGGTCGACATCATCAAAGCGCGGGCTTCTAACTGCGCTTCTAACGTCAACGGTACATGAACCGCCATCTGGTCACCGTCGAAGTCCGCATTAAACGCCGCACAAACAAGCGGATGCAACTGGATTGCTTTCCCCTCGATTAAAATTGGCTCAAATGCTTGAATACCCAAACGGTGCAAGGTCGGCGCACGGTTTAATAAAATCGGATGTTCGCGAATAACTTCAGCCAAGATATCCCACACGATAACATCTTCACGCTCAACCATTTTCTTCGCCGCTTTAATGGTTGTCGCATAACCGCGGCTTTCTAGTTTCGCATAAATAAACGGACGGAATAATTCCAGTGCCATTTTTTTCGGCAAACCGCATTGATGTAAATGCAAGTACGGACCTACGGTGATTACAGAACGGCCTGAATAGTCAACACGTTTACCCAATAAGTTTTGGCGGAAACGACCCTGTTTACCTTTGATCATATCCGCAAGAGATTTCAGCGGACGACGATTCGACCCCGTAATCGCGCGACCGCGACGACCGTTATCCAACAGCGCATCCACGGATTCTTGCAGCATACGTTTTTCATTACGTACGATAATATCCGGCGCAACTAAATCTAATAGTCGTTTCAAACGGTTGTTACGGTTGATGACACGGCGGTATAAATCGTTTAAATCCGAAGTGGCGAAACGACCTCCGTCCAACGGAACTAACGGACGTAAGTCCGGCGGAAGTACCGGTAATACAGTCATTACCATCCATTCCGGTTTGTTGCCGGACTGAATAAATGCTTCTAATAATTTCAAACGTTTAGTGATTTTTTTACGTTTGGTTTCAGAATTGGTTTCTTGTAATTCTTCACGTAAAACTTCACATTCGTGTTCTAAATCCATATCGCGTAAAATGGACTGGATAGCTTCCGCCCCCATTTTCGCCTCGAATTCATCCGCCCAACGTTCTTCGGCATCCAAATATTGTTCTTCAGTTAATAACTGCCCTTTTTCCAAATCAGTCATACCCGGTTCAATGACGATATAAGATTCGAAATAAAGCACTCGTTCAATATCGCGCAACGGCATGTCTAACAATAAACCGATACGAGACGGCAGCGATTTTAAGAACCAGATGTGAGCCACCGGTGACGCTAATTCAATATGCCCCATACGTTCGCGACGAACTTTGGTTTGGGTCACTTCAACCCCGCATTTTTCACAGATTACGCCACGATGCTTCAAACGTTTATATTTACCGCATAAACATTCGTAATCTTTTACCGGCCCGAAAATACGCGCACAGAAAAGACCGTCTCGTTCAGGTTTAAAGGTACGGTAGTTAATGGTTTCCGGTTTTTTCACTTCACCGAACGACCATGATCGAATCATGTCCGGTGAAGCCAAACCAATCTTAATTACATCAAAATCTTCGGCAGTTTTTGATTGCGCTTTTAAAAAATTAACTAAATCTTTCACAGATTTTGCTCCTGTCGGAGTTAAACTTATTCAAAGTGCGGTCGAAATTCATTTAATTTTTTGACCGCACCTTGCGCGGAATTTTCGCATTACGATGAATGCTTTCTCATTACGACGGGACGATTCCCGTCTATAAATCAGGCTTCATCTAAATCAATATTAAGACCAAGCGAGCGAATTTCTTTCATGATTACATTGAAAGATTCCGGTGTGCCCGGTTCCATGTAGTGCGTACCGCCCACGATGTTTTTATACATCTTCGTGCGGCCGTTCACGTCATCGGATTTCACGGTTAACATTTCCTGCAAGGTATATGCCGCACCGTACGCTTCAAGTGCCCAAACTTCCATTTCACCGAAACGCTGACCACCGAATTGTGCTTTACCGCCCAACGGTTGTTGAGTCACCAAGCTGTAAGAACCGGTTGAACGTGCATGCATTTTATCGTCCACTAAGTGATTCAATTTCAGCATGTACATATAACCGACAGTTACCGGTCGCTCGAATTTTTCACCGGTACGACCATCATATAAGGTAATCTGACCGGAAGTCGGCAATCCGCCAAGTTCCAGCAAGCCTTTGATTTCGCTTTCATCGGCACCGTCAAATACCGGTGTCGCAAGTGGCATACCTTTACGTAAATTTTCCGCTAAACGTAATACTTCTTCGTCCGTGAAAGTATTAAGGTCTACTACCTGTGAACCGCCGCCTAAATCATAAGCTTTTTGGATGTAACCGCGTAATTTCTCAATATCCTGTTTTTGTTTAAGCATGATATTGATTTGTTCGCCGATACCTTTTGCCGCCAACCCCAAGTGGGTTTCCAAAATCTGACCGATATTCATACGGGACGGTACACCCAATGGGTTCAATACGATCTCAACCGGACGACCGTTTTCGTCATACGGCATATCCTCAACCGGATTAATTTTTGAAATAACCCCTTTGTTACCATGGCGACCAGCCATTTTATCCCCGGGCTGAATTTGACGTTTTACCGCAAGATATACTTTCACGACTTTTTGTACACCCGGCGCCAAATCATCTCCCTGGATAATCTTGCTGCGTTTCACTTCCAATTTGTGTTCGAAATCTTTACGTAATTCTTCGTATTGTTCCGCAAGTTGTTCTAACCGGCTTTGTTTGGATTCGCTTGAAAGAGTTTGTTCCAACCACTTCGCACGCTCCATTGTATCCAATTCTTTTTCGCTGATACCGCCGTCAACAAGTAAGTTGCGAACGCGGGAAAATAAACCGGCTTCTAAGATTTCCAATTCTTCAACAAGGTCTTTTTTCGCTTGTTTTAATTGCATTTCTTCGATTTCTAACGCGCGTTTATCTTTTTCTACGCCGTCTCGGGTGAAAACTTGCACGTCGATAACCGTACCGGAAGTGCCGTTAGGTACCCGAAGAGACGAATCTTTTACATCAGAGGCTTTTTCACCAAAGATCGCTCGTAGTAATTTTTCTTCCGGCGTTAATTGAGTTTCACCTTTCGGCGTCACTTTACCCACCAGAATGTCACCGCCTTTTACTTCGGCACCCACGTAGACAATACCGGATTCATCCAATTTACTTAACGCCGCTTCGCCTACGTTAGGAATATCCGCAGTAATTTCTTCCGCACCTAATTTGGTATCACGCGCCACACAAGATAATTCTTGAATGTGGATGGTAGTGAAACGGTCTTGTTGAACCACACGTTCGGAAACCAACATAGAGTCTTCGAAGTTATAACCGTTCCAAGGCATGAACGCCACACGGATATTTTGACCTAATGCCAATTCACCTAAATCGGTAGACGGACCGTCAGCTAAGATTTCGCCGCGACCGACAGGCTCACCCAAGTTCACGCAAGGAATTTGGTTGATACAGGTATTTTGGTTTGAACGGGTATATTTAATTAAGTTGTAGATATCGATACCCGCTTCGCCCGGAATCGTTTCATCTTCATTAACTTTCACCACAATACGAGAGGCATCAACATATTGAATGGTACCGCCACGTTTTGCAACAACCGCTACACCTGAGTCCAGTGCAATCGGTTTTTCCATACCGGTACCGACTAGCGGTTTATCCGCACGTAATGTCGGAACCGCTTGGCGTTGCATGTTTGCACCCATTAAGGCACGGTTCGCATCGTCATGTTCAAGGAATGGAATCAATGCCGCCGCAACAGATACTACTTGTTGGGTCGAAACGTCCATATAATGAATTTCTTCCGGACGATATAAACCGGATTCACCATGTTCGCCGCGGGCCGTTACGAAAGTATCCGTAAAACGGAAATCATCATCTAAGTTTGCATTCGCCTGAGCAATGATATATTTACCTTCTTCAATCGCAGACAAATATTCAATTTCTTCGGTAACTTGACCGTTTACCACTTTGCGGTATGGTGTTTCTAAGAAACCGTAATCATTAGTACGCGCATATACGGAAAGCGAGTTAATCAAACCGATATTCGGACCTTCAGGCGTTTCGATCGGACAAACGCGACCATAATGGGTCGGGTGAACGTCTCGCACTTCGAAACCTGCCCGTTCGCGCGTCAAACCGCCCGGACCTAATGCGGAGATACGACGTTTATGCGTAACCTCCGATAACGGGTTGTTTTGATCCATAAATTGAGACAATTGCGAAGAACCGAAAAATTCTCGGACTGCCGCAGAAATCGGTTTAGCATTGATCAAATCCTGTGGCGTTACGGCATCAAGATCACCTAATGAAAGGCGTTCTTTAACAGCTCGTTCAACGCGGACTAAACCGATACGGAATTGGTTTTCCGCCATTTCACCTACCGAACGGATACGACGGTTACCCAAATGGTCGATATCGTCCACTTCACCGCGACCGTTACGGATATCGATCAGTTTTTTCATCACGCTGACGATATCTTCTTTACTTAACACGCCGCTACCCGTTTCGCTGTCGATACCTAACGAACGGTTGAATTTCATACGCCCTACAGCGGACAAATCGTAACGTTCCTGGGAGAAGAATAAGTTATCAAATAGACCTTCCGCCGCTTCTTTTGTCGGTGGTTCGCCCGGACGCATCATACGGTAAATTTCTACTAACGCACTTAAACGATCGCAAGAAGGATCCACTCGTAATGTTTCGGAAATATACGGCCCGAAATCCAAATCATTAGTAAATAACGCTTCGATTGCGGTATAACCGGCCTGAGCCAATTTCGCTAACAGTTCTAAAGAAATCTCCGTGTTTGCGGCACAGATTACTTCACCGCTTTCTAAATCCACGTAGTCTTTTGCCGCAACTTTACCGATAATATATTCGGTCGGAACTTCGACTTTTTTCACGCCGTCTTTTTCAAGTGCTTTAATATGGCGAGCCGTAATACGACGACCGCGTTCGACATACACTTTACCTTCGGCTTCAATATCAAATGTTGCCGTTTCGCCGCGTAAACGCTCCGGCACTAATTCCATCAGCAATTTATCGCCTTGAATTTCAAACACCACTTTATCAAAGAATAAATCCAGAATTTCTTCTGTTGTGTAATTCAATGCTCGTAAAATGATGGTTGCGGGTAATTTACGACGACGGTCGATACGTGCGAATAAGTTATCTTTCGGATCAAATTCAAAATCTAACCACGAGCCACGGTAAGGAATAATACGTGCGTTATATAAAACTTTACCTGAAGAGTGTGTTTTACCTTTATCACTATCGAAGAATACGCCGGGACTGCGGTGTAATTGTGAAACGATAACGCGCTCGGTACCGTTGATAACAAAAGTACCGTTATCTGTCATCAATGGGATTTCACCCATGTATACATCTTGTTCTTTAATATCTTTCACGGTACCGGGAGCTGCATCTTTATCATAGCTCACCAGGCGTAATTTCACCCGTAACGGCGCAGCAAAGGTTGTACCGCGAATCTGACATTCTCGCACATCAAACACAGGCTCGCCAAGCTTATAACTGACATATTGCAATTCCGTGCTACCGTTATTACTGACGATAGGAAATACAGAACGAAATGCCGCTTCCAGCCCTTGCTGACCGTCAGGATCGCGCTGAATAAATTTGTCGAATGAATCTAATTGAATGGTTAATAAATAAGGTACGTTTAAAACTTGCGAACGTTTGCCGAAGTCTTTACGGATACGTTTTTTCTCAGTATAGGAGTAACCCATTGGTTTTCCTCTGTAATATCTAGTGAGACCGACTTGAAATAAAACCATTGAAGTGCGGTAAAAAATTTAATATTTTTTTATCTGATTTGCTATCAGATGATTTTAAATCAAGGTATGAATCCGTTTGTGAGATACCGCACTCTGAACCTTACTTCTGATGAGCGGATTGCATTAAGCTAACAGCTTGATTTAACTTAATTTTTTCTGCAATAAAACGGTGAATTTTTTTGTACTCGTTTGAGAGCACAAAAGGCTGACGGAAAAACCGCCAGCCGTAAGTTCCGAAGAACGGAAAATAGTCATCAAAAATTATTTGATTTCTACTTTCGCGCCTGCTTCTTCTAAAGCTTTTTTCAGCTCTTCAGCTTCGCCTTTAGAAATACCTTCTTTCAGGTTAGCCGGAGCTGATTCAACTAAGTCTTTAGCTTCTTTCAAGCCCAAACCGGTTGCGCCGCGTACTGCTTTGATTACAGCAACTTTGTTAGCACCGGCTTCAGTTAATACTACGTTGAATTCGGTTTTTTCTTCTGCTGCCGCTGCGCCGCCCGCTGCCGGAGCTGCCGCTGCTACTGCAGCTGAAACACCGAATTTTTCTTCCATCGCTGCAATTAATTCAACGATTTCTGATACTGATTTTGAAGCAATCGCTTCGATTAATTGTTCGTTAGTTAATGACATGACAATCAATTCCTAAAGTAAATAAGTTGTTAAACGATTTAAGAAAGGCTATGAAAATTAAGCCGCTTCTTGTAATTTGTCGCGTAATGCTGCAAAAGTGCGAACAAGTTTGCCTGCCGCAGCTTCTTTCATTGTACCCATTAAACGTGCAATCGCTTCTTCGTAAGTTGGTAATGTCGCCAAGAAATCGATATCTTGAATCTTACCTTCAAAGGCTGCACCTTTAATTTCAAACTTATCATTCGCTTTTGCGAAATCTTTGAACAAACGTGCCGCCGCACCGGGATGTTCATTAGAGAATGCGATAAGTGTCGGACCGGTAAACGTATCTGTTAAGCATTCGAATTCTGTACCTTCAACCGCACGACGTAATAAAGTATTACGAACAACGCGCATTGAAACGCCAGCTTCGCGAGCCGCTTTACGTAACTCAGTCATTTTATCTACCGTTACACCGCGGGAATCCGCGATAACGGCAGAAAGGGCACCTTTGGCTGCTTCATTTACTTCAGCAACAATTGCTTGTTTGTCTTGAAGATTTAATGCCATTGGCTTTGAGCTCCTGAATACACTCCGATAAATCGGAACTAAATTACCTGACACAACAAAGTATCAGGACGACTTCGGTGTACAGAAGCAGAAAATTCTT
The DNA here is from genome assembly GCF_000017245.1 of Actinobacillus succinogenes 130Z. Taxonomy (NCBI): domain Bacteria; kingdom Pseudomonadati; phylum Pseudomonadota; class Gammaproteobacteria; order Pasteurellales; family Pasteurellaceae; genus Actinobacillus; species Actinobacillus succinogenes. Next base: position 58,224 of record NC_009655.1, read on the forward strand.
TTTCTGTTCACCATCTACGTAGGTTATTAAGAAAATTCAGTAAAAAACCGACCGCACTTTTTATCGTGCATTTTCTCCTACGGTCTTGGACGGGGCTTGATTTGGCAAGCACCATCAAATTTACGGCATGAGCCGCAAATAGGGCGTAAATTATACGGATAATTTACGCCTTTGTAAAGTTACCGTTGCAAATTATAAGCTGCTTTGATCAACTTGAACGCCGGCACCTTGAGTAGTAGAAACGCTTACTTTCTTAATAAAGATACCTTTAGCCGTTGTAGGGCGTGCTTTCGCTAACGCCGCCAAAAGCGCTTGTAAGTTTTCTTTTAATTGTTCTTCGGAGAAGCTCGCTTTACCGATTGTGGTATGAATAATACCGTTTTTATCATTACGGTAACGAACCTGACCTGATTTCGCATTTTTAACCGCCTCGGCAACATTTGGTGTTACGGTACCGACTTTAGGGTTTGGCATTAAACCGCGCGGACCTAAAATCTGACCTAACTGACCGACTACGCGCATTGCATCCGGAGAAGCAATTACTACGTCAAAATCCATTTCGCCTTTTTTAACTTGCTCTGCTAAGTCTTCCATACCGATTAAATCAGCACCGGCTTCTTTCGCGGCTTCAGCATTAGCGCCTTGTGTAAACACAGCAACACGTACGGTTCTACCGGTACCATGTGGTAACACGGTTGCACCTCGAACGTTTTGATCGGATTTACGCGGATCAATACCTAAATTTACGGCAACGTCAACGCTTTCGTTGAATTTAGCGGTCGCAAATTGTTTCAATAATGCGAGAGCTTCGTTGATTTCATACGCTTTGGTAGAATCTACGCCAGCTTTGATTGCTTTCATTTTTTTAGTCAATTTAGCCATCGTATTATTCCTCCACCACTAAGCCCATTGAACGAGCAGTACCAGCGATTGATTTCATTTTGGTTTCGATAGTCGCACCGGTCATGTCCGCTGCTTTAGTTTCAGCGATTTGACGGATTTGATCTTGAGTTACTTTACCCACTTTATCTTTATTCGGTTTACCAGAACCGGATTTGATACCTGCGGCTTTTTTCAATAATACGGCTGCCGGCGGAGTTTTAGTTACGAATGTAAATGAACGGTCTGCATAAACAGTGATTACAACAGGAATAGGTAAACCTTTTTCAATGCTTTCGGTACGCGCATTGAACGCTTTACAGAATTCCATGATGTTTACACCTTGTTGACCTAATGCAGGACCAACCGGTGGTGAAGGGTTAGCCATACCCGCCGCGACTTGCAGCTTAACGTATGCTTGGACTTTTTTTGCCATTTTTAAGTTTCCTCTATATGGGTAATAACGCTGAAAAAATCAGCTCCCCGTTGCACAAAAATATGAGCTGGATTTTTCTAGCTCATAATAGGTCGCGGATTATATAAAAAGTGCGGTTGATTTTCAAGCGGTTTTGTCATCAAACTAAATATGAAAACTCAGAAAAAACTGACCGCACTTTTTTGTACGTGTTACAATCCCATTCCGCCATACCCAAAATTTAACTGTCGGATATTAGTTTTGCTCCTGATATTTATTATAAAGTTCAGCAATGGCTTGATAAAAATTAGCTTCCATAGATTTGACTGCAGAAAAATGGAAGGTATCAAAGACAGGTATCTTTTTATCTGCCAAAGATAGTTCGTATAAATCAACAGCGCCATTTTTACTTTTTCCAATAAATGGTAATTCACGTGTTGGGAAAGCAAAATTCATTGTAATAATCACATCTGGGTTCAATAAAGCAATTTCTTCTTCAAAAAAATTACGACCCGTTGATTTCTCTACCTGTTTTGTACGTTTTATAAAATCGTTAATTTGGTTCCAATCCGCTTGGAAATTTCCACTATTATTACTAAACTTCGATAAATTCATAAATGCAAAGCTAATTCCTTTTTCAGTTGCGAAATCATCACGCATATCATTTGCCCAAGGAATGTCTTCATACTTTTGGAACTGATGTTGAAAACCGTATGCCATATAAAATAATTTACTATGAAACGGATGGCTATTTAATGTGTAAGTTGAATTTTCCGTTCTTAACCAATTAGAAAGATTCACTTTATATTCTTTGTAAATTTGATCAATGTAATTAGCATCAATCGTCAAACCCTCGCGACCAATAAATAAAACCTTTACGGTTTGTTTTGTATAATAAGGGTAAAAACCGTCTTCAACAAAGTGCTCTGCACCTATTGCATTCTTCCAATCTCGAAACAACGCTTGTAATTTTTGATGTAATTCCTGTTCACATGGAAGTGTATAAATTGATGTCATAGAAGATTCCTCTGAAGTATATTTAAGGTAGCTTTTGAATAAAGACAATAACGGATATTTTGTGTCTCATCGAAATTATTTTATTCTGCAATGATGTTTATTACTTAGCCTGTCAAAGCTAAGTAATAGAAAAGTATACTTCTGCATTATTGAGGGAAAAGTGCGGTTATTTTTTCTTGAATTTCAGGCAATAAAAAAGCAGAGATAACTCTGCTTTTTATTAAAATTCAAATTAGCCGGTCGCTTTTTCCACTTGACTGAACTCAAGTTCGACCGGTGTTGCGCGACCGAAGATGGAAACGGAAACTTTCAAACGACCTTTTTCATAATCCACTTCTTCAACCGTACCATTGAAATCTGCAAACGGACCTTCGGTAACTCGAACCTCTTCTCCCGGCTGGAATACATTTTTCGGACGAGGTTTATCCGCATTCTGTTCTACACGGTTAAGAATAGCATCCGCTTCACGCTGGCTGATTGGTAACGGTTTATCCGGCGTTCCGCCGATAAACCCCATTACGCGCGGTACACTGCGTACCAATTGCCAGGTATAATCGTTCATTTCCATTTGTACTAACACATAGCCCGGGAAAAATTTACGTTCGCTTTTACGACGTTTGCCCGCTACGTTCTCAACGACTTCTTCGGTCGGTACCAGAACTTCGCCGAATTGATCTTCCATATGGTTAAGTTTGATATATTCACGTAACGTTGCCGCTACACGACCTTCAAAACCGGAGAAGGCTTGTAATACATACCAACGTTTTTTAGGTGCTGCTGTTTCTGTCATCTTAGAATCTCAAATCTGTTAAGAAATTTAATACGCTTACAATTACACTGTCAAAACCCCATAAAATCAGCGACGTAACAACCGTAACCGCCACAACAATGAATGTGGTTTGAGTAGCTTCAGGGCGTGTCGGCCAAGTAACCCGACGAAGTTCCGTTCTGGCTTCACTGAAGAATGCCAACGCTTTTTTACCCTGGTTCGTCATTGCCGCAAGAATTAAGGCAATTGCAATTAAAACGAACATCGCAACAACACGAACCGGTGTCGAATACTGTTCTGCAAAATAAATATTACCAACCGACGCCACTAAGATAAACGCAACGACAAGAAACCACAAAAAGCCATTCAAGCCTTTTGACTTTTGCGCCGTTTGTTCTACTTCATTTTTCTTTTTTTCAACAACTAAAGCCATATTTTAACCTAAGTGAATTGTTATTTTACGGAGACTAAACACTGGATTCGCGATTGTAGCATTTTATTTGTGTAATTCATAACTAATTATTAATTTTCTTCCGGATAAAAAGAACAGGCTGAGCAAATGCTCAGCCCGTTTAACATTAAACTATCTTTCATTATAGGGTTTTGACCAATTTTTTCAGGTAATCTTTAAATTGGGTACCTAATTTTTCATGCTGCAAACCGTATTCGACAAAGGCTTCCATGTAACCGATTTTATCACCGCAGTCAAAAGATTCACCGGTCATGTGGAAAGCCTCCACCGTTTCTTTTTTAATTAACATATCGATGGCATCGGTTAACTGGATTTCATCTCCCACACCGACCGGAGTTCTTTCCAATAGTTCCCAAATACCGGCTGAGAATACATAGCGCCCCACGACGGCTAAATTAGACGGCGCTTTATCGACACTCGGTTTTTCCACCAAACGGGAAATCTGAGCACTTTCGCCTCCGCCAAATTCAACACCGTTACAGTCCGCCACGCCATAACTGCTGACATCTTTCGGCTCCACCGGCGCTACCATAATCTGACTGGCTCCCGTTTCTTCAAAACGCTTGATCATCGCCGCCAGATTTTCTCTTTTCTGATCAGCGGTAAAATCCGCCAATAATACGTCAGGTAAAACAACGGCAAAAGGTTCGTTTCCGACTAAAGGACGACCGCATAATACGGCATGTCCTAAACCTTTAGCATTCCCTTGGCGTACATGCATAATAGTAACGTCTTTCGGACAAATTGAACGTACTTCTTCTAAAAGTTGGCGTTTAACCCGTTTTTCCAGCATAGATTCCAATTCGTAAGACGTATCAAAATGGTTTTCGATAGCATTTTTTGACGAATGCGTAACCAAAACAATTTCTTTAATCCCGGCTGCGACACATTCACTGACCACATACTGAATTAACGGTTTATCCACCAGTGTCAGCATCTCCTTCGGAATGGCTTTGGTTGCCGGCAACATACGTGTTCCCAGGCCTGCAACTGGAATAATCGCTTTCATAGTTTTTCCTTAATTTACACATAAACGACCGCACTTTAGCACAAATTCGTAAAGTGCGGTCACATTTTACAGAGATTTACGATTTATTGGCGTAATAATGCCAAAACCTCATCGGTTTTTTCTTTCATTAACGCTTTATCGCCACGGGTTTCAAGGTTTAAACGGACCACCGGTTCCGTATTGGAACTACGCAGATTAAAACGCCAGTTCGGATATTCAATACTGACGCCGTCGATCTCGCTCACGGAAACCGCATCTTTTTCATAAGCCGCGCGGACCTGGGCAATCGCCGCTTTAGCATCGGTTAATTTACTGTTGATCTCGCCAGGTGACGGATAAGAGTCAATACTTTCGTTCACCAACTGACCTAAAGTTTTACCAGACACGCAAACCAGTTCCATCACAAGTAACCAAGGAATCATACCGCTATCGCAATAATAGAAATCGCGGAAATAATGGTGAGCCGACATTTCGCCGCCGTACACGGCATCCACTTCACGCATTTTTTCTTTAATGAATGAATGACCGGATTTCGACATTACCGCAACCCCACCGTTTTCCTCCACCAATTTTTCGGTATTCCAGATCAAGCGTGGATCATAAATAATTTTAGCACCCGGATATTTCTTCGTGAACGCCTGACTTAATAAACCGACCACGTAGTAACCTTCAATAAACTGACCTTTTTCATCAAAGAAGAAACAGCGGTCAAAGTCACCGTCAAAGGCAATCCCCATATCCGCTTTATTAGCCAGTACTGCATCAATAGTATCCTGACGATTATCGTGCAAAATCGGATTCGGGATCCCGTGCGGGAACGTACCGTCCGGATTATTATGCACTTTAACGAATTCTACCGGAATACGACGTGCTTTGAATTGCGCTTCAATAGCATCCAGAGCATGCCCCGCCGCACCGTTACCGGCATTAAATACCAATTTCAGCGGTTTGATATTATCGAAATTCACGTAAGATAATAAACGTTCGACATAATCACCTACTACGGATTGTTGTTTGTACGTACCGCGTTGTACTACATCCGGAAAGTTGTTTTCTTCGGCCAAACGCTGAATGTCCGCCAAACCGGTATCCGCACTAATCGGACGGGAACCTTCGCGAACCAGTTTCAAACCGTTAAAATCCATCGGATTATGGCTTGCCGTAACCTCAATTCCGCCGTCAGCCTTTAAAAACGAAGTGGCGAAGTACACTTCTTCCGTGCCCACTTCACCTAAATCAATGACATTGACGCCGGAATCCAATAAGCCGTTTGTTACCGCGCTTTTAAGTTCTTTACTTGTTAAACGAACGTCACCACCGACAACAATGGTTTTTGGTTTTAAAAATTGCCCGAATGCTCGACCAATTCGATACACAATATCTGCATTTAATTCATCGCCTAAGCGACCGCGGATATCATAAGCTTTAAAGCACGTTAATTTAGACATAATTTCTCCTAGCTATACATGATTATTGTCTTCAGCTGCGAGTTTGATGCGTTCGTAAATTTCTTCACGATGCACCGTCACATCCTTCGGGGCTTCTATACCGATTTTCACTTGATTTCCCCGAATATTTAACACAGTAATGGATATATCGTCGCCAATCAGCACCGTTTCACCAACTTTCCGGGTTAATATCAACATACGGACCTCCCCTAATGAATATCGCCTGTAACTTTCCTTCGTCTAAAGACTCATCCGCTGACAAGCCTTTTCCCTGTTAAATCATTGTCTTTAACCAGTCAGACGCGACAATTAATGCGGCAGACAAATTTTCCGGTTGCGAACCGCCTGCCATTGCCATATCGGGACGACCGCCGCCTTTACCGCCCACTTGTTGAGCCATTACATTGACTAATTCACCGGCCTTCACTTTTGCCGTTAAATCTGCGGTAACACCGGCAATTAAATTAACTTTGCCGCCCGAAGCAGAACCTAATGCAATAACGGCGGAACCCAATTGGTTTTTCAGATCATCCACCATCACACGTAATACTTTGGCATCCGCACCGTCAAGTTGATGAGTCACTACAGAAACACCGTTAATTTTGACCGCACTTTTCGCTAAATCGGAACCTGCTTGCATTGCCGCTTTTTCTTTAAGCTGTTGCAGTTCTTTTTCCGTTTTTTTCACTTTATCCTGTAATTGGATAATTTTTTCCGGCAAAGACGGAATGTCCGATTTCAGCAAATCTGCGCTTTGAGCCAGAATAGTTTGTTGGTTGAACAACCAATTTATCGCCTCTTCGCCCGTTACCGCTTCAACCCGGCGGATACCGGCTGCCACCGCACCTTCGGAAATAATTTTTAATAATCCGATCTCACCGGTTCGTTCCACATGCAAACCACCGCAAAGCTCAATTGAAAACGGGCTCATCGTAACAACCCGCACAGTTTCACCGTACTTCTCACCGAACAACGCAATAGCGCCTTTGGATTTTGCTTCCGCCACCCCCATTTCTTCCGTTAACACCGGATGGTTGGCACGGATATGGAAATTCACTAAACGTTCGATTTCCATGATTTGTTCTTTTGTTACCGCTTCCGGTTGCACGAAGTCAAAACGCAATCCCACATCGGAAACCAACGACCCTTTTTGCGCGACGTGTTCGCCTAAAACCTGACGTAATGCGGCATGCAGCAAGTGTGTCGCGCTATGGTTCAATTTCGTGTACTGACGACGTTGCGCATCCACTTGCGCATTCACGATTTGACCGACGGACAACGTTCCCTGCGTCAATTCGCCGATATGGCCGAATACCTGACCGTATTTTTGCGTATCTTTTACATCAAAATGCAAGCCGTTCGCCGTTAACATGCCGCTGTCGCCGATTTGGCCGCCCATTTCCGCGTAGAACGGCGTATTTTCCAAAATCACCACGGCACTTTGACCGGCGGAAACGCTCTCCACCGCTTTACCGTCCCGGAAAAGTGCGGTCACTTTTGCGAGACTTTCTACGTTAGTATAACCTTCAAATTTAGTTTCACCGTCCACACGGATAATGCTGGTATAATCCATGCCGAAATTGCTGGCGGATTGCGCGCGCAAACGTTGCGCCTCCATTTCTTTGTCAAAACCGTTTTCGTCCACCGCAATATTACGTTCACGGCAAACATCTGCGGTTAAATCAAGCGGAAAACCGTAAGTATCGTACAATTTGAACGCCACTTCGCCGGACAGCACACCGTTTTTTACATTCGCCAATTCAGCATCTAATAATATCAATCCGCGTTCAAGAGTACGGGCGAATTGTTCTTCTTCCAATCGCAATAATTTTTCCACGTTGGCTTGTTTTTCTTTAACCTGTTTGCCCGCTTCCGCCATAACTTCAATCAAGGTCGGTACTAATTTATAGAAGAACGTTTCTTTCGCGCCTAATAAGTGACCATGACGTACCGCTCTGCGTATAATACGGCGTAATACGTAACCGCGACCTTCGTTAGACGGGATTACGCCGTCGGCAATTAAATACGCACATGAACGAATATGATCGGCAATAACACGTAAGGATTTATTGCCTAAGTCCGTGGTTCCCACGATCTCCGCCACTTTTTTAATCAACGTTTGGAAAATATCGATTTCATAATTGGAATTAACATGCTGCAATACCGCCGTCATACGTTCCAAGCCCATACCGGTATCCACAGACGGTTTCGGTAATTTCTCCATGGTGCCGTCCGCTAAACGGTTAAACTGCATGAACACTATATTCCAGATCTCGATATAACGGTCGCCGTCCTCTTCCGGCGTCCCCGGCAAACCGCCCCAAATATGATCGCCGTGATCATAGAAAATTTCGGTACAAGGACCGCAAGGACCGGTATCGCCCATCGCCCAGAAATTGTCGGACGCATAAGGTGCGCCTTTGTTATCGCCGATTCGGATAATGTGTTCTTGCGGTACGCCGACTTCTTTATTCCAAATATCATATGCTTCGTCATCGGTTTCATATACGGTGACATACAGTTTTTCTTTCGGTAATGCTAACCATTTGGGCGAAGTTAAAAATTCCCAGGCAAAATTAATCGCGTCATATTTAAAATAATCACCGAAACTAAAATTCCCCATCATTTCGAAGAAAGTATGGTGGCGTGCGGTATATCCCACGTTTTCCAAATCGTTGTGTTTCCCCCCGGCGCGCACGCAACGTTGCGCGGTGGTCGCACGGCTGTACGGACGTTTGTCCATGCCGAGGAACACATCCTTGAATTGATTCATTCCCGCATTAGTAAATAATAATGTCGGATCGTTTTCCGGCACTAACGAGCTGCTTTCTACAACTTGGTGTCCTTTACTGTGAAAAAAATCTAAAAAAGATTGACGGATTTCTGCTGTTGTTTTCATTATTAAGCCTTTGGTTGTCCTTAAATACTGGGCTTATTGTGACATATTTTTCTCATTTATTGAATGGAATTCATCCCGTTCCCGGATAAATAAAACCGCACTTTTGCTCTTCCTGCGAAAGTGCGGTTGAATTTAGGTTGATTTTTTGTCATGTCCGAATTTCTTATTCATCACGAAGCGGCACAACTAACATATCGATAGTAATACTATTCATCACTTGACGGGTTGATGACATCAATTTACTCCAGAAGTCCTGATGGTGACCTGTCACCAGTAAATCGACGCCGTATTGTTCAATGGCATCTGAAAGTACTTGACCTAAATCTCCGCTTCCGCTTAATTTCTCAGTAACCGGATAACCGGCTTGTTCGGAGAGCTGCAATAAAGCCTGTTGGGTTTCACTGGAAATGCGATCCTGCATTGAGGACATATTCACATCAATCAAACCGGTATAGAGATCAGAGAAATTGACATCCACGTGAATGATTGAGAGTTTCGCATCATGACGTTTTGCAATACCTGCCGCTTTTTTCAACAAGAAATCACTTTCATCGGAAAGATCCACGGCTACTAATACGTGTTTGTACATAACCTTACTCCTTATTTGATCGAGTTATACTTCTTTTGCTGGTTTTGCTGGTTGTATCATAACATTCCGAACCCGAAAAAAACTTGCGCCAGATCACATTTCAGAAAAAACATTGAATTTTTACATAATCTGCCTATCATAGAACTTTTTGTCGGAAATTCGGTTTCGTCTTCGCACCGCAAGTGACGCAAAACACCCGTTTTTTCTACCGCACTTTTGGATTTGAGGAATTTAATTATGGCTTATCATATTCAGGATTTTGTTCGGCTTATCGCCCGATTACGCAACCCGAACGGCGGCTGTCCGTGGGATCTCAAACAAAACTACCAAACTATGATCCCCTGTTTAATTGAAGAAAGCTATGAAGTAATTGATGCCATAGAACGGCAGGATACGGAAAATCTGCGCGAAGAACTGGGTGATTTATTGATGCAGGTAGTCTTCCTCAGTCAACTCGCTACGGAGGAACAAAAATTCACCTTTGACGATGTGGTGAACGATGTAGCGGAAAAAATAGTCCGGCGCCATCCCCATGTATTCGGCGAACAATCCGCCGGCAACGAGCAGGAAGCGTTGGCGCATTGGAACGCTATAAAAGCACAGGAAAAAAGCCGTCAAAAGGAAACTTCGATTTTAGACGGCATTCCCCATGCGTTCCCGGCTTTACTTAGAGCGGAAAAATTACAAAAGAAATGTTCAAAAGTCGGATTCGACTGGAATGATGTAAACGGCGTCATTGCCAAAGTGGAAGAAGAACTGGACGAAGTAAAACAGGAACTAAACCGACCGCACTTAACGCAAACTAAAGTAAACGAAGAAATGGGCGACTTGCTGTTTGCCGCCGTCAATCTGGCTCGCCATGTCAAAACCCAGCCGGAAGAAGCGTTACGTCAGGCCAATCACAAATTCGAACGCCGTTTCCGCACGGTGGAACAAAAAATCCGGCAATCGGGCAAAGCTCTGAAAGATTGTTCGCTGGCGGAATTGGACCAACTCTGGGATGAAGTGAAATCGCAAGAATGAGCGGAATCACCGAGTACAGTTAAAAATCAGGTTCCGTTTATCTTTCGTAAACGGAACCTGATATGGTTTTATCCCCGAGAAATAAATCGGTTAAACTTCAAGATATTAATTTGTAATGCGGTTAAACATCGCTTCCGGTTAAATCCCTGGTATAGACTTTTTCCGCCACATCAAACAGGATATCGTGATAGCGGTTTGCTAAAATAATATCCGACCGCCGTTTAAATTCTGCCAGATCGTTCACTATTTCGAAACCTAAAAACTCATCTCCGTCATATTCGGGTTCGTAAATAATAATCGGAATATTTTTTTTCTTAAGCCGTTTCATTATGCTCTGAATACTGGAATTACGGAAATTATCCGATCCGGATTTCATTATTAGGCGGTATACCCCGACCAGCCCCGGATGCCGACGCAACACATCCTGAGCTATAAAATCTTTACGGGTTCGATTGGATGCTACAATAGCGCCAATCAAATTTTGCGGAACATTTTTATAATTCGCCAAAAGCTGCTTGGTATCTTTCGGTAAACAATAGCCGCCATAACCGAAGGACGGATTATTATAGTGCGTACCGATACGCGGGTCAGCGGATACGCCGTCGATAATATGCCGGGTATCCAATCCGAAAGTTGCGGCAAAAGAATCCAGTTCGTTAAAAAAGGCAATCCGTAGTGCCAAATAAGCATTGGAAAACAACTTAACGGATTCCGCTTCCGTCGGGTTAATCAGAATAATCGGCATATCCGGTTTTAAACTGCAATCACGCAGAATTTCGGCAAAACGCCGGGCTGCTTCGCCGGTATCGCCCACAACGATTCGCGACGGATATAAAGTATCGTACAACGCTTTGCTTTCCCGTAAAAATTCCGGTGAAAAAATAATGCGTTCGGTTTGGTGTTTTTCCCGCATTTTTACGGTAAATCCTACGGGAACAGTAGATTTGATAATACAGTACGCCCGGGGATTTCTCGCCAGCGCCGCGGTCAAAACAGACTCTATCGACCGCGTATTAAAATAATTAGCCTCCGGATCATAGTCCGTAGGCGTGGCGACAATAATATATTCCGCCTCGTCATAAATCCCGGACTCATCTGCCGTTGCCCGCAGATTCAGCGATCTCGCGGCTAAATATTCGCTGATTTCAGCATCCTGAATCGGCGAGACTTTATGCTTAATGCAATCAATTTTTTCTTGTGCGACATCAAATAGCGTAACTTCATATTTTTGTGACAGTAATACGGCGTTGGAAAGCCCCACATAACCGGCACCGACGACAGTAATTTTCATAAAAATTCCCCTTATTTTTTAATTGATAAAATGTGAATCCAATCGTTCTTCACAAAGTTTTAACAACCGTTCCGTAGTATGCGTACGGTTTTCAAATAATGTACTGATATAAATATGACGAGCTAAACTCAGCGTCGTATAAATTTCCACCTGATGAAACGTTGCACTATTCGTTTCCGATAAAAACTGTTGCTTGAATGCATCCTCATGAACCTTCAATGCGCTTATATCGTCATACAGGCGTAACGACAGTTCTTGGATATGGGCAACATAATTACCCGCGTCTAAGGCGGCATGCCCAAGACAAACCAAATCTAAATCCACCAACACGAGATACCCGGGTTTACTGTAACGTTCAAGCAGTTGATCCTGGTAAAAATCCCGGTGGACGGTAACGTAAGCCGTATCGTTCAACTGTGAAATTAACACTTTACAGCCGCTTAAAATCGCATGAATTCGCGATTCGAAGTGCGGTCGGTTTTTAAGAAATTTTTGTAATCCGTCCTGTAAAACCGCGAATTCGTTTTCAGGCGTCCAAACCGATAACGGTAGATTTTGTTCGACCCGGCTGTTATGTAACGCTACCACGGCATCCGCCACGGATGTGCCCAAAAAGCTCAGACGTCCGTTAGTCGGAATTAACAGTTCTCCGATACTTTGTCCGTTCACCCGGCATTGAAACCAAGTATTTAATTCAGGCAAAGCGCCGACCACTTCCGGTACGCTTACTTTAGATTGGTCATCAAATCCCGCTTGCCGTAATTGTTGCTGCACGCCGTAAGAACGTTTACCCAACCCTTTCGCCCGATATTTTCCGATTAAATACCGATTCTCCTCCTGTTCCGTTTGAAGGTTTATCACACGATAATCCAATAACGCGCGGCGTCCCGGTTTATAACGTCTTAAAAACACACTTTTTATTTGTTCCGGTTCAGACAATATATGTGCCTTCAGTAACCATGTTTGCATTTGTTCCGCATTAAGCAATATCGCCAGATTATTATCCGACTCAGAGTTTTGTCGTTTATCTTTCAGAAAGTACGCCGTATCACCGGCGGCTAAAATCGTTTCCGCACGCTGTAAAAGCTGTAAACTGTAATCTTCCCAATTAGAATCACGCTTACGGAAAGGTTCCGTCGCTAAACGCAGCAAAGCTGAAGCCGTAAAATAAAATAATCCCCGAAGATCGGTTTCTCCTTGTTTTTGATAAGTTTCAAATAACACGGCTAAAATATCATCCGCCCGCCAACGAGGGATAAATCCTTCAATCACCTGCAATTCAAGACGCGCCTGAAAAGTGGCGAGATCAAAAAAAGGATGACCGAATGCCGAACGATCCCAATCCAGAATATAGAGCTTTATTTCACCGGCTTTGTTTTTTCTTTGTACGACCTGATCCAAAGAAAAATCGCCGTGAATAAGCGAAAAACATGCCGGTATTCGGCTTCCCCCCTGTTCCAGTCGCTCAAGTAACTGCCGGAACCACGGCGTATGTTCCGGCAGAATATGCCGGAATGTACTGATAACGCCATGCAGGGCATTCACTTCATCCCGCCATGAGTATGTGACCGGGTGGCGATTCGGCGAACGGTGAATCCGTACCAATTTTTTTGCCAGTTTTCTTACTATTTCATCGGACGGTAAGATACCCTCTTCCGGACATAAACTGCGCCCGCTTTGCCAGTTGGTGGCTAAAGTACAACGCTCACCGTCCGCGCCTAATAGAGAGATACTGCCATGCGCTACGCCAAAAGCACTACCGACCAGCATTTTACCGAATTCTTTTGCGGTTGCTGTACGAACAATGGCGAAAGGGCGGTTTTCCCGACTGATTTTAGCTACCAAACGGCGTTCCGGTTTATAGCGTAAAATATCGATACGCCAAGATTTATCGTCCGCTTCGGTTAATCCGCAAGTTTTACATAGCTCCTGACGAGCAGTATCGCTTATCAGCCATTTCAGATGATAAATTTCCCGATCATAAGCCGGATGCAAAAGCATAATATATGCTTCCTTAATTGCTAACGGCGCCAGCGGATCACCTTCCCTGATTAATTTCTTACGGGAACGTCGATTCCAAGATTCGAGAAAACGTTCTTCGGTTAACGCTTTTGCATAATAATATTGATAAGAATCGTCGGCGAATTTCAGCCGAATCGTACAAGCACAGCTATTACTGGGTTTATAACGTAAATATTGCACATCGGCTTTTGTAACTTGAGCCAAGCGGGAAATCATTTTTAACCGGTTTAATAAAGACTCGGCATCCAGCAACAGCGACAACCCGGGTAACGCCGGGTCTCGCGCAATAATTTTTTTATCTGCGATCGTTAACATAATTTATGTCCGCTCCCGGTTAATTAACCTGCATCCTCCACCAGTCGGCATAATTTTTACCGTTTGCCAATAAATCCTCATGACTTCCCTGTTCGGCAATGACACCGTTTTCCACAAACAGAATGCGATCCGCCGTCGAAGCAAGAACCAAATCATGAGTAATCATGATAGTAGTACGGTTTTGCATTAAATTATGCAACGCATTCATCACATGACTTTCACTTTCTCTATCAAGCCCTACCGTCGGCTCGTCCAAAATTAAAACAGGACTTTGGCTGATTGCCGCTCTGGCTACTGCAATACGCTGACGCTGTCCGCCGGAAAGCGAACTGCCCCGTTCGCTCAATACCGTGTTATAACCTTCCGGTAATGCGCTGATAAAGTCATGAGCGTTAGCTAATTTGGCCGCCGCAATAATTTCGTTATCGGTGACTTCATCGATATTATGCAGAGCGCCTAAAGCAATATTTTCCCGAATGCTTATGCCGAACAGTAAATTATCCTGAGGCACCACTGTAATCTGTTTACGCATACTGGCTAAGGTGTATTCGCGAATATCATGTCCGTCAATACGTACCGTACCGGAATCCGGTTCATAAAGCCTTAACAATAGACTGGTTATCGTTGTTTTACCGGCACCGGAAGGACCGACAACCGCCACGCTCTCTCCGGCACGAATAGAGAAATCCATATTCCGTAACACATTAATAAAGGATTGATCTTTATCATGATAACCGAAACTCACATGCTCAAAACGAATATCGCCGTTTACACCTATCAATTCTTTCGCATCCGCGCTATCTTTAATATCCGGAGTTTCGTCCAGCAAATCAATAATACGTTCCGCTGCCGCCAACGCCTTTGCCAGACGGGCGGTATATTTCGCATATTCCCTCACCGGTCGGAAAGAATTGTTCAAATAAGACATAAAAACGATTAATTCTCCGGGTGACATACGCCCGTCCAAAACGGTATTTGCACCTTGGAATAATACAACCGCCGTCACCAATGCCATCAATACGTCTACCCGACGCTCCAAGCCCGCCGTTAATTTCTTAGATTTCACTTCTTGCTGACGGCTTGCATTGTTATCGCCCTCAAAGCTACGAACGGTTTCCCCTTCCAGAGAAAGGGATTGGATTGTTCTAACGGAAGCAATATATTCAGATGCCTTGGAAGCTAAACCACCTTCTTTTTTGCGTTGCGCCCGGCTGACTTCGTGAATTTTCTTCCCCGAACGGTTGGTTACAACCCATAGTAAGGGTAAAGAAGCGACGGCAAACAAAGTAAGTTTCCAATGCAAGTAAAACATCACACTAAGCATGCCGACCAAAATCAACACATTCACCAACATCGGCATTAAAGCCGTAATCACCGCTTCACGCAACATGCCCACATCACTAACCAAACGCATCGTCAGATCACCTGTTTTCGCTTGCGAATGAAACCGCATGGAAAGCCGTAGTAAATGGGAAAATAAATCACTGCGCACTTTAGCCAGAATACGGCTGCCCGCCAATGCCAGTCCCACCGTGCTGAAAAAGCTGCCCGCAGCCATCAGCAAAGCGATAATGACCACCATTGCCGCACACCCCAGCAACAGATACTTATTATCAATGGAATGAAGCGGTACATTAAAAATAGAATCGAATTTCAGATCATTAACAGAAGAACTCTGCCCGATACCGCCGTCCTGCACATCCACATATTCCACCACTTCAATCAAAATATAATCCACGGCAAACGCCAGTGGTAACGGTTTTAACAGCCGCGCACCGGTAGAAATCAACAATGAGAGCAACGACAGAATTATCAGTCCTCTTTCCGGACGAATATAATCTTTAAAACGGTAGGCGACTTCCCACCATGCATTATTCTTCATAACGACCTTGTTTATTTTTGTCCGTTAATGGATTCTGCAATACGGATAATACGTTCCACCACGGATAACCAGCTGTGTTCCCGTTCGGCGGTTTGTCTGGCGGCTATACCCAACTGCTGCAATCTGAGCGGTTCGGCGACGAGTCGCTCAATACAATCCGCCATTTGCTCCGGATTTTCCGCTTCCACCAACATACCGTTTTGTCCGTGGCAAACCACCTTTTCCAAGTGCCCGACTCGGGTGGTAATAACGGGAATACCCGACGCCATATACTCGTAAATTTTCAACGGGGAAAAATAGAAATTGTCCAGTTGCGGATAAGGTGCTACGGCAATATCCATTTGAGCCAGCCAATACGGTACCTGTTCGGGTTGTACCGTGCCCGTAAAGGTGACATAATCCGTCAATCCCGCATTTTTAATATCCGAATACAAATATGCGTATTCCGGACCGTCTCCTACAATTAACAGGCGAATATGCTGATTGCGGCGACGCAGAATTTTCCAGGCATCCACCAGTGTCGCTAAACCGTGCCAAGGCTTTAACGTACCTAAAAAACCGATGGTTATCTCAGAAAGTGCGGTCAAATTTCGCAATCTTTTTTGGTTTTCTAACGCAGCGGAAGCAAATCGTTCTAAATTTACGCCGTTGGCAATGACATGCACGCGTCCTTTGGCTTTTGCAAAACTTTCAAGATATTGCCGAACGCCCGGCGAAACGGCAATCATCGCATCAGCATCGGAAAATACGGATTGCGCAATATCTTGCGCTTCCGCTTCCAGCGGCAATGTGCGATGTTTTTTCTGTTCTTCGATTAACGGCGCATTTACCTCCAAAATACCTATGCAACGATGTTTCTTGGCAAAATTCATACCGGCGTTACTCCACAAGGAATAACGCTCATAAACCACATCAAACGGTCCTTCGGATGCCAATAAACGTTCTATTCCCGTATTAGCGTCCAATGCCGCTCGCGCACGAATTTCAGCAGAAGCTTCGGGTAATTTATTCAATGTCCGGATTTTAATATTTTTTAACGCCTGCGGAACATCACCGCCTAAACGTTGAGCGAAAAGCGTAACGTCTAAGCCCTTCGCCAACATCCCTTTTATCACTTCCTGTACATGGACCGATGCGCCTTTCGTTCCGAACACCGGAATACCGGGATCCGCGCAAATATAAGCTACACGCATTCAATTCTCCTTTTGTTAAGCGGCTGTTGACGATTGAATTGCATAACGGAACAGTTCCCGCAATCGGGCGGCATTGCGATCTTCGTCGAATTCCCGCTCAATTAGTGCGCGACCGTTTTTAGAAAGAGTTTGACATAGTCTCCGATCACCCAGAAGACGTTTAATTGCATCCGCTAATAACTGCGGATTTTGTGATGTAACGCACAAACCGGTTTCATTATCTTTCACTAATTCCGGAATGCCCGCCACTTGGGTTGAAATAACCGGCGTACCTAACGCCATTGATTCCAATAACACTGTCGGTAGACCGTCGCGGTCGCCGTCGTCACTAATCACACAAGGAGCCACCACCATATTGGCTTGTTGCATTATTCGGATAATGTCTTGCTGAGGCATCGGTCCGACCATACTAACCACATCTTCGATTGCCAACGCTTTAATCTGTTCTTCCAGCTTCGTCTGCAATATGCCCGCTCCCACCAACGTACAAGACATATCGATCTTCTGTTGTTTCAACAAAGCCAAGGCCTCAAGTAAAATATGAAATCCTTTCTTCGCAACCAAGCGCCCTACCGCCAAAATATGCGGTTTTCGCCGGATATAGGGCAGATAAGGAAATTTGTTTAAATCCATACCGTTATAAATCCGCACGACTTTCGACGCATCTTCGCCATATTGTTCCCTCAAATATGCCAAATTATAATCCGATACCGTAACCGTCGCGGAGGAATCGCGCATTTTGGCGGCAAGTTCGGTGGATTCTTCGTATTGATAGTAAATATCTTTGGCATGTGCGGTAAAGGTATAGCCGATTCCTGCAAAAATCGCTGCCTGACGAGCGACTGTCGCCGCTTGTGTACCGAAATGGGCGTGCAAATGTTGAATACCGTTTTTTTGAATCTCGAGGGCTATCTGTATCGCTTGCGCCACTTCATGGATAGACCCCGTTGCTTTTGACAGTTTTCCGGCAAAATCCGGTAATTGAGCAAAACCGTTTCGGAATAAAGCCCATAAACTCTCTGCATTACGCTGTTTATCGGTTAAACGATATACCGGCGCCCTCACCTGGGAAATAACATCCTGAAAATGGGTTTCCTGTACCGGTCCTAAAGCAAAAATATCAATTTTAGTCCCCGCCCGTTCATGAGCCAGAATTTCATTCACGACAAAGGTTTCGGAAAAACGCGGATAACGTTTCAGAACGTAACCGATATACAAAGGACTACTTTGTTGTGTATTATTCATAAAATCACCCAGACTTTAAAAAAGAAAAAACAAAGATTAAGACAATTTATTTTCAAGAATTGTTCGAATTTCGGATACCACACTGTCCAAACCGTCGAACCGCAAATATTCACGCATATTTAATAACGTTTTATCCGCCTGCATCCATCCGCTTAGAGCTTCCGGCGTCAACGCATCAGGATGCAGACAATCGACGACTCCCATTCCGGATAAACGGGATGCGCGCAACCACTGTTCTTTCCTCGGCTTTATGCGGGGAACAATCAACGCCGGCTTATTAAACGATAAAATTTCCGTCGTAGTGTTGTAACCGCCCATCGAAATAACCCGCTCGGCATTTTGCATAATTTTCAACGGTTCGGGAATAAAATCCATTACGGTCAGATCTTGACGTTCAGCTGCCATAGTATGTAATTTAGTACGAAGTTTTTCGGGCATAAATGCACCGGTAATGAGTAATCCGTGTCGATGTAAAGGTAATTTTGCTCGAAGAAATGCCCGGGCGAGTTCGAATCCGTCCTGTCCTCCGCCGACAGCACATAAGATATAAGGCGAAGGGATATCGAACGGTGCGGTATCCGTTCTCCGTACTTCCAGTCTGCGACTCTGATCCAAATATCCGACATAATATAATTTACGGCAAATATCTTCGGGCAATCGATATTCTTCGGCAAAATCATAAAGACGGTGATCGCCGTAAACCCATATAGCGGAAAAATACAAACGGATAACGTCTATATTTTTCAGTTTTTGCCATTGATTCCGTACCGCTTCGGGTTCATCAATAATATCGCGTACACCCAATACGATATAGGTTCCTCGACTTGCCAGTTCCGGCAGAATATTATCCAGTTCGTTCATGGCACCGCGGGGCACGTTATCTATAACCACGATATCCGGCTCAAATGCGTTTAATGCAGCCCGAATAATATTTTTACGGATATCGACCAACCGTTTTACGTCCTTACCCAAAGAACGCGGAATATATTCTCCTTCGACGGTTTTCAAATAAGTCGGCATCGTTACGCTGTCTGCGCCTTTCGGCAGTTTAAACGCACCGGATTCCCGCACGCCTGACAACAAAAGCACCTCCGCTTTGGGATAAGCTTCTAATACGGATTGCGCCAACAGCATATTTCGACGAATATGCCCCAATCCCATCGTATCATGAGAATAAAATGCAATTCTCGGCATATTTTTTCGTGTTTTCAACGAATTAGCCATAATCAAATTTCCCTTTGATTTCATATTGAACGCTATTTAGACAACAAATTCGGTAAAATATTTTCATCTGTTTTAATTTTTCGAATCATTCTTATGTTTATCATTTCAGAGCATTGATCCGTAAAAAGAATCTGATAGACTTCGGGATTTAATGTTTTATTCCACCCTATTTCAAAATTAAGGAAAATATATGAAAAAGACTACGCTAGCCCTTTTCACCTCTATTTTCGCTATTCCTTCGGCTTCCGCGTTCAATCTGGTCGATAATCAGGAATACGGTACCAAACTGGATTTCGTCGGTTCCGCCCGAATCATGTGGAGAAACACTTCCGACAAAGAAACTGACGTAGCTGACGGTTCCATCACTCGTGAACATATAAATCATGCCGTACAAAATAACGGTTCCCGTTTCGGCTTTAAATTAAGTCAATCGCTAACTAATGACTTTTATGTCCTGGGACGCGTAGAATGGCGTTTCCGCGGTACCGACAATAACGGCGTAGAAGCCCGTTCCCAACATAATTTTGACCATATCTACACGCGTCAACTCTATGCCGGAATCGGACACAGCCAATACGGCGAACTCACCTACGGCAACCAAACCGTGTTAACGGACGAAGTGAAACAAACTGACTTACCGAATACGCTCAGTTTAAGTGACGGGTTATTGGTTTCCGGTGCGCGCCGTACCATACAATATGTTTATACCGGTAATAACGGTTATACGAAAGGCCTGAAAATCGGTGCGTTCTATGGTAACCGCAGCCCACGGGGAAATAACGGGCTCAGTCTGGAGGAACACCGGAAAGACATATGGGGAGGCGGAGCCATTCAAAAATTTGAAATCGATGAATATCAGGAACTCGTATTATCCTTAGGCACTACCAAAGAACGCTTTGAACGGGCGAACTTGCCGGTTTACAGCCGTACGGCTTATGCATTCGGCAGCGCCTATACTTATGACGACACCACGCTAGGTCTGGACTTGGAACGTCAGGAACGGAAAAATCAGGATGAAGCGGGAGCCAAACGTACTTACAAGGAAATACGTACCGTGCTGTATCACAAAATCACCCCGGATTGGCGGGCCTACACCATGTACGCCTACAAGACGGAAAAGCGTAACGATGTCGACAGTACCGATCGTAAAGATAAAACCCACCAATTCATGTTAGGTTCGGAATATTATCTGATCCCGAAAAACACAGGACCAATCAGTCTGAAGACATTTCTTGAATGGCAAGCGACCCGAACCAAAGAATACCGTACAGGCGAATTACGCCAAAAAGAACGCAATTACACTACCGTCATCGGTTTACGCGCCTATTGGTAATGAGTAACAAACAAAAGCGGTGGAAAACCATCAACATCACCACCGCTTAAATAAAGTTTAAATTAAATATCCCACGCTTTCCACGCCGCCATCCATTTACTGAAATTCGGATCGCGATGAGAAAAGAATGTCGGCATCGTCGTAGCAAGCGCGCTGATACCGGTATCCAACGTACTGATTTGCAACATATCTTCTGCAGACAACTCAAAATCCGTCACGGCAAGATTTTCTTTCATCCGTTCAGGACGGACGGTTTTTACCAACGACACGACATTGCGCTGGTAAAGCCAGCGAATCGCCGTCTGTCCTGCGGTTTTACCATATTTTTTGCCGATTTCGGTGAGCACGGGATTATTGAAAAAATCGTATTTTCCTTCCGCAAACGACCCCCAGGCTTCCGCAACGATGCCGTTTGCCTGCATAAAATTCACCTCGCCGATTTGTTGATGGAACGGATTGATTTCAATCTGATTGACCATAGGTTTGATACGGTTGAACTCGGTTAAATCCACCAAGCGATCACCGTGGAAATTGCTTACACCAATGGCTTTAATTCTGCCGGCCTCATACAGTTCTTCCATCGCCCGCCATGCGCCGTGTACATCACCGTAAGGCTGATGAATCAAATACAAATCCAAATAATCCGTTTGCAAACGGTTTAAACTGCGCTCAAACTGCGCTTTCGCGCCTTCATAGCTTGCTGCGTTCAACCACAGTTTGGTAACCAGGAAAATTTCTTCACGCGGCACACCGCTCTGACGAATACCGTTACCTACTTGCGTTTCATTGAAATACGCTGCCGCCGTGTCAAGATGACGATAACCTGCGCCCAGCGCTTCCGCTACCACAGATTCCGTTTGTTCCGGCGCCACCTGATATACTCCGAAACCGAGTTTGGGCATTTCCACACCATTGTATAGTTTAATGTTACGCATGTTTCCCCCTTTATTTATAGAACGTGCGGTCAGTTTAATCAGCGTTTTTATGAAAATAAATGAGAATTTTCTGAATAAACCGTTTAAAAATACTTAACAATAGGTTTTATAAAATATCATTAAAAAAACGTAGTAACCGTATCCCGCCTATAAACCTAGTCCCCGAACGCCTTACGATAAGCCCTCGGACTGATTTTATGTTTCTCTATAAAATGTTGGCGAAAACTGACCGCACTTCGGAAACCGCTTTGTTCGGCGATTTGTTCGACGGGCAATTTGCTGCTTTCCAACAGCTCGCGACCGCGTTGCAGGCGGGTTTCAATCAGCCATCGGGCGAAAGACTGCCCGGTGGCTTTGCGGAAATGGCGGGTGAAAGTACTGCGGCTCATGGACAGACGGTCGGCAATATCGTCAATCAAATAGACCGCTTGCAGGTTTTTACGGATGTCGTCCAACAACTCGTTGATGTTTTCATCGAACGTTTTACGCGGCACGGGTTGTTCGATAAATTGAGCCTGACCGCCTTCTCGATGCGGTGGGGTAACGAAAAAGCGAGCGAGATGATTGGCGGTTTGCACGCCGTAAATTTCCCGCACTATCGCCAAACAGCAATCCAGCCCCGCCGCCGTACCTGCCGAAGTCATCACATTGCCGTCTTGCACATAAAGAGCGTTGGAATCCAACTGCACTTGCGGAAAACGGCGGCTAAAATCGCTCTCCGCCGCCCAATGGGTCGCTGCCTTCTTGCCGTTCAGCAAACCCGAATACGCCAACGCATACGCCCCCAAACACAGCCCGACCATCATCACCCCGCATCCATTTGCCTGTTGTAAAGCCGTCTGCAATGCAAAACTCGGCTGCTCGGCATAGTCATTCCACGCAGGCACAATAACAATATCCGCCCGTTCAAACAGTTCCAAACCGCCATCGGCTTGCACCGTAATGCCGTCTGAAAGTTTGACCGTCGGCATTTCGGCAACGATTTTCAGATCAAATAACGGTTTATCCACCTGCGTAGAAAATACCATCTGCGGTACAGAAAAATGAAACAGGCTGAAGTTTGGGGCGAGATAAAGGGCAACGGTTTTCATTGGATTTTTATGTTTGGACTGATTTGACCCGAATTTTACGCTTTTTGGTAAATAGGTCAATGTTTTCCAGCGTTTATTACCTATAAAATACTCATCATTCACAGGGAGAAGGTAAGCCCTGTAAGTGATAAAATTCAACATTTTTACATAGGAAAACATTATGAAAATTAAAGCATTATCAACCGCACTTTTGTTAAGTTTAGGCATTGCAACATCGGCGCAAGCGATGGAATATCAGCACATTCGTAACGCGACGGCAAAAATCGACTACGCCGGCACGACGTTCTTGGTGGATCCGTATTTGGCGACCAAAGGGGTTTACGAAGGTTTTGCCGGTACGGTGAACTTTGAAAAACGTAACCCGTTGATTGATATGAAACAGTCGGCGGAAGATGTGATCAACGGCGTGCAAGCGGTAATTGTCACCCACACCCACGATGACCACTGGGATAAAGCGGCACAAGATAAATTACCGAAAGATTTACCGATTTTCGTCCAAAATGCGGACGACGCTAAAATCATTCGCGGACAAGGCTTTAAAGATGTTCGCGTAATGGGCGCGAACACCGAATTCAACGGTGTGAAATTAACCCGTATCAAAGGCGGCCAGCATGGCACAGACGAAATGTATGCCCAACCGACGTTGGCGGAAATGCTAGGTGACGCAATGGGTTTTATTATGCAGGCAGACAATGAGAAAACCGCTTATATCGTGGGTGACACCATTTGGAATCAGGCGGTAGATAACGCTTTAGCCGATTTCAAACCTGAAGTTGTGGTAATGAATACGGGCTACGCACAAATGATCGAGCCAAAAGGCGGTATCATTATGGGATTGGAAGACGTAACGAAAATGCGTGAAGTGTCGCCCGAAGCCGATATCGTCACCGTACACATGGACGCAGTAAACCACGCCACGGTTTCCAGCGAAGATATGCGTGAATTCGTGAAAGTAAAAAGCTTAAAACAAGTTGCCGTGCCGACTGAAGGCGAGAAATTGAAATATTAATTTTTTAAGAACGAATACCGTCTGAAAATATTTCAGACGGTTTTCCGTTATTCCAGTAAAAAGCTTTCCTCGCTCACCAGCCCTTTCCGAAAACGCTTGCCATGAACGTCAATACAAGCGTGCCATTCTTTGCATTGCTTCAATGTGACATGGTCGGTGAGATGTTGGAAATCGTTGCGCATAGATGGGTAGTTTTCATATTCGCCGAAGCCCAAGCGAGCAAACAAACGGAGAGCGTAAGCATCGGCAATAAAGGTTTTGCGTTGGAATAGATACATCAGCATGCAATCTGCCGTTTCCGCACCCACGCCTTTAATTGAGAGTAACATTTCGCGTAATTCGGGAGTAGCAAAACGATTGTAAGCGGTTGGCTCATCGCCGTATTTTGCAAAAAACGCCAACCAGTTTTGCAGATATGCCGCTTTTTGTTTGTAAAAACCCGCAGGACGGATTTGTTCTTGCAACTCATCTACCGAAAGCTTACGCAAGCCTTGCAGGCTCATTACAGGTGCCAGATTGGCTAAGGCTTTTTCCACATTTTCTTGCGTGGATTGCTGAATCAAAATCATCGACACACCATCCCGTACCCAATTTTCATCTTCCCACCAATGCTGCTCACCGTAGTGAGCCACTAACTTATTCAGTACCGCAAGTTTTTGTTCGTCTGTTTTCATATCCTCAATGCACTCTTGAATCGCTCACGATTCGTCTTGTTACGGATACATACAATAGCACGAAAAGTACTTTTATCGGATCAGTCATGATAACTTTTTGTGTTTTTTATCCCTAGTATAAAGTTAGTAAAGGATACCTGAAAAATACTGAAAATAATGACCGCACTTTTGCCTGCAAAACCCAAAGCGATATGTATCTGTTGGCTGTTGGCTGTTGGCTGTTGGCTGTTGGCTGTTGGCTGTTGGCATTATTGTAAATTCTCTTTTAATAATTACAAACGGTAGAAAAGCGGTGGGAAATATAGCACTGTTTGGGAAAATGTCTACAGCTGCTTACAACTTCTTAAGATTAAGAATTGGAATTATGTTTCCAATTTTTCTAAAAATTAACCAAAATGGAAATATAGTTCCAATCTTAATCAGGCAATATTTATGCCATTAATGTGAAATATATAAAAATACCGTCTGAAAACTCACTTTTCAGACGGTATTACTCACTTCATCTGCTCGGCGTGAAACGCAATGTGCTTTTCCGCCATTGTTGCGATGAAAAAGTAGCTGTGATCATAGCCTTCGTGCAGATTTAGCGTGACGTCAATGCCGTTTTGCTTTGCCGCTGCGGCAAATTTTTCGGGCTGTAACTGCTCGGGGTAAAAATTATCTGCCAAGCCCTGATCGATCAAAATTTTGACCGCAATTTTTGCCTTTGAAACCAAATAAGTGCTGTCATATTGCTGCCATTGGCTGCGATCTTCTCCCAAATAGGCAGTAAAGGCTTTTTGTCCCCATGGAGTATCCATTGGGTTTACAATCGGGGCGAATGCAGAAATCGATACGTAACGTTCGGGATTTTTCAGCCCGATTTGCAACGCGCCATGCCCGCCCATACTGTGTCCGCAGATGGCGCGCTTGTCACTTACGGGGAAGTTGGCTTCAATCAATACAGGCAATTCGTGTACCACATAGTCGTACATCTGATAATTCGCCGCCCACGGCTGTTGGGTGGCGTTCAGGTAAAAACCTGCACCTTGCCCCAAGTCGTAGGCCGGGTCGTCCGCCACATTTTCGCCACGGGGCGAAGTATCGGGCATCACCAACGCCACGCCGTGTTTCGCCGCATATTGCTGTGCGCCTGCTTTGGTGGAGAAATTCTCGTCCGTGCAGGTCAGCCCCGACAATACGTAAATGACCGGCACTTTTTCACCGTTTGCAGCTTGCGGAGGAAGATACACCGCAAAGGTCATCGTACAGTTATTCGCCTTGGAATGATGGCTATAACGCTCGTGATAGCCGTCAAACATTTTGTTGCGTGAAAGTAAAGTTAAATCGCTCATATTAGTAGTGGATCACCGTGCGAATTGATTTGCCTTCGTGCATTAAGTCGAAAGCTTTATTGATGTCTTCCAACGGCATGGTATGGGTGATGAAATCACGCAGTTTGAATTCACCTTGCATAAATTTGTCGATAATACCCGGTAATTCGGTACGACCTTTCACGCCGCCAAACGCCGAACCACGCCATACGCGACCAGTGACCAACTGGAACGGGCGGGTGCGGATTTCGGCACCTGCTGGCGCTACGCCGATAATCACACTTTCGCCCCAGCCTTTGTGGCAGCATTCCAGTGCCGAACGCATAACGTCCACGTTGCCGATACATTCAAAGGAGAAATCCACGCCGCCGTCGGTCATTTCGATAATGACTTCGTGAATCGGTTTATCGAAATCTTTCGGGTTAATGCAGTCGGTTGCACCCAGTTCTTTGGCTTTCTCAAATTTAGCCGGGTTGGTGTCGATACCGATAATACGGCCCGCTTCCGCCATTCGTGCGCCGATAATCGCCGCCAAACCGATACCGCCCAGGCCGAAGATTGCCACGGTGTCGCCTTTTTTCACTTTGGCGGTTTTTGTGACTGCGCCAATACCTGTAGTTACGCCACAGCCGAGCAAGCAGACTTCATCAAGCGGTGCATTTTCTTGAATTTTTGCCAATGAATACTGTGACACAACGGTGTATTCCGAGAAAGTCGAAGTCCCCATATAGTGATAAATCGGTTGACCGTCCTTGAAAAAACGTACCGTACCGTCAGGCATTAAGCCCTTACCCTGGGTTTCACGCACCGCCGAACAAAGATTGGTTTTGCCCGACAAGCAGAATTTACACTTGCCGCACTCCGCCGTATAAAGCGGAATCACGTGGTCGCCGACTTTAAAATCGGTCACGCCTTCCCCCACCGCTTCTACAATGCCGGCGCCTTCGTGCCCCAAAATACACGGAAACACACCCTCCGAATCCTGTCCGGAAAGTGTGTAAGCGTCGGTATGACACACGCCCGTCGCCACAATTCGCACCAATACTTCGCCAGCCTGTGGCGGCATTAAATCGATTTCTTCAATTTTCAACGGCTCATTCGGCGCCCATGCCACCGCCGCTCGGGTTTTGATAAATTCCATAAAGATTTCCTAATTATTCAACAGATTGAAAACGCAAACCACCTGAATGAGTTTTCAGACGGCATAACTTTTATAACATAATGTCTATTATAAAGATTAGGATTGTTGGTGAATAGTCAAAAATCGGGAAAAGAGTTTTGCAAAAAACTCAATAATTAAAATGCTATTCTATTTAATTTATCCTAATATTTTATTACCGAAAAAGTAAAAACCTAATCCTATAACAATGATCAATAAACCAATAATTTGTGAGAATTGAAATGTACGTTGCGCCATACCGAACAACCCGAAATGATCGATGACGGCAGCAGTACAAAGCTGCCCTATAATTACGAAAAACAGCATATTCGTAATGCCAAGTTTAGGGGCAAGAAATATTGTAGTAAAAACAAAGCCCGCGCCTAATACACCGCCTAACAGTTTCCAAGAAGCAACGCTTGTCAATTCACGCAATGCACTCAAATCGGTTTTCCAAAAACAAAAGATCAATAGGGCAACAGTACCGCTGGCAAAGGAAACCAAAGCGGAAATTAACGGTTGCCCCAGCACGGCCTGAGCTAAACGGCTGTTAATGGCTGCTTGTGAAGCCAATGCGGCTCCCGCAACCAGTGCAAGCAAAAAATAAGGGAAGTACATATTTTATTTCCGTTTTTGATGAGACATAGAATTACCTGAGAGTTTATTTGTCTTGCAAACAGCGATAGTCGCTAAGATGACCGTCGTCCCTCAAAGAAAAAGGGTTAAATTTCTCCGCTAATAAATGAATCGTCATTATAGCTGAAATTTTAGTTGCAAAAAATAAACAAATCCGCAAAGGCGCATTGCAAAAATGACAAAAATAACCCCAAAACCGACCGCACTTTTCCTTCCATCATAAAAAACCGTCTGAAAATACAGACGGCTTCCGTTAACCGACGTACAAAAGTGCGGTCAAAAAAACGACAGTTTTTTAGTTTAAATCACGCGACGGGTCACCAATGCCGTCAGCACAAGCGGGATAAACACTGCTATAACGTCTGTCACTAACATTGCCGCTACTCCCCAATTCAGCAAAGCGGAATAAGCGGCATACAGGCAAAGCTGCCCGATTACGCCGGCAAAAATAGTACATATCATGGCGTTACAGTTCATAAATTTTGGTACGCCAATTAACATTACCCATAATGCCAGCGGAATAAACACCAGTGAGCCCGTAATTAATCCCGGATGATGTAAAAACGGTTGATTATCCACCAGACTGATGATCAAATGGATCAGACCGTCGGCAAAAAGGAAACCGTATAAACTCAGTCCTACCAACGGATTATGCTTACACAACATAGCGGCAATCGGTGCCGCCACCCAAGCCAATAACACATTCACCAGAGGGAAATGGACGATAGGAATCGGGCAATGTTCATAAGGCGCGAATCCCTGTTGCCGACAGACTTCGCGCACCATGTCATAACTGTCCGTCGCCACATTATAAGACGCCGCATATTCTTCAAACTGATGAAACATACACAGCGGTACCACCAGCCAAGCCAGCCATACAGGGTCAAACCAGCGATGACCGTTTTCATCACGGCGAAAAATATCCGTGGTAATCATCAACACCGACAACACCGCCGCCATAGCAAGCCCCATCCAAGGCCAGGCAAAATTAAATTTCACGAATAAATTATCCATCGCAGCCTCCCGCTCAAAACAAACCGCTTTTACTTGATTTGAGTATACTCCTTTTTATTTCAACGGCCATGAAAAAAGTAATATTTCGGTTTTCGATTAACCGGGATTACGAATAACATCAGACAACTGTGACAAGCTATTTGATTAGATTGTTTTTTATGCGTTTTGAGAAAATGATGATATTACTCTTTTATTCGACTTTTTTAATTGTCACCTTTTCGCCATCCAGTTTACTTAATGTTTCCAAGCCTGACGTAATTTTACCTAAATATACCAAGCCATTGGCATAACCGACGTGGGAATCGGTGTAAAAAACGGCAAGATTGCCCCACGGGGCGTAATAGGCGAGATCACCTCGGTTGCCTGCGTAACCTTTGGGACTGTCTGCGATGGAAAGTTTTTTTGGAATGCCCCGCCCGATTTTTTCGCTGTCGGCATAGTCTTCCAGTTTCATGATTAGCGGCAGTTGATTGTAAAAATCACGTGCCGTTTGATTATCTGCAAGGGAAGCGGTGATTTTTTCGTGAGATTTTGCAAGTTGGATTTCAATGTTCATAAGCTGTCCTAATGTGTTCATTGTAGTGAAAAGTGCGGTTAAAAATAAGACAATTTTTTTCATCGGATTTCCTTCAAAACTTTAGCGGGTACACCGCCGACAATAGCGTTGGACGGCACGTCTTTGGTTACAACGGCACCTGCGGCAACAATAGCATTTTCACCGACGGTTACGCCAGATAAAATCGTTGCCCCTGCGCCAATCCACGCATTCTTTTTAATGACCACAGGTTTGAGGAGCACGCCACGACGCTGACTTGGGTCGGTTGGATGATCGACAGTGACAATATTAGCACGCGGTCCGATTAACACATCATCTTCCAAAGTGATGCCGCCCAAATCGGTCAGCATCACGGCAGTGTTGATAAACACCCGTTTGCCGATGCGGATATTCGCCCCGAAATCGGTGTAAAGCGGCAAATTTACGTGCAGACTTTCATCGATTGCGTTGCCTGTCATTGCACTTAAAATCGACCGTATTTCCGCTTGGGTTTTGTAACCTGCATTCAGCGCAGCCACCAACGGCGCATTTTTAGCCACAATGTCGTGAATTTTTACGAATAATTCGCTGTTGCTAGCAATCAGTTGATTGATCGGAAGATTGAGTTTGGGATTCATTTTTTACCTTTATGGGCGCTATTGCTTCCCCTCGCCCGCTTGCGGGAGAGGGTGAAGAAAATCCGTAAGGTTTTCGGCGGGAGAGGGTAATCAACATTTTCCCCCTCTCTCAGTCTGCTGATTCTGAACGAATCAGCAGACTGTCTCTCCCGTAAACGGGTAGAGGGATGTTTGAAAGCCTTACGCACAACAAGCGGTGAAATTTTGCAAATTTTTTGCAAAATCCGACCGCTTGTATCGCCTTATTTCAACTTTGCTTTAAAAAACGCTTCAAATTTGTCGTAAGGAATTTTGCCTGCCACGTCATCGTACAAATCGGTATGCGACGCATTCGGCACAATTACCAGCTCTTTGTCTTTACTGCCCAAGGCTTTGAAGGTATCTTCGCCAAAGTAGCGTGAGTGCGCTTTTTCACCGTGTACCACCAACACCGGCGCCTTCAATTCCGCCGCATATTGCAGAATAGGCATATTGACGAAAGGCAAAAACGCGGTAGTTGTCCACGAATGTTCAGGGTTTGAGTTTACCGAACGAGGGTGGAAGCCACGCTCTGTGCGGTAAAAATTCGCATATTCCGCCACGAATTTCGGCGTTTCTGCCGTAATGTCTTTTTTCGGATCGAGATTGTTCGCCGGTAATAAGGCGGCGTAGCCGTCTTTCATCGCTTCCCAGCGGGCATTGTTAAGCCCTTCTTTCATTTTGTAACGCGCTTCTGCCGTTTGCGCAGGCACTCGGTCATACTGTCCTTTCGGATCTAATTTGATTTCATAACCATTGGCGTTCACACGGGTCATATCGTACATGGTGCTGACCGCAACGGCTTTCACACGAGTGTCTGAAATCGCCGCATTTAGCGCAAAACCGCCCCAGCCGCAGATGCCTAAAATACCGATTTTTTCACGATCTACATTATCCAGCGAACCTAAAAAATCCACTGCCGCAGAGAAGTCTTCGGTGTTGATTTCAGGCGAAGGCACATTACGCGGCATGCCTGAACTTTCGCCCGTGTACGAGCCGTCAAATGCCATGGTGACAAAACCACGTTCCGCCATATGTTGTGCATACAAGCCCGAACTTTGTTCTTTCACCGCGCCAAACGGACCGCTCACCGCAATCGCCGCTAACTTGCCTTGAGCGTTTTTCGGCACATACAAATCGCCCACCAAGATAATGCCGTAGCGATTTTTAAAGGTGACTTTGCGGTGTTCCACTTTATCTGATTTCGGGAAAATTTTGTCCCATTCTTGCGTAAGTTGAATGCTTTGCACAGGCACTTCAACTGCCGCTGCGTTTTGCGGTAATGCTGCCATTGCGGACGCTCCTAATAAGGTTGAACTGAATATCAATGCCGACGTTAAGGTTTTGAGTTTAAATTTCATTGGATTTTCCTTATATCTAAAATTCATTATTTTGTTTCGATGGGGGCATTATAGGTCCTCTATTGCGACAAGAAAATCAACAAAACAAGAATAGACTATTCTCAATATAAGAACAATAAAGCAAAAATAATCCCAAAATTCCCTTGAAAAATCACCGAAGGCTCGTAATATCATTAAAAGTGCGGTCAAAAAACCGACAGTTTTTTAATTTGTTACCGCGCTGCAGGCATTCATCCTTCGTTCATTGGAGCACATATGAGTACGCAACCGTCCCTATTTGAAAATCCGGAAAATCAACCGCTCGCCGCGCGCCTGCGTCCCGAACGGTTGGAGGAATTCGCCGGTCAACCCCATCTATTGGGCGAAGGCAAAGTATTGCGTCGTTTAATCGAAAACGATCAAATTTCCTCCATGATTTTCTGGGGACCGCCCGGCGTGGGGAAAACCACTTTGGCACAAATTATCGCAAACAGTACCCAGGCGGGATTTATCGAATTTTCCGCCGTCACCAGCGGCATTAAAGACATTCGCGCCATTATGCAGCAGGCGGAACAAAACCGTCGGTACGGCGCCAAAACCATCGTGTTTGTGGACGAAATTCACCGTTTCAACAAGGCGCAACAGGATGCTTTTCTGCCTTTCGTGGAAAAAGGCAGCATCGTGCTGATTGGCGCCACCACCGAAAATCCGTCCTTTGAAATTAACGGCGCGTTATTGTCCCGCTGTAAAGTATTTGTGTTGCAACCGCTGGAAACGGCGGATATTGTCAAGCTGTTACAACGTGCGCTGACGGCACCCAAAGGGTTCGGGCATCTGCGGGTTAACATGCAGTCCGATATGTTGGAAGTACTGGCCAATTTTGCCAACGGCGACGCCCGCTCGGCGTTATCCACCTTAGAAATGGTGGTACTGAACGGCGAACATCAGGGTAACGCCGTCACCGTCACGGAAGAAACGCTCAGCCAGTGTTTGTCCCGTAAAACTCTGTTGTACGATAAAAAAGGCGAGGAACATTACAATTTGATTTCCGCCCTGCACAAATCCATGCGCAATTCCGATGCGGATGCGGCGGTGTATTGGCTGGCTCGCATGCTGGAAGCGGGTGAAGATCCCCTTTATGTGGCACGACGCATTACCCGCTTTGCCAGTGAAGACGTGGGACTGGCGGATCCGCGTGCGCTGGAAATCTGTATTGCGGCGTATCAGGCGTGCCATTTCATCGGCATGCCGGAATGCAGCGTGCATTTAACCCAGGCGGTGGTGTATTTGTCGCTGGCGCCGAAATCCAACGCTATCGATATGGCATATCACCAAGCCCGCAAAGACGCGCTAACTCAGCTTGCGGATCCGGTGCCGTTACATATTCGCAATGCACCGACCAAGCTGATGAAAGAACTGGATTACGGCAAAGGCTACGAATTCGCTCATCATTACGAAGACAAACTTACAACAATGCAATGCCTGCCGGATTCACTGCTCGGTAGAGAATATTACCGTCCGACGGAACAGGGGCTGGAAGGTCGGTTTAAAAATCGTTTAGCCGAAATCAAGCAATGGAAGAAAAGCCATGGTTAAGCGGTAAAAAACAAAACGAATTCCGACCGCACTTTATGCCGTTTTAGCTTCCCGGCGAAAGAAATATTTTTTCCTCGTCGAATAATCCCTGCTTCATTTCTACGCTGATTTTAAGCTAAAATAGCATTTTTTTTGACCTGAGAACCCTTATGTTTTTGAAAACGCCTCTTCCCGTTAATTATTTCAGTATTGTATTAGGGCTTG
Organism: Actinobacillus succinogenes 130Z; assembly: GCF_000017245.1. NCBI lineage: Bacteria > Pseudomonadati > Pseudomonadota > Gammaproteobacteria > Pasteurellales > Pasteurellaceae > Actinobacillus > Actinobacillus succinogenes. The sequence continues at coordinate 91,411 of NC_009655.1, forward strand.
CCGCACTGGGATTGGCATGGCGTTACGGGGCGTCGGTAGCGCTGTTTCCCGCGTGGGTCGGTGAAACCGTTATCGCTGCGGCGGGCTTGATATGGCTGGGATTAATGACAGCGTACGGTTATAAATGGGTGAAATTTCCTGAAACGGCGCAATCGGAACTCACCCATCCGATTACCGGCAGTTTCGTCAGTCTGGTGCCGATTACCACGCTGTTAATTTGTGTCGGAATCCGACCGCACTTTTCCTCTTTGAGCACAGTCTTGCTGGTGTTCGGCATTATCGGACAACTCGGTTTTTCCGCTTATTTCACGGCACGCCTCTGGCAGGGAACTCATCCGGCGGAAGCCACCACACCCGCCTTATATTTGCCTACCGTCGCCACCAATTTTGTCAGTACCATCGCTTTAGGCGACATCGGGCTGAAAGATTTCGGTATGATTTTCCTCGGTGCCGGCATTTTCAGCTGGTTCTTTATCGACGGTGCGATTCAACAACGGTTGCGCAACCTGACGGCGATACCGAACGCAGTACGTCCCGCCCTCGGCATTCAATTTGCGCCGGCAATTGTGGGCTGTGCCGCTTATTTGTCGGTAAACGGCGGTGAAATTGACACCTTCGCCAAATTGCTGATTGGCTACAGTCTGTTGCAATTTTTATTTTTAGCCCGTTTATTTCCATGGATAGCGCAACACGGCGTCAGCTTGTCTTACTGGGCGTTTTCATTCGGATTGGCGTCCATGGCAGGCGTCGGTTTGCGGATTTATCACGGCGTTGAAAACCAGCCTTTCGGTTGGCTGGGATACGTCATGTTTGTAGTTGGCACCACATTTATCGCATTATTAACGGCCGGCACGCTTTGGTTAATGGTGAAAAAAATACGCCGAACCTAACTGAAGCGGATTGAAATAAACGAATATATTTATGCTACTCATCCAGACAACGGCGGATGGTGTTTAGCAAAATATCCACCATAACCTCCGGACTTTCTTGGCGTCCGCGTTTTATCCATTCGTCCAGCGAACCGAAACAAATTCCCATCATGATAGCGCTTTGGAATGCCTGTTCGTTGGATTGTTCGGGCTTTGCACCGATAACGAAAGCAAAATAACGCAAAAACAGATGGGAAAGCCCCTGCGAATACAATAAATCCAACACATCGCCCAATTCGTCCGTCACGGAAAACAAACCGAGCAGGCGTTCCCGCACGGTATCCGCATGCAGAGCCGTAAAAGATGTCATTGCGCGCTCGTACAAATGTTTTATTAATACATCTTCCTTCGATTCGAAGTTGCGATAAAAGGAAATCCGGCTGACGCCTGCCAGCGCGGTAATCTCGGTAATACTGATATTATCGAAGCTTTTCTTCTTCATCAGGCGGATAAGCGCCTCGGTGATACTCTCTTTCACCACAAAGTTCACGGTTTTTTTCATACTGTTACAAATTCCTGATTCTGTTTCAGTTAGAGAAAGATGTATTGACTAAGTTCCCACAATATCTAAAATATTATCCGTCAAATGTTACATTTGTAACAGATTTTATATGTATAACTCGGAGAGTAAATAATGAAAAAAACATGGTTGAAAGGATTAATGATTGTTGCCGTCGCAACATCCGTTTCCGCTTGCGGATTACACGGTCAACAGCGCGATACGGCGACCGGTGCGTTAATCGGCGGGGTAGCGGGCAATTTAATCGGCGGTAACACCGTATCCACCGTTGCCGGCGCGGCGTTAGGCGGCGTAGTCGGCAGCCAGTGGAACCGTTAATGACTAAAATAAAAAAGGAGCGATAATAAACAGAAAGGGAGCTTATCAACCGATCAGGCTAAAAGTTCAAAAATTTTTTCATTCTGTTACAAAACCTATCTATTTGTTTCAGTACGGTTTTTCCGGCTTGACGAATTTTCTTTAAATGCGCAGAATGAGCTCGTCAAAGTCGGTAGCCAAAATGGCATAACCGAAAATAACAATAATATTTTAAGGGGTTTATTATGAAATCAATCATCGCAAAAGGCTTGTTCGTCGCATTATTATCGACGTCGGTTTCGGCGCATGCCTTAAGCCGTTCGCAACACGATACCGCCGTAGGTGCCGTATTAGGCGGCGTAGCAGGTGCCGTCATAGGAAATGATATTACGTCAACCGTTGCCGGTGCGGCGTTAGGCGGCGTAGTGGGAAGTCAGTGGAATGCTAAGGATCGTCACCGTCATCGTCATTACGACCGCGACCGTCGTCACTATCGTTCCGATCGTCATAAAGTCCGTCATCATGATCGGCGACCGTCCCGTCATTATCGACACCACCGCCGTCACGATTAATCGCCCAAAATCCCCGTTCAGAATTTAACGGGGATTTTTGGTTTTCTCGCCGCTGAAAAAACAAGATAAAATCCGACCGCACTTTTCACCTTATTTATTCGTCTGCCTCAGATATTCCGTTAAACTGGATCTCTCGGTCGATAATTCATAAAATAGTCATCATCTATTCTTAAAATCAGAACAATATGAGCAACAAACTCGATTCGTTAAAATACTTTTGTCTGGCGGCGGAAACCCTGAATTTCCGTGAAGCGGCGAGCCGATTGGCGATTTCGCCTTCCGTTATCACCCGCGTTATCAATGAATTGGAAAACGAATTGGGCGAACAGCTGTTCAAACGAAATACCCGGAATATACGGCTGACCAGCTTCGGCGAACAATTTCTGCCCAAAGCCCAACAACTGTTGACGGACAGCGAAAATCTGTTCCGCATGGGGAAAACCCCGAATGACGATTTGGCGGGCATCGTACGTATCACAGTGCCGGCATGGCGTGAAAACGACTTAATAATTCGCGAATTACTGAACGCACTTGATGATCATCCCGAAATCGTGCTGGATTGGCGGGAGGATATGGGTAAACTGGACATGATTGAAGACCGAATCGACATCGGCTTACGTATCGGTGCGGAACCGGATCAAGATTTTGTCGTGCGGAAAATTGCGGATGTGGGCGATATTCTGGTGACTTCGCCGAAATTATTGGAGACTGTCGGTACGCCGCGGAATTTTGAAGATTTCCAGCGCCGCTTTCCTTTCGCGCAACCGATTAATCCGAATACCGGACGCGCCTGGAATCTGCCGTTAAATGAAAACGTGGCTCTGATCCCGCGCAATATCGCTTTTCACTCCGTAGATAATTACAGCGCCCTGCAAGCCATTTTAATCGGGAAATGCGCCGGTTTAGTCAGTGACTTTATGGCGAAACCGTTGCTTGCCGACGGACAACTGGTTCGACTTTTCCCTGAAATAGAGATCGATAAATGGCAGTTGTTTCTTTACCGTCCTTATCAAGCCATTACGCCGGCACGGGTGTTAAAAGTATTTGATTTAATGACCGCTATTCTGCGCAATATTTTCAATCCCGAATAAGCAAAAGTGCGGTCGAAAAAACATTTATTTTTCGACCGCACTTTTCACGGAAAAATAAATGGCGACGGCGAGTAATCCGCATAATGCGACCACAACGGCGGTAGCATAGAAAATATTACCGATCCCCACCAACGGCGAAACGACCCCGCCCAGCAAGAACGGCATACATCCAAGCAACGCCGACGCGGAACCGGCATATTGGCGTTCGCTCTCCATCGCTAAGGCGGAAATAGCCGGAAGCGGCCCCCCTGTCATCAACAACATCACAAAAAAGCCCGCTTCCACCCAAAACCAGTGCGGTTGTACCAGCAGTACGGCAATCGTGTAAATCGTGGCGAACCAAAATCCTATTACCCCCGATTTCAATGCTGCTTTATTAGATAAACGGCTGCCTAAATTCGATCCCAACACCAATGCGAAACCGTTCGCACCGAAACACAAACTAAAAACAAACGCCGATAAGCCGTAAAAAGACTGTAAAATAAACGGGGAAGCGGCGATATAAGCGAACATCGCACCAAACAGAAAACTTTCAATGCCGACGTAACTCATAAATCGACGGTTTCGGGCAATTACGGAGAAAGTCTTGAAAGTCGATAACACCGAACCTGTCAAGCGCGCCTCCGGCCGCAGACTTTCTTTCAGATTGAAGCAAAAAAGTGTGACCGCCACCCCGATTAAGGTTAAAAATACAAAAATTCCTTTCCAACTGATATATTCGAGCAATAAACTGCCCAGAATCGGCGAAATAATCGGAGCCATACCGTTAATGGTCATCAACAGACCGAAAAAACGCGTCATTTCTCGTCCGCGATACAAATCCGTCGCCACCGCACGGGAAATCACCACGCTGCCGGCGGAAGACAAGCCCTGAATAACGCGCAGAACAATCATTGTTTCGATATCCGGCGAAAACACGATTGCCAGGGTACTGGCGATATACACCAGTAAGGAAAGAATCAGCGGTTTTTTACGTCCGAATTTATCGCTGACAGGTCCGATTAATAATTGTCCGCCCGCCAGACCGATCATCGCTGTGGTCAGCGTTAACTGTGTCATAGGAGGCGTAGTCGCAAAAAATGCGGTCAGTTGCGGTAAAGATGGCAGATACAGATCCACTACGAACGGGCCGAACGCGGACAGTACGCCCAGCAACAATACTAAGAAAAATTTGGAATTGGATTTTGTCATTGTCGTAAGTTAAGTAAAGCTGAAAATTGATAATTATAAGACAAAACAGCTGCAAAATATCGGTATTTTCCGACCGTCTAATATAAACGATTTGTCCCTTCCTTCCTGCACTTTACGCCGGTTAAAACCAATTCGTAAAACGCCAAGACATTGGTTTTGTTCTGTTCCGGCGTAGTCCGGGCGGAAACGGACGAAAGCAAAAGTGCGGTCGTTAAAATCAATTTTTTTCACATTATTTCTTTATTGTAAATAAGAATGTCGGTGAATGTCCGCCTTTATAGGCGATATATTATAAGGGAATAAAAAACTGGAAAAAGCCTGCCTTATGAATATAATTATTTCAAAATAAGAAACAAAAGAGAGTGAAAAATGGACAGAATTACCGCTATTCAAGTTTTCCTGGCGGTTACCGAAACGGGCAGTTTTACTCAGGCTGCCGCGCGTTTGGATATTTCCAAACCGATGATCAGCCGTTACGTGAATTTAATGGAAGACTGGCTCAACGCAAGACTGTTGCAACGCACCACGCGCAAAGTATCGCTCACCGAAGCCGGCGAACAAGCCGTTGTTTTTTGTCGGCAAATAATCAACCTGCAACAGGAAATGGAACAGGAACTGGCTGCGCAAAGCGGCGAACTGCGCGGCGGTTTGCGTTTGACCGCCAGTAACGCCTTCGGCAGCGCCCATTTGGTTCAGGCAATAAACGCTTTTATGATGTGCCATCCTAAACTCAATATTCAATTATTGCTAAGCGACACGCCTATTAATTTAGTAGAAGAACGTATTGATTTGGCCGTTCGCATCACCAACTCGCCCGATCCGAACCTTGTGGCGCGCAAGCTCGCGGCTTGCCATTCCGTATTGGCGGCTACGCCCGCCTATCTGGCGCAGGCGGGCGAACCGGCAACGCCGGACCAATTGGCGAACCACCGGTATTTAGCCCACGCCAATATCAACCGTAAAAGCTGGAAATTCAAGCAAAACGGACGGGAAATACAAATCGAACTGACCAGCCGGTTCGCCACTAACGACACGCTCGCGCTGCTGCACGCGGTGCAGGGTCACGGCGGCATTGCCATGCTGCCCCGCTATCTGATAAGCGAACAACTGAAAAACGGTACGTTAAAACCGGTTCTTACCGACTGGCAACTGCCCGAATTCGATATTTACGCGCTTTATCCGAGCCGTCATAAATTGCCCCTCGCAGTACGCAGTTTGATTGATTTTTTAGCGCAATGGTTTGCCGTAAAAGATTGGTAACAACAAAAAAGTGCGGTCTTTTTTCACACGTTTTTTAAAAACGATGGAAATTTCGACCGCACTTTCCTCAGAACGGAATTCATTAATAATTTTTAGACTGTTCTTTATCCACTACGACAGGATCCACATAATAAACCGACGGAATTTCCTGTTTGTTGATTTGTTTCAAGGCATGCTCGATAGCGATTGCCACCTGTTTCTTCGGCAATTGGTCGATAGTGTTTTGCATTTTGCCCTGTTTGACGTATTCGATCGCCAGCGGAATACCGTCGTAACCGCTCACTAACACTTTACCCGCCAGACCCGCATTTTCTACCGCTGTCACCGCACCGATCGCCATATTGTCGTTAGCGGCGAAAATCCCGTTGATATTCGGATTGGCGGTTAGAATGTTGGTGGTCACATTCAGTGCCTGTTCGGTTTCCCAGTTGGCGGACTGAGAGGCGACGATTTTGATGTCCGGATATTCCGCGAACGCTTTTAATGCGCCGCCTTTGCGTTGTTCGCCGTTGTCTACGCCGGGAATCCCTTCCAGAATCGCAACGTTACCTTTTTTACCGATGGCTTCCGCCAGGTTTTTGGCTTCCAAATAACCGCCGTTGAAATTATCCACACCTACGTAATTGAATTTCAACCCGGCCGCTTCGGCGGCTTTGGCATCAAGCCGGACGTCTAAATCAATAATCGGAATACCGGCTTTCTCGGCTTTTTGGAAAGCGGGGATAAAAGCGATGGAATCATTCGGGGTGACGATAATGGCATCCACTTTTTTCGCTATCATATTTTCTACCAGCCCGACCAATTGTTCGGTGGAATCTTCTTTTTCCGCTACCTGTACGATTAAATCGATATCTTTCTGTTTCGCCGTTTCTTCCGCGCCCTGACGCATGGAAATAAAATATTCGTTACTTAATGTTTTCATTAACAGTGCAATTTGCGGTTTATCCGCGGCAAACGCCAAAGTCGGAAGCGCACCGAGCAATGCACTGAATTTAAAAATATTTTTTAGTAATTTAGATGCCATAGAAGACTCTCCTTGATTTGCCGTAAAAGAATTCGTTTCCGCTGAAACAGGCTCTAGTGTACCCAGATTTAATTTCCAAAACTGTGAGCTTTATCCCATTTTTAACAGAAAAAATAATTTATTCTATATGCCGAATTTGACCGTAAACAAGGAGGGTAAATGAATGATCACAGCATTCTGACGCTGAAAAATATTTCGAAAAGTTTTTTCGGCGTCACCGTTTTAGAAGACATCGATTTGGATATCCGATGCGGCGAAGTGCTTTGTCTGATCGGAGAAAACGGTGCGGGCAAATCCACGCTGTGTAAGATTATCGCAGGCATTTACCGTAGCGATAACGGTGAAATGCTTTATCAAGGCGAACCTTATTCGCCGACCACGGTAAAAGAAGCGCAGGAAGCGGGTATCGGTTTTATTCATCAGGAATTAATGCTGGTACCGAAACTTAGCGTGATGGAAAATATTTTTCTCGGAACGGAAAAATCTTCCCGCTTCGGACGTATGAACTGGACGGAAATGCGCACTGAAACACAGCATATCATCGACGAACTGGAACTGGACATTAAACCTGACGATTTAATCGCCGATCTTTCCATAGCCCAACAACAAATGGTGGAAATCGCCAAAGCTGTTTTCAGCGAATATAAAATCATTATTTTCGACGAACCGACGTCTTCCATTTCCCGTAAAAATACAGAAGTATTGTTCAGAATCATTCATCAATTGAAAACCAAAGGCGTGGCGATGATTTACATTTCTCACCGTCTGGAAGAATTCAAATATATCGCCGATCGCGTCACCGTACTGCGGGACGGTCGTATAACCGGTAATCTGCGTTACGAAGAGACCTCGCCGGAAGAGATCGTACGTTTAATGGTCGGGCGTAAGGTGGATTTCAGCCGTTACCGACGCAATACGGTTTTCACCCAAGAAAAACTGCGGGTGGAAAACATCCGAAGCAAGCATATCAGCCCGATTTCGTTTCAGGTAAACAAAGGAGAAATCCTCGGATTTGCCGGTTTGGTGGGAGCTGGACGAACGGAAGTTTTACGGGCGATTTACGGTGCGGACGAGTCCTCCGGTAAAATTTATATCGATCAGCGGGAAATCGTTATCCATTCGCCGGAAGATGCGGTGAAAAATAAAATCGGCTTTATTACCGAAGACCGTAAATCGCAAGGATTGGTACTTGGCATGAGCATTCGTGAAAATATCACCCTGCCTATTTTAAGACGCTTCTGGAACGGCTGGCGGTTAGATAAAAACCAAGAACGCGAAGTCGTGGAAGCCAATCGCCGTAAACTGCATATCGTATCGAAAGATCAGGAACAACAGACCAAAACGCTGTCGGGCGGTAATCAACAAAAAGTCATTCTCGCCCGTTGGCTGGAAAGCGGCGTAGATATTCTGTTTTTCGACGAACCCACGCGCGGCATCGACATCGGGGCAAAATCGGAAATCTATGACTTAATGCGTCAATTTACCGAAAACGGCGGCACTATCGTTATGGTATCGTCGGATTTACCCGAACTGATCACTATTTCCGATCGCGTCATTGTCATGCGTAACGGCGAAAAAGTGAAAGAAATCACCAATCGCGACGAAATTACGGAAGAAAACTTAATGCATGCCATGATCGGCATTTGAAAATAAGGATAATTTTATGTTTTCATTAAAAAAAGTTATATCCAAGCTAGGAATCGGACTCGTCTTATTATTCATGATTATCGGCATGTCTTTCACTTCGGAGGCATTTTTATCCACCAATAACATTTTTAATATTTTATTGCAGGTTTCCGTCATTTGCGTGATCTCCGTCGGAATGACATACGTTATTCTCACCGGCGGTATCGATTTATCCGTAGGTTCCATAGTGGCGCTCAGTGCAGTCTGCTTAGGGTTGTTTACCCATTGGGGCGTGGCATGGCTGGGTGAGAATCCGTCGCAGGGAGCATTATGGGGCGTGATGGTGCTTTCTATCGCCGGTGCCGTTTTAGTCGGCGCGTTATGCGGTTATGTGAACGGCGCGATCATTGTATACGGTAAAGTTACGTCCTTTATCACTACCCTGGGCATGATGGGCATCGCCCGCGGTCTGGCGTTAACCTTATCCAACGGTAAAACCATTTATAATTTTCCCGAACAGTTGCGTTTTTTCGGTAACGGACGCCTTGCGGTGACGGAAAGTTTCAGCATTCCGATTCCGGTGATTATCGCGTTAATCGTAGTATTGATCAGTTTTTACGTGTTAACCCAAACCGTTTTCGGCCGGCAGATTTACGCGCTCGGCGGTAATCGCGAAGCGGTGCGGTTATCCGGCATTAACGTAAATAAACTGGAAATCAGAACCTACGTAATTAACGGCGCCTTGGCGGCAGTAGGTGCGGTAATTCTGGTAGGACGCTTAAACGCAGCCCAGCCGATTGCGGGAACGGGCTATGAACTGGATGCTATCGCCGCCACGGTTATCGGCGGTACCAGCCTGATGGGCGGGGTCGGTTCCGTGGTCAGTACCTCTATCGGTGCGCTGATTATGGGGGTGCTGCAAAACGGCTTAACCTTATTGAACGTTACTTCTTACCTGCAACGTTTGATTATCGGTATGGTGATTATTCTGGCGGTATTCCTCGATCAATTACGCCGCGGTGAAGTTTCCGCCGGTCGGTTAAGACGCATTTTTTTCAGGGAATAAAATATGAATTATTATTTAGGCATCGACTGCGGCGGCACTTTTATCAAAGCCGCCCTGTTCGACGAAAACGGCAATATTCAGGCTTGCGAGCGTGAAAACGTCACCGTCGTCAGCAAGCAATCCGGCTACGCCGAACGGGATATGGACGAGCTATGGCAAATGTGTACGAAGGTGATTCGGCGCACCCTAAAATCAAGCAAAATCCGACCGCACTTGATCAAAAGCGTCGGCATTTCGGCACAAGGCAAAGGCGCATTCTTACTGGATAAACACAACCGCCCGTTAGGACGGGCGATTTTGTCTTCCGATCAGCGTGCGCAGGCTATCGTCAAACGCTGGCAGGCGGAAGGGTTGGAAGAGAAAGTCTATCCGCTGTCCCGCCAAGGATTGTGGACGGGTCATCCCGTTGCCATTTTACGCTGGTTGAAAGAAAACGAACCGGCACGTTACCGCCATATCGGCAATTTGCTGATGTCCCACGATTATCTGCGTTTTTGTCTGACCGGTAACCTGTATTGCGAAGAGAGCAATATATCCGAAAGCAATTTATATAATATGATTACGGGGAAATACGACCCTCGACTGGCACAATTGCTCGGTATTGAAGAAATCACGGAGAAACTGCCGCCCGTCATTAAAGCGAATCAAATCGCCGGTTATGTTACGGAACAAGCGGCGCAAGCCTGCGGGCTGGCTGTGGGTACGCCGGTGGTCGGCGGTGTATTCGACGTTACGGCGATGACATTATGCCTTACGGATAATCAACCCGGCAAACTGAATGTAGTGCTGGGAACTTGGTCTATCGTAACCGGTATTTCCGATTCCCTTGACGACAGACTGGATTCGCGTTTTGCCCACGGGCGTTATGTAGAAGCGGGCAAATTCCTGATTCAGGAGGCCAGTCCGACTTCCGCCGGCAATCTGGAATGGTTCGTGAAACAGTGGAATCTGGATTATCAGCAAATCAATCAAATGATTGCTCCGCTTCCGCCGGCGCAAAGTACGGTCGTTTTTCTGCCGTTTTTATACGGTACCAATGCCAAACTGGGTATGACCGCCGGTTTCTACGGTATGCAGGCGCACCATACGCAGGCGCATTTGTTACAAGCGGTCTACGAGGGCGTGCTGTTCAGTCTGATGACACATCTAGAGCGTATGTATCGACGCTTTCCGCAAATACAGACATTACGCGTGACCGGCGGACCGGCGAAATCCGCCGTCTGGTTGCAAATGCTGGCGGATCTGACGGGTAAAATACTGGAAGTACCGGAAGTGGAGGAAATCGGTTGTCTGGGCGCCGCATTAATGGCGGCGGAAGGCGTCGGCGCTAACGGCAGCGCATTAAAACGACATCAGGCGATACGTGTTATTCGGCCGAATCCTGCCAATTTCGACGCTTACCGAAACAAATACCGGCAATATCAAAAACTGGTGGAGTTATTAGCGCAGATGACGTAACCGTCTGTGAAAGTGCGGTCGTTTTTTATGCCGTTTTTTGTAAAACCTGCCAATTTTTGACCGCACTTTCAGCTGCCGGAACTCCGGATTGCCATATAACAAAATGCCGCGCAGTGATAAAACTACGCGGCATTTTGCCGAATAAAAGTGCGGTTATTCCTGCGTTTGTTTTGGCCGGATAACGGCGTAGATCACACCGGTCACCAATGCGCCGGCGGCAATCGCGCCAAGATACATTAACGGTTGCGACACTAACGGAACCACAAACAACCCGCCGTGCGGCGCCGGTAATTCGATGGCGAAGCTTAGAGAAATCGCCCCTGCTAACGCACCGCCGATTACACTGGAAACAATCACGCGAATCGGATCCGCCGCCACAAACGGTAACGCGCCTTCGGAAATAAAACATAAGCCTAACACGAACGCCGCGTTGCCTGCGTTGCGTTGTCCCGCATTGAATTTATTACGCGCAATCCAAGTGGCAATCGCCATGCCTAACGGCGGCACCATACCGCCCGCCATAATTGCCGCCATCGGCGTATTCACTTGAGAAGCCAGTAAGCCGGTGCCGAATACGTACGCCGCTTTATTTACCGGACCACCCATATCGATGCACATCATACCGCCCAGAATCGCTCCGAATAATAAGCCGTTAGTAGAACCCAAGCCGTTTAACCAATCGGTTAAGGACGCCATCACTGCCGCTACAGGCGGATTCAGGAAGTAAACCATGGCCAGCCCCACAATAGCGGAGCCTAACAGCGGTAAAATCAAAATCGGCTTCAACGATGTCATACTGGCGGGCAATTTAATGATGTCGTTCAGAAATTTAACGGTATAACCGGCAAGAAAACCTGCTAAAATCCCGCCCAAAATCCCGGCATTGGCATTGGTGGCAAGCATCCCGCCGATCAATCCCACAGCCAGCCCAGGACGGTCGGCAATGGAATAAGCCACATAACCGGCGAATACGGCGATCATCAATTTAAATGCGGCTCCGCCGCCGATTTCCATTAACGCCGTCGGCAAACCGCCCGCAATACTCGGATCTTTAAAGGCATTCGGTCCGAACATAAACGAAATGGCAATCAACAAACCGCCTGCTACCACCATCGGCAACATATGGGAAACGCCGGTCATCAAATGTTGATAAACGCCTTTTTTCTCTCCCTGAGCCGAATTATCAGCGGCTGTTTTCGTTTCGCCCCCTTCGTAAATCTTAGCGTCAGCAAAGGCTTTGGTAAATTCCTGTTCGGTTTTCTTCAACGCCAAACCGGTCGATGTGCGATACATCGGTTTGCCTTTGAACTTGCTTAAATCCACATCGATATCCGCGGCTACGAATACCAAATCTGCCGCCGCCGCTTCTTCCGGAGTAATCGGATTACCGACGCCTACTTGCCCGCGGGTTTCGACCCGAACGTTCCAGCCCATTTTTTTACCGTAAGCCTCAATGGCTTCGGCGGACAGAAAGGTGTGTGCCACGCCGGTCGGACAGGCGGTAATCGCCACAATATTTTTGCTTCCGCCCGCTGCGACGGCTGAAACGCCGGATTGCTGCGGCGCGACATAATCCGTCGCTTCCGTTAAAGCCCGTTGTACGGTTTGTTCCGGTGCGGTTAACGCTTGTTCCGGCTCCGCCAAATAGACTTTTTTACCTTGAAGTGCGGTCAAATTCGGCAATGTTTTACCGAAAATAATAGCCAAATCCGCTTGTTCGGCATTATCCGTAATCTGGTGATTTTGGGCTTGTGCCGCCGCCGTAATCACTTGCTTTAACAAAAAAGCTTTGGCGTTGCCGAGTTGAGATTGAGTCAGAAAAATATTCATTGCGTTATCCTTCAATCGTTGTAATTTTAACGTTGGCGAGAATCGGTTCGAGTAACGCCCGATCACTGACTCCCACATTGCTTTGCGATACGGCAAAGGCTGAAACCGCACTGGCAAACGCCAAGGTATCCTGTTGGGACAATCCGTTTACTACACCGTAAATCAACCCTGCCACCATGGAATCGCCTGCACCGACGGTACTTACCACATTTTCACATTTCGGCGGTTGCGCCCGTACTACGCCCTGTTCGCTCAACCACAGCGAACCCTCGGCTCCCATGGAAATAATTACGTTGGCAATGCCTTGCGTCTGCAATTTTTTTGCAGCCTGAACAATTTCTTCCAAACTGTTCAAGCTGTGTCCAATCCAAGCTTCTAATTCGCGATGATTCGGTTTCACTAACCAAGGATGTGCGGTTAACCCCGCGGTTAAGGCAGCGTTGGAACTGTCCAGTACGACTTTTACGCCGGCTTGATGTAACTGACGTAACCAATCGGCGAATAATTCCGGCGTAACACCGCGCGGAAGGCTGCCGCAAACCGCCACGATGTCGAAGGCTTGGCAATAAGCTAACGAATCCGCTACAAATTTCTGCCAATCCGCTGCCGAAATGTGATAGCCCAAGAAGTTTAAATCCGTCACATCCGCTTCCGTTTCGGTAATTTTTACATTAATACGGGTTTTACCGGCTACCCGCTGAAATTTATCCTCCAAACCGACGGAAGCAAACAAGCGCTCGAAATCACCGACGTTGTCTTTACCCAGAAAACCGCCGACGGCAACGCTGACACCGAGATCATTCAGCACTTTCGCCACATTAATGCCTTTACCGGCAGGGAATAAACCCAGCGTTTCCACCGTGTTAACTTCGCCTAATTCGATACGTTTCAAACGACCGACTAAATCATAAGCGGCATTTAAGGTAATAGTTGCTACTTTCGCCATAATTATTCTCCTAACCCCGCCGCAATGATCGCACCGATACCGTCGATTGCCTGTTGCGCTTCTTCACCGGTTGCCACAAAACGCAAGCGATGACCTTTGGTTGCGCCTAACGCCACAATTTTCATCAGGCTTTTTGCACTGACTAATTGGGTATTACGATCAAGATTCTGTACCGCCACGGAAGCATTATATTTTTTCACTTCATTGACCAACACCGCGCTCGGACGGGCGTGTAAACCGTGCTCGTTATTGAGTACAAAAATGCCTTCGGCGCCGTCGGCGGATTTTGCCTCGTTTTTTTCCGGCACATTGGCTGTCGAATCCGCAGACACCACTTCAATGGTGTCCGGTTCTGCCGGCGGCACGGCGGACACGCCTTCACCCAGACCTTCGGAAAAGGCTTTTGCCAACGCTTCCATAGCCTGTTCTGCGTCATCGCCTTGTGCCACAAAACGCAAACGATGATTTTTAGTTGCGCCGATACCCACTAACTTCATTGCGCTTTTCGCATTCACCGCCAAACCGCCGCGAGTAAGATTTTCCACTGTAATTTTCGCGCCGAAGGCTTTTAAGGTATTCACTAAAACCGTGCTGGGACGAGCATGCAAACCGTGTTCATTACGTAACGTGAAGGTTCCGATTACAGTCCCGCCGGCTTGTGCCGGCACAGTATTCACTACCAATTCCGTACCGTTTAATGCCGCAACAATTTGTTCCCGCGAACCGGTTAACAGCTGCTCCTGCACATTCGTATCCAATAACCGTGCCAGCGTTTCGTTTACCGCATCGTCTTTGGACGAGACCGTTAATACCGCCCGCACGGTTTTGCCGTTATATTCGAACGCTTTGCGCGCCCGACTGAATGCCAAACCGTTTTTGACATTGCCCGCAACGCTATCCGTCAGCCATAATCCTTTTCCTAACGGCAACGCCGGTGAGCTAATAACCTCAGAAACAAAGGCATTTTCCACCACACTCTGTTCCTGTAATTTACCCGCATTGATCGCGGTTAAAGTCAGCAAACTGGTGGTATCTACGTCTAAGCTGATCGTTTCAGCTTTCACGACAAAGTCTTCCGCTTCGCCCATGAGAATTGCGCGGAATTTCTTCACATCATCTAATGTGGCCAATTTTGCCGCCGTGTCCTCATCGCCCAAAACATGCGTCAGTTGGCGCAGTAACGACAAATGTTCATCCGAACGGGCGGCGATTCCTATTACCACATAAGCTTTATTGCCCTCTCCCCATTCGATACCTTGCGGAAACTGGAACACGGCCACACCGGTATTTTTAACTAACCCGCGGGTTTCCAAGGTACCGTGGGGAATGGCAATGCCGTTACCCAAAAAGGTGGAAGTCTGCTGTTCACGCCCCAGCATGCCTTGTAAATAACCGCTTTCTACATACCCCCCCTGCTCTAACGCGGCAGCCGCCATTTCGATGGCCTGTTGTTTATCCGTAGCTTGAGCGGCAAGATGAATGTTATTTTCAGGTAAATTGAACATTCTGCTGTCCTTTTGTTGAATAAAAAATGAAAAGGCTAAAACAACAAAAGTGCGGTCGTTTTAGCCTGAATTTTTGTTACTTACACACACCCAGTAACTGTTCCGAGCCCTTGCTGATGTATTCGTCGTTCTCACTGCGGGATTTCCCTTTTTTCAAATCAAGCATGGCATCGTAAATCCCCTGCGTCATACTCGGGCGATCGATTTTCGACCAGCAGTCTTTACTCAAACGGCTGAAATTATTCTGTAAATCCGAAGCGAACACCACGCCGCTGTAATAGGCGTGCACATTACTGTCAATGCCCGCCGAAAGCTTGGCCCGCACTTGTTCAACCGGTACCAGAATACGGTTACGGTTCCAGTCATTCACTCCGCTGGCAAAATTGTTTACATCATAGCTGTCGTTGATCTGCCCTTTATACGTTTGTACCGTAGAGGCATAAGCGACGGCATAAGATTTTTGATCAATCTGATCCTGCTCCAAATTAATCACGGGCTTGCTGTTTCCCATAAACGGTACATAATCCGAAATAGAAGAACAGGCGGCGGTCATGGCGATTAACGCGGCTAATGAAAATTGCTTAAACATAAATACCCTTCATAGCAAGTGAAAAAAAGTATAGCTAAGCCATTATACTGAATTCTGCATAAGAACAAAAAACGTTTTTTCCGGAAAATACTTCTGTTACAATTAATCCATATCAATTGACTCAGGAATTAATATGGCATTTACAGAAATTACACCGGAACGCGCATGGGACATGATACAAACCGAAAACGCCGTTTTGCTTGATGTACGCGATGCCGAGCGTTTTAGTTACAGCCGCGCACAAGGCGCATTCCATTTAACCAACCAAAGCTACGGGGAATTTCAGGACACCTATGATTTTGATCATCCCGTCATAGTCAGTTGTTATCACGGTATAAGCAGCCGCTCGATAGCGGCATTTCTGGCTGAACAGGGCTATGATAACGTGTACAGCGTTATCGGTGGTTTTGAGGGCTGGCAACGTGCGGGACTGCCGATGGAAACCGCTTATGGCGTTAAGCCGATATAACCGATTGCCAATAAAACACCCCAAAAAACGACCGCACTTATCAACAATGCAGGTTTGGCTTTTGCCGGATTTCGCCGATTCATTTTAAATAGAACACGAGCCGTCAACACAAATACAACGGGATAAAACCAGAATACCGACGCCATAGCGACCGGATGGGAT
Organism: Actinobacillus succinogenes 130Z; assembly: GCF_000017245.1. Taxonomy (NCBI): domain Bacteria; kingdom Pseudomonadati; phylum Pseudomonadota; class Gammaproteobacteria; order Pasteurellales; family Pasteurellaceae; genus Actinobacillus; species Actinobacillus succinogenes. Next base: position 107,946 of record NC_009655.1, read on the forward strand.
AACGCCGGATTCTCCAAAATCGCCGGCGACAATAGCAATGCCAGCGGCCATAATAAAACCGGCGAACAAAATCCCGCCAACGCCCAGATAAAAAGGCTAAATCCCGAATTTTCCTTTTCCATCGTATTTTGCTTCTTTATAATGGTTAAAAACACATTAACAAGGACTATAGCAAATGCAGCGTTTATTTGGAACCGAAATTCATAGTTTAGCGTGGGGATTCCGTGATTACGTACGCGCCCGGTATCGGGTCGAATTGATTTTACGTGCGGAAGCGGATAGCTACGGTGTGAAAATTCTGAATGTCTACCTGCCGGATAATTCTCCCCATATCCACCTTATTCAACAAGAAGCCGAACGGTATTTGGCCAATCCTTTCGCCGCCGAATATCATCAGGCGAGCTGGACCGACGGCGATATTCAAACAGTTGAAACAATCGCACCTGCGTTTTCTTGGTTGCGGACGCTTATACGCTGGCGGCAAATAAAATTCACCGTTTTTTTGACCGCACTTTGTATTGCAATTTATCTGTTTGAAATCGTGGGTTATGACCAATCCATTATGCTATTCGCGCACTATCCTGCGGAATTCGGCGAAGAACGGCAATTCTGGCGCTATTTCAGTCATACTTTAGTCCATTTATCTCCATTACATATTCTATTTAACCTATGCTGGTGGTGGATTTTTGCCGGCGCCATCGAACGGCATTTAGGGACATTCACACTCATTACCCTTTATTGTTTATCCGGTATAATCAGCGGTGTGGCGCAAAACTACGCCAGCGGACCGGCATTCTTCGGCTTATCCGGCGTGGTTTATGCGGTAATGGGGTTTGTCTTCTCAGCCGATAAATTCGGCAAAACACAGGGAACTCTGTTGCCACAAGGTTTTTTTAGTATGTTGGTGGTCGGGATTCTATTCGGTTTCGTCAGCCCATTAATCGGTGTTCAAATGGGTAATGCCGCCCATATATCCGGTCTAATCACCGGATTAATTTGTGGTTTTCTCTACACAAAGACTAGGCAAAGCCATGAAATTCCACTAAAGTAAAGAAAACTCGGTATCAGTTTGAGGAATGTTATGAAACAGTCTATTCGTCATAATAAAATTGTTGAGTTCGTCATGCAAAAAGGCTATGTCAGCACGGAAGAACTTGTCACCCTGCTAGATGTCAGTCCGCAAACTATCCGACGGGATCTTAACGAATTGGCTGAAAATAATAGAATTCGTCGCCATCATGGCGGTGCAGCCTCCCCGTCCAGTTCAGAAAACAGTGATTATTTAGATCGTAAACAATTTTTCTCACAAGAGAAAAACCGTATCGCCGCCGAAGTGGCAAAAATCATTCCGAACGGCGCATCACTTTTCATCGACATAGGTACCACACCGGAAGCTGTCGCCAATGCGCTGCTTAACCACAAAAATCTGCGCGTTGTTACCAACAATCTCAATGCCGCCCATATTCTTATGCAAAACGAAACTTTCAATATCACCATTGCAGGCGGTTCGTTACGCCAAGACGGCGGTATTATCGGCTCCGCCACTATCAGCTTTATTTCCCAGTTTCGGTTAGATTTCGGCATAATCGGTATCAGCAGCATCGATCAGGACGGCTCCTTGCTTGATTACGATTTCCATGAAGTTCAGGTAAAACGGACAATGATCGAAAGTTCCCGCATTGCGTTGTTAGTCGCCGACCATTCTAAATTCAGCCGTACTGCGATGGTACGTTTGGGAGAAATCAACGAGATCGATTACTTCTTTACCGATACGCTGTTGCCGGTTTCAGTACAAGAAAAACTAGACCCGGCCAAAGTCAATGTCAAAATTTGTCGTTAAATCGCTTTAAAATCAAATAATTTGGAATCCGCTTCACAAATCCGAAATATTCTTCGTTATTTCGTTGCTTTTTCACTGCGCTAGATGCAAAACTAAACCTAAAACGTAAGAGAAAATCAGCATGAAATACGCTTTTATTGATTATGAAAACCTTAACAGTCTGAACGGAGTCAAATTAGAGCAATATGAAAAAATATTTATTTTTATTGGCGCGGCACCTAATCAGGCAGAGATTCGTATATCTGAAAAATTTACCGATAAAATCAATATTTCATTGATTACAGTGAAACAGATTGCCCAAAATAATGTAGATTTCCATTTAAGCTATTATTTAGGAAAGCTCGACCAAACAGCACCTAAATCCGTCGAATTTCATGTATTGTCAAAAGATCTCGGCTATCAGGGAATATGCAATTTCATCCGACAACAAAAAACACCACGGCATTGTTTACTCGTTCAGCCTGAAAGTGCGGTCAAAATTACAAAAGATTTTTTCGACACCACACAACAACAAAATTAGCGATTAATCAATGAAAGTTTTTCGGTTTATAAAACCTTGTTAATGAAAATTTCACCGCGTCATTTACCCGGTAAACGAGAAAAATTAGAAAACCATATCCGTAGTCAAACGCCATTGAAAACTTTAAAAACAGACTGCAGTACAGCTCTTCAAGCGATTATTATGCGCTTAGTTAATGAAAAAATATTATTCATACAGGGGAATAAAGTCATTTATTCACAGGAATAAAGCAGAGATAAACAAAATAAAAAGGGCACCCTAAGGTACCCTTTTTGAATGTCTCAATGACAAACCTATTATTTGATTACGCTCGCTACCACGCCGGCGCCTACCGTACGGCCGCCTTCGCGGATTGCGAAACGTAAACCCTGGTCCATCGCAATCGGATGGATTAAGCTTACCGTCATTTTTACGTTATCGCCAGGCATAACCATTTCTACGCCTTCCGGTAATTCGATTGTACCCGTTACGTCAGTCGTACGGAAATAGAACTGCGGACGGTAACCTTTGAAGAACGGAGTATGACGACCGCCTTCTTCTTTTGACAATACGTACACTTCCGATACGAAGTCTGTGTGCGGTGTGATTGAACCCGGTTTCGCCAATACTTGACCGCGTTCGATTTCTTCACGTTTGGTACCGCGTAATAACGCACCGATGTTTTCACCCGCACGACCTTCGTCCAGTAATTTACGGAACATTTCAACTCCGGTTACGGTAGTTTTCGTCGTATCTTTGATACCGACGATTTCTACTTCGTCACCGGTACGGATGATGCCGCGTTCTACACGACCGGTGACTACCGTACCACGGCCTGAGATTGAGAATACGTCTTCAATCGGTAATAAGAACGGTTGGTCAATCGCACGTTCAGGTTCCGGAATATAGCTATCCAGAGCGTTCGCCAATTCAAGAATTTTTTCTTCCCATTCCGCTTCGCCTTCCAACGCTTTTAATGCGGAACCACGAATGATTGGCGTGTCATCGCCCGGGAAATCATATTGGGTCAGAAGTTCGCGAACTTCCATTTCAACTAATTCCAATAATTCTTCGTCATCCACCATGTCGCATTTGTTTAAGAATACGATGATGTACGGTACGCCTACCTGGCGACCTAATAAGATGTGCTCACGGGTTTGCGGCATAGGACCGTCTGTTGCCGCTACCACTAAGATTGCGCCGTCCATTTGTGCCGCACCGGTGATCATGTTTTTCACATAGTCCGCGTGTCCCGGGCAGTCAACGTGAGCATAGTGACGGGTCGGCGTATCGTATTCAACGTGTGATGTGTTGATGGTGATACCACGCGCTTTTTCTTCCGGCGCGTTATCGATTTGGTCGAATGCGCGAGCCGCACCGCCGTAGTGTTTGGATAATACTGTGGTGATTGCTGCTGTTAAAGTTGTTTTACCGTGGTCAACGTGGCCGATTGTACCCACGTTTACGTGCGGTTTTGTACGTTCAAATTTTTCTTTAGACATTGAAAGTCCCTCTAAAAAACACGGTTACGATGGTACAATAACACCAAGTTAACCTAATGTAATTAATCAACGGTTTCTGTTAAACGGATAGGTGAAAATAGGCGTGGTGCTGATAGGCGGATTTGAACCGCCGACCTCACCCTTACCAAGGGTGCGCTCTACCAACTGAGCTATATCAGCGTACTGGAGCGGGCAGCGGGAATCGAACCCGCATCATTAGCTTGGAAGGCTAAGGTAATAGCCATTATACGATGCCCGCAGTCCTAAATTCATCTGTCCCATCAAATCTTGTGAGTGGTGGAGGGAGAAGGATTCGAACCTTCGAAGGCTGAGCCAACAGATTTACAGTCTGCCCCCTTTGGCCGCTCGGGAACCCCTCCACACTAGATTGATCTTGTTTATGAAAATGGTGCCGACTATCGGAATCGAACTGATGACCTACTGATTACAAGTCAGTTGCTCTACCTACTGAGCTAAGTCGGCGTCATAAGCAAGTGACGCGTATTATATGGAAAAATTTACCTCTGACAAGTGTTTTTTTGTAAAAAATCAATATTTTTTAATTATTCGCTTAAATTCCACACAAAAATGCAAAAAATTGTTATTTTTTGACCGCACTTTATAAAATTCACTGTGCACGGACGCTTTATAAAGGTATATTCTTAACAAAATTTTCTTATTACATGAATGCAAAAATCGTGAATACTTTAAATCAGCCACCAATTGCCGGTCCGTTTCTTGTCTTTAACCGTTTGCAATGGGCGGAATTGCGCAAATCGGTTCCGTTAACCTTAACCGAACAGGACCTGAAACCGCTGCTTGGTATTAATGAAGAATTATCGCTGGATGAAGTCAGCACCATTTATTTACCGCTTGTCCGTCTGATTAATTATTATATTGAAGAAAATCTGCGCCGCCAAACCGTGCTCAACCGGTTTCTGGGCGGACAACATCCCAAAGTACCTTACATTATCAGTATTGCCGGCAGCGTAGCGGTAGGAAAAAGTACATCAGCACGTATTTTACAGTCTTTGCTGGCAAATTGGCCGCAGGCTCGCAAAGTAGATTTAATTACAACTGACGGTTTCCTTTACCCTCTTGCCGATTTGCAGGAGAAAAATCTGTTGCAGAAAAAAGGCTTTCCGGTTTCTTACGATACGCCTAAGCTGATTCAGTTTTTAGCCGATATCAAATCCGGTAAACCTCATGTGAAAGCACCGATTTATTCTCATTTAACTTACGACATTATTCCGAATCGGTTTAATCTGGTAAATCAGCCAGATATCCTTATTCTGGAAGGATTGAATGTTTTGCAAACCGGTAATAAAGCGAAAACTTTCGTTTCGGATTTCGTGGATTTTTCCGTTTATGTGGATGCCGACGAAGCACTGTTGCGGGAATGGTATATTCGCCGTTTTTTGAAGTTCCGGCAAAGCGCATTTAACAATCCTCATTCCTACTTTAAACATTACGCCTCTTTATCCGAACAAGACGCCATTAATACCGCAACCAATATTTGGGATACTATCAACGGATTGAATTTGAAACAGAATATTTTACCGACCCGAGAACGGGCGAATCTGATTCTGCACAAAGGCGCCGACCATGCGGTACAGGAAGTGAAACTGCGTAAATAATAAATAAAAAAACAGACGAAAAAACGACCGCACTTCGCTCATTTCGTCCAAGTGCGATCCGATCCGTCGTCGTTTTTTATTTTACCGAATATCGTTCGTTGCCCCATAAAAATGCCGTTTGCAGCAATTCAAACGACATTTTACGGTTTAAGCATATGCGCTCGAAAAATAATCGTCTCTATTTACGGCCCGCGGCTTAACGCCGTTTAAGATAAATCCGTTGATTGTTACGCCGGCATTGCCGAAACGTTCCCGGCAGGCTTCGATCTCATGTACGGTGGTTTTCTCGAAGCGTCCGATTAACAGCGTAATATCCGCATGCTGTCCTACTATCGCCGCATCCGTAACGCTGAGAATCGACGGTGCGGTAACAATCACGGCATCATAATGTTGCGCCGCCCAATCCAATAATTGTTGCCAACGAGCGGATGATAACAATTCGGACGGCGCATCCGTCGGACTACCGCAGGTTATCACCCCAAAGTGATCGCTGATATTTTGCACGCCTTGTTCAAACGGTATATCTTGTGTCAACAATTCGGTGACGCCCATACGGTTCTCTACGCTCAACACATAATGTAAGTGGCTTCTACGCAAATCCGCATCAATCAATAATACGCGTTTATTTGCTTTTGCCAATAAATTGGCGAGGTTGGACGAAACAAAATGTCTGCCGACACCTTTTGAAACGCCGGAAAGCAATACGATTCGGTTATTCGCCTCGGATAACATGTGGTTTAAACCGGTTCGTAGACTTCTCAGACTTTCTATTGAGAAATCATCGGTTTGGCGCTCCGATAATAACCCGATCCCCGCTTTATTACCGCCTTTGGCACGGGATAACGCCGATTGTTTTTTAGAGAAGGGGACGCTGGCGTAAGTCACCAAACCGGTCTCCGAAATTTCGGATACGGTGACAACGCCCTTTTGTAATATTGATTTCAACAATACGGCTCCGCTGCCTAACAAAAATCCGATGATCGCCGTTAAAACCAGAATAATCAGCTTACGCGGCGCCACCGGTTTCGGCAGGGTTTGAGCCTGATCTAAGATTCGCACATTTCCGGCCGCTCCCGCTTTCACTACATCCAATTCCTGAATTTTGTTGGATAATTGAGTATAAATCTGTTGGTCGACTTCAAAATTACGGGTTAAACGAACCGTGTCTTTTTGGGTTTCGGGCAAGGATTCAAGCTGCTTGGTCAAACGGGCTTTTTCATTCAGTAAAACTTTGCGTTGTTCCAATAACGCCACATAATTCGGATGGCGTTTGGTGAAACGCTGGGATATATCGCTTTCTTTGATAGTCAAAGCATTAAGATCCGCATCCAACTGTACCAACGTATCCAACACCGATTTCGCTTCCAGCTCTAAATCGATAGAAGCTCTCTTTTGACGGTATTCGTTCAGGGCGTTTTCAGACTTGGTCAATCTGTCGCGGACTTCCGGTAACCGTTTTTCCAAAAACGCCAAGCTGCTGGTTGCTTCGGCCGAATTACGCGCCGCACTGTGTTCCAAATAGCTCTGGGTAATACTTTCCAATACGTTTTGAATATATTCCGGATTTTCACCTTTTAAACTCAACTCCACCACACCGGTTTGTTTGCCCTTTTCGTTCGCCATAACCGCTTGCTGAAGATTCTCAACCAGTTCAAGAACATCGGATTTCTCCAGTTTTTTCAAGCTAAAACGTTTTCCCGATGCGCCTTTCAGGTGAGTAACCTGAATTTCCATATTGTTATTATCGTATTTTTCACCTACTACGCCGCTTAATACGGTTTGCTCCTGCTCATCTACAATGACATATTCGTTTTCATTGGAACCGACAATTAAGGTGTATTCTTGCGATACTTCTTGTTTCGGCACGAAACGCGCAACGGTAATTTCCGATTCTTCACCCGTCAGTTTTTCTATCGCTTTACTAAAAAAAGGAATCGAATAAACGGGAGACACTTCCGTCGTTAAATTCAGATCCTCCACTGCTTTTGACACAATCGCTCTGGATTTAATAACGGCAATCTCGGTACCGGCGGTAGATTCCTGTTCAAAAATACTGGAAATCCCCTGTAAGGCACCGCCCGTGTATTTTTCCTCCACCTGAACGGAGGCCGTTGCCATATAAACCGAAGGTGCCAATAATGAATAAATCAGCCCCAGCCCTGCACATAACAATGTAGAGAAAATAATGATTCGTTTTTGATCCCAAAATAAACTCAACAGTTTAGTCAGATCGATAACATCATTTTGTTTTTTACCCATTATAATAAAACCCTTAATAATAAAATCAGTTGTTCGACTTTCAGCCTGTAAATTTGTAATTTCTGAAGAAAAACCGATAACGGACAACATAATGCCCGATAATGGTTCTCCGGCGGAGAACCTCGGACACGCCCCTTAACGACCAATAAAACCGGTCTGAATTCACACGTTTATTCGATTCTTTAAGGCCATGTTCTGATACGTAATACGCCTTCGGTTAAGTCGTTAAATCCGCTGATAGTCGGTACGACTTGAGAAATCACACGGTTCCAGCGGGAAACCGGCGCTGTCGTTACATAAACGACATCATGCGGTTGCAGATAGAACTCGGTACCCAAAATATAAGCGGTCGGATTCGTAACGTCCAACTGATAAATATTGGCGACTTTTTCAATTTTTTCACCATTATTATCCTGAACCATTTCATGTTTGCCGCGCTGACCACGAATTACGAAAATCCCTGTGGCATCGGAAGACAATTTGTCGATACCGCCACTGGCACTCAACGCTTCCGTTAAAGTCATACCGTTACGTCCGATAGTCAGCAGTTGCGATTGTACCACTTCTCCCACCACAAAAATTTTCATGGTATCGTTGCGCGGTATATGCACAATATCGCCGTTTTGCAGCAGGCGGTTCTGCGTCAGATCACCGCGTTGGATTAACGCTTCTACCGAAATGACCTCATCCCGTCCGTTTCGGGTCAGCGTCACATTGTGCCAGTTGGCATTATCCGCTAATCCGCCGGCCTTATTAATGGCATCCAGCAAAGTAAGAGGCACATTCGTAATAAACTGTTGACCCGGCGATTTAACTTCACCCGTTACATAGGCTTTTTGCGACTGGAACGAAGCAACATTTACTTCAACCTGCGGTTCTGCAATATAATTAGATAACGCTTTGGTTAAACGGCTACGGATTTGACCTACGGTCAAGCCCGCTACTTTGATATTACCTGCATAAGGATAAAACATCGTTCCGTTTGCATGAACCTGATTTCCCGCTTCTGCCGATGAACGGTAAGAGCCGGCCGGAGTAGTTAATTCAGGATGATCCCACACGGTAACATTCAGTACGTCACCGACCCCGACACGGTATTGATAATTACTCAGTTCTCTGTCCAAATTCAGATTAGACTGCGCCGATGCATTCATCGGTTTCAGCGTTTTCAATAACTGCGGTGTAATCAGATAAGCATCTATCGCTTTAGCCAAATCCACATTTTCACCGACGACCTGCGCAGGTCTTTTTGAAATAGGCGATTTATGGCTGTCCGGCAGAAATACCGAACAAGATGAGAGAGATAATCCTAACCCGGCTAAAAATAGAGATTTAGTTAATTTATTCATAGTTAATCTATATTAAAAAGTTAATCATCCGAATGTTGTTTATTCCAAACAAAATCCGCAAGTTCGCTGACAGGATGATAACCTGTCGGCGCATTTAACAACAAATGACGAACCTGTTCGCAATCGTTACGATTGCAAGCGTCTTCAAGCCGTGCAATCAGCTCTTTCAGTTTATCCGGCGGCAAGAAATCCTCTTTCGCCGTCATAATCCGTTCATGATATGTCTGTTCGACGTTATCCCCGCCGATGAGCAACTCTTCATAAAGTTTTTCACCCGGTCTTAATCCGGTAAAACGGATTTCAATATCGCCGTCAGGATTATCTTCGTCCTTAATGGTTAATCCCGAAAGTTTAATTAAATTTCGTGCTAAATCTACGATCTTAACAGGTTCCCCCATATCAAGGATAAACACATCGCCGCCTTTCGCCATAGCGCCCGCCTGAATCACTAACTGAGCCGCTTCAGGAATGGTCATAAAATAACGGATAATTCGTTTGTCCGTGACCGTAATCGGTCCTCCCTGCGCAATTTGTTTTTTAAACAACGGAATAACGGAACCCGACGATCCCAGTACGTTACCGAAACGAACCATAGAAAACAAAGTATGGTGCGCATTTCCTTGTTCTTGGGCAAGCGCCTGCAGGCAAAGTTCGGCAATACGTTTTGTCGTCCCCATCACGTTTGTCGGTCGAACCGCTTTATCCGTAGAAATTAGCACAAAGGAATCTACATTCGCTTCAATTGCCGCTTTCGCCGTATTGTAAGTACCGAAAATATTATTCTGTACCCCCTCGACCACATTATATTCAACCATCGGTACGTGTTTATAGGCCGCCGCATGATATAAGGTTTCCACATTAAACGCTTTCATGATTTCAACCAACCGCTGTTTGTTTTGCACATTTCCGAGCAACGGTAAAATATCCGTCTCCGACAGCGATTCTTCGCGTATAATATTTTTTAAATCCTGTTCTATAGCATAAAGTGCATATTCCGAGATTTCAAATAATAACAATGCCTTAGGTTGATTGCGGATAATCTGCCGGCATAATTCCGAACCGATGGAACCGCCCGCACCCGTCACCATAACGACTTTGCCCTGAATATTCTTGCTGAATAATTCCGGTACCGGATCTACCGGTTCACGCCCCAGTAAATCCACAATATCCACTTCTTTTATATCCGATATATTGATTTGTCCGTCCACCAACTTGGTAAGACTCGGCAATTCCATAATCCGGCGATGCGATTGAGACAGGAATTCCACAATCTCATTTTTTCTGGCCCGGCTAATTGAAGGTAGCGCAATAAGGATCTCATCGATCTCATACTGCTCCAACGCATCTAATGCCGCTTTGGCGGAATAAATCTTTAATCCGCCGACCCTTCTGTTTCTTAAATTTTTATCGTCATCAATAAAAAATAACGGCAAATGTTCATCGGAACGCAACAAAGTCTGCACTACTTGCTGCCCACCGATACCCGCACCATAAATAGCGATACGTTTACTGATCACCCGAGGATTTAAAATATATCTTACGGTTAAGCGAATAGCGCTACGGCTGAGCCACACCCATAAAAACATCATAAACCCGAACATGAAAGCAACCGATGCCGGAATAAGGATATCCGTAAAATACCCTAACAGCAGCAATCCGCTCACCGTCATAATCGTGGCGATAAACAATCTGACGATCAATGTTTCGTTAAATGTCCGAATAACAAAATGGTACACACTGCACACAAAAAGACAGGCAACGGCAAATAACGAAATCCAAAACTCACCTAAATAGAGATTCGGTACCATCTCGGCAGAAAGATCTAATAAACGCAAGGCATAACACATCCACAGCAAGACCGGAAAAACCATAAAGTCCAACAACATAAGACCGCAGAGCTTTATCCATCTTGATGCAATCACCAGGCTTGCAATAAAAGACTTCATAATAACCCGCTACCTTATTTGTTTTCCGATAATGCCTTAATAACCTGAGTTATTGCCGCACAAGTTTTATCCAGACTTTCTTCGCTGAGTGTCGGGTGAACTAAAAACATTAAGCTGGTTTCACCCAACAATTTCGCATTCGGCAAACGTTGTGCCGGACGCCAAGGCGTATTATCAAAGGCTTTTTCCAAATACACTTCGGAACAGGAACCGCTGTAACAAGGCACGCCCTGTTCATTGATTACCTGCATAATCCGATCTCTCGACCAACCTTCAGGTAAAGTCTGAGGATTAACCTGTACATAACATTTATACGCCGCATGCACATAATCCCGAGTCGGTCTGAACACAGAGAAATAAGAGCTGTCGCCGAAAGCATCCAGAATGCGTTCCATATTATGAATACGTTTCGCCGTCCAATCCGCCATGCGGGTTAACTGAATACGTCCGATTACCGCCTGCATTTCCATCATGCGCCAGTTAGTGCCGAATGAATTATGTAACCAACGGAAACCCGGCGGATGTTGTTTGTTATAAACCGTATCAAAATCTTTACCGTGATCTTTATAAGACCACATTTTATTCCACAAATCTTTATCGTTTGTGGTAACCATACCGCCCTCACCGCCGGTGGTCATAATTTTATCCTGGCAGAAAGACCAAGCCGCAATATGACCGATGGAACCTGCGGATTTACCTTTATATTGAGCGCCGTGCGCCTGTGCGCAATCTTCAATGACATACATTCCTTTTTCTTTTGCCAAATCCATAATCGGATCCATATCGCACATCCAGCCGGCCAAGTGCACACAGATTATCGCTTTGGTATTCGGAGTAAGAACGGCTTCAATAGTACGACGGGAAATAACTTGAGAATCCGGCTCGACATCCGCAAACACCGGATTGGCGCCGGCAGTAACGATAGAACTGGCGGAAGCCAGAAAAGTACGGGAAGTAACGATAACATCATCACCGGCACCGATCCCCAACGCATTTAAGGCGAGATCTAAAGCGACAGTACCGTTAGTCAACGCGATGGCATATTTTGTCCCTACATAAGCGGCAAATTCTTTTTCAAATTCACGACATTCGGTACCCGTCCAATAATTGACGCGGTTTGATAAAAGCACGCGGGAAACCGCATCGGCCTCTTCCTGAGTAAACGAAGGCCACGGTTCGAAAGCAGTATTCAACATAATAAACCCCTTAATTATTAAGCAATAATAAAATTAAAAATTCAAAATCGTCGGTAAATCCGACCAATCCGACATATAAAAGTGCGGTCGGAATTCGTGCGGAATTTCAAAATCCTGTTTGTGGATATTGGTTCCGCGATCCCTTAAACAAATAGTTTTCCAGCCTAATTTATTCGGCGTTACAAAATCTTTTTTAGGGTTGTCTCCTATATAAATGTAATCCTTGCACTGAAGCGCATCTTCAACCAATCGATAGTTGTTCAAACTGGGTTTCTCGCTACCGACTTCCTCCGAAATCACCATACAATCCAGTAACGGTTCCAACCCCAATGCTTTCACTTTATTTCGCTGTGTTACGGAACGTCCGTCCGTGACTAAAGCAAAACGCCAATCGGATTTAAACAGGTTTAACTGTTCCTCTACATGAGGAAACAAGTGAATATCCGGAATATGGAAACGATACCACTCCAGCAACGTTGCCAAATCGACATCATATCGTTCCGTCAAATACTGAAAAGCATTTTCACCGCGGTGATACCGTTCAACCAGACGGTTAAACAACATTTCCTCTTGTTCCGGCGCTAAGCGAAACGCAATGTGATGATAAGCAGAATACAGAAAATCAATTTCCGCATACAGCGTGTCGTCTAAATCCAGCACCAACGCTTTATTTTTCATAATGATGTGCCAACACTTCCGCGTCGTAACGCAACATTAATAAATCCGCCTCCCAAGCATCGAATGCCGGAACGGCTTGATTAAACAGATATTCCTGAATCAGCCAGCGGGGATAGTTCGCGCCCGCCAGATAACTTAACGGATAACCGCCGCCGAAACGCGGATTAATTTCAATTCCCAGAATGCTCTCATCGGATTCCCGATAAAACACTTGCACCGTCAAGCAGCCGCGCGCACCCGGTAGATAAGACAGTTTTTGCGATAATTGGGTAACAATGGCATTTTTCTTAGTCACGCCTTTGTTAATTTCACCCGCTCGTACAAAAATACGCTTTCTCGGTACCGCACTTTTCAACACGGAATCTTTGTCGAAATAACAATCTACGGTGTATTCGTCATATTCTTCCGGCGAAATATATTGCATAAACATGAGTTCCGGGTTTTCCAACTGTTCCGGCGAAATATCTTCTTCTTTCTCCGCCACAAAAATACCCTTGCTCAAACTGCCGTTATAAGGTTTCACGAAAACCGGATACTCGAACTGACCTTTTTTAAACTGTTTCGGCACGGCAATACCCTGTGCAACGAAAAGCTCATTGGTTAATCGTTTATCACGGCATTTTCTGATTAACGCCGCATCACTGACGGAAATAGTAATGCCTTTTTCTTTAAACCGTTGCAGATGTTCGCTTAAAATCAACAACTCCGTATCAATGGTCGGAACAATCAATTTCACGTTATTTGCCGCACAGATTTCAAGCAATGTCGGAATGTAATTCGCATCCGTCACCCGCGGTACCTGAAAATGCCCGTCCGCCACATAGCAAGCCGGTGCCAGCTCGGGATTTAAATCCACGGTTAACACTTTACCGCCGCTTACTAATCGCGATAATTCCTTTTTAAAGGCCTGAACAAGAGAAACACGTTGTCCGGCGGATGTTATAAGAATGTTCATGATTTTTTATTTCCTTCAAATTTAGGCATGGTGGCATCATCTGCCGCATTAATATCGTCTTTAGCAATCACTTTTTGAATGGTTTTTGCAATGATCTTTAAATCCAGCCAAAAGGATTGGTGTTCCACGTACCAGGCATCCAATTCAAATTTCTGTTCCCAGCTGATGGCATTACGCCCGTTTACCTGAGCATAACCGGTAATACCCGGTTTTACGTCGTGGCGTTTAGCCTGCCGTTCGTTATACAGCGCCAAATAATCCATCAGTAACGGGCGCGGTCCCACTAAGCTCATGTCGCCTTTTAACACGTTCCACAATTCCGGCAATTCGTCCAGACTGGTTGCCCGTAGCATTTTACCGAACGGCGTCAACCGTTCCGCATCCGGTAAAATATTGCCGTTTTGATCTACACCGTCTTTCATGGTTCTGAACTTAATCATTTCAAAAGGTTTACCGTGCAAGCCCGGACGGATTTGCTTAAATAACACCGGCGACCCCAAATTCCGTCTGACTTTATACGCCACCAATAAATACAACGGCGAAAACAAAATCAGCGCTACCGATGCGATAACAATATCGAAAAGGCGTTTTATCATGAAACTCTCCTGCTACTAACCAATTTCGGATCGGTAAAAGTCCCGTTTCTTACTAAAACCGCATAAACCAAAACCAGGAAAAGCGGATACCAAACCAACGGCAGTCTTAATACTGAAGACGGAACCCAGACAATCCAGCAAAAATTAACAAAAATAAACAAAATAAATATTCGTTCTTTCCAAGCTAATAAATAATCGGTTAATACGTAATAAACGGAATACAATATAAAATATAAAAAAGCAAAAAACGCAAAAATACCGAACGCCAGATAAACTTCTATGAAAAAGCTGTGAGGATTGGTATAACCTAACGGAAAACTTAACTTTATCTGATCAAAATAACCGATATAATCTCTAGGACCGTAACCCAACCAAAGAATCTTAAAGTTATCTAAAAACGCCGTATAAATTTCTGTCCGATAGCCGACGGATTTATCATCCGCCATGGAAAATATCACCAATGAAAAACGCTCTATCGGACGTTCCAGCCAATCGATTTTGGCTAGCATAATAAATAATTCCTGTAACCAGGAAAGATTAAATACAAATAATGCGATCACGCAGGCAAAAAACAGATACACCGCTTTAAAATAGACCGACGCATTTAAAAACAATATCAGCATCATCATGATCAGATAACTCAGCAATACCGAACGGGATGCACTGACCACGATAGCCAAACCGATAATGAGCAACAGCGCATATCCGGTTAATTTCACTTTCCAACCGTTTTCCCGAATGATGAAAAAAAAACCTACCAGTACGGCAAGGGAAATCATAATCACCGCCTGGTCGTTGGTATTAAAGAAAAACCCTTTAAACGCTTTATCGGTTACGGTTAATTCTTCATTACCCGATACCAACTGAAAACCCAGTAACGCTTCAATAAAAAAACCGGCTAAAACGATTAACGACAAGCCCAGCACAAGATACCGAATACCTTTTTCTCCGTCATCCCGATTAAAGGCTAAAAAAGTATAATGGAATAAAAAAATCACCGCCCCGAAAAAAAACGAATCCACCGCTTTTTCCGAAGAAAAACTATTTAATAACGAAATCAATACGAAAAAAAACAATACGTATAACGGTAATATCAGTTTCAAAAAATCTTTTTCCGTCTCTCTTAAAAAAAGCGTAGCCAAAGACAAGAAAAAAAAAGCAAAGCTCAACGTACTGTCCAATCTGGGCAATCCAACAAGATTGGATAAAGCCGGAGAAAGTATAACGGCAGCTAAAGCGAAAAATAATAACAGTTTAAAAATACTGACAATTCTAATATTCATATCAAATAATATTTTTAATTAATTTCTCAATTTCTTTATAGGAACGTTCACGTAAAAACTTCTCTTTTGCAAGCGATAAATTCGTTTGCGACATTTTATCTAAAACCGCTTGGTCTTCCGCCAGCTTATCCAGCTTGGCAGCCAATTCCCGATGATCGCCTGCGGTGTATTGAATCCCCCCGCCCAAAGCCAACAATTTTTCTACTTCGGGATGTTTTTGACAGCTTAGAATCGGTAATGCACAACAGATATAATCGGACAATTTATTGGTGATACTGCCTTCCGACGAAGCCTTAATGGCATTTAACGCCACATCGGAATCCGCCAGTATACGCATAGCTTCTTTATAAGGATGCACGCCTAAAAACGTTACATGCCCGCCCAACTGGCGGTTTAACGCCTGTAAAGAAGCCTCATGCGGACCGGTACCGATAAATTGGATTTTCACTTTCTTGCTACACAACGGCGCAGCTCTCACTACGGTCTCCAAATCGTAACTGCCCGCCATGGTACCTAAATAAGTCGCAACCAGTTTATCCGTCGCTTTTTTACCGTTTGATTTGGTAAATAAAAAATCTCCGCCGATATAGACCGCACTTTTCAGCCTAGCCGGCAATCGATTCACATCCGCCCGTTGCAGATAAGTTTCGGAAACCGCCACTAACGCATCCGCATAGCTGTAAGTTTTATCCGCATACTGGGTAATCGGTTTCATCAGCATTTTACCGATTTGTGTAGAAAAAAACGCAATAGGTCCGGCAATGGCTTCCGGCCAGACGTCCTGCACATCAATAATTAATTTAAAGTTTTTACTTTGCTTGTAACGGCCTAAAATATAATTCGTTCTGATTAGCGGATAAGCGGAATAAACCGCATCGATTTGCCGATCGTAACTTTTTAACAAGGTTTCAAAATTACGGCAAAACCGGCGATGGCTGATTAAACGCTGAAGACTGACATTTTTGCGGTATCCCGGCTCATCCAATAAAATCACTTTGACATTACCCAGTTCCGGCGTCCGTTCTCTGTGTTTCTTTAAGAAATGACAATATTTACTGGTTACCAGCGTCACATCAAATTCCGCCGATAGCATTTTGGCAAGATAAATAAAACGGTTCATGCCCATTTCATGCGGAAATGTGACATAAGGTGCGACAATCAGAATATGTTTTTTATCTTGCATTTTTTAATCCTTTTATAAAATTCACCATCGTACCGAAATCCGAGGGTTTCGGCAGAATATGTAAAAATGCCTGACTCTGCGTTACCCGATTAAACGCCATCAACCGCAACACCAAATCCATAGTGTAAGCAACGGTCGTCGCAACAGATGCGCCGATTAATCCCCATAACGGAACGAGACATAAACTCAAAACGGTATTAATCCCGAACACCCAGTAAGAATTTTTCAGATTCAACTCGGCAAATCCCCGGGCGGCAAGATCGTTGGCCAAAATTCTCGACGGCGTCCAGGCTAAAATACCCGGCAATAACAATAAAATCACATACACGGACTTTTTGTATTCCGCGCCGAATAAAATATTTACCACGACGGAAGACAAACAGGCAAAAGCAAGACCTATAACCAGCGTCACAATAAAGGTCAGTCTGGCGCTGTCTAACGTAAGCTTAGCCACCTCTTTTTCATCGCTGCCCTCACCTAATTTATTGGATAAACGGGGAAGCAATACGGTACTCACCGCCTGAGACGGCAACCATAATTTTTCCGCCAATTGCATCCCCACGGAATAAATACCGACCACAACCGGTGTCGTGAAATAACCTAAAATCAACAATGAAGAACGGTAATTCAACAACGTAATAATGTTACTCAAATGAGATTTCAGCCCGTAACCGATAAATTCGGAACAAAAACGTCTTAAGGAGTAAGTTTCCACCTTGATTAATTTCAAGATAATTCCGAGTAAAATAAAAAAACTAATCCAATGACTTAATACGTAAGCGGTTAAAATTGAACTCACATTATTCGAAAGTAATATCGCCACCATGGAAACCAGAAAAATGACTAACGGCTGCGCCACGCAAAGGATATTGAACCATTTAAAATTCTGTACCGCCTGAATTAAAGACGGCAATACGGTAAAAAACGTCTGCGGCAACAAAGACGCAAGCGATAAATACAATAGACTTACCGGTACTTCATTAAAGAAATACCGTCCGAAATAATGCACTACAACGCTCAATATCAAGCTGGTCAGAACCGACAAACCGGATAAAAAAAACAGATTGGCGTACAGCGCCTGATTTTCATTCACCATCTTCCGCCCGATGGCGTAAATATTGATACTCTGCAAACCAAAGGTAATAATTTGGGAAAACAGCGTCGGCAATAAAATCGCTAAGGTATATTGCCCCATTTGTTCGGTACCCAATCCTCTGGCAATGACAATTAATGTAATAACCTGCAAAATACCGACTAAAATCTGTCGAATAAAAACCGTCGATATTAATCTCACCATAACGTTACTTTTTATCTAAAATATCCTGATAAACAGCCGTCAGCTTATGCACAAACGGCTTCTTCGAATAAGTATCAATACATCTCTGCCGAATTTGTGCGTTATCAAATTTGTCCTGATTGGCAAGAAATTCCAAAATCCCTTTAGCCATCTCCTTTTCATCGCCAGGTTTAACGAACAAACCGTCCCCCTCCGTTAAAATAGATTCCGGTCCTCCGCATAAGGTAGATACCACCGGCGTACCCTGCGATAAAGCTTCAATCACGACCACCCCGAAGGTTTCAATATAGCTGGACAGCACAAAACACAGACTTTCTCTCATTAATTGGCATACTTCCTTCCGGGAAAGCGCACCGAGCAAAGTCACATTATTGTCCAAGTCCAGGGTTTTAATTAAGGATTCCAGTTTCGCCCGTTCGGGCCCGTCACCGCCGATAACCAATTTTAGCTGCGGGTAAGTTTTAACCACCGTAGCGAACGCCTTAATTAAGACGTCAAATCCTTTTTTCGCATGTAAAAACGCGACGGCGCACAGCTGATATTTTCGCGCTGACGAATCCATCGAACTTTGTGTAAATAAATCGTCCAATAAATTAGGAAAAACCGTCCACGCTTTACCGTTTAATTTTTGCTGCAATAAATCCGCCAAGCTTTTACTGACCGCCAATAATTCGCTGGCCGCCGCTTCGGACTGTTTCAAACGTTCCCATTCCCAATCTTTTACCAATTCCCGTCCGAAAACGGAGCTATGTTCGGTAACGCAATAAGGAATCCGGTATTTTTTGTGAATTTCCAATGCCAAAGGACCTGCATGTAACAAACTGTGTACATGCAAAATATCCGGCATTCCCCGCTCTTTCACATAACGGTCGAATAATGCCAATCCGGCATTCACCCAACGTTTTAAATCCAAATAGGGAACTCTAGGAAACCAAAATACGCCATGTTGAAAATACGTAGGAATCTCGCCGTCCAGCCAGACTTCCTGATCATAACGCCCTAGAACCGCAGTTTTCCCTAACCGCAATGATCTAAACTGCGGTGCGATTACGCCGACTTTTACACCGGCATTAGCAAGCGCATGGGCTTGTTCCCTGAAAAAAGAACCGTTTAAATCATTGTCATGCAAAGGGTACCAAGACGGCAATATCAGGATATGCATTACAACTCCTTATAGAGTTTCAACAACTTCTGTGCGTATTTTTTCGGATCGCACTCTCGAATAATCAAATCGTAGGCATTATTCACACAGGATTCGGTTTCCGTTTTATTATCCACTGTCTGACAAACCGCTTCCGCCATCGCCGGAATATCGCGCGCTTCAATCAAATGTCCCGTATTGCCGTTTATCACGATTTCTTCAATACCGGCTGCTCTGAAAGCACAAACCGGCACTTTCATAATCATTGCTTCCACGATAGAATTGGATAATCCCGCACCGCTGTCGCCATCTACGACCAACGGACTGACAAACACGTCAACGCCGTCCATGAAAGTCATGACATCCGACACATTGCCTAAAAATTCCACCTGTTGTTCAAGTCCTAAGTCCCCGGCGATTTTTTCCAATACCCCGCGATGCGGACCGTCACCGCCGATCACAAATCGGAATTGACGTTCCGGATAATAAGTCAGGCAATATTTCGCCAAATCCAAAAACAATTCGACGCTGCGACCTTCGCGCAAGGCGGATAAAGTTCCGATCACAAACTGCGATTTATTCAAAGATTTCATCGGCTTAGCCGTCGGCGTTAAACGATAGGCGTTGTAAATATAAGAGGTTTGCGTTTCAGGATAACCGTAACGAATCAATTTTTGCCGTTCCAGCTTACAATTGCCCAGTCCTCTTACCCCCATCTTGACAAAAAACGGCACAACTTTCTGATAAGTCTCGTGATCCAAACCGCGTGACGTCCAGAAAATCTTCACCCGTTTATTTTTGAAAAATTTTTTCGCCAGCCAAATAAACAGTAACGGACGTGCCATTTGCGCGTGAATTACATCAATTTGATTATCATTGACCGTTTTCACCAACTGATAAACATAATTCAATAATTTCAACGGATTTTTGGTATGGCAATCCGCATTAATTTGTTGAATTCCCAATTTGTCGATGTGCTCGAATAACGGTCCGGTTTTACCGAAAACCGTCACGGATTCCGCCAACGGATTTAATTCCGTAGCGGCGATCAAAGTGGCGATTTCCGTTCCGCCGATATGCCCCATATCGCTCACCAGCAATATGCGTAACTTAGCCTGGCTCATGGCAACAATCCTATCCTAAACTTTGTACGATTTTTTGCTGTTCTTCCGGCGTGAGATACGGATGCATAGGCAAACTCATCACGCGTTCGGCAATCGAATCGCCCACCGGTAAACGAACACCGCTATCCGCCACGGCCGGCTGTTTATTTAACGGAATCGGATAATGAACCGCGGTCGGAATTCCTGATGTTTTTAATTTTTCCTGCACATCGGTGCGGTTGTCCACTTGAATGGTGTATTGCGCCCAAGCGCTTTGGTTATGCGCCTCGATAAACGGCGTGGTGTGAATGCCCGCTTGATTAAACAACCGGGTATAATTTTCCGCTACGCGCTGACGGGCGGCAATTTCATCATCCAAAATTGCCAATTTCGGTAATAAAATCGCTGCCTGTAAGGTGTCTAAACGGCTGTTCACCCCTACACGGATATGATGATAACGACGATCCTGACCGTGTCTCGCCACTTGTCTAATCACTTTCGCCAACTCATCGTCATTGGTAAAAATCGCACCGCCGTCACCATAACAACCTAAAGGTTTGCTTGGGAAGAAACTGGTACAGGCAATAGTGGTTAAATTACAACTTTTACGGTTTTTATAGCTCGCACCGAAACTTTGCGCCGCGTCCTCAATCACCGGTAAGTTGTATTTCTGCGCGACAGCATTTACCGCATCAAAATCCGCACATTGCCCGTACAGACTGACGGGAATAATGGCTTTAGTGCGTGCTGTAATGGCGGCTTCCAGTTTCGCCGGGTCAATATTGTAAGTTTTCGGATCTACGTCCACATAAACGGGCTTTGCGCCTAACAAGGCAACGGTTTCCGCCGTAGCGATATAGGTAAATCCCGGGGTAATGACCTCATCGCCCGCACCGATACCTAACGCCATTTGTGCGATTTGCAACGCGTCCGTACCGTTAGCGCAGGTAATGCAATATTTTGCGCCGACGTAAGCCGCCAGTTTTTCTTCCAATTCCGCCACTTCCGGTCCTAAAATATATTTACCGTGCGTCAATACGTTTTGAATCCCCGCGTCAATCTGCGCTTTAATGCGTTGCTGTTGCGCCTTTAAATCAATGAATTCCATCTTTGTTACCTGCCTATAATTTCTTCACCGTATTACCGTCCAAGCGATAAACCTCTCCCGTATGCGGGCATCGGGTTTCAGCCTGACCCGACAACGGTAAATCCAGCTGTTCGCCGTATTCGCTCATCCAACCGATCTGTTTGGCGGGCACGCCGACCATCAGGGCATAATCCGGCACATCGCGGTTAATAACCGCGCCCGCGCCGATAAAGGCGTAAGCGCCGACGGTTACCCCGCAGACAATGGTGGAATTGGCACCTAACGTCGCGCCTTTTTTTACCAGAGTATCTTTATATTCGCTTTTCCGTTCGATCAAGGAACGCGGGTTGTAAACATTGGTGAAAACCATGCTCGGACCGCAAAAAACGCCTTCTTCCAAGTACACATTGTCATATACGGAAACATTATTCTGAATTTTGCAACGGTCGCCGATACGCACTTTATTGCCCACAAATACGTTCTGCCCTAAGGACACTTCTTTGCCGATTCTGGCGCCGCCGCATACGTGAGCAAAATGCCAGACTCTTGAGCCGTCGCCGATTTCGGCGCCCTCGTCGACGATTGCCGACGAATGTTGATAATAGTTCATTATGTTGGTTTCCCGCTGTTGAATAATTGAATGGATCCCGCTTCGCGTTTTATACAAAACCTTTAAAGCGTAAATGCAATTCTCAAATGGGCTATGTATAAATTATGGTCAAAAAACAAAATAAAAACGTCGTTTTTTGTGACCGCACTTTTATATAGCCCAGAATTGAATTGCAATTGAACTGCCCGCCAGTACACTCAATTGAGATTTATTTTTGTAATAATTTCGTTAAAAACGGATGCGGATTTGCCGGATTCGCCACTACATCGGCATGGCGGATATGTTCCACCGTCTCGATCGCCGTGCGGTTTTCCTCCAGGCCGTAACCCTTGCCTTCCAAAATACGTTGATAACTTTGGGTGTGCAAATCGGTAAAACCGCCGGAGAACTCCAGTTCTTCGTTTTCAATCGTAATACTACGATAAGTCAGTTTTTCACCTTGCACGGCGTTTGCCGGCAAATTATTGGCGTCGATCGATAAGAACCAACGAACCCGCGCACGTTTGTATTCCAAATAGCCGGAAACGGTTTTCTCATCGCGGTAATGCACTTCGTTTTTCACCACATCACCGAAAATAAAATGCAGCATGTCGTAAAAATGCACACCGATATTGGTGGCGACGCCGCCGGATTTTTGATCCTCCGCTTTCCAGGATTTCATATACCATTTACCGCGTGAAGTCAGATAGGTTAAATCGACGTCAAACACTTTATCGGCCGGCGCGGATTCGACTTTTTCACGCAGGGCGATAATCGACGGATGCAGGCGTAGCTGCAGAATCGAATTCACTTTTGCACCGTATTTTTGTTCATATTCGGATAATATATCCAAATCCGTGGAATTGAGTACCAACGGTTTTTCGCAAATCACGTTAATCCCGTTTTTTAAGGCGAATTTCATATGCGGCGCATGCAGATAGTTCGGTGAACAAATCGCCACATAATCCAGTTTTTCACCCTTTAATTTTTGATCTTCGACAAAAGCCTCAAACTGTTCGAATTCGGTGAAAAACTCGGCGTCCGGAAAATGACTGTCCATAATTCCGACGGAATCGTTCACATCCATGGCAACAACCAAGGTATTGCCCGTATCTTTAATCGCTCTCAAATGACGTGGCGCGATATAACCGCCCGCACCGATAAGTGCAAATCTTTTCATAATTTAGTCTCTATTCGTTTATAAACGGAACACACTGATACCTTGCTGTGATAAGGCATCTCGATCAAATAAACTCTTCACATCCACCAATACCGGATTAGACGAATTCATATAAGTACGCAGAATTTCCGGATTTAATTCCCGGAACTCTTTATGACCTACCGCCACAATCAGCGCATCCACCGGGTGATTTTCATCAATCACGGATAAATCCAAACCGTATTCGTGTTTTACTTCGGCGGGATCGGCCCAAGGATCGGCGACCACCACATCTGCGCCCCAATTACGTAACTCGTGAATCACATCAACCACTTTACTGTTACGGATATCCGGACAGTTTTCCTTGAACGTCACCCCTAAAATACCTACTTTGGCTTTGGCGACGTCAATATTATGATTCAGCATTAATTTGACGGTGGTTTGCGCCACATAATGCGCCATATTGTCATTAATGCGACGACCGGCAAGAATCACCTGCGGGTTATACCCCACCTCTTCCGCTTTGTGAGTTAAATAATACGGATCGACACCGATACAGTGTCCGCCCACCAAACCCGGGCGGAACGGTAAAAAGTTCCATTTACTGCCTGCCGCTTCCAACACATCCACCGTATCGATACCGACCCGTTCGAAAATGATGGATAATTCGTTTACTAAGGCAATATTCAAATCCCGTTGAGTGTTTTCGATCACTTTTGCCGCTTCCGCCACTTTAATACTGGCGGCTTTATGGGTGCCCGCAGTAATGATACTGCCGTACATTTGATCGACAATATCCGCCACTTCGGGCGTACTGCCGCTGGTAATTTTTTTAATTTTAGTAAGCGTATTGACTTTATCGCCCGGATTAATCCGCTCCGGACTATAACCCGCAAAGAAATCCTGGTTGAATTTCAAACCGGAAACCCGCTCCAAAATAGGGACACAGACTTCTTCCGTAGCCCCGGGATATACCGTGGATTCATACACTACGATATCGCCTTTTTTCAGCACTTTACCGATGGATTCGCTGGCTTTCTGCAGCGGTGTTAAATCCGGGCGGTTGACATCATCAATGGGAGTCGGAACCGTAACGATAAAAAAATTGCATCGCTTAAGCCGTTCCAGATCAGAGGTGTAAGAAAGATGAGTAGCTGACTTGAGGGCTTCCGATGAGACTTCTAAAGTCCGGTCTTTACCCTCTGCCAGTTCTTTTACCCTATTCGGGCTAATATCAAAGCCAATGGTCTCCCGCTGTTTACCGAACTCTACCGCTAACGGCAAACCCACGTAACCAAGACCGACAACGCCAACTTTGTAGCTGTCTAGATTCATAAAAATATACCCCTATATTTTCAAAATTTAAAAGTAACGATTTAAATAAATTAATCGATCAGAAAAATAAAAATCAAACCGTAAAGAAAACATCACAATATTTTCAATTTCACCCTAATTACGGTTCGGAAAATCAATAAAATAAAACAACTAGGATTTAATAAAAATAAATACGAATATAGGACTTAATACACATTAATATAGTTCAGAAAATCCTTATCAGATCCGACCACTAAAAAATTCACCGATAAATAAGTAATTTATGATAATCATAATTAAACATTGACGATAAACAAACATCTCATAGGAATACGGTATAATTTAATAAAAAAATGATTTCATCATTGGTCTGACATCCGAGTTATTGTTAATAAATAGCAGTATTTAACTGGGATAGCAACTTATTTCAGTCTCCGAACCCCGCTATTTACAAAAACTTACAATAAACCTAATAACAATAACAATAACAATAACAATAACAATAACAATAAAAACTAACAAAACCTTACAAAAAGTAAAGAAAAATTTAAATTAAACAAACATTAAAATACTATTTACCGAATACAAAATCCAATTCGCTTACCATATATTAAAAGTAATATTCCGCGTTTTTATCTTCAGGAAATAAAACCGTTTGCGTAATAAATCTTCATAAAAACGACCGCACTTTTTATGCTAAGTGCGGTCAAAAAAGCAACTGTTTTTACATACATTTTCGCCAAAACACAGCCGAAGGCTAATCAAAGAAATAGGAGCGGCTTAACGGAATTTCGTGTAGAATATGCCCGATTTTTTAACATTTATGGAAAGAGACTTTATGGCATTATTAAACGTACTGATTTATCCTGACGAACGCCTGAAAACCGTCGCCGCCCCCGTCACCGAATTCAACGACGAACTACAGACGTTTATCGACGACATGTTTGACACCATGTATCAGGAAGAAGGCATCGGATTAGCCGCTACGCAGGTCGACGTACACAAACGCGTGATCACCATCGACATCAGCGGTGAAAAAAACGAACAACTGGTATTGATTAATCCCGAATTACTCGACAGCGAAGGCGAAACCGGTATCGAAGAAGGCTGCCTGTCATTACCCGGCTTTCGCGGTTTCGTCCCGCGCAAAGAAAAAATCACCGTCAAAGCCCTTAACCGCTACGGCGAAGAATTTACTTTGCATGCCGACGGTTTACTGGCAATCTGCATCCAGCATGAAATGGATCACTTAAACGGTATCGTTTTCGCCGATTATTTATCGCCGTTAAAGCGCAATCGAATGAAAGAAAAACTAGTGAAATATCAACGACAACTGGCGAAACAAAGAGCTTAATTCCTCTTACTTTCTTTACTTCGCCAAAGCCTCCATACTTTTCTTTGCTTGCACAAAGAAAAGTATGCAAAAGAAAGTGCACCCCGACTTCGGTGCTGTTCTTCGCTCGGTTGAAATTTTCTTCACGGAAAATAAGTAAACTCGCTACGCTCAAACAAACTTATTTTCCTGAAAATTTCAAGTCGCTCAGGCGCCTCAGACGGGGCCCCTCTAGCGCATTATCATAAAAAGTCGGTCAAATTTTTAATATTTTTTAATTTGTTCTAAAATAACCGATATTCAACCTGATCCATTCCCCTTTTTGCCGTCTGAAAATGGTTAAATTTGTAGAAAATCTTGTTTGTTTGAGCGTAGCGAGTTTACAAGATTTTCGTAAAGCAAATTTCACCATTTTCAGGAAATAAGGCAAAACGGGGGCGCCTTTCTTTGCTTACTTTCTTTGGCGAAGCAAAGAAAGTAAGAGAAAAAAACGTTAATTATGAAAAACCTAAACATTATCTTCGCCGGCACGCCTGATTTTGCCGCACAGCATCTGCAAGCGCTGCTTGCTTCCAACCACAATGTCATTGCGGTTTATACCCAGCCCGATAAACCGGCGGGGCGCGGAAAAAAACTGCAAGCCAGTCCGGTTAAACAGCTGGCGCAACAGCATAACCTTCCCGTCTATCAACCAAAATCTCTGCGCAATGAAGAAGCGCAATCGGAACTGGCGGCATTAAATGCGGACGTCATGGTGGTCGTGGCTTACGGCTTAATTCTGCCGAAAGCGGTACTTGAAGCACCGCGTTTGGGCTGCCTGAACGTGCACGGTTCGATTCTGCCCCGTTGGCGCGGTGCGGCGCCTATTCAACGGGCGATTTGGGCGGGCGATAAGCAAACCGGGGTCACTGTCATGCAAATGAACGAAGGCTTGGATACCGGTGATATGTTGCACAAAGTTTATTGTGAAATTACCCCGCAGGAAACCTCCGCCACGCTCTATCAAAAATTGGCGCAACTCGCACCGTCGGCATTGATTGAAGTATTGGATCACCTGGAAGACGGCAGTTTTCAACCGCAGGTACAGGACGACAGTCAAAGCTGTTACGCCGACAAACTGACCAAAGAAGAAGCAAAGCTGGATTGGACCTTGCCCGCCGCCCAGCTTGAACGCAATATTCGCGCCTTTAATCCCGCACCGACGGCATTTTTAACTTTAAACCTCAACGGTAACGAAGAGCGCATTAAAATTTATCAGGCGGATGTATTACCGCATCAGGAAAAAGCGGCGGGTACGGTATTGGCTTGCGATAAAAAAGGCGTGCAAATCGCCACTGCCGACGGCGTATTGAATATCACCCGTTTGCAACCTTCCGGTAAAAAACCGATGTCGGTGCAGGATTTTCTGAACGGGCGGGCGGATTGGTTTCAAGCGGGAAATGTGTTGAGTTAATTCTACTGCACAGTTTGCACTCTCACCCTGTGTCCGTAACATCATCAAGTAATATTGAGTAAACCCATATGACAAAAACATCCCGAAAAACCACCGCACTTTCCGGCAAAAATAACGCCCCCAAAGGCTTAACCGGAAAAAATCTCAGCGTGCGGGCGGCGGCGGCGCAAATTATTCTGCAAGTGCTGGATCAGGGAAAATCCTTATCCGCGTTAATTCCCGAAACGCAACTAAAACTCAAGCCGCAGGATCTGCCGTTGCTGCAGGAAATCTGCTTCGGCATATGCCGTGTACTGCCGCGGTTGGAATGGATAATCCGTCTGCTGATGGACAAACCGCTGAAAGGCAAAACCCGTATCGTGCATTGTTTACTGTTGGTGGGGCTGTATCAAATACTATACACCCGCATTCCGCAACACGCGGCGATAAACGAAACGGTGAATGCGGCGAAAGAACTCAAATCGGACAATTTCCGCGGATTGCTTAACGGCGTGTTGCGCCGCTTTCTGCGGGAACAGGAAAGCGTGCTTGCTACGGTAGACAAACATTGGCAGACCAACCATCCCGAATGGTTGGTGAACAAACTGAAAAAAATCTATCCGAACTGGCGCGATATTATCGACGCCAACAATCGGAAACCGCCGATGTGGTTACGGGTGAACCGAATTCACGGTTCTACGGAAAATTACCGACAGTTGCTGGCGGAAAACGACATGACGGCTTGTACCGATGAAAATCCCCATGCCCTGCGACTGGAATCGCCGATGCCGGTGCAACGCTTGCCTCGCTTTGCCGAAGGTTGGGTAACGGTACAGGATGTGCACGCTCAGTGGTCCGGCATTTTACTGGAACCGCAAAACGGCGAACTGATTCTGGACGCCTGTGCAGCGCCGGGCGGCAAAACGACACACATTCTGGAACAGGCGCCGCAAGCCAAAGTGGTGGCGGTGGATGTGGAAGAAAACCGCCTCAAACGGATTACGGAAAACCTCGCCCGCTTAAACCAGCAGGCAATCGTCATTTGCGGTGACGCCGCACGGCCCGAAACCTGGTTAGAGCAGGCGGCTCAACAGATTAGCGGACGTAAAAGTGCGGTACAATTCGACCGTATTTTACTGGACGCGCCTTGTTCCGCCAGCGGCGTGATTCGCCGTCATCCCGATATAAAATGGTTGCGTCAGGAACAGGATATTGCTCCGTTAGTGGACATTCAGTATCAAATTCTGACCGCGCTTTGGGCGACCCTTAAACCGAACGGCGTATTACTATATGCGACCTGTTCCGTGCTGCCCGAAGAAAACGGCCGACAAATCGCCCGTTTCTTAGCGGAACATACCGATGCGCAATTAATGCCATTACCCTTCTCGCCGCCACAGGAAATCGGGCATCAGTTTCTGCCGACGGAAAACGGCGGCGACGGATTCTATTATGCGAAGCTGCGCAAAACGGCCCAATGAATTAACTGATTTTTAGATAATATTTAAAAGCCTGATACATTTCAGGCTTTTTTATATAAGAAAAATAATATTTCACCACATTTTTATAGGATCTTCGTGCCAATTTTTCGAAGTTCGTCTATACTCGGAAACCTTTCAATCAAGGAAATATATTTATGAACCAACCAACATTAAAAGAACTCACCTTCCGAGGTATGTTGTTGGGTGCGCTGATTACGGTGGTTTTCACCGCATCCAACGTTTATTTAGGGCTGAAAGTCGGCTTGACGTTTGCTTCATCCATCCCCGCCGCGGTAATTTCTATGGCGGTATTAAAATTTTTCAAGGGTTCGAATATTCTTGAAAACAACATGGTGCAAACGCAAGCGTCCTCGGCCGGAACTCAATCTTCCGTCATTTTCGTATTGCCTGCAATGCTGATGATGGGATACTGGCAGGGATTTCCGTTTTGGCAAACTCTATTGGTTTGTATGGCGGGCGGGATTTTAGGCGTGATTTTTACCGTGCCGTTACGACATGTCATGGTGGTAAAAAGCGACCTGCCTTATCCCGAAGGTGTCGCCGCCGCAGAGATTCTGAAAGCCGGTAACGACGACAGCCATAACGGTGAAAGCGAAAGCGGTATCAAGGAAATCGCCGCCGGCGGGCTATTGGCGGCAATCGTGGGATTCTGTACCAACGGTTTGCGCGTGATCGCCGATGGCGCCAGCTTATGGTTCAAAGGCGGCAATGCCGTTTTCCAGGTACCGATGGGGTTTTCTTTCGCCTTGCTCGGTGCCGGTTATTTGGTGGGCATGATAGGCGGTATCGCAATTTTACTGGGTATTTTCTTCGCTTGGGGTGTCGCCGTACCCTATTTCACGGCGGCTGATCCTATGCCGGCGGATGCGGAAATGATCGGTTATGCCATGAATATCTGGAAAACCAAAGTCCGCTTTATCGGCGTGGGAACCATCGGTATCGCCGCAATCTGGACATTACTGATTTTACTAAAACCGATGTTGCAAGGTATGAGCCAATCCTTCCGTGCATTGGGTGATAAAAACCTGCAAAAATCCGACCGCACTTCACAAGACTTATCGCCTAAAGCGATGGTCCTCATCACCTTGGTAAGCGTTGCGTTAATCGTATTCGCCATGTATAACTTTGTGCACCCCGTATCTCTTTCTGCGGAAGCGGCATTGCTGCTGATTGCGGTCTGTACCGCCCTTGCCGTCGTCATCGGTTTCTTCGTCGCCGCCGCCTGCGGTTACATGGCGGGATTAGTGGGGTCGTCTTCCAGCCCGATTTCCGGTATCGGAATTATCTCCGTAGTCATCACCGCTATCGTACTGATGGCGATCGGTAACAGTCTCGGTTTAACCGCACACCAGGATGGACAACGTTTCTTAACCGCGTTAACTATTTTCACCGGTTCAATCGTGATGACGACCGCCGCGATTTCCAACGATAACCTGCAGGACTTGAAAACCGGCCAGTTAGTACAGGCAACACCTTGGCGTCAACAGGTCGCCTTAATCATCGGTTGTATCGTGGGAGCGTTCGTCATCGCACCGGTGCTCGAAATTCTGTTCAATGCATACGGTTTCAGCGGTGCCATGCCGCGCGAAGGCATGGATGCGACACAGGCGTTGTCTGCGCCGCAAGCCACATTAATGATGACTATCGCCAACGGTATTTTCTCCCATAATCTGGAATGGTCGTATATTTTCACCGGTATTGCACTGGGCATTGCATTAATTATTGTGGACGCGTTGCTGAAAAAATCCAGCGACGGGCGCCTTGCACTGCCGGTACTTGCCGTAGGCATGGGCATTTATCTGCCGCCGGTAGTGAATGCGCCGATTATCGTGGGCGCCGCGCTGGCTTGGTTCATCAATCGCCACATTGAAAACCACGCCGAACGCCACGGCAAAAACGTGCATGAGATAAAGAAAAAAGCGGATCGCTACGGCACATTGTTTGCCGCCGGTTTAATCGTGGGCGAGAGCTTAATCGGCGTCTTACTTGCCTTCATTATCGCAGGCTCCGTCACCTCCGGCGGTTCCGACGCCCCATTGGCTCTAGCTTTGAACGACTGGGATACTGTCGGTCAAGTATTAGGTTTAATCGTATTCGTCGCCGGCATCGGCATCTACGCCCTCCGGGTGTTACGGGCTAAGCGTTAAATACGCTCTACCCGATAACAAAATACAATCTGCACTTAAGTTTAAGGTGCAGATTGTATTTATTGTCCCTATAGTTTTGAAATATAATCTTAAGTACTAAGAAAACGAAAAATCTTACTGATTTCCTACCCTAAAAAACGTCCTATCACTTGTCCGCCGACGATAATCCATGCCATAAGCATCGACGTAAGAAAGACACCTAAATAAACATAACCTGTTTTCAGATAACACCAATGATTTAAGAAGATGAATACGATAAATTGCGGAATAATCACCGCTAACATCATCATCCAACGTCCTCCGAACTGTGGCAAACCAACAATATCGAATCCCGGACCAATTTGCATGAAATCCGGTACGAAATGAAATAACCATAACAAAATTAAACCTGATACGGCAAAGAAATTGGTTTTTACCGTCCAGCTTAACAGCGTTATTGCAAAACTTTCCGCTTGTTTCATTCTCATTTGAACTGTCGCGATTAAACCGTTAAATGAAAAGAAGAACAGTAAAATCAATAGCCAATATACAGGGAATAACATAAAACGTTCTGCCGTTAACGGTTTGAGTAACGGCCATAGAAAACGTAATTCTACTCCCCAGAATGTATGTACAAAACTTGTGATGCCATATAAATAGATAATTAAAATTACTGCCAAAATAAAGTGACGAATAACGATCTGTGGTGTTGTTACACCTTGATTATTAGTCAACACACCGAATTCTCGCAAAGAAACTTTCGTATTACGTTTCCAAAGTAAGAAGAATAAATAGTTTATCATTGCGCTCACGACAAGCCACAAAATAATCCCATTCCCCATTTCTAAAGGCATAAATGGAATTATCGAAGCAATAGGCTCATTGGCTCCGCCCCATTGTGTAAATAACGGATATAAAATCATCGTCATAACAACATTCACTAATGCAAATGCCCACCATTTTCCTTGGGAAAGCGCGGTTAATTTTGACGGAGTTTGTGTCACTGCACAAAAATAAGAATTGCGTAATAAACCATTTGCTAAAAATAATGCGGAAACTAATGCACTAAATAATGCAAATAAACCTGCAAATTCTTTATACCAATAAGTTTGTCGATCCGGATCAATCCAATCAGCATCTTGAACACCGTTTTGCAGGGTTTGATTGAACCATAAAATCGCTTCTTTATTCGTCTGCTCCGCTATCATCACGCCTAAATGGGTGCCGTTCACCAATGCCGCGCGACGTGCGGAACCATCCGCAAAATCACCGTAAGTATGATTCCACTGCAGTTGCCCGTTTATCGGCAGATTAAAAGCTTTTAAACGCGCTTCATTTTTCACTAATTCTTTCA
The DNA here is from genome assembly GCF_000017245.1 of Actinobacillus succinogenes 130Z. Classification (NCBI taxonomy): domain Bacteria; kingdom Pseudomonadati; phylum Pseudomonadota; class Gammaproteobacteria; order Pasteurellales; family Pasteurellaceae; genus Actinobacillus; species Actinobacillus succinogenes. The sequence continues at coordinate 140,303 of NC_009655.1, forward strand.
CAGGGAAAGATTTTTCACGATAACCGCCAATTTCTTCATACAAGCCTTGTGTAACCAAATAGTTATGTAAACTCGGATCACCGCCGTTACTGCTTTGACCGTTAACGGCTTTATGATCCGGATTAAGTTTCGCCACTCCGATCGCATTTAACGCACCGGTAGAATGCCCGAAAATACCAAGACGTTCCTTATCCACGAAAGGCAAAGATTTTAAATATTGATAACCGTTATTGGCTCCGCTCATATTTTTATTCGCAGCGGGCAAAGCGGTAGAATAACCATGACCGAAATGATCAATCGCTAACACGACAAAACCGCGTTTTGCCAACTCCAAGGCTCCGAAAGTATTCGTCGCCTCTTTATCGCTCTGATAACCATGTAACGCCAATAACCCGGGTTTTGGCGTGTCTTTTATCGCTGAAATGGGACGATAAAGTTTCGCCACCATGGGGTGATTTTCTTCTGTGATAAAACTCACCGTATAAACATCAATCCGCCCAAAATCACGCTCAATTTGATGGGCAAAATAAGCGCCGACAAAACTAAAAATGAGAAAAACAATTGCCCGGAAGCTATTTCTTTTCATCATGAAAATTCCTCAGAATTTAACCGCACTTTATTCTAATTCCACAATACACGTCACTTGACTCGAATCTAAGCCGGTAATACGTAACGGCGCATTAATAAATTGTTTAATTTTTGCTCCTTTCGGCAATTCAGCAAGATGCATATCTTCAATTACTGTCGTGAAACGCCCTGTGTGATAACCCAAAATTGCCTGATGACAATTTTTCGGATTTTCCGTATCAGGAATACGCGAAGATGGCGAACCGATAGATAAAAAGTCGATACCCACCCCTTTAAGATTTGGGAAATTATCAGATAAATATTGTCCTGCAGTTACCGCAATATACGGACCTTCATTTTGGTAAATGAGCGGATTTTCCGTTCTGTATTTTTCAAAACCCGTACGCAAAAAGGCAAAAGACACCTTTGCCAAAATATCAGCGTAAGATTCTAAATCTTCTCTAGTAATACCTTCCGCTTCACCTTTTGGAATGTCTAGTAAGGCAATATCTTTGTGGCAGAAATATTCCATCGCTAATTCGTTAATGCTCAACCCCTCTTTCACAAAATGACGAGGTGCGTCCATATGTGTACCGCAATGATTAGGCAATTTAGTGATAAAACTACTAAATGGCGTTTCTTCACTCACATCCGTACAGCGTACTACTTCGACCATTGGTTCACCCGGCCAAGCTAAATCATTCGGATCTAATTTATGTGATAAATATATAAACATAATTAATCTCCTTATTGACGTTTTTGCTGTAATAGCCATTGCATGACTTCGGGACTATTGAATACTGCATCCCAAGTATTATGCGCATTGCTATTAGTAATGCCGTTATCTCCCGCCTGTTCGGTGGTGAATTCCGTATATTTCACATGTGGTGCATTCAGCGTTTTTAATAAATCTACATTAATACGCGAACCGGTAACCGGCGAGATTTTGTCTTCTTTGCTATGGAAGAACCACATCGGTATGTCTTTAATTGGAGAAATGTTCTCTTTAGTCGCATTGCCATCAATCCATTCATGGGTAAAGGCTTCGCGGCCACTCATTAACAACGCACCAGCAAAAAAGTGTGGTCGACTTAGCAAAAGTTTTAGCGCACCTTCCGCACCGCGTGATAATCCCACAAGATAAATCCGATTTTTATCAATTTGCGGATATTGCGCTAAAGTGTCGTCAATCATGTTAAAAACTAAATCACGGCGATTATCCGTTTGCCAGTGAATACCGCCGTTCTGCCCTTTCGCACTGTCATCAAAAGGATCGAAAACGCTTTGATATTGCGGCGCAAGCACAATGCCCCGTTCATATTGCAGCGTGGAAATCGCCCCTTTGCCGGATAATAAATGTGCGAGATTGTCCGAGCCAACTTGCCCTGAACCGTGTAAGAAAATAGTCAGCGGATAGGCTTTCCCTTGCTCAAAGTGCGGTGTAAAAATACGATAATTTAGGAAATTAGCTTTATCTGTTAAGAAAACCGACTTGGCCGTAAATTCATCAAGCCAGAGGGTTTTCACTTTTCCCGCAACTGCGGATTGTGTTAACTGAGCTTTTGCCAACGTTTTACCGTTGGTGAGTTTCAAATAACCGGTTTGCTCAATGTGATAAACCAATTTCTCACCATAATATTGAGGTACACGATTAATTTGCTTTTTCTCAACATCTACAATATTGCCGTCTTTATCCTTACCTCTGAATTTCATCGGTTGATCATTTTCGACTTTCAAACTATACAAATCGGCATTCTTATCTTGATCATCCAATTCTATAATCACAAATTTTCCTGTTTTGGCTTGTGATGAAATTTCAGGTTTGTCGTTTACATAAGCACGTAATATCGTTCTAGGTTGTGGTTCTTTGCCCTCAAGTGCGGTGGAAATTTGAAAAGTTTTGCGTAAATCGGAACCGGAAAGCACATTGTCTTCATATTCCAAAGCCACAGCGTTGATTTTTTGCCCCTGTGCCGTGATTTCCGCAAGTAATGTCGTTTGAACAAATTGAGCTTGCATCGGCACATCTTCCGCATGGACAGGTAATGTGCCGAACAGAGAAAGTAAGACGAGCGATTTCTTTAACATCGTTTTCTCCTTAGAAAAAATAAAGACAAGCTATCAACATAGCTTGCCTTTGTCGGCTTAAACAAACATCCACATTAAACTGACGATTAAAAACGCTATCGTGCCGTAAATGGTGGTGAGAATCGACCAGGTTTTCAGCCCTTGGGAAATGGAAATTCCGAAGAATTTCGTCCATACCCAGAATAAACTGTCATTTACATGTGAAAGCGTCATTGAACCCGCGCCAATCGCCGCAGTAACCAGCGCCGCTTGAACGTCCGTATAACCCGAAACCGTAATCATCGGCGCTAAAATCGTTGCGGTAGTAATCACGGCGACGGTTGCCGAACCTTGAGCGGCACGCAATAATGCGGCAAGAATAAACGCTAACAGTATTACGGGCAGACCGGTGCCGGATAACACATCGGCCAGCGCTTTACCTACGCCGCTTGCATCCAACACTTTGCCGAACATACCGCCTGCACCGGTAATCAGGATAATGCCCGCAATAGGAGCTAATGCGGAATTCAGAATTTCTTCTAACTGTTCCTTGCTCCATCCCCGTTTAATGCCGAGTACGTATGAAGATAAACAAACCGCAAGCATTAATGCGAACGGCGATGCCCCCACCATACTGAAAAAAGAGCGGATAACGCTTTCTTTCGGTAATGTAGTGGCGGTCACCGTTCCCAGCATGATCAGCACCAAGGGGAATACGATCATCGTCAACACGGTACCGAAGGACGGCAAGCCGTTTTCTTTCTGTGAACGCAGTTTTTGGTATTCCAGCAAATCACTTGAGGCGGGAATATTGACAAAATTATTTTTTGTAAACAGCGGAATAAAATTCTGACCAAGCAAAACCGCAGGAAGAGCGGCGATAAAACCTAAACCGAGGACTAACCCGATATCCGCGTTTAAAACCTGAGCACCCGCCACAACGCCGGGATGCGGCGGCATTAAAACATGAACGGTCAGCATGGATAAACCGATAGGTAGCGCATAAACCAGCATATTGCCGCCTAAACGACGGGCGACACTGAAAATAATCGGAATCAGAACAATAAAGCCCACATCGACGAAAACGGGAATACCGAAAATAAACCCTGTCATCGCCAATGCAAACGGCGCCCGTTTGGAACCGAATTTATCCAGCAACCAACCGGCCAGAACGTCTGCACCGTTCGATTTCTCGATAATTTTACCGAGCATTGCCCCTAACCCCACAATCAATGCAACGCCGCCAAGAGTTCCGCCCATACCTTTTACCAGAGTCGGAATAACCTCCCCCATCGGAATGCCCGCACTAAGCGCTACGGCGATACTGACTGCGCCCAATGCCAAGAAAGGATGGACTTTACCGCGAATCATTAAAGTGAGCAACGCAACCACGCTCACTATGCCAATGAGAATAAGACTGCCGTTTGACATATAATCACCTCGGTTTAAAAAAGCGTTTCATCTCAATGAAACGCTTTATTTCGTTTTGCACTTTTTCACTCATTGATAATGAAAAGTGCGGTCAAAAAACTAAACATTTTTTAAATACGGACTATTATCCGTCGCCTTAAAACCGTTATCTCTTCGGACGATTATTTATAGGCTTGGAACCAGTTTAAACCGGCAGCGGTATCGCCACGCGGGTTATACTCGCAGCCCACATAACCTTGATAACCGATTTCATCCAATTTATTGAAAATAAAAGGATAATTGATTTCACCTTCGTCCGGTTCGTGACGATCCGGCACCGAAGCGATTTGCACGTGATAAAGCACATTCTTGACGCGATCCGTTAAACGTGCCAGATTGCCTTCTACATTTTGGGCGTGATAGTAATCAAGTTGTAAAAAAACATTATCCCGATCGACCAAATCAATGATTTCCAAGGCGTCGTCCTGCGTTCTCATCAAGTAGTTTTCTTTCACCTGCGGGCTTAAGGATTCCAGTACGATATTAATACCGTGCGCTTTAAATTTTTCCGAGGCGTAGCGTAAGTTATCGATAAAGGTTTGTTTGTATTTAGCCCGGTTTTGACCCGGCGGTACGACGCCCCCCATAATCAAAACGGTCGGGCATTTCAACACAAGCGCATATTCCAATGCCAAATCGATATGCCGGTGACTTTCTTCCTCTCGCCCGGGAATGGCGGATACGCCCCATTCGCCGGCGGCAATATCGCCCGGTAAAGAATTAAATAACACTTGTTTCAATCCGTATTGATCGAGCTTGGCTTTAAGTTCTTCCGCCGGATAATCATAAGGCCATAAATATTCCACATATTTAAATCCTGCTCGAGCGGCGGCTTCGAATCGGTCTAAGAACGGCACTTCCTTAAACATCATGGTTAAATTGGCTGCAAATTTAGGCATAATTATTTCCCTCTGTTTTCTAGATCTTTCACTTCTTCATCAGTCAAGTAACGGATTTTTTGTCCTTGCAAGATAAAGAATAATTTGGCGGTTTCTTCTAATTCTTCCGTGTTATCTGCGGCGTCCAGTAAGTCGGCACCGGTCACGACTACGCCGTGGTTAGCCAGCAAAAACGCTTTGCCCGTCAAAGCCCGTTCGCTCAGCGCTTCCGCAATTTTCGGCGAACCGGGACGATAATAGGGAATCACCTGCATTTTGCCTGCACGCATGACATAGTAAGGCGTGAAAGCGCGCATTGCGTTATTTGGATCCAGCCCTTCCAAACAAGAAAGTGCGGTCAAATAAGTACTATGTAAATGCACAATGGCTTTGCACGCCGGATTTTTTCTGTACATCGCCAAGTGAAACACGGACTCTTTCGATGGCTTATTGCCTTCCAGCACATTGCCGTCCATATCCAACACCGACAAACATTCCGCCGTTAAACGACCTAAAGAAGAGCCTGTCGGCGTCACTAACACACGATTATCATCAAGACGCACGGATAAATTGCCGGCGCCGCCGACGGTGTAACCGCGTTCATAAAAAGAACGTCCGAGTCGCACCATCAATGCTTTTTGTTCTAAATCCGTCATACAAACATTCCTTGTGCATATTCGAAGAAGTCTTCTTTACCGAAATTGCCCGATTTAAGCGCCAGATAAATATCTTCTTCCACCGCTTTCAACCAGGGCACACCCGGAGCGATTTGTTTACCGATATGGAACCCCGAGAAACCGAGCTGTTGCACCACGATACTTGAGGTTTCGCCCCCCGCATTAATAAAATTGGTCACGCCGTACCGTTTTAATTTCGCCGCTAACTGCGCAAAGGTGTTTTCAATGGCATGACTGGCTTTATCCGCACCGAATTCATTTTGAATCGCTTTCAACGCTTCAGGCGGAACCGTTGCATACACCATCGGTGCAAGCGGTGCGTCAAGGTTTGCGGTTACCCATTGATAAAGTTCTTCTGCATAGTTGGGATTATTAATCGCTTGTGCCGCATCAAGCTGAAAGTGCGGTGCTTTTTCGCAGTATTTTTCCACCTGTTTGTTGGTCATAACCGAGCAGGATCCCGAAAGCACTACGGTTTTGCCTTTAGTCGGCGTAAAGGCGTTCGTACCTTTTTTGCCGCCGCTTAAACGGGCCGCTATATAAGCACCCAAACCGGAACCGCCCGTCACCAATTTCAAACCGGCCACCGCTTCGGCAAGCACTTCAAGTTGGGAATTATCCGCCGCGTCCACTACGGCATAGCGATAACCTTGCGCTTTAAGTTCCGCAAAGCGTTCTTTTACACGCGCCGCACCTTGAATCACATCGGCATACGCCACCAAACCTGTTTTGCCTTTGGCTTGAGCGTCCATCAAACGCATTAGGTTCGCGTCCGTCATCGGTGTAATCGGGTGATTTTTCATGCCGGATTCGCTTAATAATTGCTCGCCCACAAATAAATAACCGTTAAATATGGTTCGACCGTTCACCGGCAAGGCCGGCGTAATCACGGTGAAATCTTCGTTTAACGCCTCTAACAAAGCATCGGTAACCGGGCCGATATTGCCTTTCGCCGTGCTGTCAAAGGTGGAACAGTATTTAAAATAAAACTGTGTACAACCGTTTTCTTGCAACCAGTTATAAGCATTTAAAGATTGTTCAACGGCTTCATTCGCCGGGTTAGAACGAGATTTTAAGCTGATAACAATCGCATCTACCCGGCTGTTTAACGGCTGCTTCGGCACGCCGTTCATTTGCACCGCACTTAGCCCGTTTTCTACTAAGAAACTGGCAATATCGCTGGCGCCAGTGAAATCATCTGCAATAACGCCTAACATCATTACGCTCCTTTTTTCGGTAAATTTACGCCGCTGAAGATTTTGATTACCGCACTGTCATCTTCTTTGCCGTAACCCGCATTACTCGCTTCGGTAAACATTGAATAAGCCGTGCTTGCAAGATGAAGCGGGAAGTGCAGCGATTTTGCGGTGTCATTGACTAAACCCAAATCTTTTACGAAAATATCCACCATAGAAAGCGGCGTATAATCACCGTCCACCACGTGTTTCATACGGTTTTCAAACATCCAGGAATTACCTGCGGCGTTGGTCACCACGTCATACATCACATCTAACGGGATACCGGCTTTTGACGCCAGCGCCATCGCTTCCGCGCCTGCGGCGATATGCACGCCGGCCAATAATTGATGCACAATTTTCACCGTCGCCCCTAAACCGATTTCTTCGCCGATGTTGTAAACTTTCGCGGCGGTAGCGTCTAATACGGGCTGTAATTTATCAAAAGCCTGTTTCGGCCCCGACGCCATGACCGTCATTTCACCTTTTAAGGCTTTGGCTGCTCCGCCCGATACCGGCGCGTCTAACATTACCAAGCCTAACTCTGTTAATTTTTGTGAAATTGCTTTTGCATCTGACGCCGCCATAGTAGACGACACCATTACCGCGGTACCCGCTTTTAATTTCTTTGCGATTCCGTTTTCGCCGAATAAGGCTGAATCGGCTTGTGCCGCATTTACCACCAACACAACCACCGCATCTAATTCTTGCGCAAAATCATGACCGTCGGTTGCCACCGCTTTAGCACCGGCAGCCTGCAGTTTTTCTAATGCCGCCGGGTTTAAATCGATACCGTAGGTAGTTAAGCCGGCATTCACGCAAGACATAGCGGCGCCCATTCCCATAGAACCCAAACCGATAACTGCAACAGAATAAGATTTATTCATAACGAATTCTCCTCAAAATAAATTAATTGTGATGGCGGTGAGTATTCTGCCCGATAAATATGTGAAAATCTGTGATCAAGATCGCAAAAATGATAAATATTGTTAAAATATGTTCAAAAAAGATATGCATTGATAATATATGACAAAGTCATATAATGAGGTACGATAGACCCAAGGAGATAAGATGATACCTGTAGAACGGCTTCGTATTGAGCTTGAACTTATCCGAAAACACGGTGTAATCAGTATTAGCGCATTAATGGAGAAATTAAACGTTTCTCACATGACGATTCGACGGGATATTCAGAAACTCGAAAGCGAAGGAAAAGTAATTTCGGTGTCCGGCGGCGTACAGTTGTTAGAAAGACTGACGGTAGAACTGCCTCATGACGACAAATCCCGGCTTTCCCACGAACAAAAAGAAAAAATCGGTAAAGCGGCGGCAAACCTGATTCCGGAAAACTGCGTAGTTTATTTGGACGCAGGCACCACAACACTTGAAATCGCCAAATATATTACCGAGCGTGAAGACTTGTTACTGGTGACCAATGATTTTGTTATTGCCAATTATCTGATGGTCAACGGAAAATGTCGGCTGATTCATATCGGCGGTACCGTGAATAAAGCCAATCGTTCTTCCGTCGGCGAATTGGCGGCACAGGCATTACGCCAGCTTTCCATCGATCTGGCGTTTATTTCGACTTCTTCGTGGAATCTGGCCGGGTTAACTACGCCGGACGAAGACAAAATTTCTGTCAAACGGGCCATTATCCAAGCCAGCAGGCGTAAAGTCTTGGTTTCCGATTCTTCAAAATACGGCAAAGTCGCCACGTTCTCGCTCTTTCCGTTGACGACATTTAATCGTATTATTTGTGATAAAGGATTAGTAATAAACGCACAGGAAAAAATCCACAAAATGGACGTGGAATTATCGCTGGTTTAAATACCGCCTGTTTATCTTTCATAAACGGATCCTAATAAAAACTTTCATTTTGTGACCGCACTTTTTCTATGTTTTATGCGGCAGTACGATTTCATCAAAAATTTAGCGTTACCTTGCCTTAGAAGATAACCATGGGGTAAAAATGGATAGACGAAAATTCATTCAGCTCGGAGCCGGCGCCTTTCTGGTGTTGGGAACCGATCGTTACGGTTGGGCGGCAGCCGGCAACAACCGTCAAGTCGAATTACGCATTATCGCAACCACTGATGTTCATTGTTTTTTAACGAATTTCGATTATTACCGAGACGCGCCGACCGACAGATTCGGGTTCACCCGTGCCGCGACGTTAATTGAGCAGGCGCGCCGGGAAGTAACGAATTCCATTTTGGTCGATAACGGCGATCTAATTCAGGGTAATCCGATTGCGGATTATCAAGCGGCGGAAGGAGCCAAACAAGGCAAACCGCATCCGGCGATCTTAGTCAATAACGAAATGCGATACAATGTAGGGACACTGGGAAATCATGAATTCAATTACGGTTTGGAATATCTAAACCGCGTCATCAAACAGGCGCAATATCCCACCATCAATAGCAACATAGTGCGCAAAGGTACCGACGAACCCATGTTCCAGCCTTATGCCGTGCAGGAAAAAGAGGTATTGGATCAGGCGGGCAACAGACAGAAAATCCGTATCGGTTATCTCGGTTTTGTACCGCCGCAGATTATGCTCTGGGATAAAGCGAACCTGGCGGGCAAAGTGCAAGTACGGGATATTGTCCGGACTGCGCGCAAATACATTCCGATTCTGAAAAAGAACGGCGCGGATATTATCGTTGCATTGGCGCATACCGGACCTTTTGACGGTCCTTATCGTGCGGGAATGGAAAATGCCGCCTTTCATTTAGCCACGGTAAAAGGCATTGACGCCATTGTTTTCGGACATTCTCACGGTTTATTCCCGAGTAAGGAATTTGAAAAATCGCCGCATGTCGATATTGCCAAAGGTACCATCCGAAACATCCCCGCCGGCATGGCCGGGTACTGGGCGAATCATATCAGCGTAATTGATTTAACGTTGGCGAAACGTCGGGGAAAATGGACGGTAGTGAACGGTTCCTCCGCTTTACGTCCGATTTACGACGAACAAACGAAAACGCCGACAGTAAAAAATCATCCGAAAATCACCGCACTTTTACAGCCGGTACATGAAGCCACACTCAGATTCGTCTCTCAACCGATCGGCCGTTCAAGCGATAATATGTATAGTTATCTGGCGTTAGTGCAGGATGATCCGACCATACAAATCGTGAACCGCGCCCAAAAAGCCTATGCCGAAAAAATCATGAAGAACCTGCCTAAGCTGGCTAAATTACCGGTGTTAAGCGCGTCGGCGCCGTTCAAAGTCGGCGGACGCAAAAACGATCCGCTCGGGTTTACCGAAGTCAGTAAAGGACATTTAACCTTCCGTAACGCTTCCGATTTATACCTTTATCCGAATATGCTGGTCGTGGTCAAAGTCACGGGCGCAGAACTGAAAGAATGGCTGGAATGCAGCGCCGGTATGTTCAATCAAATTGACGCCGCCAGCGAAGAAACGCAATACCTTTTAAACTGGGACGGTTTCCGCACTTATAATTATGACGTAATTGACGGCGTGGAATATCAATTCGATATAACCCGACCGGCCCGTTATGACGGCGAGTGCAATCTGATTAATCCGAATTCACACCGTGTTGTGGAATTAAAATTTAAAGGAAAACCGGTTAATCCGAAAGCGAATTTTCTGATTGTCACCAATAATTATCGCGCTTACGGCAATAAATTCCCGGGAACGGGCGATGATCACATCGTATTCGCGTCGCCGAATGAAAACCGCCAGGTTGTGGCGGATTATATTTCGTCGGAAAGTAAAGCAAAGGGCGAAGTGTCACCGAAAGTAGATAAGAACTGGCGGATTGCACCGATTCGCAGCGACGGAAAATTGGATATCCGTTTCGAAACCTCGCCGACGGACAAAGCGATGGAATTTATTCAAACTAACGCCCGTCATCCGATGACCTTTGTGGGCATAGATGAAATCGGATTTGCGGTATACCAAATCGACTTAAGCCGATAACCGGCCGTTATAACAAGAATACCGACGATAAAATCTCCGGCCTTAAGCCGGAGATTTTTTATTTCCATGCCGTAAAGTGCGGTCAAAAATACGATATTTTTTGCACATTGGCGCTGTCTGCATCTTAAATAAAGAAACACCCGAGCAGACATTACCAATAAAAACGAGATAATTTTATCCTGCGGATTTATACGATAGCCAGTTCGAATCTTTTATCGGATAATTGCTGCTGTATTTCGGCATCAAGATTAGAATCCGTAATAATGCGGGTCAAATCCGTTAAATTAGTGGCGCAGAATAACGAATATTTGCCATATTTACTGCTATCCGCCACCAAGATCCGATTAACGGCATTTTGTAACAGCGATTTCTTCAATGCCGCTTTCTCTTCCGTCGGAGCGGTGATGCCCTTTTCCCATGACCATGAATTACAGCTGACAAAAGCAAAATCCGGATTAATCGTTTGCAGAAACGCCAAACTTTGGGCTCCTATGCAGGATTGGCTGCTGGTATCGATCCGTCCGCCGGTCATAATCACTTCAATCTGCTTATATTCGGACAGCAAGAGGGATATATGCAAATCGGTGGTAATGACCCGCAACGGGAGATGGGTAATTCTTTTGGCGATACAAAGCGTAGTCGTGCCGGCATCCAAAACCACGGAATCCCCGGCCTTTATCAGTGAAGAAGCGTATTCCGCAATATGCTCTTTTTCCACAATCTGACGGTATTGCTTTTCATTGGTGGTGGGCTGAAAGGGAATAAATTGATTTAACGCTACGCCGCCGTGCGTACGGATAATGGAACCCTGCTGATCCAGTTTAATCAAATCCCGACGAATGGTCGCCGGGGAAGAATGGGTAACTTTTACCAGCTGCTCTACCGTCGCCATATTGTGGCTTTTTAAGTAGCGCATAATGGTTTCTTGTCTTTCCTGTAATATCATGATTCTGATCCTTTAGATTGGTTATACCATTATCATACAAGAAAAAATAATTACCAAAAGAAAATTTACCTGTAACCGAATTGCAACGCCGAAGCCGGCAATTTAGGCCGACTCCGGCGTTGCGGATTATTTAAAATAACTGCTTGATATTCAAATATCACAATGAAACGCTAACGGCGTCCGGATCCCCCACTAACACGTCTTGCTCCGATTTCAACAGATTGATTCTGATTCCGGGATTCGCAAACACAATGGGCGAAACCAGATCGGCCTCCGTATCGCCGAGTTTTTGTCGGTCAATATAAACCAATACGTCGCCCCGTTCTATTTCCTGATATTTTTCAATCTGCATACGAAACGCTTCGGATTTCGCCGCCGAGTTGAGTCCGATGTGAATCAATACTTCCAAACCGTCCTCCCGGCGGATAATAAAAGCATGTCCTGTCGGAAAAGCGGCAATGACCACGCCTGAAATCGGACTGACAACCACTTCGCCCTGTAAAATCACGGCGAAACCGTCACCAAGTTTCTTTTGACAAAAAGTTTCATCGGGTACTTGTTCGAGGGATACCAACTTCCCCGACATCGGAATAATGAAATCAGTACTCATGATATGTTCTCCTAAAATTTATCGGCGTATTCCATTTGTTTTCTGCGTAAATCCAATACCCGGCTCATTTCGCTGCGTAATCCGTCCAGTTTGTAGAAGCTCATTAATGCCACAATACTGAGACAAATAATGACCGGAATCCAAATGTAGCAAACCTCGATACTGAATAAAGCGGAGTCGGTTTGCGCCACATTCGGCTGATAACCGCCGGCCTCAAGGATCCAACCGATAGAAAGTCCGGCTACGCCCATACCGAATTTTACGAAAAATCCCTGCATTGAGGCGATCATACCCGGTATACTGCGGTTTTTCTCATATTCGGAATAATCAATCACATCCGGTTGAATGGCAAAAGTCACACCGAAAATACCGTACATTCCCAAACCGGTAACGGCTAAACTGGTCAGTTGCAGGAACAGAGAATCCTTACCGATGTAGGCAATGGCATCACCGACAAGATAAAGCGCACAGCAGGCGATGATCAGGGTGCGTTGCGGAAAGATTTTTTGCAGCCGAGGCAATAACAACAGAATCGGTAAACCGGATAAAATCCCGAAAAAGCCGACGAAGGTCAACCATCCGGTACTGTTCAGGTTATATGTAAAGTAATAAATTACGGAAGTATTACGCACAACGAACAGGCCGAAATAGAAGAAATTCACTAAAACTAAAATCCAGGATTGTGAAGTCAGTCCTCTGAAATCATCCCATACGGAAGATTTTTCGCTTCGCACGACGGTTGGCGGTACCACTTCTTCCGTTTGGGTAAAAGTAAAAAAGAAAATCAACATGGCCAGCACGCCGTAAACCGTCATGGTGATGAAATAGCCTTGCTTATAGTCGCCGCCGCCGAAGAAATCCACCAACGGTTGGGTAATCCCCATCACCACGGTCGTCCCCAACAAGGCGCAAATCATACGGCTTGCCACCAGAATATTTCGTTCGTTAATGTCCGACGTTAAACGCGGAACAATGGTGTTTAACGGAATATTCACTACAGTATAGGCAAGAGAAAGCATAATATAAGTGCAATAGGCCCAAATGATTTTCCCCGCCGTACCGAAATCAGGCACGTAAAACGTTAATGTGGTAAAAATCGCAAACGGAATGGCGCCGATCACAAAATAAGGCCGACCGGAACCCCAGCGGGTATGCGTACGGTCAACAACCAATCCCATCAGTACATCCGTCACGGCATCCAACAACCGGGTGGATAACATCATGGTACCGACCACGGCGGCTTCAATGCCGAATACGTCGGTATAGAAAAACATAAGGTAAGACGCCATGGTACTGAATACTAAGTTACAGCCGAAATCGCCGAAACCGTAACCGATACGTTTTAACCATTTATTTTGTCGGTTCATAAAAACTCCTTACGCTAAGCATGACATTTTTAACAAAACGCCGTGCTTAGTGCGGTTTTAATTGTCATAAAGTGCGGTCAAAAAAAGCGGTGTTTTTACACGGGATTCGCAAATTTAGCCGCTTCCCGTTCGACGGATAATCCGTCTTTATAACGCTGAATAAATTTTTCATACCCCCCGACCCAAACGGGATCCGGTGCCAAAACGTTATCCACGGCGCCGGCAAAAACCGTTTGTTCCAAAAAATCGGCCAACGGACGGTCAGCTTGTCGGGTGTATGCCGCCAATAAGGCAATTCCCCAGGCACCGCCTTCACCGGCGGTATCCAATACCGCAACCGGCACGTCCAACGCCGACGCCAGTACATGCTGCGCCACGCCTTTACTTTTAAACAAACCGCCGTGGGCAAAGATTTTTTCTACCTTAACTTTTTCCTGTTTGGTCAGCGTATCCATGCCGAGTTTCATCGCACCGAAGGCAGTATAAAGTTGTACCAGAATGAAATTGGCCAAGTTAAATTCGGATTTGGCGGAATGCAGGAATAACGGGCAACCGGTAAGCAAATCCACTCCGTGTTCGCCGGAATAGAAACAATAAGACAACAAGCCTCCGCCGTCCGGTGAAGCTTCTAAGGCTTTGGTAAACAATGAATCGTATAGATGGTCGGTCGTAATATCGGCGCGAAAAGTACGTAAAACTTCACTGAATAAATGGAACCAGGCGTTCAGATCCGAACTGCAATTCTGAGAATGCGCCATCGCCACCGGTTCGCCGTCAGGCGTGGTGACCATATCCAGGTCACGATAAACTTTTGACAACGGTTTTTCTAACACTACCATGGCGAAAGCCGACGTACCGGCGGAAACATTACCGGTTTTCACCTTAATACTGTTAGTCGCCATCATACCGGTTCCGGCATCGCCTTCCGGCGGACAAAGCGGACATCCCGCCTGCAGATAACCGGCCGGATCCAGTAATTTTGCGCCTTTTTCGCTTAATACCCCGGCAGGCTCACCCGCTACTAGCACTTTCGGCAGAATTTGATTCAGCGTCCAGTTAAAATTCCGATCAGCAACCAGTTCGTTGAAAATATTCACCATATTTTCATCGTAGTTTTTAATACCCGAATCAATCGGGAACATACCGGAAGCATCGCCGACCCCCAACACTTTTTCGCCGGTTAACTGCCAGTGAACATAGCCCGCCAATGTAGTGATATAGGCGATATTTTTAACATGTTCTTCCTGATTCAGCACGGCTTGATAAAGGTGAGCGACACTCCATCGTTGAGGAATGTTGTATTGCAACCGTTCGGTGAGTTCATCCGCAGCCACCGCCGTGGTGTTG
The DNA here is from genome assembly GCF_000017245.1 of Actinobacillus succinogenes 130Z. NCBI lineage: Bacteria > Pseudomonadati > Pseudomonadota > Gammaproteobacteria > Pasteurellales > Pasteurellaceae > Actinobacillus > Actinobacillus succinogenes. Next base: position 155,416 of record NC_009655.1, read on the forward strand.
TTACGCCAAGTGCGGAATTCCGCAAGCTGGTTATCCTGCGCGTCAAAAGGCAAATAACCGTGCATCATAGCGCTGATCCCTATGGCGGCAAGGCGGGTGAGCCGAATACCATACTTGCTTTTAACGGCGTTACTCATATCCTGATAACTTTGTGCTATCCCCGCCCAGACTTCATCCAGCGGATACGTCCAAATACCGTCGGTGAAATGGTTTTCCCATTCAAAACTACCCTTGGCGAGAATATTCCCTTGTTCGTCGATTAATACGGATTTAATTCGGGTAGAACCCAGTTCAATCCCCAAATAAGCCTGGCCGTTTTGAACGGTTACTTTTGCATCAGCATTCATAAATGCCTCCTATACAAGTACAAAGCGCTTTTGGCTGTCTAGAAGAACTATCCGGTAGAACCGGATAGTCCGAAAATTGATTAGAAGCAGGTGAATGCCCCGTCTACGATAAAATCGGAACCGGTTGTAAAACTGCTGGTATCGCCGGCAAGATAGACACAGATCGCCTGTAACTCTTCCGGTTTGCCTAAGCGGTGTAACGGCGCCATATCGTTCCAGGTTTTGATTAACGGTTGTAATTCTTTGGAATTGAGAGTCAGTTCCGTACCGATATAACCCGGGCTTAAACTGTTAACGCGAATATTGTGCTGCGCCCATTCGATAGCCAGCGATTTGGTTAGCTGGATGACGCCCGCTTTAGACGCGTTATAGGCACATTGCGGTTGCGGTACGTTCACGATATGTGCGGACATAGACGCGGTATTAATAATGGAACCGCCGCTTCCCTGTTCAATCATCAATTTACCTGCGGCCTGAGCGGTCAGAAATACGCCGTTTAAATTCACATTGATCACTTTCAACCATTGTTCATAACTCATTTCCGCCGCAGGCACGTTCAAACAAATACCCGCATTACAGAATGCAATATCTAATTTGCCGAATTCTTTCTTAACGGTATCGATTAATTGATTGACGCTTTCGGGCTGAGTAACGTCCGTTTTTACCGCGATGGCTTTTACACCTGTCGCTTGTGCAATTTCCGCCGCCGTTTTTTCCGCTTCGGCAATATCGAAATCTGCGATAGCAATATTGGCTCCCGCCTCGGCAAATGCCGTCGCAACACTTTTACCGATACCTCGCGCCCCGCCGGTAACAAATGCCGTTTTGCCGTTTAATTTCATTTTTTCCAAGATACCCATAATCATTTTCTCCATTTAATAAAATCAACTTTAATAAAGATATTTTATTAAAGTGATTTTAGATTATTCTCTGTGCAACAAATAAGCAAGTAAATCGACGGAGAAGAGCAAAGTTTTTATCAAAAATGTGATAGAATTCACAAAATTAAAAAGTTTTTGAAGGTATGAGGGATAAAATGAGTCGAGTTACTGCGCAGGATGTGAAACAAAGCAATTACCTCAACATATACCGTTTGTTTTTTCACCACGAATTACTGTCGAAACCCCAAATTGCCCGTTTATTGAAACTCAGCCTACCCACTGTCGTTAATAATGTATCCGCTTTAGAAGCGGAAGGAAAAATTCAAGAAAACGGCATGTGTGCACCACAAGGCGGCAGACCGGCCACCGCTTATCGGTTGGTGGACGATGCCGCCGTTTCCATCGGAGTGGAAATCCAGTCCAAAAGTATCAAATGCGCCGTCATTAATCTGAAAGGCGATATTTCTACAGTGAATTATTTCATGGTGAATTTTGAGAACAGCTTGAACTATATTCAAAGTCTCTGTCACACTATAAACGGATTTATTGCGGATCAGGGCTATAACGACAGTCGGATTTTAGGGGTGGGGATTTCCTTTCAGGGGATAGCCAATAAAGACGGGCAAACTATTTTATACGGCAAAATCTTACCTTATGATCATCTCAGCGTCGCGACACTGCAACCGTATTTCGCTTATCCCGTAATCCTGCTGCACGATGTCAAATGCGCCGCCAATGCCGAATTATGGCATGCGAAACAACACATTCATAACGCCGTTTATATTTCCGTCAGCGAACATCTCGGCGGCGCATTAATTCTCAATAATCAGATTGATCAAGGCAAACAGGGCTATTCCGGCGCGCTGGAACATTTCCGCATAAACGACAACGGTAATCCTTGTTATTGCGGTCAAATCGGCTGTTTAGAAACTTATTGTTCTTTAACCGCACTTTTACAATCCGGCGAATCCCTGGAACACTTTTTTCTGAAACTGCGTACCGACGATCAACCGACCTATGCCCGTTGGCTCCGATTCTTAACCTACTTCGCCAAGGCATTGAATTACGTATATCTTTTGTTGGAACGGGACATTATTTTAGGCGGAGAAATCGCCCCTTATTTACGCGATGAAGACCTGTCGCTCTTAAGCCGGCTGGTAGAAAATCATGCCCCGTTTCCGCTGAGCGGACAATTCATCCGCATCGCCGCTTTACAGCAAAACGCAGCGTTAATCGGCGCCGGGTTGCCGTTTATCCGAAAATATATCCCGTAAACGTAACGACTTTCTAAAACCGGCATTCCCTCAAACGCTATTTTGTTATTCGCTATCCTTCGGAAAGAACGTTCCGCCAGGGGCGTTGACCTAACCGAGACTCAAAAAACTTTGCGTTTTCCGACCGCACTTTGCCGGCATTAATCCGTGCTATTTTTCCTCTTTTCTGCTATAATTTCGCCAATTTTTTGCAACAAATAAGAGATATTTTTATGTCAGAGAATACAGCCGAAAATTACGGTGCGGGCAGCATCAAAGTATTGAAAGGCTTAGATGCGGTACGTAAACGCCCCGGAATGTATATCGGAGATACGGATGATGGCACGGGCTTGCATCACATGGTTTTTGAAGTGGTAGACAATGCTATTGACGAGGCGTTAGCCGGTTATTGTAAAGACATTATCGTCACCATTCATGAAGACAATTCCATATCCGTACAGGACGACGGGCGCGGCATTCCGGTAGATATTCACCCGGAAGAAGGCGTTTCGGCGGCAGAAGTGATTATGACCGTATTGCATGCCGGCGGTAAATTCGACGATAACTCCTATAAAGTATCGGGCGGATTACACGGTGTGGGGGTTTCCGTGGTGAACGCCCTTTCTGACAAACTTCAACTTACCATCCGCCGCCAGGGACATGTACACGAGCAGTTCTATCACCTGGGCGAACCGCAAGCGCCGTTGAAAATCATCGGTGACAGCGAAAAAACAGGTACTACAGTACACTTCTGGCCAAGTTCCGCTATTTTCACTAAAACCGTTTTCGAATACGATATTCTGAAAAAACGGTTACGCGAACTCTCTTTCCTGAATTCAGGCGTATCTATCAAATTATTCGACGAACGAGACGGTAAAAATGATCATTTCCACTACGAAGGCGGTATCCAGGCTTTCGTGGAATTTTTAAACCAAAATAAAACGCCGATTCATCAAAAACCATTCTATTTTACGATGGAAAAAGAGGGTATCGGCGTTGAAGTGGCATTGCAGTGGAATGACAGTTATAACGAAAATATTTACTGTTTTACCAACAATATTCCGCAACGGGACGGCGGTACCCACTTGGCGGGTTTCCGCGGGGCGTTGACTCGCACCCTGAATGCCTATATGGATAAATCCGGTTTAAACAAGAAAGGGAAAAGCGATAAAGATAAAGTGGATACTTCCGGCGATGACGCCCGCGAAGGCTTGGTCGCGGTGATTTCCGTGAAAGTACCGGATCCGAAATTCTCCTCGCAAACCAAAGACAAACTGGTTTCTTCCGAAGTAAAAGGCGCCGTGGAATCCGCCATGAACGAGCGGTTGCAGGAATATCTGGAAGAAAATCCGAACGACGCCAAAATTATCGCCACCAAAATCGTAGAGGCGGCACGTGCCCGTGAAGCCGCCCGTAAAGCCCGTGAAATGACCCGCCGCAAAGGCGTACTGGATATTGCCGGTCTGCCGGGCAAACTGGCGGATTGTCAGGAACGGGATCCCGCCCTTTCCGAGCTTTATCTGGTGGAAGGGGATTCTGCGGGCGGTTCGGCCAAACAAGGCCGCAACCGCAAAAACCAGGCTATTCTGCCGTTAAAGGGTAAAATCCTGAATGTGGAAAAAGCCCGATTCGACAAAATGCTGTCTTCTCAGGAAGTGGGTACGTTAATCACCGCACTGGGTTGCGGAATCGGACGCGACGAATATAATCCGGAAAAACTGCGTTATCACAAAATTATTATCATGACCGATGCGGATGTGGACGGTTCGCACATCCGTACATTATTGCTGACGTTCTTCTACCGCCAAATGCCGGAACTGATTGAACGCGGTTACGTCTATATCGCCCAGCCGCCGCTTTATAAAGTGAAGAAAGGCAAACAGGAACAATACCTGAAAGACGACGAATCCATGACCCAATACGAATTGGCGATAGCACTGGAGGACGCGGCGCTTTATGTGAATGAAAACGCCCCGGCGATGAACGGTTTAATGTTGGAAAATCTGGTATCCGAATTTAACGGCGTACAACAAATGATTGCGCGCCTGCACCGTCGCTATCCGGAAATCCTGTTAAAATCATTGATTTATTATCCCGAATTGACCACATCTATTCTGGAAGATCAAAGTGCGGTGGAAAATTGGGCGAATTCTCTGGTAAAAATACTGGAAGAACAGGATACCGACAGCAACCATTACCGCATTCGAACTCAGTTCAACGGCGAACGGAATATGTACGACATTGTACTGACCGTCCGCGCGCACGGTATTGATACCAACTATCTGCTGGATTTCAATTTTGCTCACAGCAACGAATACGCCCGCGTAGTAAATTTAGGTAAAAAAATCGACGGATTATTGGAAGACACTGCCTATATTCAACGCGGCGAAACCAAAAAACCGATTAGCGGTTTCGAAGAAGGGATCAACTGGCTGGTAGCACAGTCCCGCCGCGGTTTAACCGTACAGCGTTACAAAGGGCTAGGCGAAATGAACCCGGAACAACTCTGGGAAACCACTATGGATCCGGAAGCGCGCCATATGTTGCAGGTCACCATTAAAGACGCCGTCGAAGCGGATCAGCTATTCACCACCTTAATGGGGGATGAAGTGGAACCGCGCCGCGACTTCATCGAAACCAACGCGTTACGTGCAAATCTGGATATTTAATCTAAAAAACGTCATTAAAACCGACCGCACTTTTAGACAGTGAAAAGTAAACTTAACGATCGAGCTCCGTATTTTACAGAGCTCGATTTTTATGTCGTCGTTAATAAACGCGATGTAAAAATTCAAATTGGCAGGGATACGCTCAAGAATGGCAGAACATTCGGCCACCGACAGTTTAAATTCACCGCGCCCTAATAACCGAGTAAACGTAGCTGTGGATAACATTGTGCTAGCGGTTGCCGGTTTATCTGATTTTTAATATACAAGGTCGGGCAATGTTACCCGACCAATAAATCCAAACGACCCGGGCTACATACTTTTATTTCGTATCTAAGAACGGTTTTACCGCCGTCCATACGGCTTGGAAATTCTCCGCAAAAACCGGGTGGTTAGCATTTGGAATCACCGAAAGTTGGGCGTTTTTCGTCATTTTATATGCACTTAACACCGTATCCAACGGCGCATTGGTATCTTTTTCGCCCACCACAAATAAGGTCGGCGCCATGATTTTTTGGAACACGTCCGCTTCTACGCCGGTGTGATTGTAGGTTTCATTAAGGCTGTCGAACCAGTCGGCGGTTTTGGCAGGTTCAGGACGGATTCCGGCTTGCTGCGCCCAAAAAGTGCGGTCAAGTTTTTCCAAGTCTTGAAAGGTCATATTCGGGTTACGAGTGCCTTGCACAAAGCCTTTTTTCCATTCGCCCGCACCGATGGCAACGATTTTTGCCGTACGTTCAGGATAGTTTGCACCGAAAAATAACGCCGTATAGCCGCCGTCGCTAAACCCGAGCAAACTGACTTTGCCTTGAACTTTGGCGGCATTTAATACGGCTAACACATCTTCGGCTTTTTGCGGATAGCTTTGATTACCGCCGGCAAAGGATTTACCATGTCCGCGGGTACTGATGGCAATCACTTGCTTGGTTTTCGCCAATTCATCGATAAATTCGCCCATTTCCGCCACCGAACCGACCATGCCGCCGTGCAACACTACCACAGGTTCGCCTTTACCGTAGATTTCATACCAAATTTCGGCGTCCGCCGATTGGGCGTAATGCCCCGCTTTTTCATTTACGCCGTAAGGTTGCGAGGCCCGATAACCTTGCTCGCTCTGTCCGAAATAGCGCACGGGTTCTTGGGCGAAAGCAAAAGAACTCATCAATAATGCGCAGGCTAAAACGGTTTTAAATTTCATGTTACTCTTCCTTATAATTCATAATGCGGTCGGCGTAAAAAATGTTTGCCGTTCGGTTTAACTTCCGCATCATAAACTTTTTCCTTCCATTCATCAGCAGGCATTTCCTGATAATCAATGGTAATCCACTCTTCAGGCGTATGCAGACGTTCGCTGACAAACGCCGTTAAGTCATCGGCAAAACGTTGCAATTCCTGTGCGTTCAACCCTTTGGGATAACATTTAATCGAAATATGCGGCATTTTTTTCTCCTCATAACTTTTTTATGCAAACAACGCAAAACCGCCTGTCCAGCCGATTTGTTCCCGCACTGCAAGAGTAATTTGCAAGAAACCGAGAGCTTCCAATTCTCTCGCCCGTTTGAGCGAACCCGCATCTTTTACCGCCAAACCGCTACCGTTTAAAACTTCGGTTACTTTTGCCTTGGATTGTTCGCAATCACCGGCGAGCAACACCGTGGTTTGAGCGAGATCGGCCACTTTTCCGGAACCGATATTCGCCGCCAAATTAGTGTTAAACGCTTTGATTACCGCTGAAGCCGGTAATTTTTGTGCGATAACCGCAGCCGCAGAACTGTCGGGCGGCACCACCAAATCATCCATGGTAGCGAAGTCCACCGGATTGGTAATGTCAATCACAATTTTATCGGCTAATTGATTGCGATATTGGTTGATAATATCATCAACTGCTGCGAATGGGACGGCAAAGATGACGATTTCGCCCAGTTTTGCATTCTCATTACGTCCGACCGTTGTCACTTGATTACCGGCCTGCGTGAAACGTTCCGCCAGCACTTTACCCATATTACCTTTGCCGAAAATTGAAATCGTTGTCATAACATATTCCTCATTTAAGTTTTGATTGACTATTTAAGTTGGGTATATTTTAATACACACAGTTTTACTTGATAATACCAATAATTCTGAAAATACTTTTAAGTTAAACTTGAACATGGAAAATACAAAACGTCTGTTAATTTTCAATGAAGTCATCAAAAAAGGCAGTATGAGCCGTGCTGCAGAAAGTTTAGGCATGACGGCAAGTGCGGTTAGTCAGCATTTGCAAAATCTGGAAGCCTATTACGGGTTGAAATTGCTCAATCGCAATACTCGCCGTTTAGAACTGACCGAATCGGGCAGAATTTTATGGCAACAGGCTTCAAAACTGGCGGACGTGATGACGGAAACGCACGAAAAAATGACCGCACTTAAAGCCAAACCTAGCGGTATGGTGCGCCTTTCTTTACCCACTGGGTTGGTGCGAACCAAAGAAATTCGAGCTTTATTGAAGACGGTGGAACAGAATTTGCCCGATATTCAGCTTGTCTTGCTCGCCGAAGATACTATGGCTCAATTACAACACAGCACGGCGGACATCGCTATCCGGGCGGGCGACATCAGCGATTCGCCCGATAATGTGGTGTATCGCTTAGCGGAATGGTCGTTGTGTATCGCCGCTTCGCCGGATTATTTGACAAGAACCCCCATCAATCAACCTGCGGATTTACTTACCGCCCACTGGCTTAACCACAGCGATTTCATATTGCTCAACGCTTTTGAAGCCTTGAACCTGCCGAAATGCCTGCCCGAACACCGTACCGAATGCCCGAATGCATCGGCGAGCGCTTATTACTTGGCAAGCGAAGGAATGGGGCTGACTTTTATACTTAGCGGCGAATTACAAGTTTTCGCCGAAAATCACCGGTTGCAACAAGTACTGCCGAATACAACATTACCCGGCAAACGCATTTCCGCCGTAGTGGCAAACGCCGCGCAGTCGGCGAAAAATGTGGCTGTATTGAATATATTGAAAGAAGTATTTAGAAATTAACGGGTTAAATTCACCGCTCCCTGATAACCGAGTTGGCGCCAGGCTTCGTATACCGCAACGGCGACGGAATTGGACAGGTTCATGCTGCGGCTGTTTGCCGTCATGGGAATGCGGATTTTCCGTTCCATCGGCATGTTGTCTAAAATCGACATCGGGATGCCGCGGGTTTCAGGACCGAACATTAAAAAATCACCCGATTCGAACCGCACTTCACTGTGTGCCGGTCCGCCTTTGGTGGTAAGAGCGAATAAACGTTTCGGTTTTTCACTTTCAATAAACCGCTCGAACGTTTTATGCCGTTTGATTTCGGCGAATTCATGGTAATCCAAACCGGACCGACGCAGACGTTTGTCATCCCAAGTAAACCCGAGCGGTTCGATTAGATGCAGGCGAAAACCGGTATTGGCGCACAAACGGATAATATTGCCGGTATTTTGCGGGATTTCAGGTTCGTATAAAACAATATCTAACATAAGCATAACCTGTTCGAATCAAGTCCGCTCATTCTAACTTATACGCCCCCGAATGCAACCGTCCGAAGGCATTTATGAAGCTTTTTTCAAGATGGCGTACATGGCGTCTTTCAACTGAAGTTTTTCCTTCTTGAGCATTTCCACTTCGCTCGGCGTTCCCATCTCGATATGGTCTTCGATGTTTTTGACTTTGTGATCCAGCTCGTTGTGTCTTTCAAATAAGCGGGCAAAATGCGCATCTTCGGTTTTTAGTTTGGTAATTAAATCACGGAATTCCGGAAACATAAGCTTTACTCCTGTGGGATAAATCAAAAAAGAAAAGAGAATATCTCTAGGATATGTTTATATCTTAACCGATTTCAAACATAAAAAATGTGATCTGCCCGGCATTTTTAAAGTTTATGTTCGCGTCGAATTTTTGCCAGTAAGGCATCACAGCACACGTCTAACAACTGATAGGTTTCCTGAAAATTATGGGTGTACCAGGGATCGGGAATATGATCGTATTGCAACTCGGGGACTAATTCGGCGATGCCGAATAATTTATCGGATTTTTTACCGAACAGCGCTTGCAAATCCCGCAGGTTTTGATGATCCATCGCCACGATATAGTCGAAATGTTCCCAATCCGCAACGTCCGCTTTGCGACTGACAAAACCGGTGCTGCCGATTTTATGTAAATCCAGCATATCCGCCGTGCCGCAATGCATATCCTTACCGTCATGCCAACCCGATGTTCCCGCACTGTCCGTTTCGATAAAATCACTCAATCCCGCTAATTTTGCTTTATGCCGCATCATAAACTCCGCCATAGGAGAACGGCAGATATTCCCTAAACAGACAAACAGAATACGAATTTTCTTCGTACTTTAACTCCCATAAAAAACACCCGACATTGTATCTTGTCGGGTGTTTGCGATTCAAGTGCGGTCAAAAAACACAACGTTTTTCGGCAAATTCAGAAATCTTCGAAATACTGCTGAATTTGTACCGCGTCTTTGGTTCTGGTTAACGCTAACTGCAATAACACGCGGGCTTTTTGCGGATTCAACGTACCGGAGGCAATAAAGCCGTATTGGCTGTCGTCCACTTCCGCATCTCGGGTGGTGTAACCTGTCGGTACGCGGGAGGAACGCACCACCGTTACGCCGTTCTTAGCGGCTTCCGCCAACAAATCCAGATTCGCTTTATTCATATTGCCGTTGCCCACGCCGGCGACCACGATACCTTCATAACCCGCATCAAGCAACGCTTTCAACGGTTCCGTCGGCATATTGGCATAAGCGTAAACAATACCCACTTTCGGCAGTTTTTCCAAATGATCCACATTAAACGGCGTGTCGATAGTATGCTTGCTTTCCGGCGAACGTTCGTAATCCACTTTACTGTTATGTACATAACCTAAAGTACCGAAATTCGGTGAACGGAAAGTTTGCACGGAAGTTGTGCTGGTTTTGGTGACATCACGCGCCCCCAGCACTTCGTCATTCATCGCCACCAATACACCGCGACCGGAAGATTTTTTATCTTTCGCCACCACCACGGCGTTATAAAGATTCAACGGGCCGTCCGCACTTTTCTCCGTTGCCGGACGCATTGCGCCCACCATGACCACCGGTTTTTCGCATTTCACCGTCATGTCGAGGAAATAAGCGGTTTCTTCCATGGTGTCCGTGCCGTGAGTAATCACAAAACCGTCGGTACCGCCGCATTGACCGTTAATGGTACGCGCCAGTTTCAGCCAGATATCGTCGCTCATATCCTGCGAACCGATTTTCACCACCTGTTCGCCTTTCACGTTTGCCAGCGATTTGATTTCCGGCACGGCGTTTAATAAAGTGTCGATATTCAACTGACCCGCCTGATAAGCGGAACTTACTTCGCTTTCACCGCTGCCGGCGATGGTGCCGCCGGTAGCGAGCACGGTCAGATTAGGCAAATCTGCGGCGGAAGCGGAAAACGCCGAGAAGGCCAATAAGGTTGCTAAGGTTAATTGTTTCATTTGCATAGCTATTATTTCCTGTGATGATTTTCGCCGTCGCTTATTCTTCGTCGGTAAAACGCGCCGCTTTATAGGTCGGTTTCATCAGGTTTTCAACGGATAAAATATCATCTAACTGCGCCTCGGTCAGTAAGCCTTTTTCCAGTACTACATCTCGTACGCTGCGACCGGTTTGTGCGCAGATTTTACCCACAATATCGCCGTTATGGTGGCCGATAAACGGATTCAGATAGGTCACGATACCGATAGAGTTAAACACGTAATTTTCACAGATTTCTTTGTTTACGGTGATACCGTCGATACATTTATCACGCAAATTCACACATGCGTTAGCGAGAATATCGATAGATTCGAACATCGCTTGACCGATTACCGGTTCCATTACGTTTAACTGTAACTGGCCGGCTTCGGCGGCAAAAGTTACGGTCGTATCGTTACCGATCACTTTAAAGCACACTTGGTTTACCACTTCGGGCACAACCGGATTTACTTTTGCCGGCATGATGGAAGAACCGGCTTGCAATTCGGGCAGATTGATCTCGTTCAATCCTGCTCGCGGACCGGATGACAGCAGACGTAAGTCGTTACAAACTTTCGAAATTTTGACCGCGCTTCGTTTCAGCGCGCCGTGCACCATTACATAAGAACCGCAGTCGGAAGTGGCTTCAATCAGATTTTCGGAACCGACGCAAGGCAAACCGGTTACTTCGGATAAACATTTCACCGCCAATTCGCGGTAACCTTCCGGGGTATTCAAACCGGTTCCGATTGCCGTCGCACCTAAGTTGACTTCCAGCAATAATTCCGCCGTATCTTTTAAATTTTTCGCTTCTTCTTCAAGCAGAATCGCAAAGGCTTTGAATTCTTGTCCCACGGTCATCGGTACGGCGTCTTGTAACTGAGTACGCCCCATTTTCAACACATTGGCGAATTCTTCCGCTTTTTTGTCGAAACCTTGTTGCAAATATTCGATTTTTTCAATCAGATGCATAATACTGTTGTACACGGCGATACGGAATCCGGTCGGGTAGGCATCGTTGGTAGACTGGCTGGCGTTCACGTGATCCATCGGGTCGATAATATCGTATTCGCCTTTTTGATGACCTAAAATTTCTAAGGCTAAATTGGCTACGACTTCGTTGGTATTCATATTCACGGAAGTACCTGCGCCGCCTTGATAAACATCGGACGGGAACTGATCCATGCAACGTCCGTTCAACAGGATTTCATCACAAGCCTGAACGATAGCTTTGGAGACTTTTTTCGGAATCGCACCTAATTCGCCGTTGGCCATCGCCGTCGCTTTTTTCACCATCACCATACCGCGTACGAATTCCGGTACGTCGGAAATGCAATGATCGGAAATATTGAAATTTTCCACCGCTCTTAATGTATGAATCCCCCAATACACATCATTCGATACTTCGCGTTCGCCTAATAAATCCACTTCAACACGTACGTTTTTCATAATTTTACCCTCGTTTTTGTGTCAGATAGTCGTCACACCAAATCATAGCGGCTTTTATAGGCTAAAAATGTGATCTTGATCAAATTTCGATAAGTGTTTGATCGTACAAATTTTTATTTGAACTATTAAAATTTTTAAGGTTTAAATCCTTACTATTTAGCGGTATATTATCGGAAAATGTTAAAGTCCTGATAACGGTTGGCAATCGCTTGTAAAATCAGCGGAACCGATATTCAGGCTGAAAAGTGCGGCTTACTTTTTATAACTTTTATGGAGAACAATTATGACTGCAATGTTTATTATCCAATTTGCCATCGTATTGCTCTGTATCCTGATGGGTGCAAGGGTCGGTGGTATAGGTTTAGGCGTATTCGGCGGTTTGGGTCTGGCTATCCTATCTTTCGGATTCGGACTGAAACCCGCCGGTTTGCCGATTGACGTAATGTTTATGATTATGGCGGTGGTTGCCGCCGCAGCTTCTATGCAAGCGGCGGGCGGTTTGGATTACATGATCAAAATCGCCACCAACATTCTGCGCCGTAATCCGAAATATATCACCTTTATGGCACCCGCGGTAACCTGGACATTCACGGTATTGGCGGGAACCGGCCACGTAGCTTATTCCGTACTGCCGGTTATTGCGGAAGTCAGCCGCCACAACGGTATTCGCCCGGAACGTCCGCTTTCGATGGCGGTTATCGCTTCGCAATTCGCCATTGTTGCCAGTCCGATTGCCGCCGCAGTGGTTGCCGTGGTCGCATATCTCGAACCGCAAGGCATTACTTTAGGTAACGTACTTTCCGTGACTATTCCGGCAACCGTACTCGGTTTGGGTCTCGCCTGTATTTTCGTGAACAAAATGGGTAAAGAACTGAAAGACGATCCGGAATATCAAAAACGTTTGCAAGATCCGGAATACGTAAAATCCATTCATGCGGACAGCAATCCTGAAGAAGTCGAAATCACCGCCGGCGCTAAAGTTTCCGTCTCCTTATTCTTATTGGGCGCATTACTGGTCGTATTAATGGGGGCGATTCCGTCACTGCGTCCGGTGTTCGACGGTAAACCAATGGGCATGGCGCATACTATCGAAATCGTCATGCTTTCAATCGGCGCGCTCATCATTTTCTTCTGCAAACCGGACGGCACCGCCATTACCAAAGGTTCCGTATTCCATGCCGGTATGCGTGCGGTTATCGCCATCTTCGGTATCGCATGGTTAGGCGACACCTTAATGCAGGCTCACATGAGCGAAGTAAAAGAAATGGTATCCGAATTGGTCAACACCGCACCATGGGCGTTCGCCTTCGCCTTATTCGCATTATCCGTGCTGGTAAACAGCCAAGGGGCGACGGTTGCCACATTGTTCCCGCTCGGTATCGGCTTGGGCATTCCGGCACCGGTGCTTATCGGGGTGTTTGTAGCGGTCAACGGTTACTTCTTTATTCCGAACTATGGTCCGATTATCGCCTCTATCGACTTTGATACTACCGGCACCACCCGTATCGGTAAATACATTTTCAACCACAGCTTTATGATTCCGGGCTTACTCAGCATGTTCTTCAGTATTTGTTTGGGTTTGTTATTTGCGAATCTGTTTATCTAAAATCCCTGCAAAAAGGAAAAAGTGCGGTCAAGTTGACCGCACTTTTTGTTTGACTCCCGCCATTTGGTAAAAATTTGAATAATCACGCCGTTTATTGCTAAGATGGATATCATTTATCAAGTTGTGCATAAAATGAAAAAACGCACATTTTTTTTAATTATTACGCTTTTATTCGGCGGCGGTACTATGTTTTTAACCAAAAATCTGACCCTTTATCAAACACCGGAAGTATTATTCCGGCACCCGCAGGGACAGCCATTTGAAAAAGAGAAAGATAAGAATATTACCCGCTGGCAGTGTTATCGCAATCCGCTGGCGGAACCCGTGGCAAAACGCGAATTCCGCCTGCTTAGTTGGAATATTCACAAAGGTGCGGATAACGGATGGCGCAGGGACTTACTTAATCTGGTGCAAGACAAACAATTCGTTTTTCTGCAGGAAGCCACCACTTTACAGCATATTCCGCAAACATTACCCCGGTTTAAAACCATGTTACACACACTGGCGTTTCAGTTTCGTCACCAGCAATCGGGCGTATTGAATCTATCCGATTTGAGCGCCGAACGTTATTGTATCAATGCGCAACCCGAGCCTTGGCTGCGGCTGCCGAAAGTGATGGCGGCAATGCAGTTTGCGGTGGAAAACCGGTCTCTGCTCATCGTGAACGTGCATTTGGTCAATTTCGAATGGAAAACCACGGCTTACCAATACCAGTTGGAAACCTTAAAACAATTAGTAGCGCAACATCACGGCGCCGTAGTGTTAACGGGCGATTTCAATGCATGGAGCAAAAACCGCAACGCACAGTTACAGGCACTCATCCGTTCCTTAGGCTTAACCGCCGTGCACTTTTCGCCGGATGAACGGATTAAAGCCTTCGGTTATCCGTTAGACAATATTTTTATCCGCGGTGTCACCGTACATTCCGCGCAAAGCACGGCGTTACGCAGTTCCGACCATAATCCGGTAGAACTGCATTTTTCTTTGGAGTAAAGGCTTCGTATTTTATCGATGAAGGAAGGAATATGTCATTTTCGTTAACCTGGAGTGAAGTATTACTGGCGCTCCACTTTACCGTCGTCGTCGCTTGCGCCGTGCGGGTATTATACCGTCAGCGCAATACGGGTTCGGCTTTCGCCTGGCTAGTGATTTTGCTGGCATTTCCCATGGTGGGGATTATAGCTTATTTACTAGTGGGCGAAACCCGAATCGGCAGACGCCGTTTAGCCCGAACAACGGAAATGATTCGATTTTATCAAAACTTCGCCTCGGATTATTTAACGGACGAACAACATTTCAGTGCGGATAAAGAACTGCCCGAATCCCATCAAGGCATTGAAAAAATGGTAAAAAAAGCTACCGGATTAGCGGCAAATCAACATAACCGCATGCAACTGCTCACCTCTACCGACGACATCATCAATGCCATGATTGCCGATATTCAACAAGCTAAATTAAGCTGCCTGTTGGCTTTTTATATTATCGAACCGGAAGGCAGAATCGACGCCTTATTACAAGCGGTACTGGATGCCGCCAAACGCGGCGTACGTTGCGTCATTCTGGCGGACGCCATCGGCAGCAGCCGTTTTTTCCGCAGCCGATGGCATAATAAACTGCAAACTGCCGGCGTATTTGTAGAGGCCTCCCTGCCTATCGGGTTATTACGCACCCTTTATACCCGCAATGATCTGCGCAACCACCGCAAAATTCTGGTTGTCGATTACTATATCGGTTACACCGGCAGTTTTAACCTGATTGATCCCCGTTATTTCAAAAAAGATTCCGGTGTGGGCGAATGGGTGGACGTAATGATGCGCTGCACCGGCGCCGTCGTACTGGAAATGGCGGCGGTGCTGTATGCGGATATCGCCGTTGAGAGCGAAGAAAATCTGCAATTGGTACAACATTACCTGCTGCGTTACGAACAAACGGATATGGAAAGAATCCCGGCCGCTGCGGGCGATATCACTGCTCAGGTGATTCCCTCGGCACCGGAACAAGATGAAAGTATTATTTACGAAACCATTCTGTGCGCCATTCACGCCGCCACCAAACGGATTGTGATTACTACGCCGTATTTTGTACCGAACGAACCGCTGCTGATAGCTCTCACCACCGCGGCGCGACGCGGTGTGGACGTCACGCTGATTTTGCCGGAAAAAGTGGATTCCTTCATGGTGCGCTACGCTTCACGGGCTTATTTTCCGTTATTACTGAAACACGGCATTAAAATCGCGCAATTTAAAGCGGGATTATTACATGCCAAAACCCTGGTAATCGATGATGATTTCAGCCTGTTCGGCACCGTTAATATGGATATGCGCAGCTTTTTCCTGAATCTTGAAATCAGTCTGGCGATTTACAATCGGGATATGACGACCCAAATCGCCGCGTTGCAACAACAATACTTAGCCGACAGCCGTTACATTAACGAAATGGACCGGCTGTTCCGACAAAAATGGTGGGGGCTGGTGGAAAATATCGTACGGCTGGTCAGCCCGTTACTGTAAAAACGGCGATTAAAAAGGCGTTGAATCACGCCTTTTTAGTCGGAACCCGGAAGTGCGGTCAAATTTTCCCTTATTTGAAATAACTTTTCGCGTTGTTATAACAGATATTTTTCACCATATTTCCAAGCAGATTCATATCATTCGGGGCTTCGCCGTTGACCACCCATTTACCCACCATCTCGCATAAAATCCGACGGAAATATTCGTGTCGGGTGTAAGACAAGAAACTGCGCGAATCCGTCAACATACCCACGAATTGACTCAATAAACCAAGCTGTGAAAGTTGCTGTAACTGACGTTCCATACCGTCTTTCTGATCATTAAACCACCAACCCGAACCGAACTGGATTTTTCCGGCGACTCCTCCCGTTTGGAAGTTACCGATCATCGTAGCGATCATTTCGTTGTCCCGAGGATTCAGGCAATACAAAATGGTTTTCGGCAATTCGTCGTTTTGATCCATCGTATCCAACAGACGAGAAAGCGGTTCCGCAAAAGTGCGGTCGGCAATAGAATCGAATCCCGCATCCGCACCGAGCAGCTTGAACATACGGGTATTGTTATTGCGCAAGGCACCAATATGCATTTGCATAGCCCAGTTACGCTTGCAATATTCGGTACCTAACCATACTAAAAGTGCGGTCGAATATTGATTGATTTGTAATTCCGTCAACGCCTGATTACTACGGCGTAATCGTAAAATACGATCCAATTCTTTTTCATCGGGAATCGGCGCAAAACGTACGATTTCCATACCGTGATCCGCCGATTTACAACCATGTTGATCAAAATGCTCCAAACGTTTGAGAAGCGCTTTTTTCAATGCGTCGAAGCTGTTAATGTCGGTGTCGGAAACCCGTTCCAGCTGTTCCAGATAATCGTTAAATTGGTCTAATTCGATTTTAACCGCTTTATCCGGACGCCAGCTCGGCGCGACCTCAATATCAAAAGCGTTATCTTCCGCAATAGCTTTGTGATACTCAAGGCTGTCAATCGGATCATCCGTTGTGCCGGAAAATTTCACGTTCATCCGCCGCATAATACCGCGAGCGGAAAATTCGGGTTGTTGTAACAATTCATTACATTCTTGCCAAATTTTGTCCGCACTTTGAGGTCCGAACAAGGTATCGGTAATCCCAAACGGACGACGCAGTTCTAAATGCGTCCAGTGATAAATCGGATTGCCGATACAAAGCGGTACGGTTTTCGCCCAAGCCTGATATTTTTCATAAGCGGAAGCATTGCCCGTAATCACATTTTCATCAAACCCCGCCGAACGCATGGCTCGCCATTTATAATGGTCGCCCGCTAACCAGATTTCGGTTAAATCCTTAAATAAACGATTCTCCGCAATCTCTTTAGGCGGTAAATGGCAATGATAATCGAAAATCGGCTGATCTTTCGCATAATCGAAATAAAGCGTACGCGCCACATCATTAGACAGTAAAAAATCCTCATCCATAAATTGTTTCATTTGTTACTCCTTACACGCCGCTATAAGCAGAGATGCCGCCGTCAATAGGAAAAACAATGCTGTTCGAAGTACCCGCATACCTCCTATTAATGGTCTCGTTTCGGCGAAATCTCCCGTAGGCATATCGGTTAAAATTTTATGTGCACCCGTTTTGGCTGCTTATCCGGCAAAATAAGTACCAAGCACTCACCGCTTTCCGTAAATACCACCGCTTTATCGTTAAAACGATGACTTCCGGCTAACGTCATTTTATTTTCTCCGAACCTCAAAATAAAAGGGCATGGATTATCATACCCTAATAGCCCTATTATCGTGCGGCATCAATTTTTTGTACCATCGGACCAATGACCGGATCGGCAAGCGCCTTATCATGCATCGGTTTCACCGCATCCACAAACGGTTGTTTTTCCACTTTTACGAACTCAACTCCCATCGTATCTTTTGCTTTCTGAATTTCTTCTTCAGTTGCCTTAGCCCAAAGATCTTTATGGCTCATCATTGAATTATCCGCTGCGTCCTTCACTATTTTTTGCTGTTCCGGAGTGAGTTTTGCCCAGGATTTTTCACTTATTAACAAGACATCCGGGATAATTGTGTGTTCGTCTTCGCTATAAAATTTCGCCACTTCACCGTGACGCATTAATGTTAAGGCCGTCGGGTTATTTTCCGCCGCATCTACGACGCCCTGTTGAAGCGCAGTATAGAGTTCACCGAATGCCAACGGTGTTGCGGACGCCCCCATTAATTTCATCATTTCCAATGCACTCGGACTAGGTTGTACGCGAACTTTCAGCCCTTTTAAATCCGCAGGAGTTTTAATCGGCTTTTTAGCGTAAAAACTACGGGATCCCGCATCGTAATAAGTTAACCCGACAAATCCTTTGCCTTTTGTAGAATCCAGAATTTTCCCGCCGATTTCAGGATCTTTCAGTACTTTGTAATAATGTTCGGTATCCTTAAATAAATACGGAACATTAAACGCACCGTAAACAGGTTCGAACGCTTCTAATTCACTGGCATTGGTTTTTGCCATATCAAGAGAACCCGATTGAATTAATTCCATGGATTCGCGTTGATTACCTAATTGACTGTTCGGATAAATACGAACAACCACTTCACCGTCAGTTGCTTTTTTGACTTCATCCGCCATAGCCTGCATAGAAATATGAACCGGGTGTGTTTTATCATTGTTATGACTTAATTTTAACGTTGTTTTGGCCGACACGGAAAGGGACATCGTCGCCGCCACTAAGCCGCTTATCGCTAGGGTAAGGACATTTTTCTTCATAAACATAAGCTTATCTCCATACAAAATTTGGTGAAACGGTGGGGATAATAGGCTCTCGTTCCTATTATCGGATAAAATGGTATACCGATTTAATAATTGGCTCTATATGTTTTATGTAAATCTGTGAAGAAGATCACAAAATAAACAAAAAAACTAAATTTCAATGTTATTTGAATAAATTTATCAGTATATTGGTTTACCAATTAATGCGTATACATGTTGTAAATCATATGAGGAAAATATCATGACCAGGCTCATATCCCTATTAGACCGTATACTGGCCGCTTTCTGTATTGTGCTGTGTGCGGCGCTCGTCGTTTCTGTCGTATGGCAGGTTTTTTCACGTTATGTACTGAATGATCCGAGTACGGTAACGGACGAATTGGCACGCTTTCTTTTTATTTGGGTCGGATTAGTCGGAGCGGCTTACGGATTAGGGAAAAAGAAACACCTTGCCATTGATCTGTTGTTGATGAAACTCGAAAAAAGCCCTAAAAAACAGGCATTTCTTCAACTGGTTATCAATACTATCAGTATATTTTTTATTGTCGTAATCATGTGTTACGGCGGAATGAAACTGGTTCTCGATACGATAGCCGCCGGTCAGGTCTCTCCCGTATTGGGAATCCAAATGGGATTGGTTTATCTGGCGCTTCCCGTTAGCGGATTCTTTATGCTCGTCTTTTTAGTGCGGGATTTTATCGCTGACATTCGTCAGTTTTCAGGTCAGAATTAAAGGAGTCTCTCATGGAATGGACAACAATTCTCACATTAGCGGGCAGTTTTTTCTTTTTCCTTGCCATTGGTGTACCAATTTCTTTCGCTATCGGCGTATCATCGCTTTTAACCATTTTGCTTGCCCTTCCGATGGAATCGGCAATTACCGTTATTTCTCAAAAGATGGCATCGGGCTTAGACAGTTTTTCACTGCTAGCCATTCCGTTCTTTATTTTGGCCGGTAACATTATGAACCGCGGAGGTATTGCTTTACGTTTAATCGAATTTGCCAAAGTATTGGGCGGTCGCTTGCCGGGTTCGTTAGCGCATGTGAATGTACTCGCCAACATGATGTTCGGTTCCATTTCCGGTTCTGCGGTGGCAGCGGCGGCGGCAGTAGGCGGCACAATGGCGCCGCTGCAAAAAAAAGAAGGTTATGATCCGGCGTTTTCCGCCGCAGTAAATATTACCTCTTCGCCGACGGGTCTGTTAATTCCGCCGAGCAATACTTTTATCGTTTACTCATTGATTTCTGGCGGCACATCAATCGGCGCATTATTTTTAGCGGGCTATATTCCGGGAATTTTAATGGGTTTGGGTATTATGAGCATCGCCTATTTTATTGCGAAAAAAAACAAATATCCCGTTTCACCGAAACCGACTTTTAAAGAAGTGACGCATCGTACTTTAGACGCATTGCCGAGTTTAGGGCTGGTGGTCGTTATCATCGGCGGTATTATTGCCGGTATTTTTACCGCAACGGAAGCTTCTGCGATCGCCGTAGTTTATACCCTGATTCTGTCCATGATTATTTATAAAGAAATCTCGCTGAAAGAATTACCCCGGATTATTCTGGATGCCATGACCACCACCTCTATCGTATTACTGTTAATCGGTGCCTCAATGGGAATGTCCTGGGCAATGGCGAATGCGGATATTCCTTATACCATCAGCGATGCCTTATTAAGCGTTTCGGACAATCCGATTGTAATTTTATTAATCATTAACTTAACATTATTAATCGTGGGTACCTTTATGGATATGACGCCCGCCCTGTTAATCTTTACGCCGATTTTCTTACCGATCGTAACCGAATTAGGCATGGATCCGGTGCATTTCGGTATTTTAATGGCATTTAACTTATCAATCGGCATCTGTACGCCGCCGGTAGGCTCAACTTTATTTGTCGGTTGTTCCGTAGCCGGCGTAAAAATCGATAAAGTCATCAGACCGTTACTACCGTTTTACGCTATGTTAATTTTAACCTTATTTTTGGTGACATTCGTTCCGCAGTTAAGCTTATGGTTACCGCAAACATTACTTGGCTATTAAAGGATATACGATGAAAACGTTAAAAAGCGCTCAGTTTTTAAGACAAGAAGGAAACCGCGTAGATATTCAGTGCGAACGCGATTATATTATGCATATATTCGTTCTGGAACAGGACGTTATCCGCGTTGCATTCACACACAAAAACGCCTTCAAATTAGACCGCACTTGGGCGATTGCACCCAATCAGGAAGATGTGCCGTTTGAAGGACGTGATCGTATTTCAACCGCAGGATTTTCATTACCAAATTATCAATTGAATTTTACTAACGATGTGATTGAGGTAGCGACTGATTTGCTAAAAATTCGCATAAATCAACCGCTCGCATTGGAATGGTTTTATAAAAAAGAAGACGAATGGCTGCCTCTGATGCAAGAACGTAAAACAGGGGCATATCAGTTTGGTGTCAGCAACGATAAAATCGCTCACTTCATTGCCCGTAGCCTTGACGAAAACTGCTACGGTTTGGGCGAAAAAGCGGGGGATTTGAACCGTAAAGGTCGTCGGTTTGAGATGCGTAATCTCGACGCAATGGGTTATAACGCAGAAAAAACCGACCCGTTATACAAACATATTCCGTTCTATATTACCCGTAAAAACGACGTAAGCTACGGCATTTATTACGATAACCTCGCTCAATGCTGGTTTGATTTAGGCAACGAATTGGATAACTATCATACCGCTTATAAAAGCTACCGCGCAGAAGACGGGGATATGGATTACTATGTCATTCTCGGACCGAGTACCTTGGACGTTACCAAAAAATACACCGCACTTACGGGCGGAACAATCTTCGGTCCCCGTTGGGGGCTGGGTTACAGCGGTTCCACAATGAGTTATACCGATGCCGATGATGCGCAGGAACAACTCAAAAAATTCGTAGACCTATGTAAACAACACGATATTCCGTGCGACTCGTTTCAATTATCATCAGGCTATACTTCAATTAACGGCAAACGTTATGTATTCAACTGGAATTACGATAAAATTCCGGAACCGCTGAAAATGTCGGCGCATTTCCGCGAAGCCGGTATGCATCTGGCGGCCAACATTAAACCTTGTATGTTGCAGGATCATCCTCGTTATAAAGAAGCGGAAACGTTGGGTTTATTTATTAAAGACAGTGAAACGGGTTTGCCCGAGCGCTCCGTCTTTTGGGACGATGAAGGTTCGCATTTAGACTTTACCAACCCCGCGACGGTAAAATGGTGGAAAGATAACGTTAAAGAACAGTTATTGGAACGCGGTATCGGCTCTACGTGGAATGATAACAACGAATATGAAATTTGGGACGAACAAGCCAAATGCGCGGGCTTCGGTAAAGAAATTCCGATTAACCTCATTCGCGCACTACACCCCCTATTAATGATGCGTTCGTCTTACGAAGCACAAAAAGAATTTGCGCCGAACGAACGTCCGTACTTAATTTCCCGTTCCGGTTGCGCCGGTATGAACCGTTACGTACAAACCTGGTCGGGTGACAACCGTACCGGCTGGAATACCTTACGCTATAACATTCGTATGGGATTAGGGATGAGCTTGTCTGGTTTGTATAACGTAGGTCATGACGTAGGCGGTTTCGCGGGCGACAAACCGGAACCCGAATTGTTTGTACGTTGGGTACAAAACGGCATTTTTCACCCGCGTTTTACCATCCATTCATGGAATGACGACAAAACGGTAAACGAACCTTGGATGTATCCGGAAGTGACGAATATCATTCGCGACACCATTAAACTGCGTTATAGATTAATGCCTTATATCTACAATATTTTCTGGCAGTCACATAAACAACTTGAACCGATGTTGCGACCAACGTTCTTAGATCACGAAAACGATGCAAATACTTACGCCGAAACCGATGATTATCTCTTCGGCAGAGAGTTGCTCGTAGCTTCCGTAGTAGAAAAAGGGCAACGAAATCGTGAAGTGTATTTACCGCAAAATCATGCGGGCTGGTACGATTTTTACCACCATACTTACTATGAACCCGGTCAAAAAATTAATGTCGACGCACCGTTAGAACGTATTCCGTTATTCGTTAAAGCGGGAACCGTCATTCCGATGTCCGAACGTACCGCTTATAGCAAACCGGAAGCGGATACCGCAAGACAACTTGCCGTTTATCCGTTAAAACAGGACGGCGAACTCCAATGCTCAATTTTTGACGATGACGGTTTAACTTATCAATATCAAAAAGGTGAATATTTACAATTAAATATCACATTAGGCAGTACGCAAGATACGGTTTATATGGATATTCGGAAACAAGGGAATTGGAAACCCGCCTATCAGGCATTAAAATTGACTTTACCGGCAAACGAAACAAGAACGTTTCTGGTAAACGGCAATGAATTCCGACCGGGTACCGAATTAAGCTTAGAAAACATCCGAGAGATTTAATTATGGCTGAAAATGCAGAATTACGCTCCTATAAAAAAATCGGCTCAATCTTAAAACAGGAATTAATCGACGGTCTTTACCAAATCGGCGAAAGATTGCCGCCCGAGCGGGATCTGGCAGAAAAAATGAACGTCAGCCGTACGGTGGTCCGTGAAGCCATCATTATGCTTGAGCTGGAAAATTTAGTGGAAGTGCGAAAAGGTTCCGGCGTATACGTGATCAATATGCCGCTGACTTCGGAGGAACATCCGGACGAATCTTACGAAGACGTCGGTCCTTTCGAACTATTACAGGCAAGACAATTACTGGAAAGCGGCATTGCTGAATTCGCCGCTATCCAAGCGACCCGTAACGATATTTTGAGATTAAAACAAATCTTAAATAAAGAGCGAATGACGCTGGCCGAAGATGATAAAGATTATACGGCCGACGAAGAGTTTCATTGCGCCATTGCCGAAATCACACAAAATGAAGTGCTGATAAAACTGCAAAAAGAGCTTTGGAAATACCGGACGAACTCGTCTATGTGGCAGGGGCTGCACGCCCATATTACTGATCAGGAATACCGCAAATTCTGGCTTCAGGATCACGAAAATATTTTAAACGGAATTCAACGGAAAAATCCGGCACTTGCAAAAAAAGCGATGTGGCAACACTTAGAAAACGTAAAACAAACGCTGTTCGAATTATCGGATATCGAAGACCCGAATTTTGACGGTTTCTTGTTTAACGTAAATCCGGTGGTTGTCGGGCTTTAAATAAACGATTAAATAAGGAGTTTTTATGGAACAAACATGGCGTTGGTACGGACCGAATGATCCGGTATCTTTAGCAGACATCCGCCAAGCCGGCGCAACCGGTATCGTAAACGCACTGCATCATATTCCGAACGGGCAAGTTTGGAGTATCGAAGAAATCGAAAAACGTAAAGCGATTATTGAAGCGGCGGGACTCACCTGGTCCGTAGTGGAAAGCGTGCCGGTCCACGAAGAAATCAAAACCCAAACGGGCGATTACAAAACATGGATCGAAAATTATAAACAAACCTTACGTAATCTTGCCCAATGCGGCATTGATACGGTTTGTTACAACTTCATGCCGGTTTTAGACTGGACGCGTACCGATCTCGCCTATGAATTGCCGGACGGTTCAAAAGCATTGCGTTTTGATCAAATTGCCTTTGCGGCTTTTGAATTACATATTTTAAAACGCCCGGGAGCAGAACAGGCTTACACCGAAGAAGAACAAAAAGCGGCGAAAGCTTATTTCGACAACATGACGGAAGCGGATATCAAACAGCTGACCGCCAACATTATCGCCGGATTGCCGGGTGCCGAAGAAGGCTACACCTTAGAAGAATTCCAAGGGCAACTCGATCGCTATAAAGACATTTCGCCGGAAAAATTCCGCACCCACTTGGCTTATTTCTTAAATGAAGTCATTCCGGTAGCGCAGGAAGTCGGCATAAAAATGGCGGTTCACCCGGATGACCCGCCGCGTCCGATTTTAGGTTTACCACGAATCGTTTCGACTATTGAAGATATGCAATGGTACGTAGATACCTGTGATTTACCGGCGAACGGATTCACCATGTGTACCGGTTCTTACGGAGTCCGGGCGGATAACGACTTAGTCAAAATGACCGAAAGATTCGGCGATCGCATTTATTTCGCGCATTTACGTTCCACCTGCCGTGAAGATAATCCGCTGACATTCCATGAAGCCGCGCATTTACAGGGTGACGTGGATATGTTTAATGTGGTTAAGGCCCTATTAACGGAAGAATACCGCCGTAAAGCCGACGGTGATACCCGCCTGATTCCGATGCGTCCGGATCACGGTCATCAAATGCTGGACGACTTGAAGAAAAAAACCAACCCGGGTTATTCGGCAATCGGTCGTTTGAAAGGTTTAGCCGAATTCCGCGGTCTGGAAATGGGACTGAAAAAAGTCTTTTTTGAAAAATAATTACACTTAAAAGCATTGACCGCACAAAAGTGCGGTCAATTTTTTCAACGTTTTTCAACCGTTTCAATTTGCCCCGGCTGCACCCCAACCGAACAAGAACCGAATGAGCGTTCTTCTCTCCAGCGGTTCTTATCGTCGCCCTGACCGGTTTCTCCGGTTATTGTTTTAACACGGTTTTAGCTGACCAATTCCACCGCTTCGCGTACCAAGCGCCCGATTTCATCCCAGTTCTGCGACTTAATCAGCGCCTTATCCACAAACCAGGAACCGCCGCAGGCCACAACGTTCGGAACGGCGAGATAATCTTTGATGTTCGAAGGCGAAATGCCGCCCGTCGGCATAATCTGCAGGTTTGCATAAGGTCCGAGCAACGCTTTAATCATATTCACCCCGCCGCTGGCTTCCGCCGGGAAGAATTTCACCGCCTTCACGCCTAATTCCAATGCCGCTTCAATCGCCATCGGGTTGTTGACCCCCGGCGTAACGGGTAAGTCCAACGCTTGGCAAAGTCTGACGATATTCGGGTTAAATCCCGGCGTCACAATGCAATCCGCGCCGGCGTTTTTAGCCGCCACCGCTTGTGCCGGGGTCAGCACGGTTCCTGCCGCAATCAGTACGTCGGGAAAATGCTGACGGGTTAACCGAATCGCTTCTTCACCCGCCGCCGAACGGAAGGTGATTTCCGCCACCGGTAAACCGTTGTCCGATAAGGTTTGCACTAAGGGAATAATGTCCTTCGCCTCATCCACGGCTATCACCGGGACCACTTTCAGTCGGCTGAGTTTTTCGATAATTTGTTCGGTGCTGTAAGCCATAATCCGTCCTTAATTTTTCTATCTTGTATTTAATTAAACGCTGCGCGTAACGCTTCGGTGGCGGCAGGGTCGATTATCGCGCCTTTATGTTGAATCACGATGCCCGCCAGTCGGTTACCTTGCTCGCAACAAACGGTCAACGGTTTGCCCTGTAAATAGCCCGCCAGAAAACCGGCGTTGAAGGAATCGCCGGCGGAAGTGGTGTCCGTTACGTTTTCGACGGGAATCGTCGGAACGAAGGTCTGCGTGCCGTTTTCACAAATCGTGGCACCCAGACTGCCTTGTTTTACGATGATTTTCGGAATATCGAAGGCGGACAAGCGGGTGATAGTGGCTTGTTCGTCCGTATCCGACCACAGCATTTCTTCGTCGTCAAAGGTGACTAACGCCACATCCACTAACGGTAACAAGGCTCGATAACAGGCTTGCGCCTGTGCGAGGCTGTCCCATAATTTCGGACGGAAGTTGCTGTCGAAGGCGATTTCCACGCCGGCTTTTTTCAATTCGCGCAATTGTGCAATCAGCAAAGTGCGGTCGTTTTCCGGCAAGATTGCCAGACTGATGCCGCTTAAATAAATCATGTCCGCACTTTTCAGGGCGGAGAGAACCTGAGGATAATCCGGGTGTTGCAGCAAGTAACGGGCGGCGGATTGGTTGCGCCAATATAAAAACGTCCGTTCGCCTTGTTTGTCCAGCTGAATCAGATACAGACCGGCGGAACGGTTTTTATCGCGCAGCACCCAATCCGTCTGAATGCCGTCCCCCTGCCAGCGGTCAATCATGCCCTGACTCAATTTATCCGTGCCCAAGGCGGATACGTAACATACCTGAATCCGTTCGGGCGAGCTGACGCGCGCCACATAAGTCGCCGTATTCAGCGTATCGCCGCCGTAAGTCTGACGCATAGTGCCGAACGGCTCGCCGTTCAGCTCTATCATGCATTCTCCGATTAGAGCGAGTTTTTTCATTGTCTCTTCCCTTAAAGCGTCACACCGCTTTTGAAAATCGCTAGTTCGCGGAATTCGTTAATTTCATTTTTAGTGGGCTTGCCGTTTACGGTTTCCACCACTAAGTTAATGAAATCGTTCAATAATTCATCCATGCCCACATCATAAACCAAACGCCCAGCGTCAAAATCGATCCAATGTTTTTTCTTATGAGCCAGCTCGCTGTTGGTGGCAATTTTCATGGTCGGCACAAAACCGCCGTAAGGCGTACCGCGCCCCGTGCTGAACAATACCATATGGCAACCCGCTCCGGCTAATGCGCTGGTCGCCACGGCATCATTACCGGGCGCACTCAACAGATTCAACCCCTGAACTTTCAATCGTTCGCCATATTTCAGTACATCCACCACTTGGCTGTGTCCCGCTTTTTGCGTGCAGCCGAGAGATTTATCTTCCAGCGTGGTAATGCCCCCCGCTTTATTACCCGGCGACGGATTTTCATAAATAGGCTGGTTATGCTCAATAAAGTATTTTTTGAAATCATTCACCATATCCACGGTTTTTTGGAAGATATTTTTATCTTTGCAATGGCTCATCAGAATACGTTCCGCCCCGAACATTTCCGGCACTTCCGTAAGCACTGTCGTGCCGCCGTGACTAATGACATAATCGGAAAAACGACCCAGC
The DNA here is from genome assembly GCF_000017245.1 of Actinobacillus succinogenes 130Z. Taxonomy (NCBI): domain Bacteria; kingdom Pseudomonadati; phylum Pseudomonadota; class Gammaproteobacteria; order Pasteurellales; family Pasteurellaceae; genus Actinobacillus; species Actinobacillus succinogenes. The sequence continues at coordinate 183,279 of NC_009655.1, forward strand.
ATCGGATTTGCCGTAATGCCGGAAAAACCGTCGGAGCCACCGCATTCCAAACCGAATTTCACTTCACTTAATTTACCGCTTTCACGGCGATCCTGACGCATTGCCTGATAAAGCTGCTGTAAAAGCTCGACGCCCTGTTCGACCTCATCATCATAGTGCTGTGAAACCATAAATTTCACACGATTTTCATCATGTTCGCCCAGACTTTCTTTAAACGCGCCGACCTGATTGTTTTCACACCCCAAGCCAATCACCAAAACCGCGCCCGCATTAGGATGTTTCACCATATTTTGCAGCATTGTTTTGGTGTTTTGGTGGTCATCGCCTAATTGAGAACAGCCGTAACTGTGATTAAAGGTGAATACGCCGTCAATATCGCTTAAATCGTTAAGCTGCATAAAACGCTTTTTAATTAAATTGGCAATGCCCACCACACATCCTACGGTCGGTACAATCCAAAGTTCGTTACGGATGCCGATACCGCCGTTTTTACGGCGATAAATCCGCACCTCGCGATCCGGCATTTGCGCAGAAAGTGCGGTCGATTCCGGCGAATATTTATAATCATTAATATCTTTCAGATTGGTTTTTACATTATGAGTATGAATATGTTCGCCCGTTGCAATATCACACAATGCATGACCGATCGGATAACCGTATTTAATCACATCCTGATTTTCGGCAATGGCGTTCAACGCGAATTTATGTCCCCGCCCGATATCCGATTTTAATTCGATTTGTTGTCCGTCAACATCTAACAACGTGCCGGCGGATAAATCCTGCAATGCCACCGCTACGTTATCCTGTCGCTGGATTTTGATAAACTGCTTCATATCAAATCTCCGCTTAGTCGGCACAATATTCACGAAGGGCTTGACGCATACCTTTGTCTAAAATGCTTTCCAATTGTCGGGTAACGGTTTCCGTCAACTGCGGGATTGCGGTTAAATCCCGCTCCCAATGTTCCGCCTGTTTCAGCACGCGGTGAACCAATTGGAATAAAGAAATTTCGCCGGCATCCGCTTCCTGCCACCAGGTTTTGAAATTCGTCAACCAATGTTCGTCATCCTGCAACGGAATCGCCTGCCCGTCCCGCTCGCCGCGATAAAAGGCAATCAGCGCCGCTAAAGCAAAGGTTAAGTGCGGCGGTAATTTACCGAATTTTTCCGCATAAGTGATCAATTGCGGCAGATTACGGGTGCGGTATTTTGTCATACTGTTCAAGGAAATAGATAACAACTGATGCTGAATAAACGGATTTTGGAAACGCTTAATGACCGCGTCGGCAAATTGTTGCAATTCGTCTTTCGGCAAAGAAAGGACCGGAATAATTTCCTTATCCATAGTGTGTTGCACAAAACGACAAAGTTCCGCATCATTCATCGCCTCTCCCACCGTATTCACGCCTGCCAGATAAGCCACCGGCACCAATGCGGTATGGGCGCCGTTTAAAATCGCCACTTTACGTTCTTTGTACGGTTTAATGTCATCTACGATTAAGACGTTTAAATCCGCTTGGTCTAAACGCAATAATTGCGCCAGCGACTGCGGCCCCTGAATCACAAATAAATAAAAATGTTCGGCGGTATCCAAGAAAGTATCGTTATAGCCCAGTTCCGCTTCCAATTGCGCCGCTTCGACACGCGGATAGCCGGTGACAATGCGATCCACCAAGGTCGAACAAAAAGTATTGGCGGCTTCCAACCATTCCAAAAAAGCGGCGGAAAGTTGCCATTCTTCGGCATATTTAAATACCAGTTCTTTAAGCTGTTCACCGTTATAATCAATTAATTCGCAAGGCAATAAAATAAACCCCTTATCTTTATCACCGTTCGCCGCAGTGAAACGTTCGTATAATAAACGGGTGAGTTTTGCCGGATAACTCACTTGCGGACGGTCGTCGAATTTATCGCCCGAATGATAACTGATGCCCGCTTCAGTGGTGTTGGAGAAAATAAATTTAATGTCTAAATTATGCGCTAACTGCAAATATTCGTCGTAACTTTGATAAATATTGATTTCATTATTAACCGAACGAATAATACGGGTTTCTTTAACTTTATTACCGTTTTCATCTAACCCGCGAATAATAGTCGTGTAAAGCCCGTCTTGCGTATTTAATGACGGCGGAAAATCCGTATTAATCGGACGGACAATTGTTACGCCCGCATTCAAATCCGTTTTTTCATTTAAAATATCGATTTGCCAGTCGATAAAGGCACGTAAAAAATTACCTTCACCGAATTGGATGATTTTTGTCGGATATTGGCGGCCTGGGTGATTAGTTCTGTTTAATTGTTTCATTTTATTTATCCTTACTACGAATTATTGTGCTACGCCATAAACTAAATTAGGCAGCCAAGTGGTGATTGTCGGAATATAAGTTAATAGAATGAGTTCCAATATAAGGAGTCCCCAAAACGGTAAGACATCTTTGATAAATTTCTCAATAGGAACTTCGGTAATAGAACACGTTGTAAACATTACGGTTCCTAATGGAGGCGTAATCGTCCCAATTGCCCCGTTGAAAATAAAAACAATACCGAAATGAATAGGATCAATGCCAAATGAATGTGCAATTGGCGCAAGTAACGGCGCCAATACGATCATGATCGCATTACCTTCTAAAAACATACCTAAAATCAATAAAGCAACATTAACCAGCATTAAGAACGTAATCGGACTATCAACCACTGTTGTCATCCAGCTCGCAAGAGTTTGCGGCACACGCTCCCAAGTCAAGAATTTTGAGAATGCTACGGCGACACAGATTATTAACAATACGTTCGCCGCGCCTAATGCCGATTCTCGGGTTGCCAGCCAAAGTTTTTTCAAATCCATATTGCGATAAATAAACATGCCTAGTATTAATGCATAAATCACCGCAACAGCCCCAGCCTCAGTAGGTGTAAAAATCCCCATTCGAATACCGCCAATAATGATAATTGGCAGTAAAAGAGCCAATACCGCATCTTTAGCCGAAACAATGATTTCTTTACAGCTTGCACGCTTTTCTCGAATAGGCAAATAACCTCGCTTTTTAGAAATAATGGAAACCAAAACCATCATCATGATACAAAGCAGGGTTCCGGGGACAATACCCGCTAAAAATAAACGCCCAATAGAAACATTATTGACATAACCATAAATAATCATCGCTATACCGGGCGGAATAATAGGGGTAATGAGCGATCCGGCAGCTGTTACGGCTGCAGAAAATGAAGCACTATAACCACGCGCAACCATTTGAGGTACAAGTAATTTCGAGTTCATTGCGGCATCCGCAATATTCGAACCGGATAAACCGCCCATTAATGTGCTCAATGCGACATTAACCTGAGCCAAACCGCCACTCATATGCCCCGTTAATACTTCACAAAACTTGAGTAATCGTTCACTAATCCCTGTGTGATTCATAAATACTCCAGCCATAATGAAGAAAGGAATCGCAAGTAAAGTAACGCTTTCCAAACCGCCAGCTAGTCGTTGAATCAACATTACCATAGGTAAATTACTCATTAAAAAATAGATTAATGTTGAACAAAAAATACAGAAAGCGACCGGTGTTCCAATAACAAAGAGAAACAATAGAATAGAAATAGGAATAATAACGTCCATAATTAATCCCCCTTATTACTAAGTTTGAAGTAATAAGCAATTTTTCTTAATTCATAATAAAGCATAAATAATGCACTAATCGGAATGATGGCATAAATATAGACATAAGAAATTTGTAATGCCGGTGTGAAACGCATTTTCGACATTGGTAATAATTTAAATCCCCAATAAATCATAAATCCCAAACAAAAAATCATGATTAAGGGTTGAATCACTCCGTCTATGAAATTTGCTATCTTGTTCGGAATTTTAGTTAATAGATAATCAATGCGAATCAATTCATTGTTTTTACATAAGGCGCTTGATGCCAAAAATGTAAACCAAATAAAAAATACGACACAGATTTCTTCTACCCAGGCACTAGGAGTATTTAAAAAATATCTCATAACTACGCCGTAACCCGATAACAGAACAATTAACGCTAAGAAAAATGATGCTAATATTTCATCAATATCACTTAGCCAAAATTTCTTTTTAATTGTTGGTTTAGACATAACAAAACCTCTATATAGAATGGCGTTCAGCTAGCTGAACGCCATAAGTGCGGTCAAAATTGAGAAAGTTTTTCCTGAACATTTTTATAAAGATTTGGTGACCATTCAGGGAATCCTGTGGAAATAACATCGGCAACAGATGCTTCGAAAGCCGGCAAATCGACATCGTTAACCGTTACACCCGCTTTCTTCAAATTTTCCAATGCTTCATTTTCAGCCTGTTCAATTAATCCTCCACCATAAGTCACCATTTCACGACTTGCATCTACAATAATCTTTTGTTGTTCCGGCGTTAAGTTATTCCAAAATGCCGTACCAGCCACAAATGGAGACATGTGTTTAGTATGAGCAGTTAAATTCAGATTTTTAGCGACTTCAAAAAACTTCCCACCGAATAATACAACAGTAGGATTTTCTAAACCGTCAATAATCCCTTCGGATAAGCCGGGGTAAACATCAGATAATGACATCGGTGTCGGAACCCCACCCATCGCGTTAATCGTTTGTAAGAACAAGCGTGAATGTTGAACACGGACTTTCATACCTTTAAGGTCACTTGGTTTTGTTACCGGTTTCTTTGTTAATAAATGACGCGTACCATAAATTACATCAGGAACGATAATATGAATATCATGTTGATCTAATTTATCGCTTAAATCTTTAAACCAGTCAGAATGTAATAACTTAGATTTTTTCTCAAATGATTGGCTAATATACGGCGCATTAATAACACCAAGATCAGGCACAATATCCATTAATGCGCCGTAATCACTGATAGTAATAATATTTGCTCCGAATTTTGCCTGTTCCAATACCTCAGTTTCACTACCTAATTGGCTCGATGGAAACAATTTAAATACGATGTCGCCATTAGACTTTTCTTTGACTTTGTCCGCCCAAAAGTGCATTGCTTTATCGATAGGTTCGCCAGGCTGGTTACCATAAGCAACCATGATTTCCGTTTCTGCTTGAGCGTTAATTGCTAATCCTAATAAACCCACTGAAAGGATAGCTTTGATTGATTTAGAAAGTAATTTCATATTGTCCTCACATATTAATGATGATAGATAATAAATTTACAACTTCGTAAATGAATAACTACTACGATGAAAATTTTTATTAATTTCTGCTACATATCATACTTACCTGTTTTTTATCTGTTTTTTATTTGTTTCTAATATAAAATAACAGATTTAATTAACGATTTATTCTTGGTAATCTCTTCCTCATAAATATCCGCTAATCCATCATATTTGAATGTATGAGTCAGCATCATATTCGCTGCAATTTTGCCTTCAGCCATTAACCGCTGTACTTTCTCAAAATCTTCTAATGTCGCATTACGGCTCCCCATAAGAGTGGTTTCTTTTTTATGGAAATCAGGATCACTAAACTCAATTGAGCCTTTATGTAAACCGACAAATACGATCCGACCGCCATGACGGATTAAATTTACCGCATTGTTCATTGCCCTTTGATTACCTGTCGCATCAATAACAATTTCAGGTAAACGACCGTTAAAATAATCTTCTACTTTTTCATTAATAGGATCCAATGTAGGTACCGGAATATTTGCCTGAATATGTTTACGTCGTTCTTCACTCGTATCAGCAATCACGACATTTGCGCCATCGGCATGAGCAATCGCGGCGGCGCCAAGTCCAATAGGACCGGCTCCCACGACTAAAACATCATCCCCAACGTTTATTTGTGCGCGTCTTACTGCATGTGCACTAATAGCATAAGGTTCGATTAGCGCAGCAGTAACATCATTAACATTGTCAGAAACGGGTAAAATATTTTGAGCGGGTGCAACGAGATACTCACTAAATGCGCCGTCTTGATGAACGCCGATAACCGAAATTTTCTCACAACAATTCGTTTTACCGCTTAAACATGCCCCGCACTTACCACAGGAAACATAAGGGATTAATGCCACCCGTTGACCTACTTTGAATTTATCTACATTTTTACCTAAATCCGTTATCACACCGCTTGCCTCATGTCCTAATACACGCGGGTATTCAAAGAATGGTTGATTACCGGCATAAGCATGAATATCCGTACCACAAATACCAATCGCTGCAATTTTCAATTGCACTTCATTTTCTTTTGGTTGCGGCTTTTCTCTTTCCTCTAAAACAAGTTTAAACGGTTCTTTACATACTAGTGATTTCATAATAATTCTCTCTTCTAACGAAATAATTAAAAAGTGAAGATATTATTGATTTAATTTTTATTAAGTTATAAATTTCTTTGCAGTAATGTGATCAAAGAATAATTTTAGTGTTTTTTAACTGTTTTTTATTACTAGACCGGGCAGTATATGAGTAGAGATTTAAATCTAAGACAGGATATTATTAATCGATTGATTGACGATATATCATCAGAACTATTGGAATCGCCTTTACCTTCATTATCAACACTTGCAGGTTTATACAACGTCAGCAGAACAACCATCCGACACGCAGTACATTATCTAACAGAACAAAATATTCTGAATAAAACAAATGATAAATTAATCGTTATTCAAAAACCAACAGAAGATCTTAAAATAACCTATATAAAAATCAAAAAGTTAGAGAATAACCAATTACAGAAATTAGAAAAATACTTCAGCTATGCAGTACAACAGAAAATTATCAAACCCGGTGATGATTTTACAGAGTTGGAATTAGCGAAAAAAGCAAATGTAGATATTTTTACCGTGCGCGAATATCTCATCCAATTCTCTCGTTTTAATTTGATTTCCCATATCACGGCAGGTAAATGGAAACTCACAAAATTGACTCAGCATTACGCCGATAAATTATTTGAATTAAGAGAAATGCTTGAATGTCATGCATTAAATTGCTTTATGAATTTACCCAAAGATGATATTCGTTGGAAAAAGATGAAATTTTTATTGCAGGAACACCGCGCACTAAGGGATAACATCATTGAAAAATATCCTGATTTTTCCCTATTAGATCAACAATTGCATTCTCTTATTTTATCCGCTGCCGATAATCCCTTCATTAATGATTTTATTAATTTAATTTCTGTTGTTTTTCATTTTCACTATCAATGGGATAACAAAGATTTACGCACTAGGAATATCTTAGCGGTAGAAGAACACTTGGCTATCCTAGTGAAAATCGTAAGCCAAGATGACTTAGGCGCAATTACAGAATTGAAGCGTCATTTACGGACGGCTAAGAAAGGGTTGATGAACAGTATTAACCGGATGAATGAATAATCCGTCAAAAGTGCGGTCAAAAATAAAATGTTTTTTTAGCCCCTACACCTATTCCGCCGTTTTCTGGTAACCGTAAATCAAAAAAGTCTGCAAGCTGTCGCCCATGTTGGCGATGTGCGGATAGCGTCCCCACCGGCGGAATCCCAGCTTTTCGAACATTTTACGGCTGATGTGATTTTCCTCAATAACATACGCCATTAAAGTATGTACGTCCAATGCGGTCATTTGTGCCTGTAAAAACCGGATTGCCTGCGATCCGTAACCCCGTCCTTTTGCAGATTGATCCAGATAAACGCTGATTTCGACGGTTTGATCGAAGGCGGCGCGATCATAAAAAGGTGAAAAGGAACACCAACCTAAAATTTTGTTTTTTTCCACCGCACTTTCCAACACCCAAATCGGATGGCGGGAACTGTTCAAATGCGCTTCAAACCAGGGGCGACGCGCTTGTTCGGTTACGGGCTGCAAATCGGCGGTAATGCGGCGTGAGGGAATCGCCTGATTATAAATCGCCACAATCTGCGGCAAATCCTGTTCTTTCGCCGTTCTGATTTTCATCGCTATAACAATATGCAAACTTCGGTGCCGCCGGTCGGGCGGTTCTTAATGGTTAATTTCGCGTTTAACTGACGGCTGCGCTCTTCCATAATCCGCAAACCGTAATGACCTTCCGGTTCATCCAGACTCGCAATGCCGACACCGTCGTCACGGATAATGATTTCCTGTTCGCCATCCTCATTGGTATGCGCGATCACCTCAATCAGATTTGCCTTAGAATGTTTAATCGCATTCAATACGGCTTCACGCACAATCTGCAATGCATGCACCAACTGCTGGGCATTGAATACGTGCGACGGCAGATTGCAGGTCACATTCATGTGAATAGAGGTTTGATTGCGCAGGCTGTCTATCACTTGTTCCAACGCAAGTTTTAGATTCGCTTCCTGCACGGTTAAACGGAAGGTTGCCAACAGCTCCCGTAATTGGGTGTAACCGCCGGTCAGCGCCTGTTCGAAATCGCGGATAATCGCCAGACTTTTGTTTTTCGCATTCGGCTCGTCTTTGTTCAGATGATGTTTTAACAGGGTTAACTGAATTTGCAGATAAGCCAGCACTTGCGCCAGCGAATCATGCAGTTCGCGGGCGATAATGGAACGTTCTTCCATCAGTAACAGTTGCTGTTGCTGGCGTTGCGTTTGGCTGAAATATAAAGCGCGTCCCAACATTTGTCCGATATTTTCCAAAATACGCGGATCCGGGCAAGGCAATCCCGCCTGCCAGCGCAATTCGCCTATGCGGTTGCTGTCGGCGCCCACATCCGCCGATTGCCAGCTTAAACTTTCGCTCGGTTCGCCCAGCATAATGCGGGTGTCGTCGGCGATAAGCACTAATTCCAACGCCCGCAAATGTTCCGCCAGCATGACATTTTTCATTACCGCGCGTAAATGTTCATTGTCCGTATCCGAACCGGAAAGTGCCTGCGAACAATGATACAGCATAGACAACGTGCGGTTGGTTTGGGTGAGTTTTTGCGTTTTTTCCGCAATACGTTCTTCCAGATTGGAATAAATTTTGCTCAGTTCCGAAGACATTTGGGTGAACGCTTTGGCTAAATCACCCAGTTCGTCCGGTCGGTTCGTATCCAACGGAATATGCTGAAAATTGCGCATTTGAATCTGCACGCTGGCACGGGTTAATTGTTGTAACGGCGCCGCCACCTGTTTTTTAACAAAGGCGGTAATGCAGGCGACCAGTGCAATAATCAACAGCATGGACACCACTATCACTACGCTGGTGATAATCAGTTTTCGTTCGGCAAACCGTTGCAGGGCAAAGACGAAGCGATCCACTTGTAACACGTAATTTTCCAGATTGGCGTCGTAAGATTTCACATCTTTAACTAAAGCGTTTTTTTCCATTTTGCCCCAGTCGGCGATGAGATCATGGTAGGCATTTTTCAGCTCTTTCGGTGCTAAAAATTGGGTGTCGATTTGACTTAAAGACAGCGAATGCAAGGATTTGCGGTATTCGCGTAAATCCTGATACAGCAAATCCGGATGGTTTTTTAAGTTATACAGAATGCGATAGCTTTGATAACGCAGCGAACCCGATACGTTAATCTGTTCGGCATCGGAACGGTTGCTCACCATAATGCCGAGCGCGAAGGTAGTGATTATGCCGGCAAAAATAATTACCGTAATCAGATAGCGGGCAATGCGCGTAGTCACCGATTTTTTAACGTTCACAATAAATCCTGCTGAGTAGAAAACGCGGTGTATTGTAACAAAAAACGGGAACAACAAAAAAGTGCGGTCACAAAAAACCGCGTTTTTGCGACCGCACCCTAAAATACCCGAATATTACAGATTTCCGTTGCCGTTATCCAAATGGGCGCGGATAAACCAGTGTAATTTTTCCAATGCCCGGGTTTGCGCTACCAACAAATCTTCACTAATCGGATCCAATTCGCCGAAGTGTTCCAATACGAAACGGTGAGATTCGATATTATGTGCATAGTATTTGTCGAGAATACGCAAATGATCCTGCGCGCCGGCCCGGCCTAACGGATATTCCGGCGTTTGACGGATTGCCACCAGATTGCCCGGCAAACCGTTCGGCGCCACGCCCAAGGCGGCGATACGTTCGGCGATTTCGTCTACAAAGTCGCGCACTTCGTCAACCTGATCGTCCAGCATTTCGTGTACCGCGATAAATTGAGGCCCTACTACGTTCCAGTGAGCGTGTTTTAGAATTAATTGCAGTTCGTTCAAGCCCTGTAAACGCGTTTGTAATGCGTCTGCGATGGAATGCCCGGTTTTTACGTCCAAGCCCGGTACGGTATGAGCGGCATTTTTATTAACGTCCGCCGTTAAAGATTTCGATTTTTCGGTTAAGGTTAAAACCGGATAATTCATTTTGTCTGACATAACGTTTCTCCTTCTGTATTTTGCTGCTGCTTTTTTGTTTTGTCGAGTTTATTATATGGCGCGCGAACCGCTTTTCCAATTGTTATCCCGAATAGTTAAAATAGAAACAGACTATCACTTATCGATATAACAATTGTAAATTCCTATCAAAATAGGACAATTACCGCCTTGAAGGTTGCTTACCGCCGCATTTGAGGGTAAAGTGAGGAAACAGGTTAACTCACAACTATAGGACAATAACTTATGAAAAACGATAAACCCGTCGAATGCGTCGGTTGCAACACCTTTGATGTAGGTTCTATTCTGGATAACAGCGATTTAAAAGCGGATTTCGACAAAGTGTACCCGACCCGGGCGGAAGCGGAAGCGGCATTGGCGAAACTGACCCAAAAAGCACGGGACACCGAAACCGAACCCTGCCAAATTCAAAGTGAGATTAATGAAGCCGAAGGCGGTTTTCGCTTAAAAGCCGGTTTCGTATTCAGTTGTCAGGCGGAAGCCGTGATTTTCCAATTAGGCACGCGTTCCGTTTAAAGTTATCGATTCGATAAAAGTGCGGTCCAAAAAACTTTCGTTTTTCCGACCGCACTTTTCTTGGCGTAACGGTTTTGCAAGCCGACATAACGCCGTTTCTGTCAACCGTTCTCATATAATTAATTGTTTCATGACAAAACTCAACTTGCGTTTCTATCTTTCTCTCGTCTATATCGGTATTATCTCGGGGCTAATCGGCACGGCGCTCACTCATATTCTGCACGGTATTCAGCATATCGCTTTCGATTACGGCTTAAACGGCGAAAACATGTCCTTTCGCGAAGGCGTGTTACAAAGTTCCGCCGAACGTCGTTGGCTCGCCCTCACATTTTGCGGTATTGTGGTGGGAATCGGCTGGTATAGCGTTCATCGTTACGGCAAAAAACTGCTCAGTGTGAAACAGGGACTGGATAACCCGCAACAGGGAGTACCGTTTTTTAAAACCGTCGGCCATGCTTTATTGCAGATTATTACCGTCGGGCTGGGTTCCCCTTTGGGACGCGAAGTGGCGCCGCGCGAAATGTCCGTGGCATTCGGCAGCGCATGGGTAAGAAAAGCCGGTTTAAACGACACCGACGCTAAATTGATTCTCGCTTGCGCCTCCGGTGCGGGTTTGACGGCGGTATATAACGTGCCGCTCGCCTCCACGATTTTTATTCTGGAAACCATGGTGCTCAGCATCAGCACGCGTTCGCTGGGGGCGGCCTTAGTCACCGTGGTGCTTTCCACCTGCGTATCGCGCTTTTTTCTGGGCGATTTGGTGCAGTACGACAAAGTCACGCCGTTCGCCATTAATACGGAACTACTGATTTTCTCCGCTATTATCGGGATGCTGATTCCTTTTGTGGTACAGGGATTCCGTCGCTCTACCCAACACGTGCCTTTTTTACAGCGCACGGACAAACGCATTATTCCCGTCGCCGTACTGTTATTCAGTCTCATCGGCTTCATTTCCATTTATCAACCGGAAATTCTCGGCAACGGCAAACCCGGCAATCAACTGACATTCGGTGAAATGATTAACTGGTCGGAAAGCCTTCAATTAATGGCGTTAAAATGGCTTGCGGTGCTGTTTGCGCTGGCGGCGGGCGCTTACGGCGGGCTGATTACGCCGTCTATGATGCTCGGCAGCACTTTCGCCTACAGTCTGGCGATCGGCTGGAACGCGCTCTTCCCGCAGCTTTCGCTGGAAGGCGCCGCCATTATCGGCGCGTGCGTGTTTTTGGGGATTATGCAGAAAATGCCGTTTACTTCCATCGTTTTTCTGTTGGAGCTCACCCGCAGCAACGCGGAAGTATTAATGCCGCTCACCTTGGCAATGGGGGCGGCAATCGCCACCGATCGCTTGATCGCCAAATGGAAATAACCATTTCATAAAATACTTTTATCAGATCTCGGGCAAACAAAAAGTGCGGTCGAAAAATCATCGATTTTTTTGACCGCACTTCATTTATTACGCGAATTATTCTGCCGTTAAGCCGATAAATCAGGCATAGTACATTTCGTATTCTACCGGATGCGGTGTCATATTGACGCGCGCCACTTCTTTGCGTTTGATGTCGATGAAGGCTTCGATAAAGTCTTTGGTAAATACGCCGCCTTTGGTTAAGAATTCGAAGTCGGTCTCCAAAGAAGCCAACGCATCTTCCAATGAGGTGGCCACCGCCGGAATTTCTTTCAATTCTTCAGGCGGTAAATCGTACAGATTTTTATCCATCGCGTCACCCGGATGAATTTTGTTCACCACGCCGTCCAGCCCCGCCATTAATAATGCCGCAAAGGCTAAATACGGATTCGCCGCCGGATCCGGGAAACGCGCTTCCACACGAATCGCTTTCGGGCTGGTCACCGCCGGAATACGGATTGAAGCGGAACGGTTGCTGGCGGAATACGCCAATAACACCGGCGCTTCAAAGCCGGGCACCAAACGTTTGTAAGAGTTGGTGGTCGGGTTGGTGAATGCGTTTAACGCTTTTGCGTGTTTGATGATACCGCCGATGTAATAAAGCGCGGTTTCGGATAAACCGGCATATTTACCGCCTTGGAAAATATTTTTGTCGTCTTTGCTTAAAGACATGTTACAGTGCATGCCCGAACCGTTGTCGCCGGCAAACGGCTTCGGCATGAAACAGGCGGTTTTGCCGTGTTCCGCCGCGACATTCTGCACGATGTATTTATAGATTTGGGTTTCGTCCGCTTTCAGGGTCAGGCTGTTGAATTTGGTGGCGATTTCGTTTTGACCGGCCGTCGCCACTTCATGGTGGTGCGCTTCAATCACCAAGCCCATTTCTTCCATTAACAGACACATTTCGGAACGAATGTCGTGCGCCGTATCGTTCGGCGCAACCGCACAGTAACCGCCTTTCACCAGCGGACGGTAAGCATTGTTGCCGTCTTCGTATTTGCGGTTGGTGTTCCAACCCGCTTCAATATCGTCGATTTTAAAGGAAACGTTATTCATTTCCGTGCTGAAACGTACGTCGTCGAATAAAAAGAATTCCGGTTCCGGACCAAAAAATACGTGATCCGCAATACCGGTGGAACGCATGTATTCTTCCGCACGCATAGCGATGGAACGCGGATCGCGATCGTAACTTTGCATAGTGTTCGGGTCGTAAATACTGCAACGGATAGATAAGGTAGGGATTTGGGCGAACGGGTCGACAACAGCGGTTTCGGCGATTGGCATTAACAGCATGTCGGCTTTATTGATGGCTTTCCAGCCTTCCACCGACGAACCGTCGAACATTTTGCCGTCTTCGAAGAAATCTTCGTCGACAGCACTGACAGGTAATGAAACGCCGTGTTCTTTCCCCTTAATATTCGTAAAACGAAGAAGCACGAACTTAACGTCGTTCTCTTCTATCAACTTGAACACGCGTTCAATTGCTGCATTAGCCATAAAAAACTCCTGTTATAAGATTTTATCAGTAAGACCCGTTTATCTTTCATAAACAGCCCCTAAAATTAGGGTTATTCTAAAACATTTTCCCCCTGCGGAAAATACCACATAATCTATTCCGTGCAAATATCCGTAAAAAACAAAACCCCGTCGATATTTAAATGAATAAGATCTTCATGTTAGTCAAGAAAGTGCGGTGAAAATTCAAACTGTTTTTCCGATTTTAGATAGCCCGTAGCCGGAAAAAGTTGTATAATTTGCGACCTTTCGCCGCCACGGCTCATCCGACACCGCATACGGCACACAAAGTGCGGCGACGAAAATCGAAGATTTTTGCACGTTGGCTTTGCCGACAACCCCGAAGGGAAAAGAAACCGTTTCGGCGGCTTCGAATAAAAATCTCATCATTTTATTATTCGTTAAACTATTAAGAACATTTTAAATGGCAGAATTAGATATTCATAAATTGCGCAATATCGCGATTATTGCGCACGTTGACCACGGTAAAACGACACTGGTCGACAAACTGTTACAGCAATCGGGCACATTAGAAGCGGCCCGTAACGGTGATGCGGACGAACGCGTAATGGACTCGAACGATCTGGAAAAAGAACGCGGCATTACCATTTTGGCCAAAAACACGGCGATTAACTGGAACGACTACCGTATCAACATCGTGGACACCCCGGGGCACGCGGACTTCGGCGGTGAAGTGGAACGCGTTCTTTCCATGGTGGATTCCGTGTTATTAGTGGTGGACGCCTTTGACGGCCCGATGCCGCAAACCCGCTTCGTCACTCAAAAAGCTTTCGCTCACGGTTTAAAACCGATTGTGGTGATCAATAAAGTCGACCGTCCGGGCGCCCGTCCGGACTGGGTGGTGGATCAAGTCTTTGATTTATTTGTAAACTTGGGCGCCACGGACGAACAATTAGATTTCCCGATTATTTACGCTTCCGCCTTAAACGGTGTTGCCGGTCTTGAACATGAAGAACTGGCGGAAGACATGACACCGTTATTTGAAGCTATCGTCGAATATGTAGAACCGCCGAAAGTGGAATTAAACGCACCGTTCCAAATGCAGATTTCCCAATTGGATTACAACAACTACGTGGGCGTGATCGGTATCGGTCGAATCAAACGCGGTACGGTAAAACCGAATCAATCCGTCACTATTATCGACAGTTTCGGCAAAACCCGTAACGGTAAAATCGGTCAAGTGTTGGGACACTTGGGTTTACAGCGTTACGAAGAAGATTTGGCGCAAGCAGGCGATATTGTGGCAATCACCGGTTTAGGCGAACTGAACATTTCCGATACGATTTGCGACATCAACGCGGTGGAAGCGTTACCGGCATTGAGCGTAGACGAACCGACCGTCACCATGTTCTTCTGCGTCAACACCTCACCGTTCTGCGGACAGGAAGGAAAATTCGTGACATCCCGTCAAATTCTCGAACGCTTAAACAAAGAATTGGTACACAATGTAGCGTTGCGCGTGGAAGAAACCCCTAATCCGGACGAATTCCGCGTATCCGGTCGTGGCGAACTGCATTTATCCGTATTAATCGAAAATATGCGTCGCGAAGGCTACGAATTGGCGGTATCCCGCCCGAAAGTAATCTACAAAGAAGAAAACGGTCATAAACAGGAACCGTTCGAACAGGTCACCATCGACATCGAAGAGCAGCACCAAGGTGCCGTAATGGAAGCCTTGGGTATTCGCAAAGGCGAAGTCAGAGATATGAGCCCGGACGGCAAAGGCCGCACCCGTTTGGAATATGTGATCCCAAGCCGCGGTTTAATCGGTTTCCGTAACGAATTCATGACGATGACTTCCGGTACCGGTTTGCTGTACTCCAGCTTCAGCCATTACGACGACATTAAACCGGGCGAAATCGGTCAACGCCAAAACGGCGTATTGATTTCCAACGCCACCGGTAAAGCCCTCGCCTATGCCTTATGGGGTTTGCAGGAACGCGGCAAATTAATGGTCGAACACGGTCAGGAAGTGTACGAAGGTCAAATCATCGGCATTCACAGCCGTTCCAACGACTTAACCGTAAACTGTCTGCAGGGCAAAAAACTCACCAATATGCGGGCGTCCGGTAAAGACGATGCGATTCAGCTGACCACGCCGCTCAAGCTTACCCTTGAACAGGCCATCGAATTTATCGACGGCGACGAATTGGTGGAAGTCACCCCGCAATCCATCCGCATCCGTAAAAAACTGCTGACGGAAACGGATCGCAAACGCGCCAACCGTACGACAACCAGTACCAGCACGCGTTAATAAAAAAACTATGAAAAAATTAACCGCACTTTGATGGTGCGGTTTTTCTTGGCATAATGGACAAAACGTTGGTGAAAAGTGGGTTAAAGCTATATAGTACAAGGCTTTAACCCATATTTTTGAATTATGAACCTGAAAAATTCATTTTTGCAGCAATCCAATAGTCCAAAGATATGGTAAAAAATAATACTCAATGGTATAAATGCTTATCTGTAGAAAATCAAACTCAATCTGACAACCTCTGCTTAAAATTACATATTTGTCAGATTAAGCCTGATCTTCCATATCTTAAGTTCCTACCATCTTATACTAGTTATTTATTATGGTAATAACTCTCAACACCTAAATATTTATTAAATGCTTCATTCAATACTTTCGCTGTTGATGAATGGTTCATCGCCACGTGATGCTCAAAACCATTGTTACAAATGTAAGCTAATAAGTCTTCTAAACCTTTCACTTGAATCACTGCACGGCAACCAACAGTATCTAAGTCATCATCAACGAATTTACCTTCACCGACATAAGCTTTTACTTTACCAGTAAACTCATCTGTCGAAATACGGCAATAAGTTAATGGACCTGCTTTCATACGACCATTAATCGCTCCACAGGTATTCTCACAACCTACGGTTGTACCGATAATATCTGCTGTTGCCATAAATGGATTA
Organism: Actinobacillus succinogenes 130Z; assembly: GCF_000017245.1. Lineage (NCBI taxonomy): Bacteria > Pseudomonadati > Pseudomonadota > Gammaproteobacteria > Pasteurellales > Pasteurellaceae > Actinobacillus > Actinobacillus succinogenes. The sequence continues at coordinate 199,956 of NC_009655.1, forward strand.
ATTAATTCATCAGTTGCATAATTACCGCAGTGGAACATCACACATTTATCACGATCATTGCCAAAATTATTATTCCAGTCTGCAATAGATGCTGGTTTCATTGAAGCAATCGATAGTGCATACATAGATAATGCCCCCATCACATCCACTTCACAGGCGCTTGGCATTAATTGACCAGACATCACACTCATAATTGAACAAACATTAATACCTAAAGTATTTTGTAACGAGGTCCAACATTGAATAGCAGTTGTATCAATATCATTTGATATGATCCATTCGCTAATCACAACAAAAAGTTTAGACATCATCAGCAATTTATCTTCAGAAATACGTGATGCATCAGCATTGTTTTTTAACAATGTAAGTTTTTCCTCTATGCGAAGATCATTATCCGTAAGATTATTTACTCGAGCAAAAATCTCTGACAAATCAATTGGTTCTACTGTAATACCTAAACGCTCTAATAATTTTTCACTATATCTTACAGTATTAAAACCTGCTGGACGTGCACCAATAGCCCCGATACGACAACCGCGGATGGCTGTTACCACTCGACAGATAGCTTCAAAAGATTTTAAATCTTGTTTAAATATATCACTGGTAAGTGCACAGGTATGCTGTGTTGTTAGAGTAAACGGAATACCAAATTGTCTTAAATTATTACAAAGAGAAATTTTACCACAGAAACTATCACGGCGTGTCGCCAAGCCCATTTTGTGTAATTCATCATCTTCCGCTTGCACTAAAATCGGGACATTTAAACCTGATTGACGAATAGCTTCAGACATCGCCTTTTCATCACCAAAGTTCGGTAATAAAACAACAATACCATTAATTTCATCTTTGTGATCTTTTAATAACTGCGCGGCAATTTTTGCATCTGAATAGGTTTCAATTCCCCCATAGTTGGTTTGTTCTTCAGTAAGCATAATAGTATTAATGTCTAATTCTGCAAAAATTTTTTGTGCATCACGTCGTGCATCACCCACTAAATAACTCGGGAAAAAACCGCGGTTACCAATTAATACCGCCAAGGTCATTTTATCTAATTTTCTTCTCATTTTAATCACTCCATAAGTTGAATTAAATTCTTGCTTTTTTGACCGCACTTTGCCAAGCACCATAGTTATTTTTCATCACTTCTGTTGCTGGATTTGGTTGAATAATCTCCACTTTCCGCGGTAATGCATTTAATTGTTTATCATTTTTCCACCAGCCAAGCGCTTTCCCTGCTAAAAAAGCTGCTCCAAATGCTGACACTTCGGCGATTTCCCCACAGATAATAGGTCGTTGTAATAAATCAGCTTGGAATTGCATAAGCCATTTGTTTTTGGTTGGTCCACCATCAACAGAAAGTGTTTCTAATTTTTTTCCTAAAGTTTTCTCCATGGCAAAGAAGAGATCTGCTACTTGATAAGCAACAGATTCCATCGCTGCTCTTGCGATAGTCGCTGGCGTTACCGCATCGGTTAAACCACAAATAATTCCACGTGCTTGGGTGTCCCAATAAGGCGCACCTAAACCTGCTAATGCAGGAACAAAATAAACCCCTTGATTGTTATCAATAGATTGAGCCAGCTCACTTAATGTATTTACTGAATCAATCCCCAATATTTGCGCTGCAAAAGCTAATGCAGAACCTGTATGCGTGATATTGCCTTCCAAAGCAAAATCTAATTTATCGTCATACCATGCGACTGTCGTACTCACACCAAAATCTTCTGTCGGAATAACATTAGTTTTGGTCATCAACGAACTACCTGTACCATAGGTTGCTTTCACCACACCATCGTTAAAGCCACATTGACCATACAAAGCTGCGTGAGAATCCCCAGCTTGAGATAAAATTGGAACACCATTAGGTAAACTACGGCAGTTTTCGGTTTCTCCACGTAAACCACTTGATGGCATAATGTCAGGTAAACAGGCTTTTGGCACACCAAATAAACTTAATAATTCATCATCCCAGCTTGCAGTATGTAAATTAAATAATTGATAACGCGATGCATTAGAATGGTCTGTCACAAAGGATTTTCCATTGGTTAATTTCCAAACCAGCCAGACATCAACCGTCCCGACACAAAGTTCACCACGCTGAGCGCGTTCAAAGCCATTTTCTAAATGGCTTAATAACCATTTGATTTTTGAGGCTGGGAAAAGCGGATCAAGCACGGAACCTGTCATCTCTTTTAATTTTGTCGCGGCAGGTTGCTGTGCAATTTCTTGGCATAAACTCTCTGTGCGCCGGCATTGCCAGCTCACTAATGGTGTTAGCGGTTTCCCTGTAGCGCGCTCCCAAATTAAAACAGATTCTCGTTGGTTACTAATCGCAACGCCTTTTATATCCTCTTTAGCCAAAGAACTAACACAGATTTCGACCGCACTTTCGACTGCATTCCAAATTTCCATAGGATCTTGCTCTGCCCAACTTGGCTGTGGATGTGCTAATTTTAATGGTACACTACCCTTTGCAAGCATTTCTCCATTCATACTTACAGCAATGGCTTTTGCATTAGTTGTTCCTTCATCAATAGCGATAATAAAAGGCGTGCTCATAACAACTCCAACTATCTAGTTTAAAGATAAGGCTAAGTCCACAATGCTATCCGCATCAATACCATGGTGTTTACGCATTGATTTTCTATCACCTGCCAGTGCATAACCACCATCCGCAATACCTCGGCGTTTTAACGTAATCGGTGCACCATGTTCAGCAATCACTTCAGCCACTAGACTACCGACACCACCGTTAATATTATGTTCTTCAACACTAATCACATATTTACAATCTTTAATTGCATTGAATAATGCCTCTGTATCACATGGGCGAATTGAAGGCACATTTACAACGGTGACTTCAATGCCTTTTTCTGCTAATTTAACTGCCGCATCTACAATTTCATATACTGTAGAACCCATAGCCACTAACGCAATTTTACCCCCTTTCCGTAATACATCGATTTGACCTGGAACAAACTCATAGTCATCATTATGGATCTCTGGTAATTCTTTACCATCAAGGCGAATATACACTGGACCGACATAATTAATTGCATAATCAATTATTTGGCGACATTCATTTGGACTGGATGGCGCAAAGATCTGGATATTACCAAAACCACGCATCACTCCAATATCATCAATACTGTGGTGCGTGCTGGCTAATGGACCATAGCTGGCACCTGAATTTAATCCAAAGAGTTTTACATTTGTGTTGTTGTAGCAAACATCCACTTTCACTTGCTCATTGGCTCGTGAAATTAGGAATGGTGCCGCATTACAAGTAACAGCCACCTTACCACCTAAAGCTAACCCTGCAGCACAACCAACCAAAGATTGTTCAGCAATACCAACATTCACTAAGCGATCTGGAAATTCTTTAATAAATGGAGCAATTTTTGCTGTTGATGTTGAATCAGCAACTACAGGAACTAAATCTACGCCATTTTTGACCGCACTTATAAAGCGTTCCACCATGATATTTGCTAAATGTTCTGCGTTACTCATCTTTCAACTCCTCTAATGCTAATTCAACTTCATCGCCTTTCGGTACTTTGTGATGCCATTCTGGACGACCTTCAATAAATGAAATACCTGCACCTTTCGTAGTATTAGCAATAACTACATGTGGTTTGCCATTTGGCTGAATGCTTTCTAAGGTATCTACGACTGAACGAATATCATTACCTTGGCATTCATGCACTTCCATACCAAACGCTTCCCATTTTTTATCTAATGGATCAGTACATAAAATATCTTTAGTAAAACCAGCAAGTTGTAATTTATTTTTATCATTAATAATAATAAGGTTGTCTAATTTATATTGTGCCGCAGTCAATGCAGCTTCCCAGTTACTACCCTCGCCAAGTTCGCCATCCCCCGTTAACACATAGATTTTACGTTTACTACCGCTTTTTTTAGCGGCAATGGCTAAACCGACAGCCACAGGTAAACCATGACCTAAAGCCCCCGTATTTAATTCCACACCAGGTGTTTTATGTTTTACTGGGTGGCCTGGAAGTTTTGAATCTGAATGTTGATAGGTTGGTAACCAGTCTTCAGGAATATAGCCTGCCTCGGCTAAACAGCAATAATAACCACCTGCACCATGACCTTTAGACTGAATATAAATATCACGCTCTGGGTTAATTAAATCTTTTGGATCATTATTTAATACACGGAAGTACAATGAAGTTAAGATTTCTACTTGAGATAAATCTGCGCCTGTATGACCACCAGCAGGACTGTTAGCATTTAATACGACGATTTTCCGACGAATTGCTTTGGCTTTTTTTTCTAACTCATCATAGGACAAATTATACGGGTTCATTTCTTGCTCCTTAATGAATAAATATTCTTTGTCGGCTATATATTCAAGATAACTATATGCTTAAATTTATTGTTTGTCTAAAAGATCTTTCTCAAAATGAGATATAGATCACAAAAAATAGTCTATAAAAAAATAAAAGCTGATTTGTAATTAAATCAGCTTTTAAAAATTGTTATCCTACCTAAGATTTTTGAGATGCCACTGCAACTTTATATTGCAATTTATTTTGCATTTGATCGATGACCACTGCCACGATGATTACAATACCTTTAATCACCATTTGCCAGAATTCACTTACCCCCATCATTACCAAGCCATCAGCTAAAATACCAATAACAAACGCACCAATCAGTGTACCGCCAACAGTACCTCGACCACCTGCTAATGATGTACCACCTAATACAACCGCTGCAATCGCATTCATTTCAAATGCATTACCTGTTGCTGGGTGACTGGCAACTAATTGAGATGTCACCACAATACCCGCCAATGCAGCACACAAACCAGAAATAACATACACCCAAACTTTTGTATTATTTACTTTAATACCTGATAACTCAGCTGCTCTTTCGTTATCACCAATCGCATAAACATGACGACCAAAAGGCAATTTTTTTGCGGTGTAAGCAATTAAGCCCGCCACAATAAACATGAGCCAAATTGAATAAGGCACACCAAACAAACTGCCTGCTCCTATGATATCAAAACCTGTATTACCTAATTGAGGATTACCTGATAAACCAGGGAAGGTTTCACCATTTGAGGTTAACATTGCTGCACCACGAATAATGTACATCGTACCTAATGTACAAATAAACGGTGCAACATTGTAACGAGTGATAATATACCCATTAATCCCACCGAGTATTGCACCGAGTAACAAGACGAGCGGAACAATTACCCACACACTCGGGAAAATCGCAATGCCAAACATTGGCAACACAATACCTTTAGAAATAAGATATCCGGCCACCATACCACATAAGCCTAAAATCGCACCAATGGATAAGTCAATACCTGCCGTAATAATGACAAAAGTGATCCCCAATGCTAACAAGGCATTAATCGAAATATGTTTAATCATAATGATTAAACTTGATGGATTTAAGAAACCATCAACAGTAAAAGTAAAGAATGCAAGAATAATAATTAATGCAATAAATGTTCTTAATTTTAAAAGTAATAATGTTAAATTACCTGATGATACTGATTTAGACATAACGTCCCCCACAATACTTCTTATTGGAATCCTTTTGCACTTGCAAGAACAAGAGCGGCTTCATTAGTTTCAGAGCGTTTCACATCTGCGGTTAATTTACCATTAGACATCACCAAAATACGGTCTGAAACTGCCATAATTTCTTTTAGATCTGATGTTGAGAATAAAATACCAATACCTTGTTGAGAAAGTTTAACCATCATCTCAAATACATCGGCTTTAGCACCAATATCAATGCCTCGTGTTGGTTCATCGAGTAACAATACCTTAGGTTCAGTTAACAATGAACGACCAATAACCACTTTTTGTTGGTTACCACCACTCAATGCTTGAATCTCTACCTCAGGAGAAGACACTTTAATTGAAAGCTCTTTAATGGTTGATTGGATGGCTTTCTCCTCATCTTCTTTAGAAATTACAAATTGTTTTTTCAAGCGTTTCCATAAACTAGAAACAGTGAGGTTATTACCTACTGAAGTAACAGGGAAAATACCTGAACGTTTACGATCTTCCGGCACCAAACCCAATCCCATTTTTATCCGATTAGTAGTTGAAATATTTTCATTAATAATGATACCGTTTAATGAAAAACGACCTGAATATTCAGCTTGTCCTAATAAACATTCAAATAATTCTGTACGTCCCGCTCCCATTAAACCGTAAATCCCAACGATTTCACCAGCTCGTAAAGAAAAGGACACATCATTGACCACTTTATTTTCAGATTCATTGATACAAGTAATATTTTCTGCTTCCAGAATTTTTGCACCAAATTCACGATTTTCAGGTAAAAAATCAGTCACAGGATCAGAACCTAACATTTCACGCACAATCCAAGGCACGTCAATATCTTTCACTGCAGCCTCGGACTGGAATTTTCCGTCACGCAATATAGTGATATAAGTACCAATTTCCATTAATTCTTCCAAACGGTGCGAAATATAAATAATGGAAACACCTTGCGCTGTAAGTTCGCGAATCACATCAAACAAAATCTGTACTTCAGTTTTACTCAATGCAGAGGTCGGTTCATCTAAAATCAAAATATCAATTTTGCCTGCTAATGCTTTTGCAATTTCAATGAGTTGTTTTTGTCCAACTTTTAAATTTGAAACAATTTCATTTGGATCAATATCTTGTTTTAAACGTTTGAGCAATTCTTTTGATGCTTCGTATTGAGCATTATTGTCAATTGGTAATAATCCTGATTGAAGTTCGCGACCTAAGAAAATATTTTCTGCGACAGAGAGATTTTCAGATAAATTCAATTCCTGGTGTACCATACCAATACCATGAGCGGCTGCACTACGCGTATCAGTAATATGAACTTTCTCACCATTGATATACAAATCACCAAGAGTTGGTTGCTGTACACCTGCAAGAATTTTCATTAATGTTGATTTACCTGCACCATTTTCTCCAATGATTACATTAACAGCGCCGCGATAAACGTTATAACTCACATTATCAAGCGCTTTTGTACCTGGGAATATCATTGAGATATTCTCAGCACGCATAACAACATCTTTTGTTTCTATACTCATTACATAGCTCCTTATTCAACAATTTTAATGTCTAATGGAACAACGTTCTGAATATTGTCACCTTTAATTGTTAATGCAGATAACACATCAACTTTTTTTCCAACACTGCTATCATCTAATTTAACTAAATTTTGGACCGCACTTTTATTAAGTTCTTTAGCTAACTTAGAATATTGAATTTGGTTTTTAAATTGGTCAAAAGAAAGCAATGAAGAAGCATCACGAATAGCATTGCCTTTGATCATTGACCCCACTTGAATAGGAATAATCTCGTTACCAGTATTAACACTTACTGTAATAAATTTAGATTTAACTTCAACTTGTTCAACAACCCCAGAGAATCTCACGAAATAACTTTTATCATTTTCTTTTTTATTTTCAAGGGATTCGAGTGAAATTGGTGCTTTCTGAGCATCCTGAACAATATCAGTCCACATTTTAGTAACAACATCTTTTGGATCCATATTCGCTAAGGATGCCGCTTCCTCTGCCGACATTGGAATAATAGGTTTGCCAGCACTATCTAGTTCAACAACTTCACATCCGGCAACAGCCAAACTTGTAAGCACAATTAAAAGACTTGATTTCAAATGTTGACATGAAAACATAATGCCTCCTGTATAAGGCGGGGATTTTACTTAGCAAAATCCCCGAATATGAAATGTTACTTGCTTAATGAAAATTTATTTAATTTTTTCGCATTGCTACTATCAATAAGAATACAATCCATTAATTGTTTTTCTTCTTTACCAGTAGAACCTGTGCGAATATATTTATCAGCTTGAACAACAGCTTCTTGCGCTTGATCCCAAGCCGGTTGCAAAGCTGTTGCTTTAATATTGCCACCCGCTAAGATTGAATCTCTCACATAGTCGCTTCCATCAAAACCTACCACAATCACATCCGTACGACCTGCAGCTTTTAATGCGGCTTCCGCACCTAATGCCATAGTATCGTTACCAGAAATGACACCTTTAATATTTGGATTAGCTTGTAAAATAGATTCCATACGGCTGAAACCTTCTGTTTGGCTCCAGTTTGCAGTTTGTTGAGCAACCATTTTCATTTCTGGGTATTCATCAATGATTTCATGGAAGCCTTGAGAACGAACAGAGGCATTAGTATCTGATTCACGACCAAGCAATTCAACGTATTGACCTTTTTCGCCCATTAATTCAACGAATTTTTCTGCACTTAATTGTGCACCTTGATAGTTATTTGAAACGATTTGCGAAACAGCAACACCTGTTTTATTAATTTCACGATCGATTAAAAATGCTGGAACTCCTGCTGCTTTCGCTTTTTCTAATGCCCCAACAGTTACATCAGAACCAGCGTTATCAAGAATAATTGCTTTAGCTTTACGTGAAACTGCAGTTGAGATTAATTGATCTTGTTTGTTGGCATCATCATCATGTGAGGCAACCAATGTTGTATAGCCCAGCTCTTCTGCTTTTTGTTTCGCACCGTCTGCTTCAGCTTTAAAGAATGGGTTATCATGAGATGGAGTAATGATTGCAATTAATCCATTATCTGCATAAACAAATGTTGATGCAGCTAAAGATAATGCCACAAGACTAGCTTTGAGTAATTTCATTGAGATCTCCTTATTGAATATTTATTCAAATATGAATATATACTCAATAAGGAATATAAATAAAAAACAAAAAACTGTCTAATAGAGAATATTAAAAATGCGATATTGATCACAAAAAATATGAAATGGATTTGCGCCTATTACTTACTGTAATAATAATTGAGCCGTGAGCTTATCGATGACTAAAATATCAATATAACCACCGATAAGTGCTGCTTTGATGGCTTCTGCTTTTTCAATACCCCCCGCCAAAGCAATCACTTTTGGACATTTCTTTAATTTTTCTAAATCAATGCCAATTGCAGGATCTTCCATATTGCTCAATACGGGGGTGCCATCATTATTAAAATAATGTAAGCAAATATCACCAACAGCACCTTTCGATTTTAATTTTTCTTTCATACAAGAATTATAATAAATACCTGATTTCTTTAATGAAGCTGAGGGTTCCAATCGTCCGATACCAATAATCGCACAATCAATCGTATCAAATAACTCTATCACCTGTGCAACCTCAGGATTTTTTAATAACTCATTCTTATAACTTACTTCATCTGTAGAAGAAATATTTTGCGAAGGCAATAAATAAGCAGGACAATTCAATTTTTGAGCAAGTGTGTAAGTTGATAAATTAGCCTGCACATTCCCATTAATACCAACGCCACCCAAAAGTTGTACGACACCTTTTGCTTTTATATTTAATGGCATCATCGTATCTACCATGGCTCGAATCGTATCACTCCAAGCAGAAATCCCTATTAGTTGGTTTGGTTGAGATGTAACTTGCAGGTAATATGCAGCAGCAGAACCAATAGCTCTCTGAATTTGTTCTTCATTATCATGTTCATCAGAATCAACGATAATAACCTGAGAAAGAGCAAACCGCTTTTGTAAAATTTGCTCGAGATCTAAAAAAATATTTGGGGGAGGGATAACATTAATTTGAACAATGCCTTCGGCAATGCATTTTGTTAAAGAGCGAGAAATAAAAGATTGTGACAAATTCAAACTCTTAGCAATATCTGTTTGCTTCATTTTCTCATCGTAATATAGCTTTGCAATCTTTGCCAACAGCCGTTTCTCATCCAACATTGCCATAACATTCTCCATTTATCTTAACCATTAAAAAATAGCAGTATATTTTCAATATGCTGCTATTTAGAGAATTGAGTAAATATATACAATCCAATTAACCACTCTAACAATCATATTTTTTACGATACCCGATAATATCTTCGATTGTTACTATGGCATATCCAAATTTTTTTACAAATTCCACTAATTCCGGTGTTCTTGCCATCGTACCATCATCATTTGTAATTTCACAAATAACGCCTGCCTCTCGGTAACCTGATAAACGCGCTAAATCAACTGCAGCTTCAGTATGCCCTCCACGGGCAAGCACTCCGCCCTCAACAGCACATAATGGAAAAACATGCCCCGGTCGATGTAAATCTTCTGGTTTGGCTCCAACTGAGATCGCTGCTTTAATAGTAGTCACACGATCTGATGCCGACACTCCAGTAGATACACCACTGGCAGCTTCTATTGTTACAGTAAATGCAGTTTTATTTACACTCGTATTACATTGAACCATTGGTGGTAGATCAAGCTGCTTACATAATTCATCTGTAATACACAAACAGGTAATTCCACTACCATAGCGAATTAAAATTGCCATTTGTTCTGGAGTGATTGTTTCTGCTGGAAAAATCAAATCACCTTCATTCTCACGGTCTTCGTTATCCAAGACAAGAACACCATTACCTTGTTTAAATGCTTCAATAGCCTTGATAACACGCTCTTCCGATGTGCCAAATGAAGATAATAATGACTGATTCATACTAAATACCTTATAAAAAATAAAATGCTAGAATCAAGGTGTCAGAAATGACGATGAGATAATGAACCTAGTGGATCATCTCACCCAAAAGACTTTTCACTCGCCCTGATAATTATTAAGAAGTATAACTCAAATCAAAAAAATATAACAATCCCGAAGAAGCCTAATATTCTTCTCCAGAGTGAATATTTCATTCAAATAACGCCAATTACCTTGCAAATAAGAATATCACCACAGCATTAATAGATTATTATAGTAAAAAGGTTCAGAAAACAGTAAAAACGGTAATTATTTGAATCTGATGCAATACCAGCAAAAGAAACTAATTAATAATTTTAGTTTTCATCTTCTATAGATAATGAACTGCCATTGTTCTCATACTGTTCTGTTCCAACTCTCACAAAAGTGCGGTCAAATTTCTGATAATTTTCTCGTGAAAAACATCATATTTTTTGACCGCACTTTACGAAAATAATATTCGAATTATTTCTCCTTAATACCGGCTAACACTTGTGTTAACACCGACCAGTAGGTCTGTACCGCAGGGATATGCACGCATTCGTCCGGCGAATGGGCGTTACGGATGGTCGGGCCGATAGACACCACGTCCAATTCCGGATAGATTTTTTTCAGCAGTCCGCATTCCAAACCTGCGTGAATCACTTTGACTTTCGGTTCTTCGCCTATAACCTGCGCATACGCCTGTTTGGTCAATGTCAACATATCGCTATCCGGATGCGGTTCCCAACCCGGATAGTAACCGGAATAGGCGACATCGCCGCCACTTTGCTGCGCCAATGCGACGAGTTCCGCTTTCACTTCATCGGTACCGTGTTCAATCAACGAACGCAACAAAATCGTGCCGTGTAACGCGCCGTTTTTCATATTTAATACGCCGATACTTAATGAGGTTTCCACCACGTCTTTAACGGTATCGCTGAATTTCACGACACCGTTCGGCAGCGCATTCAGCACATGTGTCACGGTTTGACTGCTGGCGGTATCGAAGGTTTGTTGCGGTAACGCCACTTTGTTCAGCAACACTTGCGCATTCGGATCTTCCGTTAATTCCGCTTTCAAATGCGCTTTGAAATTTTCCGCCACCCGATTCAGTGCGTCGGCGTCGTCCAATGCCAAGGTAACGAAAGCTTCGCGCGGAATGGCGTTGCGCACGGAACCGCCGCGTATATCTACAATGGCAAAATCTTGGGTCGCGTAGGAAAGTGCGGTCAAAAATACACCTAATAATTTAATGGCATTGCCTCGTCCGGTGTGAATGTCGCAACCGGAATGCCCGCCGCGCAATCCTTTAATCGCGACCTCAAAGCAATGAGGAAATTTATTGGGTTGGGTATTCACCGGCAGGCTGAAATCCGCATTCTCGCCGCCCGCACAACCGATATAGATTTCGCCGCTTTCTTCGGTATCCGTATTCACCATCATTTTGGCGCGTAACCATCCCGCACGCAAACCCAGTGCGCCTTCCATGCCCGCTTCTTCCGTCATGGTGAGCAAAACCTCCAGTTCGGGATGCGCCAAATCGTCGCTGTCCAGCACCGCTAACGACGACGCCATACCGATACCGTTATCCGCCCCCAGCGTGGTACCGGCGGCATACACCCAATCGCCTTCAATGCGGGGTAAGATCGGATCTTTCAGAAAATCGTGACGGGTGGATTCATTCGCCTGCGGCACCATATCCAGATGCGCCTGTAACGCTACCGACGGGCGGTTCTCCATGCCTTGGGTCGCGGCTTTGCGAATCAGCACATTGCCCGCTTCATCCCGTTCCGCAAACAAATTTTTCCCTTTCGCCCAGTTCACAATGAATTCCGCCAATGCGTCTTCGTGATAGGACGGATGCGGAATCGCACAAATTTTATCGAACCATTGCCATAGTCTTGCGGGCTGTAATGTTTGAATTTCTGACATATTTCTTCCTTTTTTATAAAATTTGCGGATTTTCGACCGCACTTTGTTGCAAAATGATAGCATAAAAACCCGTTTCGGGTTATCCTTACGCCATTTTTAAAGAGGTCGAAAGGAAGAAATTATGAGCGAAAAATATGTGGTGACCTGGGATATGTTCCAAATGCACAGCCGTAAGCTGGCGGAACGTTTATTACCCGCTTCACAATGGAAAGGGATTATTGCGGTAAGCCGCGGCGGTTTGTTCCCGGCGGCCGTATTATCGCGCGAACTCGGCATTCGTCATGTGGAAACCGTGTGTATCGCCAGTTATGATCACGACCGGCAAGGCGAATTACGGGTTATCCATGCCGCCGAAACGGACGGCGAAGGCTTTATCGTGGTGGACGATTTGGTAGATACCGGCAATACGGCGAAAGAAATCCGTAACATGTACCCGAAAGCCAAATTCGTTACCGTCTTCGCCAAACCGGCAGGTGCGCCGTTAGTGGACGATTACGTTATCGACATTCCGCAGGACACTTGGATCGAACAACCTTGGGATTTAGGCTTGGGCTTCGTTCCGCCTATCGCCCGTAAATAATCGAGATAAAATGAAAAACGCGAGTAAACTCGTGTTTTTTCTGTACGAATTCGTTATATGATTGAATATATTACTCTTTCCCAAGCGGAAATCGACGCCGTCCGGTTGAGTTTAAAAGTCGCTTTTTGGGCAATTTTATGCAGCCTGCCGCCGGCAATCGCCACCGCCTGGTTGCTGGCGCGTTGCCGGTTCTGGGGCAAATCAGTGCTGAACAGTATTATTCATTTGCCGTTGGTGCTGCCACCGGTGGTAATCGGTTATTTATTGCTCACTACCATGGGACGCAACGGCGTGATCGGCAAATTCCTGCTGGACTGGTTCGGTTTCAGTTTTTCCTTTTCCTGGTACGGTGCGGCGTTGGCCTCGGCGATCGTGACTTTTCCGCTGGTCGTTCGCGCCATCCGTCTTGCCATTGAAAGCATTGACGTCAAATTGGAACAGGCGGCGCGTACTCTCGGTGCGTCCGCCTGGCGCACCTTTTTCACCGTAACGCTGCCCTTGGCTTCTCCCGGCATTTTAGCCGGCGTGATTTTGGGCTTCGCCCGTTCTCTCGGCGAATTCGGCGCGACCATCACCTTTGTATCCAATATCCCCGAAGTAACGCGTACTATTCCGCTCGCCATGTATTCGTTTATCGAAACGCCCAATGCGGAAGGTGCGGCGGCAAGACTTTGTCTTATCGCTATTGTAATTTCGCTGGTTTCGCTGCTGATGTCGGAATGGCTGGCGAAACGTACTCAATCCAAATTAGGACGGGAATAATGCTGGAAATCAACGTCAAAAAAACACTGGGCGAACTGCAACTGGAAGCTAATCTGCAAATTCCGGCGCAGGGCGTTACCGCCGTTTTCGGTCTGTCCGGCTCGGGCAAAACGTCGCTGATCAACATGGTTAGCGGGTTGCTTACGCCGGATTACGGTTTCGTCCGTCTGAACGGTAAAACGCTGACGGACACAGCACGCCACATCAATCTCGCACCGAACGAGCGCCATATCGGTTACGTATTTCAAGACGCGCGCCTATTTCCCCATTACACGGTGAAAGGTAACTTATGTTACGGTATGAAAAAGAAAAGTGCGGTGAATTTTCAGCAGGTTTTGGACTTGCTCGGCATCGCATCCTTGCTGAAACGCTACCCCGCCACACTTTCGGGGGGTGAAAAACAACGGGTCGCCATCGGACGCGCATTGTTGACCGCCCCCGAGATTTTACTGATGGACGAACCGCTGTCCGCACTGGATCTACCGCGTAAACAGGAACTGCTTGCCTACCTGCAAACCCTTTCCCGCGAAATCCGAATTCCGATTTTATATGTCACGCACAGTCCGGAAGAAATCAAGGCGTTGGCTCAACGGGTCATCCTGATGGATAACGGTAAGGTAACGGCTTACGGCGATACTCAAACCGTATTGAGCGACCCACGACTAGCCCGCTGGCGCGCAGAAAACAATACATAAAAACCGACCGCACTTTGATTTGTCCTCTAAAAGTGCGGTCGGTTTTCTCTATATTTTTAACGGATTACGCTTTCACGTTTTCAGCTAAAAATGCCAGCAGCCGGTCTTTAGCAATCATTTGTTTTTCGCCGTTTCGACGGTTTTTATACTCGATTTCGCCTTTATCGAGATTTTTCTCGCCGATCACCACCATATGCGGCACACCGATAAGTTCCATATCCGCGAACATCACGCCCGGGCGTTCTTTGCGGTCATCAAAAATGACATCCACGCCTTGCGCTTTCAGGGTTTGATACAATTCTTCCGCAAACGCCCGCACGCTCTCGGATTTGTGCATATTCATCGGCACGATTGCCACGGTGAACGGTGCAATTTCGTCCGTCGGCCAGATAATTCCACGTTCGTCATGATGCTGTTCAATCGCCGCCGCCACCACGCGGGTGACGCCGATTCCGTAACAACCCATGGTCATTACCAACGGTTTGCCGTCTTCTCCCTGCACCGTAGCGTTCATGGCTTCAGAATATTTTTTGCCCAGCTGGAAAATATGTCCCACTTCGATACCGCGTTTGATTTGTAGCGTACCTTTGCCGTCCGGACTCGGATCGCCTTCCGCCACATTACGCAGATCGAACGCTTCCGGCATCGCCGCATCGCGTTCCCAATTTATGTTGAAATAATGTTTGCCGTCGATATTGGCGCCGGCGCCGAAATCGGACATTAAGGCGACGGAACGGTCGATAATCGCCGGAATATTCAGATTAACCGGCCCTAACGAGCCCACGCCCGCGCCGATTTTCGCTTTAATTTCCGTTTCGTCGGCAAATTCAAGAGGATCCGCCACCAGCGGATGTTTTTGCGCTTTAATTTCGTTCAGCTCATGATCGCCGCGAATAATTAACGCCACCAACGGCGCGTCTTCCGTCGCACCTTTAACAATCAGGGTTTTCACGGTTTTTTCAATCGGCAGATTGAACTGTTCCACTAATTCCGCAATGGTTTTGGCATTCGGCGTGTCCACCAGTTCCATGGCTTTGCCCGGCGCCTGACGTTCGCCCACGGCAATCGCTTCCGCCAGTTCGATATTGGCGGCGAAATCGCTTTCGGTAGAAAACACTACGTCGTCTTCACCGCTGGACGCCAACACCTGGAATTCATGTGAAGCGGAACCGCCGATAGACCCGGTGTCCGCCTGTACCGCACGGAAATCCAAACCTAACCGGGTAAAAATATTGGTATAAACCTGATACATCACCTCATAAGTCTGTTGCAGGCTTTCTTGCGTGGTGTGGAAAGAATAAGCATCTTTCATCACAAATTCGCGGGAGCGCATCACACCGAAACGCGGACGAACTTCATCGCGGAATTTGGTTTGAATCTGATATAAATTCAACGGCAACTGCTTGTACGAAGACACTTCGCGGCGCACCAAATCGGTAATCACTTCTTCGTGAGTCGGGCCGAGTACGAAATCGCGATTGCCGCGATCGCTGAAACGCAGCAGCTCGGGACCGTATTGTTCCCAACGGCCGGATTCCTGCCATAATTCCGCCGATTGCACCACCGGCATTAACACTTCAATGGCACCGCCCTTATTCATTTCTTCGCGAATAATATTTTCTACTTTTTTCAACACTTTAACGCCCGTCGGCAGCCAATTGTATAAACCGGACGCCATCGACCGAATCATGCCCGCCCGCAACATCAGCTGATGACTCACCACCTGAGCGTCATTCGGGGTTTCTTTTAGAGTTGAAAATAAATATTGACTCGTACGCATTCTGTATCCTGTTTGGTTGTCTCAAAAAATTCCGTTTAGTTTACCATTAATTGCAAAACCGAAAAATAAAGTGCGGTCAGAAAAAATGAAGTTTTTGGCGATATTTTAGCTCATTAAATAGGAGGTGATAATAGAAATAAACGGATAAAACGTTTGAAGCGGGGGATTCATAATACGAATATTATCTCAACATTTCAGACCGGATTTCTCACAGAAATATCAGGCGGCAACGACAATTTATTCATTAATCGATATGTATTTTTTTACACATATTTAGACTGTTTTGTGATCTGAATCACAAAAACTTAAAAAAAGTAAATACCCCATTGACAGTATGCATAAACTAGTCAACTATATGACTAGTTGAGATTATTTTTTAACTGTGGGAGTCTCTTTATGGACAAAAAACTCATTCATTATGCCATCATTCTGGCATTTCCAATCTTAACCTATATTTTCCCCGCACCCGAAGGCTTGTCATTGATCGGGTGGCATGTGCTGGGGGTATATATCGGTACCATTATCGCTTTAATTCTGAAACCCTTCCCGGCTCCGCCGATTTTATTGGCGGCGGTCGCGATTTCCGCCATTATGATTGGCAACACGCCGGCGGAAACCGTAAACGGTACAAAAGTGGCGTTGAAACAGTCCGTGGTATTGGACGGCTATAAATCAGGCACAACCTGGTTGGTATTCGCCGCTTTCGCTATGAGCGCCGCTTTCGTACAAACGGGTTTGGGGCGTCGTATCGCCTATAAAATGATCGGCGCTTTCGGTAGCACCACATTACGTCTGGGTTATGTAAATGCCTTATTGGATTTATTGATTTCCCCGGCTATGCCGTCCACTACGGCACGCGGCGGCGGTATTATGGCGCCGATTATGCAGTCTATCGCCGTGTCGCTCGGTTCGGAACCGTTTAAATCGCCGCGCAGAGTAGGTCACTACTTATTGTTGAATACCTATATGGTGGTGAAGACAACCGGTTATATCACTTTAACCGGGATGGCGCCGAATGCGGTGGCGTTGGAGTTAATGCGCCCGATTCTGCATATTGATGTGAATTGGACGCAATGGTTTATCGCCGCTTGCGTACCGGGCTTCATCGCCTTACTGTTAATGCCGTTTGTGGTCTATGTACTTTACAAACCCGAATTGAAAGAGGTGGATAACAAAGAAATTGCCCGCAAAGGTTTGGAAGAAATGGGGCCGATGAAAACCAAAGAAAAAATCCTTGCAGTGCTGTTTATCAGTGCAATTTTAGGTTGGGTATTTTCCGGTGTCCTGCACATTGCCGAATTTACTGTGGCAATTTCGGCAATGGCATTGATTATTCTCACTTCCGTACTGACATGGGAGGATATGCTTAAAAACAGAGGCGGCTGGACGACCTTGACCTGGTACGGCGGCTTGTTGGGTATCGCGGCGACATTGAAACAGGCGAATTTTTTCGAATGGTTATCCGTCACCATGAGTACGCTTATTCCGGCGAGTGAAAACAGTCCGTTGATGATTACCGTCTTTATACTAATTCTCAGCGTTGCCGTACGTTACCTGTTCGCATCGGGTGCCGCTTATGTGGCGTCTATGGTGCCGGTTTTCTCCGCCGTGGGAATTGCTGCGGGGGCGGATCCGTTATTCCTGGCGTTGGGATTGTTATTTTCAAACAGCTACGGCAGTATGGTAACGCACTACGGTTCGGCGCCGGCGGCGGTGATTTACGGTTTGGGTTACCATGATTTGAAATCGTTCTGGATTACCGGCGGTGTTTGTGCCGTGATTACATTGCTTATTCATGTAACTATCGGTTTCGGTTGGTGGTCAATCCTTGAAAACATGAACTTCTTCGGTTAACTGACTTCGCACCGGCTTCATTCCGTTTATCCGGGAAGTTCTCGCTAACCTTTCCGAATAATGAAGTGCGGTGCTTTTTTCCATTGTTTTTTTAAAAGGAGAATATGATGAAACGTATTCCTTGTATGATTATTCGCGGTGGTACGTCCAAAGGTCTGTATTTTCTGAAACAAGATTTGCCGGCCGATATTGGGGAGCGGGATAAATTTCTGATGACAGTGATGGGTTCCGGCGACGCCACCCAGATTAACGGACTGGGCGGAGCCACCAGCGTAACCAGCAAAGTCGCCATTGTGTCAAAATCCGATAAAGAGGGCGTCGATTTGGATTATCTTTTCGCCCAGGTGGGAATTGACAAAAAAGTGGTGGATACCGCACCTTCGTGCGGCAACATTTTGTCCGGTATCGTGTGTTTCGCCAGTGAAAAAGGGTTAATCGAACTACAGGACGGCATAACCACAGTAGTGGTAAACAACGTTAATACCAACAGTATTATTGAAGTGTCGGCGGAAACCCCGAACAAACAATTGAAATTCGACGGCACGGCGGAAGTGTCCGGCGTGCCGGGCTCCGGTTCTCCGGTAAATCTGAATTTCAGTCAAATCGAAGGGGCGAAAACCGGTAAAATTTTTCCGACCGGCAATAAACAGGATAATATCAACGGCTATAATGTGACCTGCATTGATGTCGCTATGCCGATGGTGTTATTTAATGCGGCGGATTTGGGGTTAACCGGTAAAGAAAGTAAAGCCGAACTGGATGCCGATAAAGCGCTGTTTGACATTATCGAACCCATTCGCCGTAAAGCGGGGGAAATGATGGGACTGGGCGACGTGTCGGAAAAAGTGATTCCGAAAATGGGTATTCTTTCCGCACCGGCAGGCAAAGGCAACATTACGTCCCGCTATTTCGTACCGGATAAGTGCCATGCAAGTCATGCGGTAACCGGTTCCATTTGCGTATCGGCGGCCTCAAAAATCGAAGGTACGGTGGCTTCCGCATTGTATAAAGACACGGGTAGCGTGGTAACTATCGAACATCCTTCCGGTTTTATCAGTGTAGACATTGTGTGTGAACCGGACGGTAACAGCTATAAATTCACCCGCGCCGCTTTAGTACGTACCGCCCGCCCGTTAATGATCGGCGAAGTGTTCTACGATGAAACCTTGTTGAAATAATTTAACGATTATCCGAGTCATGAGAAAAGAGTTGGTGAAACCAACTCTTTTTGTTTATGACGACATGAAAAAATACGCAAAATATTGACCGCACTTTTATTCTATTAGGGACTTTTATTTTTCACAAATAAAAACGGACGTCATTGTGACATCCGTTTTTGCAATTAAGCTCCGGTTTGAAAAATAACCTGCCCGGCTTTTTCGATATAGCTCGGTAACCGATCGAAGTTAAGATAACGGTAAACCTCGTCTTTTCGGCTATTCAAATCCGCTACGGCATTGAAGTACTCTTCCGATGTCGGCAGGCGACCGAGAATTGCGGCGACGGCGGCCAGTTCCGCAGAAGCCAGGTAAACCTGCGCCCCTTGCCCCAAACGGTTCGGGAAGTTTCGGGTTGAGGTGGATACCACGGAAGAATTAGGGCGTACACGGGCTTGGTTACCCATACAGAGCGAACATCCCGGCATTTCCGTCCGCGCGCCGGTGCGTCCGTAGATATTATAATAACCTTCTTCCGATAATTTCGCCGCGTCCATTTTGGTCGGCGGAGCAAGCCATAAACGGGTATTGAGTTCGCCGTTTAATTCGCCGAGTAATTTACCCGCCGCACGGAAGTGTCCGATATTTGTCATACAGGAACCGATGAAGACTTCGTCAATTTTATTGCCCTGTACTTCGGATAATAAGCGGGCATCGTCCGGGTCGTTCGGTACGCAGAGAATCGGTTCTTTGATTTCGTCCATGTTGATATCGAGCACCGCCGCGTATTCGGCGTCGGCATCCGCTTCCAGCATTTCCGGATTCGCCAACCATTCTTCCATTGCCTTTACACGGTTCTCCAGTGCTTTCGCATCGCTATAACCGTCGGCAATCATGCTTTTCAATAATACGATATTGGAACGAAGATATTCGGCAATAGAACTTTCGTTCAATTTCACCGTACATGCGGCGGCCGAACGTTCCGCCGTCGCATCCGCCAATTCGAACGCCTGTTCGGCGGTTAGCGTTTCTAACCCTTCGATCTCCAGAATCCGACCGGAGAACACGTTTTTCTTGTTCTCTTTTTCAACGGTTAATAGGCCTTGCTTGATGGCAAAATACGGAATGGCATGTACCAAATCACGTAAAGTAATGCCTTTTTGCATGCTTCCGGTGAAACGCACTAATACGGATTCCGGCATATCTAACGGCATAATACCCGTTGCGGCGGCAAATGCGACCAACCCCGATCCCGCAGGGAACGAAATACCGATAGGAAAACGGGTATGCGAGTCACCGCCGGTTCCTACCGTGAACGGTAACAACATGCGGTTTAACCAGGAATGGATAACACCGTCGCCCGGACGCAGTGCGATACCGCCGCGGCTGGTGATAAATTCGGGCAGCGTTTTATGGGTTACCACATCGCTTGGTTTCGGATAAGGCGCAGTATGGCAGAACGACTGCATAACCAACGGAGCAGAGAATTTTAAACAGGCTAAATCTTTTAATTCATCCCGCGTCATCGTTCCCGTCGTATCCTGCGATCCCACAGAAGCCATAAAGGGTTCGCAATATTGACCGGCACGCACGCCGTCTACGCCACAGGCTTTGCCTACCATTTTCTGGGCAAGGGTAAAACCTTTACCCGTATCAGGCATCTCCGGTGCCTTGACGAATACATCGCTTTCAGGCAACCCGAGTTCGGCCCGGGCTTTGGCGGTTAAACTGCGTCCGATAATCAACGGAATACGGCCGCCGGCACGGACTTCGTCCAACAATCCTTCGGTTTTATAATTGAAAGTTGCGAGTACTTCCTGACAGCCATGTTTACAGATTTTCCGTTCGTACGGATAAACGTCGATCACATCCCCCATATTCAGTGCGGTAACATCTAATTCCAGCGGTAATGCGCCGGAATCTTCCGCCGTATTAAAGAAAATCGGGGCAATCTTACCGCCGAATACGAAACCGCCGGTCCGTTTATTCGGAATAAACGGAATATCGTCCCCCATATGCCACAGCACGGAATTCGTTGCGGATTTACGGGACGAACCGGTACCGACCACATCCCCTACATAAACCAGCGGAAAACCTTTCGATTTTAATGCGGCAAGCTGTTTTAACGGACCGACAGATCCCGGTTGATCCGGTTCGATTCCCTCACGAGGCATTTTTAACATGGCATTGGCATGCAGCGGAATATCCGAACGACACCAGGCTTCCTGCGCAGGAGAAAGATCATCGGTATTGGTTTCGCCTAATACTTTAAAAACCGTGAGTGTGATTTTATCGGCTAATTTCGGACGGGAAGTAAACCATTCGGCGTCCGCCCAGGATTGCAATACCTGTTCGGCGAACGTATTGCCTTGTTTCGCTTTTTCGGCAACGGCGTTGAAGTTATCAAAAATCAAGAGGGTAAAAGAAAGGGCTTTGACGGCAAGCGGAGCGAATCTGGCATTATCCAGTAAATCTATTAACGGTTGAACATTGTATCCGCCGCTCATGGTTCCGAGTAATTCTACCGCATGTTCCGGTGAAATTAACGGGCTGGATTCCCGACCATTCACGATTTCTGTCAAAAATTCGGCTTTGACCTTAGCGGCATCATCGACACCCGCAGGTATGCGGTTTTCAAATAACGAAAGTAATTCGCTTTCCCTTCCGACTACCGGATTTTTGAGTAACTCGACAAGCTGTCCGGTCTGTTCCGCATCTAACGGTTTCGGAACAATTCCCAATGCAGCGCGTTCATCAACATGTGATTGATATTGAGCTAAGAAATTAGACATAATGTTCACTCCAATATAAAATAAAGGCAAAGGAATCAATAAAACATATATATGACTATATGTTGGTCACGTTAATACCTTTTTTCAGGTATGTCAACACATTTTTTAAGGTTAATTCATGTTACAAAGTTATGACATTAATTATGCTCAAGCGAGCAGAATGCCACGTTATATTCAGATAAAATATCGACTGCAACAATTTTTGGCTGAAGAAAACTGGTTATTTGATAAAGCCATCCCGAGCGAACAAGAACTCGCTAACGAATACGGCGTATCTATCGGGACCATCCGTAAAGCGGTTGAGGGGCTGGTTGAAGAAGGCGTGTTAATCAAACACCAGGGGAAGGGCACATTTTTAAAACATCCGGCATTCATTAAATCCTCCATGATCCGTTTTTATCCCTCTCGGGACGAAAAGGGTGAAGTCAGCACGCCTACGGGTATAGTCAAAACGGTAAAACGTATTGCGCCGAATCAAGAAATCAACAAAATTCTAGATTTGCCGCCGGACGCACCGCTTATTTATCTGGAACGGGTACGCATGGACGGGGATACCGTAATTCTAAGCGATAAGATTTGGTTGTCGGAAGAACGTTTCGGCAGTTTTCTCGATTTATCTTTAGCGCAATTTCCCAGCCTGCTCTATCCGTTCTACTTTGAACACTGCGGGCAAATGGTTATCTCGGCCAAAGAGCAAATGAACTTTTTATTAAACTACAGCGACCCGTATTTAACCGACAACCGGGAAAAAGCCGTCGTCCGTATCCGCCGCACCGCCAAAGGTCTGGACGGCAGTATTATTGAATACCGTGAAACTTACGGTTTGGCGGAAAACTATTATTACGAAACAACCATTACCTAACCGAGCCGGTTTATAAACTTCAGCAGACAGAATAAAGTTAACTCGAAAATTAAGCTTCCTTTAATACAAAACTTAGGGTTCGTTTATACAAAATAAACGAACCCTAAGTTTTTGAATTTATTTTTCCCACCGAGACGTTACGCGCTTTAACCAACGGTATAAAAGAATATTATCCCGTAACTTCCGCCCCTTAACTTCGTCGGTTCGATATTCGATTTTACGATGGAATTAAAGTGCGGTCGTTTTTAAGTGTATTTTTAACCCGCTTAAACCGGTAGTCCCTGAGCTTTTAATGCGGCCTGTACTCCGACATTTTCACTTACCCGTCGGTAAAAAGCTTCGAGGTTGCGTAAGTGACCGTAATCCAATCCCAAACCTTTGCACCAACGCAATTCTACGTAAAGGTACGCATCGGCGACGGAAATACGTTCGCCTAAGAAAATCTGTTTAGCCAAACAATCATCGGCAATGGCTAATAAATCCAGGATTTGCCGACCGGCGGTTTGGCGGATGCGGGTCAATAATTCGTCATCGCCTTGCGCATAAACCGGCGGACGGAATACCGGTCCGAAAGCTTTGTGCAAATCGGCGTTACAAAATGCCAGCCATTTCATCGCCTTGGCTTTATCCTGCACGGTAACGCTGCCGAATAATTTGGCATCCGGATAGAGCGCATCCAAATAGCTCAGAATCGCAACGTTTTGCGACAACACAAAATCACCGTCCTGTAATAACGGCACGACGCCTTGCGGGTTCAACGCCAAATACTCCGGCGATTTAATTTGTTCATGGCTGACTTCCACGGCTTCAAAGGGTTTACCGATCCACTCCAGAGCAATATGCGGAACCAGCGAACAGGCGCCTTTTAAATAATATAGTTTCATGTTAATTCCTTGTTACGGTAATAGGTTTTCTAATTGCCAAAGGTTTTGGTAACTTTCGCGACGGCGGATTAAAAAAGCTTTATCGCCGTCTACCATCACTTCGGCGGTACGGGGACGCGAGTTATAGTTCGAACTCATACTGGCGCCGTATGCCCCGGCGGAACGTTGCACTAAATAATCGCCGGCGGCAATTGCAAGTTCGCGTTTTTTGCCTAAGAAATCCGAGGTTTCACAGATAGGCCCCACCACGTCATAAACCGCTTTTGCACGCGGCAAAGTACGGTCGGCTTCGATGATATTCATGTAAGCTTCGTACAAAGCGGGACGAATCATATCGTTCATACCGGCATCGACGATGGCAAAATTATGGGTTTCGTTGGATTTAAGATATTCCACTTTTGTTACCAGCACGCCGGCATTGGCACAAATGGCACGGCCAGGCTCAAGAATAATCTCAAGATTATAAGCCTGCAATTTCTGTAACAATGCCGTTGCATAATCGGTAGGATGAGGCGGCGTTTCATTACTATAAGTCACGCCCAAACCGCCGCCTAAATCCAAGTGTTTTAACTGAACGCCGTCCTGTTTCAGCTGTTCCATTAATACCACGAGACGATCCGCCGCATCTAAAAACGGTTGCAATTCCGTTAATTGGGAACCGATATGGCAATCCATTCCGGTGACGGCGATATGCGGCAATTCGGCCGCCCGTCGATACACTTCGCGCGCCTGATCGACGCTGACACCGAATTTATTTTCTTTTAAACCGGTGGAAATATAAGGGTGAGTATGGGCATCCACATCAGGATTTACCCGCAGGGAAATCGGTGCGATTTTTCCTAGTTTACCGGCAACCTCGTTAATCCGATACAATTCCGGAATACTTTCTACGTTAAAACAACGAATACCGACTTCCAGCGCGCGGGTAATTTCCGTTTCAGTTTTCGCCACGCCGGAAAAAACCACTTTGCCCGGATCGCCGCCTGCCGCCAGCACGCGTTCTAATTCGCCTTGGGAAACGATGTCGAATCCGGATCCCAAGCGTGCCATAGTTTGTAAAACGGCGATATTCGAATTGGATTTCACAGCAAAACAGATTAAATGGGGGTAATCGCCGAAGGCGTCGTCAAAAGCGTGCCAGTGACGTTCCAATGTGGCTTTTGAATAAACGTAAAGCGGCGTGCCGAATTGTTCCGCCAGTTGAGTAATCTCACAATCTTCGGCGTAAAGTTTATGGTTTTTATAGTGGAAAAAATCCATTCTGAAATCCTATTGCTGTTGGGTTTGTTCTTCTTGAATTTGCGGTTGCGTCTGTTTCTGCGCGTCTTGTTCAGGTTGATTATCCGCCGGCAGATAAAGCGGACCTTTCACGCCGCAACCGGTCAATAACGCACATATAATGGAAAGGGTAAATAACTTTTTCATAAATATCCTGTTAAAAAATCAATAAAACCGACCAAGTGACCACAAAATTCACCAATGCAACAAAGACGGCGGCAGATCCCTGATCTTTCGCGCGACCGGACAATTCGTGACGTTCGGTACCGATACGATCTACTGTACATTCCAGCGCACTGTTAAGTAATTCTACGATCAGTACGATAAAGTAAGAAGCAAGCATCAATACCAGCTCGGTTTTGTCGTCCGCCAGCCAGAAAGCGAGAGGAACAAACACGACACCGAGCAGCAATTCGTGGCGAAAAGCCGCTTCGTTTTTGACCGCACTTTGTAGCCCTTGTAACGAGTATTTGGCGGCGTTAATCAAATGGGTTAAACCTGTGGTTTTGTCATACATAAAATTAAATTTCCGTTTCACGACGCGCTTATCTGCCGTCACATTATAACCGTTTGACGTCAATCACATCTTCCAGCGAAGCGAGACGCGCAGTGATCTTGCCGAGCATTTCCACATTGGCCAACGCAATTTCCAAATCAATAGTGGCAATCTGGCGTTTATTGTCCGCCCGACTGGATACGCCCGTGACGCTGATTTTCTCATTAGCAAGCACGGTAGTGATATCACGCAGCAAACCGTTGCGATCCGTCGCGACCACACGAATACTGACATGATAACCGTTTTGGTGATCCTGATCGCCCCAATTGGTTTCCACTACCCGCTCCGGATGAGCTGCCGCCAGTTCCGTCAATTGTTCGCAGTCCGCCCGGTGAATGGAAATACCCCGTCCCACCGTGACGTAACCGACGATCTCATCGCCCGGAATCGGCTGACAACAACGCGCCATGTGGTGCATTAAATTGCCCACCCCTTCTACCACGACATACCCTTTTTTATCCGCCTTTTGCTGAGAGTTCACCACGCTTTTTTGGGTAACGTGGCGTAACACCTCGGCATCCGCTTCCGCCGCAGTCGGTTTAACCAGCTTGTTTTGCAGGAAGTTGATCAACTGATTCAACTTTATATCGCCGCTGCCGATACCGTTGTACAAATCCTCCAGCGATTTCAGGTTGTAACGCGGCAGCCCTAACTGCTCCGCTTGTTTTAAGCTAAATCCGTGTTTAGCAAGTTCGTTTTCGAGTTGTTCCTTACCGAGAGGAATGTTTTTATCGCGATCCAGTTTTTTAAAAAACGCTGCGATTTTTGACCGCGCTTTTTGCGTATGGGTAAACCCTAAACTCGGATTTAACCAGTCTCGGCTCGGATTCGGCGTTTTCTGAGTGAGAATATCGATTTGATCGCCCATTTGCAGTTGGTAAGTAAACGGCACGATTCGTCCGCCCGCTTTCGCACCGATGCAACGGTGTCCCACATCGCTGTGAATGGCATAAGCGAAATCCAGCGGCGTAGACCCCGCCGGCAGATCCACCACCTCGCCTTTCGGCGTGAACACATAAACCCGGTCATCAAAGATTTGCGTCCGCATTTCGCCCACAATACCGCCGCTGTCGGCAATATCCGCCTGCCATGCCAGCAGTTTACGCAACCAGGTGATTTTCTCTTCGTAAGCGGACATGGAACCCGTGGTGCCTTCTTTATATTTCCAGTGAGCGGCCACACCGAGTTCGGCATCGGCATGCATTTTTTCCGTGCGAATCTGCACTTCGATCGGTTTATCGCCTTTGCCCAACACTACGGTATGAATGGATTGATAGCCGTTCGGTTTAGGATTGGCGATATAATCGTCGAATTCGTCCGGCAAGTGTTTGAAGTGGGTATGCACAACGCCCAATGCAGTATAACAATCCTCCAGATTCGGCACCAGAATACGTACGGCACGAATATCGTACAGCCCGCTGAAATCCAGATTTTTCTTCTTCATTTTGCGCCAGATGCTGTAGATATGTTTCGGACGTCCGTAAACTTCCGCTTTGCCGATATTTTCATGCAAATAATCGGAGAGTTCTTGTACAAAATCCTGAATATATTGTTCGCGGTCGAGCCGGCGTTCGTTCAGTTTGAGCGCGATAATGCGGTATTGTTCGGGCTGTAAATTACGGAAACAGTAATCTTCCAGTTCCCATTTGAGCTGTCCGATCCCGAGACGGTTCGCCAACGGCGCATAAACTTTGGTACATTCTTTAGCGGCGGCGATTTTTTCTTCCCGACTGTAACGCTTGTCGGCATCGCGCAGATAGGTAATCCGTTCCGCAAGTTTAATGATGACGCAACGAAAGTCATCTACCATTGCCAGCAACATACGGCGGATATTGTCGATTTGCAGATTATCGGAAGACTGTAACG
The DNA here is from genome assembly GCF_000017245.1 of Actinobacillus succinogenes 130Z. Lineage (NCBI taxonomy): Bacteria > Pseudomonadati > Pseudomonadota > Gammaproteobacteria > Pasteurellales > Pasteurellaceae > Actinobacillus > Actinobacillus succinogenes. The sequence goes on from NC_009655.1 coordinate 227,490, forward strand.
CATCCAGTTGGCGGATGTAGCTCATGTCAATCACGCCTTTGACCAGCTTACTGATTTTGCTGCCGAAATCTTCCTTAATCTGTTCCGTATTCACAATTTTGGCGTTCACCACCGGAAACAGCATCGCCGCCAGCAGCGTGTCGCCGTCCATGTTCAGACTATGCAGAATTTCCACCATTTCCACGCCGTCGCGTAAATACCAGTGGCTGTTCAAAAAAAGCTGTTGCGCTTTGGTCTGGGAATAACGCCAAGCCTGCACCAGACGGGTTTCCACTTCGGGCGCAAGCCCCAAGTCGGCACACCAGTTTTCAATCACAAAATCTTTGGGATTGAGCAGATGAGAACCACGAACGGCAACCATATTCTTTCCTTTTTATTTCTCAAACAATGAAATACTTTCCAAATGCCCCGTATGGGGAAACATATCGATCATCGCCACGCGTCGCAAACGATAACCCGCCCGCAACAGATTTTCCGCATCGCGTATCAAAGTCGCCGGATTACAGGACACGTACAGAATTTTTTCCGGCTGTAATCCGATTAAGGCCGATAACGCAAATGCCGCGCCGCTGCGGGGCGGATCGAGCAAAATTTTATCGAACGGTCGGTTTGCCCAAGGCTTGTCGACAAAAGACGAATCCAAATCCGTTTGATAAAATTCGACATTTTCACAATGGTTTTGTTCGGCATTTTTTGTCGCCTTTGTCACCATCGCCGAAACACCTTCGATTCCTACCGCACTTTTCACCAAACGGCTGATCGGCAAAGTAAAATTGCCCATACCGCAGAATAAATCCAGCACCCGATCCGTCGGTTTCAACGCCAACCAATCCGACGCCGTCGCCACCATTTTCCGGTTCAAATCCGCATTCACCTGAATGAAATCGCGAATATCGAACTGCAGACGTAATCCCTGAATTTCATAATAAGGCGGTTCACCGTGCAACAAACGAATCGACTGATTATCCTGCACAAACAGATTTACGCCGTACGACTCGGCAAAGCCGAGCAACAAAGTGCGGTCGGATTCGACGAGATTTTGCGTCACCCGCAATAACACGGCAACGCCGTTATCCGCCGCAACCAGCTCCACATGCCCCAGGGAAGCCGGCTGGCTGAAGCGGGCAAAAAGTGCGGTCAGATTCGGCAATAAATTATTTAAGGCGGGCTCGAGCACTTCGCAACGATCAACCGCGACAATTTGCGCCGAACCTTTGCCGCGAAAGCCCATTTCCAACTGACGGGTTTTGCCATCGAATAACAGACTCAGACGGGCACGGCGCCGGTATTGCCAGGGTTCGCCCGTCATCATCGGCATAAATTCAATATCCTTTTGCAGCTTCTGCAAGCGTTGGAACAGCGCCTGCTGTTTTGCATTCCGCTGCATATCCGACGGAATATGCTGACTTTGACAACCGCCGCATTCGCCGAAAAACCGGCATTTGGGCGTTTGACGAAGCGGACTGGCACGCAGAATATTTTCGGTGACACCCAATCCGTACCGACGTTTGTCTTCCGTCACACGGAATTGCACGGTTTCCGACGGCAAGGCATTGTCGATAAACCAGGTTTTGCCCCGAATTTTCGCCACGCCAGCCCCCTGATAATCCAAATCGATAATATCGGCGGTCAATACCGGCTGAAAGTGCGGTCGTTTTTTTGCAGATTTTTGCGGAGAGTAAAACAATGCCATGGATACTACAGTTAGTAAAACGGTTATTTCAAAAATAAAATGTTGTGAGCGAATAATTCCCGGCTTTTCAAAGGTTTATTGCCCAAATAGGGTTTCAGCGCCATGCGGGTGAAGCGTTTTGCCGCCGAACGTACGGCTGGATCACGAAAATCCCGCGCCTCGAACGCCAATAAATCCCGCCCGTAAAAAGTGGCGTTATCTTTAATCAGCGACGCCGTAAAGCCTTTTTCTTCGCGGTAACGATAGGTCATCGCCTCGTCTACCGGTTCGCCCGAACCCGCACAATGGGTAAAATCCACGCCGTAACCCAGCATAGTCAATAATTGAAATTCAAAAGTACGCAACGCAGGTTCCACACCGTCTTCCGAAGCAAGACGGGTTAAACAGTGCAGATAATCCTGAAATAACTCGCCGTTCGGCGTTTCCGCCTCTATTACGCGGCAAAGCAGTTCGTTTACGTAAAAACCGCTGAACAATGCCGTTTGCTGTAACGGTAGTGCGATAGCGGCGGGTTCGGCTTTAGTCAGCGTTTTCAACGCGCCTTTTCCCGACCAGCGCAACAGCAACGGCGTAAAGGGTTGCAACACGCCTTTCCACGCCGAACGTTTTGCCCGCGCACCTTTCGCCAAAACGGTTAACCGCCCGGTTTCTTCCGTAAACAAATCGACCAGCAAACTGGTTTCGCTGTAAGGCTTGCGATGTAGCACGAAGCCCCGCTGAAAAGTCTCAATCGCCACGTTTTAAACGCCAATCCGCCCTATCTTAAAAGAGCCCATATTCTAGCAGATTTTTAGCCGTACTTTTACAAGAATATTCGGTTAAAAATAGAGACATTTTTCGTGATCCAGTTCACAAATTTAAACAAAACCATTTGCTTTTCCTGTCAACATCTCTATCTTTATCTCATCGAAACGTTTCGATAAGATAAAGATAGAGGTAATTAAAGGAGCAAAAATGAAAAAAACAACTATTATAAATGCTCAACTTTCCTACGCGATAGCCACGCTTGGACATACGGAAACGTTAACCCTGTGTGATGCGGGGTTGCCTATTCCCAATTCTTCCAATCGGATAGATTTGGCTTTAACAAAAGGAATTCCGAGCTTTTTAGAAACACTTTATGCGGTGACTAGTGAAATGTTTGTGGAACGCGCCATTTTAGCATCTGAAATCAAAGAAAAAAATCCCGAAATTCTAACCGCACTTTTAGCGCATTTATCACAATTAGCTACCAAGCAGGGTAACCAAATTCCAGTAGAATTTGTTTCTCATGAAAAGTTTAAGAAACTGACACACGACAGCAAAGGCATTGTGCGAAGCGGCGAATGTTCGCCTTATGCCAATATTATTTTGGTTTCGGGCGTACCATTTTAGGATGGCGGTATGGAATATGAAACTTTATTGAAAATCAATGGGATAGATAAATCCTTTCCAGGTGTGAAAGCATTAAGTAACGCCTGTTTATCAGTATATGCCGGACGCGCAATGGCGTTAATGGGTGAAAACGGCGCAGGGAAATCCACCCTGATGAAAGTGTTAACCGGTATTTACAGCAAAGATGCCGGCACTATTGAATACCTCGGCAAAGCCGTATCGTTTAACGGTCCCAAAGATTCACAAGAAGCAGGTATCAGCATTATTCATCAGGAATTAAATTTAGTCGGTAATTTGACTATCGCAGAAAATATTTTCTTAGGTCGTGAATTTACCACAGCATGGGGTGCAATAAATTGGAAAAAAATGTATGACGAAGCGGACAAATTACTGGCTCGACTTAATGTTCCGCATAGTAGTCATCAATTATGCTCTGAACTTTCTATCGGTGAACAGCAAATGGTAGAAATCGCCAAAGCACTGAGTTTTGAAAGCAAAGTCATTATTATGGACGAGCCGACAGATGCACTCACAGATACCGAAACGGAAGCCTTGTTCAATGTCATTCGCGAATTAAAAGCGGAAAAATGCGGAATTGTTTATATTTCCCATCGTATTAAAGAAATTTTTGAAATCTGCGATGACGTGACGGTTTTACGCGACGGGCAATTTATCGGTGAATCCGCCGTATCCGATTTAACGGAAGACCGTCTGATTGAAATGATGGTAGGGCGACGTTTAGACGAACAATATCCCTATGTGGAAGTACCGAAGGGTGACATTCGTCTGGAAGTTAAAAACTTAACCGGCAGCGGTGTGCATGATGTCAGCTTTCAGCTACACAGCGGAGAAATTCTTGGTATTTCGGGTCTGATGGGGGCAGGTCGCACTGAACTAATGAAAGTGTTATACGGTGCATTACCCAAAGAAAGTGGCAAAATGCGGTTAAATCATAAAGAAATTTCAAATAATTGTCCTCAGGACGGATTAAACAACGGCATTGTATATATTTCTGAAGACCGTAAAGGCGACGGCTTAATTTTAGGTATGTCGGTAAAAGAAAATATGTCGCTCACGGCATTGGAACATTTTTCCAAAATGTGCCGGATTCGTCATGATTCGGAACAGCTGGCGGTGGATGATTTCATTTTGATGTTTAATATCAAAACACCAAGCAGAGATCAGCAAATAGGTTTACTATCCGGCGGTAATCAACAAAAAGTAGCAATTGCTAAAGGTTTAATGACTCGTCCGAACGTGCTGATTTTAGATGAGCCGACCCGCGGGGTAGATGTCGGTGCCAAAAAAGAAATTTATCAGCTAATTAATAAATTCAAACAAGACGGTTTAAGCATTGTCATTGTATCTTCCGAAATGCCGGAAGTATTAGGGATGTCTGATCGTATTTTAGTCATGCGTGAAGGACGGATTAGTGGGGAATTCTCCCGCTCGGAAGCCACTCAGGAAAAATTATTAGCAGCTGCAATCGGTAAAAGCGCGGTCAAAAATTAGGATATTTTTATGTATACCCAAAATTCATTTAAATTAGGAAAATTTCTGTTAGAACAACGTTCTATCGTAGCATTGTTGGTTTTAATCGGGATTGTTTCGGCAATTAATCCCGACTTCTTCACCATTGATAATATTCTCAATATTTTACGCCAGACGTCGGTAAATGCGATTATCGCCGTAGGAATGACTTTTGTTATTCTGATTGCCGGTATTGATTTATCTGTAGGTTCCGTATTGGCATTAACCGGTGCCATTGCCGCTTCGTTGGTAGGCAGTGAATTTTCAATGCTACTGGTAATTCCTGCCGTATTGTTTATTGGCGCATTTCTCGGCGGCGTCAGCGGTGTCATTGTAGCCAAAGGGAAAGTACAGGCATTTATCGCAACTTTGGTAACGATGACATTATTACGGGGCGTCACCATGGTATACACCGACGGACGTCCTATCAGCACCGGTTTTTCCGATGCAGCGGATCAATTCTCTTATTTGGGAACAGGTTATTTATTCGGTATTCCCGTACCTATTTGGCTGATGGCGGTAGTCTTTGCTGTAGCATGGTACATTTTAAAACATACCCGTATTGGTCGTTATATCTATGCCTTGGGTGGCAATGAAGCGGCAACTCAGCTTTCCGGTATTAATGTCAACAAAATCAAAGTGTTTGTATTTGCCGTAAGCGGTTTTTTATCCGCACTTGCCGGGTTAATTGTCACATCTCGTCTTTCCTCTGCACAACCGACAGCAGGCGTATCTTACGAATTGGATGCTATTGCCGCTGTTGTCGTGGGCGGAACCAGTCTGATGGGCGGTAAAGGTCGGGTTATGGGTACACTAATCGGTGCGCTGATTATCGGATTTTTAAATAATGCATTGAATTTATTGGATATTTCATCTTATTATCAAATGATTGCCAAAGCACTCGTTATTTTAGCTGCTGTGCTTGCGGATAATTATTTAGGCAGTAAAAAGCATAATTAGTTACTTAAGGGAGAATATTATGAAAAAACTCACAACCATAGCTTCATCTTTCGTCTTAGCTTTTGCCGTTAGTGGTTCGGTGTTAGCTCAGGAAACAATAGCATTAACCGTATCAACATTAGATAATCCGTTCTTTGTGTCATTAAAAGACGGCGCACAAAAAAAAGCGACGGAACTAGGTTATAAATTGGTAGTCCTAGACAGCCAGAACGACCCGTCCAAAGAGCTATCTAACGTAGAAGATTTAACGGTTCGTGGCGCAAAAGTATTGTTGATTAATCCGACCGACAGCGCCGCGGTCAGCAATGCGGTAGCGATTGCCAACCGCAATAAAATTCCTGTTATCACATTAGACCGTGGTGCAGCAAAAGGCGAAGTGGTCAGTCATATTGCCTCTGACAATGTTGCCGGCGGTAAAATGGCGGGGGACTTCATCGCTCAAAAATTAGGTGACGGCGCAAAAGTAATTCAATTGGAAGGTTTGGCAGGTACATCTGCTGCCCGTGAACGAGGTGAAGGTTTTAAACAAGCAATTGAAGCTCACAAATTTGATGTATTAGCCAGTCAACCTGCTGACTTTGACCGAACCAAAGGCTTAAACGTAACTGAAAATCTATTGGCAAGCAAGGGATCAGTCCAAGCGATTTTTGCCCAAAATGACGAAATGGCGTTAGGTGCGTTACGCGCCATCAGTGCCGCAGGGAAAAAGGTACTGGTTGTCGGTTTCGATGGTACAGAGGACGGTGTTAAAGCGGTTAAAAGCGGTAAGTTAGCGGCAACAGTAGCGCAACAACCAGAATTAATTGGTAGTCTAGGCGTTGAAACCGCCGATAAAATCCTAAAAGGTGAGAAAGTCGATGCCAAAATCCCGGTTGCATTAAAAGTTGTAACTGAATAATATTTATACAGCGGGCAAAAACGTCCGCTGTTTCGACCGCACTTTTAAGGATTGAAATAATGAAAAAACTGACGGTTTTAGGCAGTATTAATGCGGATCATGTAATTTCCGTACCTTATTTTGCCAAACCCGGGGAAACCCTGACCGGTTCCCATTATCACATAGCTTACGGCGGTAAAGGGGCGAATCAGGCGGTAGCGGCGGCGCGTTTGTGTGATCAATCGCAAATGACGGTGAGTTTTATCGGCTGTATCGGCGAAGACGGTATCGGCCGCACCATGAAACAGGCATTTGCCGATGACGGAATTAATGTGGCGCCGATTGTGGAAGTGAAAGACGAAACTACCGGCATCGCTATGATTCAGGTCGCCGCAACGGGCGAAAACAGTATCGTAATTTCGCCGGGCGCCAATGCATATCTGAACGAAGAGGTGGTGGAGCGTTTTTCAGACGAAATCACTTCGGCGGATTATCTGCTTATGCAATTGGAAACGCCGTTACCGGCGATTATGAAAGCCGCCGCACTGGCGAAAAAACACGGTACCAAAGTGGTGTTAAATCCGGCGCCCGCTCGCCCATTACCGGACGAATTGCTGACGAACACCGACATTATTACGCCGAACGAAACGGAAGCGGAAATCTTAACCGGCGTTTGCGTCACCGACGAACAAAGTGCGGTCAAATCCGCGCAGGTTTTTCACGACAAGGGCATTGAAACCGTACTGATCACGCTCGGCTCGAAAGGCGTTTATTTCAGCCGTCAAAGCAAAGGCGGTATCGTCGCCGGTTTTCGCGTTCGGGCCGTGGATACTACCGCCGCCGGTGACACCTTCAACGGTGCGTTTTTAACCGCGCTGTTAGACGGTAAAACCATGGCGAACGCCATTACTTTCGCGCATGCGGCGGCGGCGCTCAGCGTCACCCGCGAAGGCGCGCAACCGTCCATTCCGAGTCGCGCCGAAACTTTACGTTTTTTAGCACAACAGGGGTGACGGGAAACCGCATCATCATTTAATGGAGTAACACAATGGCCACAATGAAGGATATCGCCAAACGCGCACAGGTTTCCACTTCGACCGTCTCTCACGTCATTAACAATACCCGTTATGTCAGTGATGAAATCCGTGAAAAAATCCTGGCCATTGTAAACGAACTGAATTACCAACCTTCCGCACTGGCGCGCAGTTTTAAGCTGAAGCAGACGCAAACCATCGGTATGCTGGTGACGGCGAGCAACAACCCGTTCTTCGCCGAAGTGGTGGGCGCGGTGGAACGTTATTGCGGTCGGAATAACTATAACCTGATTCTGTGTAACACCGACGGCGACAGCGAACGCCTGCACAAAAGCCTGCAAACGCTGATTCAGAAACAAGTGGACGGGCTGCTGCTGATGTGCACGGAAACCCAGCTACAGCAAAACGAAACACTGCAACTCAGCGTGCCGACAGTGATTATGGACTGGTGGCCGAATCTCAGTGCGGATAAAATTTTCGAAGATTCGGAACTGGGCGGCTATCTCGCCACCAACATGCTGATTGAACAAGGGCACCGTCGTATCGGCATAATCACCGGTAATCTGCAAAAACCGCTGGCGCTGAACCGTCTGAACGGATATAAAAAAGCTTTACGGGAAAACGGGTTAACGGAAAATCCGGAGTGGATTGTGGAAAGTCAGTTCGACTTTGACGGCGGGATTACCGGCATGGAAAAGTTACTGGCGCAACCCCGACGACCGACCGCCGTGTTCGCCTGCAGCGATACCATCGCCATCGGCGTTTACCAAACCGCCTGGAAGCACGGCTTGCGTATTCCGGAAGATATTTCCGTTATCGGTTACGACGACATCACGCTCGCCCGTTACCTTTCGCCGCCGCTTACGACTGTCCATCAACCCAAGGCGGAACTGGGAAAAATCGCCGTAGAAACGCTGTTCGAACGCATTAAAAATCCGCAAAAAAAACACCGCACTTTATTGCTGAAACCTCATATCGTGGCGAGACATTCTGTGGCTCGCCCCCACGCCACCTCCGCCTGAGACATTAAGTGCGGTCAAAAATTTTAAAGATTTTGACCGCACTTTCCTTTATCATAAGCATAACTTTTTCAACCGGAAAAATTATGCGAGTTCCACGAATTTATCATCCCGAATCCTTATTAAATCAATCGTCCTGCCGATTAAGCGAAGAGGCGGCAAACCACGTGGGGCGCGTATTGCGTATGCAGGCGGGCGAAGCGCTCGAACTGTTCGACGGCTCCAATCATATTTACCCCGCCGTCATTTCCCGGGCGGACAAAAAAACGGTGACCGTGAATATTCGGGAGCGTATTTCGGACGATCGCGAAAGTCCGCTGGCGATACATCTCGGACAAGTTATTTCCCGCGGGGAGCGCATGGAATTTACCATTCAGAAATCGGTGGAATTGGGCGTTAAGGTGATAACGCCGCTGTGGTCCGAACGTTGCGGTGTGAAATTAGAGGGCGATCGTCTGGCGAAAAAGATTCGGCAATGGCAGAAAATCGCCGTTTCCGCCTGCGAACAGTGCGGACGCAATGTGATTCCGCAAATCCGTCCGATGATGAAACTGCAGGACTGGTGTGCAGAAAATGACGGCGCGTTAAAGTTGAATTTACATCCTCGGGCTCAATATTCTATTAAAACATTACCGACAATACCTGCCGAAGGCATCCGCCTGCTAATCGGTTCGGAAGGCGGGTTATCGCCGCAGGAAATCGCACTGACCGAACAGCAGGGATTCACGGAAATTCTGCTCGGTAAACGGATTCTGCGCACGGAAACCGCCGCTTTAACGGCGATTACCGCGTTACAGATTTGTTTCGGCGATTTGTAATATTGAACAATATGTTGACGGATAAAGAAGTAGAAATGGACGATAAACAAACAGTAAAAATGAACCTGCAAAACCAACTGTTGGTAGCTATGCCGAATTTGGAAGACGATTATTTTTCCCGCGCGGTCATCTACATTTGCGAACATACGGAACAAGGCACGATGGGATTGGTCATCAATCAACCGACGGATTTGTCTATTACCGAATTAGCGGCAAAAGTGAATTTCATGATGAAAATCGACCGCACTTTACCGAACCAAGCGGTACTGGCGGGCGGCCCGGTGAACGTGGAACGCGGCTTTATTCTGCACACACCGATTCGTAAGCCGTTGCAACACAGCTATCGTATTACCGATCGTTTAAGTTTAACCACTTCCGCCGACATCATCGAAACCTTCGGCTCGCCTGATTCACCGGAAAAATATCTGGTAGTGTTAGGGTGCGCCGCTTGGGTGCCCGGTCAGTTAGAACAGGAAATCGGTCGGAACGATTGGCTGGTCGTACCGGCGGATGACAGCGTTCTTTTCGATACGCCTTATGAACAACGCTGGCTTGCCGCCCAAAAACTACTGGGATTCGAAAGCTATAATCTGTCGGACAAAGCGGGACGGGCATAATGGGTATGACGGTCATCGCCTTCGATTTCGGTACCAAAAGTATCGGCTGCGCCGTCGGACAAAGTATCACCGGCACGGCGCAATCTCTGCCGGCGTTTAAAGCGCAGGACGGCATTCCGGACTGGGCTGATATCGAAAAATGCTTGAAGGAATGGAAACCCGATATGGTGGTGGTCGGTTTGCCGCTGAATATGGACGGCACGGAACAGGATCTCACCCGGCGGGCGCGCAAATTCGGCCACCGTTTAAACGGACGCTTCGGCGTCAAAGTGGCTTGGCAAGACGAACGCCTGACCACCACACAAGCCCGTACTGAAATCTTCGAACGCGGCGGTTACCGCGCCCTGAAAAAAGGCAAAGTCGACAGTATTTCCGCCTGCCTGATTCTGGAAAGCTGGTTTGAGGAACATCCTGAGGGGTAAATGCCAATAAGGCGGAAAATAACCGGCAACAAAGGCTATTCTATTTTGCACGGTCGTTTCCCCCCAAATTTTAGAAAATCCGACCGCACTTTTCATTATGGAAAACCGTTATTTATCCAATGCCATGGCAAGCAGAGTAAACGGGTGCAGGCAGGTTAAATCGCTCGACATATCGATTTGCCATTTACAGGTTTGGCATTCGGAAATCACATAATCCGCACCGCTTTCATTAATGGCGTCAAACAGAGATTTGCCGATGGCTTGGGATTTTTCGTAATTCTCCGCTTTGAAACCGTAAGTCCCTGCGATACCGCAACATTGCGACGGTAATATGACGATTTCCAAGCCGGGAATCCGGCGCAGCACTTCCAATGTATAAGGCGCCCATCCCGCTTTTTCCACATGGCAGGCGGTGTGATACGCCACCTTCAGATTCAACGGTTTTAACGGCAATTCTTTGCCCTGTTGTAATAATTTATACAAATATACCGTTGCCAGATGAATGTGCGGGCGGACTTTAGCATTGTCGATACCCAATACGTGATGGTATTCCTCGCGCAAATTCAGCGTACAGCTTGATGCTTCGCCAATGACATCCAAACCGTTTTCATCCACCATTTTGCCGATATAATCGGTATTAAATTGTGCGATTTTCTTCGCCCGTTCCGGAAAACTGTTTACCATTAACGGCAGACCGCAGCATTTTTCTTTTTCCAGCAATACGACGCCGATATCCAAGGCGTTGAACACGTCAATCACTTCTTTACCCAGTTGCGGATTATTGTAATTCACATAACAACCGTGATAATAGGCGATTTTGGTTTCATATTTCGCTTGCTCCGCCGCCAGTTTTTTCAAATAGAAATTGCGGAATGTGCCGAAAGCGTATTTCGGTAAAGCGCGGTGTTTACTGACACCGATAGTTTTTTCCAACAAAAATTTGGTAGCGCTTAAACCGGTGATGGTATTCACGATCGGTGCCAGCGGCGTATTAAGGGAACCCATAATATCGGTATTGCTCAGAATGGCATCGCGTAATTTATGCACCAACGGTTTGTGTTGCCGATCCAGATATTTATTACGGGCACGCACGATAATATCACCGATTTTCACATCGGAAGGACAAGCCACCTCACAGCGTTTACAGTTCAAACAATATTTCAGAGCTTCATCATAAAAATCCGCACTTTTCAGGCGTAGGCGTTCGCCGTCCGGTCCGGACTGTTTCGGACCCGGGTAGAACGGGTTCACTTTGGTCACCGGGCAAACCGCCGTACAGGCGGTGCATTTAAGACATTGTTCGAAAGACTCGTCGGTATGCGTATGCTGCATAACGGGCGCTTCAAATTCTTGTTGTGCTTTTGCAATGAGTTCTTGAATATTCATATCAACCCCCGCTCTTCTCTGCAATTTCGTCCGCCACGGTGAGTGCCGTCACCACTGCAACGCCGGAACCGCAGCCCAGTTCGATGCCGTTAAAACCGCCTATAACCGCGCCTGCGGCATATAAATTGTCAAAAAACCGACCGCACTTTTGCACCCGGCAATCCGTATTAATCACCACCCCCGCCGACTGATACGGCTGCGGAGCGGAAAAACGCCGGGTCGTCCAAGTGAAATGATCCGACGGATCGAAGCGTTCGGTTTGCACAATATCCGCACCGAATACCGGTTCGTAAATTCTTTCGAATTCCGCCACAAGACCGTTACTGAAGAAGCTGCCGGACGCCAATACGTAATTATCCGCCGCCAGCGGCTCGTCTTCATGAATACGGGTGAACAGTTTGACCACGCGGTTACCTTCGAATTCGGCGCGTAACGCACGGTCGCCGTTCATCATTACGCCGCCTAAACGTTCGAAATACTGACGTAAAATGTTATGCTGACGCCCGCCTAACAATGACGGCGGTAAGGTCGGTAATTCGAATAACATGAAATCCGTCGCCGCTTGCAATTCGTTAAAGAACGCTTGGCTGTTTTGCCCGAAACAGGCGGGCAGAAAAACGACATCCGCACCGCTTGCCGCTTGGCGGATTTCATTTATCAACGATGCCGGATTTACTTTTTGTTCCAACGTTTGCGCAATGTGTACGCTACGGAATTCGCGGGATTGTCGACGTAAAAAGTCTAATTCCGGAATGGTCAGAAAACCGGGTTTAATTTCGCAATGGGCGAATTGCGGCTGTAATTTCAGATTGTCCGCCAACAACTGCGGTTGGAAATCGTGATAGCCTTCAATGCCCAAAATCACGATATTATTGTACGGAAAAGCTTCGTTTGGCCGGACGGTCGGCACGCTGTCCGGGGAAAGCCAGGTACGACGTAAACCGCCGAGCGGGGTAACGCGGGCATGATTTTGTTCAACGCTGCCCGCTAACCCCAGATTTAATTTCGCCGCCATTCCTTCGAATTGTTTAGCTTTTGCCAATACCCGTTCGGCACCCAATTTCGCATAAGGATGGGCCGGCAGCTGTTCGCTCAAACCGGCTAAAGCGCGGTCAACTTTTTGAACGTTTTCGCCGTTCGGCAATCGTCCCAATAAATCTATCGACCCGGTGGAAAAATCCATTGCGGCTTGCCCGTTATTCACAATCGCACAACGCTTACCCTGTTCCTGCAGTGCAATCCCGCAGGTTAACCCGGCCAATCCGCCGCCGATAATCACCACATCAAAATTCATTATTATTCACTCCTTCCACAGCTTGCGGTCGTACATCGTTCAAACCCAGCAAACTGTAGTAAATCCAGCCGGTAAATTCCGATTCGCGCATGGCGTCACCCCAGGCGATAGGTTGGATTCCTTTCCATCTTTCTTCCATAAATGAGGCTAATTGCAAAGTGGACTGACGCGCTGTCGCGACATCGAAACGCGCCATGAGCCCCGCCGCCCGGCAAGCGCATAATTCCGCCTGACAGGTGCCCATGCCTACCCGGGTGCGACGGCGTAAATCCACCAGATTATTAATATTTAAGTTATCCACCGCATAACGGACCTCTCCGGCTGTCACCGCTTCACATTCGCATACAAGGGAACGGTCTAAGCGTTCGTTCTCGAGCATCGGTTTGGCGCGGGTACCGTGACGGTATACGGCGGAACTACTGATGGTTTTCGGAATGTTGATGATTTTCTTGTTAATTTCATCGCGGGACTCTTCCGACCCCGGCAAAGTGCGGTCGGCCGTTTCGCATTTTTTGTTGACGTTAAGTTTTTTACACACTAAATCCGTCGCCCATTCCGCCATTAAGCGATAAGTCATCAGCTTGCCGCCGGTGATGGTTACGAAACCGTCCAAACCGTCGCGTTCGGCATGATCCAGCAATACGATACCGCGGCTTACATTACGGCCGGAGGGATCGTCGTCGCTTGCCACCAGCGGGCGCACGCCGGCATAAGCGCGCAGTACTCGGGTATGACGCAAACTCGGCGCCAGTTTCTCTCCTTCGCGGAATAAAATATCCACTTCTTCCGGCGTCACTTCCATGTTATCGATTTGATCGTAAGGAATACGGCTGGATGTCGTACCGATGACGCAAATAGTATCGCCCGGCACTAAAATATCCGCATCCGCCGGCTTACGGCAGCGATTAATAACCAATTTATTAATTCGATGTCCCATCACCAACAATGCGCCTTTTGCCGGAAACATTCTGATTTTTAAATCGGCATATTCAGCGATACCCTGCCCCCAGATTCCGCCGGCATTCACCACTATCGGCGCAAAAAATCGGCGTTTCAGCGCATTTTTATGATCATACACATCGACCCCGATAACTTTGTCGCCTTCGCGAATCAGTCCGGTCACTTCACAATAGGTAAAAACCTGTGCGCCGCGTTCAGTGGCGTCAATCATATTGGCAGCGGTTAAACGGAACGGATCGATAGAACCGTCCGGTACGACCACTGCCCCCACCAAATCCGGATTCACCGACGGTTCCATATGACGCGCCAAAGCGGGATCGATAGCTACCGCTTCAATGCCCGATGCGGTACAGGCTTCGATAAAGGTTTTCTGATAATTCAAATCGTCTTCAGGCAACGTGATAAACAGGCCCTTAGTATCATCCACGCAATGACGGGCAATGTTTTTTAGAATAAGGTTTTCTTTAATACATTCTTCAGCGGATTCGCGATCGTTCACGGCATAACGTCCGCCGCTATGCAGTAAACCGTGGTTTCGCCCCGTTGCGCCCGTTGCAATATCGCGGCGTTCCAGCAGAATACATTTTAATCCTCGCAATGCGCAGTCGCGCGCAATCCCTGCACCGGTAGCGCCGCCGCCGATAATAATTACGTCCGTACTGACAGGCGAAAAATCACCTGCATTTTGATAAAGAGACGACATTGCCATAAAATGCCCCACAAAGAAAAATGAATAATAATACGGATATATTCTAGTAGAAATGCGCGTTTTAGAACAGATAAATGAGCGAAAAAGAATTTATTTTGTGAGACAGATCACAAAGTTTCGATAAAAAAGGGCGAAATTGCCCTTTTTAAATTAAAAAGCAGGGCTGAAAACCTGTACGACGGGTTCCGATTGACAGCATTCCAAGAAAATCGGGAAGGCCTTTTTGATATGTTCCGTCGCCAAATGCGCATCTAAATCCGCCTGGCTTTCCCAGCGTTCCACAAAAACAAATAAATTTGTATCTTCGTTATTACGCTGTAATTCATAGGTTTGCACGCCTTTGTCTTTCATGGTGTATTCCGTCAGTTCGCGGCATGCGGTTAAAAAATCCTCTACTTTTTCGGCTTTTACCTGAAAAGTGGCAAGAACAGTAATTGACATATTTTCCTCCTAATAAGAAAAAATCCGACCGCCAAGTGCGGTCGGATTTCATTACATTTTTATTACGTTACCCCAATTACATTGCTTGAGTGAATGTACGGGTGATAACGTCTTGTTGCTGTTCGCGGGTTAATGAGTTAAAACGAACGGCATAACCTGAAACGCGAATGGTTAATTGCGGATATTTTTCAGGATGGTCGATTGCGTCTAACAATGTTTCACGATTCAATACGTTCACATTTAAGTGCTGACCGCCTTCCACTGTCGCTTCGTGGTGGAAGTAACCGTCCAATAAACCTGCCAGGTTACGTTTTTGCGCATCATCATCTTTACCTAACGCGTTCGGTACGATTGAGAACGTATATGAAATACCGTCTTTCGCGTAAGCAAACGGCAATTTAGCTACAGATGTTAATGATGCCACCGCACCTTTTTGGTCGCGACCGTGCATTGGGTTTGCACCCGGTCCGAATGGTGCGCCTGCGCGACGACCGTCCGGAGTATTACCGGTTTTCTTACCGTATACCACGTTAGAAGTGATAGTCAGGATAGATTGTGTCGGTACGGCATTACGGTAAGTTTTGTGAGTTTGAACTTTTTTCATGAAACGTTCAACCAAATCAACCGCTAAATCATCGACGCGCGGATCGTTGTTACCGAATTGCGGATATTCGCCTTCGATTTCGAAGTCAATCGCTACATTTGACGCTACGACGTTACCGTCTTTGTCTTTAATATCGCCGCGAATCGGTTTAACTTTCGCGTATTTGATTGCAGACAATGAGTCAGCTGCAACAGACAGTCCGGCAATACCGCAAGCCATGGTACGGAATACGTCACGATCATGGAAAGCCATCAATGCCGCTTCATAAGCGTATTTATCGTGCATGAAGTGGATGATGTTTAATGCGGTTACGTATTGAGTCGCCAACCAATCCATGAAGCTGTCCATACGTTCGATAACAGTATCGAAGTTTAATACTTCATCAGTGATCGGTGCTGTTTTAGGGCCGACCTGCATACCGTTTTTCTCGTCGATACCGCCGTTGATAGCGTATAACATAGTTTTCGCTAAGTTCGCACGAGCACCGAAGAACTGCATTTGTTTACCGACAACCATCGGAGATACGCAACATGCGATTGCGTAATCATCGTTGTTGAAGTCAGGACGCATTAAATCGTCGTTTTCGTATTGTACGGATGAAGTATCGATGGAAACTTTCGCACAGAAACGTTTAAACGCTTCAGGTAATTGTTCGGACCAAAGAATCGTTAAGTTCGGTTCCGGAGACGTGCCCATAGTG
Source organism: Actinobacillus succinogenes 130Z (assembly GCF_000017245.1). Lineage (NCBI taxonomy): Bacteria > Pseudomonadati > Pseudomonadota > Gammaproteobacteria > Pasteurellales > Pasteurellaceae > Actinobacillus > Actinobacillus succinogenes. The sequence continues at coordinate 243,928 of NC_009655.1, forward strand.
TATAAAGTATGTAATACACGGAAACTGTTTTTAGTAACCAACGGACGACCGTCTAATCCCATCCCTGCGATGGTTTCGGTTGCCCACATCGGGTCGCCGGAGAATAATTGATCGTATTCAGGCGTACGTAAGAAACGAACCATACGTAATTTCATAATTAAGTGGTCCATTAATTCTTGCGCTTGTTGTTCTGTGATTAAACCGCGTTTTAAGTCACGTTCGATATAGATATCTAAAAATGTTGAAGTACGACCGAAAGACATTGCCGCACCGTTTTGTGATTTAACCGCAGCTAAATAAGCGAAGTAAGTCCATTGAATAGCTTCCTGTGCATTCATTGCAGGACCGGAAATGTCATAACCGTAAGACGCCGCCATTTCTTTGATTTTACCTAACGCACGATGTTGTTCGGCAATTTCTTCACGTAACTGAATAGTAGCCTGAATGTCTTCACCCGCTTCTAAACGCGGTTGCAATGAATCGAATTGAGCTTTTTTATCTTTCATTAAGTAATCGATACCGTATACCGCTAAACGACGGTAGTCACCGATAATACGACCACGACCGTAAGCATCCGGTAAACCGGTCAGCACACCTGATTTACGGCAACGTAAAATGTCCGGCGTATAAACGTCGAATACACCTTGGTTATGGGTTTTACGGTATTCGGTGAAAATGAATTCGACTTTAGGATCTAAAGTACGGCCGTAAACCTGACAAGAACCTTTGATCATTTTAATCCCGCCGAACGGCATGATTGCACGTTTTAACGGTGCGTCAGTTTGCAAACCGACGATTTTTTCCAAATCTTTGTCGATATAGCCCGGTTTGTGGGAAGTGATGGTTGACGGAGTATGTTCATCAAAATCCAACGGCGCATGGGTTTTGTTTTCGATTTTGATGCCTTCCATCACGCTGTTCCACAATTCAGTGGTCGCCGGAGTCGCATCAGCCAAGAATGATTCGTCGCCTTCGTACGGTGTATAGTTTTTTTGGATAAAGTCACGTAAATTTACGCCTTCCTGCCATTCACCGGGAACGAATCCTTCCCATGCTTTTTGTTGAGCTTCAGTTAATTGAGCCATTGTAATACTTCCTTTTGCTAGTATTGATAATGAAATCCTGTAAGTGCGGCCAAAAATTACCGCATTTTCGCACTTACCCCAAATGTTTAGTGAGCATGCGGTTTATTGGTGTACCACTGCAATAACGCCACACAAATCCCCCCGCCCACTAGATTACCTAATGTCACCGGAATTAAATTCTTCACTATAAAGTGGTAGACATCCAGATCCGCAAATTGTTCGGGATTTAGCCCGATTGCCTGCCAAAACTCCGGCGTACTGAAATGAGCCGTAATAATCCCCATCGGAATCATAAACATATTCGCTACGCTGTGTTCGAAACCGGACGCCACGAATAAACCGATCGGTAAAATCTGAATAAACGCCTTATCCGTTAAGGTTTTACCCGCATATGTCATCCACACCGCCAAACACACCATAATGTTACACAAAATGCCCAATGCAAAAGCTTCGGACCAAGTATGGTGAATCTTATGCTGTGCGGTGGTTAAAATCGTTAATCCCCATTGCCCGTTCGCCGCCATGGTTTGACTGCCCATCCAAATTAAGCCGACAATAAACAAACCGCCGATAAAATTGCCGAAATACACGACAACCCAGTTCCGTACCATTTGGAATGTACTAATCCGTTTATTGACTCGGGCTACGGTGGTCATAGTCGATGAGGTGAACAGTTCGCAACCGCATACCACAACCATAATGACACCTAAAGAGAACACCAACCCGCCCACTAATTTGGTTAATCCCCAAGGGGCATCGGCGGAACCGGTTTGGGTGGTGGTATAAAATACAAACGCAAGCGCAATAAAAGCACCGGCGGAAATCGCGGAAAGAAAAGAATAAAATTGATTTTTCGTCGCCTTATAAGCACCGACGTCTTCGCCGGTTTGCGCCATCTGAGCGGGGCTTGCCGCCACAGTTGACTGATTTTCTTCGCATTTCACAGAATACAGCTACCTTGTTTTAGTTATTTTGGGTTATTTTACTGGATTTACCAGTCAGGCTCAAATTAAAAAATTTTTGAAATCTTACAAATTTTTTTAATTATAGGGGATCAGATCAAGAAAGCAAAAAAGATTTAACGGCAAAAAACCAGAAACTTGAGCTTGATCAAAATCTTCCCGAACAAAATTGCGTTTTTGCTTAAATTCTGATAAAAATTGCGCCCGATAACCGCTGATTTTTCAGCAACACCAACCCGGTAAACAAAGGATGAATCCCATGGCAGAAGAAACGATTTTCAGCAAAATTGTCCGCAAAGAAATTCCTGCGGACATCGTTTATCAGGACGAGCTCGTCACCGCATTCCGCGACATCGCACCGCAAGCCAAAACCCACGTGTTAATCATTCCTAACAAACTGATTCCCACGGTTAACGACGCGACCGTCGAAGATGAAACGACCTTAGGCCGTTTATTCACCGTCGCGGCAAAAATCGCCGAAACGGAAGGTATCGCCGAAGACGGTTACCGTTTAATCGTTAACTGCAATAAACACGGCGGTCAGGAAGTATTCCATATCCACATGCACTTGGTCGGCGGCGAACCGTTAGGCAGAATGCTGGCGAAATCATGATGAAAAAAACGTTGCTTTTTGTGACCGCACTTTTGCTGGCGGCTTGTTCCGCGCAACCTAATTTAGTGCATACTCACAAACCGATTTTAAATATCACGGCGGAACTCAATCCTTTCATTGAAGCCGACGTCGGTGAAAATTCGGCCTGGGTGAAAAATAACACCGAAGCACCGTTAGCCTTGCGCTACGATATTTTTTGGTATGCGGAAAACGGTGTCACTCAACCCGTCAGCGCAACACAGGAGGCTTACAGCGGCAGCCTGTTATTAAATCCGCAACAAAAATACGCCGTGCCGTTACAAAAACCGACGCCGGAAAGCGTGAATTACCGTCTCTATTTGCGAAACTGACATGTCCACATTACTCATCGATCTGAAAGGTCAAACCCTGCGACAGGAAGAAGTCGAGTTGCTCGAACACCCGCTGGTTGCCGGGCTTATTCTGTTTACCCGAAATTTTTATGATCGCCCACAAATTCAGGCGTTAGTGAAAGATATCCGTCAACGGGTCAAAAAACCGTTACTCATTACGGTGGATCAGGAAGGCGGGCGGGTACAGCGTTTTCGCGACGGTTTCACCAAACTGCCCGCCATGCAATCTTTCGCCGCGTTGATTCAAGAACCCGAACAACAACTTGCGACAGCAAAAGAAGCCGGCTGGCAAATGGCGGCGGAAATGACGGCGTTAGACATCGATCTCAGCTTCGCCCCGGTGTTGGATTTGGGGCACGAATGCAAAGCCATCGGCGATCGCAGTTTCTGCAGTGATGCGGAGTCCGTCTTCCGTCTGGCCTCCGCCTTTATCGACGGTATGCATGCCGCGGGTATGGCAACCACCGGCAAACATTTCCCCGGACACGGACACGTATTAGCGGACAGCCATTTGGAAACGCCGTTCGACAACCGTCCAAGTGCGGTTATTTTCGAACGGGATATTCGACCGTTCCAACGGCTTATCGCTCAAAACAAATTAAATGCCGTAATGCCGGCGCATGTCATCTACACCGATTGCGACGACCAACCCGCCAGCGGTTCAAAATACTGGTTACAGGATATTTTACGCCGAAAATTGGGCTTCCACGGTGCCGTTTTCTCCGATGATCTCGGTATGAAAGGCGCCGGCTTTATGGGAGATTTCGTCACTCGCAGCGAAAAAGCCCTCAGCGCCGGTTGCGATTTATTGTTGCTCTGCAACGAACCGGACGGCGTCGTACAAGTGCTGGACAATTTAAAACTTAACGAATCCCGGCCGCACTTTGAAGCCCGTCAGCAACGGTTAAAGACCCTGTTTAAGAAAAAATCTTTCAACTGGACCGAATTGACGCAAACCGAAAAATGGCTGAAAAATACGCAGAAATTGACCGCACTTCAGGCGCAATGGCAATCAAGTTGATCTCTTACTTTCTTTGCTTCGCCAAAGAAAGTAAGCAAAGAAAGGCGACCCCGTTTTGCCTTGTTTCCTGAAAATAATTAAATTTGCTTCATGAAAATCTTGTAAACTCGCTACGCTCAGACAAACAAGATTTTCTACAAATTTAACCGTTTTCAGGCGGCAAAAAGGGGAAAGTACCGACGCATTAAAATTATAGTCTTTTCAACGAATTATAAAAAACATTCAGAAATTTAACCGCACTTTTATATTACGCTCCAAGGGGTCCCCGTCTGAGGTGCCTGAGCGACTTGAAATTTTCAGGAAAATAAGTTTATTTGAGCGTAGCGAGTTTACTTATTTTCCGTGAAGAAAATTTCAACCAAGCGAAGAACAGCACCGAAGTCGGGGTGCACTTTCTTTTTGCTTACTTTTGCTTTGTGCAAGCAAAGAAAAAGTAAGTCGCCCATCGGGCGAAACCCGATATAAAACACAAAATTTTATCTTAATAAAAGAAAAATAAAACGAATAAAATGAATTGCCCCCATTACCAAACCCAAACCTGCATATCCTGCCGATGGCTCGAAACGCCGTACGCCGATCAGCTAACGCAAAAACAAACGCATTTGCAGCAACAGATTTCGATATTGGATCAATCTCGACTTGAATGGATACCACCGTTTCAATCCGCACAATCCGGATTCCGTAATAAAGCCAAAATGGTAGTGAACGGTACGGTGGAACGCCCGATTCTGGGAATTATCAATGAACGAAATCAGCCTGCGGATTTGACGGATTGCCCTCTGTATCCCGCCCGCTTCGCCGAAATTTTTTCCGTGTTAAAAGATTTTATCGGGCGTGCCGGTTTAGTGCCTTATAACATTGCCAAACAAAAAGGCGAGCTGAAATATATTTTATTAACGGAGAGCCGCGCGAATCAGACTCTGATGTTGCGTTTCGTATTGCGATCCGAAACGAAGCTGCCGTTAATGCGACGGGAACTGGCGGGATTGTCGACAAAAATACCGGATTTAGCCGTGGTGACGGCGAACATTCAACCGCAACATGCGGCGATTCTGGAAGGCCAAAAAGAGATTTTCCTTACCGAACAACAGGTGTTGGAAGAACGGTTTAACGGCATTCCGCTGTTTATTCGTCCGCAAGGTTTTTTCCAAACTAATCCCGCCGTTGCCGAAGGCTTATACGGCACGGCGCAGAATTGGGTAAAAAATTTACCGGTGCAGCGATTGTGGGATTTGTTCTGCGGCGTAGGAGGATTCGGTTTGCATTGTGCCGCCGCGCTGCAAGCGAACACCCCCGATGTAGCGTTGACAGGCATTGAGATTTCCCCGTCGGCAATTTATTCCGCCGCCTTATCGGCGGAAAAGTGCGGTCTGAAAAACGTAAGTTTTCAATCTTTGGACGCCGCTAATTTCGCGTTAAATCAGGATGACAAACCGGATTTGGTTATCGTCAACCCGCCCCGTCGCGGAATCGGCAAGCCGTTGGCAGAATTTCTTAATAATCTGCGCCCGCAATTTTTGCTATATTCCAGCTGCAATGCCGTCACCATGGGAAGCGATCTGCAATCGCTTACTCATTACCAAATGCGGAAAATCCGGCTTTTCGACATGTTTCCGCACACCGCTCATTATGAGGTGCTGACCTTGTTAACACTGAAATAACGGTTTTAAATATCCAAGTGCGGTCACAAAAAGCGACGCTTTTTGAACGTTGACTTTGCCGACGCTGGCGAAGCCATAAGTAATCGCACCGGCGATTACGCATAAAAAATCCGTGTTTTTTGACCGCACTTCGAATATCAACCGACAGCGAGCTTATCGGCTGTTACATAAGGTTATTCCGCCAATTCGCGCATGACTTTGATAAGATCCGCTTTACCTTCGAAACCGATGCCCGGTAATTCGGGCATGACGATATGACCGTCTTCCACCTGTACGGAATCCGGGAAACCGCCGTACGGCTGGAATAAATCCGGATAGCTTTCGTTTCCGCCCAAACCGAGACCGGCGGCAATATTCAAAGACATTTGGTGACCGCCGTGAGGAATGCAGCGCGACCAAGACCAACCTGCGTCTTTCACGACTTTAAGGGTTCTGAGATATTCCACCAAACCGTATGACAAGGCGCAGTCGAATTGCAGATAATCGCGATCCGGCCGCATGCCGCCGTAGCGCAACAAGTTACGAGCCTCGTGATGAGAGAACAAATTCTCACCGGTCGCCATAGTACCCGGATAGAATTCCGCCAAAGCGGCTTGCAAGGCGTAATCCAACGGGTCGCCCGCTTCTTCATACCAAAACAGCGGATATTGGCGCAGCATTTTGGCGTAAGCGATAGCGGTTTCCAAATCGAAGCGGCCGTTGGCGTCTACGGCAAGTCGTGCGTCGCCGTCGATTTCCTGTAACACCGCTTCAATGCGGCGTTGGTCTTGTTCCAACGAGGCTCCGCCGATTTTCATTTTCACCACGTTATAGCCGCGATTGATATAGCCACGCATTTCCTGCTGCAATGCGTTCAAATCTTTGCCCGGATAGTAATAACCGCCGGCGGCATACACAAAGATACGCGGGTTAGCTTGGATGCCTTCGCGATCGGCTAATAATTGGAACAACGGTTTTTGCGCAATTTTTGCCGTCGCATCCCAAATCGCCATATCCAGCGTACCCACCGCCACGGAACGTTCGCCGTGTCCGCCCGGTTTTTCGTTGCTCATCATTACATCCCAAATACGGTGCGGGTCAAGATTGTCGCCTTTATCATTTAACAGGCTGTCCGGATCCGCTTTCAGAATGCGATCACGGAAACGATCGCGGATTAACCCGCCTTGTCCGTAACGACCGTTTGAATTGAATCCGTATCCCACTACCCGACGACCGTCAATTACTACGTCGGTTACGACGGCAACCATACTGCAGGTCATTTGACTGAAATCGATATAAGCGTTTCGGATCGGGGAAGAAATAGGTTTGGTGATTTCAAGAATATCGGTAATACGCATAGCGTCCTCCTCTAAGGGATAATTAGATTTATGCATAAATTGCATAATTACTGCGTTGTAAATATAATCTCGAAAAGATTGTATTGATCTTTTCTCTTTAACTTTCGTTGGAAATATTAAAGATTGTGATAATTTTCGTCCAATGTTAATCAGGAATGCTGTTATGCAAAATTCTCATAATTTAGAACTGACATGGTTGAAAGACTGCCTTGCGCTTGCGGAAAAACTGAATTTTTCACAGGCTGCGGCGGCGCGTTATGTCACGCAATCGGCATTCAGCCGGCGGATTCAATCATTAGAACAGTGGATCGGAACGCCGCTGTTTGCCCGAAATCGACGTGATGTGCGGCTGACGCCTGCGGGTGAAATATTCTGTGCGAAAGTGCCGGAAATTCTGCGAATGATTGATAACGGCAGAAACGAAGCGCTTGATACGGCAGGCAAACATCGTCCCGATGTGGTTATCGCCGCCACCCACTCCTTATCGTTTTCATTTTTCCCCGAATTATTACGGCGCAACCACGATATTGCCCGCTTCGGGGCGTTTCGTTTAATTTCCGATACTCTGCAGGCGTGTGAGCGCACGCTGTTGCAGGGGCAATCTCAGTTTCTGCTTTGTCATTATCATCCGTATATGCGCTTCAATTTGGCGCCGGAAAACTTTTCCAGCCTGCGTTTGGGGGTTGATCGACTGATTCCGTACAGTAAAACCGAACAGGCAGGGCAACAGCCTTTATGGAAAATTGACGGCGGGGAAAAAATACCTTATTTGGCCTTCAGTAACGAATCGGGAATCGGACGGATTATCGCCAATACGGAGGCAATTAACGGAATTGGCAATAATCTGCAGCTAACATTTACTTCCGATTTAGCCGCCACCCTGCTGGCAATGGTGAAATCAGGAGACGGCGTGGCATGGCTGCCGGAAACGCTGGCGGAACAAGACATTAAAAACGGTGATATTATGCCGGCGACGGAACTCGCCGATTTTCGATTGCCCGTTGAAATCCGCTTATACCGTCCGACGGCGAAAATGAGCGAAACGGTGGAAGCCTTATGGGATATTTTTGCTCAATCGGCGCTATAAAGTCGATGGCTATGCGAAAAACTATGCTTTTTTTGACCGCACTTTATTTATTCGGCCGAGATTTTTCCAGTAAAAAATCAATCAGTACCCGCACCCGACCGGCTTTCTGACTGTGTTGCATATAGAACAGATATAGAGCGGGATAATGCGTCCAGTTCTCCTCAAGCACGGGAATAAATTTCTCGCTGTCATGCAGAGCGTTCACTACCGGTTCAAATAACCTTCCCAATGCTATGCCCTGGCGTATGGCATCCAGTTCTACAATAAGATTATTGGTTAATATGGAATAAGGCATATTCACCGAAATTTCTCTGCCGTTCTGATTTAACGTCAAAGGATAGGTGCGGTTTGCCGTAACGAAACGGTATCCCAACAGTTTATGACGGCTTAAATCCTGTAAGGATTCCGGTTTACCGTATTTGCTGAGATAACTTTCCGAAGCATACAACCCCAGTCGTATCGGGTCGAGCAGTTTTTTCGCCACCACATTCTGCTCCAGCCGATCACCGAAACGAATTCCTACGTCAAACCCTTCCTTCACAATATCCACAATACCGTCATTTACGGAAATCTCCAGCCGAATATCGGGATAGCGCTCGCAAAATTCGGCGAAATGCGGTCGGATAAGCAATAAATAAGAAATAGTAGACGTAGTAATCCGTACCGCCCCCGCGGGTTTTTCCGCTAAATCCCGAACGGATTCCATCATCAAATCCAGTCCGCGAATCATATCTTTCGTGGAGTCGAACAACCGCTGTCCCGCTTCCGTTAATTCCATTTTGCGAGTGGTGCGGGTAAACAACGGCAAGCCCAGATGTCGTTCTAATAGCTTTAACGCATTGCTTACCGCCGGCGGAGCGATTTCCAGCTTTCTGGCCGCCGCCGCAATAGAACCTTTATTAACAATTTCATGAAAATAGGTGAGATAACCATAAATTGAACTTTGCATAGTATTAATAACTTTTTGTTAATTGTAAATTATAGATTAGCAATCTTATCATATTAATTAAAATCTTTATAATGCGCGCCATCGAACGACACAGGTCGTTTGTTTGACCATTATTAACGAACATATTTTAAGGATACAGATTATGAAATATTCAATGATTAAAACCGCAGCTTTCGCATTCATCGCTTCCGCATTCACCACACAAGCTATGGCGGCAAGCCACATGGAGCGCCGGATTGTTCGCGACATTTCCAATCAATCTCATCAAGCGGTAAAAACGGAAAACAACCGTTATGATGCGTTGAAATCAGAATTAAATTCAAAATTAGTGCAGTTAAATCAGGCTTCCGAAATGAACGCATTCAACGCGTTGGCAGCCGAAGCCAAAGAACTGGCGCAACAAACTAAAGCGGCGGCACTGGCTCAAACCTTTAACTACGGCGAACCTTCGGACAACCGTCGCGCGGAATTAGGCGTGAACTATGTCAGTTGGAAGCTGAACAAACTTATCGACAGTTTGGATCAAGCGGCAGCTCAATCCGATTTAGCCGCCGCCAAAACGGAAATCCGTTCGCATATCTAAAATATAAGTACGATTAAACACTAAAAAAGTGCGGTCAAAAAATACATTGTTTTTTGACCGCACTTTTTATCACGCCCCATAAATCCGCACCGCATAACAAGCCAAATTATAGGCAATACTCCACATTACCACGCCGATAACGCCGTCTAACACACGCCAGGTGGCGGGACGTTTAAACAACGGAATCAACAAACGTGCGCCGTATCCCAGACTAAAAAACCATAACGCCGAAGCCGTGAGCGCGCCCAACAGAAAAAACGTTTTTTGCGCCGCCGGAATAGTACCGGCAATACCGCCGATAATGGCGAAGCAATCAAGGTAGACATGAGGATTCAGCAGCGTAATCGCCAAGGTTGTCAACACTGCTTTCAACGTGGAGGATTGCACACTGTTTTCGGCATTTAAATTCAATGCGGAATTTCCCGCATAAGCCGAACGGAATGCGCGTAAACCGTACACAAACAGGAATACCGCTCCCACGATCGCCAACGCCACCGTGGCGACAGGACTTCCGCTGATGAGCGAGCCCAAGCCCAAGACACCCGAAGAAATCAGGACAAAATCGCAAATAAAGCAGGTCAGAACTACCGCCAGAATATTGCGTTTCAGTAATCCCTGCTTCAACACAAAAGCATTCTGTGCGCCGATGGCGATAATCAATCCGCCGCATACCAAAAATCCCTGAATAAAAAACACCACCTTTTTCCCCATGCACGATTTACAAAAATTCGACAAAATTATACCGCACTTTTACCGCCTTTCTCTTTAAATTTATAGCCGTTCGGTAGTACACTAGGGTTACTTTTGTCAACCCAAAGGGGAGCAACTATGAAACCTTATTTAATTGCACCTTCGATTCTTTCCGCCGATTTGGCGCGTCTGGGCGAAGATGTGGAAAACGTGCTGAAGTGCGGTGCGGATTTGATTCATTTCGATGTGATGGACAATCATTACGTGCCGAACCTGACGTTCGGCGCACCGGTATGCAAAGCCCTGCGCGAATACGGCATTACCGCGCCCATCGACGTGCATTTAATGGCAACGCCGGTGGATTCGCTGGTGGTGGATTTCGCCAAAGCGGGCGCCACTTCCATCACCTTTCACGGCGAAGCCAGTCTGCATATCGATCGCACCTTACAGCTGATTCGCGATCAAGGTTGCCGAGCGGGACTGGTATTTAATCCCGCCACGCCGTTGAATTATCTGGATTTCGTCATGGATAAACTGGATATGATTTTGTTAATGTCGGTCAACCCGGGATTCGGCGGACAATCCTTTATTCCGGCGACGCTCGACAAACTGCGTCAAGTGCGTCAGCGTATCGATGACAGCGGTTTCGACATTCGTTTAGAAGTGGACGGCGGTGTAAAAATCGACAACATCGCACAAATCGCCGCCGCCGGTGCCGATATGTTCGTGGCGGGTTCGGCGATTTTCGATGCGCCGGACTACCAAAAAGTCATCGACGATATGCGGGCGGAATTAGCAAAAGTACAAAAATAGGAAGAAAAATGGCCTCTCAATTTAAATTAATCGGCTTCGATTTGGACGGCACGCTGGTCAACAGCCTGCCCGATCTTGCTTTATCCGTCAATTCGGCATTAGCGGAATTCGGTTTACCGCAAGCACCGGAACCCTTGGTATTAACCTGGATCGGCAACGGTGCCGATGTGTTGATCAGTCGCGGGGTAGAATGGGCAAGCGTGCAATCCGGTACAACCCTCAGCGAAGAGGAAACCGTGCAACTTAAAGCGCGTTTTAATCACTTCTACGGTGAAAATCTGTGTAACGTGAGCCGTTTATTTCCGAACGTCAAGGAAACGCTGGACAAACTGAAAGCCCGGGGATTTATACTTGCCGTCGTCACCAATAAACCGACTCAGCACGTTCAACCGGTGTTGAAAGCCTTCGGCATCGATCATTTTTTCAGCGAAGCCTTAGGCGGTCAATCCTTGCCGGCAATTAAACCGCATCCCGCTCCGCTTTACTATTTATGCGGAAAATTCGGTTTCTACCCGCATCAGGTTCTGTTTGTGGGCGATTCCCGCAACGATATTCTCGCCGCTCGCGCAGCAGGCTGCCCTGCCGTCGGCTTAACTTACGGCTATAACTACAACATTCCCATCGCGGAAAGCAAACCGGATTGGGTATTGGACGATTTTGCAGAAATTCTGAATATCGTGTAAAGTGCGGTCGGAATTTTACCAGTTTTTAAACTAAGGAATAAAAATGACAAAACCAGTTGTATTAAGCGGTGTACAGCCGTCAGGCGAATTAACCATCGGTAACTATCTCGGCGCCCTGCGTCAATGGGTGAACATGCAGGATGATTACGAATGCCTGTTCTGTATTGTGGATTTACATGCCATCACCGTGCGTCAGGATCCGGAAACCCTGCGCAAAGCTACATTGGACGTTCTGGCGTTATATTTGGCCTGCGGTATCGATCCGGAGAAAAGTACCATTTTCATTCAATCCCATGTGCCGGAACACACTCAACTCGCCTGGGTTCTGAATTGTTACACCTATTTCGGTGAAATGGGGCGTATGACTCAGTTTAAAGATAAATCGGCGAAACACGCGGACAACATCAATGTAGGTTTATTCACGTATCCGGTGCTGATGGCGGCGGATATTTTACTGTATCAGGCTAATCAAGTGCCGGTAGGGGAAGACCAACGCCAGCATCTTGAAATTTCCCGCGATATTGCCCAACGTTTCAACGCATTATACGGCGAGCGTTTTGTGGTGCCGGAAGCCTTTATTCCTAAAGCCGGTGCCCGTATTATGGCATTGCAGGAACCGACGAAGAAAATGTCGAAATCCGATGATAATCGTAATAACGTGATTACTTTACTGGAAGATCCGAAATCCGTGGAGAAAAAAATCAAACGGGCATTAACCGACGGTGACGAACCGCCTGTCGTTCGTTATGACGTACAAAATAAAGCCGGCGTCTCCAACCTGTTAGAAATGCTTGCGGTGATGAGCGAAAAATCCATTTCCGAACTGGAAAAAGAATTTGAAGGTAAAATGTACGGCCACTTAAAAAGCGCAGTGGCGGAAGAAACGGTAAAAATGTTGACCGCACTTCAGGAACGTTTCCATCATTACCGTAATGACGAAGCCTTATTAACCCGCATTGCGGCGGAAGGCGCACAGAAAGCTAAAGTTCGTGCGCAAAAAACTTTGAAGGCGGTTTATGACGCAGTAGGATTTGTGCCGGCGGCCTAATAACCTGTTAAGATGACAAACCCGTTGTTTATCAACGGGTTTTTTATGTCCCCAAATAATACGGACGAATAAGCCGCGCCGTTTATCTTTCTAAACAACTTCTAATTTCCAAAACAAAAGGCTGAGTGGAAATACTCAGCCTTTATTTTTCAGATTTTATTCGGTAGTTTACCGAATCATGCACATACTATGCTTTTACAGTTTTATGCTTTTGGACCGGCGCCAACTAATTTAGCCGCTTCCGGATTCGCCGTATATTTCACAAAGTTTTTCACGAAACGGTTTGCCAAATCTTCCGCTTTAACTTGCCATTGCGCTTTGTCTGCGTAAGTATCGCGCGGATCCAAAATAGCAGGATCAACACCCGGTAATGCTTTAGGAATCGCTAAATTAAAGATTGGCAATTCGCCCATTTCCGCTTTTTCGATTGAACCGTCCAAAATCGCATCGATAATACCGCGGGTATCTTTGATTGAAATACGTTTACCCGTGCCGTTCCAACCGGTGTTCACCAAATAAGCTTCCGCACCGGAGGCTTTCATGCGTTCGACCAACACGTCCGCATATTGAATCGGATGCAGGCTTAAGAATGCCGCACCGAAACAGGCCGAGAATGTCGGAGTCGGTTCGGTTACGCCGCGTTCCGTACCCGCTAATTTTGCAGTAAAGCCGGATAAGAAGTAGTATTCGGTTTGTTCCGGAGTCAGTTTTGAAACCGGCGGCAATACGCCGAATGCGTCCGCGGTTAAGAAAATCACTTTGGTTGCATGACCGGCTTTCGATACCGGACGAACGATGTTGTCGATGTGGTAAATCGGATATGAAACACGGGTATTTTCTGTTTTTGAACCGTCGTCAAAGTCAACGGAACCGTCTGCACGAACCACGACGTTTTCTAATAATGCGTCACGACGGATTGCGCCGTAAATATCCGGTTCGTTTTCTTGAGATAAGTTAATGGTTTTCGCGTAACAACCGCCTTCAAAGTTAAATACGCCGGATTCATCCCAACCGTGTTCGTCATCACCGATTAATTGGCGTTTAGGATCGGTCGAAAGCGTTGTTTTACCCGTACCGGATAAACCGAAGAAAATAGCCACGTCACCGTCTTTACCTACGTTGGCGGAACAGTGCATGGAAGCCACACCTTTTAACGGCAGGAAGTAGTTCATCATTGAGAACATACCTTTTTTCATTTCACCGCCGTACCAAGTACCGCCGATAAGCTGAATACCTTCGGTAATATTGAAAGCGACAAAGTTTTCACTGTTCAAACCTTGTTCTTTCCAGTTCGGATTAGTACATTTAGCACCGTTTAACACGGTAAAATCCGCTTTGAAATTTTTCAACTCTTCATCGGTCGGTCGGATAAACATGTTTTTCACAAAATGCGCCTGCCATGCCACTTCAGTAACCATACGCACACCGATACGGTGTTTTTCACTGGCGCCGCAGTAACCTTCTACCACGAATAAACGTTTACCGGAAAGTTGTTTCGCCACTAATTCTCTCAAACTTTTCCAAGTTTCTTGCGTCATCGGTTTGTTATCGTTTTTCGCCGCTTCGCTGTTCCACCAAACGGTGTCTTTCGTAGTTTCATCGCAAACGATATATTTATCTTTCGGTGAACGACCGGTAAAAATCCCCGTATCGACGGCAACCGCGCCAAGCGTGGTTAACGTCCCTTTATCGAAACCCTCCAAACCCGGTTTGGTTTCTTCCTCGAAAAGTTGTTCATAACTCGGGTTATACACAATTTCCTTAACATCGGTAAGCCCTAAGTCATTAAGTTCTTTAACGAGTTTGTTTAAGTCAGTCATACTTCACCTCATTGATAATTTAAAATTAAAAATCCAAACTAGATCTATTTTAAAACTATTTATACCTAAAAAATGTTAACTAGATCAAATTTTCGATAATTAGTTCTAATTTGAACGTATTTTTTTCATGATTTGTGATCCGTTTCAAATTTTTATGGCGGTAAATGAAAAAACACGGCTGTTTTCACTCAAACAAACCGTGTTTCCTCTATTGCTGCATTTTCAATTTATCGATAGCGTCCCGATTAAAGAAATAATGGGTACCGCAACACTCGCACTGCATATCGATACTGCCGTTATGTTCCGCCAGGATCTCATCCAGTTCCGCATCGGAAATCAACAGTAACGCCGCACCGGAACGTTCCGCCGAACAACCGCAATGGAAAGTAACGGCTTGCGGCGCGTAAATTTCCACCTGCTCTTCGTGATACAGACGGTATAACATTTCCTCCGCCGTCAGTCCGAAAATTTCGTCGTCTTTTACCGTTGCGGTTAATGCGGCAAGGTGCTCGAAATCATCCGGCGAACCCGAACCGTCCGGCATAACCTGCAGCAGCATCCCCGCCGCCACCGGTTCGCCGTTAAACTCGCCCGTGCGGATAATTAATTGGGTTTTCAGTTGTTCCGAACGTTCGAAATATTCCTCCAGACATTCCGTAATAGTCGGTTTGTCCAGCGTCACCACGCCTTGATAACGTTCGCCCTCTTCCGGTGCAATGGTAATCACTAATACGCCTTTGCCAATCATTTGGTGCAGCGTCATATCATCGCTGATTTCACCTTGCAGCCGGGCTAAAGCTCGGATTTGCTGGCTATCCGTACCGTTCACCAACGCCAGTTTCAACGGACCGTCGCCCTGAATCTGGACGGTGATATGGCCGGTAAATTTTAAGGTCGCCGTCAATAAACCGGTCGCCACCATCATCTCACCCAGCAAATTCTGCACTGCAATCGGGTAATGGTGGGTGTTAAGCGTTTCGCTGAAACTTTTATTCATCCGCACCCATTCGCCGCGTACAGCTCGGTTTTGGAAGAGGTAACGATAGAGTTTGTCGTTGTCTTGTTGATATGTCATTTGCTTTTCTGTTCCTAAATTAATTTTTTAATCCCGTTTACTTTACCTGGAGCTTTATCTTACTTTTTTTGCCTCGTCAAAGAAAGGAAGTAAAGAGAAAAGAAGCAGGACGTTTATCCCTGATGTTTAAAGCGCATCAAATCCCGGCGTTCTTTTTTGTTCGGGCGTCGGTCCGGGTGCGGCATGGCGTTCATTTTGCGGGCTAGTGCCATTTTTTCGCGGTTCTCTAAGCTTTGCTCGGTCTCACGGTACAATAACCGCGCTTCCGGCGCGCCTCGACGCCGGGCGGAAAGTGCGGTCACTTCTACTTCTTTTTCGTCGTTGCCTTGGCGCAATTTAATTTTTGCGCCGATTTCCACCGTTTTGTTCGGTTTGGTACGTTGTCCGTTGTAATGCACTTTACCGCCGTCGATCATTTCTTTGCAAATGGTTCGGGTTTTGTAAAATCGCGCCGCCCACAACCATTTATCCAAACGGACATCGTCGTTTTCGTTTTGCACTTTTTTCTGCGTATTTTTAGCCATAATTTTTCCTTAACGCTGAATCAGGCTTATGGTATCGTTATTCCGTATTTTGTCAATTTAGAGAACAGGAAATGACTCAGCAGTTACCCGAAATTCTGGCGGTGTCCGTTTCCGCCAAAAGCCGTATTTTTGAAATTCAGGCGGTGGATTTAAAATTCAGCAACGGCGAATTGCGTACTTACGAACGCTTCACGCCGGCAAGTCGTGCGGCGGTGATGGTGGTGCCGATTGACGGCGATGATATTCTAATGGTGCGCGAATATGCGGTGGGAACGGAACGTTACGAGTTAGGATTCACTAAAGGATTAATGGAAAAAGACGAAACGCCGGAACAAAGTGCAAACCGTGAAATGCAGGAAGAAATCGGTTTAGGGGCGCGAAAATTCCGACATTTGCGCACGGTGAATTCCAATCCAAGTTACATGAATAACCCCATGCATATTCTGCTGGCTTGGGATTTTTATCCGTCCAAACTGGCGGGCGACGAACCGGAACCGTTGCAGCTGGTTCGCTTTCCCTTGGCAAGAATCGACGAATTAATCCGCGACGCGGATTTTTGCGAAGCGCGTAATTTAGTGGCGTTGTATGCCCTGCGGGATTATTTGACGGACGTTCATAAAAAAGTGCGGTCATAAAATCTTGCGTTTTTTTGACCGCACTTTCCGCTGTTATACCACCCCGTTAATCTTTCGTTACTTTTAACCCCGCGAAAGTCTGGGTTACCGGCATGATTTCAATTCGATTGATATTCACATGCGGCGGTTGTTGGTAAATCCATAAAATGGCGTTGGCAATATCTTCCGGCTGAATCGAATGCGCGCCCTCGTACAGACTGGCGGCTTTTTGGTCGTCGCCCTTAAAGCGCACGTTGGAAAATTCCGTGCCGCCGCACAGTCCCGGTTCCACATTGGTGACACGAACCGCCGTACCGGCCAAATCGGCGCGCAAATTCAGGCTGAATTGTTTGACAAAGGCTTTTGTTGCGCCGTATACGTTACCGCCCGGATACGGATAATTACCCGCGATAGACCCTAAATTAATGATGTGCCCTTTGTTGCGTTGCACCATATTCGGCAAAATCTGACGGGTGAGATAAGTCAATCCCACGATGTTGGTCTGAATCATGGTAAGCCAATCGTTGAAATTCACTTCATACGCCGGTTCCAATCCTAACGCCAATCCGGCGTTATTCACCAATAAATCGATTTCCGACCATTCCGCCGGCAAGCTTGCCAACGCCGCATCCACTTTTGCCGGATCCGACACATCCATTTGCAACGGGTAAAACTTATCACCCAGTTCCGCTTTCAGTTCGTCTAATTTTTCTAACCGACGAGCGGCGCCGATAACCGAATATCCCGCCTTAACAAAGGTCCGACAGGTAGATTTACCGAATCCCGCCGACGCGCCTGTCACTAAAATCGCCATATTGTTTCTCCTTTTTGGTATTGTTCGTTTTAAGATAGATCACCCCGACAATCGCGTCAAGCCTTGCACTTCATCCACTTTTTGATAAGATGAAACCACGCCAATCTTCCGGAAATTTCTATGCAATGCACGCCAGACTTACTTCAAGCCGTTATCGCTATTTCACATCAGGCGGGTGAACATTTAAAGCGTTTTTATACCCGCTCCGTCTACGTTCACACCAAATCCGACAATACGCCCGTTACCGAAGCGGACTTGTTTGTCAGCCGGTTTCTAACGGAAAAACTGACCGCACTTACGCCCGAAATTCCCGTGCTTTCCGAGGAAAACTGCGAAATGCCGTTGGAAGTGCGGTCAACATGGCGGGAATATTGGTTAATTGACCCTTTGGACGGTACCAAACATTTCATCAATCACACCGGACAATTCGCCATTCTGATTGCGCTGATCCAGCACAACCGTCCGACCCTCGGCGTAATTTACGCACCGATAACGGAACTCACCCATTACGCCATGAAAAATTACGGCGCCTTTCGTTTGCAACAGGGATGCCGCAAACAATTGCAAGCACGTCGCCTGGATCTGAACAAACCGCTTAAAATCGCCATCGGTTCCGAATCCGCCATTACTAAAGTGCGGTCGATTTTAAACGATAATATTCGGGCGGAATTTGTGGTTCACGGTTCAAGCGGCTTGAAATGTACGATGGTGGCGGACGGCTTAGCGGATTGCTATATCCGCCTCGGCAGAACCGGCGAATGGGACACCGCCGCCGGCGAACTGTTACTGGAAGAGCTGGGCGGTAACGCGCTGGACGAGCACTATCAACCGCTCACCTATAATCAACGGGAAACCTTTGTCAATCCTGATTTCGTCATCACTGCCGATGCCTCGGTAAACTGGAAAAACGTCTTTCAATTTAATTTGCCTTAGCTATTAGATTTTTTAGCGGAATTCAGGCATTATTAACCGACTATTTTCCAGATAAGGATTAGGATAAAAATGAAAGCAGAAAATAATTGTATCGTGATTTTCGGCGCATCAGGGGATCTGACGCACCGTAAATTAATTCCCGCACTCTATAATCTTTACAAAATCGGACGGTTGGAAGAAAACTTCTCCGTGCTGGGAGTGGCCCGCACAGAAATGACGGATGACATTTTCCGTGAAAAAATGCGAACCGCCCTGATTACCCAAGAAAATGCCGAAGGCGAAACGCTGGATAAATTCTGTTCTCATCTGTATTACCAGGCGGTAAACACCTCCGATTCGGCGGATTACGTAAAGTTACTGCCTCGTTTGGATGAATTACACGACAAATACCAAACCTGCGGCAATACGCTTTATTATCTATCCACTCCGCCGAGCCTGTACGGCGTTATTCCGGAATGCCTGGCGGCTCACGGCTTAAATACGGAAGAATTCGGCTGGAAACGGATTATCGTGGAAAAACCGTTCGGTTACGATATTAAAACCGCCAAAGCACTGGATATTCAGATTCACCGTTTCTTCGAGGAACACCAGATTTACCGTATCGACCATTATTTGGGCAAAGAAACCGTGCAAAATCTGTTGGTGCTGCGATTCTCCAACGGCCTGTTCGAACCGCTTTGGAACCGTAACTTCATCGATTACGTAGAAATCACCGGCGCGGAAGAGATCGGCGTAGAACAACGGGGCGGCTATTATGACGGTTCCGGTGCAATGCGGGATATGTTCCAAAACCACTTATTGCAAGTATTGGCAATGGTTGCCATGGAACCGCCGGCGATTATTAACGCCGATTCCATGCGTGACGAAACCGCCAAAGTGCTCTATTGTCTGCATCCGTTGACCACGGAAGATCTCAAACACAATCTGGTATTAGGGCAATACACGGCCTCCACCGTTGACGATAAACCGGTGAAGGGTTATCTGGAGGAAGCGGGCGTGCCGTCCGATTCCGGCACCGAAACCTACATGGCGTTGCGCTGCCAAATCGATAACTGGCGCTGGGCCGGCGTGCCGTTTTACGTGCGCACCGGTAAACGCCTGCCGACCCGGGTGACGGAAATCGTCATTCATTTCAAAACCACGCCGCACCCGGTATTCAGCCAAAATGCGCCGGATAACAAATTAATCATCCGTATCCAACCGGACGAAGGCATTTCCATGTTCTTCGGTTTGAAAAAACCGGGAGCCGGCTTCGAGGCTAAAGAAGTATCCATGGATTTCCGTTATGCGGATATCAGTTCTTCCGCTAATTTATTAACCGCCTACGAACGTTTACTGCTTGACGCCATGAAAGGCGACGCCACATTATTCGCCCGTACCGACGCCGTTCACGCCTGCTGGAAATTCGTGCAGCCGATTTTGGATTACAAGGAAAACCAAGGTCGCGTTTACGAATATGAAGCCGGCACCTGGGGACCGGTGGAAGCGGATAAACTTATCGCCCGTGAAGGACGCGTATGGCGCAGACCTTCGGGCTCCATGAAGAAAAAAGCGTAAACCTTACCTGGTATGACCCGTACCGGGTTCAATAATCCCGGCCCCGCTGGGGTCGGAATAAATTTATAGAGCCGCAAATCGGCTCGGATTTAATAACCCCATACGACCCCGTATGGGGAAGGACAGAAAGATGAACTACATTACCTTCCCGACCGCCCGACATGCCGTGGAAAAAATCGCACAGGAATTCGTGCTTTACAGCCAATTAAACCGTCCGGTGCATATTTCCCTTTCCGGCGGCTCGACGCCGAAACTTTTGTTCAAAACCTTGGCTCAAGCACCGTTTAACACCGATGTTCGGTGGCAAAATCTGCATTTTTGGTGGGGCGACGACAGAATGGTTCCGCCGACAAATCCCGAAAGCAACTACGGCGAAGTACAGAAACTGCTGTTCGATCACATTCAAATTCCGGCGCAAAATATTCACCGTATTCGCGGCGAAGAACCGGCGGAACAGGAACTGAAACGCTTTGAAGCGGAATTAAGTGCGGTCGTTCCTGACGGTGTTTTTGACTGGATTATTCTCGGCATGGGCGGCGACGGCCATACGGCGTCTTTATTCCCGCATCAAACCGATTTTAACGATCCGAATCTTGCCGTAATCGCCAAACACCCGGAAAGCGGACAAATCCGCATTTCCAAAACCGCTAAACTGATCGAACGGGCAAAACGCATTACCTATCTGGTTACCGGTGCGGCAAAAGCGGAAATACTAAAACAAATCCAAACTACCCCGGCGGAACAACTGCCATATCCTGTCGCTCGCATTCAGGCAAAAAACGGCATAACGGAATGGTATTTGGATGCGGATGCGGCAAAGCTATTAAACTAGAATATACCTCACGGGCGGGAAGAACCTATGGATAAAATCTATTTAGCGTCCTATAAAGCCAAAGGGAATTGGGTGGATAAAATTATCCGCTTTTTCACTAAAGGAAAATATTCTCACAGCGAACTGGCTATAGAAAAAACGGAGGGCGCGGAAAAATGGTTCGAAATCTACAGTTCCAGCCCGCGTGACGGTGGCGTACGCATGAAGAAAATGGCGGAATTGGACCCGGCAAAATGGGATCTCATCGAACTTACCGGTATAACCGAACAAGACGTGAAAGCCTATTACCAAAAAACCAAAGGCATGAAATACGACTTTTTCGGCGCTATCGGAACTAAGTTGCTGATCAGACAAAGCCGTAGCAAAATGTTCTGTTCCGAATGGGTTTTTAACCTGTTACAGAAATCCACCGAAGGCTGGCGTTTCGATCCCAATCAACTACATGCTATGTTTGCCAGTAACATAAACAATTGATCTCAGCAAAAGTGCGGTCAGAAATTAAGGAGTTTTACATGAAAACACTCGGTATTTTAGGCGGAATGAGCCCTGAAAGTACGGTTTCCTACTACGTAAATATCAATCGTGCGGTCAATCGGGCGTTAGGCGGCAACCGCAGCGCAAAAATGCTGATGTCCAGTGTGGATTTCGAAGAGATCGTGCAATGCCAGAAAGCCGGCGACTGGCAAAAAGCGGGCGAAATTCTCGCCGAACAGGCGAAATTACTGGAACGGGCGGGCGCCGACGGCATTCTGCTTGCCACCAACACCATGCACAAAGTCGCCAACCGGATTACCGATCGCATTTCCGTTCCTTTTCTGCATATTTTAGATGTGGTGGCAAACCGCATTAAAGCGCGCGGTTTAACTCACGTAGCATTACTGGGCACCGCCTTCACCATGAGCGATAATTTCTACCGCGACGGTTTAACGCAACGGGGGATCAACGCCATCGTTCCCGACAAAAAAGATCAACGGGAAATCCACCGCATTATTTTTGACGAACTCTGCCTGGGCGTAATAAAACCCGAATCCAAAGATTTTTACCTGAAAACTATCGAAAAATTGACCGCACTTGGCGCTAGAGGTGTTATTCTAGGTTGTACCGAAATCGGCTTGCTCATCAATCAAACGGATTCCGCACTGCCGTTTTTCGATACCGCCGCATTGCACAGCGAAATGGCGGTGGATTTCGTATTGGAAAAAGAATAAGGATACCCCATGAAACCCATTGTTTATTTCGCCCCTTGGTGCCCCGACACCGCCCCGTTTTTTGCCGAACTGGAACGCTTGCATGCGGACGTGGAAAAAGTGGATATGGTGGGCAACCCGGCAGGATTAAAAGCGTTTTTGAAATTACGTGACAATCACCCGGCTTTCGAAAGCGTCAAACAAAACGGTTACATCGGCATCCCGGCGTTACTATTGGATAATGGGGATGTGGTATTGGATAAAGACCAGTTAGCGGCGATTTTTAACAAATAATTTTTGCATAGCGCTTTTGGGATAGCGCGCATCTCCTGACGCGTGCTTAAAAAATAGTTCAAAGGCACGCGTCAGGAGACGCACGCCATCGTGGGTAATACAATGGTGGGCTGGCAAGCCCACCCTACCGTTCAAACCAATTAAAGTGCAGCTAAACCCCAGGGTGGGCTTGCCAGCCCACCAATAAAAAAGTGCGGTTAAATTTAATAATATTTTGATAGTTCACACTTCCATCGAACATTAATAGAAAGGAAATCCCACTGAAAAAAACAGAGATAAAATTAAAAAACATGATATAAACTATTCTCTATATAAATAATGAACGTTACTCTTTTGAAGAGCGTAATTACAGAGAAACCATAACAACTATGGTCAATCAATTAAAATCGGAACATTGTAAGGCGTATATTACGGCTGATTTTTCCCCTTTGCAAAAGAGCGCTGTTAAGGAAAATGCGATATTAAATTTTTTTACTATCCCTGAAAGGACTTCAGATTTACCGGTTATAAATGAGAAAGATACCTATGGGCAATCAAATATAAATACGATCATCAATGATGAACAAATTCAAAAACGCGTTGAAGATATCTTGTATTTATATAATCATCAATACCAACAATGCAGAGAAAGTTTTATTAACGCTTTTTCAGATAGTAAAAATAAAATATCAATAGAAGTTCACTATAATTCCTTAAATGAACAAAATATATACGGAGAAGATGAACGAATCCCTATTAATACGGTAAAACCCCTTATTCTATAAATTTACAACGGTGGGCTGGCAAACCCACCCTACCAGTTAACTTAATAAAAGTGCGGTTAAAATTCTCAGCGTTTTTTCCGTGTAACAAATTAACCAAAACAGGAGATCAACATGTCAGAAAAAGGCGACATCGGCGTTATCGGCTTAGCGGTAATGGGTCAGAACTTAATTTTAAATATGAACGACAACGGCTTTAAAGTCGTGGCGTTCAACCGTACCACCTCAAAAGTGGATGAATTTTTACAAGGTGCGGCGAAAGGCACAAACATTATCGGTGCTTATTCTCTGGAAGATTTAGCCGCGAAATTGGAAAAACCGCGCAAAGTAATGTTAATGGTGCGTGCCGGTGATGTGGTGGATCATTTTATCGATGCTTTATTACCGCATTTGGAAGCGGGCGACATCATTATCGACGGCGGTAACTCGAATTATCCGGATACTAACCGCCGCACACAAGCGTTGGCGGAAAAAGGTGTTCGCTTTATCGGCACCGGCGTTTCCGGCGGTGAAGAAGGCGCGCGTCACGGACCTTCCATCATGCCGGGCGGTAATCCTGAAGCCTGGCCTTATGTGAAACCTATTTTGCAAGCGATTTCCGCCAAAACGGACAAAGGCGAACCTTGCTGCGATTGGGTGGGCAAAGAAGGCGCCGGTCACTTCGTGAAAATGGTACATAACGGTATCGAATACGGCGATATGCAGCTCATCTGCGAAGCTTACCAATTCTTAAAAGAAGGTTTGGGTTTAAGTTACGAAGAAATGCATGAAATCTTCAAACAATGGAAAACAACCGAACTCGACAGCTATCTGGTGGACATTACCACCGATATTTTGGCATACAAAGATACGGACGGTCAGCCGCTGGTGGAAAAAATCTTAGACACCGCCGGGCAAAAAGGTACCGGTAAATGGACGGGGATCAACGCGCTAGACTTCGGTATTCCGTTGACATTGATTACCGAATCCGTATTCGCCCGTTGCGTATCTTCATTCAAACAACAACGAGTCGAAGCGTCAAAATTATTCAACAAAACCGTTTCGCCGGTTGAAGGCGATAAAAAAGTGTGGATTGAAGCGGTACGCAAAGCCTTGCTCGCCTCCAAAATCATTTCCTACGCCCAAGGCTTCATGTTAATCCGTGAAGCATCCGAGCAATTCGACTGGAACATCAACTACGGCGCGACCGCTCTTTTATGGCGCGAAGGCTGTATCATCCGCAGTGCATTTTTAGGCAACATTCGCGATGCTTATGAAGCGAACCCGGATTTAGTGTTCCTAGGTTCCGACCCGTATTTCAAAGGCATTTTAGAAAATGCTATGGCGGATTGGCGTAAAGTGGTGGCGAAGTCCGTCGAAGTGGGCATTCCGATGCCTTGTATGGCAAGCGCGATTACTTTCTTAGACGGTTACACTTCCGAACGCGTGCCGGCGAATTTATTGCAAGCGCAACGCGACTACTTCGGCGCACACACTTACGAACGCACCGACAAACCGCGCGGCGAATTCTTCCACACTAACTGGACGGGTCGCGGCGGTAACACGGCTTCCACCACTTATGATGTGTAGCGCTTAAAGAACGGAATCGGCGGTTTTCTGAACTAATCGCCATTCTGAAACTCTAAAGAAGCGGATAGGTACTATTTCCTATCCGCTTTTTTTATTTTTAAATAAGGGGTTTATTATGAAAAAACTACTCGGCATTGCACTGACAGCACTGACTTTAGCGGCATGTTCACACCACGATCGTCCGGAACCTATGCAGGGTCCGATGGAACAAGACGCGATGGTTCAAGGTGACATGAATCAAACGGCGATGCCTCAGCAAGGTCAACAAATGCCACCGAGACAGGGCGCTAATCCGCAAGTGGAAGAAGCCTTAAAATCCTGTCAGCAATCCGTGGGGAGTAAGCCGGATCAGGCAAAATTAGATGCTTGCATGAAAGAAAAAGGATTCGTCAGACCGACACAACAACCTGCTCCGCAAACGGCTCCCGTTCAAAAATAATCTCAAACAAACTGCATGAGCGGTTCGAAAACCAAGTCGGTTAAAAGTAAAACTTAAGAAAAAATGACCGCACTTTAAAAAAGTACAGTCATTTTTGAAAGCATTTTTAATGCTGCTCCTCAAAAAGCGTTGATTTAATATCAACGCTTTTTTATGTTTAGCTGTAGCTGAATCGATATATTACTGACCGTAATAAGCATTTTTACCGTGTTTGCGCAGGTAATGTTTATCGAGCAATTCCTGTTGCATCGGCTGAACGTTCGGACGGATTAATTTGCTGAATGCGTTCATGTACGCAATCTCTTCCAGCACTACCGAATTATGTACCGCGTTGAAACCGTCTTTACCCCATACGAACGGACCGTGGGAATTTACCAATACCGCCGGAATATCCTGCGGATTAATGTTGCGAGTGCGGAAAGTTTCCACAATCACTTTGCCGGTTTCCAGTTCGTATTCGCCGGCAATTTCTTCCGGCGTCATTTTACGGGTACAGGGAATGGCACCGTAGAAATAGTCGCCGTGAGTCGTGCCTAATGCGATCAAATCTTCGCCCGCCTGCGCCCAAGCGGTAGCATGACGGGAATGAGTATGCACGATACCGCCGATTTCAGGAAATTGGCGATAAAGTTCCAGATGTGTCGCCGTATCCGACGAAGGTTTCTTATCACCCCACACGTGATTGCCCTCTAAATCCACAATCACGATGTCGTCCACCGTCATCACATCATAATCTACACCGGAAGGTTTAATAGCGACCAAGCCTTTTTCGCGATCGATTTCACTGACGTTACCCCAGGTAAAGGTAATTAATTTGTGTTTCGGCAACTCAAGATTAGCCTGTAGCACTCGTTCTCTTAACTCTTTTAACATTGCAAACCACCTTCTTTCATTTTCTGTTCAATCCAGCGACGAGCGTTGATGATTTCGGCAATCGGCTCGTCTGATTTTTCCGTCCACATTTCAATTAAAAATGCACCGCGATAATTTAATTTATCCAAAATACGAAATACATTGACAAAATCCACACAACCTTCGCCGAAAGGTACGTCGCGGAATTGCCCTTTGCAGGTTTCCGTGACTTTATAGGTGTCTTTTAAGTGAATTTTGGAAATTTTGTCGATGCCGAGGGTTAATTCTTCTTCCACGTTATCGTTCCAAGCGGACAAATTACCCACGTCGGGATAAACGGTAAACCACGGCGATTTAATGATCTCGTCCCATTTTTTCCAGCGGGTGATAGAGCTCATAAATTCGGTATCCATGATTTCCACCGCCAAAGTCACTTCATTGC
This sequence comes from Actinobacillus succinogenes 130Z, assembly GCF_000017245.1. Taxonomy (NCBI): domain Bacteria; kingdom Pseudomonadati; phylum Pseudomonadota; class Gammaproteobacteria; order Pasteurellales; family Pasteurellaceae; genus Actinobacillus; species Actinobacillus succinogenes. Next base: position 270,544 of record NC_009655.1, read on the forward strand.
CGGCGGCTAATGCCGTCGCCCATTCCATACCTTCTTGAAAACGCTGTAATGTGCTCTCGTCCCGCTCTTCGTAATATACGTCGTAACCCGCCAGTTGGATTGTCCGAATGCCTAAATCCACCGCTAATTTAATGGCTTTTTCCATAATTTCATAAGCTTTTCGGCGAATTGTTTCGTCATGGCTGCCAAACGGAAAACGGCGGTGGCCGGATAAACACATGGAAGGAATCGTTACACCGGTTTTAATTATCGCAGACACTAATTCGATACGTTCTTCCTGCGTCCAGTCCAAACGGGCTAATCGCTCATCGGTTTCATCAATTGAAATTTCCACAAAATCAAAACCGCAGGCTTTGGCGATAGACAAGCGATCCTGCCAGCTAATTCCTTTCGGTAACGCTTTTTCATAAATACCTAATTTATGTTTTCTCATCGGCATCTCCTATTCTTCCGATTTGTTTAAATATTAAGCCAGAATCACTTCCAAACCCTTGTCTCTTAATGCCTTTATGATAGCTGAATCCGCTTCTTTTCCCGTAATCAGAATGTCGATATTCTTCAATTCGTTAAACAACATTCCCACTTGTTTGCCTAATTTCGAACTATCTAATAAGACAACATATTTATTGGCTTTAGACGACATTTGTTGTTCGGAATTGGCGATAATCATGTCCGTTTTGTACAGACCTTCCGTCGTAAAACCCTTTCCGCTGGTAAACATAATATTGGCGGCATAAATTGCTTCGTTTTGATTATTTAACGACAACATAATCTGTTTATTTTTATCGTATTGTCCGCCGATAATCACAACGTCGTCATGATCATGCTGAATCAGATAATTCGCCAACGGAAGGTAATTGGTAATAATCTGCAATTTCCGACCGCACAAATAATCGCCTAACACTTGCATAGTGGAACCGCAGGTCAGTAAAACGCTTTCGCCGTCCCGACACAGCCGGCTGGCCGCCTGAGCAATCCGGCGTTTTTCCTCCAGATTACGAATGTTTCGGGCTTGTTCGAGTTCAATTCCCTTACTAATCTTTTCCGCCCCGTTCCGGACTTTCACTAATTTACCGAGTGAATTCAATTTATTGATGTCACGGCGGGCGGTAGCGGGGGAAACACCTAAGAGCCGGATAATTTCCGTTGTCGAAAGGACCGTTTTTTCATCCAATAGACTAAGCAGCTGCTTGTGACGATAATTTTCGTTCATTATTATATTCCCTAATTTTTTAATCATTTTAAATCATAATGAACAAGAAAAGCCACCTTTAGCACGTAAAAGAAGCGTGTAAAAGCGGCTTTATTATCAATCTTACAGAATGGATTTAAACGGCACGTTCGGTTCTTGCTCGAAACAGTCGTCAAAACCGCGCGGATGATGATATTCCACTAAATCTTTATCCCGCGGGTACACGTATTTTCCGCCCACTTCCCAGATAAACGGATGAAATTGATATTGCAGACGATCTTTACGCATGCGATAAAGCGCCAGAATTTCATCGGTACTGGCGGTAAAGTTCGTCCAAATATCATGGTGAACCGGAATCACCACTTTAGCCCGCAAACATTCCGCCATACGCAGAATATCGATAGACGTCATTTTATCCTGAATACCCAGCGGGTTTTCGCCGTAACTGCCCAACGCCACGTCAATATCGTAATCTTTACCGTGTTTCGCATAATAAATGGAATAATGAGAATCGCCGGAATGATACACGTTGCCGCCCGGTGTTTTAATCAGGTAGTTAACGGCTTTAAGTCCCATTTCTTCATCGCTCGGGCAAATGCCGTTCAATTCGCCGCCGTTATCTTCCGCGCCGCGCGCCGGTAATGTCACCAGACAAGTACGGTCGAAAGAATCCAATGCGACCAGTTCGAGATCTTTGATTTTCACGCTGTCGCCGGGTTTAACCACCACGCAACGTTCTTCCGGTACCCCCCATTTTTTCCACATATCTACGCAATATTGCGGACCGATAAATTTCACATGGTTTAATGCCGGATTCTGAATCACCGCAGCCGCGACGTTTACATCAATATGGTCATTGTGATAATGCGTCGCCACAATAGCGTCCACATTATTAATGGCGAAAGGGTCCAACACACTGACGGAATTACGCAGATTCGGTTGTAATTTCCGCACCCCCGCCATATTCGCCATTTGGTGACCGCGAACCATATCTTTCACTTTTTTCGTCGCTTTGCCGCGGCCGCACCACAAGTCAATACACAAATTGGCATCGCCCGGCGTTTTCACCCATAAACCGACGCAGCCCAACCACCACATCGCCACATTGTTTGCCGGTACTTCTTCCTGCTCAATTTCTTCATTAAGCCAGGTTCCCCATTCCGGAAAGGTAGAAAGAATCCAGCTTTCCCGAGTAATTTCGTTCACTTTACTCATATTAAACTCCTCTATATAGACGGGATGATAAAAAATTAATCACGTACAATCATAAACAATCATAAAATTTTGTAAAACACTTTTTTAGTGTTTTGTGATGAAGATCTCATTTTTCACATAAAATATCATGAATTCAGCTATTTATTCCGATAATCCATTTGAATTTTAATGTATGAAAATAAAAATAAGAAAAGCGCGGTCATTTTTTCTTTGATTTTTTATGAGAAAATAAATTGTGATCTCGCTCACAAATTATCAAAAATAATCTTTCATAATTAAATTCTAACCGCTATCATGCATGCCGATAGGTAATGTTCGGCCGTAAAACCGTGCATGAACTATACCTTTTCTCATCATCATAGGAGAATCGCTATGGAAATCTTTATGTGGATCAACGAACAGATCCTTTCAAAAGCCCCTTTATTACTGGGTATCGTTGCCTGTATAGGTTACATTCTGCTAAAAAAAGATACCGCTACCGTAATCAAAGGAACAATTAAAACCATCGTCGGCTTTATGCTGGTACAGGTAGGTGCCGCCACCTTGGTGCAAGGCTTCAAACCCATCATTGATAATCTGGCTAAATTTCACGGTTTAACCGGCGCGGTGATCGACCCGTACACCAGTATGCAGGCGACCATCCAAACTATGGGTGAAAATTACGCCTGGGTCGGTTATGCCGTATTACTGGCATTGGCTATCAATATTTTGTTTGTGATATTCAGACGCTTCACCGGCATCCGCACCATCATGCTGACCGGACATATCATGTTTCAGCAGGCGGGTTTGGTTGCCGTGTTCTATATGATTATCGGCGCCTCCATGTGGGAAACCGTGATTTATACCGCCGTAATTATGGCGTTATATTGGGGTATTTCCTCTAATATCATGTATAAAGCCACGCAGTCCGTCACCGGCGGCGCAGGTTTTTCCATCGGCCACCAACAGCAGGTGGCGTCCTGGATTGCTACTAAAATCGCGCCGAAATTGGGTGATAAAAACGATAACGTTGATCATATGGACTTACCGAAATGGCTGCATATTTTCCACGACAGTATCTCCGCAACCGCCATTGTCATGTCCGTATTCTTCGGCATCATTTTGCTTTCTTTCGGTCTGGAAAATCTGCAATCCATGGCGGGAAAAACCCATTGGACCATCTATATTCTTGAAACAGGTTTAAAATTCGCCGTTGCCATTCAGGTTATCGTTATGGGCGTACGAATGTTCGTAGCGGAATTATCCGAAGCCTTTAAAGGGATTTCCGAGCGCGTAATTCCGAATGCCGTGCTGGCAATCGACTGTGCGGCGATTTACGCTTTCTCGCCGAATGCCATGGTATTCGGTTTCATGTGGGGGGCTATCGGTCAGTTCGTCGCAGTGGGCATTCTGCTGGCTGTGGGCGCACCGATTCTGATCATCCCGGGATTTATCCCGATGTTCTTCTCGAACGCCACCATCGGCGTATTCTCCAACCATTTCGGCGGCTGGAAAGCCGTGATGAAAATCTGTTTTGTCATGGGGATCATCGAAGTCTTAGGCTCCGCTTGGGTTATTCAACTGTTAGCCGGTCAAGGTACTACCTTTAACGGCTGGATGGGTATGGCGGACTGGGCGTTATTATTCCCGCCAATCTTACAAGGTATTGTCAGCATTCCATTCTTTTTCTTCATTTTAGTTGCGCTGTCTTTAATTTATATGTACTTTGCCTCTAGCAAATTACGCGCAGACGAAGCCGCCGCAGCCGCAGCCGGTAAAACACTGGAACAAATGGACGGTTACGGTTTAGAGGAAGAAGCCGAAACGGAAACCATGCAGGCAGAATCCGTCGCCGAACAAGACGGTGTGCGTCCGATTCGCATTTTAGCCGTGTGCGGTTCCGGTCAGGGTTCGTCCATGATGATGAAAATGAAAATTAAAGGTTATTTGGATAAACGCGGCATTCCGAATATCATGGATTCCTGCGCCGTCACCGATTACAAAGGCAAACTCAGTGAAATCGACATCATCGTCGCCTCACAGCATTTAGCCGATGAAATTGACGTCGGCGAAGGCAAATCCGTGCTCGGCGTGAAAAATATGCTGAATCCGAATTCATTCGGCGATGAATTAGTAGAACTCATCAAAAAACATACGGAACAATAATCGCGTACCGTTCTTTTCGATTTAATCGCGGAAAGAACGGATACTATCCGCAAACAGGAGGAAGATTAGCATGCTAAAAGAATCACTCATTGAAAATAATTCCATCAAACTCAACCAAACCGCCGCCGATTGGAAAGAAGCCATTAAAATCGGCACGGATTTATTGGTGGCGGCAGGCACCATCGAACCGCGTTATTACGATCATATTATCGATAATATCGAAAAAATGGGTCCTTACATCATTCTGGCACCGGGATTGGCAATGCCGCACGCCCGACCGGAAGAAGGCGTCATCAAAACCTCATTCGCCCTAGTGACACTGAAAGAACCCGTCGCTTTCCAGGGTGAAGACGAACCGGTTTCCGTATTTATCACACTGGCAGGCAGCGATTCCGACAAACACATGGAAGGCTTAATGGAAATCACCCAAACGCTGGATGATCCGGACAGCGAAAGCGGCGTCGATCTCGGCAAAATCCTGCGTTGCCAAACCAATGAAGAAGTGCTGGCGGTCATTGACGCCGCATTAAGCGAATAAAAACATCGTTATTTTCGACCGCACTTTTACCATAATTTCAAATCTGACAGAGGAAAAATCAAATGAGCAAACCATTACTTCAAATCGCATTAGATTCACTCACCCTGGAAAAAGCCGTCGCCGACGCCAAACAAGCCGAAAATTCGGTAGAAATTATCGAAATAGGTACTATTCTCGCATGTGCCGAAGGCATGAAAGCCGTTTCTGTCTTACGTGCATTACACCCGAATCACATCATTGTATGCGACTTAAAAACCACTGACGGCGGCGCTATTTTAGCTAAAATGGCATTTGAAGCCGGTGCCGACTGGTTAACGGTTTCCGCCGCCGCCCACCCGGCCACCAAAGCCGCCTGCAAAAAAGTCGCGGACGAATTTAACGCCGCCCACCCGGATCTGAAAGTGAAAAAAGAAATCCAAATCGAAATTTACGGCAACTGGACATTAGACGACGCCAAAGACTGGGTGGCATTAGGCGTACAACAAGCCATTTACCACCGTTCCCGCGACGCGGAATTAGCCGGCAAAGGCTGGACGCCGGAAGATGTGGAATTAATGAAAAAACTCTCGGATTTAGGCCTTCAGCTTTCTATCACCGGCGGCATTGTTCCGCAGGATATTCATTTATTCAAAGAAATCGCAAATGCCAAAGCCTTCATTGCCGGCCGCGCATTAGTGGGAGAAAAAGGTCAGCAAACCGCCGCAGCCATTCGCGAACAGATCAATCAATATTGGGCGTAACCGCACAACCATAACATTCATCGCCCCAAAGTGCGGTTGATTTTCACGGTGTTTTTCATGTAAAAACGCTTGGAATTTTGACCGCGCTTTCACACACATAAATCAATATTGAAAAGTCTCAATCTAACATCATTTCTTTTTAAACCGATCTTTTGGTGATGAGGTTGGTGACCGCTTCACCTGTCACATTTGCTCGGACTGCGCTTTAATTTGCCGTGCTTCGGCTTTTTCCGTTGCCGTGGCGTTTCGGTCGTTTAGCACCGCTTCTGCTTGTTGACGGTTGGTTTTCGCCTTTCTCACTTTCGTGAGTCCACTGAATGTCGATTTGGTTTTGGCTGATGTCGCCGATAACTTGCGCCATTTCCAATCGTTCTTCGTAGTCCGCTTTATCATACTGCTGCGAAGCATCAATCTGATTTAAATAGCAGATAGATTCATATAGTGCAGCACAAATGATTAATTAACGGCGAACATAACGATTCGATTTATCCCTCAAATACGCAAAATAATGAGAAATACTGTGGTCTGAGCAAACAATGGCACTATTAAAAATAAAAAGGTGATTACACAAGCAATCACCTTTGAGAATATCGAAACAGACGTCCCTAACAACATAATGAGATTTGAAAGGGTGTAATATAAATTTTTTACGACTAATGTCCGTGACCGCCGCAGCCGCAGCCACCGTGTCCGTGACCTTCTTTTTTGCCGTGTCCTCCGCAGCAACCCTCGCCGTGCGCATGTTCATGGTCGTGATGATGCCCGTGGCCGCCGCAACCGACGTGACCATGTTCATGATCGTGTCCGTGGCCACCGCAACAACCGTGACCGTGCTCATGGTCGTGACCATGACCGCCACAACCGCAACCGCCGTGTCCGTGATCATGATCGCCGGAATGAATATGACCGTGCGCGATTTCCTCAGGCGTCGCTTCGCGGGTCGCCACCACTTCAACCGTGAAATGTAATTCCTGACCCGCCAGCATGTGGTTACCGTCAACCGTCACTTCCGTTTCCGCCACATCGGTAATCACCACCGGCAACGGCCCCATGTCCGTATCCGCAATAAAACGCATCCCCACTTCTAATTCGTCCACGCCTACGAACACGTCTTTCGGTACGCGTTGCACCATATTTTCGTTGTATTCGCCGTAACCTTCTTCCGGTTTGACACGAACTTCAAATTTATCGCCGACTTCTTTACCTTCCAAGGCTTTTTCCAAACCGATGACCAAATTGTTATGACCCTGTAAATATTCAAGCGGTTGGTTCGCCGGTGCTTCGTCCACTAATACGCCGTCTTCGGTACGGACTTGGTAAGCAATACTCACCACTACATTTTTTGCTGCTTTCATTTATGATCCTTAATTACAAGTTAAATTGCGCGCTATTGTATCGGATTAATCTTCCTCTGTCATTATTACGCATATATACAATGCGGGTTACTGCAAATCGATAGTAGCATTCGCTACCGCTTTAATTTGCGTCGTACCGCTTTCCAGCTGAACCGGTACGCTTGCCGTTTCCATTTTGGCCATACGCAACGATGTCGCCGTCATATTATCGTATTCGAATCGTTCCGTATTTATTTTCGGCAGATTCAGCTGCACCAGCGAATAACCTTTCGCCTGCAGAGCGGTTCGAATTACTTCGGCTTTACTGCGGAATCTTACCAGTACCGCCTGTGTCATTTCATCTTCCAGTTGCGCTTTAGCTTCCGCTGACAGCAATGCCTGAATAGATTCAATGGAAAGCTGGTCGGAAACTTCGTCCGCCAGTCGCGATAAAGCGTAAAAATCTTTGCTTTCCAGTACAAAATCCGCGCGTTCAATCCAACCGTTTTTTTGTCCTTTCCCGTCATAGCGCGCAGCGGTATTGCGCTGATTGCTTTGTATTGTCACCGTCTGTTGCGCTTTAATTTTACTTAATGCGGACTGGATTTTTTCATTGACGGTCTTGTGTAAAGTTTTGAGGTCTTTGCCTTCTTCCTGTACGAACAGTCGCACTTGCAGCACATCCATCGGCACTTCTTTTTGAACTTCTACGGAAAAGTCGATGCGGTTGTTTACCGCAACTCGCTCCGATGGTTGAGCCGCCAGCGCGAAAGGCACCGCCAATAGGATTAACGCTAATTTTTTCATAAAAAACTCCTTAAAATCTGACCGCACTTTAACATGAGGATTAATCGTTATTAGATGAAGTTTTCGGTTAACAGTACGGTCGATTTTATCTCTTAGCACGGTTAATTAAACCGCGCTTTCGGCGCGCTATTGTGAGTTGCAATGCAGCCCGGAGAAAGAACCCTATACGGCGCATAGTTTTTTTAGCTGAAATAACAGCGAAGAACTAACGTTTTTCGTCGTCATCGGCGAATTCGTCATCAAAGAATTCGCCGTCTTCACCGTATTCGTCTTCGTCGGCATTCGGATCTTCAAAATATGTGCCCCAGCCGTCATAAATACCGCCGTGTTTGGCCACCAATGGGACGAGTTGCTGCTGTTGCGCGTCGATAATTTCCGCTTTCAGTTCCACTTCCGCCACTATGTCGAAACAGTACAGCGGTTTACCGTTATCGTCTTCCAGTTCTTCGGCATCCGATACTTCATAACCGGCTTTGAACGCATCTACTGCGATTTTTTCCAACTTATCGAAATCATAATGGGCAATATGGTGTTCGATAATATACAGGGCATTCGGATCACTGCCGTCGTTTAACAGGTTTTCGATAATTTCCCGGGTTTCGGCCTGTAATTCCTGCGGGGTTGCATGCGTCATCTTTTTTCCTTTTACAAAAGAAAAAATCTCCTCCCTGCGGAGAAGATTTTTACTGATTATTTTTTTAACAAATCGCGAATTTCCGCTAATAATTCTTCCTGACTCGGACCTTTCGGCGCTTCTTCCGCCGGTTTTTTCAGCTTGTTGATAGCTTTAATCATCAGGAAAATAGCGAAAGCAATAATGATGAAATCAAAAACGTTCTGAATGAACATGCCGTAATTCAACGTAACCGCCGGCGTTTCCCCTACCGCTTCAGCAAGTACCATTTTCATATCTTTGAAATCGACCCCGCCGGTTAGAATACCCAATACCGGCATGACAACATCACCGACCAACGAGCTGACGATTTTACCGAATGCACCGCCGATGATCACACCGACCGCCATGTCCACCACGTTGCCACGCATGGCAAATTCGCGAAACTCTTTGATAAAACTCATAAATTTGTCCTTAATAGTAATGAGAAGAAATTGTATTATACTGGAATGATGTTCATTGTATAGCGGTATTTGTTCGTTTTTTAGATAAAAAAGGCACTCGGTTGGAATAGTTTTTCAATGTCCGGCACCATTTTTTTATCGCTTACGTAGACCACTACGTGATCTTCATCCTGCAACACGACGTCTTTCTTGGCAATAATCACGTCATTCTGACGTAAAATCGCTCCCAGAATCGCACCGTTCGGTAATTTCAGTTCGGATACTTTACGTCCTACCACCGATGATGTGGCTTCATCACCGTGAACGACCACTTCCAAAGCTTCCGCCACACCGTGGCGCAAAGTAGCGACATTTGGCGTATCGCCTTTCCGCACGTGGGCCAACAAAGCGGAAATAGTGGCTTGTTGCGGTGAAATGGCGATATCTATCGCTCCGCCCTGAATCAGGTTGATGTACGCCATGCGTTGAATCAATACCAGTGCTTTTTTCGCGCCGAGCCGTTTTGCTAGCAACGAAGCCATAATATTGGCTTCATCATCGCTGGTAAGCGAAATAAACGCATCGATATTTTCAATATGTTCTTCAAACAATAAAGACTGATCCGACGCGTCGCCGTGAAAGACTAAAGTGTCTGACAATTTCTCGGATAATACCATCGCTTTGGCGGCATCACGTTCAATCAGTTTCACGATGCAACTGTGTTCCAACCTTTTCGCCACGCTGGCACCGATATTACCGCCGCCCACAATCATGACCCGTTTATAAGGTTTTTCCAGACGCTGCAATTCGGACATCACGGCTTTAATATAGGCGGTTTCACAAATGAACGTCACTTCGTCGCCAGCTTCGATAATGGTGGAGCCCTGCGGACGAATGGTAATATCCTGGCGTAAAATCGACACAATCCGGCAATTGATGTGCGGCATATGTTCGCGCAGCGCGGAAATGGCATACCCCACCAACGGACCGCCGTAATAAGCTTTACACACTACCAAGCTGATGCGCTGATCGGCGAAATGAGCCACTTGCAGCGCACCGGGGTAATCAATCAGACGCACCACCTCATCACTTACCAGTTTTTCCGGTGAAATAATGTGATCGATCGGTAACACTTCCGGCAAAAACAATTTATCCTTTTCGCGTAAATAATCATTCTGACGAATCCGCGCGATTTTGGTCGGCGTATTGAACAGCGTGTAACTCACTTGGCAAGCGACCATATTGACTTCATCGGAACTGGTGACCGCCACCAGCAAATCCGCATCGGGGGCACCCGCTTCGCGCAATACCGCAGGAGACGACGCCACACCGCGCACTACGCGCAAATCGTGCTTATCCTGCAAATGTTCCAATCGCGCTTCCGCATTGTCTACCAGCGTAATATCGTTATCTTCACCTACTAAATTTTCAGCCAGCGTCGTTCCCACTTGTCCGGCGCCCAGAATAATTATTTTCATGACGGTAGTTCCCATCCCATTGGCTTCATGTGCGACACGAGGGCAGCCAATTTGTTTTTAAACTTAATTTCGCCCGAATTATAACGGAAATTCCAAAAATTAGCGAAAAAACGACCGCACTTTGCGATTTTACCGAAACCGCTTTATACTGCAGAAAAAGTACAACGGAGCATAACATGGAATTACACGACATTCGCGAAGACTACACCAAACGTGAATTATCGGAAAAGCATTGTGCCGCCGATCCGATTAAACAGTTTGAAAAGTGGCTTAAAGAAGCGATTTGGGCAAAAGTGAACGAACCGACGGCGATGAACATCGCGACCGTCGGGGAAAATGGCAAACCGACCAGTCGTGTGGTATTATTAAAAGAAGTAAATGCGCAAGGCTTTGTTTTCTTTACTAATTATTTAAGCCGGAAAGGGAAATCCCTGGCGGCGAATCCGTTTGCCGCCCTGAATTTCTTCTGGCCGGAATTGGAGCGTCAGGTTCGGGTGGAAGGTCATGTGGTGAAGTTGGATGAAATCAAATCCGACGAATATTTTGCCAGCCGCCCCTATACCAGTCGCGTCGGAGCCTGGGCCAGTGAGCAAAGTGCGGTTATTTCCGGTAAAAATGTGTTGTTGGCGAAAGCGGCGTTAGTTGCAGCGCAACATCCGTTAAACGTACCGCGTCCGCCGCATTGGGGCGGTTATATCGTAGAGCCGGATACTATCGAATTCTGGCAAGGTCGTCCGAGCCGATTGCACGATCGCATTCGTTATCGTTTGGAAAATCAGATTTGGGTGAAAGAACGCCTTTCCCCGTAGGAAAAAATATGGAATACAATAAATTACGTCTTGAATGGGACTGCCGTCGCGGCATGTTGGAACTGGATAAAGTGATAATGCCATTTTATCAACAGCATTTCGAGGCCTTGCCCGACGAGAAAAAAGCCGTATTTGTACGGCTTTTAGCTTGTTCGGATTTGCAACTTTTCTCATGGTTTTTTAACCGCACTTCCGCACCAGATGCCGAGTTACAGGCAATGGTAGACGAAATTCATCAGAAATTAAATATCACCTCTTAAGATTTTCTTAAGAATTTTATTGATGCTAAAGGAACTTTTTAGAATCATTTTGCTCTAAGAAAGCAAATAAGCTTTTCTCTGAAATCTTAGGGCTGACAAAGTGGAGTATTATGGCTGAACAGCTAACAGATCAGGCCTTGGTAGAAAGAGTACAGCAAGGCGATAAAAAAGCCTTTAACCTATTGGTTTCCCGTTACCAGAATAAGGTGGCGGGTTTATTGACGCGCTATATTTCGCGTAACGATATTCCGGATGTGGTTCAGGAATCCTTTATTAAAGCGTATCGCTCAATAGAATCTTTCCGTGGTGAAAGTGCTTTTTATACATGGCTTTACCGCATTGCGGTAAACACGGCAAAAAACTATTTAACGGCACAAGGACGTCGTCCTCCGAATGAAGATATTTTGGCGGAAGATGCCGAAAGTTATGATGTAGGCGGGAATTTGCGCGGTGTGGATACGCCGGAAAACGAATTACTGTCTAACGAGTTGCGTAAAGTGGTATTCGATACCATTGAAGGCATGCAAGAAGAACTCAAAACCGCAATTACCCTGCGTGAACTGGAAGGTTTAAGTTACGAGGAAATTGCCGAAATTATGGATTGTCCGGTAGGAACGGTACGTTCGCGTATTTTTCGTGCGCGGGAAATCCTGGAAAACAAAATTAATCCGCTGCTTCAGCGTTAAATGAATAAACTGGGGAAAAATTATGCAAAAAGAGTTACTTTCAGCCTATATGGACGGTGAAAACGTAAGTAACGCACTTACTGCGGAATTATGTCGTGATGCGGAGCTGCAAAAAAGCTGGGGCAATTTCCATACTATCCGTTCCGTCATGCGTGATGAAACCGCCGTGTTTTTAGGGGCGGATTTCACGGCGAAAATGGAAGCCTTGATTGATGCCGAGCCGGCAATGATTTCCCAACCTACGCCTGAAGAGGCGAAAACCTTACCGTTTATGCAAAAAATCAAAGCGACGTTCGCTCCGATGATGCAAGTTGCCGTAGCGGCAGGGGTGTGTTTGGTTGCGGTGTTAGGCGTACAGTCTTTCAATGCATCTCAGGCGGATAAAACCGAAGATACGCCGGTGTTGCAGACTTTACCTTTTAACAACAGCGTGCGTGCGGTAAGCTATAATGCACCGGAAAAAGATATTGTCACATCGCAACAGCTCGAACAAAAAAACAAGCGTATCGGTGCGCTGTTACAAAACTATGAATTGCAACGTCGTGTCAATGCCGAAGGCGTGGACATCAGCCAGCAGCAAAAATAATTTTCCCATTTAACAGCGTCACCACCTTTCGGGGTGGTGATTTTTTATTTGTCAGATAACGCCCATATTGGAATCCCTGCAAATGTTAAAAATCCTGCAAAAACCGACCGCACTTTTCGCCTGTTTACTCAGTTTTTTGCTCGCCGCCCCTGTTTGGGCGGGTGAGGAACTTTCTCCGCAACAGTTACTGAACTCCATGACACAGGCAGAACAGCAATTAAATTATCAGTTCATTTTTGTGCAGAACGACAACGGCAACAATCACGCGTTGCAATATCGTTACAGCCTTAAAGAAAACAAAAAATACGCACAAATGACAACAATGGACGGCGTAAAACGGGATATTATCCAACGGGACGATATGGTGAGTTATTTTCGTCCTCAGATGGCACCTTTTACGCTGAAATCGAAATATATCGTGGATAACCTGCCGCCGTTAATGCAAGCGAATTTCAACAAACTGGCGAAATATTATGATTTTACCGCACTGGGGCGCAACCGCATCGCTGATCGCATGGTGCAAATGGTACGGATTACTCCGAAAGATAATTTTCGCTACCGTTATGTCGCTTTTATTGACGAAGAAACGCATTTATTGTTACGCAGCGATTTGCTGGATCAAGACGGCGTACTGCTCGATCAGTTCCGTATAATTCAACTGGCCGTCAGCGAGACGCCGCTGCCTTTTGTTGAAAGCGTTGAACAATTACCGTTTCCGCCGTTAATTAGCGCCCAAAGCAGACCGGGTAAAAGCTCAAACTGGAAATTAAACTGGTTGCCGCAAGGTTTTCGACAAATCCGTAAAACGGAAACGACGGATGACGAAGGCAATAACACGGAAAGCCGGTTTTACAGCGACGGTTTGTTTACTTTTGAGATTTTCGTCTCCGACGGACAAAAAGACGAAGCACAAAACAGCTCGTTACGGCATGGCGCCGTTACCATTTACAGCGAAACGGTGAACGATAAAGAGATTACTTTAATCGGACAATTACCTATCGGTACGGCAAAACGTATTGTTCAAGATTTAAAATTTTAAGGGAATATAGCATTTATGATGACGGAAACAGCCGTAGTCGTGTATTACGACGACGGCAAGGCGACGGTAAAATGTCAAACCAAAAGCGCCTGCGGTAACTGTACGGCTCGCAACGCCTGCGGTACGGCGGCCCTTGCCGGGTTAACCGGTGAACAGGGGGAACATTTATTTGCGGTGGAAACGCTGACACCTGTTAAGCGGGGGCAGTTGGTGGAAATCGGTTTGCCGGAACGCTCGCTGATGGCGTCTGCATTCTGGCTTTATGCGGTACCGTTAGTGACGCTGCTTATCGCCACATTCGTCGGTGAGGCCTGGCTGCCGAACGAATTGATACGCACGATATTTATTTTCTTTTTGACCGCACTGTCTTTTATCATTGTAAAAATTTTTACTCGCAAAGCAGCCCGAAAATCCGCTTTTCAGCCGGTTTTATTGCGGATTATCGGTTAACATCCGACATTAAAAATCAGCTAAAAAACGACCGCACTTTCACTGTTTTTCCGAAAGTGCGGTCTGATTTTCAAGCGTTTAATCCGATACGCTGTTTGGCGTCGGCAATGGCTTCCGCCACTCTCAGCGGCGACACGCCGCCCTTGGCACAACGTTTATCCAGACAGGATTGTAACGACAGAATATCGTACACATCGTCAGACACCACATCGCTGAACTGACGGAATTCATCCACCGTTAAATCCTCTAAGCCTTTATGTACTTTGATGGCATACACTACCGTTTCGCCCACGATATGGTGGGAATCACGGAACGGTACGCCTTTCGCCACCAGATAATCCGCTAATTCCGTCGCGTTGGAATAGCCTTTCAGCGCCGCTTCGCGCGTACGTTCTACGTTCACTTTAATATCTTCCAGCACGAACGCCGCCATGGTTAAGCAGTCGTGCCAAGTATCCAATGCGTCGAAAATACCTTCTTTATCTTCCTGCATATCTTTATTGTACGCCAGCGGCAACCCTTTCACCGTGGTGAGCATACCCATCAGCGAGCCGATGACCCGTCCGGTTTTGCCGCGGATTAATTCGCAGGCATCGGGATTTTTCTTCTGCGGCATTAATGAAGAACCGGAGGTTACGCGATCGGATAATTCCACAAAATCCGCTTCACCGCTGTTAAAAATAATCATATCTTCGGCAAAACGCGACAAATGCGCCATACTCAAAGAAGCGGTAGACAACAATTCGATGATGTGATCGCGATCGGATACGCTGTCCAGACTGTTTCGGGTGGCGGAGGCGAAATCCAAATCCTGCGCCAACTGTTCGCGATCAATCGGATACGCCGTGCCGGCCAGCGCACCGCTGCCCAACGGACAAGCGTTCATACGTTGGTAAGCGTCGCCCAGTCGGGTGTAATCGCGTTCCAGCATTTCCACATACGCCATACACCAATGGGCAAAACTAATGGGCTGTGCACGTTGCAAATGGGTGTAACCCGGCATCACGGCATGCTGTGTATTTTCCGCAGTCAACACCAATTTTGCCTGCAATTCGCGTACGGTTTTTTGTAATTCCAGCACCTGCGCTTTACACCACATTTTGATGTCGAGCGCCACTTGGTCGTTACGGCTACGGCCGGTGTGCAGTTTTTTGCCCAGATTGCCGACTTTATCGATCAGCTTACTTTCTACCCAACTGTGAATGTCTTCCGCGTCATCCTGTAAAATCGCCTGCGGATTCGACCGCACTTCGATTAGTAACTCGTTCAGTGCTTTTTCCAGCTGTCGCTGTTCGTCCTGCGTTAAAATATTTACGCTGACCAGTGCTTTTGACCAGCCGATAGAACCTTCGATATCCTGCTCCGCCAGACGATAGTCAAAACGCAGTGAATCGTTAAAATCTTTGAACCGCTTATCGGCTGCCTGTGTAAAGCGACCGCCCCATAGAGCCATAATTTTTTCCTTTATTTAATACTTATCATATGTTGTTTGGGAATGATTGCCCGGGTGCAATGCCTGTGTCCCGTTATTTTAGTTACGGCGCAATACGCGTTCCGATAATCTCACCGGCAAAAAGTGCGGTCAGTTTTTCGGGATATTTCCAATTGGCGATATCTACTCCGCGATTGAGAATTTTAGCCGCATCCAACGCCGCATTCACTTTGACAATCATACCATCGGTGATGACTTTATTTTCAATTAATCGTGCAATTTGCGCAGAGTTTAATTCGGACAGCAAGGTTTTGTCCGCATCCAGCACGCCGTCCACATCGGACAGCATTACTAAATCCGCATCAATTAACGATGCAATCGCTGTCGCCGCCTGATCCGCATTGACATTCATCAGTAAACCGTTTTCATCCACTGCAATGGAACTGATAATCGGTAAAAAACCGCCGGACAGCAAATTATCCAGCAAAGCGGGATTGCGGGCGATTACGCCGGCTACATGGCCTAATTCTGGATCGAATTGTTTGGCCGCGGTTAATTCGCCGTCCCCCAAGCATAACCCCACGGGATTCAGTTTGAATTTCGCCGCCTGCGCCACCAGCGTTTTGTTCGCGATTCCCGCCAGGGCACCGACAATGATATCGATTTGATCGCTCGGCGTCACACGCAAGCCGTTTTTCTTTCGAACCGGCAGATTCAACCGTTTCATCAGATCATCTACGACACAGCCGCCGCCGTGCACAATCAGCAAAGAGCGGTCGGAATTTTGCAAATATTTTGCCAGTGCGTTGAACAGATTTTCCATCGCCGCCGGCGTATCCAGTAAGATGCCGCCCAATTTAATCACTAATGGTCTCATATTTTTCTTCTTTTCTATAACGGCACGTATTGCCGCGCCGGGGTTGATATTGTTATGAAGCGCATAAACCGCATATCGTCTAAATTAGACCCGATACTTCGTCGAAGCCGTAACGGATATTGGCGCATTGCACCGCTTGTGCCGCTGCGCCTTTCAACAGATTGTCTTCTGCGCCGACAATAATGATATGTCCGTTTTTGGTAGCAAAACCGATGTCGCAATAAGAGGTAAATTCCACCGCTTTAATGCTCGGCAAGCCCTGTTCGTACACTCGAACCAGCGGACAACCGTTATAATATTGCCGATAAGCGGCGCGAATTTGTTGCTCCGTTACGCCAGCTTTCAGTTTCGCCGTAATAGTTGCCAGAATACCGCGTTTGAAGTTGCCCAAATGTGGCGTAAAAATCACTTCCGTCGCTAAATGCGTGGCGATTTCAGGTTGATGGCGGTGGTTGAACACGCCATAAGCGTTCAGACTGACTTCGCAGAAACTGGATGTCAGACTGGCTTTACGTCCTGCGCCGCTCACACCGCTCACCGCGTTAATCACCGGCAACTGGTCGGGATCCAGCAATTCGTTTTCAATCAACGGCTTGAGACTTAACTGAGAAACTGTCGGATAACAACCGGCTACCGCGACCAAATTCGTTTGCGCGATTTTCTCGCGATTCCATTCCGCCAAACCGTACACCGCCTGTTTTAACAGTTCCGGATATTGATGTTCAAAACCGTAATATTGGCGATAAAATTCACCGTTATCGACACGAAACGCGCCGGACAGATCGAACACTTTACAACCGTTTTTCAGGAAAACCGGCACCAAATTATGACTGACTTCATGCGCCGTACCGAAAAATGCCAAATCCGCGTTTTGCGCAATATCGGTTAAATCTTCCGGCAGCGGTTGCAGCGGCAAATCGCAAATCGTACGAAGTTGAGGATAAAGTGCCGAAATCGGTTTATTTGCGTCCGCACTATGAGTGGAAACATAAAGTCCCGCCAGTTCGAATTCAGGGTGGCGGGTTAAGATTTTCGCTAATTCCGCGCCGGTATAACCGCTTGCCCCGACAACGATTGCTTTTTGTGCCATAATCAATCCTGTATAATGTATAGAAAACCTTTTTAGTGATTAATTATGCTATTATTCTGCATAAATATTTAAAAATCAACCTTTAATTTACAGGCAAACGCAATGAAATCGCATCCTCAATTTCTCGATATGTACTCGCAGTTGATCGCCATTCCGACCGTCAGCGACATCGACAAAAATAACGATATTTCCAACCGCACTTTAATTGAATTGCTGGCGAACTGGCTGGCGGACTTAGGCTTTAAAACCGATATTTTGCCGGTTGAAGGCAGCAATGATAAATACAACCTGCTTGCCACTTACGGCCAGGGCGAAGGCGGGTTGTTGCTGGCAGGGCATACGGATACCGTACCTTTCGACCAAGGCCGCTGGACATTCGATCCCTTTAAACTCACCGAACAAAACGGTAAGTTTTACGGTTTGGGTAGCGCGGATATGAAAGGTTTCTTCGCCTTTGTGCTGGACGCCGTTCAGCAAATCGATTTAACCAAGCTGACCAAACCGTTGCGCATTTTGGCTACCGCCGATGAAGAAACCACCATGTTAGGCACCCGTACGTTCGTGAAACACACCCATATTCGTCCGGATTGCGCCATCATCGGCGAACCGACTTCACTTCGTCCCGTTCGCGCCCACAAAGGACATATCGGCAAAGGATTGCGTATTGTAGGAAAATCCGGCCATTCCAGCGATCCGTCCAAAGGTATTAACGCCATTGAACTCATGCATGAAGCCACCGGTTATTTGCTGCAAATGCGTAACGAGTTACGGGAAAAATACCATCACGCCGATTTTGAAATTCCTTATCCGACTATGAATCTCGGCGCTATTCACGGCGGCGATGCGGTGAACCGGATCTGCGCTTGCTGCGAATTGCATTTCGACATTCGTCCGTTACCGAAAATGCGGTTGGAGGATTTAGACGAAATGTTACGGCAAAAACTGGCGCCGATGTTCGCGCAATACGGCGACCGTATTTCCATTCGAAACCTGCATGAACCTACGCCCGGCTACGAATGTGAACATTCCGCTCAAGTGGTTCGGGTAGTGGAAAAATTGTTGGGTGAAAAATGTGAAGTAGTGAATTACTGTACCGAAGCCCCCTATATTCAGGAATTGTGTCCGACCTTAGTGCTCGGGCCCGGTTCTATCGAACAAGCGCACCAGCCCGATGAATTTCTGTCCGCCGAATTTATTCGACCGACCCGAGATTTGCTGACTAAGCTGATTCAACACTTTTGTTAAGCCGAGCGGTAAGCTGACAACGTACGGTAAAAGCATGAAAACCGGCCTTCTTACTTAGACTATCCATCAACAAGGACAGCAAAATAACCTTTGAGAAAACGTCGTATCCATGATGATATCAGTTTAGTTTACGGATGACTTTATTTATTGCGCCAATGCCTGACGTAATTTACCTTGATGGCGGTCTAATACTTGCGCAGCGTCTGTTTTTTCCAGCCCGCTGAGAACCATCATAATCGCCAATTTGGCGTTGTTATCCGCGCGTTGCAATGTTTCTTGCGCGACGTCTTTACTGCATTCCGTCGCCTGCATCACAATGCGAACGGCGCGAGCCCGCAGTTTTTCGTTGCTCGCCTGCACATCCACCATTAGATTTTGATAGCATTTTCCCATTAAAATCATGCTGGCGGTGGTCAGCATATTCAACACTAATTTTTGTGCTGTGCCGGATTTCATGCGACTCGAGCCGGTCAGTACTTCTTGTCCGACTACGGCTTCAATAGCGATGTCGGCGATTTGTGTCATGGCGGAGCCGGGATTACCGGTGATGGCGACGGTCACTGCGTCCAGAGATTTAGCATAGTTCAGCGCACCGATAACATAAGGCGTACGCCCGCTTGCCGCAATACCGACCAAGACATCTTTAGCGGTAAAGTGAATATTCTCCAAATCCGCTTGTCCTTGCTGCGGATTGTCTTCCGCGCCTTCAATGGGATGGCGTAATGCCCGCTCGCCGCCGGCGATAATGCCGACTACCATGTCGGACGGTACGCCGTAAGTCGGCGGGCATTCCGAAGCATCTAACACACCTAATCGTCCGCTGGTACCTGCGCCGATATAAACTAAACGTCCGCCTTGCCGGAAAGCGGTGACGATCTTTTCCACCGCCAACGCAATTTGCGGCAGGCATTGTTCTACGGCAAAGGGAACCGATTTATCTTCCTGATTGATGATCTTTACAATTTCAGCGGCATTCAGGCGGTCAATGTCTATAGAGTTGGCATTGCGTTGTTCCGTCACCATTTGCGCCAGCGATTGCAGTAAATTTTGTTCTGTCATGTTATTCCTTCGGATAAATTACGCCTAAACTGACCGCACTTGCGGCGCCCGTTACGGCGGGTAAATTGCTCGGCAGCCGGTTCATGCGGCAATAAGCCAGCCAGGCAAACGCTGCGGCTTCTACATAATCCGCATGCATACCGTATTCCGTAGTGATGGCGGTTTGCCAGTGCGGCAAGCCGGTTTTCAGTCCTTGTAGAATTAACGGATTGTGCGCACCGCCGCCACACACCAGTAATCGACAAGGTAAAACGGTGTGAATGCGGTTTAATTCCCGGGTAATGCTTTGCACCGTCAATTCCACCAAAGTGCGTTGCACGTCCTGCGCTGAAAGTGCGGTCAGATTTGGATATTTTTTTACCAGCCACGGCAGATTGAATAGTTCCCGCCCTGTACTTTTCGGTGCGGTTCGGCGGAAAAAAGGTTCATTCAACAGCGCGTTTAATAATGTCTGATTTATTGTCCCGGTTTTTGCCCATTCGCCGTTTTTATCGTAACGCCGTCCCAGATGTCGTTCAATCCAGGCATCCAGCAAAGTGTTGCCGGGCCCTATATCGTATCCGGTGGTGACGGCATGAGGATTCAGAATAGAAATATTGCTGATACCGCCGATATTGAGAACAACGGTTAAATACTGCGGCGAGGCAAAAACCGCTTGGTGAAATGCCGGTACTAAGGGCGCACCCTGTCCGCCGTATGCCATATCTTTGCGTCGGAAATCGGCTACTACCGCAATACCCGTTTGCGCGGCAACCAGATTCATATCGCCAATCTGCATGCTGAACGGAAAATCACCATGCGGCGAATGCCAAATCGTTTGTCCGTGACAGCCGATCGCTCGGACTTGTTCGGCGGAGACGGTATGTTCGGCAAGAAACTGATTGGCGCTTTGGGCGTAAAGCAGTCCGAGTTGATGATCAATCTCCCCTAAATTTTGTAGCGAGGAATGCCCTTCATGTAAAAGTGCGGTCAGTTTTTGCCGCAAATTTTCAGGCATCGGCATAAAGCCGACAGCAACAATGCGGGCTGTGTCGTGATTAAAATCCACTAACGCCAAATCTACGCCGTCTAGACTGGTACCTGACATCATACCGAGATAATAATTGTTCATCCTCTATTCCACATGCGTTAAAACAAAGCCCGAGCGATTGCCCAGGCTTCCTGTATCAGTCATCATGTTCGGTTAAAAAACCGCCGCTCTGATGTTGCCATAATTTGGCATATAAACCGTGTTGTGCCAGTAATTCCGCATGGCTACCCTGTTCTACGATTTTTCCCTGATCCAACACAATCAGCCGATCCATCGCCGCAATAGTAGATAGACGGTGAGCAATAGCAATAACGGTTTTGTTTTCCATCATTTTATCCAGACTTTCCTGAATTGCCGCTTCCACTTCACTGTCGAGGGCACTGGTTGCTTCGTCCAGTAACAAAATCGGTGCATCTTTCAGCATTACGCGGGCAATAGCTATCCGCTGCCGTTGTCCGCCGGATAATTTCACTCCGCGTTCGCCTACATGAGCATCGTAACCGCGACGGCCTTGCGCATCACTTAACAGCGGGATAAAATCGGCGGCCTCGGCACGTTCCGCGGCAGAAATCATATCCGCTTCCGTGGCATCCGGACGTCCGTAAATAATGTTATCCCGTACCGAACGGTGGAGCAGCGAAGTATCCTGCGTCACCAAACCGATTTGTGCGCGTAAGCTTTCCTGTTTCACGTCTAATACGTTTTGTCCGTCGATGGTAATAGTACCGTTTTGCGCTTCATAAAAACGTAAAAGTAAATTAACGATAGTGGATTTTCCGGCGCCAGAACGTCCGATTAAACCGACTTTTTCACCCGGTTTGATGGTTAAATTGAAATCCTGCAACAACGGTTTATCCGGTGAGTAAGCGAAATTAACGTGATCGAATTTAATCTCGCCTTGTTTCACCATTAACGGTGAGGCGTTCGGCTTGTCCACAATAGTATGCGGTTTCGACAGGGTTGTCATACCGTCGTTGACGGTACCGATGTTTTCGAATAAACGGGCGGATTCCCACATAATCCAGTGTGCCAGTCCGTTAACTCGTAATGCCATTGCCGTTGCGGTAGCAATAGCCCCCACACCGACGGCACCTTGATACCAAAGCATAATACCTAAAATTGCGGTGCTTAAGGTTAAGAAAATATTGCTTGCGTAAGTCAGAGTATCTAACACGGTCGCCAGACGCATTTGGGCATGCACGGTGACCATAAATTCTTCCATGGAACTTTTGGCATACGCCGCCTCCCGCGCACCGTGCGAAAATAATTTTACTGTAGTGATGTTGGAATAAGCATCGGTGACGCGTCCCGTCATCAGCGAGCGGGCATCCGCCTGACGTTCCGCCGTGCGGGCTAATTTAGGGATTAAAAAATACAGAATACAGGTAAAAATACCGATCCAGATAATAAACGGCACCAATAACCAGCCGTCGAAGGCGATCAGAATTGCACCCGATGTAATGAAATAGACACCGACATACACCACCATATTGGCGACCGTTAATACGGTATCCCGTACCGCAAGAGCGGTTTGCATAACTTTTGCCGAAACCCGTCCGGCGAATTCGTCCTGATAGAAACTTAAACTTTGTCCCAGCATTAAACGATGGAAATTCCACCGTAAACGCATAGGGAAAACCCCTTGCAGGGTTTGCAGACGTACGGCGGACGTCAAAAATGTCCAACCGATACTCAACACCAGAACGAGCATCATGCCGATGAGATAATGTCCTTTTTCCGACCATAAGGTTGCCGGTGTGTAGGTACCGAGCCAGTCGACAATTTTTCCCATAAATTGGAACAGCATGGCTTCAATAACACCGGTACCGATGGTCAGAAAAGCAAAAAAAGCGATCCAGCCTTTTAACCCGTCCAGACTTGACCAGATAAAGCCCCCGAGCCCTTCTCGCGGAGGATCGGGCTGTCCGTCCGGATATGCGTCAATACGAC
The DNA here is from genome assembly GCF_000017245.1 of Actinobacillus succinogenes 130Z. NCBI lineage: Bacteria > Pseudomonadati > Pseudomonadota > Gammaproteobacteria > Pasteurellales > Pasteurellaceae > Actinobacillus > Actinobacillus succinogenes. The sequence goes on from NC_009655.1 coordinate 293,562, forward strand.
TTTCGAACCATGTAAAAATTTTATTAATCATCTTTTTGTTATTACCTTAACCGAAAAATAAAGGCAACATGAAAGTTCTGTTGCCTTGAAGTGCAGTCATTATACCGTTTATTTTTCAACCATCCAATGATTTTTCCATCGATCGCGAAATACGTAGTTTTAATCAAAACTATCACCGTTACCGATAAAATCGGCGAAATCATCGGAATGAAAACCGTGGGAAAGCATATAGCGCCAGATTTTTTGTTTGGCTTGCGGATTTTGCTTTTCCCTGAAAGCCGGAAACTTTTTATCAAGTACCAGACGTGCTATTTGACTCCAATCAATATCACTCTCTAATAATACCTCTTCAATAATATCCGAAGAAATCCCTTTCAGCTGGCGGAGTTCTTGTTTGATTCTTACCGGTCCGTAGCCGCGCTGCGCACGAAAATTCAAATAATTTTCAGTAAAACGGCGATCGCTTTGCCAATTTTTCTGCTGGCAATGAGCGATTACCGCTTCGATATCTTCTTCATCAAAGGCTTTTTCCTGCATTTTGCAACGAATTTCATATTCGCTGTATTCCCGACGGGCGAGCAGATTCACTACATAACCGAGAGCGAGTTGGAGATTGGATGGGCGACTTTCTGTATCCATAACATTTTTTGAATTTTATTCGTGTTTAATTCCTACCCTGTCAGCGTTTATCTGAAAATGGGATTTTAATGAAAAAAGTGCGGTGAAAATTATTGATATTTTCACCGCTCTTATCTCTCATCACAATTTATATGTTCGCGGGCGTTCCGATCGATTTCTATTCGAAATTAACCGTATCTTCACTGTCATCAAGTTCAGTATTTTTACCGGAACCGTCAAGTTCGGCAATTAACGTTTTTTCCGGATTTTCTTGGAATTCCGCTCGGATCTTACTTTCAAGTTCTGCCGCTTTTTCCGGGTTGTCAGCCAGCCATTTCATCGCATTGGCTTTACCCTGTCCGATTTTTTGTCCTTCATAGGCAAACCAGGCACCGGATTTTTGCACCAGTTTTTGTTTTACTCCCAATTCGATTAATTCACCGTTTTTAGAAATCCCTTCGCCGTACATAATTTGGAAATCTACAGTCCGGAACGGTGCCGCCAGTTTGTTTTTCACCACTTTCACGCGGGTTTCGTTACCAATAATCTCATCGCCGGCTTTGACCGAACCGATACGACGGATATCCAAACGGACTGAAGAATAAAATTTTAATGCATTACCGCCGGTAGTGGTTTCCGGATTACCGAACATTACACCGATTTTCATTCGGATTTGATTGATAAAGACCACCAGGCAATTGGAGGACTTGATTTGGGCGGTTAATTTACGTAATGCCTGAGACATTAAACGCGCCTGTAAACCTACGTGCGCATCGCCCATGTCACCTTCGATTTCCGCTTTAGGCGTTAATGCCGCCACCGAGTCTACGATAATCACATCAATGGCGCCGGAACGGACTAATGCGTCGCAGATTTCAAGTGCCTGCTCACCGTTATCCGGTTGAGAAATAAACAGTTCTTTTACATCGACACCTAATTTAGCAGCATAAATAGGATCAAGAGCGTGTTCCGCATCAATAAAGGCGCAGACTTTTCCGGCTTTTTGCGCTTGCGCTATAACGGAAAGAGTCAACGTGGTTTTACCGGAAGATTCCGGTCCGAAAATCTCGACGATGCGTCCCATAGGTAAACCGCCGATCCCTAACGCTACGTCTAAGCCGATGGAACCGGTTGAAACGGATTCAACATCCATATCCGGCCGATCGCCCAGTTTCATAATTGCGCCTTTACCAAATTGTTTTTCAATTTGTCCCAATGCGGCAGCCAATGCTTTTGATTTTTCTTCCGCGCTAGGTTTGGTTTTATCGTTCGGAGTTGCCATATGAAATCCTTTAAGTGTTTATCTGTAAATTCGTGCATATATTAACTGGTATAAAACACAGTATCAAGTTTTTTTTATATTTTTTATCGCAAACGTGAACTGCATTCCGTTTTATCGGTTAATTAATTGAAATTAAAGTATATTACCTTGAATGCGCACAATCGGACATTGTATGTTTAGCCGGAAATAATGAGTGCGGAAAATCCGCCGTTTAAGGCATGATGTTTCTTTTAGGATTAAATACGGCAATAAGTTCGTTAACCTTTAAGCGACGCTCGGATTTTCGACTGATACTTCGTTGCACCCGTATTTTTTTTAATTCGGCCTTTTGATAAATTTCACGGGTAAAGCGGGTATCGTGGTTTGAAATCACAACGGGGATTCTGCGTTCAATCCGTGTTTGATGTGCCAGATCCGCTAAGGCTTTCTGGTGTTCAAGAGAAAAATTATTGCCGGCATATTTGGTAAAATTGCTATCTTGGTGAAGCGGGGCGTAAGGCGGATCACAATAAATAACGGAATGTTCGTCGGCAAGGAGGAAAGTTTCTTGAAAATCGCCGCAAATAAATACCGCACTTTGCGCTTTTTGGGCGAAATAACGCATTTCGTTTTCGGGGAAATAGTGAGTTTTATGAGAACCGAAAGGCACGTTGAATTCGTTGTTGGCGTTGTAACGGCATAAGCCGTTAAAGCCGAAACGATTGAGATAAACAAACAGAACGGAACGCAGAAATACATCCCCGCTTTGGTTGAATTCCTCACGCCGTGCGTAATAATAGTCCGGTGTGTTAGCGTTCGGATGAAAGAAAACCGGTTTAAGTGCTGCGATATAGCATTCCACATCCTGTTTCAATACGTTGAACAGATTAATTAAATCGGGATTGATGTCCGCCAGAATATAGCGTTCGTAGTGGCTGTTTAAGAACACGGAGCCTGCACCGACAAAAGGTTCGACCAAGCATTTTTTCTTTTTCGGCAGTAAGCTGTTGATATCGTCCGTCAGGCGGTATTTACCGCCCGCCCATTTTAAAAACGAGCGGTATTTCGTCGGTTTGGTTTTGCGGATATGCTTGGTCATGAAAATCAATCGGTTTGCGTGCAGGCATAAATCGCATCAAGCACCAACGCGGGATCGGTATCTGTCGCGACATAAGCTTGCCCTAAGGCTTTCAGCAGTACCAGGCGCAACTTTCCGGCCAGTACTTTTTTATCACGCATCATGTGCGGCAAATAATCTTCCGGTTGCATGCCGTCCGGACTGAGGGTCGGCAGGTTGGCGCGGGCGAACAGTTTTTCCACACGTGCTACGTCCGTTCGGGCTAAATTACCGAGTTTTTCCGATAATGCCGCCGCCATCATACTGCCGGCGGCCACCGCTTCACCGTGTAACCAGTTGCCGTAACCGAGATGGGTTTCAATAGCATGACCGAAGGTATGCCCCAGATTCAGCAGGGCGCGATCGCCTTTTTCCGTTTCATCGCGAGCCACGACGTCGGCTTTAATCCGGCAACAGCGGGCGATACAGTATTGCAAATCCTGCTGATTCAGCGCTACCAGATTATCGATATGCCGCTCCAGCCATTCAAAGAACGGATAATCCAAAATCGCACCGTATTTAATCACTTCCGCCAGACCGGCGTTCACTTCCCGTTTCGGCAAAGTGTTCAAAGTGGTCGTGTCGATAATGACGGTGATAGGCTGATAAAACGCGCCGATCATATTTTTACCCAGTTCATGATTCACCGCCGTTTTACCGCCGACGGAAGAATCCACTTGCGACAACAAAGTCGTCGGAATCTGAATGAATTTTATTCCGCGTTGATAACTGGCGGCGGCATAACCCGCCACATCACCGATCACGCCGCCGCCGAGAGCGATTAACGTGGTGTCGCGTCCGTGGTTTTCTTGTAGAAGTGCTGTGAAAATTTGATTTAACGAACCGAGAGTCTTATATTTTTCGCCGTCTTTCAATAAGACATGGCTGACCTGACAACCGATTTGGTTCAAGGTGTCGGTTACAGTTTCAAGGTACAGCGGCGCAATGGTTTCGTTTGTGACAATCATTACTTTGTCGCCGGATTTCAGCGGATAAACCGAGCTATCCGTCAATAAACCTTCACCGATATAAATGGGATAACGGCGTTCTTTGAGTTCAACATTTACACATTGCATAAGCGAGTCCTTGAAAGGTTAAAAGTGCGGTTAAAAACCATCGTTTTTTCGACCGCACTTGATTTCGGCAGGGTTATCCATGGAAATTATCAATTAAATCAATAATTTGATTTGCCATGACTTTTGCGCTTTGTTCATCGGTCGGCAGGGTAATATCCGCGACTTCTTCATACAGCGGATTACGGATGACGGCTAAGTTTTCCAACACTTGGCGTGCATCTTCGACGCCTTGCAATAACGGGCGTTTTTTATCACGTTGCGTGCGCTCGAATTGTTTTGCCACCGTAGTTTGTAAATACACCACAATACCGCGGGCGGATAAATGATTTCGGTTTTCTTTTGACAAGACGACTCCGCCGCCGGTGGACAGCACAATTCCTTGTTTTTGGGTTAATTCGTTGATTATTCGTTCTTCGCGTTTGCGGAAACCGTTTTCTCCTTCAATATCGAAAATCCAGCTGATTTCTGCGCCGGCGCGTTCCTCAATGACGCTGTCGGAATCAAAAAATTCCATGCCGAGCTGTTGAGCTAACTGACGTCCGATGGTGCTTTTACCTGCCCCCATAGGACCGACTAAAAATATATTACGTTTTTCTGCCATTGTTATTTTTCTTCAAATTGACTTGATAAAATTTGATCCCTGAAATGCAAAAATTCAAGCGAAAAAAGAGGGATCACCTAAACTGGTGAATTATCGCAATAAATCGGGTGTTTTTTCAAGTTTATTCGGGAGGGGATCGTGTGATTTTCCATAAAAGTGCGGTCAAAAACCGGTATGTTTTGTCCTGTTTCCGCTTAAATCAGGTTATGCGTAATTTGTTCGGCTAACAAACCGGATGTAAAAAATCGCCGCCGCAACGATGTACGGCGACGATTTTGTTGATGCGAAATTAAAGAATTTCTTTGGCTTTCGCTACTACGTTTTCTACCGTAAAACCGAAGAGTTTGAATAGTTGCTCTGCCGGAGCGGATTCGCCAAAACGATTCATACCGATAATACGGCCTTCAAGACCGACGTATTTATACCAGAAATCGGCAATTTGTGCTTCGATAGCAACACGCTTGGTGACGGAGCTCGGCAAAACGGATTCGCGGTATGCTTCGTCCTGTTTGTCGAATACATTAGTGCTCGGCATTGACACGACACGAACTTTTACGCCTTCAGCATCCAATACGTCAGCCGCTTTCATGGCTAATTCCACTTCGGAACCGGTGGCGATCAGGATTAAATCCGGACAATCGCCTTTTTCACAACATTCGCGCAAAATGTAACCGCCGCGTGCCACGTTGGCTAATTGGGCGGAAGTGCGGTCTTGTTGCGCTAAGTTTTGACGGGTGAAGATTAATGCGCTCGGGCCGTCTTGACGTTCAACCGCCTCTTTCCAGGCAACGGCGGATTCTACTTGGTCTGCCGGACGCCATACGTTCAGATTAGGAATTAAACGTAATGCCGCCGTTTGCTCTACCGGTTGGTGAGTCGGGCCGTCTTCCCCCAAGCCGATGGAATCATGGGTATAAACGAATAATGCACGTTGTTTCATTAATGCCGCCATACGCACTGCATTGTGAGCGTATTCGTAGAACATTAGGAAAGTTGCACCGTAAGGAATGAAGCCGCCGTGTAAGGCGATACCGTTCATAATGGCGGACATACCGAATTCACGTACGCCGTAGTTGATGTAATTACCATCCGTATTTTCTTTCGCACGAATCGGTTTCGAACCCGACCATAAAGTGAGATTAGAACTTGCCAAGTCGGCCGAACCGCCTAAAAATTCAGGTAAAATACGGGCATAAGCTTCGATAGCATTTTGTGAAGCTTTACGGCTGGCAATGGCTGCCGGATTAGCTTGTAATTTTTCAATGAAAGCCTGAGATTCCGCCGCCCAGTTTGCCGGCAATTCACCGTTGACACGGCGAGTGAATTCAGTGGCTAATTCCGGGTAAGCTTTGGCATAAGCGGCAAATTTTTCATTCCATGCCGCTTCTGCCGCCTGACCGGCTGCTTTGGCATCCCATGCAGCGTAAATATCCGCCGGAATTTCAAACGGCGCATAATTCCAACCTAACGCTTTGCGCGTTAATGCGATTTCTTCTTCACCCAACGGCGCGCCGTGACAATCATGAGAGGCGGATTTATTAGGTGAACCGTAACCGATGATGGTTTTGCAAATAATAATGGACGGCTTTTCTGTTTCCGCTTGCGCCAATTTCACTGCAGCAGCAATTTGTTCCGGATCGTGACCGTCGACATTGTCGATAACTTGCCAGCCGTAAGCTTCGAAACGACCTTTCGTGTTATCGGTGAACCAGCCGTCCACATGACCGTCAATAGAAATATTGTTGTCATCGTAAAACGCGATTAATTTTCCTAGTCCCAAGGTTCCCGCCAACGAGCAGGCTTCATGGGATACGCCTTCCATTAAACAGCCGTCGCCTAAGAACACGTAAGTGTGGTGATCAACGATGTCATGCCCTTCGCGGTTGAATTGCGCCGCTAAGGTTTTTTCCGCAATCGCCATACCGACGGCATTGGTAATACCTTGACCAAGCGGACCGGTTGTGGTTTCGACGCCCGGTGCATAGCCGTATTCCGGATGTCCCGGCGTTTTAGAATGAAGCTGACGGAAGTTTTTTAAATCTTCAATGGAAAGATCATAACCGGTTAAATGCAAAAGACTGTAAATCAACATAGAACCGTGACCGTTGGAAAGCACGAAACGGTCGCGATCCGCCCATTTCGGATTGCTCGGATTGTGTTTCATAAAACCACGCCATAATACTTCGGCAATATCCGCCATTCCCATAGGGGCACCCGGGTGACCGGATTTTGCTTTTTGAACAGCATCCATACTTAATGCGCGAATCGCATTTGCTAATTGTTTTTGATCTGCCATTTTATTCTCCTAACTTGACCAAGTTTGTATAATTCTAAAATTAACATGTAACGTTATATAATTACCAATATTTATTGGTTTCGGCACGCATTGCGTCCACGGTTTGTTCCCCATTTTCGCCAACAAATGCACGTCCTGCAATGAAAACTTTCGCTTTTTTGAGATCTTTAAATAATTTGGTTCGGTTGGTTGCCATCGGTAATCGAGAGTTCTAATCCGATGATGTCTTCTAACGCTTTCATTTTTACCAGATCCTCTTTCGTCCAACCTTTACCTGCCAGCGCAGCATCACGGGAACGGTGGCAAATGGCCTGTTTTACGCCTAATGCCCCCATTGTTTGGTATCTATTACGGCTTTTTCTAAAGTAAGGGAATCTAACGCAATTTGTAATAACGGTTTTGTCATAATAAATATACGTATCCTTTAGGACATTTCTCGAATTTTAATCGCGGGAGTTAACCGTCCATCCCAGTTCTTGCGAAATAAGCTGTGCCGTAGGTTTAATTTTGTTCAGTAAGAAGTCAATACCGTATTGTTGCAACTTAGCTGTAGAGATAGATACGGACAAGGCGTATTTTACATGATTCTGAGAATCGAATATCGGACAAGCAATACATGAAATACCGATTTCGTTTTCTTCTCTGTCAACGGCAAATCCCAGTTTCTTCACTTCCTCCAATTCTTTTTTCATTAATGGCAATTTTGTAATCGTATTACAGGTCAGCATTTTTATTTGTGTTTCATTTTCCTGCCAATAACGGTCCAGATAGGCCGCTTGGTCATATGCCAAATAGAGTTTCCCCATGGCGGAACAGTAGAGTTGAAGATGTTGGCCGATATAGGCTCGGGTACGCATAATACCCATGGTAGGTTCCAGTTTATAGATCATAATGGCGTGATTATTTTCCCGCATGGAAAAATTGACGGTTTCGCCCAGTTCTAAATTCAATGTTTCCAGATAAGGCGATACCAAGCTGATGATATTGACGGAAGAAAGCATTTTTTGGCCGATCGAAAGGCACTTGCTGGTGAGGCGATAACTACCGATCCGGGTGGAGGGTTGAACGAAACCTTCTTGCTGTAACCCCTGTAACAGTCGGTGTACAGTGCTTTTATTCAATTCAGCCACATTGGATAACTGCAACAGCGAACAGCCGTTAGGAAATCGGCTTAAAATTTCGATTAAACGTAAGCCCCGGATAAGGCTTTGATTACCATTGTTTTTTTCCATACTACCTACACTCTCTTTTTTATTGTGCGTAATAGCTTAAATATACGGAATGAAGAAAAATGAGATCAAGATCACAAATTAGAGAATTGATTCTTAACATCTTCCCGTTTAAAGCATATAGTCACAAATGTGAAATCTAATTTCAACATATGAAATATACCAACAGGAGAGCAAAAATGAAAGTATCTTATGAAGAATTAAAAGCAGAGTTTAAACGCGTGTTATTGTCACGCAACGTGCGAGAAGATATTGCGGAAGAATGTGCAACCGTTTTTGCCGATACCACTCAGGCAGGCGCTTATTCTCACGGTGTAAACCGTTTTCCTCGTTTCATCCAACAATTGGAAAACGGCGATATTAAACCTGAAGCTCAACCTACTAAAGAACTTTCATTAGGCGCAATCGAACAATGGGATGCCCATCAGGCAATCGGTAATTTAACGGCTAAGAAAATGATGGACAGAGCCATGGAATTAGCCGCTCAAAACGGCGTGGGTATCGTGGCGTTACGTAATGCCAATCACTGGATGCGAGGCGGTTCATACGGCTGGCAAGCAGCAGAAAAAGGCTATATCGGTATCTGCTGGACCAATGCGTTAGCGGTCATGCCGCCGTGGGGGGCAAAAGAATGCCGTATCGGCACCAACCCGTTAATCGTTGCCGTGCCGACAACGCCAATTACCATGGTGGATATGTCTTGCTCTATGTATTCGTACGGTATGTTGGAAGTTCATCGTCTGCAGGGTTGTCAAACATTCGTGGATGCCGGTTTTGACGATAATGACAACCCGACCCGCGATCCGGCAACCGTTGAGAAAAACCGTCGATTAATGCCTATGGGTTTCTGGAAAGGTTCCGGTTTATCCATCGTATTGGATATGATTGCCACGCTGCTTTCTAACGGCGAATCTACCGCCGCGGTAACCGAAGACAAAGATGACGAATACTGCGTATCGCAAGTATTCATCGCTATTGAAGTGGATCGTTTGATTGACGGCAAAACCAGAGATGAAAAACTTAACCGTATTATAGATTATGTTAAAACTGCGGAACCGGTGGATCCTAACCAGCCGGTACGATTGCCGGGACACGAATTCACTACTATCCTTGCGGATAATATGGCAAACGGTATTCCGGTGAACGACACGGTTTGGGCTAAATTGAAATCTCTTTAAATTGTTCGTTCCCCTCTGTGTACGGACGGGGAACGATATATTTCGTTATAGCGATTTTTTCTTTCTACCTGATGTGGATATTTCATAGTTAAGAGGCATCCGATGATTTTTGGTCATATTTCAAACGTTAATCCCAACCCATACCCACAAGCCATTCGACTCGCCTTGGAGTATTTGACTAAAACGGACTTTGACGCCATGACGCCGGGACGTTATTCGTTAAAAGGCGATAAAATTTACGTTCAAGTATTGGATTTGGAAACTAAACCCAAAGCAGAATATTTGCCGGAAATTCACCGCACTTTTATCGATGTTCAATATCTGCATGCCGGCACGGAAATTATGGCGGTGTCTCCGGATTTGGGCAATAACCCCGTTGCGATTGAGTATGATCCGGAACGGGATATTTTATATTATGCCGAAGTTGAGAACGAACAGGAATTACATTGTCAGCCGGGCAACTTCGCCGTATTTTTCCCTGAAGATACCCACCGTGCGGCTATTTACGACGGTTCCGGCAAAATTCGTAAGATTGTGGTAAAAATCGCACTTAGCGAGATTGAGGAGAGTCTATGAATGCTTTAGCCCATTTTGTGAAAAAAGCCATTGAAGTCATTTGCGTGATAATTCTGTCTGCGATGTCTATCTTGGTTTTTGTGAACGTCGTATTACGTTACGGCTTTAACAGTAGTATAAACATTACCGAAGAAGTGTCCCGTTATATGTTTGTCTGGCTGGCTTTCTTAGGTGCCGTGCTGGCATTTAACGACAATCAACACGTGAGAGTAACGGTTTTTGTCGAAAAACTGTCGCCGGTTGCGCGCAAATTGCTGCATATTGTCACGGATGCCGCGATGTTGTTTTGCTGTTATCTGATTGTAGACGGCAGCTGGCTCCAATTTAATCTGAATCTGAACAACCTCGCACCGATTTCCGGTTTGCCGCAAGGTATCACTTATCTCGCCAGTACCATTGCCGGTATGTTAATCGGCATTCTTATCATAGCGCGTATGATAACCGGTATTTTCACCTTAAATAAGGGAGAAGCAAAATGACCGTAGTAATTTTTCTTTCTGTTTTATTAAGCGCGATCATTCTGGGCATTCCCGTTGCTTTCTCTTTACTCGTCTGCGGTGTGGCGTTAATGCTGCATTTGGACTTGTTCGATTCTCAGATCTTGGCCCAACAAATTGTAAGCGGGGCGGATAGTTTTTCTTTAATGGCGATTCCGTTCTTTATTCTTGCCGGTGAGCTCATGAATGAAGGCGGCTTGTCCAAACGTATTATCGATTTACCGATGAAACTTGTGGGGCATAAACGAGGCGGATTAGGCTTTGTCGCTATTCTTGCGGCAATGATTATGGCGAGTCTTTCCGGTTCCGCCGTAGCGGATACCGCAGCGGTCGCCGCAATGTTGTTACCGATGATGAAAACCACCGGTTATCCGGAAGCCCGTTCTGCCGGCTTAATCGGTACCGCCGGTATTATTGCACCGATTATACCGCCGTCTATCCCGTTTATCGTATTTGGGGTAGCCAGCGGCGTGTCTATCACTAAATTATTCTTAGCCGGTATTTTTCCGGGGATTTTCATGGGATTATGTTTAGGTCTGCTTTGGTGGTGGCAGGCAAAACGGTTAAACCTGATGACCTTTTCCAAAGCCACCAGACAGGACCTTTGCATTTCCTTTAAAAACAGTATTTGGGCATTATTGCTTCCGGTGATTATTATCGGCGGTTTCCGTACCGGTATTTTTACCCCGACAGAAGCCGGGGCAGTCGCTACTTTTTACGCGTTAATCGTCTCATTGTTCGTTTACCGCGAATTGAAATTCAAAGATTTGTACAAAGTCGTTTTAGCCGCTTCCAAAACCACGGCGGTCGTCATGTTTTTAGTAGCGGCGGCAAATGTCACGGGTTGGTTAATTACCGTTGCAGAATTGCCGATGATGCTAACGGAGTTACTGGAACCGTTGATTGAAACGCCGACAACCTTATTGCTTGTTGTAATGTTAGCGGTATTCGTCGTCGGTATGGTGATGGATTTAACCCCGACGGTGCTAATCTTAACGCCGGTATTAATGCCGTTAATTCAGGAAGCGGGAATTGATCCGGTGTATTTCGGCGTACTGTTCATCCTGAACACCTCCATCGGTTTGATTACCCCGCCGGTGGGTAATGTCTTAAATGTGATTACCGGCGTATCAAAATTACCGTTTGATAAAGCGGCAAGAGGCATTATGCCGTATCTGATCATGATGATCATGCTGCTTTTATTATTCGTCTTTTTCCCATCATTAGTGTTAGTTCCGCTAAGTTGGATGCAGTAAACAGTGTATAGATACGGCGTTTTGTATCTATAGTAAGAATTAAAAAAACTACTCAATAATTAGGAGAATCCTATGAAACTTTTTAATTTAAAAACATTAGCCGCATTGGTTGCAGGTATCGCCGTAATGTCCGGTTCTGCATCCGCGGAAACCTCATTCCGCTTCGGTTATGAAGCGCCGCGTTCCGATACTCAACACATCGCGGCCAAAAAATTTGCAGAGTTACTTAAAGAGAAAACTAAAGATGAAATCAAATTAAAACTTTTCCCGGACAGTACCTTGGGAAATGCGCAAACTATGATTAGCGGCGTGCGCGGCGGCACAATCGATATTGAAATGTCCGGCTCGCCGAACTTTACCGGCTTGGAACCGAAACTGAACGTTATAGATATTCCGTTTATTTTCAAAGACCGCGACCATGCGTTTAAAGTATTGGACGGCGAAATCGGACAGGGTTTGTTAAAAGACTTGGAAGCGCAAGGCTTAAAAGGGTTGGCGTACTGGGATGTGGGATTCCGTGCTTTCTCTAACTCCAAGCACTCCGTAAGCAAACCGGAAGATATTAAAGGCTTAAAAGTGCGTACCAACCAAAACCCAATGTATATCGAAGCCTTTACCCTGCTAGGCAGCAACCCGGTACCGATGCCGTTATCCGAACTATACACCGCCTTGGAAACCCGTGCGGTGGATGCGCAGGAACATCCGGTGGGTATTTTCTGGTCGTCCAAACTGTATGAAGTACAAAAATTCTTAAGTTTGACCAATCACGGCTATACCCCGTTAATCGTGGTGATGAACAAAGCGAAATTCGACGCTTTATCGCCCGAACTGCAACAAGCCGTTCTTGAATCTGCCAAAGAGGCGGGCGCATATCAACGCGAATTAAACATCAAAAATGAAAAAGAAATCATTGAAAATGTACGTAAAGAAGGCGTAGAAGTGACCGAACAGGTTGATCAAGCGCCGTTCAAAGCGGTAATTGAAGAAAAAGTACGTAAAACCTTTATCGACAAATACGGTAAAGAGTTAGTGGAACAAATCGACGCTTTAGCGAAATAACCGACCTGAACAAGCGGTGGCGCAATGTCACCGCTTCCGCTTCACGAATGGAGGGTTCAATGAAACTATTTTCTCTTACAAAACTGACCGCACTTATCGCAGGTATGACCTTATTTTCCGCCGTATCGGCGCAAGCGGAAACCGCGTTACGTTTCGGTTATGAAGCGCCGCGCAGCGATACGCAGCACATCGCCGCCAAAAAATTTAACGATCTGTTAAAAGAAAAAACCAGCGGTGAAATCAAATTGAATTTATTCCCCGACAGCACCTTAGGTAACGCGCAAACCATGATCAGCGCGGTACGCGGCGGTACGGTAGATTTGGAAATGTCCAGTTCGTCGAACTTCACGGGATTGGTTTCGGCATTAAATGTCATTGATATTCCGTTTATCTTTAAAGACCGCGCTCATGCTTACAAAGTGTTGGACGGTGAAATCGGTCGGAATTTATTAGCCCAATTAGATGCGCACGGGTTGAAGGGAATCGCCTTCTGGGAAGTGGGTTTCAGAGGATTTACCAACTCCAAACATCCGGTCACCAAACCGGAAGACATTAAAGGCTTAAAGGTCCGCACCAATCAAAATCCGATGTACATTAAAGCCTTCAGTATTTTAGGCGCCAATCCGGTGCCGATGCCGTTATCCGAGCTTTACACCGCATTAGAAACCAAAGCGGTAGATGCGCAGGAACATCCGATCGGTATCGTTTGGTCGTCCAAACTGTACGAGGTGCAAAAATATTTCAGCTTTACCAACCATGGCTACACCCCGTTAATCGTGGTGATGAACAAAGCGAAATTCGATGCGCTTTCGCCGGAACTGCAAAAAGCTATTGTGGATGCCGCAGAGGAAGCGGGCAAATATCAACGTCAGCTTAATTTAGACAACGAACAGGGTATTGTTGAAAAAATGAAAAAAGCCGGCATCGAATTTGTAGATAATCTGGATACCGCACCGTTTAAAGCGGCGGTGGAACAGGAAACCCGCAAGGCCTTTATTGATGCGAACGGCGACAGCCTAATCAAACAAATTGACGCTTTAGGCGAATAATAACTCCCGAAAAGTGCGGTTAAAAATCTCTAGTTTTTTTGACCGCACTTTTATTCACAAAAGGATAAGATCATGAATTACTACCTTGGCATAGATTGCGGCGGTACCTTTGTCAAAGCCGCTTTATTTGATGAAACCGGCAACTTACAGGGTATCGCCCGCGAAAACGTACCGGTGATGAGCGATAAAGCCGGTTACGCGGAACGGGATATGCCGCAGCTTTGGCAAGTGTGCGCTGACGTAGTACGCCAAACTATTGCCGAGAGTAATATTTCGCCCGATTTTATCAAGGGGGTCGGTATTTCGGCGCAAGGCAAGGGCGCATTTTTATTAGATAAGAATAAAAAACCTTTAGGTCGCGCGATTTTATCTTCCGATCAACGTTCGTTAGACATTGTCAAACAATGGCAACAAAAAGGCATTCCCGAAAAACTCTATCCGCTGACCCGCCAAACCTTATGGACGGGACATCCTGTTTCTATTTTGCGTTGGCTAAAAGAAAACGAACCCGACCGTTACGCCCGTATCGGTTCGGTACTGATGTCCCACGATTATCTTCGTTTTTGCCTAACCGGCGAGCTGCATTGCGAAGAAACCAATATTTCAGAATCCAATCTCTACAATATGGAAAAAGGGAGATATGACCCGGTTTTAGCGGATTTATTAGGTTTGGAAGGCATAATTGAAAAATTACCGCCGGTAATCCGGTCCGATCAAATCGCCGGCTATGTGACGCAACAAGCCGCCGAGCTGACCGGTTTGAAGGCGGGCACTGCAGTGGCGGGCGGATTATTCGATGTGGTATCCACCGCGCTGTGCGCCGGTTTGGAAGACGAAACCAAACTGAACACGGTTTTCGGTACCTGGTGTGTGGTGAGCGGCATTACCGATCACATCGCGGCCAATCAATCGCTGCCCTTCGTTTACGGTCGTTATGCGGAAAAAAACAAATTTATCGTACACGAAGCCAGTCCGACGTCAGCCGGTAATTTAGAATGGTTCGTCAAACAATGGAATCTGGATTACGGACAAATTAACGAAGAAATCGCCGCACTGCCGCCCGCCGCCAGTTCCGTCTTATTCGTACCGTTTTTATACGGTTCCAATGCCGGTTTGGGCATGCAGGCAGGATTTTACGGTATTCAATCTCATCACAAACAGGCGCATTTGTTGCAAGCCGTTTATGAAGGCGTTTTGTTCAGCTTGATGTATCATCTGGACAGAATCTTACAACGCTTCCCTCACACCAATGTATTACGGGTGACGGGCGGTTCCGCCAAATCGGCGGTTTGGATGCAAATGCTGGCGGATTTCACCGGCATGACCTTGGAAATACCCAAAGTGGAAGAAACCGGCTGTCTCGGTGCGGCAGCGATTGCCATGCAGTCATCCGGCGTTACGCTGAACTTCAGCAAAGTTCTGAATAAAGGCATGACCGTAGTTCAACCGAATCCGGATAATTATGCCGCTTATCAGCAAAAATATCGGCGTTATGTGAAATTCACTACGGCGTTAAAAGCGATGTTGTGAAAAAGAAATGATTTTAAATTGATCTATGGTAAAAGTGCGGTCAATTTTCACGGTGTTTTTCATGTAAAAAAACGCTTGGAATTTTGACCGCACTTTGAAAAGAAATGATCATTCAGATTAGCTTTCCGCGACGGAATGAACGGTAGAAACAGGTTTTCCCTGTTTTTTGTCCAGCCATAAATAGAAGTTTGCCAAAACCGTACCGGAAATGGAATGCCATACGCAGGACACGGCGCAGGCAATAGCGGATTCCGCACTGGTCGGGAAAAATTTAGAACTTAATCCCGTCGCCAAACCGGCATTTTGGACGCCCACTTCAATAGATAACGTGCGTTTTTTAGCGGTATTCATGCCGAATAATTTACCGGCCGAATAACCCAGTACATAACCGATAGCGTTGTGGCAGGCGATACAAACAAAAATAATTAAGCCTGACTCCAGGAATTTCGAACCATGAACCGCAACCACGCCACCAACAATACAGGCAAACCCAATTACGGCAACGCCCGGCATAGTAGCTTGTACGTCATGAAACCATTTTCTTTTATGAAAGAAAATGTTAAACGCTGAACCGAGTCCCACCGGTAAAATAGTCACTAACAACATAAACTTGAACATTGCCCAACCGTCCATATCAATACTTTCGCCTACAAGGTAACTGATCAATATCGGCGTCATGACCGGCGCAATAATCGTGGAAACAGTGGTCATACCCACGGAAAAAGCGACATCGCCTTTACATAAAAGGCTCATAATATTGGAAGATACACCGCCGGGACAACATCCCACCAACACTAAACCCAAAGTTAAACCGGGCGATAAGTTGAACACGTTGGCAATAGTAATCGCAATAAACGGCATAATGGTATATTGCGCAATTGAGCCGACAAATATATCAAAAGGGCGTTGCGCAAGAATTTTGTAATCGTTGGCGCCGAGTGTCATTCCCATAGAAAGCATAATAACGCCCAAAACCAATACTTGCGCATCACCTTTTACCCAGGTGAAAAGCTCGGGCGCATAGAATGTAATGCAGGCGGTGAGAATAATAAAAAGAGCGGTAAATTTTGTAAGATAATGGCTTATCTGTTTAAGTGCGCGCATAGCGGATTCCTTCAGGTTAAATCGGATAGACTAAATATTGCGCTAAATCAGAATAATGTCAATATATAAAATAAGGTTAATATCCAGTTATAAGAATAAAATCAGATTTTATAAATATTTCGTGCTAAAAAATACTCTATCGTTAGATTTTTAATCCTAAATACTTTATTTTTGCAGGGTTAAATTTCATAAAAGACAGGTTAAATTTGTTTTTAAAAAACTGATAAAAATATTAAATAAAAAGAAATTCTCCTTATCTCAAACGTCTTCGAACGAAAATAAAGGTCTGGTAACAGGCCAGACCTTTATTTTTAACGTAATGATTTCTACCAATAACGTTGTAAACAAAAAGATTATTTCATTGAAATCGTCGTATTTTCCGGTAAATGTAAGTCCATTTGCGCAAACGGAATCTCAATACCGGCTTTGTCGAATTCCAGCTTAATTTGTTCCGTCACATCAAAATGCACGCCCCAATAGTCCGGCGTATTCACCCAAGGACGGACAAATAACTGCACACTGCTTGCCGCCAACGCGCCGACGGCAATGGTCGGCGCCGGCGTTTTCAGTACGCGCGGATCCTCGTCCAACACGCGCGCAACAATAGCTTTAGCAGCGGCAATATCCGCGTCATAAGCAATATCAAAAATGAAATCGATACGGCGGGTTTTGTTGGCAGAATTATTCACTATACTGTCGCTGAAAACCTTACCGTTCGGAATTAATACGGTTTTGTTGTCTGCGGTACGCAGTTCCAACACCAATAGCCCCATTTGCTCTACGGTTCCCGTCATACCGCCGGTTTCGATTAAATCGCCTTTACGAAACGGTTTAAATACCAACAACATTACACCGGCCGCAAAATTTTGCAGCGAATTTTGTAACGCTAAGCCCACAGCCAAACCTGCCGCACCGATTAAAGCGACCAGCGAACTGGTATTAATTCCCAGTTGCGACAATGCCGCAATCACCACGATTAACAGCAACAGAAAATAACTGATGGATGATACAAAACTTTGTAGCATTTCATCTTTACTGGACGCTAACGCCGCCTTGCCTAACAACTTACTGATGAACCGTGCAATCCATTTACCCACCACATAAATAGCAAGTGCTAATAAAATTTTGGTGCCGTATGGAATAATCCAATCGTACAGCAAAGTATCCATATTCATAGAACTTACGGTATCAATCATCTTACTTGCCTGTTCCTGCACATTGATAGCCGGAACGGCTTCCTGGGCTTGTTCTGCCGCCATTTGAGTTTCCTTCTGATAAAAAAATTGAATGTCGCCAATGCACCGCATTAACGTGTTTATTATGACAATCACAGAGTGTAAAAGTGCCTGCTCAATTTAACGGATTATCCATAAATGTCCAGATTTTCTGTAAAGCGTTTTCCCGCACATCATCTTTTTCAAACAGAATTTCATGCTTCGCCAGCGGGATTCGCTCCAATTTGCCTTGCCGCAAAAGTGCGGTCAGATTTTCGAGATTTTTATTCGCTACGATCTTTTCCCGCTCCGATTGTAAAATCAGCACGGGAATGTCGATTTTCGGCAAAATCTGCGGTAAACGCCGGATTGCTTGCAGGCATAAATGTACCCAACGAAAAGTCGGCCCGCCCAGTCCCAATTCGGGATGTTTACGATTTACCCGGTTCATCCATTTCATCCGCGTCGCACAACTGCTTAAATCATTTACAGAAACATTTACCGGTCTATACGGTTTCTTACCGAATACGTAACGCTCTCCTTGTCCGAACAACAGCATCAGGCCGATGATCGCTTGATCCCGAATCGGGCGCTTTAACGGCATGCCGAAAAACGGTGCGCAGAATACAGCATTGCTGATATGATGGTCATAATCCGCTAAATAATAGGCGGAAATCAAGCCCCCCATGGAATGGGCCAGAATATGTTGGGTTTGATAAGAAAAAAGTGCGGTATTTTTTTCAATAATTTTTGCCATATCCGCCGCATAAAAGCGAAATTCGTCCAGATAACCTTTCTGTTTATCCCGCAACAAACGTTGTGAAAATCCTTGCCCGCGGTGATCGAACGCCAGCACGTCGTAACCGCGGTGATAAAAATCATAAGCGACTTCCGTCCATTTCAGTAAATTTTCCGCCCGTCCGTTTACCAAAATCACCAGTTTACGATGCGTCTGATGATGAAAATGACGATACGCTACACGACAGTGGTTTTGTCCGTCAATATATTGAACGGGAAACTGTTCCGCAAAGGGAAGCAGTCGGCTCAGTGCGAATTTGCCGAAATGAGGTTCTCGATACATAGATTTTCTTTCTTATTTAAAAGAAGTGAAAAGAAAAAGTGCGGTTAAATTGACCGCACTTTTTCTCTTTAAGCCACTAACTGTTTCAAAATTCGGCGTACGGGTTCCGCCGCACCCCACAATAACTGGTCACCCACGGTGAATGCCGCCAAATATTCCGGACCCATCGCCAGTTTGCGTAAACGCCCTACCGGTATGCTTAATGTGCCGGTTACTTTTGCCGGCGTCAATTCGCGCAATGTGGCTTCTTTGTCGTTCGGAATCACTTTCACCCACTCGTTATGAGAAGCCAGAATCTGTTCGATTTCTTCTAACGGAATATCTTTTTTCAGTTTGATAGTAAACGCCTGACTATGACAACGTAATGCACCGATGCGCACACATAAGCCGTCCACCGGAATCGGATTATCGCTTAATCCTAAAATTTTGTTGGTTTCCGCATAGCCTTTCCATTCTTCTTTAGTTTGACCGCTCGGTAATAATTTATCGATCCAAGGAATCAGGCTACCCGCTAACGCCGTACCGAAGTTATCCGTCGGGAAACTGTCCGCACGCATTTCGGCCGTGACTTTGCGTTCAATATCTAAAATAGATGACGCCGGATTAGCTAACTCCGCACTCACGGATTTTTCCAATAACCCCATCTGAGATACAAGTTCGCGCATATTTTTGGCACCGGCACCCGAAGCCGCCTGATAAGTCGCCACAGAAATCCATTCCACCAAATCGCGTTCGAATAGACCGCCTAATGCCATTAACATTAAACTGACGGTACAATTGCCGCCCACGAAAGTTTTCACGCCGTTTTTTAAACCGTCGGAAATAACATGCTGGTTAACCGGATCCAGAACGATAATGGAATCTTTTTCCATACGCAATGCGGATGCTGCATCCACCCAATAACCGTCCCAACCGGTAGCTTTCAGTTTAGGATAAACTTCGTTGGTGTAATCACCGCCCTGACAGGTGACGATAATATCCAGTTTTTTCAATTCTTCGATATCAAAGGCGTCTTTCAACGTACCGGCTTCTTTACCGCCGAATACCGGCGCCTGTTGCCCTGCTTGCGAAGTTGTGAAAAAAATCGGATTAAGGTTTGCAAAATCCCGCTCCTGCTGCATACGATCCATTAACACGGAACCGACCATGCCACGCCATCCGATAAAACCAACATTTTTCATATTTTATTCCTTATGATTAAGATTATGTTTGTGTAAGAATAATTAATTACAAGATAGACGGGATAAAATCAAGCTTTTTTATAAAAAAAGCCAATTTATTAGTTGCACGCTAAAAAATAGGCAGATTATATAAATTTGTATTGGATATAATTAGATAAAATCTAGCTCATATAAAAAGGGCACCCTAAGGTACCCTTTTTGAATGTCTGATGACAAACCTATTATTTGATGACGCTCGCTACCACGCCGGCGCCTACCGTACGGCCGCCTTCACGGATTGCGAAACGTAAACCCTGGTCCATCGCAATCGGATGGATTAAGCTTACCGTCATTTTTACGTTATCGCCAGGCATAACCATTTCTACGCCTTCCGGTAATTCGATTGTACCCGTTACGTCAGTCGTACGGAAATAGAACTGCGGACGGTAACCTTTGAAGAACGGAGTATGACGACCGCCTTCTTCTTTTGACAATACGTACACTTCCGATACGAAGTCTGTGTGCGGTGTGATTGAACCCGGTTTCGCCAATACTTGACCGCGTTCGATTTCTTCACGTTTGGTACCGCGTAATAACGCACCGATGTTTTCACCCGCACGACCTTCGTCCAGTAATTTACGGAACATTTCAACTCCGGTTACGGTAGTTTTCGTCGTATCTTTGATACCGACGATTTCTACTTCGTCACCGGTACGGATGATGCCGCGTTCTACACGACCGGTGACTACCGTACCACGGCCTGAGATTGAGAATACGTCTTCAATCGGTAATAAGAACGGTTGGTCAATCGCACGTTCAGGTTCCGGAATATAGCTATCCAGAGCGTTCGCCAATTCAAGAATTTTTTCTTCCCATTCCGCTTCGCCTTCCAACGCTTTTAATGCGGAACCACGAATGATTGGCGTGTCATCGCCCGGGAAATCATATTGGGTCAGAAGTTCGCGAACTTCCATTTCAACTAATTCCAATAATTCTTCGTCATCCACCATGTCGCATTTGTTTAAGAATACGATGATGTACGGTACGCCTACCTGGCGACCTAATAAGATGTGCTCACGGGTTTGCGGCATAGGACCGTCTGTTGCCGCTACCACTAAGATTGCGCCGTCCATTTGTGCCGCACCGGTGATCATGTTTTTCACATAGTCCGCGTGTCCCGGGCAGTCAACGTGAGCATAGTGACGGGTCGGCGTATCGTATTCAACGTGTGATGTGTTGATGGTGATACCACGCGCTTTTTCTTCCGGCGCGTTATCGATTTGGTCGAATGCGCGAGCCGCACCGCCGTAGTGTTTGGATAATACTGTGGTGATTGCTGCTGTTAAAGTTGTTTTACCGTGGTCAACGTGGCCGATTGTACCCACGTTTACGTGCGGTTTTGTACGTTCAAATTTTTCTTTAGACACTTTTCAGTTTCCTTTTGTTATTCCCCAAAAGTGCGGTGCAAATTTGGGGCGTTTTAGTTAAAAATAAAATTATTTGCGACGTGCTTCAATGATTGCATCTGCAACATTTTTCGGTGCTTCAGAATATTTCAATGGTTCCATTGAGTATGAGGCACGACCTTGAGTTTGAGAACGTAAGTCCGTCGCATAACCGAACATTTCTGATAATGGAACTTCAGCATTAATTTTAACTGCAAAATCAGTTGCCTCTTGGCCACTCACCATTGCACGACGACGACTTAAGTCACCGATTACGTCACCTACATATTCAGGCGGAGTTTCTACTTCAACTTTCATAATAGGTTCAAGTAATACCGGGTTTGCTTTAGCAAATGCTGCTTTAAACGCAATTGATGCTGCTAATTTAAACGCTAACTCAGATGAGTCCACATCATGGTATGAACCGAAGTGTAAACGCACACCTAAATCCACAACAGGATAACCCGCTAACGGACCGGATTTAAGTTGTTCTTGAATGCCTTTGTCAACTGCAGGAATATATTCACCAGGAATAACGACGCCTTTAATTTCATTGACAAATTCATAGCCAGGACCTTCCGGATCCAATGGATATAAATCAATAACAACATGACCGTATTGACCGCGGCCACCAGATTGTTTTGCATGTTTACCTTCAATATCGTTTACACGAGTGCGAATTGTTTCACGATAAGACACTTGAGGTTTACCGATATTTGCCTCCACTTTGAATTCACGTTTCATACGGTCAACGATGATATCCAAGTGTAACTCACCCATACCGGAAATGATCGTTTCACCGGATTCTTCATCCGTATGAACACGGAATGAAGGGTCTTCTTGTGCTAAACGACCTAAAGCAATACCCATTTTTTCTTGGTCAGCTTTAGTTTTCGGCTCAACAGCAACAGAAATAACCGGCTCAGGGAATTCCATACGCTCAAGGATAATCGGTGCATTTTGATCACATAATGTGTCGCCGGTACCGACATCTTTCAATCCGATTGCGGCTGCAATATCACCAGCACGAACTTCTTTGATTTCTTCGCGCTTATTTGCGTGCATTTGAACAATACGACCAAAACGTTCGCGTTTTTGTTTTACTGAGTTATAAACTGTCGCTCCAGATTCAACAATACCTGAATATACCCGGAAGAATGTTAAATTGCCTACAAACGGATCCGTTGCGATTTTGAACGCTAACGCTGCAAACGGTTCATCATCATTAGCATGACGTTCGCCTTCAGTTTCATCCTCATTGATACCTTTAATCGCAGGAATATCAGTCGGAGATGGTAAATATTCAACAACGGCATCAAGCATGGCTTGAACACCTTTATTTTTGAAAGCGGAACCACAAGTTACCAGAATAATTTCAGTTGCTAATACACGTTGACGTAATGCACCTTTAATTTCTTCTTCTGTTAAATCTTCACCGCCGAGGTATTTCTCCATTAACTCTTCGGAAGATTCAGCTGCAGCTTCAATTAAATTGTTATGCCATTCTTCACAAATATCAACCATATCCGCAGGGATATCATCATAATTGAATGTCATCCCTTGATCTTCTTCATTCCAGTTGATCGCTTTCATTTTAACCAAATCAACTACGCCTTTAAAGTTATCTTCAGCGCCAATAGGTAATTGAAGAGGAACTGCATTTGCACCTAAGCGTGTTTTTAATTGTTCAACGACACGTAAGAAGTTAGCCCCGGTACGGTCCATTTTATTTACGAACGCAATACGTGGTACATGGTATTTATTAGCCTGACGCCATACGGTTTCAGATTGAGGTTGAACACCACCAACTGCACAATAAACCATTACCGCACCATCAAGAACACGCATTGAGCGTTCTACTTCGATAGTAAAGTCTACGTGTCCCGGAGTATCGATAACATTGATACGGTGTTGTGGGAATTGTTGTGACATACCAGACCAGAATGCTGTTGTTGCAGCAGAAGTAATGGTAATACCACGTTCTTGTTCTTGCTCCATCCAGTCCATCGTCGCCGCACCATCGTGCACTTCGCCGATTTTATGGCTTACGCCTGTATAGAACAAGATACGCTCTGTAGTTGTTGTTTTACCCGCATCAATATGCGCACTGATACCAATATTACGATATCTTTCAATAGGGGTTGTACGAGCCATTATTATTACCTTGTTTGGGTTTTATATTGAAATTCTTTATATGGGTAAGGCTTCATCGCAAAAATGAGATGAAGCCCTTTATTAAAATTGCTAACTGATTACCAACGGAAGTGAGCGAATGCTTTGTTCGCTTCTGCCATACGATGAACATCTTCACGTTTTTTAACAGCTGCGCCTTTATTGTCAACTGCATCAGATAATTCATTTGCTAAACGTAAAGCCATTGATTTATCACCACGTTTACGTGCAGCTTCAACAATCCAACGCATACCTAACGCATTACGGCGAGTCGGACGCACTTCAACAGGCACTTGGTATGTAGAACCACCAACACGGCGGGATTTAACCTCAACTGTTGGGCGAACATTCTCTAAGGCAATTTCAAACGATTCTAAAGCATCTTTACCTGTACGCTGAGCTAAAGTTTCTAATGCGTTATAAACGATTGATTCGGCGATAGATTTTTTACCATCTACCATTAAAACATTAATAAATTTTGCAAGTAATTCTGAACCGAATTTCGGATCTGGAAGAATTTTGCGAGGTTCAATACGACGACGACGTGGCATTGTAAGTTTCTCCGATATTTATTCAGGATAATCCAAAACTACAGATAACTGGAGTTTAGATGTAAATTTTAAAATTTAGACGTTTGGCCTTACTTAACGGAGAACCATTAAGCTTTAGGGCGTTTAACGCCATATTTAGAACGTGCTTGTTTACGGTCTTTAACGCCTGCACAGTCAAGCGCTCCACGCACAGTGTGATAACGCACACCTGGTAAATCTTTAACACGACCACCACGGATAAGAACAACGCTGTGTTCTTGAAGGTTGTGCCCCTCGCCGCCAATATAAGAAGTTACTTCGTAACCATTTGTTAAACGAATACGACATACTTTACGTAATGCAGAGTTCGGTTTTTTAGGTGTAGTAGTGTATACACGAGTACACACGCCACGTTTCTGCGGACAAGCCTCTAATGCAGGAACGTTGCTTTTTACAACCTTTTTCACACGCGGTTTGCGTACTAATTGGTTGATAGTTGCCATTAAATTAAGCTCCAGTTTTAATAAAATTCTAAAAGAATGAGTGTTACTTAACATCTACCATCGAAAAGATAGACGGTGAATTCTAAACATTAATACACAACCTGTCAAGATTTAACCGTCTATAGTTTTCATCTTCAATTAATTTTTATTGCTCTTAATCCTTCTTTAGTAAGCGCCTCATTAAGTTTTACGCCAATCTCTTCTTTTTCTTTATCCGTTAACAACAGAACATTGCGATTTTGTAATGCACAAACAAATTTCCATAACACATTAATAGAAAGTAACATCCCTGATTTAATTAATTCGACATAAGCTCCTATAGCTCCTTTTTCACGAAACTCACTTACTGTAAATATGCCTATTTTAGCCAACATTCGTTCGTGCTTTACTGTTAAATTCGATAAATATTTAATAGATGATTCTTTAATTAATTTAATATCTCTTTTTTGGTCTTTAGCTTGTTTAATAGACAATTTGACAAGTCTCTTATAGAGAATCTCATCATTTTGGATACTATCCGATATATGATAATATTTTGGACCAGTCTTCATATTACTTCTTGGGATATATGCCCACGGATAAGAACCATAGGCTAATAACTCATTAGCTAAATCACCGTCAGCTTTCAGATACAACTCTTGTTTTTGATAAATTGCAAACATCGTTCCATCATAAAAAATTCCGTGTCCAATAAATAAAGGTTTTGAAATCACGTTACTATTTAATAAACGACGTAGCAATTCGAGAATTACAGCTGTGTTTTCTGCTTGTTTGTTTTCTACTTGTTGTTTCATAAATAATGGCTCCTTCTATTTATACTTAACATGATCTAGAAGAAGTTTTATCTGAAAAATTATTATCTGCCAATAGATAAAATTAAATTTTGGAATCTACATCACAAAAATATAACCTAGTTGGCTTAAATTTATACACTCTGAGCAACATCACATTCCCACCTGCAATCACACATCTCCTTTTACATTACCCTAAAAACCCAAAAACCCCGGCTCATTTCTGAACCGGGGTTTCTTTATCGCTACCTGGCGGTGCCCTACTCTCACATGGGAATATCCCACACTACCATCGGCATTACGGCGTTTCACTTCTGAGTTCGGCATGGGGTCAGGTGGGACCACCGCACTGTCGCCGCCAAGATAATTCTGTTGTTCTCCGCTTATCCGCAACGCCTCTACCTCTCGATAGCCCGCGCCGCTTCCTTTAAAATTCGAAACAAGCCGAAAACATTTGAGCGTTGTATAGTTAAGCCTCTCGGGCAATTAGTATGGGTTAGCTCAACGTCTCGCAACGCTTACACATCCCACCTATCTACGTCGTCGTCTACAACAACCCTTACAGACCTAAAGTCTGGGAGAACTCATCTTAAGGCAAGTTTCGTGCTTAGATGCTTTCAGCACTTATCTCTCCCGCATGTAGCTACCCGGCAATGCGTCTGGCGACACAACCGGAACACCAGGGATGCGTCCACTCCGGTCCTCTCGTACTAGGAGCAGCCCCTTTCAATTCTCCTGCGCCCACGGCAGATAGGGACCGAACTGTCTCACGACGTTCTAAACCCAGCTCGCGTACCACTTTAAATGGCGAACAGCCATACCCTTGGGACCTACTTCAGCCCCAGGATGTGATGAGCCGACATCGAGGTGCCAAACACCGCCGTCGATATGAACTCTTGGGCGGTATCAGCCTGTTATCCCCGGAGTACCTTTTATCCGTTGAGCGATGGCCCTTCCATTCAGAACCACCGGATCACTATGACCTGCTTTCGCACCTGCTCGACTTGTCCGTCTCGCAGTTAAGCTTGCTTTTACCATTGCGCTAACCTGACGATGTCCGACCGTCATTAGCAAACCTTCGTGCTCCTCCGTTACTCTTTGGGAGGAGACCGCCCCAGTCAAACTACCCACCAGACACTGTCCGAGAGCGTGTTTTCACTCCTCGTTAGAACATCAAACGTTAAAGGGTGGTATTTCAAGAATGGCTCCACTGTCACTGGCGTGACCGCTTCAATGCCTCCCACCTATCCTACACATCAAAATTCAAGGTTCAGTGTCAAGCTATAGTAAAGGTTCACGGGGTCTTTCCGTCTAGCCGCGGGTACACCGCATCTTCACGGCGATTTCAATTTCACTGAGTCTCGGGTGGAGACAGCCTGGCCATCATTATGCCATTCGTGCAGGTCGGAACTTACCCGACAAGGAATTTCGCTACCTTAGGACCGTTATAGTTACGGCCGCCGTTTACCGGGGCTTCGATCAGGTGCTTCTCTTGCGATTACACCATCAATTAACCTTCCGGCACCGGGCAGGCATCACACCCTATACTTCCACTTTCGTGTTTGCAGAGTGCTGTGTTTTTAATAAACAGTTGCAGCCAGCGGGTCACTTCGACCGGTTCAACCTTCAAGAGTCTATCTCTACAATTTATCCCGGCGCACCTTCTCCCGAAGTTACGGTGCTATTTTGCCTAGTTCCTTCACCCGAGTTCTCTCAAGCGCCTGAGTATTCTCTACCTGACCACCTGTGTCGGTTTATAGTACGGTTCAGATAAACCTGAAGCTTAGCGGCTTTTCCTGGAAGCATGGTATCGGTTACTTCGGCTCCTTAGAGCCTCGTCATCACTTCTCGGTGTTATTAAAGAGTCCGGATTTGCCTAAACTCTCCACCTACCGGCTTAAACAGACATCCAACCGTCTGATAACCTAACCTTCTCCGTCCCCGCATCGCAGTTTATCCAAGTACGGGAATATTAACCCGTTTCCCATCGACTACGCTTTTCAGCCTCGCCTTAGGGGCCGACTCACCCTGCCCCGATTAACGTTGGACAGGAACCCTTGGTCTTCCGGCGAACGGGTTTTTCACCCGTTTTATCGTTACTTATGTCAGCATTCGCACTTGTGATACGTCCAGCAAGCCTCTCGACTCACCTTCTTCCGCTTACACAACGCTCCCCTACCCAACAATGTCTCCATTGATGCCGCAGCTTCGGTGACTAGTTTTAGCCCCGTTACATCTTCCGCGCAGGCCGACTCGACTAGTGAGCTATTACGCTTTCTTTAAATGATGGCTGCTTCTAAGCCAACATCCTAGCTGTCTAAGCCTTCCCACTTCGTTTCCCACTTAACTAGTACTTCGGGACCTTAGCTGGCGGTCTGGGTTGTTTCCCTCTCCACGACGGACGTTAGCACCCGCCGTGTGTCTCCTGAGTATCACTCTTCGGTATTCGCAGTTTGCATCGGGTTGGTAATCCGGGATGGACCCCTAGCCGAAACAGTGCTCTACCCCCGAAGGTGTCCGCTCAAGGCTCTACCTAAATAGATTTCGGGGAGAACCAGCTATCTCCCGGTTTGATTGGCCTTTCACCCCCAGCCACAGGTCATCCGCTAATTTTTCAACATTAGTCGGTTCGGTCCTCCAGTTAGTGTTACCCAACCTTCAACCTGCCCATGGCTAGATCACCGGGTTTCGGGTCTATACCTTGCAACTCCACGCCCAGTTAAGACTCGGTTTCCCTTCGGCTCCCCTATGCGGTTAACCTCGCTACAAAATATAAGTCGCTGACCCATTATACAAAAGGTACGCAGTCACCCCATCACTTAATCCCACTGCTTCTTTTGAAGGTTTGACTCGCTTCGCTCGTCTTACCATCATTAACGTGCGGTTAATTTCCATCACTTTCCAATTGGATTAAGTGATGGGGCTCCCACTGCTTGTACGTACAGGGTTTCAGGTTCTCTTTCACTCCCCTCGCCGGGGTTCTTTTCGCCTTTCCCTCACGGTACTGGTTCACTATCGGTCAATCAGGAGTATTTAGCCTTGGAGGATGGGCCCCCCTTCTTCAGACAGGATTCCTCGTGTCCCGCCCTACTTCTCGTCAGCTCAGTACCACCGCTCAGACTTCGAGTACGGGGCTGTCACCCTCTGTCGCTTGGCTTCCCAGCCAATTCCTCTGTCTATGCCGCTATCACTGACCGGCTGCTCCGCTTTCGCTCGCCGCTACTCACGGAATCTCGGTTGATTTCTTTTCCTCGGGGTACTTAGATGTTTCAGTTCTCCCGGTTCGCCTTTCATTACTATGGATTCATAATGAAATGATGGATTCTTCATCCATCGGGTTTCCCCATTCGGACATCTCGGATTAAACGCCTCTTATCGGCTCATCCGAGCTTTTCGCAGATTAGCACGTCCTTCTTCGCCTCTGATTGCCAAGGCATCCGCCCTGTACGCTTAGTCGCTTAACTATACAACCTCAAATGTTCTCTTTACTGTCTTTTGCAAGAAAGTGCCTTCAATTTGAAGTCGGTTTTTTAAACTAAACACTTGACTGCTTTTGTTCAGTCAAGATTTTTACTACTCAGACTTTCTTTCGAAAATCTCTTCAGTTTTTCAGCTTGTTTCCAATTTTTTAAAGAACAACGATTATGTCTTTCGACTATCATCATGACTAAATAAACAAAGTACGTCCAAATGCCGTCGAGCCTTCTTTTATAAGGCTGTCTTTATTTAACGCTTTATTTACTTAGTCATGATGATTGGTGGAGATAAGCGGGATCGAACCGCTGACCTCCTGCGTGCAAGGCAGGCGCTCTCCCAGCTGAGCTATATCCCCGTTATCACAACTACGCTTGTCATTTACCCTTTCGCTTTTCACTCATCATTCGGCTTGCCACTCGTATGAGTGGTGGGTCTGAGTGGACTTGAACCACCGACCTCACCCTTATCAGGGGTGCGCTCTAACCACCTGAGCTACAGACCCAAAAGGACGTCGCGTTAATACACGTTCGCTTTGCTTTCTTCTATCAAACAATCTGTGTGAACACCGGTAATCCGTTCTTTAGTAAGGAGGTGATCCAACCGCAGGTTCCCCTACGGTTACCTTGTTACGACTTCACCCCAGTCATGAATCATACCGTGGTAAACGCCCCCCTTTCGGTTAAGCTATCTACTTCTGGTACAACCCACTCCCATGGTGTGACGGGCGGTGTGTACAAGGCCCGGGAACGTATTCACCGCGACATGCTGATTCGCGATTACTAGCGATTCCGACTTCATGGAGTCGAGTTGCAGACTCCAATCCGGACTACGACGCACTTTCTGAGATTCACTCCCCCTCGCAGGCTCGTTTCCCTCTGTATACGCCATTGTAGCACGTGTGTAGCCCTACTCGTAAGGGCCATGATGACTTGACGTCATCCCCACCTTCCTCCGGTTTATCACCGGCAGTCTCCTTTGAGTTCCCATCTCTACATGCTGGCAACAAAGGATAAGGGTTGCGCTCGTTGCGGGACTTAACCCAACATTTCACAACACGAGCTGACGACAGCCATGCAGCACCTGTCTCTCAGTTCCCGAAGGCACTCCGATATCTCTACCGGATTCTGAGGATGTCAAGAGTAGGTAAGGTTCTTCGCGTTGCATCGAATTAAACCACATGCTCCACCGCTTGTGCGGGCCCCCGTCAATTCATTTGAGTTTTAACCTTGCGGCCGTACTCCCCAGGCGGTCGATTTATCACGTTAGCTTCGGGCACCAGGCTTATCGCCCAATCCCCAAATCGACAGCGTTTACAGCGTGGACTACCAGGGTATCTAATCCTGTTTGCTCCCCACGCTTTCGCACATGAGCGTCAGTACGTTCCCAAGGGGCTGCCTTCGCCTTCGGTATTCCTCCACATCTCTACGCATTTCACCGCTACACGTGGAATTCTACCCCTCCCTAAAGTACTCTAGCTACCCAGTCTGAAATGCAGTTCCCAGGTTAAGCCCGGGGATTTCACATCTCACTTAAATAGCCGCCTGCGTGCCCTTTACGCCCAGTTATTCCGATTAACGCTCGCACCCTCCGTATTACCGCGGCTGCTGGCACGGAGTTAGCCGGTGCTTCTTCTGTGGCTAACGTCAATCGAATAAGCTGTTAACTTATTCGCCTTCCTCACCACCGAAAGAACTTTACAACCCGAAGGCCTTCTTCATTCACGCGGCATGGCTGCGTCAGGGTTGCCCCCATTGCGCAATATTCCCCACTGCTGCCTCCCGTAGGAGTCTGGACCGTGTCTCAGTTCCAGTGTGGCTGGTCATCCTCTCAGACCAGCTAGAGATCGTCGGCTTGGTAGGCCTTTACCCCACCAACTACCTAATCCCACTTGGGCTCATCTTATGGCGGGCGGTCCGAAAATCCCACCCTTTAGTCCTTAGACATTACGCGGTATTAGCGACAGTTTCCCGTCGTTATCCCCCTCCATAAGCCAGATCCCCAAGCATTACTCACCCGTCCGCCACTCGTCAGCATGGAAAGCAAGCTTTCCACCCGTTACCGTTCGACTTGCATGTGTTAAGCCTGCCGCCAGCGTTCAATCTGAGCCATGATCAAACTCTTCAGTTCAAAAAGTTTTTTCGCTCAATATACTGACATTCATTAATGTATTAACTTCGGTCAGCACCTTAAGTCTTCATTTATTTTTTCTAAACGAATCTTTCCGGTGCCCACACAGATTGTCTGATAAATTGTTAAAGAGCAAAAAACAACGACGCACCGCTTGATTTGACTTCTTCACAACGGCGCGTCGTTGTGTGGGGCGTATTATAGGGCTTTTAGAATCCTTTGCAAGGGGTTTTTAGCAAAAAGTTCAAAATATTTTTCGTTCGTTTACAAATTAGTCAAAACCGTTAAAAATTCTGCAAAAATTGACCGCACTTTGTGCAATCACAAAAGTGCGGTCGGTTTTCGCTTTCTTTTACTCTTTCGGCATCTTAATAATTGAAATGGTTAATCCGCCCCAAATGATAGCAAGCGCCACCACCATCATTATGATTGCACTGGTATTCATCACCGTTCCTCCTTATATTCTGTTACTACTTCATTTTTCCATTTTAAACGGGAAAGCAAGAAGGCCACCACGAGCAACGTTATCGCCATGCCCCAGCCGAAGATATTAATAAACCAATCAGGATATCCTTCATAGCCTTCCGTAAAGACTTTTGCTCCCTCGCTGAACAACATAAAAGCGAGAATCCCGGTTGTTACCACAATACATAAACGCCAAACGAACCCCACTTTAAAAGACGATGTTTCGTTGATGTGCTGACCGAGTACACCGAGTTTTTCATCCGCCACAATAACCATCAATGAAACGAATGCTACCGCAACAATACCGAAATAGTTCACAAACTTATCCATTACATCTAGCATCGGTAAACCTGTAGTCGAGCCGAATAAAATTACGGAAACCATCATCATCGGCAACCCCACCAGGAAAGTGACTTTCGAGCGACGAAGGCGTAATTTATCCTGTACGGCGGAAATAATCACTTCAATAACGGAAATGAATGACGTTAATGCCGCAAAAGTTAACGAACCGAAGAATAACACGCCGATAACTTCACCGAACGGTGCTTCGTTAATAATGGTCGGAAAAGCAAAAAAGGCTAAACCGATCCCCCCCTTCGCTACTTCGCTCACTTCCTGTCCGTGTGCCGAGGCCATAAAACCGAGCGCGGCAAATACACCGATTCCCGCCAACAGTTCAAAGCTGGAATTAGCAAAACCTACCACTAAACCGGTGCCGGTTAAATCAGATTCTTTCTTTAAATATGAAGCGTAAGTAATCATAATTCCGAAACAAATAGATAACGAGAAGAAAATTTGCCCGTACGCCGCGATCCAAACACTCGGATCGGACAATTTATCCCAATCCGGCGTAAACAGAGCATTTAGTCCTTTTGTCGCGCCCGGCAGGAAAAGAGAAGATGCCACAAGCAAAATGAACATCACCACTAATACAGGCATAATAATGTTGGCGGATTTCGAAATCCCTTTTTGAACGCCTAAAGCCAACACGCCCAAGGCGGCCAACCAAACCGCAATCAGCGGCCCGATAACAATGCCCACAAACTCGAAGCTCACACCTTGATTAATATCGCCGACTTTTAAATATTCGCTGACAAAAAACTGAACGGGATCATTGCCCCATGCACCGGTAAAGGAAAAATAGGTATAAGTCGCCGCCCAACCGAGAACCACCGCATAATACAAACCGATAATGACATTCACCATCACTTGCCACCAGCCGAAAGTTTCAAAATGTTTATTGAAGCGGCGGTAAGACAACGGCGCACCTCCGCGATGACGGTGTCCGATAGCGTAATCCAAGAATAAAAGCGGAATACCGGCAGTTAATAACGCCACAATATAAGGAATAATAAATGCGCCGCCACCGTTTTCATAAGTCGTATAAGGGAAACGCCAAATGTTTCCCAACCCGACGGCGGAGCCGATTGCCGCCATAATAAAAGCGCGACGCCCGGAAAATGTTTCACGTGTAGAATTCGACATTCTGACACCCCTTTGTTGTTATAAGTAAAGATTAAGTCAAGATATTGAATAAGAAAATATAAAGGAAAAATCCGATCAGTCAATAAAAAACTGGTCAGCAAAAAGGTTTAAGCTCGACTGTTACGCGGAAATTCCGCATAAAACTCGACGTCCGTCGCATCACGCCGTTCTGAGCATACTATGCTAAAATAGCTTTATTTCACATCGGAAGACATCATGCAAAAACGCGTTTTCATCACTCACGGTTACACGGCAAACTCGCAAAAACATTGGTTTCCCTGGCTAAAAGTGCGGTTAGAAAATGAAGGATTTTCCGTGACGGTTTTCGATATGCCAGATGCCGATAAACCGAATCCCACCGCTTGGCTGACACACCATCGGACTCATATTCCTCAGCTGTATCCACAGGATATTTTTATCGGACACAGTTTGGGTTGCATTGCTACGTTACACTTTCTCGCACAGCAAGCGCAGCCTGTGAGCGGATTAATTTTAGTGGCGGGATTTGATCAATCGCTACCGAATCTGCCCGAACTGAACGCTTTCGCTGCACAAAAACCGGATTATAATGCGCTTATTCGGCATATCCCGCAACGTACCGTTATCGCCTCGCTGGACGATGATATCGTGAATCCCGCTTTCAGCGAACAACTGGCCGTAAATCTGCAAGCAAAATACGTCACTATGCAAGGTTACAAGCATTTCACTGATCGCCAGGGTGTCACTCAATTATCTTTCGTTTATGAAGAAATTATGGCATTTGCCGAATAAAAGCGCGGTCGAAAACCGGCATGTTTTTTCAGAAAAAAATGGTTAAAATTCCGACCGCACTTTTTTCTACTCCTTTTGTGTGATCAAGATCATATTTTAAGCAAAAAAAATTTGACTATTTTTACTTGCCGTTTAGACTTGCCGGAATCAGCAACCGTTTGCATTATTATTTGACGAAGTGCTGAAACGTGACAATTATAAATTTTAATTACAAACGGAGATCTGAAATGACTCATCTTATCGTTGCGACACACGGTAAATTTTCAGAAGAAATCGTAAACTCTGCAGCAATGGTTTTCGGTGAAGATGAAAATACCCATGTTGTCACATTCTTACCTGGCGAAGGCGGTGACGACTTAGTTGCAAAATACAACGTAATCATCGAGACTTTGCCTGAAAACGAACCTGTCTTGTTTATGGTGGACTTATTCGGCGGCAGCCCTTATAACGCCGCAGCCCGCATCGCCACCAACCGTGAAAATACCGATATCGTCACCGGTATCAGCCTGCCGATGTTACTGGAAACATTGGATGCCAAAGACAGCGCGTCTTTAGACGAATTGGTCGAAACGGCAAAAGAAGTCGGTATGCTAGCGGTGAAATCCTTCCGTAATCCGGAACCGAAAGCCGGGCCTGCGGTAAAAGCAGAAGAAAAACCGGCAGCACCGGTTCCGTCCGAACCGCGCGATCCGAATTTAAAAGGCAATATGAACATCTCATTGCTACGCATCGACAGCCGTTTAATCCACGGACAAGTCATGACTTCTTGGGCTAAAGCCGTAAAATGCGAGGCAATCTTCGCTATCAACGACGGAGTGGCAAAAGATGATA
Source organism: Actinobacillus succinogenes 130Z (assembly GCF_000017245.1). Classification (NCBI taxonomy): domain Bacteria; kingdom Pseudomonadati; phylum Pseudomonadota; class Gammaproteobacteria; order Pasteurellales; family Pasteurellaceae; genus Actinobacillus; species Actinobacillus succinogenes. The sequence goes on from NC_009655.1 coordinate 328,061, forward strand.
TTCGTCGCGAATTACTGCTTCAAATCGTCCCGTCTCATTTGAAAGGTTATGTCATTACAGTTGAGAAAGCCATCAAAGTATGGCACAACCCGAAATATGCCGGCAAAAACATCATTTGGTTGGTCACCAATCCGGCAGATATTGTGCGCTTAATCGAAGGCGGTGTGAAAATCAACTCGGTCAACGTAGGCGGTATGACTTATCGAGAAGGTGACAAACTGATTTCACAAGCAGTTGCCGTAAACAAAGACGACGTGGCGGCATTCAAAAAATTATTGGAACTCGGCGTGGATATGTCGCTTCAGCAGGTCGCCGCGAACCGTAAAGAACCGCTCACTCAAGAAAAACTTGATGCAATTCAATTCTGATTCAGGAAAACATTATGACTACATTAGAAATTATTTTAGTAACCCTCGTCGCCGCTGTTTGCGGTATGGGTTCCGTACTTGATGAACGTCAAACCCACCGTCCGTTAGTTGCCTGTACCTTAATCGGTTTGGTATTAGGCGACTTACAATCCGGCATAATTGTCGGCGGTATGCTGGAAATGTTGGCGTTAGGCTGGATGAATGTCGGTGCGGCAATGGCACCGGACGCCGCGTTAGCCTCCGTTATCGCCGCCATTCTGGTCATCAAAGGCGGTCAGGATAAAGCAACCGCTATCGCAGTGGCCATTCCGGTTGCGGCGGCAGGTCAGGTATTAACTATCTTCGTGCGTACTTTAACCATTTTCCTGCAACACAAAGCCGATGATTATGCGGAACAAGCCAACTTCCGCGGCATTGAGTTTTGTCACTTTGCCGGTCTGAGTTTACAGGCGTTACGCGTTGCCATTCCGACATTCTTCGTCGCATTGGTTGCCGGTACGGACACCGTAACCGAAGCGTTAAACGCCATCCCTGAAGTAGTCACCCGCGGTTTACAAATCGCCGGCGGATTTATCGTAGTTGTCGGTTACGCCATGGTTATCAATATGATGCGTGCCGGTGCGTTAATGCCGTTCTTCTTCATGGGCTTCGTTATCGCCTCTTTCTCGAACTACAACTTAGTCGGTTTGGGGTTCTTGGGGGCGTGTTTAGCCTTAATCTACATCCAATTAAATCCGCAATTTAACCAATCCGCAGGACAAGTCGGCAATGCCAAACGCGAACTTGCGGACGACGAACTTGAAGGTCTATAAGAAGGAATACGAAAATGTCTGAGAAAAAACAATTAACTGCGCGCGATATTCGCTCAACTTACTGGCGTTCAACATTCCTTTTAGGTTCTTTCAACTTTGAACGTATGCAATCCATGGGTTTTTGCGTATCCATGATCCCGGCGATCAAACGTCTTTACAGTGATAAAGAAGATCAAGCCGCCGCTTTAAAGCGCCACTTGGAATTCTTCAATACCCAACCTTGGATCGGTTCCGCCATCATGGGCGTAACGGCGGCTATGGAACAGGAACGCGCCAACGGTGCGGATATCGACGACGCCGCAATCAGCGGGGTAAAAGTCGGTCTTATGGGGCCGTTAGCCGGTGTGGGCGACCCGATTTTCTGGGGAACCTTACGTCCGGTGTTAGCCGCATTGGGCGCCGGTCTTGCTATCAGCGGCAGCATTCTCGGTCCGCTTCTGTTTTTTATCGGTATCAATATTTTCCGTGCGTTAACTCGTTGGTACGGCTTTAAATACGGTTATACCAAAGGGACGGAAATCGTGTCCGATATGAGCGGCGGTCGTTTACAGAAAGTGACTCAAGGGGCATCCATTCTCGGTCTGTTCGTGATGGGCTCGCTGGTGTCGAAATGGACGAGCATTAATATCCCGCTTGAACTTTCACGCTATAAAAACGCCATAGGAGAAGAGGTGGTCACCACGGTTCAAAGCGTGTTAGACGAGCTACTCCCTGGTTTGGCGGCATTATTACTGACCTTCGTCTGTATGTGGTTGTTACGCAAAAAAGTCAACGCTATGTACATCATCTTCGCTTTATTCGGTGTGGGAATTTTAGGCTACTGGTTAGGTATTTTGGCCTAACATATCCGGAACATGATATAATTCAGGGCAGTCTTCTGACTGCCCTGTTTTTATTTAAGCCTAAAGTGCGGTCGATTTTTTCATCGTTTTTTTTAAAAGGATCATCATGAAACTCAAAGATCTCATCCAGCCGCCGCCGAGCGAAACTTACGTAAAAAATTCATCGCCGTTAGTGACCGCACTTTTAATTATCGCAGGATTACTATGGTATGTAACGCAGTACGGTTCCATTATTGCTTTGGTGTTGGCGCTGTTTGTGCTGATGGGGCAGAAAATGCTGTTGGCGCAGGCGAATAAAGACTTTCACGAAATGTATTTGTCCCGACAACAGTTTGAAACCACTCAAAACCCGGATTATTTACGTTATATTCGGGCGCGAAGCGAACAAATGTTACGGGACAACAAAGTCTTATCCGACAAGGCCAAACGTGAAATCGCAAAATTACAAGCTTATGTCGCCGAAAATCTGAAAGAGGAAAATCCGCAATGATTCCGATTCTGGGCATTACCGGTTACAGCGGCAGCGGCAAAACCACTTTATTAGAAAAAATCGTACCGGAATTGACCGCACTTGGGGTGCGCGTCGCAGTAATCAAACACAGCCATCACAATGCCACGGTAGATAAAGAAGGCAAAGACAGTTGGCGCATGAAAGAAGCGGGCGCCGGCCAAGTAATTATGGCGTGCGACAACCGTTGGGCGTTAATGACGGAAACCCCGCACGCGCCGGTTTCGCTGGATTATCTGACGGCGCAGTTTGATCCGAATCTGACGGATCTCGTGTTAGTGGAAGGGTTCAAACAGGAACCGATTCCGAAAATTCTGCTTCATCGCAAAGCCATGACGAAGCCCTTGCCGGAAATTGATGAAAAGGTGCTAGCCATCGCCACGGATTATCCGTTAAATACCGATAAAGTGCGGTTAAATATTAACGAGATTTCACAAATCGCCGCCTTTATTTTTGCTTATTACCAACAACAGAAATAACCATGAACAGCGCCCATGAAAAAACACAAACACCGTCGCAGGATTATCGCTCGCTTGCGTGGATTGCCGCTATGGCGCTGTTTATGCAATCCCTCGACGCTACGATTTTAAATACGGCGTTGCCCGCCATTTCCCGCAGCCTGCATCAATCACCGCTGGAAATGGAACTGGCAATCATCAGCTACGCCCTTACCGTGGCGGCGGTCATTCCTTTAAGCGGTTGGATTGCCGACCGTTTCGGCACATTGTTTACCTTTCGTGGTGCGGTATTCATTTTCACTCTCGGTTCTTTAGCTTGCGCACTTTCCGCCGACTTGGACACATTAGTGGCTTCGCGCATCTTACAAGGCGTAGGCGGCGCGTTAATGCTGCCCGTAGCACGCTTAGCCATTATCCGCAATGTGGCGAAAAGCCAGCTTATCGTAGCATGGAATTTAATGGCGATGGCGGGCTTAATCGGACCGGTATTAGGGCCGATTCTCGGCGGCTGGATTGTCACCCACACCAGTTGGCCGTGGATTTTTCTGATTAATATTCCCATCGGTATAATCGGGATGACGGTGGTAGGAAAATACATGACCAACAATTACGGCAATGTCGGGAAACTGGATTGGTTAGGATTTCTGTTGTTTGCCGCGGGATTAGTAACGACGACTTACGGACTGGATGTGATCGCCGAAAATCTGGCAAATAAAAGCAAAGCGATAACGCTGATCAGCATCGGCGCACTCTTACTTGCTTCATACGGTCTGTACGCCTTACGGGTAAATAACCCGCTGATTCCTTTGTCTTTATTGCGATTCCGAACATTCAATCTGGGTATTCTCGGCAATCTGTTTATTCGTATTTCCGGTTCCGGCGTTCCCTTCCTGTTGCCGTTAATGTGGCAGGTTGCGTTCAATTTTGATGCGCAAACCGCCGGCTTTATGCTGGCGCCTATCGCTATCAGTTCGATTCTGGCAAAATCCTTTGCCACCAAAATTCTCTATCGGTTCGGTTACCGCAATAGTTTAGTGGTTAACGCCATACTGATGGCGGCGGCGATTGCCGCTATGTCCCGGTTCACGCAGGACACACCGTTGTGGCTGTATGTGCCGATTATGATGTGGTACGGCTGTTGTATGTCGCTGATGTTTACGGCGGTAAACACGCTAACGGTGTGTGATTTGCCGGATCATCTGGCGGGTTCCGGTTCCACCGTTTTAAGTATGATGCAACAACTGGGAATCGGTGTGGGAATTGCGATTTCTTCCGTGATACTCGCCCTGTTTCGCGAACATTTCGGGCAAACGGACGATTTAGCTTCCGCATTCAGTCACACGTTTCTGGTTTCATCCCTGTTTGCCGTTGGGTTGGCATGCATTATGGCCTGTTTGCATCCGGAGGACGGCAATAATCTGCGCAACCGAAAACCGCAGAAAAACTGACCGCACTTCACAAAATTTCAGCAGAATCCATAAAAGTGCGGTCGCAAAAGCTAAGTTTTTTGAACGTCGGCTCCCCCCACGGCTCCGAAGGGACGAACAATCGCCAACCGGCGATTAAGCGCAAAAAGCAATATTTTTTATCCTCTAATTTTCCACTTCCACCCGCAACACCTGTGCCTGTTGTTTCAGTAGCGAATAAATCCGTTCAAGAGTTTCCGCCGTCAGCGGGCTATAACGGTAAGATAATTTGATTTCGCCGTTGCCTTGTTCTTTCATAGTGAAATTATCGAAAGGAAAATTATTTACCAGCAATAAATCCGTTACGTAGGTCATGGCCGAAATCTGCGGCACATAAACCCGAATTATCGCTTTCTTCTCTTTTATTTTCTGACGGCTGTGAACAAAACGCTGCACAATCGGACTTAAACGAATAGCCACCAGAATCATCGCCGTCGCCATAATGGCGTCAAAGAAGAAACCGGCGCCCGAGGCAATACCGATGCCCGCCGCCGCCCAAATAATTGCCGCCGTAGTTAATCCCGAAATGGCATCATTACTTTTACGCAAAATCACGCCGGCCCCCAGAAAACCGATACCGCTCACCACCTGAGCGGCCAAACGCATAGGGTCGGTACGGATATTTTCCGAAATCTGCGCATAATATTCCGCCGACTGAATAGAGACCACCGTTAAAATACAGGTGGTAATGGCAATAATTGCGCAGGTTTTCACACCGACGGGTTTTCTTTTCAGTTCTCGCTCCAAACCGATAATTGCGCCTAACAGCAGCGCAATAAACAGTTTTAACAAAATGACAAAATGTGTAGACGATAACAACACATCCGGCATTTCATGTAAAAAATCCATGTTTTTTTCCTTCTTTTAAGGCCAAGAATTGTAACGAATTTTACCGGCAACAGAAAGAACTGCGGTCGCAAAAACCACAATTTTTAATACCGATTCGCGCAGCGGACAGTAAAAACTCATCCCGGCTAAAGAAAAAATCAAACCCGTGCCACCCCCCATGCCTGAATATGCTGCACGCCTTGTTTGCGCAGTTGTCGGGAAATTTCATTTAAGGTAGACCCTGTGGTAATCACATCATCCAGCAAGGCCACCGAACGATACGGCACGGCGCTATTCACCCGAAAGGCGTTTTTCAAATTGGAACGGCGCGCTGCGGCGGTTAATCCGCGTTGACTAGGCGTCCGTTTTATCCGCTCAATCCGGCGTAAATCACAAGGAATATCCAACCATCTGGACAAATAACGAGCGAGTAACGCGGTTTGATTGTAACCCCGCCGCCATTGGCGAAAATGGTGTAAGGGTACGGGTAAAATCGCTTCCGGTAAAGACAAGCCGTGCTCTCGTTTAGCCCGAATAATCGCCAGTAACATCAGGCGCGCCAAGGTGCGATCCAGCCAGAATTGATGCTGAAATTTAAAGCGGTGAATCAGAACGGATAAAGGTTCGGCGTAACGCCCGATCACCACTAACCGATCCCAGCCGGGTTCATGACGCAAACAGCGTCCGCAATGCCGGGCATTTACCGCCAACGGCGCCCCGCAGCTTCCGCAATAAGGGAAACGTTCAATCAAGCGATTACAACGACTGCACAAACCGTGACGCGCCAATGCCAGACGCCCGCCGCACAGCACACAACGAAATCCCAATAAATTCATAAAAAAATATCCCGATTTTGACTGCACTTTCGAACAATTTAACGGAAAAGCAAGAAAGCGGATAAAAATAATCATGAAACCGGAATAGGGATCACAAAATACTTGAAATGTAGCGGAAGGCATAACAAAATGAAGCCGGAAAAGCGATTTGGCGGAAGGTCATGGGAGTCGAACCCACCCAAGAACGCTGGCGTCCTCAACAGGATTTGAAATCCTGCCGCCTCACCGGAGACGACGACCTTCCGAAAAGAATTCAACTCTAGCTCAAAATTCCCAACGATTCAAGTTGAAAAGCCGTTTAAAAGGAAAATTATGCATAAACCCAATATTACTATGGCATGCGTCGTACATTGCAAAGACAAATTTTTGTTCGTAGAAGAAATCGAACACGGAAAGCGCACCTTAAATCAACCGGCGGGACACCTGGAAAAAGACGAAACCATTTTACAGGGAGCAAGCCGTGAACTTTACGAAGAAACGGGCATTCGCGCCGATATGCAGAAACTGATTAAAATTTACCAGTGGCACGCACCGCGCAGCCAAACCGATTACCTGCGTTTCGTGTTCGCGCTGGAATTGGACCACCGGCCGGCGACCACGCCTCACGACAGCGATATTACCCGTGCCTTATGGTTAACATTGGAAGAATTTAACCATTACATTGCCCAACCGCAACAATGCGAACGCAATCCGTTGGTGATTCAGGCGATTCAGGATTATCAGAAAGGCGAATCTTATCCGTTAGATTTATTGTCGGTATTCGAATAACTATTTTTCATACCAAATTTCATTGATATACAGCGTCACCTTACCGGCGGGGGTCTCCACCCGCACTTCGTCGTCTACCGTTTTGCCGATTAAAGCGCGGGCGACGGGAGAATCCACGGAAATCCAGTTTTTCGCCGGATCAAATTCGTCACACCCCACAATGCGGTATTGTTTCGCTTCGCCGTCTTCGTTTTCCAGTTCCACCCAGGCGCCGAAGAATACTTTGCCTTCCTGCCGGCTGTGATAATCCACAATTTGCAGCACTTCCAACCGTTTCATCAGAAAACGGACGCGACGATCGATCTCACGCAAGCGGCGTTTGCCGTAAATATATTCCGCATTTTCACTGCGATCCCCTAATGCCGCGGCATCAGAAACCGCCTGAGTCACTTTCGGGCGTTCCTCTTTCCATAAAAATTTCAATTCCTGATCCAAAGCATTCCAGCCCTGGCGGGTAATGTAATTCGATTTAGCCATGATTTTCCATTAAAGTGCGGTCAAAAAATGTCGTATTTTTCCAACATATTCCCGCTGATAGGTTCAATTTATTACAATTATAGCAGGTAAAACGCTAAAGAATGAGTGTGAAAATTTGCATAAACGTCGCTATCAGCGTATTATTTCCGACCGTAAAACTCAGATAAAAATCAGGAATATTTATGGAACATATTAAAATTTCAGACGCGGCCCAAGCCCACTTCCGCAAATTATTGGAAAGCCAAGAAGAAGGTACCAACATTCGAATTTTTGTTGTCAATCCGGGTACGCCCAATGCGGAATGCGGTGTTTCTTACTGTCCGCCGAGCAATGTGGAAGAAAACGATAGCGAATTGAAATTTAACGGATTTTCCGCCTTTATCGATGATATCAGCTATCCGTTTCTGGAAGACGCCGAAATCGATTATGTCACGGAAGAACTGGGTACTCAATTAACCTTGAAAGCACCGAATGCCAAAATGCGTAAAGTGGCGGACGACGCACCGTTAATCGAGCGGGTGGATTACGTAATTCAAACACAAATTAATCCGCAACTGGCCAGCCACGGCGGTCGCATTACCTTAATCGAAATTACCGACGACGGTTACGCGGTGCTGCAATTCGGCGGCGGTTGTAACGGCTGTTCGATGGTGGACGTGACCTTGAAAGACGGAGTAGAAAAACAACTGGTGGAAATGTTCAACGGCGAACTCAAGGGAGCGAAAGACATCACCGAACACCAGCGCGGTGAACATTCTTACTATTAATCGTATATTTTCTAATCGGCGGTTTTTCGCCGATTTTTTTCTGCCGGAGAAAAATGAATATGAAGCGTTGCAGTTGGGCGGGCCACAACCGGATTTACGTGGATTACCACGATAACGAATGGGGAAAACCGCAATTCGACAGCCGAAAACTGTTCGAAAAAATCTGTCTGGAAGGGCAGCAAGCCGGACTTTCCTGGATTACCGTGCTGAAAAAACGGGAAGCGTACCGCGCTGCGTTTTATCGGTTTGAGCCGGAAAAAATCGCACAAATGACGGCGGAAGATATCGATAACTTAATGCAGAACGCCGGGCTCATCCGCCATCGGGCGAAACTGGAAGCCATTGTGAAAAACGCCCGCGCCTATCTGGCAATGGAAAAGTGCGGTCAGAATTTCAGCGATTTTATTTGGTCTTTTGTCAATCATCAGCCACAAATCAACGACGTGCCGGATTTAAGCGACGTGCCGGCAAAAACCGAAACCTCTAAAGCGATGTCGAAAGCGTTGAAGAAAAAAGGCTTTGTGTTTGTAGGCGAAACCACCTGTTACGCCTTTATGCAATCCATGGGATTAGTGGATGATCATCTCAACGACTGCTTTTGTAAAAGTCAAAAACAGGTGAAAAAATAACCGCGCTTTTGTTATAAGATATGACGTTTTTTTATTTCGCAATCCTGCTGAATTCTATTAGAATGCCGGCAAATTTTATTTCAACGTTATTAAAAGGAAAGTTCTATGTTTAAGAAATTAACATTATTGGCCGCCTCCGCGCTGGCATTAGCAACCGCAACCCAGGTCGCGGCGGCGGACAGTTTACTTGACCGCATCAATAATAAAGGCACCATTTCCGTAGGTACGGAAGGCACCTACGCACCTTTTACCTATCACGATGCCAGCGGCAAATTAACCGGCTACGACGTGGAAGTCACCCGCGCCGTGGCGGAAAAATTAGGGGTGAAAGTGGATTTCAAAGAAACTGTCTGGGATTCTATGATGGCGGGATTAAAAGCCGGTCGTTTCGACATGGTGGCAAACCAAGTGGCGTTAACGACACCGGAACGTCGGGCCATATTCGATAAATCCGAAGCTTACAGTTGGTCCGGCGCTATGATGGCGGTACGTGCCGATGACGACAGCATTAAAACTTTAGAGGATATTAAAGGCCGTAAAGCGGCACAGTCTTTAACCAGCAACTACGGCGAACTTGCCCGTGAAAAACAGGCGCAAATAGTACCGGTTGACGGTTTAGCGCAATCCTTACTGGTGGTGCAGCAAAAACGCGCGGATCTAACCTTAAATGACAGTTTGGCAATTTTAGACTATTTGAAGAAAAATCCGAACGCCGGTTTAAAAACCCCGTGGGAAGCGCCGGCTGAAGAAAAATTAGGTTCCGGTTTAATCGTAAATAAAGGTAACGACGAAGCCTTAGCCAAAATCAGCGCTGCCATCGTTGAATTACAACAAGACGGTACATTGAAAAAATTAGGTGAACAATTCTTCGGAAAAGATATCAGTGTTAAATAATCTTCTTCTTTCTCTGCCTTTTATGACCGAGTCCCGTGCGGACTTGGTCATTAATGCTTTTCGGCCGATGGTTGAAGCCGCCGTTCTGGTGTCCATTCCGTTGGCGATTGCGTCTTTTATTATCGGCATGATTATTGCCGTAGGCGTGGCGTTAATCCGTATTACGCCGGTGACCGGCGTGTTACACCGCATAACTTTGGCATTGGTGAAAATCTATATCTCCATTATCCGCGGCACGCCGATGTTGGTGCAGATTTCCGTAGTATTTTACGGTTTGCCGGCAATCGGCATTTTTATCGATCCCATTCCGGCGGCAATTATCGGTTTTTCACTGAATATCGGTGCTTATGCTTCGGAAACCGTGCGCGCCGCCATTTCTTCCGTGCCGAAAGGACAATGGGAAGCGGGCTATACCATCGGTATGAATTATATGCAAACCTTTCGACGCATTATCGCCCCGCAGGCGTTCCGTGTCGCCGTACCGCCGTTAAGCAATACTTTTATCGGTTTATTTAAAGACACCTCGCTGGCCTCCGTTGTCACCGTAACGGAAATGTTTCGCGTAGCACAGCAAATGGCAAATATGTCTTACGATTTCCTGCCGGTTTATATTGAAGCAGGTTTGGTTTACTGGTGTTTCTGCTGGATTTTGTTTTTCATTCAGGCTCGCCTCGAAAAACGTATGGCGCGTTATGTCGCCCGCTGATGTCACGGAGAAAATATGATTAAAATCAGAAATATTCATAAATCTTTCGGTGATAATACCATTTTACGCGGCATTGATTTAGACATTACCAAAGGCGAGGTAGTCGTGATTCTCGGTCCTTCCGGTTCGGGCAAAACCACCTTTTTACGCTGCTTAAACGCGTTGGAAATGCCTGAACAGGGTACGATTGAATTTGATAATGCCAATCCGTTATCGGTAAATTTCGCAGCAAAACCGTCAAAAAAAGACATTCTTGCTCTGCGCCGTAAATCCGGTATGGTTTTCCAGAATTACAATCTGTTTCCTCACAAAACCGCATTGGAAAACGTGATGGAAGGTCCGGTTCAGGTGCAGGGAAAATCGGTGCAGCAGACACGTCAGGAAGCATCGGAATTACTCAACAAAGTCGGACTTTCCGATAAAGCGGATTTGTACCCGTTTCAGCTTTCGGGCGGTCAGCAGCAACGAGTCGGCATCGCCCGCGCGTTGGCATTGCAGCCGGAACTCATGTTGTTTGATGAACCGACTTCCGCCCTTGACCCGGAATTAGTGCAGGATGTGCTGGACACGATGAAATCTCTTGCCAAAGAAGGCTGGACGATGGTGGTAGTGACTCATGAAATTAAATTCGCATTGGATGTGGCGGACTTGGTGATTGTGATGGACGACGGTGTGATCGTAGAACAGGGTTCGCCGCAGCAATTATTCGATAATCCCCGACACGAGCGCACCAAAGCGTTTTTGCAACGGTTACGTTCACACTAACCAAGCCTGTAAGGTTTCACTTTGCAGACTCCCCGTTAAAGTGCGGTCGTTTTCGCTATCGTTTTTTATACTTAATTTACACGACTTGCTTTCTCGTAAAATTAATCGGCTGTTCTTGTGCTAAATAAGTGACAGCTAGCACATATCAAAAAACAAAATAACGACTATTTAAGCTAAAACACGTAAAAAAAACGACCGCACTTTGATCTGCCCCCAAAAGTGCGGTCGGAATTTACGCGTTTTTTATCTTACATAATAAATGCCGAAACATATTTCAACATAATACCCGCGGCAATAGCGGAACCGATAACACCGGCAACATTCGGCCCCATGGCATGCATAAGTAGAAAGTTTTGGCTGTCCGCTTCTAACCCGACTTTATTGGCGACCCGGGCAGCCATTGGTACGGCTGATACGCCGGCAGCACCAATAAGCGGATTGACTTTGGTCTTACTTAATTTATTCATCAATTTAGCCATTAACACGCCGCATCCCGTACCGATACAGAAAGCCACCACGCCTAATAACAAAATACCCAGAGTTTGCGGTTGCAGGAATTTGTCGGCAATCAGTTTTGAACCGACCGATAATCCTAAAATTATCGTAACGATATTAATTAACGCATTTTGGGTCGTATCGCTTAAGCGATCAACCACACCGCTCACTTTCATTAAGTTACCGAAACAGAACATCCCCAACAACGGTGCCGCATCCGGAAGTAATAAAGCGACGAGTAATAATAAGATGATCGGGAAAATAATTTTCTCCCGGTTACTAACGCTACGTAATTGAGTCATGCGGATTTTACGTTCTTCTTCCGTCGTTAAAGCTTTCATAATCGGCGGCTGAATAAGCGGAACCAACGCCATATAGGAATAAGCCGCCACTGCGATTGCACCCAGCAATTCCGGCGCCAGTTTACTGGTCAGGTAAATAGCGGTCGGACCGTCCGCACCACCGATAATCCCGATAGATGCCGCTTGCGGTAGAGTAAACTCGATAATACCGAAATAGTTCAGCGTTAAAGCACCCAATACAGTAGCAAAAATACCGAATTGCGCTGCCGCACCTAACAACAGGGTTTTTGGATTAGCTAATAACGGGCCGAAGTCGGTCATCGCCCCAACCCCCATAAAAATAATGAGCGGAGCCACGCCGTAACTGATAGCGACTTTGTAGAATAAAGCCAATATCCCGGCGGAATAACCCATATCCATTGACATGGTTTCAAGCTGGTTAACCGTTGAAGCCGGTACCGAAGAAAGTGCCGATTTGATGGCGGCGGGATCAGCCGCCACCCCCAGTTTTGCGGCAATCATACCGATTTGTTCGGGCGAACCCAAATGCAACAGATTTTCCAATGCGGTCATAGCCAAACCGGCTTCCGGAATATTGGATAACAATCCGCCGAAACCGATAGGTAACAACAACAACGGTTCGAATTTCTTCGATATGGCCAACCATAATAACAGCACACTGATGGCAATCATTACGGCTTGCCCCCATTCCATGTGCATTATTCCCGTACCTTGGATTAATGCAATAATACTATCCATTATTTGCTCCTTATGCCAAGGTCATCACAACGTCGCCGACGGATACGCTGTCACCCGCTTTCACTTGGATATTGCGAACCGTACCGGCTTGCGCCGCTTTAACTTCGGTTTCCATCTTCATTGCTTCGAGAATAAACAGAACGTCTCCTTCCGCAACAGTTTGACCTTCGGTTGCAATCACTTTCCAGATGTTGCCCGCCATCGGTGCGGTAACCTGCACGCCGCCCGCTGAAGGTGCGGGAGCCGGTGCTGCGGCCGGAGCAGCTTGCGCAGCCGCAGCAGGAGCGGTTGCCGGTGCGATAGCCGAAATATCACCGCCTTCGCTGACTTTCACTACGAAGGCTTTACCTTCCACTTCAACGGTATAGACGGCCGAACCGGATTGGGCTTTCGGTGCCGCTTTTTCCTGCGGTTTTTCCGCGGCACTTTCTGCGGTAGGTGCCGGTTCAAAGGCTGCCGGATTATTACGGTTTTCCAAGAATTTCCAAGCAATTTGCGGGAATAAAGCCACAATTAACGCATCATCTACGGAATTTTCTGATAAAGCCACACCTTTTTCTTTTGCTTGTGCAATAACGTCCGCTTCGATGTTAGCCATTTCCGGTTCAAGGTGATCTGCAGGACGGTCGGTCATCGGTTCCCCACCTTCTAATACACGCGCTTGTAATTCGGCATTAACCGGTGCCGGAGTTTTACCGTATTCGCCTTTCAATACGCCGGCGGTTTCTTTGGCGATGGTTTTGTAACGTTCACCCATTAACACGTTAATAACAGCTTGTGTACCTACAATTTGCGAAGTCGGTGTAACCAACGGAATATAACCCAAATCTTTACGCACGAGTGGGATTTCTTCTAATACTTTGTCCAGTTTATCCGACGCATTTTGTTGTTTGAGTTGATTTTCAAGATTGGTTAACATACCGCCCGGCACTTGCGCCACTAAAATACGGCTGTCCACACCACGTAACTGACCTTCGAATTTTGCGTATTTTTTACGTACGTCACGGAAATAGGCGGCAATTTTCTCCAAACGAGGAATGTCTAATCCGGTATCGAATGCTGTGCCTTGCAAGGTTGCCACAATCGCTTCCGTTGCCGGATGACCGTAAGTACCGGACATTGAAGAAATCGCCGTATCTACCCCGTCGACACCTGCTTCAATAGCTTTCAGCAACGCCATTTCGGACATACCGGTCGTAGCGTGGCAGTGTAAATGTAATTCGATATCAAAACGTTTTTTGATTTCGCCTACAAGTTCGGCCGCAGCCATTGGGTTTAAAATGCCTGACATATCTTTAATAACCAGGCTGTCCACGCCGATTTCCAATAATTGTTCAGTAGTGTCTAACCAAGTTTGTAATGTGTGAACCGGGCTGGTGGTATAACTTAATGTACCTTGTGCGTGACCGCCCTGTTTTTTCACTGCTTGTAATGCGGCTTTCATATTTCGCGGATCGTTTAGCGCATCAAATACACGGAAAACATCCATACCGTTTGCCACGCAACGTTCAACAAAACGCTCCACCACGTCATCGGCATAATGACGGTAGCCTAATAAGTTTTGTCCGCGCAATAACATTTGCAACGGAGTTTTCGGGCAGGCTTTTTTCAGCTCGCGCAAACGTACCCAAGGGTCCTCGCCTAAAAAACGAATACAGCTATCGAATGTCGCACCGCCCCAGGCTTCCAATGACCAGTAGCCGATATCGTCTAATTCCGCTGCGATAGGCAACATATCGTCAAGGCGTAAACGTGTTGCGAAAAGAGATTGATGAGCATCACGAAGTACTAATTCGGTAACTTTAATTTTTTTAGCCATAATAAAAATCCTTCTACATTTAATTTAAGCCTTGAGAACGGCGATGATGGGCGATAGCCGCCACGATAACGGGACGTAAACGATCTAAATCATTTCCTTGTACCGCAGCGGAAAGTGCGGTCGGTTTTTGCGAAGGTTTAGATTGTTTAACGGGTTCGGGGAAAAAGCGGTTAATGAGTTTTGACATCGTAGTGATTGCCCAAATTAAAATGAGCAAAAACGTAATAACGAAACCCATACCTGAAAGCATCAGGTTAATCCCTTCACCAAAGAGTTCTGCTGGAGTCATTGGGTAGTCCTTTTTTGTTAACAAAGAAATATCAATCCGGTTATTTTAATCCTTATTGAGTAGAAATGCTGTGATTCAGATCAAATTCTTAAAGTTTTCATCTTTCATCCTAAAAGGCTAAAAGGCGCGATAAACCTCGCGCCTTTTAATATTCAAATTTAGGACGGAAAAAATGGGAATAAAATCGGCAATAAAATCATTGCTGCGGCGATAGTCACAACAATCAGCGGAACACCGGCTTTGGCATAATCCGCAAAACGGTAATGACCCACCGAAAGAATCATGGTATTTGCCGGTGTGGCAATCGGTGTCGCAAAAGCGCAAGATGACCCCACAACAACTGCCATCAACACCGCCTTAGGATCCGCGCCTAAAGAATGGGCGATAGAAAGCCCGATTGGTGCAAGCAATGCTGCTGTCGCCGTATTGGACATAAAATTAGTTAATACGCAACTTAACACCAAAATAGTGAACAACAGCAAATAGGAGTTCGGCTGTGCCCCTAACCAACCCAGAATAGTGTGCGCAATCTGAGCTCCGGCACCCGTAGTTTGTAATGCATTGGCTAACGCCAAAGTACCGGCAAACAAAAATACAACCTGACTGTCAATTGCCTGATAAGCCTGTTTTTCCGTAATTACGCGCATAATAACCAGAATCAAAGCGCCGACACAAGCGGATAAATACAGTTTAATACCGATAAAGTCTTCGAATACCATGGCCAATAAGGTGGCAATCAATACCGCCAGCGAAAGCCACTGTTTCCATTTTGGAATATGGTTGTGATGATTATGAAATGCCTGATAATCTTCCTGTTCTACGTGTAAATTTAATTGAGTCGGCAGTAAGCGATAACCTATCAAGACAAAAAAGATAATACCTATGATCAAGATAGGTACCCCTATTTCAGCATATTCAAAAAAGCCGAATTTATCGCCGGATTGAGATAGAACGCCTTGTACAACCAAATTATTCGGTGAACCGATAAGAGAAAGATTCCCGCCTAAAGTGGAAGCGAATGCCATCGGCATCAATAAACGAGAACGGGCGAAATCCGATTTTGCCGAAATGCCCAAAATAACAGGAATCAGAATTGCCGCCGTACCGGTATTGGATAACACACCCGACATTACGCCGGTAATCACCATCAACACCACCATTAACTTACGTTCGCTGGTAGCAAAACGGCTGACAACACCGCCTATTTTATTCGCCATACCGGTTTCAAACAGCGCTCCGCCTATAACGAACATAGCAACGAATAAAATCACGTTGGTATCTACAAACCCCATAAATGCGTCTTTAGCAGATAAAACGCCCGTTAGCGCTAAACCGACACTGACAACCATCGCTGTCACGGCAAGGGGTAATTTTTCCCATGCGAACATGATGATCGCAAAAACAAGGAAGCAAAGGGTAATTGCACTTGGGGTCATAAAAAACTCCATCGGTAAAATTGTTTCATTGCTTAACTCATATATATCTCTATAAGAGTTAATCTAACAATACAGGCTTTATGCCAATTATTTTTTGATCTATAACAAGTTTTTGTGCTTTTTTGTTTTTATGCGTATTTCTATAATTTAAAAAAGTGCGGTCAAAATAAACTTAATTTTTAAATTATTCGGATAAATAGCAGAAAAATTTAATTTTCATCATTAATTAATGAGAAACATCCGATGTTTGTTTAATTTTATTAATAATCGGCTTTGCTTCGTTACTTTCAAAAAAACGTAAACTCGAAACCGGCAGCATCACTTTTAATTTGTCCCAATCTTCATCCTTTATAGCCTGACGTACGGCTGAGGCACTGATGATCTGTCCGTTAACGGTTTTGCGTTCCAATACGATACATTCAATATCGTATTCGGGTAGTTGTCGTTGCATAATCTTATTATAAATATGCGTGACATGACTGAAGGGCTCGTCGCCTACATAACGGCGTTTAATTCCTAATTTTCGTGCAATTTTGACGAAAATATTTACATCCACCAGCGCATTACTTTCTATTACCGCATCATCGTCTTTCTGAAAATAACTTGGAAAGGTGGCGGAACTGATAATATAGGAACCGCTGTCGTGGCAGACTACATTCGGCAAATGCGCCACGCCTTCCAAAATAAGCTTTCTGCGTACATCAAAAGGCACCAGACTTTGATCTTCGCTGACCATAAATAAATGCACAATGTCATTTTCCGCAGCGGCTTTCTCCACCAAATATTGATGACCTAAAGTAAAAGGATTAGCATTCATCACAATGGCGGCAATCCGTTTTTCGGTCTGTCGTTCGGGAGATTCATCGACGAGTTTCTGTAAATAATCCGCAAAGCCGTTACGACGGTTTTCCATAAAAGCAATTTTGCCCTCTATTTTGGCAATTTCATAAAAACTTAAGTCGGAGAAAAATTTAACCGCACAACTTTTGGTATACAGAAAAAGATGAAAATGACCGCGTTCGAACTGTTCGTTAATCAGATGGGTAACGATTTGATTCATCAATCCTTCGCCCTGATGATCTTCCGATACCGCCAGACAACGCAAGCTATTGGCAAATAAACTGCCGGTGGCGATGATGTTATCATCCTCATCATACATGGCGCAGGTATAATCCAGGTTCTGATCCCGCCGTATACCTTGCTGCGCCAGTAACCGGTCGATTTCCGCCAGCTCTTTATGATTGAGGGGATTCACTTTACCGATGTTATAGCTCATATTTTCTCCGTAAAACAAACGAACAGGATAAAAGTGCGGTCAAAAAAATCGATGTTTTATACGACTTTTTGTACCAATGCGGAAATATCCGATGGAAACTGTTCTTTTTCCGCCATTTCTACAATCTGTTTATGATTGTATTTTTCGCCGTTATAAACAATAACCATACTGGTATCGCCCACTTGTAGAAAATGGCTTTCGCCAAACGGCGTATAACGGGTAGCGCCGATACTGATAACCGCTTTAGTCGGATAATCCGCCTGTTGCAGCAAACGGGCAATATCATTCATCGGACCTTCATCGGGCTGGTTATTCATGCGATCTATAATCCAATCCAATAATTTTTGATGAAAATAACTGTAACCCACAGCCTGGCTGTCTTGTCCGTATTCGTTCAATTTACCGTCACGTTTATGAAAACAGGCAATATGATAGGTATCGATGTTACCGCCGGCAGCAAATTTATCCAATGCTATTCTGGTAGAACACAAGCCTTTTGAATTTTCACCCCAATTTTTCTTTTCGGAAATTTTACGGGCGTTAGGACGACGGATCGAACAGTCGTTATAGGCGGCAAAATGGGTAGGATGAAGTGCGGTCACTTTTTTATCGGAATATTCCACATCACAAATTAGCGCAATTTCCGGTTCGATTTGCAGATTGTCAGCATCCTTAGGGAAACTTAAACTTTCGGCAGAAAGAGGATATACCGATAAAAATCGGGTTAGTTCGTCCAAATTTTCACAGGGAATGTAAAACGGGAAAATAGCTTTAGGCTGAACGGCCTCTTGGGTTTTAACATTTACAAAATCCGCCGCCTCACCCGCCTGTTCAAGATGTCCGGCAAAATTACCCGCAACCCCCAAACCGATAAATTTTTCATTAGTCATCATTGTCTCCTTCCATCTGAAAATATAAATTACCATAAAACAAAGGCTTGGAACACCCAAGCCTTTCGGTCTGCATAAATTAATCTACATTTGACATTTCGTCTAAGTTGTCGCCCACAACGCCCGAAAGGGTATAAACCCGTTTTGTCTTACCTATATGGGTGCGGTATTTATCCCAGGTTTTTTCAAAGAAAGTTTCCGGTTGACGTTCACCTTTGCAGAATGCTGCGAATGCTTTTTCTTCATCGGTTTTCGGTTCGCGTTCGCCGAGATCCAACGCTTTAAACGCTTGACCGTATTGCTCCAACGCCTGTGATTCTTTAATTGTATAATCACCGTGACGTGCGAAACCGCGCGGATAATTTTTATCGTCGAAGAAGCGGCGTTCTACACTAAAACTTTCTGTCATTTTTATTCCTCACTTATTTTTTCAATAATTCGATTGTTGTTTTGATGTAATCACCGACAAAATCATCGTGTGACAAACCTTCGGGATTCACGCGATATTTACCGTTGACGTAGAAATCCGGTACGCCCTGTACTTTAAATTGCTCTGCCAGATTTTGTTGCTTTTTCACTAACGCGTTGACGGCAAAACTGTTGATACCGCCGTCAAACTGTTCGGCCGTAATCCCGTTATCGATAAATTTTTGGCGAATATCGTCCATTGAACGCAAAGCATTTGCTTGTGCACTTTCGAATAACGACTGTTTCACTTTGCTTTCCACGCCCAATGCCATCGCTAATGCCCAAGCGCGGGTTAAATTCTCAGATTGATGGCCCAAAAAATCTACGTGATATTGTTTAAATATTGTGCCTTGTGGCAATTCTGCTTTCACTTTTTCAGGAATTTTGTATTGCATTTCAAAGCTGTAACAATGTTGGCAATAGAACGAAAAAAACTCAATCACTTCCGGTTGGGCCGAAGGATTTTGTGCTACCGTAACATATTGTTCACCTTCTTTTAATTCGGCAGCCTGCACATTCAATGACATAACAACTGCCACCGCCGAAATTAAGGCAAAAAGCGTTTTTTTCATGAAAATATCCTTATTTAATAATACCGCGTGCTTTAAGTAACGCGGTTTTAAAATCGTCTTCATAATCTTTTTTAATACCGGGAATCGGTTCCAGTTTATCCGCATCACGCATTTTTAACTGATAAATAATGACCTCGTCCGACAATTCCGTTAAAGGCTTGTCAAATCCCGCTTCATCCGCAATACTTTGCAAAATCTGCATTAAACTCATTTCCGGGTCTTTTTTAGACCAATATGGCTGTAAAAGTTCCAAAACTTCATTCAGACGATGACATTTCATAATTATTTCCTTTAATATAAACAAAACAGCTAGCGGTGGTGCATAATACTTGAATTAGAGGCGAATGACAAACAATGATAACGATAAGTGCGGTGATTTTAGCGGGCGGTTTGGCAAGACGCATGAACGGCGCGGACAAAGGCTTACAAAAATTTCATGGAAAACCGCTGATTCAGCATGTAATCGAACGCTTACAACCTCAGATTTCCACTATTCTTATC
Source organism: Actinobacillus succinogenes 130Z (assembly GCF_000017245.1). NCBI lineage: Bacteria > Pseudomonadati > Pseudomonadota > Gammaproteobacteria > Pasteurellales > Pasteurellaceae > Actinobacillus > Actinobacillus succinogenes. Next base: position 347,992 of record NC_009655.1, read on the forward strand.
AATGCCAACCGCAATTTAACGGATTATAAGAAATTCGGTTTGCCGATTTTCAGTGACGAACTTGCAGATTATCAAGGACCGTTGAGCGGTATGCTCACAGGATTAAAAAAAGCTCAAACGGATTACGTATTGTTCGTACCTTGCGATTGCCCGTTTTTACCATTAAATTTAGTGGAAAAATTAAAAAGTGCGGTGGAAAAATCCGATGTTTTTGCCGCTTATGCGACTGACGGCGAACGCGCTCACCCCACTTTTTGTTTAATTTCCCGTCAATTATTGACCGCCCTTTCCGAATATCTCGTCCGGGGCGAACGGCGTATGCTGCATTTTCTAAACAACCGACGTGCCGTTGCGGTGGATTTTTCCCAACAAAAATCCGCTTTTCGCAACTTTAACACTTTGGAAGAGCTACAATCCCCTTAATCAATAAAGGAGTACCTTATGCAACACATTCAACTGGCTCCCGATTTAACATTCAGCAGATTAATCCAAGGATTCTGGCGGTTAAAAAGCTGGCAGAAATCACCGCAGGAATTACTCACTTTTATCAAGCAAGGACTGGAATTCGGCATTGATACCTTCGATCACGCCGCTTGCTACGGTAGTTTTACGGCAGAAGCCGAATTAGGCCGGGCTTTGGCACTGGACAAATCTTTGCGTTCTCAACTGACTTTAGTCACCAAATGCGGTATTTTGTACCCGAATGACGAACTTTCACAGATTAAATCCCATCATTATGATAACAGCTATCGGCATATTATATGGTCGGCGCAACGTTCCATTGAAAAGCTGCAATGCGAATATTTGGATGTGTTACTGATTCACCGTCTTTCCCCCTGTGCCGATCCCGAACAAATCGCCCGCGCTTTTAATGAACTTCATCAATCCGGCAAAGTACGTTATTTTGGCGTATCAAACTATACTCCGGCTAAATTTTCCATGTTACAGTCTTATGTGAATCAACCGTTAATCACGAATCAAATCGAGATTTCCCCTCTTCACCGTCAGGCTTTTGATGACGGTACTTTGGATTTTTTACTGGAAAAAAGGGTGAAACCTATGGCATGGTCACCTCTCGCCGGCGGTCGTTTGTTCAATCATGATGAAAACCTCCGGATAATACAAAAAACATTACTTGAAATTGGGGAAACAAAAAGCGAAACCCGTTTAGATACCTTGGTTTATGCCTGGTTATTAGCTCATCCGGCGAAGATTATGCCGATTATCGGTTCCGGAAAAACAGAACGAGTGAAAAACGCGGCGGATGCTCTGAAAATATCTTTCACCGAAGAGGAGTGGATTAAGGTTTATGTGGCCGCGCAAGGGCATGATATTCCGTAACATCCGCCCCGTCCTTAATAAAGAGAGGGCGAAAGATTTATCAGAACATGTTAGCGAAGGAAGTCACCGAATTACGTTAAACGCCGATTATTAAGAGATGAACGCTATGATCTATTCCTTACGAATAGCATTTACCTCTTTTAATAGCTTCCGAATATCCGTATCGGCAAAAATATCGGTTATATTTGCAGTTAAACGGCGACGCCAATTAGCGTATTGAGTGCTGGTTCCCGGAATATTAACCGGTTCGCTCATACCAAGCCAGTCCTCCGGTTGAAAACCGAATAAACCGCTACTCACATGAGCCACGTAGGTCTGCAGCCGGTGAATAAATTTATTATTCACCGGCGAACCTAATTCCGCATTAATTTCCGTATCTACCGGTACATAATGTTGCGCTAATCGCTGTAAAATTCGCGTTTTAGCCCGAACACGCTCCCGCTGTAAAATATCCAGAATTTTCGGATTAGGATACACACCGAATTTTTCTCCCAGTTCAAAATCATAACCGCGCCAATAGCCGCTGACAGTGGGTAAATCATGTGTACTTAACGTAGTCATGGCTTGATAAGGATAAGTCCGTAAATCCCGGCTTTGCCCTTGTTCGTCAAATTCAAAATAGAAAATCTTGTAAGATAAAATCCCGGCATTTTTTAATTTACCGATGATTTCTTTCGGCACGGTGCCTAAATCCTCACCGATAATTAAACATTGATGACGTTGGCTTTCAAGAGCGAGAATAGCAATTAAATCATCCACCGGATAACTGACGTAAGCGCCGTTCGCCGCGCTGTCACCCTTTGGTATCCACCATAACCGCAACAACGACATAATATGGTCGATACGTAATGCGCCGCAATATTTCATATTGGCGCGCACAAGAGCTATAAACGGACGATAGGCCTGTTGTTTTAACACGTGCGGATTCATCGGCGTCAAGCCCCAGTTTTGTCCTTGCGGACCTAACACATCCGGCGGCGCACCGACAGAAGCATTTAAACAATAAAGTCGTTTATCGTTCCAGGTTTCCGCACCGCTTCCCGTCACACCGACCGCTAAATCGCGATACATACCGATACGCATATTCAGCTGCCGGCAAACCGTATCACATTCCGCCAATTGCTGATCGGCGATAAATTGCAGCCACGCATAGAATTCGATCTCCGCCTGATGTTCGATTCGAAATCGTTGTACCGCCGAAGAATGGTAATCCTGATATTCTTTCGCCCAAAAATCCCACCCCCACTGATTATCAAACCGCGCCGCCAAATGCTGATGAAGGGCGTCAAAAGTCGCCTGCACCTGCAGACTTTCACCGCCCCGTCGTACAAATTGTGTAAATTGCCGGACAGAAAGTGCGGTCGGATTTTGCTTAAATTTTCTGAAAGCAAAACGTAACCCTTCCAGTTTTAGCGGAATAATTTTGCCGTAATCCAACCACTCCGCCCGACGCAATTCCGTAAGCTTTTGCTGTACTTCGGCGGAATGAAACCAAGCCTGCGCTTCTTCGCTTTGTCGGAATTCGGCTAACTGATTAACATCGATATAGGCAATATTCAGCCATTGACGGGAAGACGGGCTGTAAGGGCTTGCCGAATAAGGATTAGCGGGAAAAAGAGAATGTATCGGGTTTAAACCTAAAAAATCCGCCTGAAAAGGTGCAAGATTTTGCAGGAATTTCTTAAGATCGCCAAAATCGCCGATTCCCCAGTTTTGCTCGGATTTTAGGGTGTAAAGCTGTAAAAAGGTTCCCCATAACTTCTTGTGCTCGCGCAATGCCTGCGGTTGATAACAAACCTGCGGAGCAACAATAATCGTACAGTCGAAAACTTTACCGCCGCTTTGCAATTGCAATTGGTGATAACCTAGCGGCAAATCTCTCGGCAAGTTAATTCCGCGCGCCGTAACAGATCCGGAAATCACCGATTGAGTATTTTCTAATTGCAGTTGCCAACGGCCTTTCAACGGACGTTTTTTATCCGCCGAATTAATCGGCAAAAAGTGCGGTCGATTTTGATAAAGGATTTTTACCGCCGGAATAGGGACACAAGAGGCCTGAATATTCCCTTCAAAAGATCTGAAAAGCGCTTTTTTAATATTATACGGCGCCCATTTTTTTACGCCCCGCTCATCGAAGAAATAAGGCATGATACCCGCTCGGCGGAATTGTTTGGTTGTTATAGTCATTATTTTTCTCCATGACTTATACTTCAGGTAAACCGCAAAAGCAGACGGCTTCCTATCGGAACACAGCCGTCCGAAAGTCATTATTTATTCAACCAGATACGTTGTTGATAATCGCGAATGGAGCGATCTGAGCTGAAAGCGCCCAAACGGGCGGTATTTAAAATCGCACTGCGTAACCAGACATCCCGATTTAAATATGCGTTGCTGATTTTTTGCTGCGCACAACGGTAGCTGTAAAAATCGGCAAATACCAAAAACGGATCCCGTTCAAGAAGACTGTCCAGCATCAATCTGAAAATCTCTCTGTCACCTTTGGACGCTTTACCCCGCGCTAAAAAATCCACCGCATTTTTCAATACGCCGTCTTTTTTGTAATAATCTTTCGGCCGGTAGCCCTTGGCTAACAATTCCCGCACACTGTCTACCGTATGACCGAAAATAAAGATGTTTTCTTCACCCACCATTTCGGCGATTTCCACATTTGCACCGTCTAAGGTACCTAAGGTCAATGCGCCGTTAAGCGCAAGTTTCATATTGCCCGTACCGGACGCTTCTTTCCCCGCCATGGAAATTTGTTCCGATACGTCGGCGGCAGGAATAATTTTTTCCGCCAGACTTACGCGGTAATCCGGTAAAAACGCTACTTGCAGGCGATCATTGACTTGTTTGTCGTTATTGATAATATCCGCCACATTATTAATGGCGTGGATAATATTTTTCGCCAGATAATACCCCGGTGCCGCTTTACCGGCGAACACGAATACACGTGGCGTATAATCCTGATTAGGATTGGCCTTTAAGGATTGATAATCGGCGATAATGTTCAGCAAGTTTAAATGTTGACGTTTATATTCGTGGAAACGTTTGATTTGCACGTCAAAAATAGCGTCAGGATTCACCTTTAAATCTAAAGTACGGTTGATTTCATCGGCGAGCACAATTTTGTTATGATGTTTAATACGTTGATATTCTTCGCGGAAACCGGCATCGTCCACGTATTTTTCTACTCCCGCCAGCAATTCCAGCTCTTTGCTCCAATCCTGTTTTAAAGTACGATCCAATAAATCGCTTAATTGCGGATTTGCCCGGCGAATCCATCGGCGGGGCGTAATACCGTTTGTTACGTTGCAGAATTTACCCGGAAATAATTTGTGATATTCGGGAAATAAATCCGTAACCAATAAATCCGAGTGAATCTGCGCCACACCGTTTACCCGGAAGCAGGTTACCACGCAAAGGTTAGCCATACGTACACGGTAATCGAAAAGAATCGCAAGTTTTTCCCATACTTGAGAATTCTCACCGAATTCCGACCGCACTTTTTGATGGAAAATATCATTAATTTTTTCCACAATTTTATAATGGCGCGGCAACAGTCGTTTAAATAACCGTTGATCCCATTGTTCAAGGGCCTCCGGTAATAATGTATGATTAGTATAGGCAAAGGTGTTGGTGCAAATATCCCAGGCCTGATCCCAGGTGAGGTGATAATCATCCAATAACAGACGCATTAACTCCGGAATAGCCAGCGTCGGATGCGTGTCGTTAAGCTGAATAACCTGACGTTTGGCAAAATCTGCCAATTGATAGCCTTCGGCAAAATGACGATCTAAAATATCGGCAACGGAACAAGCACAATGAAAATATTGTTGCATCAAGCGTAATTTCTGGCCGGCTTTATGATTGTCGTTCGGGTAAAGTACCTGAGTCAGCGCAGCGGCATTAACGATAGTTTTATCGGCGTTGAGGAATTTTCCCTCATTGAAAGCATCAAAATTAAAAGACTGATCGCTGTCCGCCTGCCACAAACGTAAAGGCTGAATCAGATTATTTCGGTAACCTACAACCGGTAAATCAAAGGCCTTGCCCTGAATTCTCAGTTTTGGCGACCATTCGTAATTATCTCCTTGAATGTGTTTGATTTTACCCCCGAAACAAACGATTCGGGTTTTAGACGGATTGAAACGATGCCAAGGATAGCTATCGCGCTCCCAAATATCCGGCGTTTCTTTTTGCATCCCGCCTGCAAAACTTTGCTTAAACAAACCGTATTGGTAATGTAGTCCGTAACCCGTAGCTTTTTGCCCCAACGCTGCCATAGAATCTAAAAAACAAGCGGCAAGACGTCCCAAACCGCCGTTTCCGAGCGCAGGATCGCGTTCTTGTTCCAAAACATCTACTAATTCCACCTGATATTGTTTAAGATAGTCACGAATTTGTTCGTAATATCCCAAATTCATCAGGTTATTGCCCGTTAAACGACCGACTAAAAATTCCATCGACAGGTAATTAACATGACGGGAATCCTCGGGCTTGGCGGCAGGTTGACTGTAAGCTAATCCGAGTGTTCCTTCGGCAACAATTCGATACCACTGTTGTAAGGTGAATTGTTTGGGATTCGCGACATCGAAATAACGGCAGTATTTTTCTACAATAGACTGAAACATCATAGGAAACTCCTAGTTGAAATTAATTGCCGTTTATTATGTGGAATCCGAATAAAATCAAATCATCCCTGTAATCATCTTATTTAGTATGATTATCGGGAAGTAGTTGAAGTGCAAAAGGAGGGAGATTTATCTTCGTTTTGCTATGAAAGAAAAACTGAAATCCATTATGCTGATACCATCTAAACTTATCTGTTCCTACCGCTTACAAAACAGTGTGCAACGTACGCGTTTAACGCAACTGTTAAATAAATCTTATCTCTATCCTGTCGTATTAGTGAATGCTCCCGCCGGTTACGGAAAAACGACCCTGCTTTCCCAATGGATTGAAAATATACAGAATGTCGGCTGGTATTCTTTAGACGAGGGAGACAATAAGACGGATCGCTTTGCCGTTTATTTTAGTGCCGCGCTTTACACGGCGACTAACGAAACGGACCCGCTGTCGGAAGAAAAACGGCAAGCGAATTTGTTAGCTTTGTTCAACCAATTATTAATTAAGGTTTCCCGTTTCCCGCAACATCTGTACCTAGTTATCGACGACTATCATTTAATAGAAAACGATGAAATCCATGAAGCTTTAAAATACTGGATTAAACATCAACCGTCCAACATGACGCTGATATTGATATCCCGTTCGGTTCCGCCGTTAGGTATCGCTAGTCTGCGCGTACAGGAACAGTTATTGGAAATAGATATGAATCAGCTTATGTTTGATCATTCGGAATGCATTGAATTTTTCCAAACCAGACTAGGCTCACAACTTAAACAACAGGATATGATAGCACTATGTAATGAAGTGGAAGGATGGCCGACCGCATTGCAGTTGATTAGCCTTTTTGCTAAAAACAAATCCCGTACATTACAGGTACCGTTACAGGATATCGCCAAACGGCTTGCCGTCTCCAACAACTATCATATTAACGAATATCTGGCCGACGAAGTACTGAATAAAGTAGACAATAACACGCGCTTATTTATTTTGCGCTGTTCCGTACTGCATTCAATGAACGAATATTTAGTACGAGCGGTAACAGGAGAAAAAAACAGCTGTAATAAATTGGAATCATTAGAAAAACAGGGATTATTTTTACAACAAATGGCTAATAGCAAATGGCAATCCATAGATGATAACTGGTGGAAATTCCATCCGCTGTTTGCTTCATTTCTGAATTTTCATTGTCACCACGAGCTGCGTGACGAATTGCCGGAACTACATCGACGTGCCGCCAACGCTTGGGTAAAACTAGGATATGTTACCGAAGCGTTATATCATGCCATGCAATTATCCGATACCACCTTGTTGCTCAATCTGTTAGCAGAACACGGTTGGAGCTTATTTCATCAAGGAGAGCTCAAACAGTTGGAAGAGAGTCTGAACAGGCTGGCTTATAGCCATTTAAGCAAATATACCAATTTAGTATTATTAAAAGCCTGGTTGGTGCAAAGTCAGCACCGCCATACAGAAGTTAGCGGCATTTTGGCGGAATTTTCTCAGACCTTAACGGAAAACAAAATAGAATTAAGCAAAACGGCACAGGCGGAATTTAACGTATTGCGTGCACAGGTAGCCATTAATTCAGGCGATGAAAATACAGCGCTCCAATTAGCTTCCGACGCTTTAAAAGACCTATCGGAAAACGCCTATTATGCTCATATCGTCGCCACCTCCATCATTGGTGAGGCTCACCATTGTCACGCTAATCTGCCTCAAGCGCTCGCTATGCTGCAAAAAGCCGAACGAATGGCACGGCAACATCATACTTATCACAACATTCTTTGGTCCCTTTTACAGCAGTCCGAAATTTTATTGGCACAGGGTTTTTCGCAAGCCGCTTACGAAATGCTGGATAAAGCCCATGAATTCGTAAAAGAAAATCATCTGCAGAAAGTACCTATGTATGAATTTCTCTTGCGTTTGAAAGGTAAAATTCTGTGGGAATGGTACAATCTCGATAAAGCGGAATCCATGGCTACCGCCGGCATGCAGGTATTACAGAAAAATGAAGATAAATTACAATGTCTGACTCTGTTGACAAAAATTTCATTGGTTAGAGGCCATTTAGACAACACCGCTCGCCTATTACACGAAACGGAACAGCTGGAAGGTACCCATACGTATCACCACGACTGGATAGCCAACGCCGATCAGATCCATATATTTTATTGGCAAATGACCAACGATGTCGAATCCGTTCGCAATTGGTTGATCCAAAATCCCGCGCCCGTTTCGGATAAAAACCATTTTACCCAAATACAGTGGCGTAATATTGCGCGGGCTCGTATTTTACTCGGCCAATACGAACAGGCGAAAGATATTTTAGACAAGTTAATCGAAACGGCAGAAGCTTTTTCTCTGATTAGCGATTTAAACCGCGCCCTGATCGTACGTAACCGCCTTTATCATCTACAAGGAATGAAAGAATCGGCGCAACAGGATTTAATCGCCGCCTTGAAACTGACGAGACAAACCAATTTTATCAGTGCTTTTGTGATTGAAGGCGACGTAATGGCGCAACAAATTCGTAATTTATTGCAATTAAATGTGCTGGACGAACTGGTTTTACACAAAGCGCAGTTTATTTTACGTAATATTAACCAATTCTACCGGCATAAATTCGCTCATTTTGACGAAGATTTCGTCAATCGTTTATTGAACAATCCGAAAGTTCCCGAGCTTTTAAAAATCAGCCCTCTGACTCAACGGGAATGGCAGGTATTGGGGTTGATTTATTCCGGTTACAGCAATGAGCAAATCTCCGACGAATTGCAAGTGGCCGCCACCACCATAAAAACCCACATTCGCAATCTTTATCAAAAAATCGGCGTAACCAACCGCAACGAAGCCATCAGTTATACCAAAGAATTGCTGATATTAATGGGTTATAATTAAAATCAAAGTGCGGTGAAAAAATTCAAATTTTGACCGCACTTTTCGGATTTATTTAATTTCCGGCCCAAACCACCATTACTTTATCTTCGCCAAGGGTTCGGCTAAAAGCAAAATAACTTTCGGATTTCAGAGTTTGATGAACACCGGCCCCAACGGCCTGATGACGTTGACGGAACTGTGCCAGTTTTTGCCAGTGTTGATGTAGAGCCTGCTTGCTCCGATCTTTTTGCAAATCCGTCCAATTCATATCCGAACGGGTTCCTTGCACCGGATCGGAACCGGTGGCACCGAACTCGCGCCCGCTTTCGTCACCATAATAAATCTGTACCGCTCCCGAAGAAAGAAGAAGCAGATTGGCCGCTATTTTTTGTTTTGCCACATTCCGTTCGCTGTCGGAATGGAAAAATAATCGGGTGTCATGAGAAGATAAATAGCTCAGTACATTGAAATCTTTCAATTTGTTATTCATTTCCTGATATACGGGTTCAATCCGGGCAAAACAGTCCAGTGCATTTTTTGCCTGATCCTGAAAATCAAAATTAATCATGGCATCAAAACCGTTCTGATAATAATCGCTTTTGAATACGCCATGCCCCCAGGCTTCGCCCGTCATCCAGAAATCGTCGCCGAAACTTTCCTTCGGATTTTTCTGTTGCCATTCCTTCAACGCTCGTTGGGAAGCTTGTTTTAATGCAAGCCAGGTAGATTTTTCTACATGTTTTGCAGTATCCACGCGAAAACCGTCAACTCCGTATCGACGTACCCAGTCCGTTAACCATACAATCAAATAATCCCGCACTTTGGCATTATCCAATTTTTTCGCATTAGTGTTTTTATGCTGAAAAAATCGTGGTAATTCGACCGCACTTTCGCTTTCCGTTTTCAAATCCGGTAAGGCGGAAAGCGACATTCTTAAGTCGTCGAATTTAGGACTGTCGTAATCGCCGATATCCGCTCGCACCCAATCTTTTCCCCACCAGTTTTGCCAGGCCTTGCTATCGCCGAATTTGATGAAATCGTTAAAACTGTGCCAGTTTTGTCCTTTTTCCGGTTGCCAGTTTGTCCATTTTTCACCCAAAACAGCTGTAATTTCTTCCGGTTTTAGATAAAAATCGCCGAACTTAAATTCCTGCATATCGGCAAGAGTGGCATAGCCGGTATGATTCATAACGATATCGAACAACACCCTGATACCGCGCCGGTGAGCCTGCTGAATCAAATTTCTCAGATCCGACTCCGTTCCCATATTGGCATCCAGTTTTGTCCAATCAAGGTGATAATAACCATGGTAACCGTAATGCGGAAAATCCCCCTTATTACCGCCGCCGACCCAACCGTGCATTTGCTCCAGCGGCGAACTGATCCAAAGCGCATTTACCCCTAATTGCTGCAAATAATCCAGTTTTTCCGTTAATCCCTGCAAATCGCCGCCGTGAAAAGTCCCGATTTCCTGCATGCCGTCTTTATGCCGTCCGTAACTGTTGTCGTTAGCGGGATTTCCGTTGTGAAACCGGTCGGTAAGAACAAAATAAACGGTAGCGTTTTTCCAATCAAAAACATCCGTTTTTTCGACCGCACTTTTTTCCAATAAAATTAAACCGTCGGCGTTGGCGGCCGGCATCATAATCACTTTACCGTTTTTCACTTCGGCTATTTGATTCGAATAAAAATCCCGTACCGATTCCCCCTCGGCAAAAGTAGAAGACACATCTATTTCAATAGGTTGTTTATTCCACCGTGGGCAGCTTTTCAGCGCATTTTTATCACTACTTTGCTGCTGTTGCACACCGATTTTCAGAGTCGGCGTACCGCTGCGCATATCGATTTGAGCGATATAATTGCCCCGCCGAAACAAACGAATATGAGGCGCTTCACCAAAACAGGGAATCAATGAAACCGTTTGATTTAATTTCATCGCACTTTGCGGTTGATAGCATTGGTTATCAAAGATGAACGTTAAAGGATAATAACCTTTCTCCAACGCCGTTTGCGATTGAAATAAATTGGTTTCGGCACTATCGTTGAAATACCGGAAATGCGTATGCTGCCAGCCTTGCGCAAACGAGACGGAGGAAGTGAACAAACAAAAATAGAGTAACGATTTTTTCATAGTAACCTGATTTGTAAAATAGTTTTTCCGGCTTAAAAAACACACCGATTTTTGACCGCACTTTTACTGTTTCCGAGATAGCGCAGGTTTTCGGTCTATGTTTGTTTAATATCAGACTAATCGGCTTCTCCCTTTAAGCTTAATTAAAATTAACCTTTCACCCCACCCGCGGTTAATCCGCCGATTAACCAACGTTGAGCCAGCAAAAACACTAACGTAATCGGAATGGCCGACAATACTGCCGCAGCGGCAAAATCCCCCCATAAATAGTTTTGCGGATATAAATACTGCTGCATACCCACTGCCAGGGTATAGCTATTCACATCACGCAACAGCAATGACGCCACCGGCACTTCGGTAATCGCCGCAATAAAGGAAAGAATAAAAACTACCGCTAAAATAGGCACGGAAAGCGGCAATAAAATCAGACGGAAAGCTTGCCACGGTGTAGCGCCGTCCAGTGCCGCGGCTTCCTCTAAAGAACCGTCAATAGTTTCGAAATATCCCTTAATTGTCCAGACATGTAAAGCTATACCACCCAAATACGCAAAGATCACGCCTCCGTGGGTATTAAGTCCGAGAAAAGGGACATATTGTCCTAAACGGTCAAATAAGGCATATAACGCCACTAAAGACAGTACCGCCGGAAACATTTGGAATATCAACATACCTTGTAAAATAGTTTTTTTACCTTTGAATTTCATTCGGGCGAAAGCATATGCGCAGGTTGTGGATAAGGTCACAATGCCAATAGACGTTATCGTCGCCACTTTAATGGAATTCCATAACCAACGTAATACCGGAAACGGCGGCGGTGTCACCGAGCCGTCCGCATGGGTCACTTCGAAACCTAACGCCGCTTGCCAGTGTTCCCAAGATATTTGACTCGGAATAATATCGCCGATAGCGAGGTTGCCCGGACGCAAAGAAATACCTATTACCATTAATAACGGGAAAATAATCAGAGCGAGAAAACAAACTAAAATAAAATGAGTTGCCCATACCCGATAACGTACTGATTTAGATTGAACAATCGCCATAGATACTCCTTAAATCAATTGAGGTTGAGGATAATCCTTAACCCGAAACATTTCTATAATTCCATTTTGGTCGCTTTAATATTCAATAATGCCAAACCGCCTACTAACAGGAAGATAATAGTCGCAATAGCCGCTGCCAGGCCGAAATCCTGAGTACCGCTGCCTTCAAATGCAATACGGTACGTATAACTGACCAACAAATCGGTATAACCCGCCGGAGTTGTCGTGCCGATCATATCCGGGCGACCGTTGGTTAATAATTGAATCAGAACGAAGTTATTAAAGTTGAAGGCAAAAGAGGCTATCATCAACGGAGTCAATGGTTTTAACAGCAACGGAAAGGTAATTTTGCTGAAATTTTGCCAAGTCGAAGCGCCGTCCATTGCGGAGGCTTCGTATAAATCCGACGGAATGGCTTTTAATAAGCCCATACATAAAATCATCATATAAGGATATCCCAACCAAGTATTGACGATAAGAATCATCACCTTGGCAAGAAAAGGATCATTAAACCATTCGGGGCTGATACCGAATAATTGATTCAGAATTATATTGATTTCACCGAAACTTTGGTTAAACAACCCTTTGAAAATCAAGATAGAAATAAAAGATGGCACAGCATAGGGCAAAATCAATAATAATCGATAAACCGCTTTGCCTTTCAGGGCTTCCCATTGCATTAAACAAGCCAGTATCATACCGAGAATAACGGTGAATACCACAGTTAACAGCGAGAACACCACCGTCCAAATAAAGATTTGTACAAAAGGTTTTTGGATACCTTTATCCGTGAAAATTTTGACAAAATTATGAAAACCGGAACCTACCGTATAACCCGGTTCGAGAGTTTCGTTTAGCCAATCACCGCTTTCATTTACAGCCTGAAAAAATCCGGTTTCATCATTAGCTTTATATAATTTGCCGTTTTCATTATTGCGTAAGATATTATTTTCTTTATCAAACTGATAACGGGCTTTTTGTTCGGAAAACTGGCGCAATGAACTCATGGTCAGTTCGTTATTATTCGGTAAGATTACTTTCATTGCCTGAAGAAATCTACGATTTTGAGTAATAATTTTCAACGGGGCAATCTCGCCTGCAGGTTCAGCTTGTTCGTTAACCGGCACATTCTCCGTATTAAGTGCAACGCTTTCTGACACGAAAGTCTGCGCCGTGGCGGGATTGGTTAATACGATTTTATATTTATTATCCGCCTGCGGGTAAAGCTTAAAATTATATTTGTCACCGGAAAAATAACGTTGTTCGGTAAGTACGGAAAGTACACGTTCAAAAGACAACTGGTTCGATCCGCTGTAATTGGTAAAAGCGATAGCTATGGTCGCCACTAAAGGGAATAAAATAAAAATAGTCATCCCCATAATACCGGGATAAACATAACGCCATGCATAAGCGTTTGGGTTGGTAAAAACATAAACGCCCGAAGTCAGGATTACGAGGGTTAAAATGGCAAACAAATACTCGCCTTGCAAATACATTAATCCGACCAGATAAAAATCAAGTAACAGCACAAAGCCTGCTATCAGGTATTTCAACCATTGAGTGGATTGGAACTGAGTTAGGATGGGCATAAAAAACACCTCGAATTTTGACCGCACTTTGGGGTGAATTTGAAAACGGAGTGGGCAAACCGCCCACCCAAATTAACAAAATTATTGTTGTTTTTGAATACGGGCATGCGCATCATCCAACGCCGCTTTCACCGTTTGACGACCGGTTACCGCGTTGTTTATAGCTGATTTTTCCGCATACCAAAAAGAAGTCATCTGCGGAATATTCGGCATAATTTCACCGTTTTTCGCATTTTCCATAGTTGCCGCAATACGCGGATCCGCCGCCAGTTTTGCCTGATAAGATTTTAATGCTACCGCACCTAACGGTTTGTCTTTATTCACCGTATCCAAACCTTCATCGGTTAACAAGTAATTTTCCAGGAATTCTTTTGCCAAATCTTTGTTCGGGCTTGCACTGTTTACACCGGCACTCAATACGCCCACGAACGGTTTGGAAGCCTGACCGTTTAAAGTAGGTAAAACAGCTACACCATATTTCACCCCGCTTTTATCAATATTACCCCAAGACCAAGGGCCGTTAATGGTCAATGCGGTTTGACCTTTATTAAAAGACGCTTCCGCTACGGCATAGTCCATATCCGCACTGATATGTTTGTTTTTTACCATATCGACCACAAATTGTAATGCTTTCACAGCCCCTTCATTATTCACACCGATATCTTTTACATCATATTTACCGTTGTTATATTTGAATGCGTAAGCACCGTTAGATGCAGCCACAGGCCAAGTAAAATAAGGTTCGGAAAGATTCCACATAATGGCATTTTTACCATCTTTTTTGAGTTTTTTATCTAACTCAATAATTTCTTCCCAGGATTTCGGTGCTTCTTTCACTAAATCTTTGTTATAAATTAAAGAAATAGCTTCAATAGCAACGGGATAACCTATGATTTTACCGTTATAGGTTTCCGCATCCCATGCGAAGTCAACGAATTTATCTTTAAATTCTTTGCTTACGTTAACTTCCGCCAATAGCCCCGATTGCGCATAACCACCGAAACGGTCATGTGCCCAAAACATAATATCCGGACCATCACCGGTCGACGCGACTTGTGCGAATTTTTCTTCAAGTCTGTCCGGATGTTCTACCAATACCTTTACACCCGTATCTTTTTCAAATTTTTTACCGACTTCCGCAAGACCGTTATACCCCTTATCGCCGTTAATCCAGATAACCAGATTACCTTCCGTCATTTTAGCCGTAACGGAAGCGGAAAGAACTAAACCGGCAACGGCGGTTAAAGTGAGTTTGATAAGTTTATTTTTCATAAATAAGCTCCTTGATTGGTTATTTGTTAATACCCGAACGAATGCGTTGTTCCGCGTTATCTAAAGCTTGTGAAGCCGTTTCACGCCCGGTTATCGCATTGTTTATCGCGGATTTCATTGAATACCAGAATGATGTCATTTGCGGAATATTCGGCATAATTTCACCGTTTTTCGCATTTTCCATAGTTGCCGCGACACGGGGATCGGAGGCAAGTTTTGCCTGTAGAGAAAGTAACGGAACGGCGCCTAACGTATTCGTTTTATTTATTATTTCAAGACTTTCGTCAGTTAATAAATAATTTTCGATAAATTCTTTTGCTAAATCTTTATTCGGACTGGAAGCATTAATCCCTATACTGATAATACCGACAAAAGGCTTGGACGGTTTTCCGTTAAAGGTCGGTAAAGCGGTTACACCATAATTCATTTCGGCTTTATCCAGATTAACCCATGCCCAAGGACCATTTATTATCATCGCCGTATCCCCCCTAATAAAGCCGGCTTCCGCAATGGCATAATCGGTATCGGCACGAATATGGTCGCTGTTTACGAAATCCACTACAAATTGTAACGCTTTTTTAGCTCCCGGATTGTTTACTCCTATATCGGATATATCATATTTTCCCTGATTTATCTTAAATGCATAACCTCCATCGGCGGCTAAAACCGGCCATGTAAAATAAGGTTCGGAAATGTTCCAAACAATAGCGTTTTTTCCTTTTTTCCGTAATTCGTCATCAAGTACCTTCAGTTCTTCCCATGTTTTCGGCGGCGTTTGAACTAATGCTTTGTTATAAATCAACGATAATGCTTCGATAGCCATCGGATAACCAATAATTTTACCCTCATAAGTTTCCGCATCCCATGCGAATCCGGAAAACTTATCCTTAAATTCTTTAGAGGGCGTTAATTCGGCTAATAATCCCGCTTTAGCATAACCGCCGAACCGATCGTGAGCATAAATGATAATATCCGGTCCCGCACCGTTTGAAGCCAGCTGTGCATAATCTTCTTCAAGTTTTCCCGGGTTTTCGACTTTAACCGCAATACCCGTATCCTTTTCGAATTGTTCGCCTATTTGCGCGATTACCGGATGACCTTTACCTCCGCCCCAAACAACCAATTTACCTTCCTCAAATTTAGCCCATGCGGAAAAAGAGAAAAATATGATTGAACCTGAAAGTAAAGTATAAAACAGAGTTTTTGACTTACTATTTAATTTCATATACGGTACCTGTAAGAATAGAGGAAAAAACATTCTTTTCACTTGAAAAGTATTATGGTTAATCCCCCTGCTTTGTTATCATCCCCCCTTCTATGCCCCCCATAAAAAAAATATGACTAAGATCAAATTTTGTTTCGTTTCAGCAATATTTTGTGATCGGGATCACAAAATATTTTTTAAAAAATGTGATCAATCTCACAAAAAAGCACTAATGAATAAACTGATACCTTTATTCTATATAAAAAATAATTAAATCAATCTCCCCCCTCAAAATTTTTCCGTAGGATGATTTATTATTGCGCTTAAAAGTGAATGATTAGACGTGAAAAATTGTAGTAAGAGGTCCAATTATGGCAAGTGTAACATTACGCAATGTAAGTAAATCTTATGGCGATGTCTGTATCTCTAAAGATATTAATCTGGATATAAAAGAAGGTGAATTTGTCGTTTTTGTCGGCCCGTCAGGATGTGGGAAATCCACCTTATTGCGGATGATAGCAGGACTTGAAGATATTACTACAGGCAAACTTTATATTGGCGATAAATTAATGAACGAGGTAGAACCGTCCAAACGGGGTATAGGTATGGTATTCCAATCTTATGCGCTTTATCCTCATTTAAACGTTGCTGAAAATATGTCTTTCGGTCTGAAATTAGCCGGTATAAATAAAGCGGAACGAGATAAACGGGTAAACCAAGTGGCGGAAATTCTACAACTGGCCCATTTGTTGGATCGCAAACCTAAAGCGCTTTCCGGCGGTCAGCGTCAACGGGTGGCTATAGGACGAACTCTGGTCTCTCAACCCGAGGTATTTTTGTTGGACGAACCCCTCTCAAATCTTGATGCGGCATTACGTGTACAAATGCGGGTAGAAATTTCCAAATTACACAAAAAATTAAAACGCACAATGATTTATGTAACGCATGACCAAGTAGAAGCGATGACGCTTGCCAATAAGATAGTGGTATTAAATGCGGGCGGTATTGCACAAGTAGGTAAACCTTTGGAACTTTATCATTATCCTGCAAATCGTTTCGTCGCCGGATTTATCGGCTCACCCAAAATGAATTTCCTACCCGTAAAAGTCACTGCGGTAGAAAAAGAACGGGTGAAAATAGAATTACCCGATGCCAACCACCATAATTTCTGGATTCCCGTTTCAGGAGACGGTGTAAATGTGGGGAATAATCTCTCTTTAGGTATTCGTCCGGAACACTTAGTACCATCGGATCAAACAGCTATCACCTTACGTGGAATAGTACAGGTAGTGGAATTATTAGGTAATGAAACGCAAATTCATTTAGAAATCCCTGAAATCAAAAAACCATCTCTGATTTATCGCCAAAGCGACGTAGTTTTAGTCAATGAAGGAGATGAAATGAATATAGGTATAGTACCTGAACGCTGTCATTTATTTAAAGAAGACGGTATCGCCTGTAAACGATTATTTTTAGAAAAAGGCATCTGATTAAGAGAGCAATAAAATGTGTTTGTCCGTTTACCAAGCAAAACCCTATGTAGAATTAAAACATCCCGAATGGGCAGAAAAAGCGGTCATTTATCAAGCTAATATCCGTCACTTTACAGCAGAAGGTACATTCCAAGCGTTTAGGGCTCATTTACCAAGATTAAAGAATTTAGGGATTGATATTATTTGGTTGATGCCGGTTCATCCGATAGGTGAGCTAAATCGTAAAGGGTCATTAGGCAGCCCTTATGCTGTTAAAGACTATTATGCCGTAAATCCTGAATTTGGTACGGCAGAAGATCTGAAAATATTAGTCAACGATATTCATACTTTAGGTATGTTCGTAATATTAGATTGGGTTGCTAACCATTCCGCGTGGGATAACGTGTTAACCCTTTCCCATCCCGAATGGTACAGCAAAAATAAACAGGGAAATTTTCAACCGACTCCTTGGTATGACTGGAGCGACATTATTGAATTCGATTATACCAATTCCGGATTACGTCAATATATGACGGAAGCGATGAAATATTGGGTAAAAAATTATGATATTGACGGTTTTCGTTGCGATGTAGCCGGATTTGTTCCTACGGATTTTTGGAATCAAGTCCGTTTAGAACTTGATGCTATTAAACCGGTATTTATGTTAGCGGAATGGGAAAGTCGTGATTTACATCAAAAAGCTTTTGATATGACCTATGGGTGGGATCTTTGGAATAAATTGTTAGCCGTAGCGAACGGGCGGGGATATAACGATCAGGCTTTTCCCGCATTAATTGAATATATGGCGCATGATGTGAAAACATTTCCCAGAAATGCCTACCGCATGTTATTCACCGATAACCATGACAAAAATGCTTGGGAAGGCAATCAATACGAAAACTTTGCCGATGCTCTTGAAGTAGCCACCGTAATGACCGTTTTAGCTAACGGTATGCCTCTTGTATATAACGGTCAGGAAGCGGGATTAGATCGTTCGCTTGCTTTCTTTGATAAGGATCTTATTGAATGGAAACCGCATAACAATGGTGAGCTTTATCGAATGTTGTTCAGTCTGAAACATAAAAACCTGGCTTTACGCAACGGACTGCGTGGAGGAGAAATGATTAGAATCCCTAATTCGGGTGAAAAAATTCTATCCTTTTATCGCGAAAGTGACGGAGATCGCGCTGTTGCTATTTTGAATTTCAGCAATAAAAAACAGATGTTAAAACTTCAATGCGACGGCATTGAAGGTATTTACATAAATTGGTTTAGTCAACGATCTTATCAGCTTGAAATATCTCACCAAGTCGAGATTGATCCTTGGGGATATATCGTATTAAGCCAGCATAAAATTAATAATTAACCTAAGTAAGACTTAAGTGAGGTCTATTATGAACAATAAAAAAACACTTCTGGCGGTTGCTATCAGTGGAATGATGTTTGCAACAAGCGCTGCGGCGGTAGATTTTCACGGTTATGCCCGTTCCGGTATAGGTTGGACATCCGGTGGCGGTGAGCAAACGGCACTTCAAGTAAACGGCGGAGGTTCTAAATACCGTTTAGGTAACGAAACCGAAACCTATGTAGAATTAAAATTAGGTCAGGAATTATTCAAAGAAGGGAATAAATCTATTTACCTGGATTCGAATATAGCCTATTCAGTCGATCAACAGGTAGACTGGGAAGCGACAGATCCGGCCTTACGAGAAATTAATGTTCAATTTAAAAATTTTGCAGAAGATTTATTACCGGATGCTACATTATGGGCAGGTAAACGTTTTTATCAACGTCATGACGTCCATATGAACGACTTCTATTACTGGGATATTTCGGGTCCGGGTGCCGGTGTGGAAAATATTAATTTGGGTTTCGGTAAATTATCTTTGGCGGTAACCCGCAATACTGAAGGCGGCGCTACCGCTACTTACGGTACCGATAAAGTTTATTATATCGATGATAACGGTCAAATTCAGTCTAGATTTGAAGAGCGTAAAGCAAACGTTTACAACGATGTATTCGATATTCGGTTAGCGGAACTAAATGTGAATCCTAACGGTAAATTAGAAATCGGTTTCGATTACGGTAATGCGCATACAAAAAACGGCTATTATCTGGAACCGGGTGCAAGTAAAAACGGTTATATGATCACTTTAGAACATACACAAGGCGAATTCTTCGGTGGTTTTAATAAATTTGTAGCACAATATGCAACCGACTCCATGACTTCATGGAATACGGGACATTCACAAGGCAGTTCCGTTAATAACAATGGTCATATGCTCCGTTTGATAGATCACGGTGTAGTGCAATTCAGTCCTAAAGTGGAAATGATGTATGCCCTAATTTATGAGAAAACGGATTTGGATAATAATCAAGGTAAAACCTGGTACTCTGCAGGCATCCGTCCTATGTATAAATGGAATAAAACAATGAGTACCTTGATTGAACTGGGCTACGACCGTATTAAAGACCAATCGTCCGGTGAGAAAAACGATTTGGCCAAAATAACGCTTGCACAACAATGGCAAGCAGGTGACAGCATTTGGGCCCGCCCGGCAATACGTGTATTCGGTACTTATGGTCGCTGGAATGATAAATTCAACATTACCGACCGTACCAATGCCGGTTACAAAGCAAAAGATGCCGAATTTGTCGCTGGTGTACAATTCGAAGCATGGTGGTAAAAAATCGCTTAGTTACCGTAGAATGGATCTACCATCCACCGTTTGCACATAAAAGTGCGGTCATTTTTTGAGGTTTTTTGATGAACAAGGATGTTCTGACCTCCTGCGGTTACAATTTAACAACTTGATTTACTATAATATTTCCCGACGTTTTTTTAGAGGTTAATATGAAAAAAACACTACTTTCAACCGCACTTTTATTGGCTAATATCGTCACTGTTTTACCCGCCGTCGCAAATAATTCAACGACTCCCGTTCATATTAATTCAACGGTATTAGCACAAATTCAATGGCAGGATGTGCCATTATCTCAAACTGTAAAAACAACCCTGACGGAGCAACAAAAACAAGCTTTTACCGCTCAATTTGCCGGGGTTGCAAGTCCGGTCGCCGCTTATCGCATTCCTGCAAACCAAGGTACATTGGAAATCGAAATCGAAAGTCCGGTGGTGGACAAAAATCTTTTTGTACCGACCGCAGTAGTGTTAGACGGCAATTTTAATGTGGCGGCAACCTATCCCTCTTCCGAATTTAAATTGCAAGAAGAAAGGGGATTAAAAGGTAATCGTTTAGGCGCGAGACTTAATTTAACGCCTTCTATAAACCAGGATTATATTTACTTATTGGTTTATACCACTCAACAGGATTTAGCTAAAACCACAATTGTGCCGCACCCGGCCAAACTCTATGCAAAAGCTACCGGCAAACAGCCACCCGCCATTAACGACATTGAAGTGGCGCACAGTTTAAACGGCAAAATTGAAATTAATGTATCAGGCGCAAACGGTACTAAATTTATAGGATTACCTACGGAAATATTTAGCTCCGATAAAGCTTCGACTCCCGTAGGCAAACCGGCTGCTTCAACCGTACAAAATCCCGGTGCGGTAATTACCGCCGTAGATAAAGATACCGAAGCCTATTTTAATCAAGCGGTGACCAAAGCGCTAAAAGCGAAAGATGTAAATAAAGCTCTAAATCTGGTTAACGAAGCGGAAAAATTAGGGCTAAAATCGCCCCGTCAAATTTTCTTAAAAAATGTAAATTCGAATTAATCCTCTAATAGTCTTTTTCATATTTATATTTTTATCTGCACATCAAGGACGAATCTAAATTAATCCGGAGTGCAGATTTTTTTATTTAAATTTATCTTCTAATACTAAAGCAATGCCGTCTTCGTCATTAGACATAGTCACTTCTTTCGCTACCGATTTTATTTCATCCGGCGCGTTACCCATAGCTACGCTTAAACCCGCGTATTGCAACATATCCAAATCGTTGAAGTTATCGCCGAAAGCAATCACTTCATCGGCATTTACATGTAAATATTGTTCCATGAAACTAATGGCTTTGGCTTTGGTTGCCGCTTTATTCATAATTTCGAGATATTCGGGTTTAGAACGATGAATGCTCAAGTGCGGTAGTTTTTGCTTAAGTTTTTGTTCAAGCGGTTGAATTTTATCCGCTTCTCCCATCACCAAAATTTTATGTGCTTTTTTGAGATTTGTCGGTATTCGTTCAGGAGACAAACCCGTAATATCCGCTTCCTGTTTTGTCCAATAATTGTTTAAATCATTAGCGAACCAATCTAAACCGACGTAGTGATTTATTGAAAGATATTGATAATCCGTCAGAATTTGATTAAGTATTGCTAAGTCTGTCTGATCTATTTGAACACTGTAAAGTTCCCGCAGATTTTGATCTAAAATCAATGCGCCGCTATAACAAATAATAGCTTGGTTGGTTTGTAACTTATCCGTATAAGGCGTTATGGCATAAGGCGGGCGGGCGGAAACGGGGATAAACGGAACTCCTTTGCTAATAACCGATTTAATTGCCTGTTCCGTTCGCGAACTGATTTGATGCCGGCTGTTCAATAAAGTACCGTCCATATCGCTGAAAATAGCTTTGTATTGCATATTTATTTTCCTGTTATAAAAACTGAGTGAATTCAGCTTAACAAATAACAGATAAAATACCAACCAAGCGGCTAAAAATAAAGCCGCTCCTGTTAGGAACGGCTTCAAGTGCGCTTAAAATCAGCGTTTGTTTTTCACTAATTTTTCGGTCAGTTCGTAAGCTCGCAGCTTTGCCAGCTCTTTCGATAATTTTGCCACCAGTAAATTGTGATCCACATCGGCATGTTTTGCCACGATATTATCTTCCGCTTTGCGTTTAGCATTAAGAATACGTTCTTGATCTAATTCGATACCTCGGATAGCTACGTCAGCAAGCACAGTTACTATATTAGGCTGAACTTCTAAAAATCCGCCCGATACATAAAGTACTTCTTCGCTATTATCTTCACGGGTAATTTTGACGATGCCCGGTTTAATTCCCGTTAATAAAGGAATATGCCCGGCCAAAATACCCAATTCCCCTTCAGAACCGGTAGCTTGGATACTTTTTACTGCACCTTCAAAAATTTTTTCTTCCGCACTTACAACGGTTAAGTTGAATGTTGCCATGTTTTTCTCCTTCAATTCTGGTAATCAGTCTTGAAGTGATTACATATTTTTCGCTTTTTCAACAACTTCTTCGATTGAACCGACCATATAGAACGCTTGTTCCGGAATATGATCGTATTCGCCTTCAAGAATACCTTTGAAACCCCGAATCGTATCTTTCAAGGATACGTATTTACCCGGCGAACCGGTAAACACCTCAGCAACGAAGAACGGTTGTGATAAGAAACGTTCGATTTTACGCGCACGTGCCACAACAAGTTTGTCATCTTCCGAAAGTTCGTCCATACTGAGAATAGCGATGATGTCTTTCAATTCTTTGTAACGTTGCAAAATACCTTGTACACCGCGGGCTACATCGTAATGTTCCTGACCTACGACTTGCGGGTCTAATTGACGTGAAGTCGAGTCTAAAGGGTCAACCGCCGGATAAATACCTAAAGACGCAATATTACGGCTTAATACCACGGTTGAATCCAAGTGAGCAAAGGTTGTTGCCGGCGATGGATCGGTTAAGTCATCGGCTGGCACGTAAACCGCTTGTACGGAGGTAATTGAACCGGTTTTGGTCGAAGTGATACGTTCTTGCAATACACCCATTTCTTCCGCTAATGTCGGCTGATAACCCACCGCAGAAGGCATACGACCTAACAATGCGGATACTTCCGTACCGGCAAGGGTATAACGATAAATATTATCCACGAAAAATAATACGTCACGACCTTCATCACGGAATTTTTCCGCCATGGTTAAACCGGTTAATGCTACACGTAAACGGTTACCGGGCGGTTCGTTCATTTGGCCGTAAACCAACGATACCTTATCCAATACGTTCGATTCTGTCATTTCGTGGTAGAAGTCGTTACCTTCACGGGTTCGTTCGCCTACACCGGCAAATACGGAGAAACCCGAGTGCTCAATTGCGATATTACGGATTAATTCCATCATATTAACGGTTTTACCTACGCCCGCACCACCGAACAGGCCGACTTTCCCCCCTTTTGCAAACGGGCAAATCAAGTCGATAACTTTAATGCCGGTTTCCAAGAGTTCCGTACTGTTGGATTGATCTTCATAACTTGGTGCTTCACGATGAATAGCCCAAGTTTCTTCGGCACCGATTTCGCCT
Organism: Actinobacillus succinogenes 130Z; assembly: GCF_000017245.1. NCBI lineage: Bacteria > Pseudomonadati > Pseudomonadota > Gammaproteobacteria > Pasteurellales > Pasteurellaceae > Actinobacillus > Actinobacillus succinogenes. The sequence goes on from NC_009655.1 coordinate 371,828, forward strand.
TTTTGGTCGATCGGTTCACCCAATACGTTCATGATACGACCAAGGGTTTTAGTACCAACCGGCACGGAAATAGGGTTCCCCGTATTCTTCACCGCTAAACCGCGTTTTAAACCATCTGAGGTACCTAACGCGATACAACGTACCACACCGCCCCCTAATTGCTGTTGAACTTCGAGGGTTAAACCGCCTTCTTCAACTTTTAATGCATCGTAAACTTTTGGTACTGCATTTTGTGGGAACTCAACGTCGATTACCGCACCGATAATCTGTACAATTTTTCCTGCTGACATTACCGCTTTTCTCCATTAAATTGCTGCGGCACCCGCAACAATTTCATTTAATTCATTTGTGATACTTGCTTGACGGGCTTTGTTATACACCAACTGCAGATCATTGATTAAATTACCTGCGTTATCTGTTGCTGCTTTCATTGCAACCATTCGAGCTGCCTGTTCCGAAGCCAAGTTATCAACCACAGATTGATAAACTTGGGATTCCAAATAACGAGTGAGCAAATTATCCAATAAAACTTTGGGCTCCGGCTCGTATAAATAATCCCAAACCTGTTGTCTTTCGTCTAGGTTATCGGTATCCAATTCGGGCAACGGTACAAGCTGCGCAACACTCGGTTTTTGCGACATGGTATTGATAAACTGATTATGAGCTAAATATAAAGCGTCGATTTTATCTTCTTTATAAGCATCAAACATATCATTTGCAATACCGAGCAATTCTTCCACGGAAGGATTATCGCCAATTCCCGAATGCTGGGCTCTGATTTTAAAACCTAAAGAACGGAAAAAAGCAATACCTTTTGCGCCGATTACACCGACTTCAACCGTAACGCCTTGTTCCTTCCATTTTTTAATTTCGTTCAGTACGGCTTTAAATAAGTTAATATTTAAACCGCCGCACATACCGCGGTCTGTCGACACCACTAACATACCCACTGTTTTAACTTCACGTTCCATTAAAAACGGGTGTTTGTAACCGATACTCGCTTTAGACACGTGGCTGATAACATTTCTGATCGTTTCAGAATAAGGGCGAGAGGCCGCCATGCGATCCTGCGTTTTACGCATTTTCGACGTAGCCACCATTTCCATTGCCTTAGTAATTTTTTGTGTACTTTGCACACTGGCAATTTTGGTTTTTATCTCTTTTCCGCTAGCCATTGTCTTTCTCCGAACCTATTACCAGGTATTATTTGCTTTGAAATTATTTAAAATACCTTCTAAGGTATTTTTAATTTCATCGTTGTAATCACCTGATTGAGTTAATTCACGCATAAACTCGGCATTAGTACGATTTGCATAATCTAAAAGTGTGGTCTCAAAATCAGCGATTTTGTTTAATTCCACATCATCTAAATAACCGAATTCAACGGCAAATAAAAGTACCGCCTGTTCTGCTACGCTTAACGGCGCATATTGTTTCTGCTTCAACATTTCAGTTACTTTTTCACCGTGTGATAACTGTTTGCGTGTTGCGTCGTCCAAATCAGAAGCGAATTGAGCGAAAGCCGCCAGCTCACGATATTGAGCAAGCGCGGTACGAATACCACCGGCTAATTTTTTCACGACTTTAGTTTGCGCCGCACCACCTACCCGGGATACCGAAATACCCGGATTTACCGCAGGACGCACGCCGGCATTGAATAAGTTCGATTCTAAGAAAATCTGACCGTCAGTGATAGATATCACGTTGGTCGGAACGAAAGCGGAAACGTCTCCGGCCTGAGTTTCAATAATAGGCAACGCAGTTAATGAACCTGTTTTGCCTTTTACTTCGCCTTTAGTAAAGTTTTCAACATATTCTTCATTTACACGCGCCGCCCGTTCCAATAGACGTGAGTGCAAATAGAATACGTCACCGGGGAATGCTTCTCGACCAGGCGGACGACGAAGTAATAATGAAATTTGACGATATGCAACCGCTTGTTTGGAAAGGTCATCATAAATGATTAACGCATCTTCACCGCGATCACGGAAATATTCACCCATTGCACAACCGGCATAAGGTGCCAAATATTGTAACGCAGCAGACTCGGATGCGGAAGCAACTACAATAATAGTATTCGCTAACGCGCCGTTTTCTTCCAATTTACGGACTACGTTAGCGATAGTTGAGGCTTTTTGACCAATCGCTACATAGATACATTTAATCCCGGAATCTTTTTGGTTAATAATGGTATCGATAGCTAATGCGGTTTTACCCGTTTGACGGTCACCGATAATTAATTCACGTTGACCACGGCCGATTGGTACCATGGAGTCAACCGCTTTATAACCGGTTTGTACGGGTTGATCAACAGATTTACGTTCGATAACGCCCGGCGCTATCACTTCAACCGGTGAAAATCCGTCATTTTTAATTTCGCCTTTACCGTCAATCGGCTGCCCCAAGGTATTCACTACACGACCCAGTAAACCGCGACCTACCGGTACTTCAAGAATACGACCGGTACATTGTACTTCCATACCTTCGGCGAGATCGATATAAGGTCCCATCACCACCGCACCGACCGAATCACGTTCTAAGTTCAGTGCCATAGCATAACGATTATCCGGTAATGCAATCATTTCCCCTTGCATTACTTCGCTTAATCCGTGAATGCGAATAATTCCATCGCTCACAGAAACGATTGTCCCGGTGTTGCGAGCTTCACTCACCACATCAAACTGGGCAATGCGTTTTTTTATCAATTCACTGATTTCAGTTGAATTTAGTTGCATTTTTTAATCCTCTTATCATTGCAATTCGTTTGCCAGACGGTTTAATTGTCCGCGGCTTGAACCGTCAATAACAAAATCGTCGGTACGAATGATAACCCCTGCAATCAGAGTATTATCTACACTGCAATTTAATTTAACTTTACGGGCAAGTCTTTTTTCCATTGCAGCGGCAATTTTATCTGTTTGCGTTGCATTTAATGGTTGAGCCGAAATAACTTGAACTTCAGCAATAGCATTATATTCTTCCATATAATGTCGGAATTCGTTAAATACCGCAGGAAGTACAGTTAAACGCTTATTTTCAGCCATTAACCGAATAAGATTTTGTCCCGATTTATCAAGATGTTCGCCACAAATGGAAATTACCGTATCCGCTACTTTTTCAGGGGATAAAGAACTTGTCAAAAACTGCTGAATCTGTTCGTCTTTTGCTACTTCTGCAATAAAAGCCAACATTTCATGCCATTTTTCCACCGCACTTTGTTCTACGGCAAAATCAAATGCCGCTTTGGCATAAGGGCGAGCTATCGTAGTTAATTCTGACATAAGCTCAACCTTCTTATAGTTCTGCAACTAATTTATCAATAATGTCATTGTTTGCCGCTTCATCTACGGTACGACCAACAATTTTTTCCGCACCGGCAATCGCCAGTGAAGCCACTTTGACACGAAGCTCTTCCTGAACGCGTTTACGCTCGGCTTCCACTTCCGCGTAACCCTGTTCAATAATTTTAGCTTTTAACGTTTCCGCTTCCGCCTTAACTTCATCTAATACTTCATTACGACGTTTATTGGCCGAATCAATTATTTCCTGAGCCTGAATTTTAGCTTTGGTAATTTCTTCTTCCGCTAACGTTTTCGTATCCGCTTGTTCTTTTCTTGCAGCTTCAGCCGATGCTAAGGCATTGGCGATAGAACTTTGACGTTCTTCAATCGCTTTAATAATAGGCGGCCAAACAAATTTTACGCAAAACCATGTAAATAATGCGAAAGCAATAAGCTGACCGATTAATGTTGCATTTAAATTCACAACACCCTCCTCTGTTAATATTGTCGATTACTCAAAAGAGTAAATTTAGTTCAAAAAAAATCGACAATTATTGTAATAAACTGATGAATGGGTTAGCGAAAATGAATAATAATGAAATACCTACAGCAATCATCGCAATAGCATCCAAAAGACCTGCAACGATAAACATTTTAGTTTGTAAACTTGAAGCAAGCTCAGGTTGACGAGCTGAAGATTCTAAGAATTTACCACCTAAAATAGCAAAGCCGATAGCCGTACCCAGTGCAGCGAAAGCAAGAAGAATTGATGCACCAATGATTGTAGCTGTAATTACAGATTCCATAATGTTCTCCGTTAAGTTAATGAATGCGCCCGAAAGGGCGCAGGTTTAGTTAAAAATTAATGTTCAGCCTTATTATAAGCAATACTTAAATACACCACAGTCAGCATCATAAAGATAAAAGCCTGTAACGTAATAATCAAAATATGGAAAATCGCCCAAGCAAGGTGTAAAGGAATACCTAATGCGGCAATAGCTGCATTGGCGGAATACATAACCGCAATAAGAATAAATATTAATTCCCCTGCATACATATTACCGAATAGACGGAATGCCAATGAAATAGGTTTAGCCAGTAAAGTAACGGTTTCCAAAATAAAGTTGACCGGAACAAGTGTCCAGTGATTAAAGGGATGGAGCGTATATTCTTTCACCAATCCGCCAAAACCTTTCGATTTCACGGTATAGAAAAGAATTAATGCAAACACGCATAAGGACATACCTAATGTTGCGCTGATGTCGGCAGTAGGTACCGCCCGAAGATAATGAATGCCGAATAAACCGGCCAGTTGAGGAAGAAAATCAACAGGAATTAAGTCGATGGCATTCATAATGAACACCCAACAGAAAATAGTCAATGCCAAAGGTGCTACAACATTACGCGGACCATGAAAATTTTCTTTCACAATACCGTTAATCCATTCCACCACTATTTCAACCATACATTGTAATTTTCCCGGTACGCCGGAAGTAGCTTTTTTAGCAACATTACGGAATACAAATAAGAAAATTAAAGCAGAAACGATAGAAAAGAACAGCGTGTCTAAATGTACTGCCCAAAAGCCTTCGCCTGACGATAAGAACGTTAGGTGGTGACCTATATATCCTGCGGTTGTTCCAGCCATAATATTATAGTCCTTTAATTTTTGACCTTTGAAAAAACAAAGGGAATAAGATTATTGAAAATCAACATCATTATGTAGCCGATAAAAAAGGCTAACACATTTAAATTCGTTATCAGTTTAAAACTCGCTGCAATCAATACAATCGTTGCCAGCCATTTCAAACCCTCACCACAATAAAGTGCGGTCATTTTTGACTGATTTTTAGGAGAATATCGAAAAAATAGCCAATACACAAACAAGCAGTATGGCAAAAAGCCGGATAATAATCCCGTTAAGAGTGAAAGTGTTGCATCAAAATTTGCAACCAACACTAATAACGTTACCAATAAAATGATTCCTGATTCTATCCATAACGCTTTGCGATAGTGCCGTTTTGCTTGATTAACAACGAAAGACATTGACTTTCCCTATCAACAAAAATGTTTTTTGATTATACGCCTTGAGACTCCAATTGCAATCTTTGCCTTACTCAAAATAGGTAAAACCAGACTGTTTTTAATTTTTGTTAAATATCATTCTATTATTCTGAAAAATCGTCAAAATTTTACCGAAAAATAACAACAAATAAATAGTTATTTTTCATAATTTATTGCAAAAAATTCAAATAAAAAAACATTAATGAATGAATGTTCATTCATTTTAATTATTTTTCGATCAGAAGCAAGAAAAAGTGCGTTTTTATTTAATCAGTATTAAATGACGCTTACCTTGCAATTCCGGCACATCTAACTTAATCACTTGCTGAATCGTAAATTTTTCATCTAATTGTTTTATTTCATCTTCGTTATATTGTCCTTTCAGAGCATAAAACAGACCGTTATTCACAGGCAAATGACTGCACCAGTCTGTCATATCTTTCAGACTGGCAAACGCGCGACTTAATACGCCGTCAAATTTATGATCGGGTATATATTCTTCTACTCGGCTGAGCACCGGTTCCACATTAGTGAGTTCTAACTCTCGTACTGCATTTCGAATAAAACTCATACGTTTACCAAGGCTGTCGAGCAATACGAATTTTTTATCCGGATTAATAATCGCCAACGGCAAACCGGGTAAACCCGGACCGGTTCCCACATCGATAAAACGCTCTCCTCGTAAATAAGGACTAACGACCAAACTATCCAGAATATGTTTTACCAGCATTTCCTGCGGATCACGCACGGAAGTCAAATTATAAGCCTTATTCCATTTATTCAGTAACAACACCAATTTAACTAATTGTTGCTTTTGCTGAGAACTCAGAGAAAGTGCGGTCGATTGGAGCAGTATTTCCAGTTTTTCGCGTAATATTTGTTCTAAATTATTCGCCACGTTTTAACATTCCCTGCTTTTTCAAATTTACCAGCAAAATAGAAATAGCTGCAGGCGTCACCCCCGAAATCCGGCCGGCCTGTCCGATAGAAACCGGACGATGCTGTTCTAGTTTAGCGCGTACTTCATTGGACAAACCGGCAACTAAAGAATAATCGAAACGTTCCGGAATGAGAGTATTTTCATGACGTTTCTGTTTTTCGATCTCTTCTTGCTGATGTTCGATATAACCTTGATATTTAATCGCAATTTCAACCTGTTCGGCAGCTTGTTTATCCTCAAGTGCGGGTGAAAATGCCGCTGTTTTTGTCAATTTTTCATAACTGACTTCCGGACGCCGTAATAAATCTTCGCCGCTGGCTTCACGAGTTAACGGAGCATTCAGCAAACCGTTAATATGGTTCAAATGTTCCGATTGCGGATGAATCCAGATCTGTTTTAAACGTTCGCGTTCTTTGGTTATATTGTCCATTTTTCGATTAAAGCGCGCCCAACGGGCTTCGTCAATTAACCCCAATTCATGAGCAATCGGTGTTAAACGGCTGTCCGCATTGTCTTCACGCAACAACAAACGGTATTCCGCACGAGAAGTAAATACACGATACGGTTCTTTCGTACCGAGAGTACATAAATCATCCACCAACACGCCCACATAAGCCTGATCGCGACGCGGAAACCAAGCGTCTTTTTCCCGGACGAATAATCCTGCATTAATACCTGCTAACAAGCCTTGTGCCGCCGCTTCTTCATAGCCTGTCGTGCCGTTAATCTGACCAGCAAAGAATAAACCGCCGATCGCTTTAGTTTCTAAAGTCGGTTTCAGATCGCGCGGATCAAAATAATCGTATTCGATGGCATAACCCGGTTTAACGATACGGGTATTTTCCAATCCCTTCATAGAATTGACTATTTTCATTTGCACATCAAACGGCAAACTGGTAGATATCCCGTTTGGATAAACTTCGTTACTGGTTAAACCTTCCGGTTCCAAATAGATTTGATGGGAAGTACGGTCGGCAAAACGCATGATTTTATCTTCGATAGACGGACAATAACGGGGTCCGATCCCTTCGATCACACCGGTATACATCGGACTACGATCCAGATTATTGCGGATCACATCATGTGTTTGTTCATTGGTGTGAGTAATGAAACAAGGAATTTGTCGCGGATGCTGATCAGTCGATCCCATAAAAGAGAAAACCGGTAATTCCGCATCTCCATATTGTTTAGCCAGAATATCAAAATTAATAGTGCGAGCGTCCAAACGCGGCGGAGTTCCGGTTTTCAAACGATCCACCCGCAAACCGAGATCCCGTAACCGGTGGGAAAGCGTCACCGATGCCGGATCACCCGCACGTCCGCCTTCATAATTGGTTAAACCGATATGAATCTTACCGGCTAGAAAAGTTCCTGCGGTCAAGATCACGGCTTTAGCCCGAAAGGTTAATCCCATTTTAGTGGAAACGCCGGCGGCGCGCTCCCGCTCTAATAAAATATCTGTCGCTTCCTGTTGAAAAATATCCAGATTAGGCTGATTTTCAAGCGCCTGACGTACGGCTTGACGGTACAAAACGCGATCCGCTTGAGCACGCGTTGCCCGTACGGCCGGACCTTTACTGGCATTTAAAGTACGAAATTGGATTCCCGCCCGGTCGGCTGCCGTCGCCATTAAACCGCCCATAGCATCGATTTCCTTGACTAAATGCCCTTTTCCGATACCGCCGATAGCCGGATTACAGGACATTTGGCCTAAAGTATCTACATTGTGAGTTAAAAGCAGAGTTTTCAACCCCATACGAGCCGGAGCGAGCGCAGCTTCGGTTCCTGCGTGACCGCCGCCGATTACGATCACATCATAATTTTCCGTATAAAACATAGTAACCTTATGTAATGAGTACGATCGCTTTCACCGATCCCTAGACTGAAATATAAAAAGTAACGCGCTATTCTACTGAAATTTATTCGGGCTTGAAAGTCACAATTAAGTATTAAGTGAGAGAAAAAACAGAAAAATGGGGGAGCTAATAAAATAAGATCTTAAATTTATATATAAAGATCTTATTATGACTATTATTAAGATCCCCTGATCCCTGTGTATAAACGGATCTTTTGCATAAAAATAAAGAAGTTAACCGAAAAAGGATCTTGTAAGAAATTTCGATCTTTACAGCAAAAATGCTGTGTATAAAATGGTGATTTATCCACAGATAGATTTATGTTTTATTTTATTAACGGGAAAAATACAGTTTTTTCATACTTTCTTATTAAGTTACTCACAACTTGATCTCAATAAAAAAAGATAATTGATCATAAACGTTCTCGCAAAAGTGCGGTCAAATTTCGTGGTAAATTTCAGTACATCAAGTATAATTGCTTCAATTTTATGTTTAACCGATTAGCTATGAAACATTCTTCTTATTCGTTTATTTCTCTTGCGATTTTGACCGCACTTTACAGTGGCGGTGCATGGGCGAATGCCGATAATTTACATCGTCGGTGTTTGTCGGGCGTGCCTCAGTTCACGGGGGAACCGGTTTCCGGCGATGCCAACGAACAACCCGTTTATATTGAGGCCGACAGTGCGGATATTATTAACCCTTCCCGCGCTACTTACAGTGGTGATGTAGATATTAAACAGGGAAACCGTCATTTACAGGCGCCGCAAGTGGTGGTGACGCAAAAGGGCGAAGGGGCGAACGCGTTACGTCATGCTTATGCTAACGGTGCTTTTAATTACCGGGACGAACTGATCCTATTGAAAGGTGAAAACGCCAGAATCAATCTGAATAATAATGATGCGGATATAACGAATTCCGATTACCAGTTTGTGGGCAGACAAGGACGCGGTACGGCGGAAAGCTCCGAAAATCGCGATGATTACCGTTTATTGAAAAACGCCACTTTCACTTCCTGCTTACCGGACGATAATTCATGGCAGATTGACGCTTCCGAAATAAAACAACATATTAAGGAAGAATATGCGGAAATGTGGCATGCGCGTTTTAAAGTTGGCGGCGTACCGGTTTTTTATACGCCTTATCTTCAGTTGCCTATCGGCGATCGTCGGCGATCAGGTTTATTGATCCCCAGTGCCGGTCATTCCAGTCGTGACGGCTATTGGTTTGCCCAACCCGTTTATTGGAATATCGCACCGAATTACGATATGACGATTACGCCTAAATATATGTCGCAACGCGGCTGGCAGTGGTTAGGCGAATTCCGTTATCTGAACGTTTTGGGGGAAGGGAAAATTTTCGGCGAATATTTAGGCGACGATCGTTATGATGATTACACCGGCGAAAACCGTTCCCGTCATTTATTTTATTGGAAACATGATGCCCGTTTATGGGATGATTGGCGGTTAAATATTGATTACACCAAAGTGAGCGATAAACGTTATTTTTCTGATTTTGATTCCGATTACGGAAATAGCACGGACGGTTATGCCACCCAGTCCGCCCGTTTATCTTATTATCAGCCGAACTGGAATTTAACCGTTTCGGCGAAACAATTCCAAATTTTTGATGAAGTGGATATTGGTCCGTATAAGGCATTACCGCAAATTGATTTCAATTATTATAAAAACGGACTGGCAAACGGCTGGCTGGATTTTAAATTATTTGCTCAGGCGGTACATTTCGATAACGACAGCAAATCAATGCCGACGGCATGGCGTTATCATGCGGAACCGAGTCTGAATATTCCGTTGGCGAATAAATACGGTAGCTTAAATATCGAAACCAAATTGTATGCCACCCATTATCAGCAAAAAGCGGGAACCGGTGTGGATGCGGATATTCAAAAATCCGTCAATCGTACCATTCCGCAAGTCAAGGTGGATTTACAGACGGTTTTGGCAAGCAATGAGACCTTTATTAAAGGTTATACGCAAACCCTTGAACCGCATGTGCAATATTTATATCGTCCCTATCGTAACCAAAGTAATATCGGTTCCAAACGTTATTCAGATTATCTCGGTTTAGGTTACGATTCCGCTTTATTACAACAGGATTATTTCTCATTATTCCGTGATCGGCGCTACAGCGGGTTGGATCGTATTGCTTCCGCCAATCAGTTCACCTTGGGCGGTACCAGTCGTTTTTATGACGAAAATGCCAATGAACGTTTTAATGTGTCTTTAGGGCAAATTATTTATCTCAATGATTCCCGTATTGATGAAAACAGCAATAACAGTACTACCGGACGTTCCTCTTCATGGGCGTTGGAAAGTAACTGGAAAATTAATAATCAATGGAACTGGCGCGGTAGTTATCAATACGATACCCGTTTGGATGCGGTGTCATTAATGAATACCAGTTTAGAATATAATCCCGAACGGAATAATCTGATTCAGTTAAATTATCGTTACGCCAGTAAGGAATATATCGACCAAAATCTGACATCCGGCGTTAACCGTTATAATCAGGATATTAAGCAATTGGGTAGTACGGTTGCCTGGGAAATTGCCGATAATTGGGCGGTAGTCGGACGTTATTATCACGACATCGCACTGAATAAAGCGGTGGAACAATATGCCGGCGTGCGTTACAACACTTGTTGTTGGTCTGCCGGTGTGGGTGTGCGCCGTTATTTGGTGCGCGAAAGCGATACGCGTAAATACAGTGACAGCAAAGATACGCTGTATGACAACAGCGTAAATTTCACGGTGGAATTACGCGGTTTAGGTCCGAACGATCACCACAGCGGTTTAGTGGATATGTTGGATAAAGGTATGCTGCCTTATGTGAAACCGTTTAATTTATAATAGTGAACGATATTTAAGATAAACAAAAAGTGCGGTCAAAAAATACAAAGTTTTTGACCGCACTTTTGTATTAAATCAAATCGTTTTCTAATAACGGTTTGATATCGGGCATTATTCCGCGCCATAAATAGAAAGAATGTGCCGCCTGTCCCACCAGCATACCGAATCCGTCATGAACATTTTGCACACCGAGGGCTTTTGCCCAAGCTACGAAAGGCGTATCTTTGCCTTTGTCATACTGCATATCGTAAACCGCTCCCGCCAAACGTAAAATTTCGGGTTCTATATCCACGGTTTTACCTTGCAAACCGAGGGATGTGGCGTTAATCACCAAATCGAATTTTTGTACGGGAATTTCGCTGAGTTTCATTGCTTGAATATTGCCGTAGGGTGCGAATTTATCCGCTAAATCCCGTGCTTTGGTTAAAGTGCGGTTGCAAAGCGTGATATTTTGCTGCGCCTGCAATAAAGGCAATAATACGCCTTTGGTGGCGCCGCCGGCACCGATAATCAACAGGGACTGTTTGGATTTCAGCCAGCCTAACCGTTCCAAATCGCTGACTAAGCCCGCGCCGTCGGTATTATCCGCATATAAACGCCCGTCCTGCAAGCGTTTCAAAGTATTGCAGGCTTCTGCGGTTAAAGCACGTTCGCTGTATTCGTCGGCTAAACTGTAAGCCCGTTCTTTAAAGGGAGCGGTAATATTACAGCCTTTGGCACCGTCGGCAAAAAAACGTAGGAGTTCGGTCTCGAATTTTTCCGGATCGCCTAAAATCGCTTTATATTCCATACATTGTTTTGTCTGTTCGGCAAAAATTTTGTGAATTTGCGGCGATTTGCTTTGTTTGATGGGATTCCCCCAAACCGCATAATTGTCCATATTTAACCTTCTCTAATTAGTTGATCTGTGAGTAAATTTCTAATTTCCGACGGTTTTTCCGCATGACCCACAGGATAATCCAGTACCGGAAAAAACTGACCGAATTGTGACCGCACTTCAGCCGCCGTTTTACAGGGCGGTAAACCGGATAAGTTGGCGCTGGTGGAAGTGAGTGCAAAACCCGTTAAACTGCAGAGTTCCGCCACGGCGGGATGATCGCTGATGCGAACGGCAATACTGTTAAAGCGTCCGGTAAGGAATTTCGGCGTACCGAATTTTACCGGCACAACCCAGGTGACGGGATGGGAATAATTTGCCGTTAAACGGCTAATTTGTCTGGAATTTAATCGTTCCGTATCAATAAACGGCAATAAATAAAGTAAATCGGGTGCGATAAGAATCAGCCCCTTATCTATCGGACGCTGTTTTAAATCGAGTAATTTTTTAACCGCACTTTCGCTCAACGGATTGCAGCCTAAACCGAATACCGCCTCGGTCGGGTAAGCAACCACTTGATTTTGTTTTAGTTTTTCGGCTATTTCAGTGAAATTCATAATTTGATGTCAAATTGATGTTTACAGCTTTTATTCAGGCAAATAAAAGTGCGGCGGGTTTCCGTTTGTTTTTTTAACATCACCGGCAAACTGCCGCATTGCGGGCAGTTTACGGCATAAGGTTTGCCGGCGACGGTATACTTGCAGACGGGAAAACGGTTACAGCCGTAAAAGGTTTTGCCCTGACGTCCGCGTCGCGCCACCAGTTCGCCTTTTTTACATTCGGGACAAGGCACGCTTTCTTCTGTCGCTTCTTCCTTGTCGTGCACTACGAAATGGCAATCGGGATAACCGCTGCAGCCGATAAACATGCCGAAACTTCCTTGTTTGAGCTGTAAAAATCGACCGCATTCGGGGCAGGTTTCATTCAGCTGTTTTAAGATTTTATTTTCACTGAAAGGCTGCAAAGGTTTAATATAATCACATTTCGGATAGCCCGAACAACCTAAAAACAGCGCTTTTTTGCTCTGACGAATTTGCAGCGGCGAACCGCATTGCGGGCAAAATTCCTGATGTTTGGTATGTTCGAAAAGTGCGGATGCCATTAATCTGTTCCCATTAAAAATACTCACTTGATTTTACCCGTTTTGGTTTATACTACAACCTAAAACGAAGGAATTTTTATGCAACAACTTCTCGAAAATCCTTATTTTCTGACCGCACTTTTACTGGGATTACTGTGTCTTATTTTACTGTTTATGTTGCTGCGGCGCAGCCGGGATGCGCAGGAATTACAACAGGATTTAACGAAAAATATTCAGGATTATAATCGATTGGCGGATAAATTCGATGCATTGGGCGCGTTGAAAAACCAGCAGGATTTAGCGGTGGCGCGCTTTCAAACCAGTAACGATTATCTGCATAATGAGATTGCCGAGCGGGATCGGGCATTGCAAACGGAGCGAGATGAATTGAGCAAAACGCGGGAAAAATTGACCGCACTTTCCCAGGAATTGACGGCATTTAAGATTACGCTGGCGGAAAAAGAGAAAAATTTTGCCGAACAACAGCAGAATTTCACCCAATCCAAGCAACAGCTTTCGGTGGAATTTCAAAATCTGGCAAACCGTATTCTGGAGGAAAAATCCCAATCTTTCAGCCAATCCAATCAAACCGCGTTGGACGCTTTGTTGAAACCGTTCCGCGAACAAATTGAGGGATTTCAGAAACGGGCGAATGAAATTCATTCGGAAAATGTGAAAGGCAATACGGCGCTGGAATCGGAGATTAAAAAAGTGCTCGATATCGGACTTTCCATGTCGCAGCAAGCGAACAATCTGACTTCCGCCTTGAAAGGCGAAAAGAAAACCCTCGGCAACTGGGGTGAGGTGCAGCTTGAACGGGCGCTGCAACTGGCCGGCTTGATGAAAGACGAACATTATCGTACTCAGGTTCATTTTAAAGACGAACAGGGTAAAAATAATTATCCGGATTTTGTGATTTATCTGCCCGATAACAAACATTTGATTATCGACAGCAAAATGTCGCTGGTGGCGTATGAAAGTGCGGTGAATTGCGAAGATGAATCGCAACGCGCACAATTTATGCGCGAACATGTGAAAGCGGTGCGCAATCACATTAACGATTTATCGCAAAAGGATTACAGCAATCTGATCGGTATGCGCAGTCCGAATTTCGTACTCATGTTTATTGCGGTGGAACCCGCTTATATCGAAGCCATGAAAACCGATACGGAGTTGTTTAATTTCGGTTATAACAAAAATGTGATTATGGTATCTCATACTACGCTAATGCCGATTTTGCGTACGGTGGCGAATTTATGGCGGATGGAACGGGGTAACGAAGAAGCCCGTGAAATCAGCGAACGTGCCGGTGAAATTTATAATCAGATTTGTCTGGTGGCGGAACGGCTGGCAAAACTCGGCGCCACGCTTTCCACCGTTAACACCCGTTATAACGAAACCGTAACGGCATTAGCGGGACAGCAAGGTCTGGTAGGTAAAGTGGAACGCTTTAAGGATTTATCGGCAAAAGCCAATAAAACCCTGCCGAAAGTAGAATTGCTGCACAACGATGTGGAAACGGATAAATTGTCAGTGGTTAAAGCTGTTGACGATAATTCCGAAGATTAATATTTTTATAGATTATCCGGAGCACAATGACAGGAAATATTTCAACCATCATGGACATAAAATAAGCTAAAAACCTTCGGTTTTTTAACCGCTCTTTTTACGTAATAGAAAAAGTGCGGTCGTTTTTTACCGAGTTTTTTATCTGTCTAGCTTTGCAACCAAAAAGTCACCGGACCGTCGTTGGTGAGGCTGACTTGCATGTTCGCAGCGAATTCGCCGGTTTCCACCTGAATTTTTTCGCGGCATTTTCGTATGAAATAACGGTAAAGTTCATCCGCTAAAGCGGGAGTGGCACCGTTGGAAAAACTCGGACGTAAACCCCGTCCGGTGTCCGCCACTAAAGTGAATTGGGAAACTACCAGCAATTCGCCTTGTGCTTGTCGCACGTTCAGATTCATTTTATCGTTTTCGTCGCCAAACACACGGTAATTCAGCACTTTTTCCGCCAGTTTGTTTGCACGGGCTTGGTTGTCTTCTTTTTCCACACCGAGCAGCACCAGCAATCCTTTGCCTATTTTTCCCGCGGTTTTACCGTCCACATCCACTTGCGCCCGTGTGACGCGTTGAATCAGTGCGATCATTTTTTATCCTTGTTATTTACTTGTTCAGAATGGATTTCATTATTTTGTTCAAGCTGTATTTCATCTAACACAGCCGCCAGTTGGGCGCCCAATAAAATAAACAACCAGCTTAACTGCAACCACAACAACATGAGCGGTAAGGTCGCCATGGCACCGTAGATTAATTGATAAGAGGGAAAAGTGGTGATATACCACATAAAGGCTTTTTTGCCTAAAGTGAAGAAAACGGCGGCAACCAAGGCACCGGCGGCGGCATGTTTAATGTTGATTTTTTTGTTCGGCACAATGGCGTAAATCAGCGTGAAACTCAGCCAGGTGAGAATAAAAGGCACAAAACCGAGCAGTTTGATGCCGAAAGGCAGATTCAATTCGCCGCGGAACAAACTTAAATTGGTGACATAGGTGCTGATGGCAATGCTGACGCCCATAATGATGGGACCGAGGGTCAAAATAGTCCAGTAAACCGCAAAAGAGAACAGCGTACCGCGTTTAGGCGTCCGCCAAATGCCGTTCAGAGAATTATCGATGGAATTGATCAGCATTAACGCCACCACAATTAGACTGATAATGCCCACCGCGCTCATTTTTTTCGAATTTTGTACGAATTGGTCGATATATTGTCCGACCACATCACTGGCGGAAGGGGCAAAATTGGTGAAAATAAATTCCTTTAATACGCCGGTGACATCATTAAAAATGGGAAAGGCGGAAAAAATGGAAAATATCACCATAATTAACGGCACGATGGCGAGCATGGTACTGTAGGTTAATGCGCCCGCTTCCAGCAAGAGTTTGTTTTGACCGAAACGTTGCAGAAAAATTTTGCCGAAAGAAGCGAAGGGGGTGAAAGCAGTCTTCATAAATAAGCTCCGCAGCAATGTTTGAATTTTTTGCCCGAACCGCATAAACAAGGGTGTTTTTGGTTGGGTAATTCCACGGTGGAATCTACAAAATACCAACGTCCGTCAATTTTTACAAACAGCGAATTTTCATTATGCGTCTGTTTCTCATCGTTCACCTTAAAAAAGGCGTTAAATTCCACTTTACTGTGAATTTTGGAAACTGCGGGTTGATGACGTACGATTTGCAAGCCCGTCCAAGATGTGTCGTTCGCCCAATCCTGCAACAGCGTTTTGTCTAATTGTGCCTGTTGGCCGGGCACGGTGGTTTGAATCACATAATCAATGTTTTTCAGCACATAAGCGCAATAGCGGGAGCGCATTAACTGTTCCGCCGTTTGCGGGCAGGTTTTAAACGAATGAAAGGGTTCGCAGCAATCGGCATAATCCAATCCCGACTGACAAGGACAAAGTGCGGTCATAATTTCTCCTTTTTTCTCCCGTTAGGATAGCATAAAATACAGTATGTTTTATGGATAAATGACGGTGTTATTTCGATAAAACCGATCACCCGAAGCGGTGATAAAAACATCGTTTTTTCCGACCGCACTTTAACCAAAAGGATAGTTTATGAATATTTACCACATCGCGCGCAATGCCCGGGGAGAAACCTTCGGTATTCATAAAAAAATGGCAAATCGTCACGGTTTGATTGCCGGTGCCACGGGAACGGGGAAAACCGTAACATTACGCAAATGTGCCGAAGCGTTCAGTGATGACGGCGTACCGGTGTTTTTGGTGGATGTGAAAGGCGATTTGTCGGGATTGAGCCAAAAAGGCGCATTACAGGGTAAAATTGCGGAACGGGTGGAAAAACTGGAATTGGGCGGCGAAGATTATTTGGACGCTTATCCCGTTTCTTTTTGGGATGTATTCGGCAATAGCGGTATTGCGTTGCGGACCACTGTTTCGGAAATGGGGCCGATGCTGCTCGCGCGTCTGCTTAATCTGAACGATACCCAGGAAGGTTTGTTGAATATACTGTTCCGAGTAGCGGATGATAAAGGTTTATTACTGATCGATTTGAAAGACTTGCGCGCCATGCTGAAATATTTAGCGGATAATGCCAAAGAATTTCAGTTGCAATACGGCAATATTTCCGCCGCCAGTGTGGGCGCAATTCAGCGCGCTTTATTAGCATTGGAAAATCAAGGTGCGGACAAATTATTCGGTGAACCGGCTCTGAACCTGGAAGATTGGCTGCAAACCCGCGACGGAAAAGGTGTGATTAATGTTTTAAATTCGGAAAAATTAATCAATTCGCCGAAAATGTACAGCGCATTTTTATTATGGTTGATGGCGGAATTGTTCGAACGTTTGCCTGAAGTGGGCGATCCGGATAAACCGAAATTCGTTATGTTCTTTGACGAAGCGCATCTGTTGTTCGACGGCGCGCCGGCGGTACTGGTGGAAAAAGTGGAACAGGTGGTGCGCCTGATTCGTTCCAAAGGCGTGGGCATTTATTTTGTCACGCAAAATCCGCTGGATTTGCCGGAAAGCGTGTTGGGACAACTGGGCAATCGTGTACAGCATGCTCTGCGCGCCTTTACGCCGCGCGATCAAAAAGCGGTAAAATCGGCGGCGGAAACTTTCCGTTCCAATAAAGATGTCAATGTGGTGGAAGCCATTACTACTTTGGGGGTGGGCGAAGCCTTGGTTTCTTTTCTGGATGAAAAAGGCATGCCGACGCCGGTGGAAATAGCCATGATTTATCCGCCGAAAAGCCGACTGACGCCGTTAACCGAAGAACAGCGTCAGGCTTGGGTGAAAAACGATGGGCTATATCCGCATTACAGCGCATACGTAGACAATATTTCGGCATTTGAAGTGTTACAGCAACAAGCGGATTTAGCCAAAGTGGCCGAACAACAGGCGAAACTGGCGCAGGAGGAAGAAGAAAACGGTATTTTAGGCAGTTTAAGCCGCATGATTTTCGGCACTAAAAAACGCGGAGAAAAACTCACGCCCACTGAACAAATCGTAAACGGCGTGGTGAAATCCGTGGGGCGTAATATGCGTAACCAAATTACCAAACAGATTATGCGCGGTATTCTGGGTGCGCTGAAAAAATAACGGCTAAACCGACCGCGCTTTTTGTTATAATCCGCCCCTTATATTAAAGAAAAGAGACTATTATGCCGAATTTTGACGCTCATACGCCGATGATGAAACAATATCTGACCATCAAAGCGGAGAATCCCGATATTTTGTTGTTTTATCGTATGGGCGATTTTTACGAAATGTTTTATGACGACGCTAAAAAAGCGGCGGCGTTGTTGGATATTTCACTGACTAAACGCGGGCAATCCGCGGGGCGGCCTATTCCTATGGCGGGTGTGCCTTATCATGCGGTGGAAGGTTATCTGGCGAAACTGGTGCAACTGGGGGAATCCGTCGCTATTTGTGAACAGATTGGCGATCCCGCCGCCAGTAAAGGGCCGGTGGAACGTAAAATCGTGCGAATTGTCACGCCGGGTACCGTCAGCGACGAAAATCTATTGCCGGAACGGCAGGATAACCTGTTGGTGGCGGTGTATCAGGAAAAAGACCGTTTCGGTTTGGCGTCGCTGGATATGTCTTCCGGACGGTTTCAGATTGCGGAAGCGGAAAATGCGGAAACACTGCACGCAGAATTACAACGTTTACAGCCGGCGGAATTGCTTTATAGCGAAGATTTTAGCGAAATGGCAATTATCGAACAGACAAAAGGTTTGCGCCGTCGCCCTATTTGGGAATTCGAATTGGGTACCGCCGTGCAGTTGCTGAACCGCCAGTTCGGTACCAAAGATTTAAAAGCTTTCGGCGTAGAAAAAGCCGTTTTAGGTCTATGCGCGGCGGGTTGTCTGTTTCAATATGCCAAAGAAACCCAACGCACCGCATTGCCGCATATTAAAAGCATCAGTTTGGTACAAAATAGCGATACGGTGCAGTTGGACGCCGCCACCCGCCGCAATCTGGAATTAACTCGGAATTTGAGCGGCGGCACGGAAAATACGCTGGCATCGGTGCTGGATAAATGTGTCACGCCGATGGGCAGTCGCTTGCTAAAACGCTGGATCCATCAACCTATTCGTAAAATCCAAAAATTACGGCAACGGCAACAAACCATCGCCGCTATTTTGCAGGATGATTTAATCGATGAGCTGCAACCGCTGTTACGGCAAGTGGGCGATATGGAACGGATTTTAGCGCGGGTGGCCTTGCGAACGGCGCGTCCGCGCGATTTAACCCGCCTGAGAACGGCGTTGGAACAGCTTCCGCAATTGCAGCAAATAATCAAAACTTTGCAAAATCTGACCGCACTATCCCAACCGATGGGAGAATTTGCCGAACTTTGCGATTTATTACAGCGAGCCATTATTGATTCGCCTCCGTTGCTGATTCGGGACGGCGGCGTAATTGCACCGGGTTATCATGCGGAACTGGACGAATGGCGTTCGCTGGCGGACGGTGCTACTCAATATTTGGCAGATCTGGAACGGCGCGAACGGGAAAGTACGGGTATTGACACCCTAAAAATAGGGTATAATGCGGTACACGGTTATTATATTCAAATCAGTCAGGGACAGGCACATAACGCGCCGATGCATTACGTGCGCCGGCAAACCCTGAAAAATGCCGAACGTTACATTATCCCCGAACTGAAAACCTATGAAGATAAAGTGCTGAAAGCCAAAGGTGCCGCTTTAGCATTAGAGAAACAGCTTTATGAGGAGATTTTTGACCAACTGCTTCCTCATTTGGCCGCCCTGCAGTTATCCAGTATGACCTTGGCGGAACTGGATGTGCTGACTAATCTGGCGGAACGGGCGGAAACCCTGAATTACGTTTGTCCCGAATTCAGCCCGGAAATCGGCGTGGAAATTCAAAACGGCCGTCATCCGGTGGTGGAACAGGTATTGAAAGAACCGTTTATCGCCAACCCGGTCTGTCTTAATCCGCAACGCCGTTTATTGGTGATTACCGGTCCGAATATGGGCGGGAAAAGTACTTATATGCGTCAAACGGCATTGATTACGTTAATGGCGTATATGGGCGGTTTCGTTCCGGCGGAACGAGCGGTGATCGGACCGATCGACCGCATATTTACTCGTATCGGTGCCAGTGACGATTTGGCGTCCGGTCGTTCCACGTTTATGGTGGAAATGACGGAAATGGCGAATATTCTGCATCAGGCCACTGCTGACAGTTTGGTGCTGATTGACGAAATCGGACGAGGGACCTCCACATACGACGGTTTGTCGCTGGCTTGGGCGTGTGCGGAATGGCTGGCGAAGAAATTGCGTTCGCTCACACTGTTCGCCACCCATTATTTTGAGTTAACCGTGTTGCCCGAACAGTTTGCCGGTACGGCAAACGTGCATTTGGATGCGCTGGAACATGACAACACTATCGCTTTTATGCATGCGGTGCAGGACGGCGCGGCGAGTAAAAGTTACGGTTTAGCCGTGGCGGCGTTAGCGGGCGTGCCGCAGCAAGTGATTAAACTGGCGAAACAAAAACTGGCGCAATTGGAAAAATTGTCGGCGCAAAGTGCGGATCAAAAACTACAGGATTTAAGAACTCTTCATCAAATGCAGGGCGAACTGGCATTGATGGAAGAAGACGACGGCAAAAATGCGGCGCTTGAAATGCTGGAAAAGCTCGACCCTGACGAACTCAGCCCGAAACAGGCGCTGGCTTATTTGTATCAATTAAAAACGTTACTTTAGGATAAACAATGAACGTAGCTGAATTTCACCAAAATATCGATCAACTCTGGGATAGCATTGAAGAACAACTGGAAGCCCAGGATGCGGATGCGGACTGTGACCGTCAAGGTTCCGTATTTACCATTACCTTCGATGATCGCAGCCAAATCGTGGTGAATAAACAGGAACCGCTGCTCGAACTATGGCTGGCAAGCCGTTTGGGCGGACTGCATTTTGCCTGGAAAAATAACGATTGGGTAAACGGGCAGGGAGTGCGTTTTTGGGATGCCTTAACGGAAGCTTGCCAGGCTCACGGCGAACAGGTGAGTTTCATTTAATGGATAAAACAGCTGAAATTTCCACCGCACTTCAGAAACTGAAAGAGGTTTTCGGTTATCAGGCGTTCCGTCTGGGGCAGGAAGAAGCGATTAACGCAGCGTTACAAGGACAAGACAGCTTGGTAGTGATGGCGACGGGAAACGGCAAATCTCTGTGTTATCAACTGCCGGCTCTGTGTTTTCCGGGATTAACGCTGGTGATCTCGCCGCTGATTTCGTTAATGAAAGATCAGGTGGATCAACTGCTGGCGAACGGTATCGAAGCGGATTATCTGAATTCCACTCAAACCTTCGAGCAGCAGCAACAGGTGCAAAATAAAGCGATTTCCGGACAACTGAAATTGCTTTATCTTTCTCCTGAAAAGGTGATGACCAATAGTTTTTTTTCGTTTATTTCCCTCTGCCAGGTGAGCTTTATCGCCATTGACGAAGCTCACTGTATTTCCCAATGGGGACATGATTTTCGTCCCGAATATACCCAACTGGGCGGTTTAAAAGCCAGTTTTCCCGATGCGCCGATTATGGCGTTAACCGCCACCGCCGACAGCACTACCCGGCAGGATATTCTGCAAAATCTCCGTTTAAACCGACCGCACTTGTATGTAGGCAGTTTTGATCGTCCTAATATCCGTTATACGCTGGTGGAAAAGTTCAAACCCGTGGAACAGTTATGCAATTTTGTGGTGGCGCAGAAAGGAAAAAGCGGCATTGTCTACTGTAACAGTCGCAATAAATCGGAAAAAGTGACCGAAGCCTTGAAAAAACGTGGCGTTTCTGCGGAGTTTTACCATGCGGGTATGGACGTTACGGAACGGGAACGGGTGCAACGCGCTTTTCAACACGACAATATTCAAGTGGTAGTGGCAACTATCGCGTTCGGCATGGGGATTAATAAATCCAATGTGCGTTTTGTAGCGCATTTCGATTTATCCCGTAGCATTGAGGCCTATTATCAGGAAACCGGGCGCGCGGGGCGTGACGATTTGCCGGCGGAAGCCGTGTTGTTTTACGAACCTTCGGATTACGGCTGGTTACATAAAATTTTAATGGAAGAACCGGAATCGCCGCAACGCGATATCAAACTGCACAAGCTGGAAGCCATCGGTGAGTTTGCCGAAAGCCAGACTTGCCGTCGTTTAGTCTTGTTGAATTATTTCGGCGAAAATAGGCAAAAACCCTGCGGAAATTGCGACATTTGTCTTGATCCGCCGAAAAAATATGACGGTTTGCTGGATGCTCAGAAAATCTTGTCCGCCATTTACCGCACCGGCCAGCGTTTCGGCGTACAGTATGTTATCGGTGTATTGCGAGGACTGAATAATCAGAAAATCCGGGATCACCGGCACGATACCCTCAGTGTATACGGAATCGGCAAGGATAAAAGCAAAGAATACTGGCAATCAGTGATCCGCCAGCTGATTCATTTGGGTTTTATCCGTCAAGTGATGAACGAAGTGGGCGTAATGCTGCATTTAACCGAAAGCGCCCGCGCGGTGTTGCGCGGTGAAATAAAACTGGAACTGGCGACACCGCGCTTATCCGCTATTGCGACGGTTGCTTCACCGCAACGCAGCGCCGTCACTAATTATGATAAAGATTTATTTGCCCGTTTACGCTTTTTACGCAAAAAAATTGCTGAACGGGAAAATATTCCGCCCTATATTGTGTTTAGTGACGCCACATTGCAGGAAATGTCGCTTTATCTGCCTACCAGCAAAGCGGAAATGTTACAAATTAACGGTGTGGGCGCTATAAAATGGGATCGCTTCGCACAACCTTTTATGGCGATTATCAAAGAACATAAAGCTTTGTTTGAACGGTCGCGACAGTCTCTTTCCCAGTAAAAGTGCGGTCGAAAAAAGTAATGTTTTTTCTGAAACAAAACCGCATTTTTGTTTCATTTTCCTGAATTTTCAGGAACTTTCCTTCTCGGTCTTTACGCAAAGACAGCGTTAAATAATCAATAAAAGGACGTTTTATGAAATTCAATGCAAAAGCGGCATTAATCGCAATCTTTGCCGGTTTTTTTTCGGCGACTGTTTTCGCCGCGCACATTCCGCGCGATATTTATGTACCATATGATGCGGACATTGTTAAAGCCGATCGCAAAGGAGACGGTGAATTCGAAGCGGAATTTCGTCTGGATTCCCGTGATGTGAGTGTGCCGGAATTGGCGCGGGAAGTGATTCGTCATGCGCGTGCCCGCGGTTTTCATCTGGAAGAGAAAGATATCGAACATGATGATGCGGATTTAAAATTCGAACGCGGAGACGAAGAACTGGATGTGTCCATCGAATTAAAAGATCATCATCGCATCGAATATAAAGCGGATCTGGATTTAGACAGAAACTAATCCGCCGGACCGCTTTATCCGTTAAAAAAGAAATCTGCCCGAATAAAATTTAGGCGGATTTTTTCTTTTTCGCCTTGAAAAAAGGCTTTTCGTTCCCCATTTAACCAACAAGTTTCCATAAAAAAGGACAGAATAATGACAACTATCGTATGTGTACGAAAAGACGGTAAAGTCGCTATCGGCGGTGACGGACAGGCGACATTAGGCAACAGTGTGGAAAAAGGCACGGTGCGTAAAGTCCGTCGAACCTATAAAGGAAAGGTGGTAACCGGGTTTGCCGGTTCGACGGCGGACGCGTTCATTTTGCTTGAATTGTTTGAGAAAAAACTGGAATTACACCAAGGACATTTGGTGAAGAGCGCGGTGGAATTAGCTAAAGAATGGCGTACCGAACGTTCTCTGCGTCGCTTGGAAGCTATGATGATTGTCGCGGACGAAACGGATTTTCTATTAATTTCGGGCAGTGGTGATGTGATTGAACCGGAATTCGATGTGTTAGCCATCGGTTCCGGCGGTAATTATGCGAAATCTGCGGCATTGGCGTTATTACGTACCGAAAATAATTTAACAGCCGTTGAAATAGTAAAAGAAGCCTTAACCGTTGCGGGCGATATTGATATTTATACCAATCACAATCATATTATCGAAGAAATTTAATTTTATCGGCACGAACATCTATTCGTGCCTTTCAGTTATTAAGATGCGGCGCATCACACAAGAAAGGAATAAATTATGTCAACTATGACGCCAAGAGAAATCGTGTCTGAATTAGATGCTTACATTATCGGTCAAAGCGAAGCGAAACGCGCGGTAGCCATTGCGTTGCGTAACCGCTGGCGCCGTATGCAGTTACCGGAAGAATTACGTCAGGAAGTCACGCCGAAAAATATTTTGATGATCGGTCCGACCGGTGTGGGAAAAACGGAAATTGCCCGCCGTTTGGCGAAATTAGCCAATGCACCCTTTGTGAAAGTGGAAGCCACTAAATTCACCGAAGTAGGTTATGTCGGGAAAGAAGTGGATACCATTATTCGTGATTTGACGGATATGGCGGTAAAGCAGATTCGTAAAATCGAGGTGGAAAAAAACCGTATGAAAGCGCAGGATGCGGCGGAAGAACGTATTTTGGATATTTTGTTGCCGCGCGCAAAAAACAAATGGGGCGAAACCGAATATGAGAAAGATTCCGCCACCCGTCAGGTGTTCCGCAAAAAATTGCGCGAAGGCGCGTTAGACGACAGCGAAATCGAAGTGGATATTTCGTCGCAAATGAATGTGGAAATTATGACGCCGCCGGGAATGGAGGAAATGACGTCGCAACTTCAGTCGCTTTTCGAAGGTTTATCACCGAGTCATTCGAAAAAAAGACGTATGAAAGTAAAAGATGCGATGAAAGTGCTGATTGATGACGAAGCGGCAAAACTGGTTAACAATGAAGATTTAAAACAAAAAGCTATTGAATCGGTGGAACAAAACGGTATCGTGTTTATCGATGAAATCGATAAAATCTGTAAACAATCCGATCGCGGCGGCGCCGACGTTTCCCGTGAAGGCGTACAGCGGGATTTACTGCCGATTATTGAAGGCTCGACGGTGAATACTAAACACGGTATGGTAAAGACCGACCATATTTTGTTCATTTGTTCCGGTGCGTTTCAGGTTGCCCGCCCGTCGGATTTGTTGCCGGAATTGCAAGGGCGTTTGCCTATTCGGGTGGAGCTGAAATCATTAACCAAAGAAGATTTCGAACGTATTTTAACCGAACCGAGTGCGTCATTGACCTTACAATATAAAGAGTTAATGAAAACCGAAGGCGTAACGGTAGAATTCACCCCTGACGGTATCAGTAAAATTGCCGAGGCGGCGTTCCATGTGAACGAAAAAACCGAAAATATCGGTGCCCGCCGCTTGCATACCGTACTTGAACGCTTAATGGACGGCATTTCTTTTGATGCCAGCGAACGTTCCGGTGAAAGCGTCGTAATTGATGAAAAATACGTATCGGAGGTGTTAAATGATGTGGTGGATAACGAAGATTTAAGCCGTTTCATTTTATAAAATCCGACCGGAAACGACCGCACTTCAGCACAAAAGTGCGGTCGTTTTTTGTGCATAAAAT
Source organism: Actinobacillus succinogenes 130Z (assembly GCF_000017245.1). Taxonomy (NCBI): domain Bacteria; kingdom Pseudomonadati; phylum Pseudomonadota; class Gammaproteobacteria; order Pasteurellales; family Pasteurellaceae; genus Actinobacillus; species Actinobacillus succinogenes. Next base: position 397,347 of record NC_009655.1, read on the forward strand.
AACGGCGCAGCAGACAAATCGCGGGAAAAGCAACTTTTGTTGGCTATGCCGTTTATTGCTGATAGCGTTAAAACTCGGTAAAAACCGACCGCACTTTTTAATCCCTTATTTTGAAAGGGATTAAAGCTCGACAGTCACATTTTCTTTTACGCGACAGCTGCAAGCCAGTACGTAGCCTTGGGCGATTTCTTGTTCCGTTAAGTCACCGGTGGAAACCGTTTCGTATTCACCGCCTGTGATTTTGGTTTTACATAAACCGCATAAACCGGTACGACAACCCGAAACCACCGGTTGTTCCTGCGCTTCCAGTGCGGCAAGCAATGTCATACCGACCGGTACTTCCGTTTTGATTGGCTTGGCGCCGTTTACGGTTAACGTAGTTTTCTTGTCGGAACTGATGTCGTCGGCAAGTGCGGTATTGAAGAAGGCTTCGGTAAAAAAACGTTGTTCCGAACCGCCAAGCGCCAGAAACATGGATTTTAACGCATTCATATAAGTCTGCGGACCGCAAGTCATAACCGTGTAATCCGTAATATTCGGCACCGCTTTCGCCAACATTTGTTTACTGATTCGACCATGTTCAAATCCGTCCGTGGCGTCCACCGAGGCGTTAAACACCAAGTTTAAACCCGGATTATCGGCTTTTAGTTGCGCCCATTCGGATTTAAAAATCACACCTTCGGGCGAATGCACGCTGTGAATGACGGTTATATTGGCTTCCGGACGGTTTTTCAGTAACCAGCGTGTCATTGACATTATCGGCGTGATGCCGCTGCCTGCGCCCGCCAATAAATAGTTATCGGCAATGATTTTTTGGCAGGAAAAGTCGCCCATCGGGTTTGAAAACCAGACTTGATCGCCTACTTTCACTTCATTGTTTAACCAGCTAGAACCTATACCGCCGTCGATTTCACGCACGGTGATCGACACAAAACGGCTTTCTCCCGGAGTGGAAGACAATGAATAGGCACGGGTGATATGCGGTGTGTTTCGAATACTGACTAAGGCGTATTGTCCCGCTTCATAAGGGTAGAAGTCCTGCGCGATAAAATTAATCGTTTTAACCTTTGGCGCTTCCTGTACGATTGAATAGACCTGTAATTCGTTAATACATAACGGATTTTTATTTGTTTTAGCCATTTGCTTTATTCCTTTCTAAGGGCGTATCCCATACGTCCGATCTGACATTCATATTGTTGTTTAGGGCAAATACCACGTTCTAGAAATAATTATGCGTTTTTACCGATGATATGACCGAAATCCTGTTCCGGGGTGGTTAACCCGCTTAAACCGAATTTCTCGTGTAATAACGCCATGACATTGTCATTTAAGAATGCGGGTTTGCTCGGTCCCGAGTAGACATTTTTCACACCCAAGGCTAACAACGTCAGTAGTACGATAATGGCTTTTTGTTCGAACCAGGAAAGCACAATGGATAACGGCAGTTCGTTTAATCCTATACCTAATTTTTGTGAAAGCGTTACCGCTAACATGATGGCGGAATAAGTATCGTTACATTGCCCCGCATCCAATAAACGCGGCAGGCCGCCGTCGATAGTACCGAAATCCAGTTTGTTGAAACGGTATTTACCGCAACCTAAGGTTAAGACGGCGGTGTCTTTCGGTAATGCGTAGGCTAAATCGGTGTAATAATGACGTTCTTCTTTATCGCCGTCACAACCGCCGATAACAAATACGTGGCTTAATTTGCCGGCTTTGACCAAATCTATAACGGCGTCAGAGGCATCGATTAAGGTTTTACGACCGAAGCCTACGGTAATTAAATGTTCCAGTTCCGTATAAGGGAAACCGTCGCATTCCAACGCTTTTTCAATGACCGGTGAGAAATCGTGTTCTTCAAGATGTGTCACGCCCGGCCAGCCCACAATATTGCGGGTAAAAATGCGGTCTGCATAATCGCCGACATTCGGGTCGATTAAACAGTTTGAAGTCATCACAATGGCGCCCGGGAAACGGGCAAATTCTTTTTGCTGATTTTGCCAGCCGGAACCGAAGTTACCCACCAAGTGTTTGTATTTTTTTAATTCAGGATAACCGTGAGCGGGCAGCATTTCACCATGGGTATACACATTAATCCCCTTGCCTTCGGTTTGTTCCAATAATTCTTTTAAATCTTTTAAATCGTGACCGGAAATTAAAATACATTTGCCTTTTACCGGACGAACGTTAACCATTGCCGGTACGGGATTGCCGAAATGTTCGGTTTCACCGGCATCCAGCATTGCCATTACATTAAAATTCATGGAGCCGATAGCCAGAGCTTTTTCCAATAATTCGTTCAAATCGCTCGGGTGTGTACCTAACCAAGACATAAAACCGTGGTATTGAGCATAAATATCGTTATCGAATTTATCCAGTACATACGCATGTTCCATGTAGGCAGCGGCGCCTTTTAAGCCGTATAAACAAAGCAAACGTACCCCGTGGGCTTCTTCGCCGATCTTTGCGCGGTCGGTATCCAATGCGAATTGTTTTGCCTGTCGGGCTAATTTATCAACGGAAACACCGTTTAATTCGATATTCGCTAACGGATGGTCAAGGGTCGGATTGGATTCGAATGCGCTGACGGCTTTAATTAATTGATTACGATAAATTAACGCTTGTTGTGCATAGCCGGCAATACGAGCCGAATCGAAATTTACGTTGGTTAATGTGGCGAAGAATGCGCGAGGTGCAAAATTATCAGCCTCATGATTAATAATACCGTATTCACGGGCTTTTACCGCCCAAGCCGAAAGACTGTGAAGACAGGCTATAAGTAAATCCTGAAGATCCGAGGTTTCCGCCGTTTTGCCGCACATACCCTGAGAAAAGCTGCAACCGTTGCCTTTCGGCGTTATCATGGTTTGTTCGCATTGTACGCAGTACATAAAATCACTCCAAATAACAGATAAAATAAAACCTACTAAATAAGTAGGAGACTAAATAAAATTGTAGAGTGTTTTAGTCGGAAATAAAAGAAGGAAAACGAGAATATAATAATTTATTGATCTGGATCGGATTGTATACTTATTATGAGGTAGAAATAAGAAAACCCCCAAATCTGAGGGTTTTAAAAGTGCGGTCGGAAAAGTCAGCGTTTTTCTGATTTATCGGTTGATTTTACGGTAATGTTTACCGGTTTGTGCTTTGTCGGTGTCATCGCATTTTTCAGAATTTCCTGACGAATTTCCTTCGCGGTAACAATATCGCCGATTTGCTCAAATACATAAGCCGCCATGGTCGCATCATAATGATGCCACTGGTCTTTTTGTGCCAGCACTTTCTTAAAAGCATCACTGGCATGCATAAAATCATTATTACGTACAAATAAATAACCCAGAGCGCGTTGAATATTGCATTGCTTGTTTTCCGGGAGATTGAGCGCGTTTTTTTCCAACTGTTTGATTAACTTACTGCTGTCCACCGGTTGTAAGCGAGTGATCTGAGTCAATAGCGCATTATTGAGTTCCGGTTCATCTTCCACTTTTTTCAATGTGTCGAGGGTCAGTTCGTAGGCTTTTTCATGATCGTTGCAATCAATCAAACGGCGGATTAACCCTACGCGTACGTAATTGTCATTACGGCGTTTGCGTGATTGGTCATCCCACCATGCCAGCAGTCCGTCCAATCCTTCGTCGTTCATTTTTTCGTCCAACAAACCGTCTTCGGCTTCCCGTTGAAGTGCGGTGTATTCAGCATCCGGATAAAGGCCTTCCGCCTGTTGCAGAATATCGTCTAAGGCTGCGTAAGCTTTTGATTTCCGGTAAATTTCTACGGCTAACTTTAATACTTCGGGATTTTTAGGCGCCAGTATTAACAAGCTGTCCACCGAACTGCGTGCCGCCGGTAATTTTTGTTGTTGCAACAAAATTCGGGTACGCGCCAACTCTACCAGTAAATTGTCTGATCCCGCCAATTCCGTAGCCTCAATCAAATATTTGTTGGCTGAAAAATCGTCACCCCGCTGCTGAGCGGCTTCTGCCGCTTTTATAAAGTTTAAGATAGGCTCTTCGGAATGTTTGGCATTTTTCCCGATTAGTTTTTCCGCTTTGGAATAATCGCCTTCGTTCATGCGCATTAACCCTTCCAGCGTCTGTTTTTGCGCTTTCATCCGTTTACGGCGGCTGAACCAGCCGTAAGTGCTATTACTCAAACGGCAAAAACGGCTGACCAACCATTCGATTCCGTAAATCACGGCCAAAGCGAAAACCAGAAAAATAATCAGGGTGACTATGGACAGTTCGTAATTGTAGTTTTCGGTCTGAATCAGTACATAACCTTGTTTTCCGGCCAAATATGGTCCTGCAATCAAGCCGGCGAGCAAGGCTAACATTAAAAATAAGACTCTGAACATGGTCTTGCTCCTTATTGATTTTCAGCAGGTTTATCTTCGGTTTTCGGCGAATCCGCCTTCGGCTGTTCGGCTTTTGATTCTTCAGTCTTCGGTACGGCGGATGTTACTGCCTCAGATTTTATATCGGCTTTGGTATCCTCGGATTTTTCTTCACTTTTTATTTCTTTTGCCGCCGCCTGATTGGCTTCGGTTAAACCTTTATCGGCGGAAATCTCTATTTTTTGTATCTCCTGCGGTTTTTTGTTTAACAATTTATCCAGTGCATTCAGACTGTTAAGCTGATTCGGCACATCCACATAAATGGATTGTTCCGCCAGTTCGTCTACCGATTTCAGAAAATTTTTTGCCAGTTCGGTGTCGGTATCAAAATAGCTGCGCACCCAAGCGGCGACGGTTTCCAACGATTGTTTGTACAGTTCGTTCTGTTGGCGCGGTACGGCAAGAATAGCGATTTGCAGCCGCAGGCGGATATTTTCACGCAGATAAATGTCCTGATTCGGCGCCAATAACGCCTGCGTAACTTTATCTGTACGCGGGGAAATACGGATGAAATGATTTAAAAAGGATGTGGCGGTTTTTTGTAGATTGTTTTTCCAGTCCGTTACATTGTCGGAAACCTGTTCGTCTTGAGTTTGCACGTCATGGTCGCCGAAATTGAGGTTCATTACCACCAGTTCGTCTACGGAATTTGCCAGTTGCGATAAACGTTGCATCACCGCATTTTGATCTATACTGTCTACGGATAATAATTGTTTTAAATCCGCGTTAATGGCGGCGCGCACGGTTTTTGCTTCCGGCTCGGAGACTTTCGCCAGCACTTCGTCGGATATTTTCAATAAGGCAATGCCGGTTTCTACATCATTATCCAACATCAGTTTACGTAATGCGTTGGTTAGCAGGAAATCCGCCTCGGACAGCAACCATTCGCTCGGTTGGGCGTTCATATTGCTTGCTACGTTTGTTACCTGAGATTGCAAAGCTGACAAGGCTTTATCCTTATCCGACAATGTTACTTCCAGATTCGACAGTTTTTCGTCGGTCGCTTTCAGTTCGTTTACCAGTTTTGTCAGCTGTTCGTTGTCCTGCGCGATAGTCGGCAGGCTATCGGCGGTCGTTTCAGTAACCGGGGCGCTGCCGATTTTATTTTCAAGTGCGGTCATTTTTTGATTGATTTTAGCCACTTCCTGCTGACCGAAATAATAACCGGCCGCGCCGACTCCCAAGGCTACCAGCAAAGCAAGAAAAGCTAAACCGGAACCGCCTTTTTTTACTACGACGGTTTCAGGTTTCGGCGGGTCGGCTTGTGTCGCACGGTGAGATGAAGGATTCGTTTTTTCCGTCTGCTCCCGCTTGCTCTTAGGCTGTTCGGTTTTGGCATCCCCTTTTTTCGCTAAAATCGGCTCATCCGCTTTGATTTCTGCGTTTGAAATCTCTTTTTTGTCGCTCATCGTGTTTCCTTATTTTTCCGCTAACATTTTCACCAATGTGGCATTATCTGCTCTTGGCGCAATCAAAATTTGCCGTTTTTGCCAACCGGCGCGTTCGGCTGATTTTGCCACTCGGTAACTCGCCGTCACCAATCGACACTGCGTTAACCAATCCCGTTCTTCTGCCGGCACGAAATTCGTTAAACGGGTTAAAATTTCACTGCTGGTGGCGATAATCGTGTTAATTCCGGCGCGCTGGCATAAATCCGTTTGTTTCTTGGGATCGTATTCTACCGGTACACGCCGATAACATTCGATAATCTCCACCTGCGCGCCACGCCGGACGGCTTGTGCGGGAAATAGTTCCCGTCCGCCGTTTCCGCGCAAAATCAACACGGTTTTGTCCGTTAACCGTTGCATTTGCGGCAATGCCAGCAATCCTTCGCTGTTTTCATGTCCGTAAGGATAATGCACCGGCTGCTCGCTTTGTTCGCAAAAATATTCCGCCGAACTTTGCCCGACAGCAAAATAAATTAAATCCTGACGCCAGCGAAATCCCGTATTACTCAGGGTTTCGGCGGCAAATTCCACCGCATTTTTAGATACGGCAAACACGTAATCACCGGCTTTCAGTTGGTACATTTTATTCGGTAATTCATTGAGTTCGCGCCCGGCAGAAATACTGAAAAGCGGCATGTGTAATGCAGCCACGCCCGCTTTATTCAGCGCTTCCGTTAACTGTTCGCCGCGACTGTCGGGACGTGTGACCAAAACCGCCATAATTTAACCGTTTGCTTCTTTTAACCGTTATACACTTCCGCCAATATTTTATCCGCGCCTTGAGCGAGCAGACTTTCTGCGATTTGTATGCCCAAAACTTCCGCATTTTCGACCGCACTTTTGCCTTCGGCACGAATGATTTTTGAACCGTCCAACGCACCGACTAAGGCACGCAAATGCAGTTCGTTTCCGTTTAACACGGCATAACCGCCAATCGGCACCTGACAACCGCCTTGCAGACGATTATTCATTGCCCGTTCCGCCAGTACGCAGGCGGTGGTTTCCGTATCCGCCAGCGGTGCCAGCAATTTTTGTACGCGTTGATCGTTGATACGGCATTCTATACCCACGGCACCTTGGCCCGCTGCCGGCAGTGAAATTTCCGTTTCGATAAAGGACGCAATCCGCTCCGGCAGCGCTAAACGAATCAAGCCGGCGGACGCTAAAATAATGGCATCGTAATCGCCTTGATCCAGTTTGCTTAATCTTGTACCTACATTGCCGCGCAAAGACCGAATGTTTAAATCCGGACGCCGTTTTTTTAACTGACACTGGCGACGTAAACTGGAAGTCCCCACAATAGCGCCGGGCGGCAGGTCATCCAAAGTACGATATCGGTTGGATACGAAAGCATCGCGCGGATCTTCTCGTTTACAGATAACGCTTAACCCCAAACCGGCGGGAAATTCCATCGGTACATCTTTCATCGAATGCACGGCAATATCCGCGTCGCCGTTCAATAAAGCATTTTCCAATTCTTTGACGAATAATCCTTTTCCGCCGATTTTAGCCAACGGCGTATCTAAAATCACATCGCCTTTCGTAACCATCGGCACCAATTCAACGGTTAAATCGGGATAAATTTCAGTTAAACGATCTTTCACAAAATTCGCCTGCCATAATGCCAACGGGCTTTGGCGGGTGGCTATTTTTAATATTTCCTGTTGCATAACACCGGATCTTATTTTTGTTATAAGTTGAAGTTATCCTAACATAAAATTCAGGGGATTTGATCAACATCTTGTTTGCGATAGTTATTCAACATCCGATAATATATAGGAAAAATCATTCAAGGAGAGTTTTGTGTCCATTCAAGATTTGGCGCGCCGCGCCGGTGTTTCTGTCGCGACGGTATCGAGAGTGTTGAATAATCAACCGTCGGTTAAACCGCAAAATAAAGAAAAGGTGCTGGCGGCGATTAAAGAACTCAATTATCAGCCGAATTTGCTGGCGCGCCAGTTAAGAACGGCAAAAACGGGGATGTTGTTGGTGATGGTTTCCAATATTGCCAATCCGTTTTGCGCCGCCGTGGTGAAAGGTATCGAAAAAACGGCGGAAAAGAACGGATATCGGATTTTATTGTGCAATACGGAATCCGATTTAGCCCGTTCCCGTTCCTGTTTGACATTATTGTCGGGCAAAATGGTGGATGGTGTGATTACCATGGACGCTTTGTCCGAACTGCCCGAATTGCAGAATATTATCGGTGCGTTTCCTTGGGTTCAGTGTGCGGAATACGATCCGCTTTCGACGGTTTCTTCCGTCAGTATCGATGATGTCGCCGCCTCGGAATATGTGGTGGATCAGTTGGTTAAATCCGGTAAAAAACGTATCGCTCTGATTAATCATGATCTTGCTTATCAATATGCCCAGCACCGTGAATCGGGTTATCTCAATCGGTTGAAATTTCATGGGCTCGACTATTCCCGCATTAGTTATGCGGAAAATTTGGATTATATGGCGGGTAAACTAGCGACATTTTCGTTGCTGAAAAGTGCGGTCAAACCTGATGCGATTTTTGCCATTTCCGATGTGCTTGCCGCGGGCGCTATTCAGGCGTTAACGGAATCGGGACTGAGTATTCCGCAGGATGTGGCGGTCGTGGGATTTGACGGCGTGGACATCAGTCAAATCACCGTACCTGCCTTAACCACCGTTCAACAACCCAGCGAACAAATCGGTATGAAAGCCGTTTCGTTACTGTTGGAGCAAATCCATTCCGATGTTCTTGCAAAAACCGTTCATCATCTATTGCCTTGGAAATTTGTGCGACGACAGTCCAGTTAAATATTTTGTGATTGAGATCACAAAGTTGAAAATTTTTTCTTCTCAATAAAAATGTAATCGATTACTTTACACTTAATTTGATTTTGTAATCGATTACTTTAGGAGGCAATATGAATACTGAAGCCAAACAACCGGCATTAATCGTGCCGAGATTATCTCTGATGATGTTCATGGAATTCTTTATTTGGGGTTCTTGGTCCGTCACCTTGGGGATCGTGATGACCAAATATGATTTATCCACTCTGATTGGCGATGCTTTTTCCATGGGACCGATCGCTTCGATTATTTCGCCGTTTATTTTAGGTATGCTGGTGGACAGATTTTTCCCATCGGAAAAAGTGCTGGCGGTTCTGCATTTAATCGGTGCGGCAATTTTATGGTTCATTCCCGATTTCATCACCGGTCAGCAGGGCGGCACGTTGGTTTTCGCTTTGTTGGCTTATATGCTTTGTTACATGCCTACCGTCGCCTTAACCAATAATATTGCTTTCCACAGTCTTACCGACAGTGAAAAATCCTTCCCGGTCATTCGTGTTTTCGGTACCATCGGCTGGATTGTTGCCGGCTTATTTATCGGTCAGGCAGATCTTTCCGCTAGTCCGGCGATTTTCCAGGTGGCGGCAATTTGTTCGTTGATTTTAGGCGTGTATAGCTTTACTTTGCCGAACACGCCGCCGCCGGCAAAAGGTAAACCGTTCTCTATGCGGGATTTAATGTGCGCCGATGCTATTTCATTATTTAAAATTCCGCATTTCTTGGTTTTCGCCGTTTGCGCCACCTTAATTTCTATTCCGTTAGGTACTTATTACGCTTATGCGGCACCATTCCTGGATGCGGTGGGATTTGAAAAAATCGGCAGCTTAATGTCTATGGGACAAATGTCCGAAATTGTTTTCATGTTACTGATTCCGTTCTTCTTTAAACGTCTCGGCGTGAAATATATGTTGCTGGCGGGGATGATTGCATGGTTCCTGCGTTATGCCTTCTTCGCTTTAGGTGTGAGTGACGAAATCCGCTGGGCGGTTTACTTGGGTATTTTATTGCACGGCGTATGCTACGATTTCTTCTTCGTGGTCGGTTTTATGTACACCGATAAAGTGGCGGACGAGAAAATCCGCGGTCAAGCGCAAAGTTTGGTGGTGTTATTCACTTATGGTTTGGGTATGTTGCTGGGTTCGCAAATTTCAGGCGGTTTATACAATAATATGTTTGCCGATAATGCCGAACTTTCAACTTGGAGCACATTCTGGTGGATTCCTGCCGTAAGTGCGGTCGTAATTTCCGTTATTTTCTTCATTTTCTTTAATTATAAAGAAAATAAAAAGGAGGCATAACATGAAAACGATTAAAGGCCCCGGTTTATTTTTAGCGCAGTTTATTGATAACAAAGCGCCCTTTAACCGACTGGACAGCTTAGCGCAATGGGCGGCCGGTTTAGGATTTAGAGCCCTGCAGATTCCCTGTAACCACAAACCTATTTTCGATGTGGAATTAGCGGCGCAAAGTCAAACGTATTGCGATGAAGTAAAAGGGGTTTTAGCGCAATACGGTTTGGTTATCAGCGAATTATCCACTCATTTGGAAGGACAACTGGTTGCCGTTCACCCGGCTTATGACACGGCTTTTGACGGGTTTGCTCCGGAACAGGTGCGTGGTAACGGCGCGGCGCGGCAGGCATGGGCGATGAATGTGATTAAGCAAGCGGCGGTAGCGTCCAAACGCCTGGGGTTAAATGCTCACGCGTCTTTTTCCGGCGCATTGGCGTGGCCGTATTTTTATCCTTGGCCGCCGCGCAAAGAACAATTAATTCAAATGGCCTTTGATGAACTGGCCAAACGCTGGAAACCGATTTTGGATCATTTCGACGAACAAGGTGTGGACGTTTGTTACGAATTGCATCCCGGGGAAGATTTACACGACGGTGTGACCTTCGAGCGTTTTTTAGACAAGCTTAATCATCATCCTCGTTGCAATATTCTTTATGATCCGAGCCACATGCTGCTACAAAACATGGATTATGTGCGGTTTATCGATTTTTATCACGAACGTATTAAGGCATTTCACGTGAAAGATGCGGAATTTGTGAAATCCGGCAAGTCCGGTTGTTACGGCGGTTATCAGAATTGGCTGGAGCGGGCGGGGCATTTCCGTTCTCTCGGTGACGGGCAAGTCGATTTTAAAGCTATTTTCTCAAAATTGACGCAATATGATTATACGGGCTGGGCGGTTCTGGAATGGGAATGCTGTATGAAAGATTCCGCCGTCGGTGCCAAAGAAGGGGCGGAATTTATTCAAAAACATATTATTCCGGTTGCCGAAAAAAGTTTTGACAACTTTGCCGATACGGGCGATGACAGAAAACAAGCCAAAATCATGTTGGGGTTGAAATAAGGGAGTGATGAATGAAAAAGATTAAAGTAGGCGTTGTCGGAACGGGATTTATCGGTGTCGCCCATATCGAAGCCGTTCGTCGTCTTGGTTTCGTCGATGTGATTGCGTTGGTAGAAAGCAATCAGGAATTGGCGGATAAAAAAGCGAAAGAACTGAATATTCCGCTGGCTTATGACGACATAGATAAATTATTGGCGAACCCGGATATTCAGGTGGTACATAACTGCACGCCGAATCACGTGCATTTTGACATCAATAAAAAAATTATGCTGGCGGGGAAACATGTTTTCTCGGAAAAACCCCTTTGCCTCACCTCGCAGGAAGCGGATGAATTGGTGGCATTGGCGGAAAAACAAGGGGTAGTCACCGGTGTTGGTTTTGTTTACCGCAATTTCGCTATGGTGCAGCAAGCGGCGGATATGGTGCGCGATCAGCAAATCGGTCGGATATTCGCCGTGAACGGACATTATCTGCAGGACTGGATGCTGCTTGAAACCGATTATAACTGGCGGGTGGATCCGAAAGTCGGCGGCAAATCCCGAACTGTGGCGGATATCGGCTCTCACTGGTGTGATACGGTACAGTTCGTTACGGGCAAAAAAATTAAGGAAGTTTGTGCCGATATGAGTATTGTGTATCCGACTCGCAAAGCCAGTAAACTAGTGGAAAGTTTTGCCTCGGCGGATGTGGATTCGGCATACGAATTAAAGCCGGTGGAAACGGAGGATTACGCATCTGTTTTAGTGCGATTCGAAGACGGTTCCAAAGGATCCTTTACGGTTTCGCAAATCACCGCGGGGCATAAAAACGATCTGCTCTTTGATTTAAGCGGCAGCGAAAAATCCCTGCATTGGGAACAGGAAAATCCGCAATATTTAAAAATCGGTTATCGCCGACAAGCGAATCGGATTTTATGCGACGATCCGAGTTTGGTGAATCCGTGCGTGCGTGCTTATAACCATTTTCCCGGCGGTCATATAGAAGGGTGGCCGGATGCCTTTAAAAATATGATGTTAGCGTTTTATACCTTCATCGCGGAAGGCAAAAATCCACAAAAAGACGAGGCAAAATTCGCGATGTTCAAAGACGGCGCTCAAATCGTACATATCGTCGACGCCATTATTGACAGTGCGCAACAAGGGAAATGGGTCGCGGTGAAATAATTTTCGCCCCGATAACAAATAAAGTGCGGTCAAAAAATTCATATTTTTTTAACCGCACTTTCCTTGATTTCCGTCAATTCCTTGCGGGGATAAATTTGCTAATTCTGAGAAAAGTGCTAAAGTATTGCCGACTCTTCATTTATACAGGTAAGCTTTATTGAAGTACGATCTTGAGTTTGCCAGAAAGCAGGTTGCTGATTTGGAAAAATTCCGTCTTTTTCGGGCGTTATCCGGTACGACGGATGAATTCCGTTATGTATTCCAGCTCATCGCTTTGCTTCTGCATGCTAATCATCCTAATTTGCCCGGGTTCGTTGCCGACGCGCCTACAGGAATTGCTGACTTCAAATTAACCGATTACCAGCGTCATTATCTGCATGAGATACTGGCGCAATCGTCCGATATTCAATTTCCTCAGATTTTCGACCGGACATCTTACGCGATCGACGGCGTTTATGTTATGGGCAGTATCGCATCAATTGCTCAAACCACCTCTTCGGACTTGGATATTTGGGTGTGCCTGCGTGAAGGACTGAAAGCCCGCGAGCGTGAAAAACTGCAACAGAAAGCCGCCGCACTGCAGCGTTGGGCGAAGCAATATGAAGTTGACGTCAACTTGTTTCTGATGGATCAAAACCGCTTCCGCAATTTTCAGTCTTCCGGTGTAATGACGAAAGAAAATTGCGGTTCGACACAATATATGTTGTTACTGGACGAATTTTACCGCTCGGCAATCCGGTTGGCGGGCAAACCGTTGTTATGGTTGCACTTACTGGTGGAAGACGAGAAAAATTACGAATCGGAAGTGGACGATTTAATCCGGCGCGGTGAAATTGATCCGCTGGAATGGGTGGATTTCGGCGGGTTGGGAAAATTTTCCGCTAATGAATATTTCGGTGCTAGTTTATGGCAGTTGTATAAAGGAATCGATGCGCCTTATAAAGCGGTCATCAAAATTCTGTTACTGGAAGAATATTCCTGGGAATATCCGAATACACGGTTGATAGCCTCGGATTTTAAATTCCATTTATTGATGGGTCATACCGAGGATCATCATTTTGACCCCTATCTTGAAATGCTTGAACGGGTAACGGATTATCTGACATACCGTAAAGATTTCAAACGGTTGGACGACATGCGTCATTGTTTTTATCTGAAAGCGACGGAAGACTGGTGGTATCGTAACGAATCCAATTGGCGGGTGGATCTGATTAACCGGTTGGCGCAGGATTGGGGCTGGTCGAAGGAGACGATTCAGGATTTGAATCTGCGTCCGTTCTGGAAAATCAAACGGGTCAAGCAATCCTACAATAAATTAATGCAAATGCTGATGGTCAGTTATCGGAATTTGATCGATTTTGCCCGCAAACACCACGTGGACGCGAATATTGTGCCGCAGGACATCAGTATTCTTACCCGTAAAATCTATACTGCATTTGAAGAACTGCCGGGCAAAGTATTACTGATTAACCCGCAGATATCGACGGATTTATCGGAACCCTACCTCACTTTTGTTGAAGTGACCGCGACGGATCGTCCTGTAAAAAAAGGCTGGTACATGCTGAATCAGGCGCCTGAAGTATCGGGATTCAGTCATCCGCGTTATACGGAATACAGCGCGACCCTGCACAAACTGGTGGCGTCGGCGTATTTTAACGGATTACTTATGCCGCACACCCGACTGCATATTCAAAGTCCTAACGTCAGTCTGCCGATCTTGCAGGAGTTTATTACCAACCTGGCGGAAACCCTGCCTGTTCACGCCCTCCCGCCGACTAATGACGATTTGCATCATCCTTGCGAAATCCGCCAATTAATGGTGGCGATTAATCTCAGCAATGATCCGACTAAACAGCTGACGGACAGCAAGATGCCGATTCAGCAAAGCGATTTGTTCAGTTTTGGTTCGGAACAGCAAAATTTAGTGGGTTCCATTGATTTTATTTACCGCAATTTGTGGAATGAAATCCGTACCTTGCATTTTGAGGGACCGAATGCGATTTTGATGGCGTTAAAAGTGTTATCCAATAAAATTCATCATGGTTCGACCGCACTTGCGAATATTGAAGTATACAGCTATAGCCGTAATTATCGCTATTCTCTTGCCAATATCGTTACTGCATTGATAAAGAAATGTATTGATATTCAATTAGGTACGAATCAGGCTGCAAACAGCCAAAGTATGTTACGGGTTGCGGGCAAAAACTGGCAGTTTTTTTTCGAGGAGCGGGGTATCAGTCTGCATGAATTGCCGGAAAATCAGGAGTTACCGGTCAACGAGCTGGATAAAGAATTGTACGCGGAAATTAATAAAAACGACAGTGTGTTACCTGTTCGGTACGAACAAAATATGCCGGAAAAATTACAATATCCGTCGGAAATCGACAGTTTTGCCAGTGAAGGTTTTTTACAGTTTTTCTTTGAAGACAATAGCGATGACACCTTTAATGTGTATATTTTGGACGAAAAAAACCATGTCGAAATTTATCACCGCTGTGACGGCGAAAAAGAACAGAAAATTAACGAAATCAATTATATTTATACCAATGCGGACTCTTCCGGCAATAATCCGTACGGAATAATCCAACAGAATTTCAATTATCCGCAGTTTTATCGGATTATTCATAACCGTTATTACGAAGGAAATAATCCGCCGGTTCATATTGTGCCGTTTCAACGGCAGGCAAAATATACGTAATGCCGACTTTAGGACAAAAGTTACATTTTTTATTGGAGTTTTCGGGCGGGATTGCTCTTCTATCGGAACGCAGGCACAGCCAATGTTCAAGAAGCGTTGCTTTTTGTGACCGCACTTTATAGGAATACCCTCGCCGTAAGGCGACTTGCTAGATCATCATTACAGATTGGTCTATAATTTATCAAATCACACAAAATGGGTAGCAAAAATGACAGAAAAAACGAAAGTTCTATTAATTGATGATCATCCGTTAATGCGTCGAGGAATTAAACAACTCATTGAATTAGATGAAATTTTTGAAGTGGTTGGCGATGCAGGAAACGGTAACGACGGAATCAGCTTAGCCTTGCAGCTTGAGCCTGATTTAATCGTGCTGGATCTCAATATGAAGGGCTTGTCGGGATTGGATACGCTGAAAGCGTTGCGTAACGAAGGCGTAGACGCGCGAATCGTGATTCTTACGGTTTCCGATGCCAAAAACGATATTTTTGCGTTAATCGACGCCGGTGCCGACGGTTATTTACTGAAAGATACGGAACCGGATGTATTGCTTGTACAGTTGAAGCGCATTGCCGGCGGAGAGGTGGTGTTAAGCGACAGCATTAAAGATTTGCTGCTTGAACGTCATGCCAGCAAAGACCCAATCTATTCCCTGACCGACCGCGAAATGGACGTGTTGCAACAAATTGCTACCGGTTTGTCCAATAAGCAAATTGCCGGTAAATTATTTATTTCGGAAGAAACGGTAAAAGTTCATATCCGCAATCTGTTACGTAAATTAAATGTCCATTCGCGTGTTGCCGCTACCGTACTTTATTTAGAACACAAAGCTAATTGATTCTTTTTTAGCAAGCACATTGAAAAATGTGCTTTTTTATTGTCCAAAATACAGAAAATATCGAATATGACGGGAATGTCCCGGCAAAAGTGCGGTCGTAAAATCAGCCTTTTTGAAGGCCGGTTTTGTTAACGATTCTCGGGCGTAAATAAAAAACAGAGTTTTTGATAAGCGAAAGGATAATAGCCGACCGGGCGTAACTTGAACAACCCGGATTCAACCATTAGAATATGTCAAAAACGCATTGTTATTATTGGAATATTTATGACATTGTTTATTCGTTTTGCCGCTATTATTGCGGGTTTAGCGGCACTTCTCTGTTCGCATGCGGTAATAGCTGAAGAAACGGACACAGAAGTCGGTGCGGAACAAAATACTGCGGAAGAACCGTTCGAGATTCCTCCTGTAGAAGACACGGAGTCGGTTGCCAAAGTAGATGTTCGTGTGGACGGTATTCGGGATGACCGATTGAGTGAGAACGTGCGTATTTATCTTGAGGCTATGGATAAAAATGAGGCGGACGGTTCGGAACGTCATCAGTATTTGTTACGGGAAAATATAAGTAAAGCGCTACGGGTTTTCGGTTATTACAACAGTCAGGTTTATTTTGATTTACAGCCGCGGTCGGGTAAAAAAGATTTACTTATCGCTTCCGTAAATGTAGGCGAACCGGTGCGAATAGACAGTACCGATATTGAAATTTCCGGAGAAGCCGCTGAAGACGAAGAGTTTCGGAAATTGGATAAAAACGTACCGGCAAAAGGTGCGGTACTGGAACACGAAATCTATGACGATTATAAAAGTTCACTGGAAAAATTAGCCCGTCAGCGCGGCTATTTTGATGCGGATTTTCCCGTGCACGAACTGCAGGTGATGCCGTCGACCAACCAAGGCTGGTGGCATTTGGTATTTAACAGCGGACAACGTTATCATTACGGCGACATTTCTTTTCACGGTTCTCAAATCCGAGAAGATTATTTACGTAATATTCTCAAAATCCAATCGGGCGATCCTTATCTGATTAACGACGTTTCCGGTATGACCAGCGATTATTCCTCCACCAACTGGTTTCAATCGGTGCTGGTAAAGCCTACGTTACACGAGGATAGCAAGTTGGTGGATTTGGCGGTGTTGTTGCGTCCGCGTAAGAAAAACAGTATGGAATTGGGAATCGGTTACGGTTCGGATTCCGGTCCGCATACTCAAATCGGTTGGACACGGCCTTGGATTAACAGTCGCGGACACAGTGTGCGTTCCAATCTGTATATTTCTTCGCCCAAACAGAATTTTGAAGCAACCTATAAAATGCCGTTACTGAAAAATCCGTTAAATTATTACTACGAATTTTCAACGGGTTTTGAGCATGAAGACGATACGAAAACCGATACTCAATCCACCGCGGCGACAGTCGCCGCTTTGCGTTTTTGGAATCACCCGACCGGTTGGCAATATTCCGCCGGTTTGCGCGCCCGTTACGATAACTTCACGCAAGCGGATGTAGATGAAAAAACCCTGTTGATTTATCCCACCGCTACAGTCAGCCGTTCCCGTATCAGCGGCGGAACTTTTGCCGATCGCGCCGACACGATTAGCGTAACCGTCGATCTCGGGCGCAAAATGTGGGCGTCGGATGTGAATTTTTTTCGCATTCGCGCCAATGCCGGCTGGATTAAAACCTTCGCCACCAATCATCGTTTTTTAACCCGCGGAGATATCGGTTATCTGCATACCGATGAATTCAACCGAATTCCGCCGGCCTTGCGGTTTTTCGCCGGGGGGGATCGCAGTGTTCGCGGTTACGGTTATAAAAAAATCGCACCGAAAGATTCGCGTAACGGCAAATTGGTGGGCGGTTCCCGTTTAGCAACGGGCACTTTGGAATATCAGTACCAAGTGGTGCAAGACTGGTGGGCGGCGACGTTTTTTGATGCCGGTTTTGCGGCTAATAGATTCAGCAGCGATGAACTGCGTTACGGCGCGGGGGTGGGAGTGCGCTGGGCGTCACCGGTCGGGCCGATAA
Organism: Actinobacillus succinogenes 130Z; assembly: GCF_000017245.1. Taxonomy (NCBI): domain Bacteria; kingdom Pseudomonadati; phylum Pseudomonadota; class Gammaproteobacteria; order Pasteurellales; family Pasteurellaceae; genus Actinobacillus; species Actinobacillus succinogenes. The sequence goes on from NC_009655.1 coordinate 415,088, forward strand.
AATTTGATATCGCGACGCCCGTGCGGGATAAAGATGACAGTAAAAATATCCAATTTTACATAGGCTTAGGTACGGAACTGTAGGACGAAAAAATGACACACCAGGAACAAAAACCGTCGCAAAGTGCGGTCAAAAAAAGCGATGTTTCTACAGGCCGTAAGTCGTCTCTTGCCGGTAGAGTTATTCGTTGCTCGTTAATTTCTGTGACTGTATTGGCGGGCCTTGTCATTGCCGGTCTTGCGGGTATTCTCGGTTCCGAAAGCGGTACTAAATGGGCGTTAGGCTTGGCGGATAAGTGGGTGGACGGATTAACTTTGGGCGAAGTAAGCGGTAAGTTACAACAAGGATTAACCCTTAAAAATACGGTATTCAGTACCAATGGCGTAGATGTGCGCGTACCTTATGCCCGCCTTCAACTGGATTTCCGTTGTTTGCTGCACCGTGAAATCTGCGTGGAAGACATCCGGATTCAACAACCGCAAGTCGCCGTTAACAGCGCGCTGATTCCGCCGTCGGAGCACGAATCCGAGCCGGAATCCGGTCCGATAGAACGCTTAAATTTACCGGTTTTTGTGCGGGTGAAAAATATCGGTATAGACGAAGCATCCGTGGATATTGATAATCATCATTTATCCTTAACGCAATTCAAAAGCGCGGTCAGTTTGAACAATGAAAATGGGTTAACCCTCGAACCGACTCTGCTTGACGGTTTTAGTTTCCTTTCGACGACAACAACGGAAGATGCCGAACGTGAAGCGCTGCAGGCGGCGGAAGCGGCGAAAAATGCTCCGCCCATGGACTGGACGGCATTGGAACAGACGCTGACGCCCGCATTTCTGGGAGGGATTAAACAAATCACGTTACCTTTCGATATTCATATCGCGGATATTCAGGGGAAAGGCTGGTCTTACGAAACCCGTCGGGACGCTGTGGCCGGCCAAAATATTCAGATTCCCGAATTCCGCATTCAGGCGGATGCCACGGGTTATGATGTGGTATTGCAAACGTTGGTCGTGAATAGCTCGCTCGGTACGTTAAAGGGCGACGGTAAAATGCGGTTAAACGGTGAAATGCCCGTAGATTTCCGTATTCGTTCCGATATCGAACCGATTATCGCCGATAAACAGATTCTCTTACCGAAAAGTGCGTTGGATCTGACGTTATCGGGAGCGCTTAAAAATGTGACCGCACTTACACTGAATAGCAAAGGCGCTTTGAATGCGGTCCTCGTCGGCGAAGTCGAACCGGCTAAAGATAAAATGCCGTTTTCTTTACGGTTAACCAGCAGTGCCGCGCAATATCCGTTCAGCGGTACCGATCCGTTAAAACTCAGTAATGTGAATTTGAATGTGACGGGTAATTTACTGGATTATCACGCTACGCTCAGCGCACAGGCAAAAGGTATGGGGGTGCCGAATACCCATTTGGATTTTATCGGTTCGGGCAGGCTTTATGAAGCGGTGATTGAAAAATTACAGCTGAATGCTTTAGAGGGTTCCCTTAATATGAAGGGAAATGCCGGCTGGAAGGAGGGCGTAACTTGGCAAAGTGCGGTGGATTTAAGCAAAATTAATATAGGCGCTTATGTTAAATCTTTTCCTGCCGTATTATCGGGCAAGTTGACATCCGACGGGCGGGTAAGCGGCGAAAACTGGTTGATTAACGTGCCGGAATTAGATATTAACGGCGTGGTGAGTAAACGCCCGCTTGTGTTAAAAGGCAAACTTACCGCCAACCAAAATGAATTGCTGAATCTCTCGGATTTGCGGCTGGTTTACGGTGAAAATAATATTACCGCTAAGGGCGTGTTAAGTGAAAAATCCGATTTCCGACTTGATATTAATGCGCCGGATTTAAGTGGATTACTGCCGGAACTTTCCGCTTCCCTGAAAGGCAAAATCGCCTTAACCGGACAAATTACGGCGCCTGATTTAGATATGGATTTAACCGGCAGACAAATTCGTTTTCAGGATTTACACCTCGCCAATCTTAACGCGAAAAGTAAAATCAGTTCTGATAAGCTGGTGCGCGGCAATACCGATATTACCTTGGTCGGCTTCCGTTATGGCGACGGCATCCAGTTAAAGCATGCCGTGTTGACCGCCAGAGGCGATGAAAAACATCACGAACTGCATTTGCGTTCGCAAGGCGAACCGGTGGCGGCAAATCTTGATTTATCGGGAAGTTTTGATCGTACTTCGCAGGTTTGGAAAGGCGTGATTAGTCAAACCGATATTTATACGCCGTTGGGCGACTTTAAAAACAATCGCTTTAATGCAGTCTATGACAACAAAGCCGTAAATGCTGATATTTCCGCCCATTGTTGGACGAATCCCGATATCGAATTGTGTTTCCCGAAAGCCTTTAATGCAGGCAAGAACGGTGACATTACCTTTGATTTAAAGAAACTTGATTTGAATTTGGTAAATAAATTAACCGAAAGCGATATGCTGAAAGGGGCTTTACGCAGTCAGGGCAATGTGGCGTGGTTTTCCGATAAGCCTTTGAAACTGGACGTGAAAGTAGACGGCAATAACATTCAGCTGGCGCAAAAACTGGATTACCGTACTTTTAAACTCGGTATGCCCAAACTCAGCCTGAGCGCTAAAATGGAAAATAATAATCTGAATGCAAAATCGGATATTCAGTTGCAAAATCAAAGCACTCTGAACGCCGATCTGAATATTCAGGATATTGCGCAGGGACGGAAGCTGAGCGGTAATCTGAATATTCGCGGCTTAAATCTGAATTTAGTGAATCAACTGCTATCCGGCGGTGAAAACGTATCCGGAGATGTGAATGCCGACCTGAAATTTGGCGGCAGTCTGGAGAATCCGCTGCTTAACGGCGATTTCCGCATTAACCGAATTAAAGCGATGGTGAATGCCATGCCGTTCAGGGTCAGTAACGGCGAACTTGCTTTGCAATTCCACGGCAACCGTTCCATATTAAACGGACATATTCAAACGCCGGAAAGCCGTCTGGAGTTAAACGGTGATGCCGATTGGACAAGCCTGGAAAATTGGCATACCCGCGTGCATGCCAATGCAAAGAATTTCTATCTGAATATTCCTTCTATGGCGAAATTAAAAGTCAGCCCGGATGTGGAAATGAAGGCCGGTCCGAGCTTATTGGAACTGGCCGGTTCGGTGGATATTCCATGGGGCCGTATTACTATTGAAAGTCTGCCGGAAAGCGCGGTTTCCGTCAGTAGCGACGAAGTCATTCTGGACGGTAAAACCGCGCGCAACAAATTAACTTATATTCCTGCCGAAACTAAAGACGGCATGGCAATCCGTTCCGATCTGAAAATTCGTATCGGCGACGACGTGAACATCAATGCTTACGGATTAAATAGCCGGTTGGAAGGTTTATTAGTGGTTAAACAGGCAAAAGGCGCGTTAGGATTATACGGCGGTATTGATTTAAAAAACGGGCGTTATGCGTCTTTCGGACAGGATTTGCTGATCCGCAAAGGATTAATCACCTTCTCCGGTTTGCCTTCTCAGCCCATGTTAAACATCGAAGCCATTCGCAATCCGGAAGCGATGGAAGACAGCAAAATTACCGCAGGGATTAAAGTAATCGGTTTGGCGGATGCGCCGGAAGTTACGGTATTTTCCGAACCGAGCATGCCGCAGGATCAGGCGCTGTCCTATATCTTGACCGGTCGCTCGCTGGAAAACAGCGGCGAAGCCGGTTCCGGCGGTTCCATCGGGGCGGCATTATTGGGTATGGGATTATCGAAAAGCGGAAAAGTGGTCGGAAACATCGGCGAAACTTTCGGTATTTCCGATTTAAATCTCGGTACGGCCGGTGTGGGCGACAGTTCGAAAGTGGTGGTCAGCGGCAATTTAACCAAAGATTTACAGGTAAAATACGGCGTAGGATTATTTGACGGCTTGGCGGAAGTGACGTTACGTTATAGACTATTGCCGCGACTTTATCTGCAATCCGTTTCAGGCGTGAACCAAGCCTTTGATTTGTTATATCAGTTCGAATTCTAAGGAAACAACATGAATTATGAAAATTTAATGAAAAAAGCGACCGCACTTTCCTTAGAAAATAACCGGCATATTCGTGAAATTGCCGCTATTGATTTAGGTTCGAACAGTTTTCATATGATCGTGGCTCGCATTGTCAACGGTTCCATTCAGATTTTATCCCGCCTGAAACAAAAAGTGCAGCTGGCCAAAGGATTGGATAAAAACGGGCTGCTGGATCAGGAAGCCATTACCCGCGGCGTGAACTGTTTGGCATTATTCGGCGAACGGTTGCAGGGATTCAAACCGGAAAACGTTAATGTCGTAGGGACTTATACGTTGCGAAGTGCGGTCAATAACGACGAATTTTTACGTCAGGCGAAAGCGGTGTTTCCTTATCCGATCAATATTATTTCCGGTGAAACCGAAGCGCTCATGATTTACGCCGGCGTTTCACATACACAACCGGAAAGCGGGCGCAAATTGGTGATCGATATCGGCGGCGGTTCTACGGAAATGATTATCGGCGACAACTTTAAACCCGTTATCGCGCAAAGCCGTGATATGGGGTGCGTAAGTTTCGCTAAGCATTTATTCCCGAACGGCGAAATTACGCCCGAGGCTTTTGAGCGGGCGCGCCAAACCGCGCTGAGCCGTATCGCCGACTTGGCGGAATCTTTTCAAACCTTGGGCTGGCAGCATGTGTTGGGCTCTTCCGGCACGATTAAAACCGTTCATCAAGTTATCGCAGCGAATCTTGATCCGGACGGAGTCATCACGGCGGGACGAATGGATTTTTTGATTGAACGCGTGTTGAAATTCAACAGCTTCGACCAATTAAAAATAGCGGGTCTAAATGAAGAACGCGCCGACGTTTTTGTGCCGGGATTGGCGATTCTGAGCGCAATTTTCGATACTTTCGATATTAGCCAGATGCGCTATTCCGACGGCGCTCTGCGCGAGGGCGTAATGTACAGCCTCGATCAGAATTTTCAGGTGATAAACATCCGTCACCGTACGGCGGAAGGATTGGCGGAACAATTTAATATTGATCGGTTACAAGCCGAACGGGTCAGCAAATCCGTAGTGCAATTGGCGCAACAGTTCCATGAATGGCAGGCCTCGGAATTTGCCGACGAAATGCAGGAAATTATTCTCTGGGCGGCGTTGTTGCATGAAGTGGGCATCGTTATAAACCACAAAAATATGCATCGTCATTCCGCCTATATTCTGGCTAATATGGAATTGCCGGGATTCGACAGGGAGCAGCAACGTCTGTTGGCAACGTTGGTACGTCATCAGCAAAACGGTTTTCATAGCGACGAAATAGGACAATTCGCCCGTTATACCCCGTTGGACGTGCTGTCGGCGGTTCGCCTGCTGCGTTTGGCGATTTTGCTGAATAAATCCCGACAGGCGACGGAAACGGCGGAAAAAATCTCATTAAAAACCGACCGCACTTTATGGCAGTTGGAGTTTGAGCCCGGTTATCTGGCACGCAATCCGTTGCTACGGCAGGATCTGAAACAGGAACAGAAAAATCTAATCGAAATCGGATTGGAGTTAAATGTCCGGTGATTCCGTTGCGGTGGAAAAGAGCGGTCAAAAAATGCGATGTTTTTTTAATCGATTCGGGAAGAAAAAATTTCCTGAAATAGTAAAAAATCTTTATTTTTTGACCGCTCTTTTAGGCGCCGTTTATGAAAGATAAACCGACCCGGTTTCAAATGTCTGTTTTCCTTTTTAATTCTTTTCAAGTAATTTCCGACCAATTTCAAATTTTGTGATCTCTCTCACACATTATTTTTCTCTTTTCTGTTAATCTTTAATTTATAGAATGCTTGTATACTAGAATGTCTAACCATAAAAAGGAAAGTGACTATGAAAAAAAGAACCTTCTTGAAAACATTATTAGCGAGTGTGATGCTGTTTTCACTTTCTGCCTGCGATGATAACGGCGGCAGTTCATCAGCTAAAATTGTGAAAGTTTCTTCCGTTGTTGCCCCGACCCACCCTTCGACCATTGCGTTAAAAGAAGTCTTCAAACCTATGATTGAAAGTAAAACTAACGGTAAATATCAAATCGATATTTATGATTCCGGGCAATTAGGCGATGAAAAACAATCCTTTGATTACACCCGCCAAGGTATCGTGGATATGTCCGTATTGGGGACGGTGATGTGGTCCGAAGTACCGAAAATGTCCGTACCGGATTTTCCGTTTTTATTCAGAGACGTTGCGCATGCCCGTAATATTTACCAAGGCGAGGTCGGTCAGGAAATCGCTGCGAGCTTTGAAGAATCCCAACCGATTAAATTTTTAGCCTGGATGCCGAACGGCGCCCGAGTTTTCTCTTCCAGCAAACCGCTGTCTAATCCGGAACAATTCAGAGGTCAAAAAATGCGTATGCCGAACAATCCGATTCACGTGAAGGTGGCGGAGCTGTTAGGCGCGAACGTGGCGATTATGGGATTAGGCGAAGTCTTCACCGCACTTGAACAAGGCGTGGTAGACGGTCAGGACAATCCGTTGTCTACTTTTGTGCAGCAAGGTTTCTATTCCGTAAACAAAAATATTTATGAAACCAATCATATGATTTCTTCTTTGGAATTATTAGCAAACGCGAATTTCTGGAAGGATTTAAGTGATGAAGAAAAAGCGATCTTTAATGAAGCGGCGAAAGCGACCTCGGATAAAAGCTGGGATCTTTATCAGAACAGTATCGAAGCGGATAAAAAATTAGTGCAGGAGAAAGGCGGCACAATTACCGTTCCGACTGAAGCGGATAAAAAGGCGTTAGTGGAAAAAATGCAGCCGCTTTATGACGAGTTGTATAAAAAATACGATTGGGCCGAAGCTTTAGTCAATAAAGTCAGAGATACCCAATAATCATAAGACGGAGTATTGAAGTATGAAAACTTTTACCGATAAATTGTTCAACGGTATTCAAATATTGCTGGGTGTGATGCTCGCCGTAATGATTGCCCTTGTGTTTTTTAACGTCATACTTCGATTCTTTTTCAATTCCGGTTTGGTTTGGTCGGAAGAGGTCTCGAGATATGTTTTTGTTTACGTGATTTATCTCGGGGCGATTGTGGCGATGAAGGAAAATGCCCATTTGGGCGTGGATACGTTCATTAAAAACGCACCGGAAAAATTGAAATGGCTGCTTTTCGTCGTTGGACGGGTCATCATTATTGTCGTTATGGCTATCTTGTTTAAAGGTAGCCTGGCTATGGTGGTTCAATCGCATACGGCGAAAGCGGCGGCAACGGGTTTGCCTTTATCCGTTGTGTACGGAATCGGATTATTGACGGGAGCGGCAATTATTTTAATTGCGTTACTGAATATTATTGATGTGATTAGAAATCCTAAATCTGTTCACCAAGCCGCATTGATGAGTGAAGCAGATTCAGATTAGGAGAAAACCATGACCATTCTTATTTTTTTAGCCAGCCTTGTAGGCGGTATTGTAATCGGTGTACCGATTGCATTCTCGCTGCTGTTTTCAGGCATGATGCTGATGTTTTATCTGGGCGGCTTCAATTCACAGATTCTTTCGCAAAATCTGTTTAACGGTGCGGACAGCTTTTCTATGATGGCCATTCCGTTCTTTGTGGTTGCCGGCGATTTGATGAACCGGGGCGGATTAACCAACAAAATCGTTGATGCGGCGACCGCACTTGTGGGGCATATCCGGGGCGGTTTAGGGTATGTGGCGATTATCGCTATTCTATTGTTCGCCAGTTTGGTGGGAAGCGCGGTGGCGTCTACTGCCGCTTTAGGGGCAATTTTAATTCCGATGATGGCGACTATCGGTTACAACCGTGATCGCGCTACCGCGTTGATTGCGGCGGGTAATATTTTATCGCCGATTATGCCGCCGTCCGTGCCGATGATTATTTTCGGCGTTACCGCGGGCGTATCCGTAACGGATTTATTTATGGGCGGTATTGCACCGGCCGTTTATATTACACTGACTCTTTGTGTGATTTGGGCTATCGTTTCCCGTCGCGATTCCGCCGTACCGTTGCCGAAAAGATCATTCCGCGAAGTGGTACGCGCTACGCGTGAAGCGCTTTGGGCGATTTTGATGCCGGTCGGTCTTTTATTAGGCTTGCGTAGCGGTATGTTTACGCCGACGGAAGCCGGGGTGGTTGCGGTTGTTTATGCGTTAATCATCGGTTTGTTTGTGTACCGAGAATTAACTTTCCAAGCCATTAAAGAATGTTTCATTTCTTCCGCGAAAGCCAGTGCGGCAATTATGTTTCTGGCCGCCGCCGCGATGGTGTCTTCCTGGCTGATGACCATCGGTAATATTCCACGTATTGTCACGGATTTACTTCATCCGTTTATCGGTTCGCCGATTCTGTTAATGCTTGTGATTGCCGGTTTAGTGTTGCTGGTGGGAACTTCGATGGACGTGGTACCGACTATTTTGATTTTAACACCGGTATTAATGCCGGCAGTGAAACAGGCGGGAATTAATCCGGTCTATTTCGGGGTGGTATTTATTATTACCTGCGTCTTCGGTTTGTTAACGCCGCCGGTAGGTACGGTATTAAACGTTGCCGCCAGTACGGGTAAAATCAACATGGAACGTATCGTGCGCAAAGTATGGCCTTTCCTGCTTGCGATTGTTGTGGTGCTGCTCGTGTTAATCGTATTCCCGAGTACGTTCATGATACCACTTGAATTTTTTACTAAATAAGGATTGATAAAATGAAAGCAATAACTGTTTCCCAACCTTTCGAATTAACTGTCGCCGATGTGCCGGCGCCTACCGTGACAAAAGATGATGATGTGATTATTAAAGTGGCTTTCGGCGGAATTTGCGGTTCGGATATCGGTATTTATACCGGCGGTAATTCCCTTGCCAAATATCCGGCCATTATCGGGCATGAATTTGTGGGAACCGTGGTGGAAACGGGTAAAGCCGTAACACACGTTAAAGTCGGCGATTATGTGGTGAGCGATATAGTTAACAGCTGCGGACATTGTTACGCCTGCCGTACCGGTCATCACAACGTGTGCAAAAACCTACAGGTTACCGGAGTGCATTCACAAGGCGGCTTTGCCGAATACGCCAAAACCCGGGCGGATAATGTTTATTTAGTGGATACAAATAAAATCCCGCATAAAACCGCTTGTTTAATCGAACCTTATGCCGTCGGCGTGGAAATTAATACCCGGGCGTCTATCGCTGCCGGCGATAAAGTCGTGGTATTCGGTTCCGGTCCTGCCGGTTTGGCGGTGATGCAGGTGGCACGGGCCCGCGGTGCGGAAGTGCTGATTACCGATATTTTCGAAGAACGTCTGCAATTAGCGCGGGAAATGGGCGCGACCAAAGCGATTAACGTGAAAGATATCGATATGCGCCAAGCGGTCAATGAGTTTACCGATGACGAAGGTGCGCACGTGGTAGTGGATGCGGTTTGTTCGCCGCAAAGCATTCTTGATGCGTTGGATATTGTTGCGCCGTCCGGTCGTTTGGTCGTGTTAGGAACCGGTGCCGCACCGTCGGAAATTCCGCAAGTCGCATTTACTAAAAAAGGTATTAATGTTTTCGGTACCCGTTTAAACAATAAACGTTTCCCTGAAGTGATTCGTTTATTCGAAGAACATAAAGTTACGCCGGAAAAAATGATTACGCATACTTATAAGTTCGAAGATATTGAAAAAGCCTTTGATGTGATCAAAAACGAAAAAAATACGGTGTGTAAAGTATTACTCGAATGGTAATAAAGTGCGGTTAAAAAAAGGATTAATTTTATGAAAACAACATTCAGATGGTATGGATTAGGCAACGATACGATTCCATTAGCCCATATTAAACAAATTCCGAGTATGACCGGGGTGGTTTGGGCATTACACGACATTCCCGCCGGAGAAATATGGCCGGAAGAACGTATTGCCGAAGTGAAATCTCAAGTCGAACCTTACGGTTTAAGTATTGACGTAGTCGAAAGTGTGAATGTTCACGAAAGCATCAAATTGGGTGCGTCGGATCGTGACGTTTACATTGAAAATTATAAAACCACTCTGCGCAGTCTGGGAAAATACGGCGTAAAAGTCGTGTGTTATAATTTTATGCCGGTGTTCGACTGGATCCGCACGGATTTATTTAAAGAAGCGGATGACGGTTCGACCGCACTTTTCTATGAACACGCCCGTATCGACGGTATCGATCCGAAAGTGTTGGTAAAACAGTTTGAAGAAAATTCTAAGGATCTCACCTTACCGGGGTGGGAACCGGAACGTTTGAAACATTTGGATAAATTGTTCGACCTTTATAAAGGTATGACGGAAGACAAATTAAGAGAAAACTTGAAATACTTCTTGGAACAAATTATTCCGGTAGCGGAAGAAGCGGGTATTCGCATGGCGATTCACCCGGACGATCCGCCGTTCTCCGTATTCGGCTTGCCGCGTATTGTGAAATGCCATGAAGATTTCCAAAAAATCGTAGATATGGTAGACAGCCCTGCAAACGGTATTACGTTATGTTCCGGCGCTTTAGGCCCGAATCTGAAAAATAATTTGCCGGAAATGATCCGCACTTTCCATAAACGTATTCCGTTCGCGCACATTCGCAATATCAAAGTATTCGAAAACGGAGATTTCTATGAAACCTCCCATTTAACCCGCGACGGCTCTCTGGATATTGCGGAAATCGTAAAAGCCTACCATGAAGTCGGTTTCGACGGATATTGGCGACCGGATCACGGGCGCCACATTTGGGATGAAAAATGCCGTCCGGGCTACGGTTTATATGACCGCGCATTAGGAATTATGTATGTAGAAGGGCTTTGGGACGCATACGAAAAAGAAAAAGGACGCAAATAATGAAACTTTCATATGATGCTTTAAATTCAAAAGAATGGCAGGAAAAGGGGTATCAATTGCCCCGATTCGGCATTTCCGATGTAGTAAGTAACACAAAACAACAACCGGTTTGGCTTCATTTGGGGGCCGGCAATATTTTCCGCGCCTTTTTAGCCAATCTGCAACAGCGTTTGCTGAATCAGGGCGACGCGCAACAAGGGATTATCGTCGCGGAAGGGTTTGATTACGAAATTATCGAGAAAGCCTATCAACCCTTTGATAACCTTTGCGTATTCGCCAAATTAAAAAATGATCACTCGGTGGATAAAATCGTGGTGGCCAGTATTGTGGAAAGCTTGCGCATGGATCCGGCGTTTACACAGGATTTCAGCCGTTTGAAAGCGATTTTCCAGTCGCCGTCGCTGCAAATGGTCAGCTTAACCATTACGGAAAAAGGCTATTTAATCAAAGGATTGGACGGCGAATACTATCCGGCGGTGAAAGCAGACTTTGAAGAGGGACCGGCAAAACCGCAGAGTTATATCGGTAAGATTATTGCCTTATTGCACGAACGCTTTGCTGTCGGCGCGTTACCGTTGGCGGTCGTCAGCATGGATAATATGTCTAAAAACGGTGAAAAATTGCAAAAAGTGATTTTGGAATTTGCCGAACAATGGAAAAAGTGCGGTCATTTATCGCAAGATTTTTTAGATTATTTAAATTCGGATAAAATCAGCTTCCCTTGGTCGATGATTGATAAAATCACACCGCGCCCCGACACGGAAGTGCAACAGCAATTACAAAACGACGGTATTGAAAATCTGGCGCCGGTCGTGACGTCGAAAAATACCTATGTCGCGCCTTTCGTGAATGCGGAAGAATTAGAATATCTTGCCGTCGAAGACGACTTCCCGAACGGTCGCCCGGCATTAGAGAAAGTCGGCGTAATTTTTGCCGATCGCGATACCGTGAATAAAATCGAAACCATGAAAGTGACCACTTGTCTCAATCCGTTGCATACCGGTTTGGCCATTTTCGGTTGTCTGCTCGGTTTCACCAAAATTTCTACCGAAGTGCAAGATGCGGACTTGTCGGCGTTAATTCGGAAGTTAGGTTATCAGGAAGGTTTACCGGTGGTGATTGATCCGCAATTAATCAATCCGAAACAATTCCTCGATGAAGTCATTAATATTCGTTTTTCCAACGATTTCATTCCGGATACGCCTCAGCGTATTGCGACGGATACGTCGCAAAAACTGGCTATCCGCTTCGGCGAAACGATTAAATCCTACGTGAAAGCCGGTAAATCGACAGATAGTCTGGTCGCTATTCCGTTGATTTTTGCAGGTTGGCTACGTTATTTATTGGGTATTGACGATGAAGGTCAGCCGTTCGAAAACAGTCCGGATCCGCGTTTAACCGAATTAAAAGCAAAACTCGCTAATATAACGTTGGGAAGTGTAGTATCATCAGCAACCTTAAAACCGATTTTATCGGATAAAAGCATTTTCGGTGTGGATCTGTATGAAGTCGGTCTAGCGGGCAGAGTTGAACAATATTTCAACGAATTATTAGTAGGCGTGGGGGCGGTAAGAACTAGCTTACATAAATATGTAAATTAAGGTAGTAAAATGATAGAGCCAAAGCTTCGAGAATCCTCGCGGGATTACGCATATCGCGTAATCAGAGAAATGATCGTCAACATGGAGTTAGTCCCCGGAAGTAAAGTCAGTGAAATAGAGTTAGCCAATTTATTAGGCATCAGTCGGACTCCCGTTAGGGAAGCGTTAATAGATCTCGCCCGTAACGGCGCAGTTACTATACAACCGCAAAAAGGAACGTTTATTTCATTGATAGATTCGGATCTCGTGGAAGAGGCTCGTTTTTTGCGAAAAACCTTAGAGAAAGAAGTCATTGCGCTATTATGTGAAGATTCTTACCAAAAGGATCTTCATATTTTAGATGAAAGTCTCAGTTTGCAGGAATTTTATTTGAAGCAAGGTAATTATGAAAAATTTTTAGAGTTGGATAACGAATTTCATCAGTTATTTTTCAAAATCACCCACAAAGATCGAATTTATGCATTAATGAAAGGGTTGAATATTCATTTTGACCGGGCAAGAACCTCTATCTTTAAGAAAAAACCGTCTATAAAAACACTGGAAGAACATAAAATTCTGCTGAAAGCTATTCACAACCAGGACAAAGATACGGCGACTCAATGCATTGAGCGGCATTTATATCAATACGAACTGGATAAAGATAGTTTTGAGAAAGAATACAGCCATTATTTCAATAAGAGTGGTAATTAAATGAAAAAACTCGCTCTAATCGGAGAATGCATGATAGAGCTGAACGGCGAGCCGTTCGGCACTATGCGTCAGACTTACGGCGGCGATACGCTGAATACGGCGACTTATGTGGCGCGCGTCAGCTCGCCCGAACGGATTCAGGTATGTTACGTATCCGCCTTGGGCACGGATAAATTGAGTCAGGGCATGATTGACCGCTGGCAGGGGGACGGCATTCAGACGGATTGGGTGCTGCGCGATGAAAACCGTTCCGCCGGTCTGTATCTGATTCAGTTAGACAAACAAGGCGAACGGACGTTTTTATATTGGCGCAACCAATCCGCCGCCCGTTACTTGCTGCAACACCCGGATTATCCTCAGGTTCTCTCCGCCCTGAAAAGTGCGGACATGATTTATTTAAGCGGCATCAGTCTGGCAATCTTGCCGGAAAACGACCGCACTTTGCTGATTGCACAATTGCGCGAATTGAAAAAAGCCGGCGTGGAAATCGCCTTCGACAGCAACTTCCGTCCGAAATTATGGGACAGCCTCGCACAGGCGCAAGCCTGTTATCGAGCCTTGTTACCGTTAGTGGATGTGGCGTTAGTCACCTTTGACGACGAAGAAATGCTGTGGTCGGATACGGACGAACAAGCCACTATCACCCGCTTGTCCGCCTTCGATATTCCGAAAATCATCGTAAAACAAGGCAGTCTGGGTGCCACGATTTGTGAAAACGGCACGCAGACCTTCGTTCCGACGATTCCCGTCGAAAACGTAACGGACACCACTTCCGCCGGCGATTCCTTCAACGCCGGTTTTCTGGCGGGCTATTTACAGGGCAAACCGTTGACCGTTTGTTGCGAGCAAGGTAACCGACTGGCGGGCATCGTGATTCAACATAAAGGCGCGATAATCGACCCTGCCGCCACCGAAGCGTTACGCGCAGCGTTTAATTAAATACAAGATAGAAAAATTAAGGACGGATTATGGCTTACAGCACCGAACAAATTATCGAAAAACTCAGCCGACTGAAAGTGGTCCCGGTGATAGCCGTGGATGAGGCGAAGGACATTATTCCCTTAGTGCAAACCTTATCGGACAACGGTTTACCGGTGGCGGAAATCACCTTCCGTTCGGCGGCGGGTGAAGAAGCGATTCGGTTAACCCGTCAGCATTTTCCCGACGTACTGATTGCGGCAGGAACCGTGCTGACCCCGGCACAAGCGGTGGCGGCTAAAAACGCCGGCGCGGATTGCATTGTGACGCCGGGATTTAACCCGAATATCGTCAGACTTTGCCAAGCGTTGGACTTACCCGTTACGCCGGGGGTCAACAACCCGATGGCGATTGAAGCGGCATTGGAATTAGGCGTGAAGGCGGTGAAATTCTTCCCGGCGGAAGCCAGCGGCGGGGTGAATATGATTAAAGCGTTGCTCGGACCTTATGCAAACCTGCAGATTATGCCGACGGGCGGCATTTCGCCTTCGAACATCAAAGATTATCTCGCCGTTCCGAACGTTGTGGCCTGCGGCGGTTCCTGGTTTGTGGATAAGGCGCTGATTAAGTCGCAGAACTGGGATGAAATCGGGCGCTTGGTACGCGAAGCGGTGGAATTGGTCAGCTAAAACCGTGTTAAAACAATAACCGGAGAAACCGGTCAGGGCGACGATAAGAACCGCTGGAGAGAAGAACGCTCATTCGGTTCTTGTTCGGTTGGGGTGCAGCCGGGGCAAATTGGTATAATAGAAAAAGAGTGGGGTTTACCCACTCTTTTTGGTTAAAAGTTTTTAATCAAACAACATTCGATTGGCAAACCGATTAGTAAACGCCTTGCGCCAACATCGCGTCGGCTACTTTTACGAAACCGGCGATGTTTGCACCGGCAACATAGTTGATATTCCCTTGTTCGTCGGTACCGTATTTTTTACAGTTGGCATGGATGTCCAGCATGATGTTATGCAGTTTTTGGTCGACTACTTCGGCCGTCCAGTATTCACGCTGCGAACCCTGCGCCATTTCGAGGCCTGAAGTCGCCACACCGCCGGCATTGGCCGCTTTACCCGGTCCGAACAACACCCCGGCTTGTTGCAATGCTTCGGTCGCTTCAATAGTCGTCGGCATATTCGCACCTTCCGCCACTAATTGCACACCGTTTGCGATTAAGGTTTTTGCAGCGTCCAAATCCAATTCGTTTTGCGTTGCGCATGGTAATGCGATATCGGCTTTTACCGTCCACGGTTTTTCACCGGCAACATATTTTAAGCCGAATTTTTCCGCATAATCTTTTACACGACCGCGTTGAACGTTTTTGATTTCCAATAATGCGGCTAATTTTTCCGCAGTAAAGCCCGCTTCATCATAAACATAACCGGAACTGTCGGAGCAAGTGACCACTTTCGCGCCTAATTGAAGCGCTTTTTCAATAGCGTATTGCGCTACGTTACCGGAACCGGACACGAGCACGGTTTTGCCGTCGAAAGATTGACCTTTTTCCGCCAACATTGCTTGTGCGAAGTAAACCAAACCGTATCCCGTGGCTTCCGGGCGAATCAAGCTGCCGCCGAATGACAAACCGCGACCGGTAAACACGCATGCGGCTTGGTTAGATAATTTTTTCATATAACCGGCAAGATAACCTACTTCACGACCGCCTACACCGATATCACCCGCCGGTACGTCCGTATCCGGACCCACGTGACGATATAATTCCGAGATTAACGCTTGGCAGAAACGCATGACTTCGCCGTCGGATTTGCCCTTAGGATCAAAGTCGGAACCGCCTTTACCGCCGCCCATCGGTAATGTAGTTAACGCGTTTTTGAAGATTTGTTCGAAGCCTAAGAATTTCAGAATAGATAAGTTAACGGACGGATGGAAACGCATACCGCCTTTAAACGGACCGATCGCACTGTTAAATTGCACGCGGAAAGCTCGGTTAACCTGAGTCTGACCTTTGTCATCCGTCCATGCCACCCGGAACTGGATAGCGCGTTCCGGTTCAACCAAGCGTTCCAATAAGGCTTGTGAGCGATATTGCGGATTTTTTTCCAGGAACGGCCAGATTGATGTAAACACTTCACGTACGGCCTGTAAAAATTCCGGCTGATTACCGTCGCGTTTTGCCACCAAAGCTAAAAATTCTTCTAATGATGCTACCGAGTTTGACATGATAAAATCCTTCTTAATGTTGAATGCTTGTCATTGTAATATTACGCCGTTTTATCGGCTCGTCCTTAATATGCAATAGAACAAAACGGAAAATCAAACGATTTCTTGGTGAGAGGCGTAAAAAAGAAAAAAATGCTTTTTGTTATTAAATTATATATAAAAAATAATTGGTTTTATTATCTGAATTTTAAAAATTTGACTGGAATTTAAGAAGGTTTATGTTTTAATACATAAAAACCATTCTTTTTTCTAATTGGGATTAGCGTAAAAATGCTTCGCTCTCTACAGCTAAAATTATTTTGAAACGACTCAAAGTGCGGTTGTTTTTGCGCTTGATTTTTTATGAGGAATAATAATAAAAAACGATGCCCCCTGAGGAAGTCCCAGGAGGCAGAGCGTTGCGAGAAATTTATCTCTTATTGTAACAACGTTTTTCATTTCGCAGTGCCATTACAATGAATTCAATTGTAAATTTACTTCAATTTTTCGTCAATATATTTCTATTATTTGATTAAAAATTGTTACAATCCCAGCAACTTTCTAGATTGTGGGAGATGAGCTGTGAACAACATGAATTTAAATTATATTTTAGGTTTAGATCTTGGTATTGCTTCAGTTGGTTGGGCTGTGGTGGAAATTGATGAGCAAGAAAATCCACAGCGTTTAATTGATGTGGGCGTGCGAACCTTTGACCGTGCAGAAGTGCTGAAAACGGGCGAAAGTTTGGCATTGGCTCGTCGCTTAGCTCGTTCTTCTCGCCGTTTGGTGAAACGTCGTGCTGAACGAATTAAGAAAGCTAAACGTTTACTGAAAGCAGAAAATCTGTTGCTTTCAGCCGATGAAATCTTGCCAAACGAGGCGTGGCAGTTGCGTGTAAAAGGCTTAGATCAAAAGTTGGAGCGTCAAGAATGGGCGGCGGTGTTGTTACATTTATTAAAACATCGCGGCTATTTATCGCAACGCAAAAACGAAAGCAAAAGTGAAAATAAAGAACTCGGGGCTTTGTTGTCAGGTGTGGCGATCAATCATCAAATTTTGCAATCTGCCGAATATCGCACGCCTGCGGAAATTGCGGTGAACAAATTCCAAGCGGAAGAAGGACATATTCGCAATCAGCGTGGCGCTTATACGCATACGTTTAGCCGTTTGGATTTATTAGCAGAAATGGAATTATTATTCCAACGTCAAGCCACATTGGGCAATCCGCACACTTCTACAAAATTATTGGAAAATTTGACCGCTTTATTGATGTGGCAAAAGCCAGCCTTGGCAGGCGAAGCCATTTTGAAAATGTTGGGTAAATGTACTTTTGAGCCAACTGAATATAAAGCAGCGAAAAATAGCTATTCAGCCGAGCGTTTTGTTTGGCTCACCAAGCTGAATAATTTACGCATTTTAGAACAGGGCGCAGAGCGAGCTTTAACTGATAACGAACGTTTTGCGTTACTCGATCAGCCTTATGAAAAAGCCAAACTGACTTACGCCCAAGTTCGCACACTGCTTGGCTTATCGGACGAGGCGATTTTTAAAGGTTTACGTTATCAAGGCGAAGATAAAAAAGCCGTGGAAACGAAAACGACTTTAATGGAAGTGAAAGCCTATCATCAAATTCGCAAAGCCTTGGAAGGGTTGGATTTAAAAGCAGAGTGGAACGAGCTGAAAAATAATCCTGCGTTGTTAGATGAAATCGGCACGGCATTTTCGCTGTATAAAACTGATGACGATATTCATCGTTATTTAGATGGCAAGTTATCAGAAAGCGTATTGAATGCCTTATTAGAAAATCTCAATTTCGATAAATTTATTCAGCTTTCGCTTAAAGCATTACAACAAATTTTGCCATTAATGTTGCAAGGGCAACGTTATGATGAAGCGGTTTCTGCGATTTATGGTGATCATTATGGTAAAAAATCGGACGAAATTGACCGCTTGTTGCCGAACATTCCCACCGATGAAATCCGCAATCCTGTGGTGTTACGCACGCTAACCCAAGCTCGTAAAGTAATCAATGCGGTGGTGCGTTTATATGGTTCGCCTGCTCGTATTCATATTGAAACAGGGCGTGAAGTGGGCAAATCCTATCAAGATCGTAAGAAGTTGGAGAAACAGCAGGAAGAAAACCGCAAACAGCGTGAAAATGCGGTGAAAAAATTCAAAGAATATTTTCCGAATTTTGTTGGCGAGCCAAAAGGTAAAGATATTCTGAAAATGCGTTTGTATGAGTTGCAACAAGCGAAATGTCTATATTCAGGCAAATCGTTGGAATTATATCGCTTGTTGGAAAAAGGCTACGTGGAAGTGGATCACGCCCTGCCGTTTTCTCGCACTTGGGACGACAGTTTTAATAACAAAGTGCTAGTGCTTGCTAATGAAAACCAAAACAAAGGCAACGCCACGCCTTATGAATGGTTAGACGGCAAAAATAACAGCGAAGGCTGGCAACATTTTGTGGCACGAGTGCAGACCAGCGGTTTTTCTTATGCGAAAAAACAACGGGTTCTAATTCAAGAATTAGATGAAAAAAGTTTTATTGAGCGTAATTTAAATGACACTCGCTATGTCGCTCGTTTCTTGTGCAACCATATTGCCGATAATATGTTGCTGACAGGCAAAGGCAAACGAAAAGTTTTTGCTTCAAATGGACAAATTACAGCTTTATTACGTGGTTGCTGGGGACTACAAAAAGTTCGTGAAAACAATGATCGTCATCATGCACTAGATGCGGTTGTGGTAGCTTGTTCGACAAAGTCTATGCAAGATAAGATAACTAAATTTGTTAAATATAAAGAAGGTAGATTATTTAAAGATAAAAAAGATGGAGTGTATAAGGGAGAACGTATTAACCGTGAAACAGGTGAGATTATTTCGCTCCATTTCCCAACGCCGTGGAAGTTCTTTAAAGAAAATGTGGAAATTCGCATTTTTAGTGAAAACCCGAAATTAGAACTGGAAAACCGCTTGCCTGATTATCCGCAATACAATCACGAATTTGTGCAACCGCTGTTTGTCTCTCGTATGCCAACTCGCAAAATGACGGGGCAAGGACATATGGAAACGGTGAAATCGGCGAAACGTTTAGATAAAGGGCTAAGCGTGTTAAAAGTGCCTTTAACGCAGCTTAAACTGAGCGATTTAGAACGAATGGTCAATCGTGAGCGTGAAATGGCACTGTATGAAGCCTTAAAAGAATGTTTGGAGCAGTTTGGTAACGATCCAGCTAAAGCCTTTGCCGAACCTTTCTATAAAAAAGGTGGTGCATTGGTAAAAGCGGTGCGAGTAGAGCAAACGCAGAAATCAGGTGTATTGGTGCGTAATGGCAATGGTGTCGCCGATAATGCAACAGGTTCAATAGTACGGGTTGATGTCTTTACCAAAGGTGGAAAATATTTCCTTGTGCCGATTTATACTTGGCAAGTAGCGAAAGGGATTTTGCCGAATAAGGCGGTTATTCAAGGTAAAGATGAAAGCGAATGGGAAGAAATGGATGAAAATGCTGTTTTTCAGTTTTCAATGCATAAAAATGATTTAATTAAAGTTAAAACGAAAAAAGGGGAAATTTTTGGTTACTTTAATGGTTTAGATCGTGCTACTGGCAGTATTGAGATTGAAGAACACGATTTAGAAAAATCAAAAGGAAAAAATGGCTCTCATCGTGGTTTAGGTGTAAAAACCGCTTTTTTCCTTGAAAAATACCAAGTCGATGAACTCGGTAAAAATATCCGTCCTTGTCGTCCAACAAAACGACAACACGTGCGTTAAATCAGTCCCTACACTCTCACGAGTGTGGGGATTTTTTTGTATTAAGGAGAATCTATGACGTGGCGTAGTATTTTAATGAGCAAGGGCGGCAAACTTTCGTTGCAACAAAATCAAATGTTGATTCAGCAAGAAGGAAATGAATTTACCGTACCGTTAGAAGATATTGCGATTGTGGTGGTGGAAAGTCGGGAAACAGTGATTACCATTCCGTTGTTGTCCGCCTTTGGTTTGCATGGCGTTACCTTTTTGACTTGTGATGAACAATTTTTACCCTGCGGACAATGGTTGCCGTTTAATCAATATCATCGCCAGCTCAAAACGCTCAAATTGCAGTTGGAAGCCAGTCTGCCGCAGAAAAAACAACTGTGGCAAGCGATTGTGCAACAGAAAATTCGTAATCAAGCTGGTGTGCTAAAAATTTGCAAATTTCAAGCAGAATCCGACCGCTTGTTGAAGATGGCGGAGAAAGTGAAATCGGGCGATAAAGAGAATTTAGAAGCACAAAGTGCAGTCATTTATTTCCAAACTTTATTTGGCAAAGGTTTTAAGCGTAGCGAAGATGAAAGTGCGGTTAATAGTGCCTTAAATTATGGCTATACGGTAATGCGTTCGGCGGTGGCTCGGGCGTTGGTGCTGTATGGTTGGTTGCCGCAAATCGGTTTATTTCACCGTAGCGAACTCAATGCCTTTAACCTTGCCGATGATTTTATTGAGCCATTCCGTCCGTTGGTGGATTTATTGGTGGTGCAACTGGAAAATGAAGACAAGCTCTCGGCTAATTTGTCGCCGATTTTAAAGCAACGATTGATTAAGGTGTTGAATTATCAGCTGTTATTTAAACAAGAAAAAGTGAATGCTTTAACGGCGATTGAGCGAAGCGTTGGCTCCTTTCAAACGGCATTAAGCCAACGCAATGCCGATTTGCTAAAACTGCCTGAAATTATACCACTTGCGGAGCATCAATATGAGTGAGAATGTGTTTATGCGTATGATTGTGTTATTTGATTTACCTGTTACCACCAAAGCCAAAATGCGAGCGGCAAACCAATTTCGCCAATTTTTGCTGAAAGATGGCTACCAAATGCTGCAACTTTCCATCTACAGTCGTATTATTCGGGGGCGAGATTCAATGGAAAAGCACCATAAAAGATTAGTAGAACATTTGCCGGAAGAAGGTTCGATTCGTTGTATTTCCATCACGGAAAAACAATTCGCCAATATGGAAATCCTGGTCGGCGAGAAAAAATTGCAAGAAAAAAAAGTCAATGCCAACCAACTTTTGCTGTTTTAAACCGTATTTTTTAAGTAATAAAAAAGCCTTGAAACGTTATATTTCAAGGCTTTTCAGCGTCCCAATTATAGCACTGCGAAATGAAAAAGGGAGCTACAACGATGGATTAGTTCCGTCGGGGCTTTTTATTATTATAGCACTGCGAAATGAAAAAGGGAGCTACAACGCTAGAAAGCTCGACATCCTTAAAAAGCCTATTATAGCACTGCGAAATGAAAAAGGGAGCTACAACTCGTTCTGTTATTCAGGCGTTCGCTAACGGATTATAGCACTGCGAAATGAAAAAGGGAGCTACAACGATTAAGGATGGGCTTAATCGCACCGTGCAATTATAGCACTGCGAAATGAAAAAGGGAGCTACAACAAACAACTGTACCAGTTGAATTACGTTGAGATTATAGCACTGCGAAATGAAAAAGGGAGCTACAACTCCATATTGCTCCTTATTTATGCAACCATTATTATAGCACTGCGAAATGAAAAAGGGAGCTACAACTACTGGGTCGTATTTTGAGCCATTCCACAGATTGGAACTCTGCGTTCTTAAATTAAACTAATTGCAGTATAAAGTGCGGTCAAATTTTCCGTTATTTTTCCGTTAAATAATTCAACACCACCTGATGATGTTCGCCTGTTTTGAATTTGGTGAACACTTGTTCAATCTTGCCGTTTTCGTCGATTAAAAAACTTATGCGGTGGATACCGTCGTAGACTTTTCCCATGAATTTCTTTTCGCCCCAGACGCCGAATTGCTCGGCAACTTGGTGATCTTCGTCGGATAATAAGGTGAAATTCAACGCTTGCTTTTCTTCAAATTGCGCCAGTTTTTTCGGCGAATCCGGGCTGATGCCTAAAATGATGACACCTGATTTATCTAGTTCCGCTTTGGCGTCGCGCAGTCCGCAGGCCTGTATGGTGCAGCCGGGGGTGAGCGCTTTCGGGTAGAAATAAATCAGCACTTTTTTGCCCTGAAAATCCGTTAGGGAAACCGGTTCGTTGTGTTGATTCGGTAAGGTAAAGTGCGGTGCGTTTTCGCCGGGTTTTAAGGTGTTCATTCGAAATTTCCTCGTTAAAATAGATTTAACAGTATTCTAACAAGCATTGCGCTTTTGTGATACAATCGCGGGACATTTAATTTAGCTGAAAAAATCATGTCCAGACAGAAAAAATCCCGTCGTTTAACCGATGTTATGCCGACGCGTAAAGCCGATAAAAAAACTGAAATCGGGGCGGTTAAGGCGCGTCCCGGCAAGAAATTAACCCGTTATGAATTGGATGCCAGAGCACGCGAGGAAAAACGCAAGCGCAAGCATAAAGGCTTGGATTCCGGTTCGCGCCACAGCGCCTCTTCGGATAGCGGTAAAAATCAACAAACGGAAGTAAAAGATCCGCGTATCGGCAGCCGTAAAAAAGTGCCGCTGGTGGTAGAATTTGTGAATAAGCCGGAAAAAGGACAATTTATTCAACCGATAAAAACCGAGAAAAAACCGACCGCGCTTGATCCCGCGACGGAGCTGGAACAGCTGGAAAATAACGAATGTCTGAACGATTTGCTGGATCAACTGGATGCCGGTAAAGTCCTCAGTAAAGAAGATCAGGTTTTTGTGGACGAATGCTTAGCCCGCATTGCGCAACTGATGGATGAATTGGGCATCAGCGACGATGAAGAGGGCGAAGACGATTTGCTGCGTACTTTTGAAAAAATCGATATTAATCAATTCCGTTAATTTATGATGACTACCGTATTATTTGTAATCGGCGTTGCAGTTATGCTGGCAATGGCGGCTTATTCCGTTTATCTGTTGGCGCAATTACACAAACAGCAACGGCTGTACCAACAAGCCCGGCAGGCGCGCGTGGCACGATTAAAAGAAAGCATCCGGATTATTGCCCGCGCCATGCAGTCGGGCGAATGTAATCATTCGGAAGGCGTAATTCGGTTGAAAATGCTGCTGGACCCCCTCGGGCAGAAAACCTTGACAGAATATGCCGCCATGTGGCGGCTTTATGAAACGGTACGTGATATGCCGACTCATGACGAGCGGAGAGCCTTAAAGAAAAACGAGCGCATGAGGTTGGATCTCGAACGCGAAGCGAAAGAAATCGAGTTGGAGGCGGCAATTAAAGCCGAAGCGAAACTGCTGTTAAGCGAATTGCCGTAGACTTGCCCGAGACGTAACAATCTACTCTGTAACCATAAATTTAACCTGACGATATGACCGATATTACTTTTGATCTCGCCCTGATTCAAAAATACAATCAATCCGGGCCTCGTTATACGAGTTATCCTACGGCGCTGGAATTTAACGAAAATTACAGCGAAAACGATTTTGAAACGGCAGCGGCGCGCTATCCCGACCGTCCGTTGTCCTTGTATGTGCATATTCCGTTTTGTCATAAGCTTTGCTATTTCTGCGGGTGCAATAAAGTGATTACCCGTCACCAGCATAAGGCGGATATTTATCTGGATTTCCTCGAAAAAGAAATAACCAACCGCGCGCCTTTATTCAAAAACCGTACCGCCACCCAAATTCACTGGGGGGGCGGCACGCCGACTTATTTGAGCGAAGCGCAATCCGCCCGTTTGATGGATATGCTGAAATCTAATTTTAACATTGCGGAGAACGCCGAGATTTCCATTGAAATGGATCCGCGCGAAATCGAATTATCCATGTTGGAGCACTTACGCAATATCGGTTTTAACCGTATCAGCATGGGCGTACAGGATTTCAACAAAGAAGTACAAAAAGCCGTCAACCGCGAGCAAGATGAAGACTTTATTCGCGCCTTACTGGTACGCGCGCGCGAACTGGGTTTTCAATCGACTAATCTGGATTTAATTTACGGTTTGCCGTTCCAAACGGTGGAAAGCTTCATGTTTACCTTACAAAAAGTGATTGAATTGAATCCCGATCGCCTGAGCGTATTCAACTACGCTCACCTGCCGAGCCGTTTCGCGGGACAAGTGAAAATCAAAGACAAAGATTTGCCGTCGCCGGAAACCAAACTCAGTATTTTGCAAAATACCATCGAAACCTTAGCTGCCGCCGGTTATAAATTTATCGGTATGGATCACTTCGCCAAACCGGACGATGAGCTGGCAATCGCGCAACAAAACGGCGTTCTGCATCGAAATTTTCAGGGGTACACCACGCAGGAAGAATGCGATTTATTGGGATTAGGCGTTTCGGCTATCAGCCTGTTGGGCGACAGTTATGCGCAAAACCAAAAAGAACTGAAACAATATTACGCCGATGTGGATGAAAAGGGTATTGCGTTACACAAAGGACTGACGTTAACGGAAGAGGATTGCCTGCGCCGGGATGTGATTAAAGCTTTAATTTGCAATTTTAAATTGGATTATGCCGCTATCGAACAGCAATATCACATTGATTTCAATACGCATTTTGCCGAGGACTTAGCATTGCTGAAGCCGTTGGCGGAAGACGGTTTGGCGGATATTCGGCCTAACGGCATTACGGTGTCCTCAAAGGGGCGTTTGTTGATCCGAAACATCTGTCTGTGCTTCGATACGTACTCACGCCAACAGGCTCGCCGGCAACAGTTCTCGCGTATTATTTAATGTGTAACCCTAAAGTGCGGTCAAAAACGAAAGCGTTTTCGACCGCACTTTTATTCTCTGTTTATTTTATTATAAAAACTTCGTCAGTAGCGTTTCGAATAACACATAAAAACCGAGTAAATCCGTTTTCGCCAGCGATTTGAAAGGGAGCAGGACGTAATAGAGAATACGATGCTTTTTCACCAAAGATAAGGCGTAATGCCATACACGGCTGTCTTCGTAATGGATGAAGGTATTGATGGTACGCTGAATCTGAGCGGGGGTGGTTCGTTCCCGGCATACGCCGTAAATAAACAGTAGGGCGTCACGCGTTTTTTGCTGCGCCAGTTTACGGGAACGGGAAGCCACTTCGAAATCGATAAAGGATGCTTTGCCGTTTTGCCACAAAATATCCTTTAATAACGGACGTCCGTGCACAATATTGCGAGCATGTAAATTAGCCAGTGTTTTTGCGCAGTCGTCCAGAATCCGTTGCTTTTGTTCGTCTGTAATATCGCTTTCCAACCAAGAGCGTACGGTACGTCCGGCATCCTCCATTACCAAACAACGGGAATTGATAATTTTCACCGGTGGAATCGGCGCTTTCTGGAAAATCAGCAATTTTATGCGTTGAATTTCCCGTTTAAATGCGGCACGGGAAAACGGCTTGAGCAAACGTTGAATGCCTTTAGGATGTTCCGGCTGTTTCAGCCAGTAAGATTTTCCTTCGAATTGAAAGGAATAAACCCGTTCCATGCGATGTTCTGCCTGTAAAGTTTCAACATAATCCGCTAATGTCACGTTTTTCTCCTGTAATTATCGGAAGAATACTTTACCATATAAATAAAAAGAGCGGGATAACCCGCTCGGATTAGTAAGACGGCTTTTCCGTTAAATATTCAGCATCGCCGCGTCATCAATAAAATATTGGTTCATTTCAAACGCCGGTTTGGAATCGTGATCTTTGCCGATAATCCGCGCCGGTACGCCGGCTGCCGTAGCATGTTCTGGCACCGGTTGTAACACCACGGAATTAGCGCCGATTTTGGCATATTTGCCTACTTCTATATTACCCAGAATCTTCGCACCGGCGCCGATCATCACGCCTTCGCGGATTTTCGGATGACGATCACCGCATTCTTTACCGGTACCGCCCAACGTCACGCCCTGCAGGATAGAAACGTCGTTTTCGATGACTGCGGTTTCTCCTACTACGATACCGGTGGCGTGGTCGAACATAATGCCGCAGCCGATACGCGCCGCCGGGTGAATATCCACATCAAAAGCTACGGAAATCTGATTTTGCAGATAAATCGCCAGAGAACGACGGTTTTCCTGCCATAAATAGTGGGTAATTCGGTAACTTTGCAACGCGTGAAATCCTTTCAGGTACAGCAACGGCGTCGACCATAAATCTACCGCCGGGTCGCGCTGGCGTACCGCGGTAATATCGCAGGCGGCACTTTCGATAATGCTGGGTTTGGCTGCATAGGCGTCTTCGATAATTTCGCGTAATGTGATGGCAGGCATGGTTGTCGTCGCCAGTTTGTTCGCCAGAATATAACTCAGTGCGCCGCCTAAATGCTTATGCTTTAAAATGGTCGAATGGAAAAAGCTTGCCAGCATAGGTTCTTTATTCACCAGACACTGCGCCTCTTTCCGGATTTGTTTCCAAACTTTAATTGCCATTTCGGTTCCTTAATATTCGTCTTTTCGTTCGCGCTGTAAAAGTGCGGTCGCCATTTCCTGCGGATTTTTACCATGGAACAATGCGGCGTAAATCTGTTCTGTGATCGGCATTTCCACCCCCTGACGCTGCGCTAATGCCATGGTTTCTTTAGTATTGTAGAAACCTTCCACTATCTGTCCGATTTGTTCCATCGCCGCCTGAGCGGAAACTCCCTGTCCCAGCATCATACCGAAACGGCGGTTGCGCGATTGATTATCGGTACAAGTAAGCACCAAGTCGCCTAAGCCGGACATGCCGGTGAATGTTTTCAGATTCGCCCCCAATGATACGCCTAAACGACTGATTTCCGCCAGTCCCCGGGTAATCAGCGCAGTACGTGCGTTGGCGCCGAATCCCAGACCGTCCGACATACCTGCCGCAATGGCGATGACGTTTTTTATCGCTCCGCCCAGTTGTACGCCGATCATGTCCCGATTGAGGTATACCCGAAAGTGTTTACTGCAATGAATGCGCGTCTGAAACTCCCGGGCGAACCGTTCGTCGTTTGCCGCTAAAGCGATTGCGGTCGGCATACCGGCGGCTAATTCTTTGGCAAAAGTCGGACCGGATAACACCGCCAACGGGTATGCCTTGCCCAGCTCGTCTTCCACCACGGATTGCAACAAGCGTCCGCTGTTTCGTTCCAATCCTTTGGTTGCCCATGCGATGCGGCTGTCCGGACGCAAGAACGGTTTAATCCGATGAATGACTTCGCCGAAAGCGTGACTGGGCACCACAATCAACAAATCTTTCGATTTTTTGACCGCACTTGCTAAATCCGCTTCAATGGTTAGAGAGTCGGGAAAGGCAATATCCGGCAGAAAACGGCGATTCTGCCGTTCTTGCTGCAAATGCTGACATTCCTCGCGGTTATGTCCCCATAATGTGGTAGGGTAACCGTTGCGGGAAAAGCAGATCGCCAATGCCGTACCGTAAGAACCGGCACCCAGAATAGTGATCGGAGATTGATTTACCATATTTCCACCTAAAGAAAAGCCCACGCCGAAAACGTGAGCATTGCCGATATCCGGAACAATTAATTGAGGGTCGGCTGTTCCTCCGGCGCAGATTCTTCTTCTACGCGACGCATATGTTCAAGGAAAAGCGCATCGAAATTAACCGGGGCTAAATTCAGCGGCGGGAATGTACCGCGATTGACCAAACTCGCCACTAACTCGCGGGCATAAGGAAACAGCATATTCGGGCACTGCGAGGTTAACGCATGGGTTAACTGGATATCGGTTAAACCGCCGATAGTGAATACGCCGGCTTGTTTCACTTCACAGATAAAGGCGGCGTCGCCGCTGTCTTCAAGTGTTGTTTCCACCGATACGTTTAATGTTACCTCGAATAAATTCTCGCCTAATTGTTTGGCTTCCGTCCCCAAATCGAAGTTTAAATTCGGTTTCCATTCCTGTTGAAAAATATCAGGCAGATTCGGTGCTTCAAATGACACATCTTTTACATAAATGCGTTGAATTTGTAATACGGGTTCTTGAGCTTGTTCCGCCGGTGCGGCTTGATTTTCATCTGTCATGTTGAAGTCCTTATTTTACTAACGGTAAATTTTCGGCATTCCAACCAGCAATGCCTTCTTGTAATACGTAAACGTGATTAAAGCCCTGTTTGGCTAGAATTTCACCTGAAGAGCGGGCGGTGATGCCGCTGGCACAGACTAAAATGACCGGCACGTCTTTGTGTTGTTCCAGTTTCCCCAGGTTGTGGTTTTTAATATCCGAAGGGACGAATTCTTTGCTGTTCACAATGTGTCCGCGTTTGAATTCTTCGATGGTACGTAAATCGATCACTACGGCGTTTTGGTTGTTTATCAATGCGACCGCTTCGGCATTGGACACCAATTTCACTTTACTGGTGATCGCTTTGAAATTTACGTAGATAAAGGCAATAAAAATTGCAACCCAGCCGACGACCATTAACGTATGATTTTTAATAAAAGGCGTAGCCAGCGTTAAAAATTCTTCCATGTTGTTCTCAATAGATTAATGATAAAAAAGAGGAGTTAAGTATAACCGCAGTGAGCGGATTTTCAAAGGCTGAAAGGAAAAGTGCGGTCAAAAAACGAAAGAATTTTGCCCGCACTTGAATTATTTGTCCAACAGACGGATATGGCGGGTAGCGGAAATCCAAGCGGAGGCGTAACCGACAATGGAACAAATCACTAACAAAAACAGCATTTCGCCGAAATCCAAGCCGCCGAGATTAAAACTGACGGCAAAAATATCCGTCACATATTTCACTGCACTGGTGAAATATCCGATGAGTAAGGCGCTGAAAAAACAGGCGAAAAACGCACCGAAAAAGCCGTAAATAATGCCGGTATACAAAAACGGACGCAAAATAAACTGATCCGTCGCCCCCAGTAATTTCATTACCTGAATATCCGCCTGACTACTGTATACGTCGGAACGAATGCTGTTACCGATAACCAGAAATACCGCCAGCGTCATCAATACCGCACAGAAAATGGCGACATGGGCTATCAGCCAAGTGATCGCGGTGAGTTTTTCCAGCCAATCGTTATCCATACGTACTTCTTCCACCCCTTTGATTTTAGCGAGATTTTCCCGTAGTTCCTGACGTTTTTCCGAGGCTTTGAATTCCTCCGTCGGTTTAATCATTACTACGGCCGGTAACGGATTATCATCCAGAATATCTAATTCTTCACCGAAGCCGGACCATGCGCGGAAATCTTTCAGACTTTCCTGGCGGGACACGTAGTTCAAACTTTCTACGCCCTCCTGTGATCGGACTTTTTCCACTACGCCGTTAGCATCGTCCTCATTGAGATTTTTGTGTAAATACACCGTCAACTCGCTGTCCGGGGAAAATCGGGTAATGGCGTTATGGGTATTTTTCCACAGTAAAAAACTGACGGTCGGAATGGTTAACGACACGGCAATCACCAAGACGGTTAGCAGCGTGCCGTATTTTTTCTTGATTAAATCCGCCCGGACGTAGGCTAAAACATATTTCATTTGCACCCAAAATGGAGCTTTTTGTGTTGAACTCATAGTAAATTTCTCCGATTTTAACGCAAACGGCCCTGTTCCAGAACAAGGCAGGGATTCGGTTTTTGGTTGATTAGACCGACATCATGTGTAGCAATCAACACGGTCATGCCCATGCGGTTGAGGTCTTCGAACAGATTAAATAAATCCAGAGATAATGCATTGTCGAGATTACCCGTCGGTTCATCTGCCAGTAGTAATTGCGGTTTATGTACCACGGCACGGGCGATATCCACCCGTTGTTGCTCACCGCCGGATAAATGGACCGGCAAATGATTGGCGCGTTCGTACAATCCTACGCGATCTAAAGAAGATAGTGCGCGTTCACGTGCGGTTTTCGGGTGCATGCCGCTGATAATTAACGGTAATGCTACGTTATCCGCTACGGAACGATCAGGCAACAACCGGTAATCCTGGTGTACCATACCGATTTGACGGCGCAAGAAAGGTAATTCGTAATGGGAAAGACGGGTAATATCGTGTCCGTTGAACCAGATTTGCCCGCCGTTAGCGCGCTCCATCCCCATGATGAGCTTTAATAATGTACTCTTCCCCGCGCCGGAATGCCCGGTAAGATAGGTCATGCTGCCTACGGGTAAATGAAATGTAAGTCCCTGCAAGGCGGGCTTTCCGCCCAAATACGCCTTGCTGACATTCTGAAAATGAATCATTGTTCGGTCTCTTTGCAAAAAATCGGAGCAATTATACCCAAAACCGCTCAATGATTAAACGTCGGAACGATACCTTATCGGGATTTTTCCGTATCCGGTTTTTTATCTTCAATCCTCTCTCCGATAAAAAATCCGCCCGCTATTCCTTCGTTAAAAATACACGTCGGAATGGCGAGCGGATTAAAGTGCGGTTAGAAATACAGCGTTTTTTCGGATTTACGCTCCCGGTTAAGCGAAATATTTTTCCAAATCTTCGCTGCCGCCGATATATTCACCGCCGATAAAGACCTGCGGTACGGACGTTTTACCGGTAATGGCACGTACCGAGATTGTGGATGCGTCACGACCCAGGACGATTTCTTCAAAGGTGTAACCCTTCACTTTGAGCAATCCTTTTGCCTTGGCACAGAACGGGCATCCCGGTTTGGTGAAAATGGATACCGACGGTTTCGCCGTCCAATCCGGTTTGAGATATTTAATCATGGTATCGGCATCGGAAACTTTGAACGGATCACCCGGTTCGTTCGGTTCGACAAACATTTTTTCCACTACACCGTTTCTTACCAGCATAGAATAACGCCATGAACGCTTGCCGAACCCGAGCTCTTCTTTATCGACCAACATGCCCATGCCTTCGGTAAATTCGCCGTTACCGTCCGGAATAACCGTGATATTTTCGGCTTCCTGATCCGCTTTCCAGGCATTCATAACAAAAGTATCGTTAACGGACATGCAGATAATATCGTCAACGCCTAACGCTTTAAATTCGCAAGCCAGTTCATTGTAACGCGGTAAATGCGTTGATGAACAGGTAGGCGTAAACGCTCCCGGAAGAGAGAACAGGACAACAGTTTTATTGTCGAATAATTCGGATGTGGTAACATCGACCCAAGCATCGCCTTGGCGTGTGTGGAATGTGACTTGTGGAATTTTTTTACCTTCCATACTCATAATATTTTCTCCTGTTTGGATATGTGATTTTCTGTTTACGGGGTGAATTATAGTTACTTTTATGATATCGTTACAATCAATTAATTTCTATTCATTCAATCGTTTTTTTCTATATTAAGAGTTATTATTGCTATGAATATCCGTGATTTAGAATACCTCGTTTCGCTTGCCGAATTCAAACATTTCCGTCGTGCCGCAGATGCCTGTAATGTGAGCCAACCGACTCTGAGCGGTCAAATTCGAAAACTTGAAGATGAACTGGGTATTACTTTGCTTGAACGTACCAGTCGCAAAGTTTTGTTTACTCAGTCGGGATTGCTGTTAGTGGCACAGGCCAAACAAGTATTGCGTGAAGTTAAATTGCTGAAAGAAATGGCAAGCAATCAGGGGAAGGATATGACGGGCCCGTTGCATGTGGGTGTCATTCCTACCGTCGGACCTTATTTGCTGCCTTATATCATGCCGGTGTTGAAAGAATCGTTTCCGGAATTGGAACTGTTTCTGTATGAAGCGCAAACCAACCAGTTAGTGGATCAACTGGAGACGGGACGTCTGGATTGCGCTATTGTCGCCATGGTTGTCGAAACGGAACCGTTTATTCAGGTGCCGTTATTTAATGAAAAAATGTTGATTGCCGTATCCGAAGCCCACCCTTGGGCAAAAGAAAAAAATATTCCTTTGGATTATCTGAAAGGTACGGAAGTTCTAATGCTGGACGACGGCCATTGTCTTCGGGAGCAGGCATTGGGTTACTGTTTTGCCGCCGGGGCATCGGAAAATTCGCATTTTCAGGCTACCAGTCTGGAAATGCTGCGTAATATGATTGCCGCCAATGCCGGCGTTACGCTCATGCCGGAGTTGGCGGTGTTAAATGAAGGCCAGCGTCGGGGCGTAAAATACATCCCTTGTATTAATCCTGAACCGCAACGGACTATAGCCCTGATTTATCGTCCCGGTTCGCCGTTACGCGCCCGCTATGAACGTGTGGCGAATGCGGTTAAAAAAGCGGTAAGACCGATTTTAGAGGGGGATTAACATGGCAGGGGTTCGCGCAATTCAAAAGGAAAAAACCCGGCGTGCACTGGTTGATGCAGCGTTCAATCAGCTTAATGCGGAAAAAAGTTTTTCCAATCTCAGTCTGCGTGAAGTGGCGCGCGAAGCTAATATCGCCGCAACGTCGTTTTATCGTCATTTTAAAGATATGGACGAGCTCGGATTGGTAATGGTGGATGAAGCGGGTTTGACTTTGCGTCAGTTGATGCGACAGGCGCGTAAACGGATTGAAAAAGGCGGCAGTGTTATCGCTATTTCGGTAGAAACATTTTTTGAATTTATTAATAGCAGTCCCAATGTATTTCGCTTGTTGTTGCGTGAAAGTTCAGGGACCTCTCAGGCATTTCGTACGGCGGCGGCACGGGAAATCAAGCATTTTGCCGACGAACTGGCGGAATATATTGCGAACAAACACGGTTATTCCCAATATATCGCTTATGTTCAGGCGGAAGGTATGGTTACATTGGTGTTTACCGCCGGCGCGAATGCTTTGGATATGAATCCGAAAGAACGGGAACAGCTGAAAGAACGCCTCATCCTGCAATTACGTATGCTTGCCAGAGGGGCGATGCATTCGCACTAAAAACCGGCTTCCCTCTGTTTTTACGATTAAAAAACGATCCGTTAAGATCGTTTTTTAGATAATAAACTAAACGTTGTCGATTTGACCTAATAATGACCGTAAACGTTCCTGCCAGTTATTATGTTCGACCTTAAGTTGTTCGTTTTCGTTACGTAATGCGTCATTGGCTTGCTGCGCTTGATCATTTTTTTCTTTTAACTCTTCCACTTCCAACTGAAGCAACTGGATAGTTTCTACCGCCTGGCGGATTTTGCTTTCTAATTGATCTAAAATTTCTGATGACATGGTGATTTCCCTTTGATAAAACAAAATAAAGTGTGAGTATTCTACTCTAGAACTGTACAAATTTGAACGACCGAAACAGAATTTTTTTGGATCCGGAAATATTTTTTCCGCAACCGTTTGCCGGAGTGTTAGAATTACTCCAATTTCATCAAACAAAGGGGACAGACAGATGAATCGAGCTTTAGCCATTGAATTTTCACGTATTACCGAAGCCGCAGCGCTTGCCGCTTTTGCCTGGTTGGGACGCGGTGATAAAAATGCGGCTGATGACGCCGCCGTCAAAGCTATGCGTTTTATGCTGAACCAAATTCACATGGATGGGGAAATCGTTATCGGTGAAGGCGAAATCGATCAGGCTCCGATGCTCTATATCGGTGAAAAATTGGGTTCCGGCATGGGGGAAGTGGTATCAATTGCAGTGGATCCTATCGACGGTACGCGAATGACGGCAATGGGGCAGGCAAATGCCATTGCCGTGTTGGCGGCGGGCGGTAAAAATACATTCCTGCGTGCACCGGATATGTATATGGAAAAATTGGTGGTCGGTCCTGAATTAAACGGCATGATCGATTTGAATCTGCCTATCGAACAGAACTGTCGGCGCGTCGCACAGCGTTTGGGGAAATCCGTCACACAATTAACCGTCGCCGTGCTTGCCAAACCCCGCCATGAAGAAGTGATTACTCGTATTCAGAATCTGGGCGCCCGCGTAATGTGTATTCCGGACGGCGATGTGGCGGCGTCATTGTTATGCTGTTTACCGGACGGTGGTATCGATATACTTTACGGCATCGGCGGCGCGCCGGAAGGCGTGATATCCGCCGCCGCGGTTCGCGCTTTGCACGGCGATATGCAAGCACGTTTACTGCCGCGTAATCAAGTGAAAGAGGATACGCCTGAAAATCGAAAGGTTGGCGAACAAGAAATCCGTCGCTGTCATGAAAACGGTGTGGAAGTGAATACGGTGTTGAAATTGGACGATCTCGCCAAAGACGATAATCTTGTGTTTTCGGCAACGGGTATTACCAACGGCGATTTGCTCAAGGGCATTCAACGCAAAGGAAATTTAGCCACCACCGAAACCTTACTGATTCGCGGTAAATCCCGCACGATTCGGCGTATTCAATCCATGCATTATCTTGATCGTAAAGATGCGGAAATTTATAAGTTAATCGGTGAATAGACGGAAAGTGCGGTCGAAAATATGGTTTTTTATGCCGTCTTCTGCGATAAGTTCCTAAGCTGGTTGCGCTCTTTTCAAGGATATCGGATAGAAAAACATATCGAATTCTGACCGCACTTTATGCGCATAAAATAAAAGCTTGGCATTAAGACCAAGCTTTTTTATCGAACGTAAATCACCCGGGACGTTATTTCCAAACCGTTCCGTCGGTTTTTGCGCCGTCAAACCGGGCATTGGTTAAATCCGCGCCTTTTAAATTCGCGCCGGAGAGATCCGCATTACGCAGATCCGCATTAATCAGTACCGCGTTTTGCAGATTAGCACGGCGCAGATTGGTACGTGCCAAATTGGCATTGGTAAAATCCATACCGGCAAAGTTTTTGTTAGAAAGGTTTCGTCCCGCTAATTTTGCGTTAATGAAATCCTCACGGGCTTCCAGCGGTATGGAATCCGCTTTATCATTAGGAATCACCGTGGTTTTTCCGTTAACGGTTTTTATCGTCGCGTTTTTCGCCACGGTGTGACGACCCGGAATATTTTGTTCGGAAACCGCATTCGGTCCGACCGCTTTGTTGATGATGGTACCCTGCACCGAAACGCTTTGTTGGTTATCCGCCGCAAATGCGACGGTTGACGCCATCAGGGTTAATGCGGCGGTTTGCGCGGCTTTAATTAACATTGTCATATTGTCTCCCTTATTTATTGATTATCATAGAACGATTGGGTTCCAGCAAAAGTAAGTTTTCCAACGGATCATCTTCCGCCAAGCTGTTAGTGCCGGCGGCGGAAGACGAGCTTTTTCCCGATTTACCGTCCTGCCCGGCCGGTGCCAATACGATAGGCGGTGTCGTCACCATATTTGACGTTTCCTGCATCCATAAACTGTTCAAGCTGTTTCCCGATGCATTTTGTTTAGACAGGATGATAGGTAATATTTTTCGCGCCTGCTCGTTCCCTTGTTGAGCGGCGATTCGATATAATCGGATGGCTTCACCGAAATTCTGAGGCACCCCCGCCCCTTTGTGGTAGCGTGTTGCCAATTCATAACTGGCTTGTCCGTTGCCGGCTTGCGATTCCTGCCGTAATTTTTGCAAATGTTCGTTATTATTTACGCTGACAATCTGTTGAGGTCTGTTCGGCGCCGTCGCCAGGTTCTTTTGATTACGTTTTGCCGCATAGCTACCTAATGCTATGGCTTTTTCGTTCCAAACAACAGCGTCGGTAATATTGCCGCGGCGGTAATACAGATTTGCCAGTGCGTTGGCCGCCACCGAATCGCCCATGTTTGCCGCTTTCATCAATAAACGGAGTGCGGTTTGATTAGAGGGTTGCGGGTTAGTGCGTTGTTCCAATAAACCCAATAAGGTGGTTGCCCGCACGAATCCCAAACCGTTCGCCCGCTCCAGATAACGTTTCGCTTGACCGTAATCCGGTGCGGTACCGTAGCCCATAAACAGGAAATATCCTGTTGCCAGCATGCCGTGCGGTTCGCTCATATCGGCATAATGGGAAAAAATATTATAGGCGTAAGAATAATTTTCCCGTTTATAGGCTTCGAACGCCTGTCCGAGCGCGGTGATTCGATCCGACTCGTCGTCTTCGTTCGGCATTACCGCCGCCGGAGCCTGAATCGGAACATATTCGCTTGAACTCACAGGCGGTTTATTAATCACAATTGCCGCTTCACAGTGAATAGCGACTAAGACGCTACTCAATGTAAATACGATGTGATTTAAGGGAAAGCGGCGAAAATACGTCGACATATTCTCCTCCTTATTACTTAACCCTGTAAGAAACGGTTTGCATACCTTTAATTTCATCGCCAAAGACTTCTTTTAGCTTCGCGGAGAGTTCCGCCATATCTTTGACATTGATCGGGTTAAACGGTTCGCCTAATGTCTGGCTTAAACGCGATGCTAAAGACGAATAGGAGGCGATACACATTACCGATTCGTTTCCGGCACTGCTTAAATCCAAAGAATAAGCATTAGTGCTCGGTAGATTCAGCGTTTTCTCCGCCGAGAGATTTTCTTCCGCTTCTAACGGATTCGGATAAATCTGCGCAATACTGTTACTTGCATCCTGGTAAAAACAGCTTACATGCGAACCTTCTTTGTCGGCGTTAATGGCAAGAGACAGTTTGTCGCCGACCCGATATTGGGATTTATCCGACGACATATTCAAGCTAATAGGATCTCCTTTGTCCGTGTAAAAATACGGATAACCGTTGCGCGGTTCGTTCGAACCGTCTTCATCTTTTTTACCTGAAGGCTGTAAACCGGCTTTTCTGATATTACCGCTGCCGTCAACCCGCGTGTAATTTTTCATTATCCGTTCATAGCTTTCGAAGTTAATTACGCCGGACGGTGTGGCATTATTATCTTTTTGGAATAAGGTTAACGCTTCTTTAAATGCCGTCGTCGGTTTGCCGTCTACGCGACCGTTGTAATAACCGAGGTTACGCAATCCAGTTTGGAATAATTTCACTTTTTCCGTTTCACCCATGCCTTCAAACCAATCCAATAACTGACGTTGGAATTCCGGATGAGACTGATCCAAAGACAAACATTGCCAATACGGCACCTGCGCATATTTACCCACCAGCTCGATCATTCCTAAGTCCGTGAGAGTACGTACCGCCGAACCGACCCCTTGCGATAAATTACGTTCGAAAGAGAATTGAATACCCACTTTACGGATCTTCGCACCGGAATCTAAACCGAAACCTTTGTTGGCGGCGACGATTTCATTGGCCGAATCAATGCCCGGATATAAAGTTCGGGTGAGGAAATCCCCTATGTGTAACTCCATGCCCAGGGCGGTGGTAATTAAATCGCCGGAAATACCGAGTTCTACATCGTCACTCACCGAAATACCCGCACTGTCGGATTTTTTCAGAACATTCTGATCTACATAAGAAACAGCACCAGAAATATAAATTTGCGGCGCCGGAATCTGCATACTGCCGGTCGGTAAAAGCAGGCTTGATAAGGTTTGTACCGTATCCTGTTTCATCGGATTGATTTCAAAATCCACCACTCTGAATGCTCCGCTGGTACGGGACATTTGTGAAAGTGCGGTCACAATCATGTCGTTTGCGGCGACTAACGCTTTGCCGGACGGATCGTTGATGGTTTTTATGGCGACAACTGTTTGCCCCGCATTGCTTTGTAATAATAAATTATCCATACAGTTTAAGCTGTCGCTGAAACTGGTCATGGCTCTGACCGGCTCCGACACCGGACGGGTATGGGTGGTAGTGGATTCGATATAAGGCCTGTCGCCGTGTAATTGCGTACCCGTCGAACAACCGGCTAAAACCGACGCGGCAACATATGAAAGAAACACATGATGGATTTTCACAGAATGATTCCCTTAAGTAAAAATTAAAAAATGATAAAATAATATCTTTATTGGAGAAGGTTATTTACAAAGACTGACAACATCGCCTTTGATAATTACGATATTATCGGAATTTTTGCTTGGTCCGTATTTACCGGAACTTACGCCGCTTGTCGCCGTTGTCGTACCGATATTCGTCACACAACTTTTGGAGCCGATACCGCTTACCGAACTGCCTTCCGTGGTTCTTTCCGTCACTTCTTCGGCATCATAGCCCGATTTTCCCATTTTCGCCCAGTTCTGAGCCTGTACGGAATGGACTTTTGCTTTATCTAAGGGGGACATCCCTTGTCTTGGTACGAGCTCCTGAGACTGGGGGGACGCAGAAAAAACTGAAGTCGAAAATACGAATAAGCAGGCTGTAACACAAATATAAAAAGATTTATTCATTTTCATGGCAATCTCCCATCTAAATGAAGAAAACTCCGGGAGCAATCAATTGGCTCCCGAGGTTAAACGAAGAATAATTAATAATCTTCGCTACTGTTAGATGACAGATTTTGTATGGCATCACCGTCCGTACTCATATTTATTGCAGCACCTGTAATATTTACAGATTGTTTGTTATTACCATCAATTTGTACTTTACCATGGTTAGATGCTAAGTTCTGAGTCGCTTTGCCACTTCCCATACCCATATTCATTGCTACCCCAGTAACCGTTGCAGATTGATCATTATTCCCCTTAATAGTCACTTTACCTTGATTGGATGCCACATTTTGAACCGCTTTACCACTACCCATAGCCATATTTATAGCGCCGCCTTTTAACTCTGCAGTCTGTTTATTATCACCTTTAATTGTAACCTTGGCATTGGCTGTTGCTACAGAAAATGTAGCGATAAGTCCTGCTGTAAGCACTGTTTTCATTAAGTTTTTCATAAAAACCCCTTATTTGAATAAAATTCAAAAGAATAATTTTACATAAGATAATTCTTGCAAAAAATCGGTATTAATCTTTCACGACCGAACCGATATTCACTTCGGATTCACCGCCGCCGGAGGCTGAATTAACAATGGTACCGACCGATACAACCTGATTATTACTGCCGGCATAATTCACCGAAGAACCTAAGTTAATCGCGGCTTTCCCGCCACCCGAAGCGGTGTTGATAAGCGAACCGTTAACGACTACCGTTTGCGAATTGTTCGAACCGACAACCCGGCCTACGTTAGAACCGACGTTAATAGACGCCTTTCCTGCAGAATCAGACTTGTTAATAACGCTTCCCGATATCGTGACATTCTGCGTATTGGCAGAAACCGCGGTCATGGCAACGGACAGCGTTATCAGAGCAATCAATTGTCTAATCATGGCATCCTCCTTTTATATGATGCTTTTTCAGCCTACTATAGAGATTTTCTAAGATCAAACGGCGAAAACCGAAAATAAGCTGTAACTAAAAGTTATGTTAACTTTTCTCTTAATGTATTTATAAGTATATCAATAGTTTAATGTTTATTATTTAGGCAGTGCAAAGATTTGTAAAAGTCTGTAAGACTTGATTTTCATGGTTAAATCCTCAGGGTTTTTTAGTGAAAAAAGTATATTTTTGATAAAAATTTTCCTGCCTGAATAAATCAAAATCTATTACAATACTTACTGGGTTTAATACACAAAAAAGGACAGCATTATGATTATCGTGACAGGCGGCGCAGGTTTTATCGGTAGTAATATCGTTAAATCATTAAATGATTTAGGCCGCAAAGATATTTTAGTGGTGGATAATCTGAAAGACGGTACTAAATTTATCAACTTAGTGGATTTAGACATTGCGGATTACTGCGATAAAGAAGATTTCATCGCACAAATTATCGCCGGTGATGATTTCGGCGATATCGATGCCGTATTCCACGAGGGGGCCTGTTCCGCCACCACCGAATGGGACGGCAAATACATCATGCACAACAATTATGAATATTCCAAAGAATTGTTGCATTACTGTTTAGATCGCGAAATTCCGTTTTTCTATGCTTCAAGTGCGGCTACTTACGGCGATAAAACGGAATTTGTGGAAGAGCGTCAATTTGAAGGTCCGTTGAACGTATACGGTTATTCCAAATTCTTATTCGATCAATATGTACGCGAAATTTTACCGAACGCTTCCTCGCCGGTTTGCGGATTCAAATATTTCAATGTTTACGGACCGCGTGAACAACACAAAGGCAGTATGTCCAGCGTGGCATTCCATCTGAACAATCAAATTCTGAAAGGCGAAAATCCGAAATTATTTGCCGGTAGCGAGCATTTCCTGCGGGATTTTGTTTATGTCGGCGACGTCGCCGCCGTCAATATCTGGGCGTGGCAAAATAAAATTTCCGGTATTTTCAACTGCGGTACAGGTCATGCCGAAAGTTTTAAAGCCGTTGCGGAAGCGGTGATTAAACACCATGGTAAGGGTGCGATTGAAACTATTCCGTTCCCGGATCACCTAAAATCCCGTTATCAGGAATACACGCAGGCGGATCTCACCAAATTGCGCGCCGCCGGCTGTAATTTAAAATTCAAATCCGTTGCCGAAGGGGTGGCGGAGTATATGGCGTGGTTAAACCGTAAATGACCAATCCTCCGAATATGAAATATAAGGCTTTGAAATGTCAGAAGAAATTTCAATTATTACCGGGTCGACTTTAGGTGCCGCCGAATATGTGGGCGATCACTTAGGCGATCTATTACAACAAAAAGGGTTTGACGTCACCGTACAAAATGCCGCGACTTTAGACGACGTTATTGAGGATAAAATCTGGCTGGTGGTCACTTCAACCCATGGTGCCGGCGATTTGCCGGATAACCTCAAGCCGCTGATGAACCGAATCGCCGAAGAAAAAACCGATTTGTCGGCGCTTCGCTTTGCGGTGGCGGGGTTGGGGAATTCCGATTACGACACTTTCTGTTTGGCGGTGGATAAAGTGGAAAATCTGCTGCTCGGTCAAGGTGCGACCCGGCTTTGCGATTCCCTGCGGATTGACGTATTAACGCAGGCGGATCACGAACAAGCCGCGGAAAACTGGTTGCCGAATTTTATCGACGCTTTATAAATTCATTTAAATCAAAGCAAAAGTGCGGTCAAATTGACCGCACTTTTTTCTTATCCGTTTAACAGGTATATGTTTTGACGAATTAATCGCCGTCATAAGCCCGTTGGAAAATTTCGATGACTTGCTGTTTGGTGGCTTTGCGCGGATTGGTGAGCATACACACGTCTTTCATCGCATTTTCCGCCATCACGTCGAAATCTTCCGGTTTCACGCCGAGCAGTTGCAGATTTGCCGGGATTCCCACTTGTTTGCTTAAACGGCGAATCGCGCCAATGGCTTTCAGTGCCGCATCGTCCGTGCATAAACCGTCGATATTTTCACCCATAGCTTTGGCGATGTCGCGGAAACGGTTGAGATTACCGATGAGGTTGAATTCTTCCACATAAGGCAACAGAATCGCGTTACACACACCGTGCGGCAGGTTGTAGAAACCGCCCAGTTGGTGTGCCATCGCATGAACATAGCCGAGAGA
Source organism: Actinobacillus succinogenes 130Z (assembly GCF_000017245.1). Lineage (NCBI taxonomy): Bacteria > Pseudomonadati > Pseudomonadota > Gammaproteobacteria > Pasteurellales > Pasteurellaceae > Actinobacillus > Actinobacillus succinogenes. Next base: position 456,366 of record NC_009655.1, read on the forward strand.
GGCATTATTGAAAGCGATACCTGCCAAATATTGCGCATATGCCATTTTATCGCGGGCTTTCATATAGTCGCCGTTCGCTACCGCTTTCGGCAGGTATTGCTGAATCATGGTGATCGCCATCAGCGCTGCGGCATCCGTGAGCGGGTTGGCGGCAGTGGATACGTAGGCTTCGATTGCGTGCGTCAGGGCGTCCATACCGGTTGCTGCGGTCAGGCTTGGCGGCATGCCTTTCATCAACAATGGATCGTTCACCGCGATTTGCGGAGTGATGCGCCAGTCTACAATCGCCATTTTCACTTTCCGCGCCGTGTCGGTAATAATACAGAACCGGGTGATTTCAGACGCCGTTCCCGCCGTGGTGTTGACCGCCATCAGCGGTACCATCGCATTGTGGGAACGATCGACGCCTTCGTAATCCTGAATGCGTCCGCCGTTACTGGCGATTAAACCGATACCTTTGGCACAGTCGTGGGAGGAACCACCGCCCAAAGAAATGATGGAATCGCAACCGTGTTCGTTATAAAACACAATACCCTCTTCTACGTTTTTGTCTGTCGGATTCGGTTCGGCACCGCCGAAAATCACCGGTTTTAAACCTGCGTTACTTAATACGGCGGCTAATTGATCCGCCATACCGTTTTTGGCGAGGAAAGCATCGGTAACAATCAGAGGATTGTTGCCGCCTAAACTTTTCATTAATGTGCCGACTTCTTCAACTGCATTTTCGCCGAATACATTTCTGGTTGGTAAAAAATAATATGTTGACATAATCACTACCTCCACAAGAAACTGATAAATCAAATTCGTCATTGGTTATCAAATCAGCAATTTCTGATTGATATTTGTACTATACGCCCCGATTGTAAATGCCGTAAAGTGTAAATTTACATTTACGCAACATTTTTGTAATAAATGTGATGAGCTTCAAATTTTTGAAAAAAACTTGGCGAAATTTGACCGCACTTTATTTTTAACCGCCTAAGCGTCGGATTATGTGATTAACGATAATATCGGCGGGTTATCAATTAACCATTTTCCGCTCGGTTAAAAAAGTTTTAATCCGACACGGAAAATCTCTATTATAAGGGGGTTACGGTATCCGATATGTCGGAATTGTTATTTATGCAAGCTAAAAAGGAACTTATGATGGACATTAAAAAAATCACGCCTTATCAATTACAGGAAAAACTTGCGCGGGGCGCATTGCTTATCGATATTCGTAATGCGGACGAACATTGTCGCGAATATATCGAACAATCACGGTGCCACCCTCTGGACAGCCTGAAACAAGACATTGAAACCGATGCGCCCTGTGTGGTGTTTCATTGCCAGTCGGGTATGCGTACCCAGGCGAATATTGAACGGTTAACCAAAATAACGAAACATGTCGGCGAAGTGTATATTTTAGACGGCGGATTAGCGGCATGGAAAAAAGCGGGCCTTGCGACTGTGATAGATAAAGCGCAACCTTTGCCGTTAATGCGTCAAGTGCAAATTGCAGCGGGCAGTTTGGTATTGTTGGGCGTGCTGTTGGGTTATGGGGTGTCGCCTTGGGGATTTTTGCTAAGCGGATTGGTCGGAGCAGGGTTGGTTTTCGCCGGTATATCGGGTTTTTGCGGAATGGCGGTGTTGTTGGCAAAATGTCCGTGGAATAAACGATGATTAGTTTATCAATATTTCATGTAAATACAGCTTGCCTCTGTTGGATGATTTTTGTACAATTAGCACCGTTTTTGCTGGGAGTGGTCGGAGGACTGGTCTCAGTTTAGTTTTATGTTATTGAGATAATTTTTTATGACTCACTCCGTGCCTAATATCGGCTTCGTCAGCTTGGGCTGTCCGAAAAATTTAGTGGATTCCGAACGTATTCTGACCGAACTGCGCAGCGACGGTTACAACATTATCCCTACCTATGAAAATGCCGATTTAGTGATTGTTAATACCTGCGGGTTTATCGATTCCGCGGTACAGGAATCCCTTGAAGCCATCGGTGAAGCGTTGGAAGCCAACGGTAAAGTGCTGGTAACGGGGTGCTTGGGTGCGAAAGAAGACCGAATCCGCGAAGTTCACCCGAAAGTATTGGAGATTACCGGCCCGCACAGTTATGAAGCGGTAATGGAGCACGTGCACAAATATGTGCCGAAGCCTGCGTACAATCCGTATATCAACGTGGTGCCGAGTCAAGGCGTAAAACTTACGCCGAAACATTATGCCTATTTGAAAATTTCCGAAGGTTGCGATCACAAATGTACCTTTTGCATTATTCCGTCATTGCGCGGTGATTTGGACAGCCGTCCGATTACGCAAATTCTGGATGAGGCCAAACGGTTGGCGGATTCCGGCGTAAAAGAACTGTTAGTGGTGTCGCAGGATACCTCGGCATATTCCTTGGATCAAAGCAAAGAAACGCAGAATAAAACCGTTTTCTGGAACGGTATACCGATTAAGAATAATCTGATTACCTTATGCCAAATGTTGGGAACGCTGGGTGTATGGGTGCGTTTGCATTATGTTTATCCGTATCCGCATGTAGACGATTTAATCCCGTTAATGGCGGCGGGCAAAATTTTGCCGTATTTGGATATTCCGCTGCAACACGCCAGCCCGAAAATTCTGAAAGCGATGAAACGCCCCGGCTCCGTAGAACGCGTACTGGAACGTATTAAAAACTGGCGTGAAATTTGTCCGGAATTGACTTTACGTTCAACTTTTATTGTCGGTTTCCCCGGTGAAACCGAAGAAGATTTTCAGTTATTGCTTGATTTTTTAAAAGAAGCGCAGCTTGATCGCGTCGGTTGTTTTAAATTCAGTCCGGTGGACGGCGCAACGGCCACGGACATGCCCGACCAAGTGCCGGAAGAGGTGAAAGAAGAGCGTTTTCAGCGCTTCATGCAGTTACAACAGGAAATTTCTGCGGCGCGTCTGCAACAAAAAATCGGGAAAACATGGAAAGTCATTGTGGATGAGATCGATGAAGAAGGCATTATCGGTCGCTCCATGGCGGACGCACCGGAAATCGACGGCGTGGTTTATGTAGATAATGTGGGCCAAAGTGCGGTCAGAATTGGTGACATTATTGATGTCCGAATTACCCGGGCAGACGAATATGATCTGTGGGGAACTTGTTAGATCAAACTGAGGAAAATCTCATGACGGAGCAGAAAAAAAATCCAAGCGTCGAACTCTTCGAACAAGCTGTCGTAGAAAAAAACTATGAAGCGGCTTGTACGGAGTTACTGAATATTTTGGCGAAAATCGACGGCCAATTCGGCAATATCACGGGCATTGACTGCCGAATGCCGATTCAGTTGGCAAATGAAAATCTGGTACAGGATAAACATGTTTATTTTTGTACCCGCATGGCGACGGCAATCACCGCTTTGTTCAGCGATAAAGCTTTGTCGGTTTCCGATTCCGGCGCGCAGCGTTTCTTTATGTTTCAACGTTGGCTTTCTTTGATCTTCGCCAGTTCGCCTTATATCAATGCGGATCACATTTTGCAGGTTTATAACCAAAATTCGGAGCCGGGTTCATCGGATATCCGCATCGATAACAACCCCGCTTCATTGGTAAAGTTCTGTATTATGTATTTGCCGGAGTCGAATTTAAATGTAAATCTGGATATCCTGTGGAATTTAAATCCGACCCTTTGCGCATCTTTATGTTTTGCTCTGCAGTCACCGCGTTTTATCGGTACTCAAGCGGCATTTTCCAAACGAAACACTATTCTGCAATGGTTCCCTGCCCGATTGGCAACCCTACCGGATTTGAACAATGTACCGAGCGCTATTTCCCACGATGTGTATATGCACTGCAGTTATGATGTCGCCGCCAATAAACATCAGGTGAAACACGCCTTAAATCAAGTTATTCGTCGCCATATCGAACTGCTCGGCTGGCAGGATCGCGATGTTTCCCGCATCGGTAATAAAAACGGTAAACCGGTTATGGTCGTGGTGCTGGAACATTTCCATTCCGCTCATTCCATTTACCGTACCCATTCCACTTCTATGCGGGCGGCGCGCGAACATTTTTATCTGCTCGGTATCGGCGGCGAAGCGGTGGATCAGTTGGGTCGCGATGTGTTCGACGAATTTCGCCAAATACAGGGGAACAGCCTGAAAGATAAAATGGAATTCGTGCGTAACATCTGCGAAGAATTCGCTGCGGCAATTCTTTATATGCCGTCCATCGGCATGGATTTACTGCCGATTTTCCTGAGCAATACGCGCTTGGCGCCGATTCAGGCGATTGCCTTAGGACATCCGGCGACCACGCATTCGCCATATATTGAATATGTGGTGGTGGAAGACGATTATGTGGGGTCGGAAGACTGTTTTAGCGAAACCCTGTTGCGTTTACCGAAAGACGCACTGCCTTACGTGCCTTCCGCACTTGCACCGAAAGCGGTAAATTATAAGTTGCGGGAAAATCCTGAAGTGGTGAACATCGGAATTGCTTCCACCACAATGAAATTAAATCCGTACTTTTTAGAAGCCTTAAAAGCCATTCGCGATCGCGCGAAAGTGAAAGTGCACTTCCACTTTGCGTTAGGGCAATCGCAAGGTATCACTCATCCCTATGTCACGCGTTTCATCAAGTCGTATTTAGGCGATGATGCCACGGCTCATCCGCATACACCGTATCATCAGTATCTGGAAATTCTGAATCATTGTGACATGATGGTGAACCCGTTCCCGTTCGGTAATACTAACGGCATTATCGACATGGTGACATTGGGTTTGGTAGGCGTGTGCAAAACCGGTCCGGAAGTACACGAGCACATCGACGAAGGCTTGTTTAAACGTCTCGGTTTGCCGGAATGGCTGATTGCCAAGACGGTGGACGAATATGTGGAACGCGCCGTCCGTCTGGCGGAAAATCATACTGAACGTCTGGCGTTGCGTCTGCATATTATCGAAAATAACGGTTTGCAAGCCTTATTCACCGGCGATCCGAGTCCGATGGGACGCACTTTTTCAGCCAAATTAACCGAATGGGCGGATAAAAACGGCGTGATTTTAGCCGGGTGGCCGGTAAAAAAAGAAAAAAAGATAACGGACAAAAAATCCGTCGCTTCCAAGTCTACGGCTAAAAAAACGGAAACGAAGAAAACGACAGCGACAAAAAAGCGGACAACCAACGGTAAAGCCTAAAATTTGTCACTGAGTTTACACACAAAGTGCGGTCAAAAAACGCAGTGTTTTTATGCCGACTTTTTGCCGATAATCTCTAGGGCAATTCCTCCGAGGATTGATAATAAAAGAAAAGAATCAAAGTGATAATAAAAAAATCCCGCTGATATTACACAGCGGGATTTTTTTAATATTCCCATTCTTCCGGATCAACGCCCGATTCGCGCATTATTTGTTTGGCATACTCGGGAATTTCGTCATGGCGTTCTTTCAGCAAATCGCTGTCCGTTGGCAACGGTTGTCCGGTGAAAGCGTGCAGAAACGCTTCGCACAACAATTCGCTGTTAGTGGCGTGACGCAGGTTTTTAATTTGACGTCGGGTACGTTCGTTGGTCAAAATCTCCAAGACCTTAATCGGAATCGACACCGTGATTTTCTTCACCTGTTCGCTCTTTTTACCGTGTTCTACGTAAGGGCTGATATATTTCCCGTCCCAATTCGCCATGTTAGATCCTAATCATTGAAAATTTTGTGGGTATTTTAATCAAAAAACAGGCAAATCTCAATCTGGACGTATGGACTGCCAAAAGTAAAAATTTTGTAAAAACTGACAAAAGTCACAAAACTTTTTACAAATAGTTTAGACTAATAACTCGCGCGCAATCATAATGACGCGTCATATTCTTAACGAGGAGGTTTATTATGAAAAAAATATTTGCCGAATTCTTCGGTACATTCTGGCTGGTATTCGGCGGTTGCGGTTCCGCCGTATTAGCCGCGGCTTATCCGGAATTAGGCATCGGCTTTGCCGGTGTGGCGTTGGCTTTCGGTTTAACCGTATTAACCATGGCTTATGCGGTCGGTCATATTTCAGGCGGTCATTTTAATCCGGCAGTCACTTTAGGTTTGGTTGCCGGCGGCCGCTTTCAAGGCAAAGATGCCGTCGGTTACATCATTGCGCAAGTATTAGGCGGGATCGTCGGTGCGGCAGTGCTTTATGCCATTGCGTCCGGTAAAGCGGATTTTGATGCGGTTGCCGGCGGATTTGCTTCAAACGGCTTCGGAGAACATTCGCCTAACGGTTATTCCTTCGGTGCCGTGGTGATTGCGGAAATCGTGTTAACCGCATTTTTCTTAATTATCATCCACGGTGCAACGGATAAACGCGCTCCGGCAGGTTTTGCGCCAATCGCCATCGGTTTGGCTTTAACCTTAATCCATTTAATCAGTATTCCCGTTTCCAATACTTCCGTGAACCCGGCGCGTTCCACCGCAGTTGCCGTATTCCAAGGCGGCTGGGCGTTGGACCAATTATGGGTTTTCTGGGTAGCACCAATCGTAGGCGGTATTATCGGCGGATTAATTTATCGTGCTTTATTAGAAAGCAGAGACTAATCGCTTGCTGGTTTTGCTCACGGTACGGCAGTTTAAAAAATGAGGTAAAACCGTTAAATTATCGCGTCCTGTGATTCGGTTTTACGACATATCAATAAAAAGTGCGGTCAAAAATTTCGAGGTTTTATGAAAACCCGTTAAATTTTGACCGCACTTTTGCCTTTTTAGGCTATAATACCCGCATTTTTCACCGTTTTTTATAGAAATAGAGATTATGGACGCAAAATTTAACGTTAAAACTTTCCAAGGTATGATTCTCGCCCTGCAGGATTACTGGGCGCAACAAGGCTGCACTATTGTGCAGCCCTTCGATATGGAAGTAGGCGCCGGCACTTCGCACCCGATGACGGCTCTCCGCGCTATTGGCCCTGAGCCGATGGCGTTCGCTTATGTGCAACCGTCACGCCGTCCGACCGACGGTCGTTACGGTGAAAACCCGAACCGCCTGCAACACTATTATCAATTCCAAGTGGTAATCAAGCCTTCCCCGGACAACATTCAAGAGCTGTATTTAGGCTCGCTGAAAATGCTCGGCTTCGATCCGACTCAACACGATATTCGCTTCGTGGAAGATAACTGGGAAAACCCGACCTTAGGCGCTTGGGGCTTAGGCTGGGAAGTCTGGCTAAACGGAATGGAAGTCACCCAATTTACCTATTTCCAACAAGTGGGCGGTTTAGAATGTAAACCGGTTACCGGCGAAGTAACCTATGGTTTAGAACGTTTGGCGATGTATATTCAAGGCGTGGACAGCGTGTACGATTTAGTATGGTCTGACGGCCCGCTCGGTAAAACCACCTACGGCGATGTATTCCATCAAAACGAAGTGGAGCAATCGACCTACAACTTCGAATATGCCGATGTGGATTTCCTGTTCGAATGTTTCAATAAATACGAACAAGAAGCTAAATTTCTGTTGAAACAAGAACCTCGCATGGAAAACGACAAAGAAATTTGGGTGGAAACCGCATTACCGTTACCGGCTTACGAACGTATTTTAAAAGCGGCACACAGCTTCAACTTACTTGACGCCCGCAAAGCGATTTCCGTCACCGAACGTCAACGCTATATCTTACGCATCCGCGCGCTGACCAAAGGCGTGGCGGAAGCCTATTATGCGAGCCGTGAGGCACTTGGTTTTCCGGGGTGTAAGAAGTAGGTTTAAATCCCCCCAACCTCCTCTTTATGAAAGAGGGGGCGGATCGTCAAAAATTTAAGATTTGGTGTTCTTCATCATCAATTGAAATTTTAAAATGTGGATTAGCCTGCAATACTTAAACAACGCACAAAACCCAGTTCCCCCTCTTTACTAAAGAGGGGTTAGGAGTTACTTAGCAGAACTTAAAACGAAGTTAGATATAAGATATTTACAGATAATTTAAAGAGAAAACCAATGACAACCGAAAACTTCTTCGCCGAAATCGGCACAGAAGAGCTGCCGCCGAAGGCGCTCAAAAAACTCGCAACCGCGTTTGCGGAAAATGTAGAAAACGAATTGAAGCAAGCGGGCTTAGCATTCGACAAAGTAGAATGGTTTGCCGCACCTCGTCGTTTGGCGGTGAAGGTGTTGAACCTTGCAGCCAACCAACCGAGTAAAGAAATCGAAAAACGCGGACCGGCGGTGTCAGCGGCGTTTGATGCGGAAGGCAAACCGACCAAAGCGGCGGAAGGTTGGGCTCGCGGTTGCGGTATTACTGTGGATCAAGCCGAACGTCTTGTAACCGATAAAGGCGAATGGTTGGTGCACCGTGCCGTAATCGAAGGACAACCGACTAAAAATTTAATGCTCGATATCATCGCGAAATCGCTGGCGAATCTGCCGATTCCGAAAACCATGCGTTGGGGTGATAAAAACGTGCAGTTTGTGCGTCCGGTACATACGGTCACATTATTGCTTGGCGGTGAATTAATCGAAGGTGAAATTTTAGGTATTGCAAGCGGCAGAACGATTCGTGGACACCGTTTCTTGGGCGAAAGAGAATTTCAAATTTCCCACGCCGACCAATATCCTTCTTTATTGGAAGAAAAAGGCTGCGTGATTGCCGATTTCAATAAACGTCGCGAAATGATTTTGACAAAATCTCAGGAAAAAGCGACCGCACTTGGCGGCGTAGCGGATATTGAAGACGATTTGTTAGACGAAGTAACATCGCTTGTTGAGTTCCCGAACGTATTAACGGCGAAATTTGAAGAGCGTTTCTTAGCGGTGCCGGCGGAAGCCTTGGTTTACACCATGAAAGGCGACCAAAAATATTTCCCGATTTACGATAAAGAGGGCAAATTATTACCGCACTTTATTTTTGTATCAAATATTAATCCGGTCGACCCAATGCCGATTATCGAAGGCAACGAAAAAGTGGTTCGCCCGCGTTTGTCCGATGCGGAATTCTTCTTCAATACCGATAAAAAACAGCGTTTAGAAGATCTGTTACCGCGTTTGCAAACCGTGTTGTTCCAACAACAATTAGGCACATTACTCGATAAAACCAAACGTATTCAATCGCTCGCGGGCGAAATCGCCGGCCAAATCGGGGCGGATAAAGCTAAAGCGGAGCGTGCGGGTTTGCTGTCAAAATGTGATTTGATGACCAATATGGTATTCGAATTTACCGACACCCAAGGCGTGATGGGTATGCACTACGCACGTCACGACGGTGAAGACGAAGAAGTGGCGGTGGCGTTAAACGAACAGTATATGCCGCGTTTTGCCGGCGATAATTTGCCGAACAGCTTGGTGGCGAGTAGTGTCGCTCTCGCGGATAAATTCGATACGCTCACCGGGATTTTCGGTATCGGGCAGGCCCCGAAAGGCAGTGCCGACCCGTTCGCTTTACGCCGTGCGGCATTAGGAGCGTTGCGTATTATCGTGGAGAAAAACCTGTCGTTAGATTTAGCCGATTTAGTGAAAAAATCAGCGGCACTGTTCGGCGATAAATTAACGAATGCGAATGTGGTTGATGATGTGGTGGACTTTATGCTTGGACGCTTCCGCGCCTGGTATCAAGACGGAGGGATTGCGGTGGACGTGATTCAAGCCGTACTCGCTCGTCGTCCAACCAAACCTGCGGACTTTGATGCCCGTGTGCGTGCGGTGTCCCATTTCCGCACGCTTGATTCAGCGGAAGCCCTGGCGGCGGCGAATAAACGCGTCAGCAACATTCTTGCCAAAGTAGCCGGTGAAATCCGTTCGGAAATCGACCGCACTTTGTTGCTGGAAGCGGAGGAAAAAGCCTTGGCGGAACAAGTGCTGGCATTGCAATCGGAACTGGCGCCGGTATTTGCCAAAGGGGACTACCAAACGGCGTTGGATCGTTTAGCGTGTTTACGCGAAGTCGTTGATAACTTCTTCGATAAAGTGATGGTGAATGCGGAAGATGAAAAACTGCGTCAAAACCGTCAGGCAATGTTAAATGTGTTGCGCAATCTGTTCTTGCAGGTGGCGGATATTTCCTTATTGCAATAACCGCTAATGAAAAAAGAAAAGTCTGAATTCGAAAGAATTCAGACTTTTTTGTTTGTCGGAAACGGGCTATTTCCAGCAAAGTGCGGTCAGAAAAATGCCTAAAAATGTGAAAACAAGGCAGCCGAGCAGGTGCAGGTTCATAATAGCGAAGGCCCAGCCGATTTTGCCCTGCAGAACGTTTTCCACCACTTCGGCGGAAAAGGAGGAAAACGTGGTGAGACCGCCGAGAAAACCGGTAATCATAAATAACTTAACGGCGGCGCTGAGCTGCGGGAATTGCCAGAAGCATGCGGTGCAAACGCCGATGATGAAACAACCGGTATAGTTGGCAATCAGCGTGCCGAAAGCGAGATGGCCGAACAGCGGATTCAGCCACACGCCCAACACCCAGCGGGCGGAAGCGCCTAATGCCGCGCCGCCGCCGACCAGTAACAGTGACTGCCACATATCAGTAAATCCCGAAAACGGCGCGGGCATAACTCGCTACCGCTTCGTCTTTGTTGAATCCGATGCGTTCCAAATGGGGCACCTGTTCCGCCATGCGTACGTCCGCGTTGCCCATGACGCAGCCTTTGCCCACTTCGGTAAGCATCTCGATGTCGTTCATGCCGTCGCCGAAAGCTATACAGTCCGTCAGTTCGTAATCCCGTTGTTCTACCAAGGCGGAAAGTGCGGTGGCTTTTGAGACGTTTTTGTTCATTATTTCCAGGCATTGCGGAGTGGAATACATAATGGAAGTATGTTCGCCGTATTTTGCCCGCAAGCGTTTTTCCAACGGCAGTAAATCTTCCAAAGAACGTCCGATAAAAAATACTTTTTGGGTTTGGCGTCCGTGATGGGCGGCGAAATCCGCCACTTGGTAGCTAAAGCCCGATTCTTTGTGGTATTTCATCAAAGCCGGTAAATCCACGTTGATGAACCATTCGTCGCCTTGGTAGGTGTTCAGACAGATGTTGTCCGTATTAAAACTTTCCTGCATGATATCGAATGCCAATTCTTCCGGCAGGTAGTTGCTGTAAATTAAATTACCCTTTAAATCATGCACTTCTGCGCCGTTGGCGGTGACCATAGCGGCATTCTCTACATCCATGCTGTTCAGAATAAACGAGACGTCCGTGTAACCGCGACCGGTGGCGAGAATGATATCAACGCCGCGTCCGCTGAGTTTTTCCAGCGTAGTACGGGTGAAATCGCCTACTACATGCCGGTCGTTCAGCAACGTACCGTCCATGTCGGAAACAAAGGTGCGAAAGGGAAATTGTTTCATCTTGACATCCTTATGCTTAAAAATTTTTTGTATCATATCAAATTTATGTAAATTTTGACCGCACTTTAATCAATAAATGATAGGAATCAGACGAAAGATCGCTATAATGAAACCTTTCATCCATAGATGCATAATAACAAATCATATTTACAGGAATTTCAATGAACGGTGCAAGACTAGTCACAGAATGTTTGAAAGCTCACGGCGTAACCACTGTGTTCGGCTATCCGGGCGGGGCGATCATGCCCGTATACGATGCGCTGTATGACAGCGGTATCGAACATTTCCTTTGTCGTAACGAACAGGGGGCGGCGATAGAGGCGATCGGTTACGCACGGGCACGCGGTAATGACGCCGTCGGTGTCTGTATCGCCACTTCCGGCCCCGGCGCCACCAACCTGATTACCGGCTTGGGCGACGCCTTAATGGACAGCATTCCGGTGGTCGCCATCACCGGACAGGTAGGACGCGGGTTGATTGGTACCGACGCATTCCAGGAAGCGGATGTGCTGGGCCTTTCCCTCGGTTGTACCAAACACAGTTTCATCGTGCGTAATATCGACGAATTGCCCGATGTGTTCGCCAAAGCCTTCCAAATTGCCTCAAGCGGCAGACCGGGCCCCGTTCTGATTGATATTCCGAAAGACGTTCAATTCGCCGAAACCCAATTACAACCGGTCGTGCTGGAGAAATTAAATCCTGCCGCCGTGAATGCCGACGAACTGAAAAGTGCGGTGGAATTATTGAAAGTTTCCAAACGTCCGGTGGTGTATGTGGGCGGCGGCGTCGGTATGGCGCATGCGGTACCGGCGTTACGTCGTTTTCTGGAAATCAGCCGAATCCCAAGCGTTTCCACGTTAAAAGGATTGGGCGCGGTATTACCGACGGATCCGTATTATATGGGGATGATCGGCATGCACGGCACAAAGGCAGCCAATTATGCTACCCAGGAAGCGGATTTACTTATCGTACTCGGCGCGCGTTTTGATGATCGCGTCACCGGCAAATTAACCTCTTTCGCCTCCGATGCCAAAGTGATTCATGCGGATATTGATGCGGCGGAAATCGGTAAATTACGCCGTGCGGATGTGGCGTTGAAAGGCGATTTGGAGCAAGTGCTGGAAGGGCTTGCCATGCCGTTGGATATTCAGCCTTGGCGCGAAGACGTGTTGCGGTTAAAACAGGATTTCGATTTTACCTATCAGGAAAATCAGGGTGACGGCGATATTAACCCGAACTGGTTGCTGCATACTTTGTCCCGTCGCAAAGCGGAAAATGCCGTAGTGGTGACGGATGTGGGACAGCATCAAATGTGGGCGGCGCAACACATGCGGCATTTCGCGCCGGAAAACTTCATTACATCCGCCGGTTTCGGCACCATGGGATTCGGTTTACCGGCGGCTATCGGCGCGCAAAAAGCCCGTCCTGAAGACGATGTAATTTTAGTCACCGGCGACGGCTCCATTATGATGAATATTCAGGAACTGGGTGCGGTGAAATCCGGGCATGTACCGGTTAAGATTCTGTTACTCGATAACCAACGTCTCGGCATGGTGCGTCAATGGCAGTCCCTGTTCTTCCACGGTCGCCACAGTGCCACCGTGTTGGATGACAATCCGGATTTCGTTACCTTGGCTTCCGCTTTCGGTATTGCGGGCGAGCGCATTGAAAAAGCAAACGAAGTCAGCGATGCCCTGGATCGTTTACTGAACGCCGAAGACGCTTATTTCCTGCATGTCTGCATTCATGAAGACGAAAACGTCTGGCCGCTGGTGCCGCCGGGCGCCTGTAACACGGATATGATTGAAGAAATGAGTTAAGCAAGGAACTAAACATGATACAAACCGAAATGACCATCGTGGCAAATCACCGCCCTGAAGTATTGGAACGCATTTTACGCGTGGTACGTCATCGCGGATTTACCGTCACCTGTCTGAAAATGCTGCTGGAAAACGAAAAAGTCTGGTTGGATTTAACCGTCGCCAGCGATCGCGACGCCTGCCAATTGATGAAACAGATTGCGAAACTGTTCGATGTGGTGGACGTGACCTGCGAAAGCTGCGAATAAACCCGTTCGCAGTAACAGCGGCGGCATTAACCTTTTCTCGTCGCTGAGCAGGATTAGAAATTAAGCAATAAAAAACGTTTGTTTTTTGACCGCACTTTGAAGACGGTCGAACCTAACAATTTTACTTGGAGAGATTATTATGCCGGTTTTACGTTCGGCGACCAGTACACAAGGTCGTAATATGGCAGGCGCACGCGCATTATGGCGTGCAACGGGAATGAAAGAAAACGATTTCGGTAAACCGATTATCGCGGTGGTCAATTCTTTCACCCAATTCGTGCCGGGGCATGTTCACTTAAAAGATATGGGACAACTGGTCGCCCGCGAAATTGAAAAAGCGGGCGGCGTCGCCAAAGAATTCAATACCATCGCGGTGGACGACGGTATCGCCATGGGGCACGGCGGTATGCTTTATTCTTTGCCGAGCCGCGATTTGATTGCGGATTCCGTGGAATACATGGTGAACGCCCACTGTGCGGATGCCATGGTTTGTATTTCCAACTGCGACAAGATCACCCCGGGAATGTTAATGGCGGCAATGCGCCTGAACATTCCGACGATTTTTGTATCCGGCGGTCCGATGGAAGCGGGCAAAACCAAACTTTCCGATAAGTTAATCAAATTAGACTTGATCGACGCTATGATTCAAAGCGCGGACGCCAACGTATCCGACGCCGATGTGGACGTCATCGAAAAAAGCGCCTGTCCGACTTGCGGCGCTTGTTCCGGCATGTTTACCGCCAATTCCATGAACTGTCTGACCGAAGCGCTGGGGTTAAGCCTGCCGGGCAACGGTTCTATGCTGGCGACTCATGCGGATCGTAAAGAACTGTTCTTGGAAGCCGGGCGCAAAATCGTAGAAATCTGCAAACGTCACTATGAACAAGACGACTACAGCGTTCTTCCGCGTTCCATCGCAACCTTTGAAGCTTTCGAAAACGCCATGAGTCTGGATATCGCCATGGGCGGTTCCAGCAATACCGTACTTCACTTGTTAGCGGTGGCGCAGGAAGCGGGCGTAGATTTCAAAATGGCGGACATCGACCGTTTATCCCGCGTGGTGCCTTGCCTAAGCAAAATCGCGCCGAATACCAATAAATATCATATGGAAGACGTTCACCGCGCCGGCGGTATTATGGGGATTGTCGGCGAATTGGATCGTGCCGGGTTAATTCACCGCAAGGTGAAAACCATTTTGGGTTTAACCATGGAAGAACAGCTTAATCAATACGATATCATACGTAACAAAGATGAAAAATTGAACAAATTCTTCCGCGCCGGTCCGGCGGGTATTCGTACTACGGAAGCGTTTTCTCAGGATTGTCGTTGGGATACGGTGGACGACGACCGCGCCAACGGCTGTATCCGCGATCGGGCCCATGCGGTTACGGAAGAAGGCGGATTGGCGGTTCTGTTCGGTAATATTGCGGAAGACGGTTGTATCGTGAAAACCGCGGGCGTAGACGAATCCATCTGGAAGTTTACCGGTAAAGCCATCGTGTTCGAAAGTCAGGAAGACGCCGTTGCCGGTATTTTGGGCGGCAAAGTGAAAGAAGGTCATGTGGTGGTGATTCGCTACGAAGGTCCGAAAGGCGGCCCTGGTATGCAGGAAATGCTGTATCCGACCAGCTATCTGAAATCTATGGGATTGGGTAAAAAATGCGCATTATTGACGGACGGTCGTTTCTCCGGCGGTACGTCCGGTTTATCCATCGGCCACGCTTCGCCGGAGGCGGCTTCCGGCGGCGCTATCGGCTTGGTTAATAACGACGACATCATTGAAATCGATATTCCGAACCGTGCCATCAATCTGGTGCTTCCGGATGAAGAACTAGCGGTTCGTCGTGCGGCTATGGAAGCCAAAGGTGCGCGCGCATGGCAACCGGAAAACCGTCGGCGCGAAGTTTCCACCGCATTGAAAATCTTTGGTCATTTCGCTACATCGGCGGACAAAGGTGCGGTGCGCGATAAAACAAAACTTTAAGCGAAAAAGTGCGGTTATTTTGACCGCACTTTTATTTGTGTCAGGGCATGAATAGACATGGAGAGATGTGAATGGTTGATTATTTCTTGTCGTTGAATCCTGTTTGTCAGGCGTTTGTCGCCGGCTTGTTCACTTGGGGATGTACCGTTTTCGGTTCGGCATTTGTCTATTTTTTCAAACATGTAGACCGCAAATTGCTCGACATTCTGATGGGTGCCGCGGCAGGGGTGATGATTGCCGCCTCCTTTTGGTCGTTACTCAACCCCGCGTTGGATTACGCGCAAGCGGATTACGGAAATTGGGCCTGGGTGCCGGTGGCGATCGGTTTTATTGTCGGCGGTTATTGCTTGCGATTGCTCGATAAATTCGTACCGCACCTGCATTTAAACATGCCTGTGGAAAAGGCGGAAGGATTGCTGGAATACAAGAAAAAACTGTCGAAATCCACCTTGCTGTTTCTGGCCATCACCATTCATAATTTTCCCGAGGGTTTGGCGGTCGGCGTCACTTTCGGCGCCTTGGCGTCACAAACGGCGGATATGAGTTTGTCCTTAATGGGTGCCGTCAGTTTGGCGGTAGGTATCGGGTTACAGAACATTCCCGAAGGCGCGGCGTTGTCGTTGCCGATTCGTGCCGAAGGCAACAGTCGCCGGAAGGCTTTCTGGTACGGTTCCATGTCCGCCGTTGTGGAACCTGTCGGTGCCGTATTGGGCGCCGCTTTTGTGATGTCCGTGACTTCTATTTTGCCTTACGCTCTGGCGTTTGCCGCCGGCGCGATGATTTTCGTGGTGGTGGAAGAACTGATTCCCGAATCTCAAAGTAACGGTTACGGCGACAGCGCCACCATGGGGTTAATGCTGGGTTTTGTGGTGATGATGGTGTTAGACGTGGCGTTGGGCTAAAAGTGCGGTCGGAAATTTCAACATTTTTGAAGACGGTTTAACATACGGAAAACGAAAAAAGCGTTTCGGCGGTTATGCGAACAATAAAAAGAAAAACGGAATAAATTATGACGAACAACTTATCAAAACAACCTATCGGCTCGGAATATCTCAGAGCGGTATTAAGTTCTAAAGTGTATGACTTGGCGCAAGTCACGCCGTTGCAGGCTATGCCGAAATTATCGGAAAAACTGGAAAATCGGATTTTTGTCAAACGGGAAGACCGCCAGCCGGTGCACAGTTTCAAATTACGCGGAGCTTACGCCATGATCGCGGGGCTGGTGCCGGAACAAAAAGCGGCGGGTGTTATTACCGCTTCCGCCGGCAATCATGCGCAGGGCGTGGCGTTATCCGC
Organism: Actinobacillus succinogenes 130Z; assembly: GCF_000017245.1. Classification (NCBI taxonomy): domain Bacteria; kingdom Pseudomonadati; phylum Pseudomonadota; class Gammaproteobacteria; order Pasteurellales; family Pasteurellaceae; genus Actinobacillus; species Actinobacillus succinogenes. The sequence goes on from NC_009655.1 coordinate 472,974, forward strand.
CAAAAACGCCGGTATTCGCGCGTTAATCGTGATGCCGCAGAATACGCCGTCCATTAAGGTGGACGCCGTCCGCGCTTTCGGCGGAGAAGTGTTGTTGCACGGCGCCAACTTTGATGAAGCCAAAGCCAAAGCGCTGGAGCTTTCCGCAAGCGAACATATGACATTTATTCCGCCTTTCGATCATCCCGCCGTGATAGCCGGTCAGGGGTCTATCGGTATGGAGATTATTCAGCAGAACAGCCGTGTCGATCGCGTCTTCGTGCCGGTGGGCGGCGGCGGTTTGGCGGCGGGGATTGCCGTGCTGATCAAACAATTAATGCCGGAAATTAAAGTAATCGGTGTGGAAGCGGAAGATTCCGCCTGTCTGAAGGCCGCGCTGGAAGCGGGGAAACCGGTGGATTTGGAACGCGTCGGGCTGTTTGCGGACGGCGTGGCGGTGAAACGAATCGGTGACGAAACTTTCCGCGTTTGCCGGCAATATCTGGATGATGTAATAACCGTTGACGGCGACGAAATCTGCGCGGCGATGAAAGATATGTTCGAAAATGTGCGTGCGGTGTCCGAACCGTCCGGCGCGTTGTCGCTGGCGGGCTTGAAAAAATACGTGAAAACCCATCGCATCAAAGGCGAAACGCTGGTGAACGTGCTTTCCGGCGCCAACCTGAATTTCCATACTTTGCGTTATGTGTCCGAACGTTGCGAAATCGGCGAACAAAACGAAGCTTTATTTGCCGTCACCATTCCGGAACAGCGGGGCAGCTTCTTAAAATTCTGTCAGATTTTAGGACAAAATGCGGTGACGGAATTTAACTATCGTTATACGGACGAACTGCAGGCGCGCATTTTTGTGGGAGTGCGGATTACCGGCGGCGAAGAAAAAGCGATGATTCTGACGCAACTGAAACAGGGCGGTTATGACGTGCAGGATTTATCCGATGACGAAATCGCCAAAACCCATGTGCGTTATATGATCGGCGGACGCTCGTCCAGTCTGCTTAAGGAGCGACTTTACAGTTTCGAATTTCCGGAACAGAAAGGCGCGTTGTTAAAATTTCTGGAAACCTTGGGTACCACCAAAGCCAATATTTCGCTGTTCCATTATCGCGGACACGGCGCGGATTATGGCGATGTGCTTGCCGGTTTCCAAATCGAAGACAGTGATTTACGGGCGTTTAACGAGCACTTGCAAGCACTGGGTTACGGTTATCAGGATGTCACGGACAGCCCGGCTTACCGCTATTTTCTGCTGTAACGGCAAGCGCTAAATTAGAGCGGATAGACAAAGTGCGGTGAAAAATAAACGTTTTTTCACCGCACTTTTTTCTTTTTTGCCGTTCGTTTTAAGCGTCTAAATCATAGGGCAAAGGCTGTAATTCGAGAGGAAGCTGATTTTTCGCCAGGCGGAATGCCGGGTTATCTTCAAAGCGGTTTAACACCACTTGCAGCCATAATTCGCCGTCGGCGTGAAGAGCATAGAGAATGGTGCCGGTTTTACGCCAGCCGCTTTCCAGTTGCATTTCGATTTCGCCGCCGCATTCCGGAATGGAATCCGTCGCGGCTTTAAAGACGTACATCGCCCGTTTGTTAGCACCGCGGTATTTGGCACGCGCCACCGTTTCCTGCCCGATATAACAGCCTTTATGAAAGGAAACCGCTTGTTCGATTGCCTGCAAATTCAAGGCTTGCGGAATAAATTCGAACTGGGATTGTTCCGTTAAAATCGGATAGCCTTGCTGAATATCCGCCAAATCCCAAAGGGCAGAATCGGCGTTAAAAGCGACCGCACTTTGAGGGTTGATTAAAATCGCGCGATTGTTGAATTTCGCTTGTACGGGCAGCTCCGTTTCACCGATTATGCCCACCGGTTCGGCTTCTTCCTGTGTGAAGGCCACTTTCGAAAACACCGCATATTTTTTGAGCTGGTCAAGGGCGGCAGGCAGCAAACAGGTTCGGATTAACGCGTAAAAACGTTTTTCCGACAGTCGGATCAAACGGAAAACCGCACTCATTTTGCCTTTCGGATCGCAGTGGGCGGTGAAGGTGGAATCGCCCGCCGCAAGAGCGGTGACATCCGCCGTCAGTTGCCCTTGTAAATAGCTTTCCGCGTCATCGCCTTCAACGCGGATTAACGTATATTGGCTTAATTCGATGAATTGCGTCATACTTACTCCAAGTTTTGAATTTGTTCGCGCATTTGTTCGATTAATACTTTCAGTTCCACGGCGGACGCCGTGATGTCGGCGTTAATGGATTTTGACGCCAGCGTGTTGGATTCGCGGTTTAATTCCTGCATCATAAAATCCAGTTTGCGTCCGACGGCACCGCCTTTTTTCAGAATAGATGCGGTTTCTTTCACGTGCATTTGCAGTCGGTCGAGTTCTTCCGCGACATCCACCCGTTGCGCCAGTAAAATCATTTCCTGTTCTAATCGGGTCGGATCCGGTTGCAGCTGAATTTCTTCGAAACGTTGCAGTAAACGTTCGCGCTGCCATTGTAAAACCGCCGGCATTTGCGACCGCACTTTGTCCGCTTCCACGGAAATGGCGTCCAACCGTTGCTGAATAACGGCATGCAGTTTCTCGCCTTCACGTCCGCGCATGGCAATGAATTCCTGTAATAATTGATCGAATGCCGCCAATAAATCCTGACTGATAGCGTCCAAATCCTGCTCGGGCGCTTCGACTACGCCGGGATAGCGCAACACGTCCGTTAAACTTAATTCGCCTTCGCCCGCCGCAGTTTTAATCCATTTGAGCGACTGAATGACCTGTTCGGCGAATTCTTTATTCAGATTTAACTGTGTGGCGGCAGCCTGTTTGGTTTCAATACGCAGGCTGCATTCGATTTTGCCGCGGGTTAGATTTTGCCGCAGTTTTTCGCGCAGAGTATTTTCCAAGCCGCGGAACGGTTCCGGCAGGCGGAAAAAATTTTCCAGATAACGCTGGTTGACCGAACGGATTTCCCACACGGCGTTGCCCCAGTCTTTTTTCATTTCGTGGCGGGCAAAGGCGGTCATGCTGTAAATCATATTTTTCTCCCGATTTTTCATATATCAATTTACCGCGCCTATTCTACTGTGAAACGTCGCAAAGAAAAACGCTTAATTTGTAAGGGATTTACGTGTATGAAATTTCGTTTATAGCATTTTGCATGCTAAAATGACCGCACTTTTAGCACAATCAAGGAATACAGAATGCGTCCGAATAACAGAGCAATCAATCAACCCCGTCCGATTAAAATCACCCGTCATTACACCAAGCATGCGGAAGGTTCCGTATTGGTGGAATTCGGCGACACCAAAGTGTTGTGCACCGCGACGGTGGACGAAAGCGTGCCGCGTTTTTTGAAGGGACAGGGGCAGGGCTGGGTGACGGCGGAATACGGTATGTTGCCGCGTTCCACTCACAGCCGTATGCAGCGTGAAGCGGCGAAAGGCAAACAAGGCGGACGTACTATGGAAATTCAGCGTTTAATCGCTCGTTCTTTGCGTGCCATGGTCGATTTGGAAGCGCTCGGCGAACGTTCCGTCACCCTGGACTGCGATGTGATTCAGGCGGACGGCGGCACCCGTACGGCATCCATTACCGGTGCCTGTGTAGCGTTAATCGACGCCGTTAACGGTTTGGTGGACAACGGTACTTTAACGGTCAGCCCGCTGAAAGGCCTGGTCGCCGCCATTTCCGTGGGCATTGTGGACGGTACGCCGGTGTGCGATTTGGAATATGTGGAAGATTCCGCCGCGGAAACCGACATGAACGTGGTGATGATGGAAGACGGACGTATGATTGAAGTGCAGGGCACGGCGGAGGGCGAACCTTTCAGCCACGAAGAACTGTTAACTTTGCTAAATCTGGCGAAACAAGGCTGCAAGCGAATTTTCGAAGCGCAACGCGCGGCGTTAGCCGACTAAAGTGCGGTCGGTTTTTCAGGAGTTTTTTATGCAGGATTACAAAATCGAATTTATTAAATTTGCCTTAAGTCGTAACGTATTACGCTTTGGCGAATTTAAACTGAAATCCGGTCGCGTCAGCCCGTATTTCTTCAACGCGGGCTTGTTCAATACCGGTGCGGATTTAGCCCGTCTGGGCGAATTTTATGCGGCGGCGATTCAAGCCAATCGGCTGGCTTACGACGTGATTTTCGGCCCCGCCTACAAAGGCATTCCTATCGGCACGACGGTTTCCGTCGCGTTGTTCAATCGGTTCGGGCTGGATAAACCCGTGTGTTTTAACCGCAAAGAAGCGAAAGATCACGGCGAAGGCGGCAATCTTATCGGTTCGCCGTTGCAGGGCAACGTGTTGCTGGTGGACGATGTGATCACCGCCGGCACCGCTATTCGCGAAGCCATGGATATTATCGCGGCAAACGGCGCAACGCTGAGCGCTGTGGTGATTGCCTTAAACCGTAAAGAACGCGGTAAGGGGGAGCTGTCTGCCGTTCAGGAAGTGGAACGGGATTATCAATGCCGCGTACTGTCCATTATCGAGTTGGACGATTTACTCGCTTTCCTCGAAACCGACAGTGAATACAGCCGGTATCTGCCGTCGATGAAGGCTTATCGCGAACAGTTCGGCGTCGCCTGATTTCAGCGCAGAAAAGTGCGGTCAAAATAACCGCACTTTTTTCTTTTTCCGCCGGTTTTTCTATTAAAACGATTGCACGCAAACGTTTCCGTTTTTCATTCCTTTTATGGTTGAATTCCTTTATAATAAGCCCGATTTTTACCCTGTTTCTCTCTAACAAAGGATATTCCTATGTTCCAAATTTTCCGTGGCTCGCCAGCCTTGTCCGAATTCCGTTTAAGCCAACTTGCGACACGCTTTCAAAAAGCGGATTTACCGGTGAAATCCTGCTATGCGGAATACTTACATTTTGCCCATCTTGCAACGGCGTTAGACGCAGACGAAACTCAAGAACTAGAAGAATTGTTACATTACGGTCCGACCCTTGCCCAACACGAACCGACAGGCGAATGTTTTGTGGTGATTCCGCGTGTCGGCACCATTTCCTCCTGGTCGTCTAAAGCCACCGACATCGCCCACAACTGCGGCTTGGAAAAAGTGATCCGCTTGGAACGCGGTTTGGCATTCTATTTTGAATTCGACCGCACTTTGACGGAAGACGAACAGGCGAAACTGGTGTCGCATATTCACGACCGCATGATGGAAAACGTGGTGCGCTGTGCGGAAGAGGCGGCAAAACTGTTCGATCAACAGGAACCGAAACCGTTCACCACTGTAGACGTGTTGGGTGGCGGGCGCAAAGCGCTGGAAACCGCCAATGTAGAATTGGGCTTAGCTTTAGCGGACGACGAAATGGATTATTTGGTGGAAAATTTCACCGCACTCGGACGCAATCCGAACGACATCGAATTGTATATGTTCGCCCAAGCCAACTCCGAACACTGTCGTCATAAAATTTTTAACGCGGATTGGGTGATCGACGGTGAGAAACAGGAAAAATCGCTGTTCAAAATGATCAAAAATACTTTCGAGAAGACGCCGGATTACGTGTTGTCCGCTTACAAAGACAATGCGGCGGTGATGGAAGGCTCGAAAGTGGGGCGCTTCTTCCCGGATGCGGACGGTCAATACCGTTATCACAACGAAAACGCACACATTTTAATGAAAGTGGAAACCCACAACCACCCGACCGCCATTTCACCGTTTCCGGGTGCGGCGACGGGGTCCGGCGGTGAAATCCGTGACGAAGGCGCCACCGGTCGCGGCGCAAAACCGAAAGCGGGTTTGGTGGGCTTTTCCGTTTCCAATCTGGTTATTCCGGGCTTTGAACAGCCTTGGGAAGCGCCGCTTAGCAAACCGAACCGTATTGCTTCCGCGCTGGATATTATGATTGAAGGCCCGCTCGGCGGCGCGGCGTTTAACAACGAATTCGGACGTCCGGCATTGTTGGGGTATTTCCGTACTTACGAAGAAAAAGTGAACAGCTTCGGCGGCGAAGAAATACGCGGTTACCACAAACCGATTATGTTGGCGGGCGGTATCGGCAATATCCGTGCGGAACACGTGCAAAAAGGCGAAATTCCGGTGGGCGCGAAACTCATCGTGTTGGGCGGTCCGGCGATGAATATCGGCTTGGGCGGCGGCGCGGCGTCTTCCATGACTTCCGGTAAATCCAAAGAAAATCTCGATTTCGCATCCGTGCAGCGCGACAACCCGGAAATGGAACGCCGTTGTCAGGAAGTGATCGACCGTTGCTGGCAAATGGGCGAAAACAACCCGATTGCCTTCATTCACGATGTGGGCGCGGGCGGTTTGTCCAACGCCATGCCGGAGTTGGTACACGACGGCGGTCGCGGCGGTAAATTCGAATTGCGTAAAATTTTAAGCGACGAACGCGGCATGTCGCCGTTGGAAATCTGGTGTAACGAATCGCAGGAACGTTATGTATTGGCGGTGGCGCCGGAAAATCTGGCGGTGTTTGAAGAATTGTGCCGCCGCGAACGCGCACCTTATGCGGTTATCGGCGAAGCCACGGCGGAAGAACATTTAACCTTACACGACGATCATTTCGATAATAATCCGATTGATTTACCGATGGGCGTATTGCTGGGCAAAACGCCGAAAATGACCCGTAACGTACAATCAAGTGCGGTCAAAAATCCGCCTGTTTCACAGGACGGTATCGACCTTAAAGAAGCGCTGCACCGCGTATTGCGCCTGCCGGTGGTGGCGGAAAAAACCTTCCTGATCACTATCGGCGACCGTTCCGTCACCGGCATGGTGGCGCGCGATCAAATGGTGGGACCGTGGCAAATTCCGGTGTCCGATGTGGCGGTCACCACCGCCGCATTGGATACCTATCACGGCGAAGCTATGTCTATGGGCGAACGTGCGCCGGTGGCATTGCTGGACTTCGGCGCTTCCGCTCGTCTTGCCGTGGCGGAATCCGTCACGAATATTGCCGCTACCAATATCGGCGACATTAAACGAATTAAATTATCCGCCAACTGGATGGCGGCGGCAGGTCACCAAGGCGAAGACGCCGGTTTGTATGAAGCGGTGAAAGCCGTAGGCGAAGAGCTCTGCCCGGCGTTGGGTTTAACCGTGCCGGTGGGGAAAGATTCCATGTCCATGAAAACCACTTGGCATGAAAACGGCGAACAAAAAACCGTCACCGCCCCGCTGTCATTGGTGATTTCCGCTTTTGCCCGGGTGGAAGACGTGCGTAAAACCGTCACCCCGCAATTGCGCACCGACAAAGGTTACAGCCGCTTATTGCTGATTGATTTGGGCGAAGGAAAAAATCGTCTGGGCGCGACCGTACTTGCGCAGGTTTACAAACAATTAGGCGACGAACCGGCGGATGTGGAAAATGCGGCGACCTTGAAAGGCTTCTTCGACGCCATGCAAACCTTGGTGCAACAGGGCAAATTATTGGCATACCACGACCGTTCCGACGGCGGTTTAATCACCACCTTGGCGGAAATGGCGTTCACCGGTCACTGCGGGGTGTCCGTAGACATCAGCGCTCTGGGAGACAACGATTTGGCGGTGTTGTTTAACGAAGAACTGGGTGCCGTGATTCAGGTGAAAGAAAGCGATGTGAACGCCGTGCGCGAGGTATTAAGCCGACACGGATTAATTCATTTGACCAAAGAAATCGGTACGGTTAACGCCAACGACGAATTTGAAATCGTACGTGGCACCAAAGTGTTGCTCAGTGAAAAACGTTCCGAATTACGCGGAATCTGGGCGGAATTAACTCACCAAATGCAGCGTCTGCGCGACAATCCGGCATGCGCCGATCAAGAGTTCGAAGCCAAGAAAAATGCCGAGGACAAAGGTTTCAGCGCCCATTTAACTTACGACATTAACGAAGACATTGCCGCGCCATACATTGCCAAAGGCGCCAAACCGCGCATTGCCGTTCTGCGCGAACAGGGCGTGAACAGCCATGTAGAAATGGCGGCGGCTTTCGACCGTGCCGGCTTTGAAGCGGTGGACGTACACATGAGCGATTTACACGCCGCGCGCCATGATTTGAAAGATTTCAACGCCTTAGTGGCATGCGGCGGCTTCTCTTACGGCGACGTATTGGGTGCCGGCGGCGGCTGGGCAAAATCCGTGTTATTTAACACCGCACTTCGCGATCAATTCGAAACCTTCTTCAATCGCGAAGACACCCTAGCCATCGGGATTTGTAACGGCTGTCAAATGTTATCCAATTTGGCGGAAATTATTCCGGGCACGGAAAACTGGCCGCGTTTCGTACGCAATACTTCCGAACGTTTTGAGGCACGCGCGGCGTTAGTTCGCATTAACGAAAGCAATTCCGTCTGGTTCCAAGGCATGGCGGGTTCCCATATGCCAATCGCCGTATCTCACGGTGAAGGACGGGTGGAATTCAAACACGAAGGACAACTGCAAGGCTTACGGGATCAGGGGTTAATTGTCGCACAATTTGTAGACAATAACATTCAGCCGACAGACATTTACCCGGCAAACCCGAACGGTTCCGTAGAGGGCATCACCGCCCTCAGCAACGCCAACGGACGCGTGGCAATCATGATGCCGCACCCGGAACGCGTCTTCCGCACCGTCAGCAACTCATGGCACCCGGAAGACTGGAACGAAGACGGGGCATGGATGCGGTTGTTTAGAAATGCGCGGGTGGCGTTGAAGTAATTGATTTTGTAGATTAAAAAGGATATTAATGTTAGTTAATATCCTTTTTTATATTATTAATGGTGATTTAATGAATAGATTTAAAATATGGTTAAGAGATAAATTCTACAAATTAAAAGATGATCTGCCTAGTATTATATTTTATATATTAGGAATGATTTTTATTTTAGCTTTTAAACGAGATGACTTGGTTGGGAATTATTTAGGTTTTAGCTGTTTTGCTATAGGAGCAATAATTTGGTTAATTAAGTTATATATAAAATATAGTGAAAATATTATAGCAAGAATTCTTTTTTGGGTGACAGGTTTTCTATCTTTACCATTATCTGCTTTATTGTCAAATATAGGTATTGTTACTCGATTAGGTTTACCTGCATCAGATTTTACTAATACTCAATTAGTATTAGCGACAATATTATATTTTCCTTGTTGGATATTAGTCGCTTTATTATTTATATTGTTATACTTAATGATCAATTTTATCTTAAAATATATAGCTTTTTTATTGTCAGTCTCCATATTTGGTAGTTCACTAAAACAATATTCTGATAACTGGATTATAAGCAGTCTTCATATGATGGGAATATTCACTATTTATGTCACTGTAGCACTATCTTTAAAATTATTTGACCAGACAAATAACTTTGTCCCAGTAATCACAGAATATATTGATTATGCATATATGAAAAATTATCCTAATGTACCACATGATAGAAAAATACTTATTCATAATGGCAATTTTTTCTCTGAAATTAAGGATGTTGATGGTGTAAAGACAATAGTTACAACAAGTATAGAATAATGTATAGGTTAAAGCACATGTCAGAGTGCTATTCTTTGCCAAATCCCCGATGGCACGCGTCGGGAGACGTGCGCTATCATGGGGAATCGAATTTTCCCGTTCCGTCATAAAATCCTCACTGACGGTTAGCGTGTCCAAGAAAAAGCTGTCTCATCGCTGATTTAACGGCGCCAAGATTCGTTCGTTACCGACCACCCGAACAGATAATTTCTTCACATTGCCGGGGAAATGCGCACTATTGATCAAACATACTTGCCAGAATTACTTAAAGACGGTAATTTTAGAATGAGATGGGAACCAGATTTGCTGGAGAGTTTAGATTGAAAAAGATAGGTTATTTTATTTTGGGGATTTTTGATTTAATTACTTTGTGTAATTATTTAGTTATACAACTGATAGAATCGAGAATTCCTTTTTATTCCGATTTTATTCAGATGAATCAATTGGCGTCAAGATTTGGGGAGGGGATAAAGGAAAGTGAGTCGTATGTTTATGTGATGGCTACCCCTTTTCTTATTGTATATCTTTCTTTATTTTTATCAATTTGGTTGTATTTTAAACAAAGCTATAAGGTAAGATGGGCCGTTTTATTTCAAACTCCATTCCGGGTTATATCACTTATAACGACAATACCTTTCTTAACAAATATATTTCAATGGTTATTTTTAGGAAAGGATAACTTTACTGTAATTGCTTATATTTTTTATATATTAGTTGCGTTAATTGAAATTATGAAAACAATCTATATTTTTCGTATTTGTAAAAACTGATTATGATTGATTTTTTGTTCCTGTTTTCCAAATCTCCCCCGATGGCGCGCGCTTCCCGACGCGAGCTTTTTTATATCTTAAATTAAGCACGCGTCAGGAGACGCGCACTATCGTAGTGTAACCCCTAAAGTGCGGTCGTTTTTTTAACAGTTTTGACAAATCCGATCTTGATCACGGATAGTCGGCAGTGAATTTTCTATAATAAGAAAATTAAGGAGACTAAGATGAATGATTGTATTGGTAAAAGATTAGATAAGTTAATCAACGAATCGCAGGATGAGGTGTTGAAGCGGGTTGTGGGGCAGATTCTCGAGCAAAATGGAAAAGCCCGGATTTCACAGGATTGGGTTCGCCGATGTGGTGACGATTTCAATCTTACGGCGGTAGAGCTGGCGTTGCGTTGTTTGCCTGTTGCCGCTTGTTATGCGTCGGCGCCCGTTTCGCATTTTAACGTAGGGGCGGTTGCCGTCGGGCAGTCCGGCGCATTCTATTTCGGGGCGAATCAGGAATTTTCGGGCGATGCGGTGCAGCAAACGGTTCATGCGGAACAAAGCGCGGTCAGCCATGCCTGGTTGGCGGGGGAAGTTGCGCTGACGGATATGGTGGTGAATTACACGCCTTGCGGTCATTGTCGCCAGTTTATGAATGAATTGAATAGTGCCGATCGGCTGCAAATTCATTTGCCTCACAGTCGGAATAATCGGTTGCACAGCTATTTGCCCGATGCCTTCGGGCCGAAAGATTTGAATATCAGCCGCGTTTTGTTTGATCCGCAACCGCATTCCTTCGGTTTCACTCATGCTGATCCGCTGGTTCAGGCGGCGGCAGATGCCGCGGAACAGGCTTATGCGCCGTACAGTCGGGCGTTGAGCGGCGTAGCATTGCAAGTGGGAACGCAGAGCATAACGGGGCGTTATGCGGAAAATGCGGCATTTAATCCCAGTTTTCTGCCGTTGCAGTGTGCCTTGAATTATCGGCGTTTAAGCGGTTTGTCCGACGTGCCCGTCAGTCGGATTGTTATGGCGGAAAGTCAAGGCGGCTTAAGTCACCGAAGTATTACGGAACAGCTTGCGCACAGTTATTTGGGATTGGAAATCGAATATTTTGCACTATAGCGGGCGCACTACTTAATTTTTTCAAAATAAACCGATAAAAAGAAAACCGACTTTTTCCTTTTTTGTCTGAAAAGTGCGGTGGATTTTCTCTGTGTTTGGTTATAAACGGAGGATTTTGAATCGGTCTAAAGCAGTTTTGATCAAAGGGCTCGTATTTTTTATCAACTTAAGCAATATCGGATAAATATATTTATTGATAATAATTCTCATTTATAATAACATCCCTACGATATTACTTGTTCAATCCATCCAAGGAGAAAATATGAGAAAATTCAATTTGTTGTTAACATCGTTATTGCTTGGTGCGGCGACCACGGCTTCGGCGCACAGTTTATGGGCGTTGGGCGAAAATAAAGAGGTGTTTGAGGCGGATATTCTGTACGGACACGATTTCCCGCATCCGGAAAAAATTCCGGCAAAACGCCTGTCTTTATTTGAACCGTTGAAAGTGGTGAGCCAAGACGGCACGATAACGCTGACGCAAAGCGGAGAAAATTACCACTATAAACACAGCGCCAAACTGGGTAAAGGCACGCACATTTTGGTGGCGAATTACAAACCGACCTATTGGACGGAGAAAACCGACGGCAAATGGGAAATGGGAAAAACTCGTCAAGACGTCGCACAGGCGAAAGAATGCGGATTATACACCATGCAGGGTAAAAGTTTTGTGGTGATTGACGATGACGCGGCGTTTTCCACTCAACCGCTTGCACAGGGATATGAAATTACGCCGTTGGCACCGTTGAATGCGTTGAAAGCCAATGAGGTGGCGAAATTCAAAGTTACCCGTGACGGCGAATCGGTGGAAGGTGTGAAAGTCGTCGGCGCGCCGGCAGGGTTTGATACTGACGATTTGGAAATTCATGCGTTTTCCGCCACCACGGACGATAAAGGCGAATTCAGCTTTAAAGCGCTGACTTCCGGTCCTTGGTATTTGGCTTCCGAGGTGGAAACGCAAGGCAAAGATCCGAAAGTGTGCGATAAAGAAGTACATGAATTTACGCTCAGTTTCGCCGTGAAATAAAGTTCGGCGATATGAATTCAAAAAGTGCGGTCGGTTTTGACCGCACTTTTTTATTTCGGACATTGTAAGTTGCATGACGGATATCGCGGGGTTAAACTGATAATAAACGCGTGACTGATAATAAGGAGAAGGTATGTCGGAAGTATTTCATTTAGGCTTGACTAAAGCCATGTTGAAGGGCGCTAAAATCGCCGTCATACCGGGCGATCCGGCGCGCAGCGAACGTATTGCGCAGCGAATGGATAAACCGGAATTTCTTGCCTCGAGCCGGGAATTTACCTCGTGGTTGGGCTATCTTGAAAACGAACCCGTGGTGGTATGTTCAACGGGAATCGGCGGACCGTCGGTGTCCATTTGCGTGGAAGAATTGGCACAGCTTGGTGTCGGAACCTTCCTGCGTATCGGCACCACCGGCGCGATTCAACCCTACATTAATGTAGGCGATGTGTTGGTGACGACGGGCGCCGTGCGTTTAGACGGGGCGAGCCGTCATTTTGCCCCGTTGGAATATCCGGCAGTGGCGGATTTTTCCTGTACTAACGCGTTGTATAGCGCCGCGGTGGCGCAGGGTATTACGCCTTATGTCGGGATTACCGCGTCGTCGGATACGTTTTATCCGGGACAGGAACGTTACGATACGTTCAGCGGTAAGGTTTATCCGGCGTATCAAGGCAGCCTGAAACAATGGCAGGATTTAAACGTGATGAACTATGAAATGGAATCCGCCACCTTATTTACCATGTGCGCGGCGCTGGGCTTGAAAGCCGGCATGGTAGCGGGCGTGATCGTAAACCGCACGCAGCAGGAAATCCCGAACGAGGCGACCATAAAAAGTACGGAACAAAAGGCGGTTGCGGTGGTGATTGAAGCGGCGCGTCGGTTGATTTCCGCCGGTCGGATCGGCTAAGTGTTCCGGGGCGAAACGCTTTCGGGCGCGTGGCGGGTAAGCGATAAACCGTCTCTCAAAGTGCGATCGTTTTTTCATTGTTTTTATCCGTTTAGCGTGTAAAATCGTGCAAAGTAAACCAACAGAAAGGAAAAATCATGACAAAAATTATTCACACCGAAAATGCGCCGGCGGCAATCGGACCTTACGTACAAGCCGTGGATTTAGGCAATTTAGTGATGACATCCGGCCAGATTCCGGTGAATCCGGCAACGGGCGAGGTGCCCGCGGACATCACGGCGCAAGCCCGTCAGTCGCTGGAAAATATTAAAGCGATTATCCTACAAGCCGGTTTGCAGGTGGCGGATATTGTGAAAACCACGGTGTTTGTGAAAGATCTGAATGATTTTGCGACAGTGAACGCCGAGTACGAACGTTTTTTCAAAGAAAACAACCATCCGAATTTTCCGGCGCGTTCTTGCGTGGAAGTGGCGCGTTTGCCGAAAGACGTGGGCTTGGAAATCGAAGCCATCGCCGTGCGTAAATAATTCTCCGTAAAGGATTAAGGCTTGAGAAATCAAGCCTTTTTGTTCCTGTTGTGCTAAAATCCCGCCAATTTTTACTTCAACCGAATTCTGACATGCAACAGTTACCCATCGAAAAATACGACGAATTATTAGCGGAAAAATGTCGAAAACTGACCGCACTTTTGGCGCCTTTCGACGCGCCGGCGTTAACGGTTTTCCCTTCGCCTACCCAACATTTCCGCATGCGCGCGGAATTTCGCTTGTGGCACGATTACAGCGAAAACCGCGGCGGCAATCTTTATCACATCATGTTCGATAAAACCACCAAGCAGCGTTATCGGGTGGATCAATTTCCCGTTGCCTCGCAACTGATTAACCGCATGATGGCGACCATTTTGCCGTTGCTGAAAGAACAGGACGTTCTCAGCCGCAAGCTGTTTCAGATCGATTACCTCAGCACGTTGAGCGAGCAAATTATTGTCAGCCTGCTGTATCACAAAACGTTAACCGACGAATGGCAGGAAGCGGCGCAAGCGTTAAAAGTGCGGTTGCGGAATTTGGGATTTTCGGTACAGATTATCGGACGCGCAACCAAACAGAAAATCTGTCTGGATCAGGATTTTGTAGATGAAGAATTGTCGGTGGGCGATAAAAAGTATGTGTACCGGCAGGTGGAAAACAGTTTCACTCAGCCGAATGCGGCGCTGAACTGCAAAATGCTGGAATGGGCGATAGACTGCACCCGCGACAGTCAAGGCGATTTACTCGAACTGTATTGTGGTAACGGTAATTTTTCCATTGCCTTAGCGCAAAATTTCCGCAAAGTACTGGCGACGGAAATCGCTAAACCGTCGGTAGCGGCCGCTCAATTCAATATTGCGGCGAATCAAGTGGATAATCTGCAGATTATCCGTATGTCGGCGGAAGAATTTACTCAAGCCGTGAACGGCGTGCGGGCCTTTAACCGCCTGAAAGGCATTGATTTGCAGGCGTACGAATGCCACACTATTTTTGTGGATCCGCCGCGGGCGGGATTGGATTCCGACACGGTGAAACTGGTGCAGAAATATGATCGTATCCTGTATATTTCCTGCAATCCGCAGACCTTATGCGAGAATTTGCAGATTTTAAGTCAGACTCACCGTATCGAACGGGCGGCGTTATTTGATCAATTCCCGTATACCGAACACATGGAAGCGGGCGTGTGGCTGATGCGAAAATGATGATTCAATTACGCAGCGAAATAAAAACGGACGAAAATCTGACCGCACTTTTTCGCCGGCAATGCGAAGCGGCGGGCTTAATTCATGACGAAACCAGTCCGCTGGCATTAGTACAAGCGGCTATGGGCGAGCATGATTGGCGTTTGGAATTGCGCAAATTAGACGAACCCAAATTGGGCGCGGTATTTGTGGATTTTGCGGGCGGCGTTATGGCGCACCGGCGTAAATTCGGCGGCGGACGCGGTGAAGCGGTGGCGAAAGCCATCGGCGTGAAAGGGGAGGAATTGCCCACGGTGATTGATGCCACCGCCGGTCTGGGGCGCGATGCCTTCGTGTTGGCGTCCGTCGGCTGTCGGGTGCGTTTGGTGGAGCGCCATCCCGTAGTTCGTCTGTTGTTGCAGGACGGTTTACGCCGTGCTTACGACGATTCCGAAATCGGCGAGAGCATGCGTCGGAATATGCAGCTGCTGACGGTTAACCATATTGCCGAACTCGATCCCGCCCGGGATTTTGCCGACGCCGTGTATCTTGACCCCATGTATCCGCATAAACAGAAATCGGCGCTGGTGAAGAAAGAAATGCGCGTGTTTCAGCATTTAGTGGGTACGGATTCGGATGCGGACGCACTGCTTGAACCTGCGCGAAAGCTGGCGCGTAAACGGGTGGTGGTGAAACGCCCGGATTATGCGGGATTTCTGGCGCAAACCCCGCCGCACTTTTCGCGCGAAACCAAAAATCACCGCTTCGATATTTATCTTCCGCTTATTTAGGACGGAGATGACGTTATGCGAACCGAATTGCGAAAAAATCCGCCTGAAAAATCTCCGTCAGCCGACCGTTCCGGCGAAAAACGGGCGCGAAACGCAGCTTATCGAGCCAAAAGTGCGGTCGGTTTGCGTAACGATTTTCATCGTAAAAAAACAGCGCCGGATTTGGCGCAAACTCAAGTTGTTCTGTTCAACAAACCTTTCGATGTATTGACGCAGTTTACCGATGAAAGCGGGCGGAAAACCCTGAAGGATTTTATTCCCGTGCCCGGTATCTATGCCGCCGGACGGCTCGATCGAGACAGCGAAGGTTTGCTGATTTTAACCAATAACGGCGAGTTGCAACACCGTTTGGCCAATCCTAAATTCAAGCTGCCGAAAACTTATTGGGTGCAAGTGGAAGGACAGCCGACGGAGGCGGATTTAGAGAGGTTGCGTCGCGGCGTGGAATTAAAGGACGGTATGACCAAGCCGGCAAAAGTGCGGTCGATTGCCGAGCCGGATTTATGGCAGCGCGTGCCGCCTATTCGCGAACGGAAAAACATTCCTACCGCCTGGCTGGAAATTCAGCTCGGCGAAGGCAAGAATCGTCAGGTTCGCCGTATGACGGCGCATATCGGTTTTCCCACCTTGCGTTTAGTGCGGGCGGCAACCGCCGGATTGACCTTACACGGTCTGCCGAGCGGGCAGTATCGCGAACTGACGGAATCGGAAATAAAACGGCTGTTTCGCCGGTTAGGACTTCGATAGATTAATCTTTTCGGTTTTAGCGGTATTTATTTAAAAATTTGTAATAGGGAAGTCCGATTTTCAGTACCGGATCTTCCCCGGTTACCGCCGTAAAGCGACGGAATTTTGAGTTCTTCGAATATGCGTAAACGGCGATGGCGGCATGTCGTGCGGTGATACGGGGTTTACCGGTGATAATCGTCACTTGCTCATCGCGGAGCCGCAGATCTATTAAGGGAGAAGTTCAAAAATCCGTACCCTTGCGTTCAGACAGGCTTTGCCAGCCCTAAACAATAGTTGAGCGAGCGTAAAGAGCCGCGAATGTGCTCCTGATGGGCGAAATTTAGCATAATATCGGTTGAATTCAGGGTGGAAAAGGCGGCATTAAGGCTTGCGGCGGAAATTCCGGCGATTTGATTTTCACCCTGAATTTAAGTTCCGACTGCCGTCGTGTGTCAAGAACGCAGTAGTTGCGCTATCTGCCGGAACGGTGTCGGAAGCGGGCGGACTGTGTTATAATCGGTACGGATTTTATCCCTTATCCGAGCAAACGAACGATGTACGGTTTGTTTTTTCCTTTTTTAAAAGAATAAACCGAGTCAAGGGGGAAAATCATTGTTTTTTGACCGCACTTTATCTCGATTAGGAGTTCTCCCGTGAAAAAATCCTTATCTTGTTGCCTGAAAAGTCTGATGGTTTCGGCCGTCGCGCTGTTTTCCGCGTCCTGTTGGGCGGAGGTAATCCGTATTTATAACTGGACCGATTATATTCCTTCCGATTTAATTTCCAAATTTACTCGCGAAACCGGTATTGATGTGAATTATTCCACTTTCGAAAGTAACGAGGAAATGTATGCGAAACTGAAACTGCTGAAAAATACGGGGTATGATTTAGTGTTTCCCTCCAGTTATTACATCGGTAAGATGGCGGGAGAAGGTATGCTGGAGAAAATTGATCACAGTAAACTGAGTAATTTTAAACAGATTCCGGTCAATTTGCTGTATAAGGATTTTGACCCGAATAACGATTATTCGCTGCCTTATGTGTACGGATTAACCGGCATCGGTGTCAATAAAAGCGTTATCGACCCGGCGAAAGTAACCAGTTGGGCGGATTTGTGGCGGCCGGAATACAAAGGACAGGTGTTGTTAACCGCCGATGCGCGCGAAGTATTTCATATCGCCTTATTATTAAACGGTCACTCGCCGAATACCCAAAATGAAGAGGAGATTAAAGCGGCATACGAATGGTTGACCAAACTTCTGCCGAATGTGGCGACTTTTAATTCCGATACGCCGGAATTACCGTATATTCAGGGCGAAGTGAATTTGGGTATGATTTGGAACGGTTCGGCCTATACGGCGAAACGTGAGAATCCGGATATTGAGTTTGTTTATCCGAAAGAAGGCGCTATTTTCTGGATGGACAATTACGCTATTCCGAAAGGGTCGAAACATGTGGAGGCGGCGCACAAATTTATCGATTTCATGTTGCGTCCGGAACATGCGAAGGTGGTTATCGAACGTGTAGGCTATTCTATGCCGAATGAAGGGGTGAAGGCCCTGTTAAAACCGGAAGACGCGGCGGATCCGTTACTGTTTCCTCCGGAAAACGAAGTAAAAAAAGGTATTTTTCAGGCTGATGTAGGGGATGCCGTAGATACTTATGAAAAATACTGGAATCGCTTAAAAACTGATAATTAATCAAGCAAAGCTGAAACACACCTTACGGGCGGTTTCAGCTTTTATTTTATCCGTTAAGGAGAAAATCATGAAAAAACTGACCGCACTTGCAACGCTCATAGCTTTGGCTGGCAGCGTACAAAATGCGATGGCGCAAACAGAACGGAATCAATGTCTGGCGTTAAAGGACGTTGTCATTCCGAATACACAGATTACCTCCGTAAAATGGTTTGCGGGCGGTATGCTGCCACCGGACGAACAATCCAGTTTCACCGGTACCGCCGAGAACCAAACGAAAGCGGCGGCGCATTGCGTGGTAAACGGTGAGATTGAAAAATATCAGGGGGCGGACGGTAAACCCTATGCTATCGGTTTTCAGTTACGTTTGCCGCAGCACTGGAATAAAAAATTCCTGTTTCAGGGCGGCGGCGGGCTGGACGGTTTTGTGGCGCCGGCGGTAGGTGCCGTGCCGGTACGCGGTTCCGGTGCGGTGCCGGCGTTGATGCGCGGTTATGCGGTAGTAACTATGGACGGCGGACATCAGGGGGCGGGCGATACGGCGTTTACCGCGGATCAGCAGGCGCGCTTGAATTATGCCTACGCGTCCACCGGCAAGGTGACAACGACGGCTAAACAGCTGATTGAGCGAATGTATCAAGCTCAGCCCGAACACAGTTATTTTATGGGCTGTTCCAACGGCGGGCGGGAAGCCATGAATGCCGCTATGCGTTATCCGTTGGAATTCGACGGCGTAGTGGCGGGCAATCCGGGGTTTCGTTTATCCCGTGCCGCCATGGGAGAAGCCTGGGATAATCAACAGTTTATGAAATTTGCGCCGAGTAATGAACAAGGCGAGAAAATCGTAGCGAACGCACTAACTCAGGCGGATTTGGACGCTGTCGTCAAAGGCGTGCTCGCCCGCTGCGACGGGAAAGACGGCTTAACGGACGGTATTATTAACGCATGGGAAAGCTGCGATTTCAAACCGGAAATGGTAGAAAACGAAATCGGGGCCGAAAAAGTGGCGTTGCTGAATGCTATTTTCAACGGTGCCAAAAACAGCCGCGGCGAAAATGTGTACAGTTCCTGGCCTTATGATGCGGGAATCAATACGCAAGGCTGGCGCCAGTGGAAACACGGCGATTCACAAACGGCGCAACCGAATTCCCGCAATTTCACCATGGGGGCGGCAAGTCTGAAGGAATATTTTATGACTCCGCGCAATCCGGATTTTGATACGATGAAATTCGATTTTGATAAAGATCCTGCCAAAGTCATGCAGATTTCAGGTATTAACGATGCGGATAAAACGGATTTATCCACCTTCCAGTCCCGCGGCGGTAAGATGGTTATCTTTGAGGGAGTGTCCGATCCGGTTTTCTCCGCCCATGATTTACGGGATTGGTATAAGCAGTTGCAGACAGATATGCAAAATGCCGATCAATTTGCCCGCGTATTTATGATTCCCGGCATGAATCATTGCGGCGGCGGGCCGGCATTTGAGGATATCGATCCGCTAACCGCCTTAGAGCTGTGGGTGGAAAATGATCAGGCTCCGACGTATTTGCTGGGTAAAGCCGGTAAGGCGTTACCGGATAAAAACAAGACCATGCCTATTTGTGCCTATCCGCAGATTGCCACTTACAAAGGGGGCGATGTCGGCAAAGCAGACAGTTTTGAATGTCGTTAATTAATTTTCCGATTAAGTGCGGTCAAAATTCTTGTTATTTTGACCGCACTTTTCCTTTTTTAGATAAAAACAAAGCGTAAAAGTTTCATTTTCTCCTTTCTTTCTATATTTTTATTTTAAAATAAATCATTATTTTATTTCGAAATAAAAGTTTTGTTCTGTTTTGTGATCTTTGTCACAGTTTAATCTTTTATTTTGAAATATTATTAGCTCACTAATTAATCATAGTGATTGATTGGTGGTGTTTTAACTTTTAAATTGAAACTTTGGAGATTGTGTTATGGAATATATCACATACGGTGCGGAATGGTTTATCGGATTATTCCAAAAGGGCGGAGAAACACTGGTAGGAATGATATCGGGAATTTTACCGCTTCTTATCTCGCTTTTGGTGGTGATGAACGCGCTGATTAAATTTGTCGGTCAGGAACGGATTGAACGTTTGGCGCAACACAGTGCGAGTAATCCTATTTCTCGTTACCTGATTTTACCGGTTATCGGTACGTTCGTTTTCTGTAATCCGATGACATTAAGTTTAGGACGTTTTTTACCGGAACGGTATAAACCCAGCTATTACGCCGCGGCATCTTACAGCTGTCATTCTATGAACGGGTTATTTCCGCATATTAATCCGGGAGAATTATTCGTTTATTTGGGTATCGCCAGCGGGCTGACCACTTTGGGTTTGCCGCTCGGACCTTTAGCCGTCAGTTATTTGCTGGTCGGGATGTTTACTAACTTCTTCCGCGGCTGGATTACCGATTTTACTACGGCGTATTTTGAAAAACGGATGAATATTCAGTTAGACCGTGAAGTACATTTAGGTAAATAAATTCAATATGTTGGGTTCGAATATAAAACTTCGGACCGAACGGAGGTAGCAAAAAATGGCAACAAAATCCATTCTTATTGAAAAAGGCAACGGTGGTTGGGGCGGTCCTTTAACCTTGCCGGTGACGGACGGTAAAAAGATTCTTTATATGACGGCAGGCACGCGTCCCGCTATTGTAGACAAATTGACGGAATTAACCGGCTGGGAAGCCGTGGACGGCTTTAAAAACGGAGAACCGCCGGCGGAAGAAATCGGCATTGCAATTATTGACTGCGGCGGCGTGTTGCGCTGCGGGTTATATCCGAAACGCCGTATTCCGACCATTAATATTCATGCTACCGGTAAATCCGGGCCGTTAGCGGAATTTATTGTAGAAGATATTTATGTTTCTGCGGTGAAAGAAAACAATATCAAACTGATTGAAGGCGACGGAACGGAAACGGTACCGACCGCAACCGTTGAAACCGAATCGGCGGATAACGGGAAAAGCGCGGTTAAAGATTATGACAGTTCGAAAAAAATTACTGAACAAAGCGATGGTCTGCTCGCCAGAATAGGGATGGGAATGGGTTCCGTTGTAGCGGTATTTTTTCAAGCCGGACGGGATACCATCGATACCGTATTAAAAACCATTCTGCCGTTTATGGCGTTCGTCTCCGCTTTGATCGGCATTATCATCGCCTCCGGATTGGGTGACTGGATTGCCAACGGTTTAACTCCGTTGGCGGGTAATCCCATCGGCTTGGTTACATTGGCGCTAATCTGTTCTTTCCCGTTGCTCAGCCCGTTCTTGGGGCCGGGCGCGGTGATAGCTCAGGTTATCGGGGTATTAGTAGGTACACAAATCGGTTTGGGCAATATTCCGCCTGCCTTAGCGTTACCGGCATTGTTCGCGATTAACGCACAAGCTGCCTGCGACTTTATTCCCGTCGGTCTTTCCATGGCGGAAGCCAAACAGGATACCGTGCGGGTAGGCGTCCCTGCGGTGTTGGTCAGTCGGTTCTTAACCGGTGCGCCGACGGTTCTTATCGCTTGGGCGGTTTCCGGTTTTATTTATCAATAAATGAAGCGCGGAACGGAACCATCCGTCCGCACGAAAGAATATAACGGAACGGTTCATCGTTCTTGTAAGAGGAAAGCAAATTATGACGGTTATTTATCAAACTACCTTTACCAAAGTAGGAAATTTTGCCCGCGACGCTTTAGAGGAAGGCATGCTGATTACCTTTAAACAAGGCGCACCAGCGGATTTAGAGGATTATTGTTTTATTCACAGCCACGGCGTATTGGATACCGATATACGGCAGGGAGACATCGCCGAGTTTGACGGCGTGGATTATCCCGTCACCGCAGTGGGCGAAGTGGCTTCTTTCAATTTGAAGGAATTGGGACATGTTACCTGGCGTTTCGACGGTGCGGAACATGCGGAGTATCCGGGCACGATTCATGTTCGCGGCACGATTCCAAGTGCGGTCAAAGAAGGCAGTGTTTTACGGATTAAACGCGGTGAATAGTCACCGCATAAGCGAATTGATGAAAATTTAATATAGGAAAATAAATTATGAACAATGTTAAAAAAGTAGCGGTTGTGGTGGGCGGCGGTCAAACTTTAGGCGCATTTTTATCCGAAGGACTGGCGGATGCCGGGTATCGTGTGGTGGTCGCGGATTTAAACGGCGATAATGCCGGCGCCGTGGCGGCGGTCATTAACGGCAAATACGGCGCGGATAATGCGCTGGGCGCACAAGTGGATGCAACCAATGAATCCAGCGTAGAAGCCCTGGCGAAAGCCACCGACGATAAATTCGGACGTGTGGATTTACTGGTTTACAGCGCCGGTACGGCAAAAGCGTCGCCAATCTGGGATTTTGCATTGAAAGATTTTAACGTTTCCGTTAATGTGAACTTAATCGGTTATTTTTTATCGGCTAAACATTTTTCCCGTTTAATGATTCGCGATGGCATTAAAGGACGGATTATTCAGATTAATTCCAAATCCGGTAAAGTAGGCAGTAAATTTAATTCCGGTTACAGTGCGGCGAAATTCGGCGGTGTCGGGTTAACCCAATCTTTAGCCTTGGACTTGGCGGACAAAGGCATTACCGTACATTCCTTAATGTTGGGTAATTTACTGAAATCGCCGATGTTCCAGTCGTTAATTCCGCAATATGCGAAAAAACTGGGCATTCCGGAAAGCGAAGTGGAACAGGTTTATATCGACAAAGTGCCGCTTAAACGTGGTTGTGACTATCAGGACGTGCTGAATGTGTTAAAATTTTATGCCAGCGAAGAAGCGTCTTATTGCACGGGACAAATGATTAACATTACGGGCGGTCAGGTCATGTTCTAACCTTTATTTTACGGTCAGGCGGGCGATTTACCCGCCTTTATTTCAGGAGGATGTTATGCAACTCTATCTCGATACGGCAAACCTCGAAACCATTAAAAAATTTCACCGCACTTTACCGCTGCAAGGCGTAACCACCAATCCCAGTATTCTGGCGAAAGAGAAACAGCCTGTAGCTGAAACTTTGCAGGCGATTCAACAGATTATCGGCGAAAACGGTCAGCTTTTTGCTCAGACACTAGGCCGTTCCGCCCGGGAAATGATAGATGACGCCTTGGCGTTACGGGAAATCGTACCGACTATCGCGGTTAAAATCCCCGTTACTCCCGAAGGTTTGGTCGCTATTAAGGAGTTAACCCGATTGAGCGTACCCGTTTTGGGAACCGCGGTATACGGTGCGGCGCAAGGATTTTTAGCAGCCTTGGCCGGCGCCGTATATATCGCCCCTTATGTGAACCGTATCGATGCACAGGGCGGCAGCGGTATCGATGTGGTACGGGAATTACAGGCGTTACTGGATCAACACGCACCGGATTCTTTGATTTGCGCGGCAAGTTTCCGGACGCCGCGCCAAGCTTTAGACTGTTTACTGGCCGGTTGTCAGTCCATCACGTTGCCGCCTGATATTGCGCTGGCTTTCTTGAATGATCCGGCGGTATTTGCCGCCGTGGAAAAATTTGAAGCGGACTGGCAAAATGCGTATCAACGCAGTACATTGCTGTAACGGAATATGTCTTTGAATATATCGGTTATGTGTTTTTGAAACATTTGTAAGTTTTTTAGCAGATGTTTTTAATAAATTTCTTTTAATTTGTGAGATAATCTATGCAGAATGCAACAAATGCGTTGATTTTATTGGCTGTAATAGCCTGGTTACTGCAAATAGTCTTGGGTTGGTTGCAGGTTAACCGGTTTAATCGCGCATTTGGATGGCTGAGCGAGCAGGGCAATGTGGGGATAGGCCGTACCCGAGGGCGGTTTAAAGCTAAGGTGGTCATTGCGCTTGCTTTCGATGAAAACCGCCGAGTGGCGGATTCGATCATGATGAAAGGCTGGACGGTGTTCAGTAAACCCCGCTCCGTTCCGCCTTTAAAAGGATTACATTATGATGACATCCGTCCTCAGGTGATTTTTCCGAATGATAAAAATGCACAGGAAGCTCTGTCTGAGGCACTCCGATTAAAATAGGCACATTTCGTTATGAAACCAAGAGAAAGACAACAAGCTATTTTAGATTATCTGCAGATTCACGGTCGCACGCCCGTGGATCAACTCGCCGACCATTTTAAAACGACGGGTACCACTATCCGTAAAGATTTAACCGTCTTGGAAGCGGATAACAAAGTGTTACGTACTTATGGCAGCGTGGTATTAGCCGCCGCCAGCGATGAAATCGATTTACCCCTCACCAATAAAACAACCATCAATCTTGAGATCAAAAGTAAAATCGGACGCGCCGCGGCGGATCTGATTAAAAACGGCGATTCCATTATCATGGATCAAGGCAGTACCGTGTTGCAGATGGTGCCGAATTTAAGTCGGTTTGAAAACCTTACCATCATGACCAACAGCTTGCATATTATTAATGCGTTAACAGCGTTGGAATTGGATTTCGAGCTGTTAATGTGCGGCGGAACTTATCGTCCGAAATCCGGATCGTTTCACGGTATTCTGGCGGAAAGTACCGTAGAAAAATTCACTTTCGATAAGCTGTTTATCGGTACCGACGGATTTGATTTAAACGTAGGGCTCACGACCTTCAATGAAGTGCACGGCGTCAGTAAAGCCATGTGTCATGCGGCACGGGAAATTATTGTGCTGGCGGACTCCAGCAAATTTAACCGCCGCAGTCCGAATATCGTTTGTCCGCTGGAAAAAATCAATGTCGTCGTAACGGATGACGGGCTCGATAAAAGTATTCATGCTGCGTTGATTGAAAAGGGGATTCGCGTAATTATCGTAGATTAGCACCCGAATTTCGCCGTTCTCATGTATAATGCGATCAGTATTCTGTCGAAAAAAGGACAAAAAATGACCGCACTTTTCCAACAACTCCCCTCAGTTAATAAGCTGATAAATGCCCCGCAAGGGCAACGACTGATGATAAAATTCGGGCATATGGCGGTAGTGCGCGTTTGTCGTGCTTTATTACGGCAAAGTCGGGAATTTATTCGGGAAAACCGACAACTTCCCGATTTTTTACTGCAGGATAATGCCGTATTCGCTGAAATTGAGCGGCGTTTGCAGCAACAAACCCAAGTACGAATCAAATCCGTTCATAATCTCACCGGTACCGTGCTGCACACTAATTTAGGGCGCGCCTTGTGGGCGGAATCCGCACAGCAAGCGGCGTTAACGGCGATGCATGACAATGTGGCGTTAGAATATGATTTGGACGCGGGAAAACGCGGTCATCGGGATAACTATATCAGCGAACTGATTCGTCAACTGACCGGTGCCGAAGCCGCTTGCGTGGTAAACAACAATGCGGCGGCGGTGCTGTTAATACTTGCCGCTTTCGCCCGAGGCAAAGAAGTGGTGATTTCCCGCGGTGAATTAATCGAAATCGGCGGTGCGTTCCGTATTCCCGATATTATGGCGCAGGCGGGTTGTAAATTGGTTGAAGTGGGGACAACCAATCGCACCCATTTACAGGATTATCGCAACGCAATTAATGAAAATACCGCATTTTTAATGAAAGTTCACAGCAGTAACTATCAAATCTGCGGTTTCACCGGCGAGGTTTCCGAACAAGAATTGGCTGCGTTGGGCAAAGAATTCGGAATTCCTGTCATCAGCGATCTCGGCAGCGGCGCATTAACGGATTTGTCTCAATACAATCTGCCGAAAGAACCGACGGTGCAGGAAAAACTGGCGCAAGGTGTGGATTTAATTTCATTTTCCGGCGACAAGTTATTAGGCGGCCCGCAGGCGGGCATTATTGCGGGCAAAAAAGAGCTGATTCTACAACTGCAATCCCACCCGCTGAAACGGGTTTTACGGTGCGATAAAGTGATTCTGGCAGGTTTAGAAGCCACTTTGCGCTTGTATTTGCAACCTGAAAAATTGGCTGAAAAACTCACGAGTTTGTATTTACTCACACAACCGATAGAACAATTACAACAGCAAGCGGTACAATTAAAAACTAAATTAGAAAATATGCTGAAAAATGAATTTTCGCTGCAAATCGAAGCCAGTTCGGCACAAATCGGCAGCGGTTCCCAGCCTATGGCAAGAATTCCCTCTGTCGCCGTCACCGTTGCGGAAAAAAATTCGCAAAAACTGACCGCACTTTTAACCCGTTTCAAACAGCTTTCCAGTCCGATTATCGCCCGGGTGGAAAACAACAAAATCTGGCTGGATTTACGTTCTCTTGCCAGCTTTGAAAAGTTATTAATCACCTTAGATGAATTAAAATAGCGAAGAAATAAGATTATGATTATTGTCACATCCGGTCATGTCGACCATGGAAAAACCGCGTTGTTGCAGGCATTAACGGGCGTGAGTACCGCTCATTTGCCCGAAGAAAAAAAACGGGGAATGACCATTGATTTGGGTTATGCCTATTTGTCCGTAAAAGATAGCGAAAAAGAAGATAAAATTTTAGGCTTTATCGATGTGCCGGGCCATGAAAAATTCCTCGCCAATATGCTGGCGGGGCTGGGCGGCATTTATTACGCCATGTTGATTGTGGCGGCGGATGAAGGCGTGCGTGCACAAACGGAAGAACATTTGGCTATTTTGCGGTTGTTGCAGATAGACAAAATTATGGTGGTGATCACTAAAGCGGATCGTGCGGATTCGGCCCAAATCGACGATCTTCGGTATAAAATCAAACAAAATTATCCGTTTTTAGCGGAATGTCCGTTTTTTGTTACTTCTGCCGCAACGGGACAGGGCATTGCGGAATTACGGGAATTTTTGACTGCACTTCCGAATCCGGCGGAGCAAAATAAACCCTTCCGTTATGCCATCGACCGTATTTTTACCGTAAAAGGCGCGGGCACCGTGGTGACAGGTACGGCATTTAGCGGCAAGGTGGAAATTGATGACGAGCTTTATTTTTCCAACGGTGCAAAAGTTCGGGTGAAAAATATCCATGCACAAAACCGCCAAAACGCCGAAGGGCTTGCCGGTCAGCGTTTAGCATTGAATATTAATGCGGATTTTGACCGCGCTTTGATTGAACGAGGCGACTGGCTGTTTTCGCAAGCGCCTTGGGCGCCGACGGATCGTTTCACAGTGGTGTTAAATGCTGAAACACGATTGAATGAAACTCAACCGGTACATGTATATCATGCGGCGAGCCATGTGGTGGGCAAACTGGGTTTGTTAACGGCGAAAAGTGCGGTCAAAACCAGCGAAGTTTTGGCGGAAGTGTTGCTGGATAAACCGTTGTTTTTAACGTATGGCGATAAACTGATTTTGCGCAGCGGTGATAACAAGCAGTTGTTGGCAGGTGCTCGGGTGCTGGATGTGTATTCGCCGAAACGGCATAAACGCAGCGAAGCGCGGTTAAATTTTTTAACGGATTTACAGCATGCGCAAACCGCGGGTGAGCGGCTGGTTTTATATTTGCAGTCGCAAGCGGTGAACGCTGCCCGGTTAATGTGGATTGAACAACTGACCGCTTCGCAACTTGATGCTTTAATGACGGAACAACATTTGACGCATTTTCAGGAATGGTGTTTTAACCGGGATTATCAACAGACACAAATTCATCACATTTTAACGGCGCTTGAGCATTATCACGAGGCGCACAGCGATCAAGCGGGGTTGGGAAAAGCCCGTTTGTATCGCATTGCCGCCTTACAGCAACCGGAAGAACTGATTTATCATCTGATCGGGCAGTTGCTGGCGGACGGACGCCTGCAACAAAGTCGCGGTTGGCTGCATTTACCGACACACCGCATTCAATTCAACGAAGCGGAACAAGCCCTGTGGCAACAGGTGGCGGAGAAGTTTGCGGAACAAAACGGACAAGCCTTGTGGGTGCGCGAATTGGCCACGGCACTGAATATTGAGGAAACCCTGATGCGTAATTTCTGTTATAAGGCGGGGAATTTGGGTTATTTGACGGCGGTGGTGAAAGATCGCTTCTTTTTAACGGAAACCGTTTATCGATATGCCGAGAAAATTAAAGCCCTAATTGAAGCGCAAGGCGCGATTTCGGTGAATCAGCTGCGTGACGAGTTGCCGTTCGGGCGTAAATTAACGGTGCAGTTGGCGGAGTATTTTGATCGCTGCGGTTTTTTGCGTCGTAAAGGTAATGTGCATTTACTGCGGGACCGCGATATTTTCGCGCATTAGCATGCGAATTCTACCGCTTTTGGATAGGAATAACTTGACTATTTTGATCGCCGGCATAGAATTTACCGTAGTTTATTCCTATGAATATATGAATAAATGGTGTCGCCGTAATTATACGGCGAATTCAACAGTTTTACTCTCGGAGTCTTGTTATGGCATTATTTACTCAGCCATCAAAACGTCGCTACGGTGTTGCCTTTTTTGTGGGTATCATCGGCGGTCTTATTTCTGCGTTCGTTAAATGGGGGGCCGAACACCCATTCCCGCCGCGCAGTCCAATCGATTTATTTTCCGCAGCCTGTCCGCAACCGGTATTGGATGCATTAAATTCAGGCGCTTTAGCAATGGACGGTGCGTTACAACAATGTTCCCGTGCATTCTTAAATCCTCCGCATGTCTTCTTGCGCGATTATCTGGGTATCGACCCTACTCAAGCGGCATTTACCTTTGCGGATCAAGCGTTTAACTGGATTGGTGTCACTCACATTATCTTCTCGTTAGTGTTTGCTATCGGTTATTGTTTAGTGGCTGAAGTGTTCCCGAAAATTAAGTTCTGGCAAGGTATCGGTGCCGGGTTGTTGGCTTGTATCGCAGTTCACTACATTGTGTTTCCGGCAATGAATTTGACTCCGCCGGTATCCGAATGGCCATTATATGAACACGTTTCCGAAATTGTCGGTCATATTTTCTGGTTCTGGACTATTGAGGTTATCCGCCGCGATTTGCGTAACCGCATTACCGGTCAGCCGGATCCTGAAGACGAAACCCGCTAAGTTTCACACAAAAAAACCGAGATGTTTACCTCGGTTTTTTTGTATCTCTAAATCAGATCCGATAGAGGCGGTAACTGACCTGCCCGGAAGTTTTCTCCTTTAACAGCATCCAGTTTTCCGGCACGTCCGGTTGTTTTTCCCGCTCGGTTTCCACATAAATCAATGCATCCGGTCGCAACCAGTTATTTTCCGCCAGCAACCGTATTGCTTGTTCCGCCAGTCCGAAATTAAAGGGCGGATCGAGAAAGACCACATCAAAGTGCGGTCGATTCTGCACTTGTTTTAGAAATTCCAAACTGTTTTGATTGTATACGCTTGCCTGCGTTTTATCACAATTCAGCGTCTGCAGATTTTTGCTGAGCTGGCGCGCTACGGTTTTATCCAACTCCAAAAATGTCACGGATTTCGCCTGCCGGGATAAGGCTTCAAAACCGAGAGAACCGCTGCCGGCAAAGGCGTCCAGACAATTCGCACCTGCAATATAAGGCATTAACCAGTTAAACAGCGTTTCCTTTATCCGATCACCCGTCGGGCGTAAACCTTGTGCATTCAGCACCGGCAATTTACGTCCGCGCCAACGCCCCGCAATAATGCGTACCTCACCTTTCGGATTCGCCGCTTGAGCCGCTGTATTTCGTGGTTTTGTGTGTTTTTTCATACGGATAAATGATAGACTATGCGAAATTTTGACGCATTTTAACAGAAAAAGAGAGCATTATGGCAGAGGATAAGAAAAAAGGCGGTTTTTGGTCTTGGTTAGGCTTGGGTAAAAAGAAAGAAGAACAAGCCGTTGCGGATAAAATTGATGATATCGTTGACGAGATAAAAGATACAATTGATGAGGCTGGCGACAAGATTGATGAGGTTGCCGACAGAATCGAAGATAAATTCGAGGAAATAGGCGATAAAGTCGAAGAAGGGTTAGAACAGATTCAAGCACGGCTTGATGAAAAACTTGATGAAGCGGAACAACGTCTTAGCGAAGAAACCGTTGAGCAGCTGGAACATTTTGTGCAATCGGAAACACAAAATTCTTTGCAAAATCCGACCGCACTTGAACCGGTTCAAACGGAACAATTAGTAGCGGATGTTCATCCGACGCCGGTAAAAACGCTGAACCAAGCAGAAGAACATTTAACTTCTGCGGATAACGAGGCGGCAAGTGCTGCTCTAACCGAGGAAACGGCGGCGGGAACACAAGAAAGTGCGGTGGATTTTTCACCGGTTTCGGAAGATGAAGTCGTGTCGGGTGCTTCGGAAAAGGACGAACTTGCCGTACCGGTGGAAACCCGGGAAAAACCGAGTGAAGGCGGGTTCTTCAGCCGTTTATTGAAAGGTTTGGTAAAAACCAAACAGAATATCGGCGCCGGATTCCGTTCTTTCTTCAGCGGCAAGAAAATTGATGACGAGTTGTTTGAAGAATTGGAAGAACAATTGTTAATCGCCGATATCGGCGTACCGACTACCTCTAAAATCATTACAAATCTGGAGCAGCATGCAACCCGTCAACAGTTGAAAGACGCGGATTTACTGTATCAGCAGTTGAAACAGGAAATGGCGGAAATTCTAAAACCGGTGGCGCGACCTCTTGTAATCGACGGTTCGAAAAAGCCGTATGTGATTCTGATGGTGGGCGTGAACGGCGTGGGAAAAACGACCACTATCGGTAAATTGGCGCGTCAATTCCAACAGCAGGGTAAGTCTGTGATGTTGGCGGCGGGCGATACTTTCCGTGCGGCGGCGGTAGAACAGCTTCAGGTTTGGGGCGAACGCAATCATATTCCGGTGGTGGCACAAAGTACGGGTTCCGATTCGGCCTCGGTGATTTTTGACGCTATGCAGTCCGCTTCAGCGCGTAACATTGATATTTTAATCGCCGACACGGCGGGACGTTTGCAGAACAAAAACAATCTGATGGACGAGTTGAAAAAAATCGTTCGCGTTATTAAAAAATACGATGAAAGCGCGCCGCACGAAATTATGCTGACACTGGATGCCGGCACGGGGCAAAACGCGGTCAGCCAGGCGAGATTATTCAATGAAGCCGTGGGTTTAACCGGTATCAGTCTAACTAAGCTGGACGGTACGGCGAAAGGCGGCGTGATTTTTGCTATCGCCGATCAGTTCAATCTGCCGATTCGTTACATCGGTGTCGGTGAAAAAATCGAAGATTTACGCACTTTCGACGCAGACGAATTTATCGACGCGTTGTTTACTCATGAATCCGTGTAGACGGGAAAGCCAAGGTAAAACAGACGAAAGCGTGGGAAGTTACCCACACTTTCGGGTTATGATGTGTTGATTGTACTGTCAGGATGTTAACATATCGATCAATAATGAATCATTGCCGAATCCGCCTGATTTGGTCATGACATTCAGGCCTTTATAAGGACCTCCGGTGATAGTGCATAACGGTACGCCCGGAACGACAGCATAAGAAACTTTCATTTCGGAAATATCCATTTTTTCCAGCAATGTTGCCGCTCCGTCGCCTCCAAATAAAATCAGCGAGTCAAATTTTTCATTATTTAACGCATATAGCCCCAACTCGGCTAAATATTCGGCAATCTTTCTGGCGACTTCATTAATATTACCAAACGTATGATTAACGACTTTTGCAGGATTAGCTCTAATAATCACATTTTCATCACCGGAATGAATTAAAGCGGTGAGCTGTGAAATTAAAGCTTGGCCGGAAAGTTCATGATTAATCAGTTGTGACGGAGACGGATTAAAGACGATAGATTTGCCGCCGACGCCGGATATGTATTGATCTACCTGGTTTTGGCTCGTTTCATGAATAGACGTAACCAGAATCAGCGCTCGGCCCAAATCTATTTTTTCTTTTTTAACCGAGCCCTTAGCGGATAGTTTTAACTTTTGAGCCAGCCCTGCGGAGCCTACCGGGATAATTTTGTTTCCCAACTGACTGATAGTGTCGGCTATGATCGAAAGATCATCTTCCGTTTTAGCATCAATTACGATTTGTCTGTTTTGTACCATGTTAATTTGTTTAATCAGCTCATGGCTATTCGAACAGGCAAGGCAAATAGCTTCGGGTAATAAATCTTGCATTGACGAAGACGTTACCGGGCATATTGCATCTTTTCCCGAAGCCGTTTCATTCACAGGTACGCCGTTAACATATAAATTCCCGTTTTCGATGGTTCTTCCCATTTCTGGGTAGGCCGGACAGATAACGGCCTTACTATCCGGATACAGCGTTTCCCAAGCCGCCAGGGCACCTTCAATCTGATGAGATACGGAACCTCTCATAGTAGAATCTATTTTAAGGTAAATCCGATTAATTCCTTTTTCAATCCCTTTTAAAACTGTGTCCTTGGTTTTACGTTTTGCCTTTTCTGCTATAGGTCTTGAATCCGTTGATACGGAAAATATTTCCGCATCGGCAATGTCTGTTGATTCAAGGGAATGGATATTGGTTTCCAAGAGAGTATTAAATCCGGCTTCGGCAAACATTACGCCGGTATCGTTCGCACCGGTTAAATCATCGGCAATCACAAGCAATTTGTCATTTTTCATATTAATTTCCTCCTGTTGGTGATTGTGCTAAACCGCCTTGACGTTTTAATACCCAAGCGGCAAAAAGTGGTGCAAGAATTGCAGAAACAAGTACGGCCGCGGCAATTTGTGCCGTAGCAGTTTGAACGAACGGTGCGAAATTCGGATCCGCCTGGGCAACGATTTCCGGTGTGATAATCGCATTACCTGCCGTTGTACCCGCTGCAAAACCGATACCCGATTGATTCCCGCGCTTTAAAATAGTTTTATAGCCGATAAAAACCAAAAAACCGGTCAGTAACGAGGCGATAATTCCCAATATAACTCCGGTCAGCCCGCCTGTTACGATAGCCTGGAGATTAATTCCGGTTCCCAGGGCAAACGCAAAGAAAGGAATGACGATTGAACCGGTCGGCTTCATTAAATTTGTCCATTTAGGATCAAGATTGCCGATAACCATACCGACCAGTAGCGGAATAACGGCGGCAAGCATTAAGGATAACGGAATATCCGCAAGCCCGGATGCGCCTAAAAATAGTAATACGAAGAAAGGACCGTCATTGACGGCGGAGGCGATATAAGCGCCCTGATCCCGATAATCGCCGTATTTACCGGTGAATGCCAGCCAAATACCGCCGTTGGAATTGGCTACTACGGTAAGCATGGCCAGTAATGAAATACCGATAATTCCGTCATTTCCGATAAAAAATCCCAGAATGGTTATCAATGCGGCCGGTATAAGCGTTTTACATAATAAAATAACCCCGGTATGGGCAAGAACGGGGCCTGAACTTTTAACCGTAATCTGCATACCCGTAGCAAAAATAAGCAATGCGATCAAAGGGCCCGCCGATGACTTGAAAAGTGCGGTGGTAAACGACCCCAACCCTAAAAATTCAGGAAAAAACGTTCCGACTATTGAGCCCAGAATTAGCGGAATAACCATTGCTCCTCCGGGTATTTTGTTCATTCCGTCATATAAAGGGATAATCGATTGTTCCGTTTGGTTTGTGGTAGCCATAGTAATCATCCTCTTAATTGTTAAATATTTGCTATTTAGCGTCGAGATATAAACTTACCGTCATACTGCTCCCGACTACATTTTCCAGCACTAGGAAGTGCTGGTACCGTGATATTTATAGGAGTAATCCGGCGATGATATTTACAATGTTTTTCGGGCTGATTAACTTGATAGGTATGCGGTGTTGGTCGTGATATATCACGGTTGCCATATTAAATTTGCCTAAATTATCCGCCCGATGAAAAACAGTATTGGGAGAAAACGGGTTGACGATATTAATGTCTTTACTTGGACATATTTTATTGTCGGGCCGATTCCTACCGTATCGCTTACAGCTATAAGCTAAACCGGTGTTTACTTTGTATTTTGTAATTTTTGATTGAAAGTAATCACTTGATGTCCAAGCTAGACGGAGTATAACCATAAAAAATGGTTTAAACTGTGAACAAGATCACAAAATTGATTTATTTAATTCATTGTGAGGAAAATAAATCAATGTAAATAGAGGGATATCTCAGATATGAACAAAGAACGGATTGCTATGAATAGCAATTTTTCCGTATAAAACGAATCGCTGTTAAAAACGGCTCAATAATAAAAAAGCAGCGATGAACGCTGCTTTATTTAGTGAATTTAAAACGGATTAAAAATTGACCGCGCTTTTTAGTTTTTTTAATGCATTGCTTTCAAGTTGGCGGACGCGTTCGGCAGAGATGTTATATTTCGCCGCTAAGTCGTGGAGCGTTGCTTTATTTTCATCTAACCAGCGGGTTTTGATGATGTCTTGGCTGCGAGCATCCAGCGTTTCCATGGCGACGGTTAACTGATCCACTGCTTGAGTTTCGAAATTTTCGTTTTCCAGTTCGGCCGCGAAGTTTGAGCTTTTATCTTCCAAATACATTGACGGTGCAAAAGTTTCTTCTTCGGCGTCGTCTGCCGGCAAATCAAAACCTATGTCGGCACCGGTCATACGGCTTTCCATTTCGATCACATCTTCTTTGGATACGCCGAGTTCGTTAGCCACTAAATCCACTTCATTTTCGCTGAACCAGCCTAAACGTTGTTTGGTTTTACGCAAATTAAAGAACAATTTGCGTTGCGCTTTGGTGGTCGCGACTTTGACGATACGCCAGTTTTTCAACACGTATTCGTGAATTTCGGCTTTAATCCAATGTACGGCGAATGATACTAAACGTACCCCCATTTCCGGATTGAAACGGCGTACGGCTTTCATTAAACCTATATTTCCTTCCTGAATTAAATCCGCTTGCGGCAGACCGTATCCGGCATAACCGCGCGCCACATGAATGACGAAACGAAGGTGTGACAGGATCAACGCTTTAGCCGCGTCTAAATCGTCCTGATAGTATAGACGCTCTGCATAGTCTTTTTCCTGTTCCGCAGTCAACATAGGATATTCGTTGGCGGCACGGATATAACCTTCAAGATTACCTTGCGGGACTAACATCATTTGAGCTTCTTTATTCATTATCTTCCTTCTTAGTTCTTGATGAACTGCGTCATCTGATTATTACATAAAAAATCGAAAGCACCAATTTCACTTTCAATTTTATGTTAAATAAGACTGTATATCCGGCGAAAAAGTTCAGATGAATTATCATGTTTTTGTATGTTTTTCGCAACTGCTTATTTCGTCAGCGGTTGTAATAGATAGCAGTCGTTTTCCGCAATGACGTCCATTAGTAAATCGATATTCGGATGTTTGCCGGGATGAATTTTAGCATCGACAGTATGTTCTGCAAACAGTTCCAAGCCTTTTTCGGCGGAAGTGCGGTCAAGTTTGGCATCGAATTTTTGCGCAAGCGCATAATAAACCCGCAGCGAACCTAACTTGCCAGGAGCGGCGGGAATGTGGTGAATTACCGTTTCTCCGTTTAAAACATTTAAACCGCTCAAATGATCGATACCTGGTAAGGTTTCTAAAATCGTATTGAAATTCATATTCTTACTTCTCTTTTACTACTAACCGATAGCGTTTTCCGCATTAACTTCACCGTTTTCACCGATGAAACGTACTTCCGGTGAAAGATAAATATCAAATTTTGCCGCTACCGCCTGGCGAATATGGTGGGCGAGTTCTACTACATCGGAACCGGTGGCATTGCCTTTGTTAATTAAGACTAACGCTTGTTTTTCGTGTACCGCCGCACCGCCTAATTGATAACCTTTCAGATGACATTGGTCGATGAGCCAGCCCGCCGCCAGTTTGACGAAGCCGTCACCTTGCGGATAGTGAGGAATGGCAGGGTATTCTGCCTGTAATATTCGGAATTGTTCTTCCGTGACAATCGGATTTTTAAAAAAGCTGCCGGCGTTACCGATTTGTTGCGGATCCGGCAGTTTGGCGCGGCGAATAGCACATACTTCGTCAAAAATTCTTTTGGCGCTGACCGCACTCGGATCAAGCTCGCTTAATGTTCCGTATTTCAGTACCGGTTTCCAGTTTTTAGCTAATTTTAAACCGACGGCAATCACCATAAAATCACCGCTATATTGGTGCTTGAATACGCTGTCGCGATAACCGAATCGGCATTCTGCCTTGGTTAACCGAAAGATTTTGTTCTGAACAAGATCCAATACTTCCACATAATCGCAGACATCTTTAAATTCTACGCCGTAAGCACCGATGTTTTGTACCGGTGCCGTACCCGCGCAGCCCGGAATTAAGGCGAGGTTTTCCAGTCCGAAAATGCCTTGCTCCAGCGACCACGCTACCAGATTATGCCAGTTTTCTCCGCCGTTAACGTGTAAATAATGAAAATCCGCATCTTCTTTGTGCTCAATCCCCTGCAATCGGTTAATTAAAACCGTTCCGCGGAAATCCTTTAAAAACAGTACGTTGCTGCCTTGTCCCAAAAATAAAACAGGTTGACCGACGTCGCGCGCATTTTGCCAGGCAGTGTGCAATTGCGATAATTCGGTGATTTCAACGATATTCTTGGCATTGGCCGCAATCCCGAAAGTATTGAATGAAAGGAGATTTTTCATAGTATTTCTCATTTGGGGAAAAGAAAACGTTAGTCTAACGATAGTTTTTCATGAACGCAAATTATTAGAGAAAATGACCGCACTTTGGCGGTCTTAATCCGGAGTTAATGGAAGTAATTGACAATTATTAGGAAGATTTTCAGTACGGTAGCGTTTAATAAGTCGATAAAAAACGCCCCGACCATCGGTACGATTAAGAACGCTTTATGAGAAGGACCGAAATGAGCCGTAACCGCTTGCATATTGGCGACGGCGGTCGGTGTTGCGCCCAGTCCGAAACCGCAGTGACCGGCACTCAATACCACGGCGTCGTAATCTTTACCCATGGCGCGATAAGTGATGAAAACGGAATATAGTACCATAACGATAATTTGTGAGACTAAGACGACAAAAATCGGTAAGGCTAAGCCGGCTAATTCCCATAATTTCAGTGACATCAGGGCAATAGCAAGGAAAATCGATAATCCTACCGTACCCAATACGTCCACCGCTTCATCCGCTACTTTGAATTTAAAAATATGAGCCAGACTGTTGCGAATAATCACCCCGGTAAACAAACACCAAACGAAAGTCGGTAATTGAAATGCCGTACCTTTCGCCGCCATATCCAGATGCTGGCCCACGAATAGGCAGATGGACATCATAGTAATGGTTTCAATGATGGTACGCGTATTCACTTTACGGCGGTAAACCGGTTTCTCGAAGGCTTCTTCCACATCGTCGATATTTTCGTCTTCCGCCACTTCGTCTTTATGCATACGTTTTAACAGGAATTTTGCCACCGGACCGCCGAGAATCCCGCCGAAGACCAATCCGAAGGTTGCGCATGCCATGGCAATTTCCATTGCGCTGGAAATACCGAATTGCTTGCTCAGCGTATCCGCCCAGGCAGCGCCGGTTCCGTGTCCTCCGGTTAGCGTTACCGAACCGGCGATTAAACCGTAAGCGGGATCCAATCCTAATGCCATGGCTCCGAAAACACCGACGGAGTCTTGAATAAAGATAAGCCCCGCCGCAATGATCAAGAACACAATCAGCGGTTTGCCGCCTTTTACCAAGCGGGCAAAATTCGCACTTAAACCGATAGAGCTGAAAAAAACCAACATCATGGTCGTTTGTAAGTTTTTATCAAACCCGAAACTGGTTCCCCATAGCTCGTGCACTACCGTTAATAAAATAGCGACAATAAACCCGCCTACAACAGGTTCCGGGATGTTAAATTCGTTTAACACGCGAATGCGTTTGACTAAAAAATAACCTAATAATAAAACCAAACAGGCAAGAGCCAGGGTTTCATAAGTATCAAAAATCATATACATCCTTTGGGAGTATCTAATAAAAATAAACGTTCAATCTAACAGAAAAAACGATTGCGTGCCAGTAGAACACATTTGTTATTCTATTTACATTTTAAATAACTGATTATTTATTCATTATATATTGACAGTACAATAAGTGTTTGTTAATTTTTTATGTATATAAAATCAGTTTCTAGCGGCGGAGTGATTGTATGAAACAGTTGGATATTAAATTTGTCAAGGAGCGGGACAGCCAAAAGGCCGCACAACAAGCGGTAATAATAACGCAATTGGAAACCTGCTTAGCGGAGCGGATTAGTGAAGTTTTTAAGGAAGTAAATGTGCGAGTGCGCTTTTCCAGTGCCGCCGGCGTAGAAGTGACAGGATTTAAGGATAAGGAAGAACGAGAACGCTTTATGCGGTTTCTGGAAGAATTGTGGACGGATGACGGTTTGTCGGATATGGCGTAACGGCAAAAGTGCGGTCGAAAAAATAATGTTTTTCCGACCGCACTTTGAAGATTTATAGCTTTATACCGTAGCGGTGTTGTTTTCGGAATTGCTCTTGCTTTCTTCTACCACTCGTTGACGGAACCGCATGGCGGCAAAATGATAGAACGGTTTCGGCATAATTTGACGGGAAACGAAAGAGGCGATTAAACCGCCGATTAATGACCAGACTAATATCGGCTGGCTACCCGTCATTTCCATAACTATTACACCGGCGGTCAGCGGGGATTGGGTCGCGCCCGCTAAAAAGCTGACCATGCATAGTAAAACCAACAGGCGGGGGTCGATTAATCCCTGAGTAAACGCCGAAATATGTGCACCGATTCCGGCGCCGATGGTGAGAGACGGCGTGAAAATGCCACCGGCAATACCTGTCCAGTAAGTGCTGACGGTGGCAAATAATTTAGCAATGCCGAGGGATTCGGGTTGAATAACTTCTCCTGCTAAAGCGTTGGCAACCACATGATAACCCGTGCCATAGGTTTGTCCGTGGGTATAAGTGCCGAGCGCGGCGAGAATTATTCCCAAAAACAGTGCCACGATAACCGGATGACGGCGCACCCAACCGCGTAAAAATGTCGGAGATACCCCTGCAATGCCTTTTGCCAAAAGGCGTGCGAAAATTCCACTGAGTATCCCGCATATTACTCCGCACAACAATACCCATAACAACATATTGTTAACTAATGTTGCTCCTTGATATTGCGGGAAGTAAGGGTTATTTCCTTCAATAACGACCAAAATGACGCCGGCGGCAAATACACCGAACAATACGCGCCGTTCCCAGCGTAATAAGATGCCGCGTCCTAATTCTTCCAGCGCAAAAATTACCCCGGACAACGGCGCGTTAAAAGCCGCGGCTAAACCGCCGCCCGCACCGGCAGCCATTAATTCGTTGGCATTAAGTCCGGTGAATGCCATGCCGTAACGACGACATAAATTACCCCACGCCAACATCACTGCCGCGCCCACCTGAACGGAAGGTCCTTCACGTCCGACGGAAGCGCCGATAAGCATGGCTAAAAATGTGAGCGGAATTTTCCACAGCGTTTGTCCAAAAGTAATCAATCGGCTTTTTTGTGCACCGTGAGGCAGACTGAGCGAAGCGATAACCTGTGGAATACCGCTGCCTCCGACATAAGGTGTATAACGCGGGGTAAACCAGGCAAGCGCCGCCATACCGAACGGTAATACAAACCAAACGGCGATAGGGTAGCGGGTTGCCCATTGCGTATTCCATTCCAACCCTAAATCTGCCAGCTTAGCAAATCCTAAGGAAAACAGCGCCACAAGGGCTGCCCCGATCAGCAAACAGGTGAATTCGATGGTTTTATGAGAAATGCGGTGAGTCTGACGCAATTTTTTGTGCAGAATATAACGAAATCCGGCTCTAACAGAAGAATGATGTTGCATAATTTGGAATAAAGATAGTATGAATGGGAAAAATTATACCGAGAAAGACGAAAGTGCGGTGAAAAAACTTCACATTTTTTATTTACAGGACTGCTTTACAGCGCTGTTGTTATCAATCAACTATAAAGTTAAAAACAATATTTTTATGGCCGCACTTTTGTGATCTGGATCACAAAAAATGGCGAGTAAATATAAAAATGTGATCAAGATCACATTTTAAAAAATGAACCTAAAAAATATTTTGTGATCCAGTTCACATTTTCAAATGAAAAAATTTTTTGTTTGAAGACAGCTGTGCTATTTTTTGCGCATCAAAAACACAGTCTTTTCTGTTCTATGGAGAAAGCGATATGCTATCAGCAAATGCAAAATTGAAGGTTCAAAGTTTTGGACGCTTTTTGTCAAATATGGTGATGCCGAATATCGGCGCATTTATTGCGTGGGGATTTATTACCGCGCTTTTTATCCCGACGGGTTGGTTGCCGAATGAGGAACTGGCTAAATTAGTCGGTCCGATGGTAACGTATTTATTGCCGTTGTTAATCGGTTATACCGGCGGTAAGTTAGCCGGCGGCGACCGCGGTGCGGTTGTGGGGGCGATTACCACTGCCGGTGTGATCGTCGGTACCGATATTCCGATGTTCTTAGGCGCCATGATTGCCGGTCCGACCGGCGGTTGGGCGATTAAACGTTTCGACAAATGGGCGGACGGTAAGATTAAAAGCGGTTTTGAAATGTTGGTTAACAATTTTTCCGCCGGTATTATCGGGATGATTTTAGCGATTTTGTTCTTCTGGGTGATCGGCCCGGTAGTAAAATCGGTATCTCAAGCGTTAGCGGCGGGTGTTGACGTATTAGTACAAAATAATTTATTACCGTTGACTTCTATCTTTGTGGAACCGGCAAAAATTCTATTCCTGAATAATGCGGTTAACCACGGCGTGTTCTCGCCGTTGGGGATTCAGCAATCCCAAGAATTCGGTCAATCCGTTTTCTTTCTGATTGAAGCGAATCCGGGGCCGGGTTTGGGGGTATTACTCGCTTATATGTTGTTCGGTAAAGGTTCTGCCAAACAAACTTCCGGCGGTGCGGCGATTATCCACTTCTTCGGCGGTATTCACGAAATCTATTTCCCTTATGTATTAATGAATCCGCGTTTGATTTTGGCGGTGATCGCAGGCGGCGCGACCGGTGTCTTCACTTTAGTTTTATTTAATGCGGGGTTACAGGCGCCGGCGTCTCCGGGTTCAATTATTGCCGTGTTAGCGATGACGCCGAAAGCCTCGTTCCTGGGGGTGATTTCATCCGTGGTTGCCGCCTGTGCCGTGTCTTTTGTTATCGCCGCTTTCTTTGTGAAATTACAAAAAGAAGAAGATGTGGGGGATTTGGAAGAAGCGCAGGCCGTTTCTAAAGCGATGAAAGGCGGTGCGGCGGCACAGCAACCGGTAACCGACTATAAAGGGTTGAGCAAAATTTTCGTATCTTGTGATGCAGGTATGGGATCCAGCGCAATGGGCGCCAGTATGCTGCGTAAAAAAGTGAAAGATGCGGGTTTGCCGATTGAGGTAACTAACTGCGCAATTAATGACTTGCCGAGCGATGCCCGGATGGTGATTACTCATCAAGATTTAACGTTACGCGCAAAAAAACAAGTGCCGAACGCAATGCATTTTTCGTTGACTAATTTCCTGGATAATAAATTCTATGACGGCTTAGTAAATGACTTAAAAGCCGGCTTTGACGAAGAAAGCGGTACGGAGGCGGCGGTCGCTACATCGAAAGGCAACGGTTCAGAAGAAACCGGGGTGACATTCAGTTTAATGCCGGAACAGATTTTCTTAGGTCTAAAAGCGAATGATAAATTTGATGCTATCCGTTTTGCCGGCGAGCAATTAGTGAAAGCGGGTTTTGTTCAACCAAGTTACGTCGATGCGATGTTTGAGCGAGAAAAATTGGTGTCCACCTACTTAGGAGAAGGGGTTGCGGTGCCGCACGGAACTATCGAAGCGAAAGATGCTGTAATTAAAACAGGGGTAGTGGTTTGTCAATATCCTGAAGGTGTTCGTTTTACGGATGAAGAAGACGGCGTGGCCAAACTGGTTATCGGTATCGCTGCTCGCAATAACGAACATATTCAGGTCGTATCGGCAATTACGAACGCATTGGACAGCGATGAAGCGATTGAATTACTGACCTCGACTAACGATGTAAATAAAGTTCTGGAATTGTTAAAAGCATAATTAGCGCAGGGTGGGCTTGCTAGCCCACCTTTTCTCACTTCAATAATTCGGTGGGCTAACAAGCCCATCCTACAAAGGGAAATAATATGAAAGCATTACATTTCGGTGCCGGCAATATCGGACGGGGTTTTATCGGTAAATTACTGGCGGACAGCGGTGTGGAAGTGATTTTTGCAGATGTAAACGAATCCGTTATAAATTTGCTGAAAACTAACCGCACTTATGGTGTGAAAATCGTAGGCGACAGCATTAATACGATTGAACGGGTTAACAATGTTTCCGGTGTGAATTCAACGGATGAGGCTGCGATTGTCACGTTATTTAACGAAGTGGATTTAGTAACGACTGCGGTTGGTCCTAATGTCCTAAAAATCATTGCCGGTACAGTGGCGAAAGCGTTAGAAGCACGTTTAGCGGGTGGTAATACTAAACCGCTAAATATTATTGCCTGTGAAAATATGGTGCGCGGTACAACGTTCTTAAAAGAGCAAGTATTTACGCATTTAAATCCGGCGGTAAAAGATCAAGTTGAGCAATTAATCGGTTTTGTGGACAGCGCAGTTGATAGAATTGTGCCACCGGTTAAGCCTGATGCGAACGATCCGTTATTGGTGACGGTTGAAGAATTCAGCGAATGGATAGTGGATAAAACCCAGTTTAAAGGTACCGTTCCGGATATTAAAGGCATGGAACAAACGGATAATTTGATGGCGTTTGTCGAACGAAAATTATTTACCTTGAATACCGGACACGCCGTCACCTCATATTACGGTAAGTCCAAGGGGTATCGATTCGTAAAAGAAAGCATTGAAGATGCGGAAGTGAAAGCCTTTGTGAAATCCGTTATGCAGGAGAGCGGTGCGGTGTTGATTAAGCGCTATGGATTTGATCCGCAGGCGCATGCGGCATATATCGAAAAAATCTTAAAACGTTTCGCCAATCCGTTCTTAGTGGATGATGTGGATCGTGTGGGTCGCGAACCGTTACGTAAGTTAAGTTATAACGATCGTTTGATTAAGCCGTTGCGCGGCACGCTGGAATACGGTTTACCGAATGATAATTTGATTCGCGCCGTTGCGATTGCGCTTTCCTATCGTAACGAACATGATCCGCAAGCGTTAGAGTTGGCGAAATCTATTGCCGATAGCGGTGTGGCGGCGACCCTGAGAAAATATACCGAATTAGAGGATGAATCGGTAATCGAGCGTATTGTTGCGACATATAACGCACAATAATTTCAGAGGCAAAGTGCGGTCGGAAAGAACACTATTTTTTTAACCGCACTTTTCAGTTGTGTTCATTTTTGTAAAGGATTTTATTGTGGTATCGGAAGATCCTATCTATGAAAAACTCAATGACGTACCGTCTATTCGTGGATTTGTGACGGCAAGCGTAGCAATCTTTGACGAATTGGTGGATCTGCTCATTAATCGGGTCTTTCGCAAAAATGATTTTGCCGTGAAATCGGTAATCGACAGCTTGTTTGAAACTTCGGGCCCGTTGGCCGCTTTAAGTATTCGGCTCAAAGTATTGTTAGGGTTAGGCGTTTTATCCCAAGAAGCGTTTGAAGATATTTCGGCGTTCATGCAGCTAAAAGACAAACTGAATGAAGACAGTCGGGAATATCATTTTTCCGATGAGTTGATCGTCGCATTTACTCATAAATTAAAGCTGTTCAAAGACAAAGCCATGTTGCCGCAACATGAAATGACGGAAGCGCCGGATTCGTTAGTGGGACAAGTGAAAATTCAACGCCGTGAAAAACTGGTGCGTTCTTGCTTGATTTTGACGGTTACGGAAATTTATCAACAATTACAAGTGGAAAGTCCTTTATAATTTATAAAAAGTGCGGTCGGAATTTTGAGCGTTTTTTTCAGAAAAGGCTTGCATTTAACGGATAACTCAGTATAATTTGCGGACTTTCGAGATGAAAGTCGTTTAATGTAATCATTTATTAAACGTAAGATTACGATAAGTAATCTATAACAATGTTCCCGATCAGGGAACTAAATAGGTCTGCTGCACTTCCCTTTATTAAGATGTTAAAGGCGATGGTGTCAGTTTTTTTATAGCTAAATTTTATTGGAGCTCTGGTCTAATGCAGAACCAAAGAATCCGTATCCGCTTAAAAGCTTTTGATCATCGTTTGATCGATCAATCTACTGCGGAGATCGTAGAAACAGCTAAACGTACCGGTGCACAAGTTCGTGGTCCAATCCCTTTACCAACTCGTAAAGAACGTTTTACTGTATTAATTTCGCCACACGTGAATAAAGACGCGCGTGACCAATATGAAATTCGTACGCACAAACGTTTAGTTGATATCGTTGAGCCAACAGAAAAAACTGTTGATGCATTAATGCGTTTAGATTTGGCTGCCGGCGTTGACGTGCAGATCAGCCTAGGTTAATTAAGA
Organism: Actinobacillus succinogenes 130Z; assembly: GCF_000017245.1. Classification (NCBI taxonomy): domain Bacteria; kingdom Pseudomonadati; phylum Pseudomonadota; class Gammaproteobacteria; order Pasteurellales; family Pasteurellaceae; genus Actinobacillus; species Actinobacillus succinogenes. Next base: position 517,530 of record NC_009655.1, read on the forward strand.
GGTTATTACAATGATTGGTTTAGTCGGTCGTAAAGTTGGTATGACCCGCGTTTTCACTGAAGACGGCGTGTCCATTCCAGTTACCGTTATCGAAATCGAAGCCAACCGCGTAACTCAAGTTAAAACTCTTGAAAACGATGGCTATACTGCAGTTCAAGTTACTACTGGCTCTAAAAAAGCAAGTCGTGTAACTAAGCCTGAAGCTGGTCATTTCGTGAAAGCAGGTGTTGAAGCTGGTCGCGGTTTATGGGAATTTCGTACTGAAGGTGAAGAATTCACTTTAGGTCAAGAAATTAACGTTGACATCTTTGCGGATGTTAAAAAAGTTGATGTTACCGGTACTTCTAAAGGTAAAGGTTTCCAAGGTGGTGTTAAGCGTTGGAACTTCCGTACCCAAGATGCTACACATGGTAACTCTTTATCACATCGTGTACTTGGTTCTATTGGTCAAAACCAAACTCCGGGTCGTGTGTTTAAAGGTAAAAAAATGGCCGGACACTTAGGTGCCGAACGTGTAACCGTTCAATCACTTGAAGTTGTTCGTGTTGATGCTGAGCGTAAATTATTATTAGTTAAAGGTGCTGTTCCCGGCGCAACTAATAGTGATGTTATCGTAAAACCGGCAGTTAAAGCGTAAGTCTAGGAGATAGAGATGGAATTACAAGTTGTAGGTGCGAACAACGCACTCACTGTTTCTGAAACTACCTTCGGACGTGAGTTTAACGAAGCGTTAATCCATCAAGTAGTTGTTGCGTATGCGGCAGGTGCTCGTCAAGGTTCACGCGCTCAAAAAACTCGTGCTGAAGTGTCTGGTTCAGGTAAAAAACCTTGGCGTCAAAAAGGTACAGGCCGTGCTCGTTCCGGTGATATCAAATCACCAATCTGGCGTTCAGGCGGTATCACTTTTGCGGCGAAACCACAAGATCACAGCCAAAAAGTGAACAAAAAAATGTACCGTGGTGCAATCAAAAGCATTCTTTCCGAATTAGTTCGTCAAGACCGTTTGGTGGTTGTTGAAAAATTTGAAATTGATGCGCCAAAGACTAAAGTATTAGCACAAAAATTAAAAGATATGGCGTTAAATGACGCTCTTATCATCACTGCAAGCTTAGATGAGAATCTATTCTTAGCTGCACGTAACTTATACAAAGTTGATGTACGTGATGTGCAAGGTATCGACCCCGTAAGCCTAATCGCTTTCGATAAAGTGGTTGTAACTGTTGATGCAGTGAAACAAATTGAGGAGATGTTAGCGTGATTCAACAAGAACGTTTGCTAAAAGTGCTTAAAGCACCACATATCTCTGAAAAAGCAACTAACAACGCAGAGACTTCAAATACTATCGTATTCAAAGTTGCATTAGATGCAAACAAAGTTGACATTGCTAACGCAATTGAACAACTTTTTGAAGTGAAAGTAGATTCAGTTCGTACAGTTGTTGTTAAAGGTAAAACCAAACGCCGCGGTAATAAAATGGGTCGCCGCAGTGACTGGAAAAAAGCTTATGTTACTCTTCAAGAAGGTCAATCACTTGACTTCGTTGAAGGTGCAGCAGAGTAATAACGGAGGAATAAATAACTATGGCTATCGTTAAATGTAAGCCGACCTCCGCTGGTCGTCGTCACGTTGTTAAAATCGTGAACCCTGAATTACACAAGGGCAAACCTTACGCGCCATTATTAGACACTAAATCTAAAACTGGTGGCCGTAATAATTTAGGACGTATCACTACTCGTCATATCGGTGGTGGACATAAACAACATTACCGTTTAGTCGATTTCAAACGTAACAAGTTAGATATCCCAGCGGTTGTTGAGCGTCTTGAATATGATCCGAATCGTTCTGCGAATATTGCTTTGGTGCTTTATAAAGATGGTGAACGCCGTTATATCTTGGCACCTAAAGGTTTGTCCGTAGGCGATGAAATCCAAGCCGGTGTAAATGCGCCGATTAAAGTTGGTAACTCACTACCAATGCGTAATATTCCGGTTGGTTCAACTGTGCATAACGTTGAGTTAAAACCTGGTAAAGGTGGTCAAATCGCTCGTTCTGCAGGTGCATACGTACAAATCATTGCGCGTGAAGGTAACTATGTGACTTTACGTTTACGTTCAGGTGAAATGCGTAAAGTGTTAGCTGAATGTGTAGCAACGATTGGCGAGGTCGGTAACTCCGAACACATGCTTCGTGTGCTGGGTAAAGCTGGTGCTAATCGCTGGAGAGGTATCCGTCCGACAGTTCGTGGTACAGCAATGAACCCGGTAGATCACCCGCACGGTGGTGGTGAAGGCCGTAATTTCGGTAAACACCCGGTAACTCCTTGGGGCGTTCAGACCAAAGGTAAGAAAACTCGTCACAACAAACGTACTGATAAATATATCGTACGTCGTCGTGGCAAATAATAAATTTAATTAAGAGGATAAGCCATGCCACGTTCTCTCAAGAAAGGTCCTTTCCTTGACCTACACTTGTTGAAGAAGGTAGAGAAGGCGGTGGAAAGCGGGGATAAAAAACCAATTAAAACCTGGTCCCGTCGTTCAATGATCATTCCATCAATGATTGGTTTGACCATCGCAGTCCATAATGGTCGTCAGCACGTTCCAGTTTATGTTTCAGACGAAATGATCGGACATAAATTAGGTGAATTTGCACCGACTCGTACATACCGCGGTCATGCTGCGGATAAGAAAGCTAAGAAGTAAGAGGTAAATAGATGGAAACTATCGCAAAACATCGTTACGCTCGCACTTCAGCGCAAAAGGCTCGTTTGGTTGCGGATTTAATTCGTGGCAAAAAAGTTGCGGCAGCATTAGAAATCTTAACTTACACTAACAAAAAAGCGGCAGCTTTAGTGAAGAAGGTTTTAGAATCAGCTATTGCAAATGCAGAGCATAATGACGGTGCAGATATCGATGATCTTAAAGTTGCTAAGATTTTCGTTGATGAAGGTCCTAGCATGAAGCGTGTAATGCCACGTGCTAAAGGTCGTGCAGATCGTATTTTAAAACGTACAAGCCACATTACAGTGGTTGTGTCAGATCGTTAATCGTAGAGGAATAACAAATGGGTCAAAAAGTCCATCCACATGGTATTCGCCTTGGTATTGTTAAACCTTGGAGCTCTACTTGGTTTGCGAATACACAAGACTTCGCCGATAACTTAGACGGCGATTTCAAAGTACGTAAATTCTTAAATAAAGAATTAATGAATGCTTCAGTTTCACGTATCACAATTGAACGTCCGGCTAAAAGCATTCGCGTAACAATTCATACAGCTCGCCCGGGTATCGTTATCGGTAAAAAAGGTGAAGATGTTGAGAAATTACGCACCGCAGTAGCGAAAATAGCAGGCGTACCAGCTCAAATCAATATCGCTGAAGTGAAAAAACCTGAGCTAGATGCAAAATTAGTTGCGGACAGTATTGCTTCACAATTAGAGCGTCGTGTAATGTTCCGTCGTGCCATGAAGCGCGCGGTGCAAAATGCAATGCGTTTAGGTGCCAAAGGTATCAAAGTTGAAGTAAGCGGTCGTTTAGGTGGTGCAGAAATTGCACGTTCTGAGTGGTATCGTGAAGGTCGCGTACCATTGCATACATTACGTGCGGACATCGATTATAACACTGCAGAAGCACATACTACATACGGCGTGATCGGCGTTAAAGTATGGATCTTCAAAGGTGAAATTCTTGGTGGTATGGCTGCAATTGCACAACAACCAGAACAACAACCGGCTGCGCCTAAAAAGGCACCACGCGGCAAAGGTCGTAAGTAAGGAGATCTGCTAAATGTTGCAACCAAAACGTACAAAATTCCGTAAAGTCCATAAAGGACGTAACCGTGGTTTAGCTGCCGGTACTGAAGTTAGTTTCGGTACATTCGGCTTAAAAGCGGTTGGTCGCGGTCGTTTAACAGCTCGTCAAATCGAAGCGGCTCGTCGTGCGATGACTCGTGCAGTTAAACGTCAAGGTAAAATCTGGATTCGCGTATTCCCAGACAAACCGATTACTGAAAAACCATTAGAAGTTCGTATGGGTAAAGGTAAAGGTAACGTGGAATATTGGGTTGCTTTAATCCAACCAGGTAAAGTACTTTATGAAATGGACGGAGTTTCAGAAGAAATTGCCCGCAATGCATTTGCATTAGCAGCAGCGAAACTTCCGATTAAAACAACGTTCGTAACTAAGACGGTGATGTAATGAAAGCTCAAGAACTACGTAACAAAAATGTTGAAGAGCTGAATGCTGAATTGAATAACCTTTTAGGTGAGCAATTCAAATTGCGTATGCAAGCAGCCACCGGTCAGCTTCAACAAACTCACCAGTTAAAACAAGTGCGTCGTAATATTGCACGGGTTAAAACTGTATTAAATCAAAAGGCGGGTGAGTAATGACTGATAAAATTCGTACTGTTCAAGGTCGTGTAATCAGCGATAAAATGGATAAATCTTTTACAATCGCAATCGAGCGTAAGGTAAAACATCCTCTTTTAGGTAAATTTATCCGTCGTACAACGAAATTACACGTTCATGATGAGAACAACGAAGCAAGATTGGGTGATTGGGTCGAAATTAAAGAATGTCGTCCTGTATCAAAAACTAAATCTTGGACTTTAGTTCGTGTAGTAGAAAAAGCAACTATTGCTTAATTTCTATACTTGAAATTTAAACCCTATCAGCAATGTTAGGGTTTTTTTGTATGTAAAGTGCGGTTAAAAATTGATATGTTTTTTGACTGTTTTTGATTTACTAAAATGGAGTTGATCTCGGTTTCTTAATCTGATAAACTCCGCGAACTGCCTGCATTGGGCAGGTGGTCCCGAAAGGGTGTTTTATTAAATTAACGGAGCACTAATATGATCCAAGAACAGACTATGCTGGATGTTGCTGATAACTCAGGGGCTCGCAGCGTAATGTGTATCAAGGTTCTAGGTGGATCGCACCGTCGTTACGCTGCTATTGGCGATATCATCAAGATTACTGTGAAAGAAGCAATTCCACGCGGTAAAGTAAAAAAAGGTGATGTGTTAAAAGCAGTAGTTGTGCGCACCAAGAAGGGTGTTCGTCGCCCAGATGGCTCAGTTATTCGTTTCGATGGCAATGCTTGTGTAATTTTAAACAATAACACTGAGCAACCTATCGGTACTCGTATTTTTGGACCTGTGACTCGTGAACTTCGTTCTGAGAAATTCATGAAGATCATTTCTTTGGCTCCAGAAGTACTATAAGGAGAACGTAATGGCTGCTAAAATCCGTCAAAATGACGAAGTAATCGTACTTGCTGGTAAAGACAAAGGCAAGCGCGGCAAGGTAACACAAGTGTTACCAAATGGTAAAGTGATTGTTGAAGGTGTTAAAATCATCACTAAACATGAAAAACCGGTACCTGCTTTAGGTAAAGAAGGCGGTTTAGTGAAGAAAGAAGCTCCGATTGATGCGTCGAACGTAGCGATTTTCAACCCGAAAACAAATAAAGCTGACCGTGTAGGTTTTAGATTTGAAGATGGTAAAAAAGTACGTTTCTTTAAATCTAACAATGAAATTATTTAACAAACTGGAGTAATGCGATGGCGAAACTGCATGATTACTACAGAGATCAAGTAGTTAATGAATTGAAAACTAAATTCAACTACGCATCTGTCATGCAAGTCCCACGAATCGAAAAGATTACCCTGAATATGGGTGTGGGTGAAGCATTGACCGACAAAAAACTTCTAGATAATGCGGTAGCAGATCTAGCAGCAATTAGCGGTCAAAAACCTTTAATTACTAAAGCGCGCAAATCTGTTGCAGGCTTTAAAATCCGTCAGGGATATCCAATCGGTTGTAAAGTAACACTACGTGGTGAACGTATGTGGGAGTTCTTTGAACGTTTAATTACAATTGCTGTTCCGCGTATCCGTGACTTCCGCGGTTTAAGTGCGAAGTCTTTTGACGGTCGTGGTAACTATAGCATGGGTGTGCGTGAGCAAATCATCTTCCCTGAAATCGATTATGATAAAGTGGATCGCGTACGTGGGTTAGATATTACTATCACCACTACAGCGAAGAATGATGAAGAAGGTCAAGCACTACTCGCTGCCTTTAATTTCCCATTTCGTAAATAAGGCAGGTTACAATGGCTAAACAATCAATGAAAGCACGCGATGTTAAACGCGTTAAATTGGCTGAAAAATTCTATGCTAAACGTATGGAATTGAAGAAAATCATTTCTGACGCTAATTCATCAGATGAAGATCGTTGGGATGCGGTATTAAAATTACAGTCTTTACCGCGTGATGCTAGCCCGAGCCGTCAACGTAACCGTTGTCGCCAAACCGGACGTCCTCACGGCGTTCTTCGTAAGTTTGGTTTAAGCCGTATCAAGGTCCGCGAAGCAGCAATGCGTGGCGAGATCCCAGGTCTTAAAAAAGCAAGTTGGTAATTTACCACTTTATTTTGGAATCGGAGAATAAAATACAATGAGTATGCAAGATCCAATCGCAGATATGTTGACCCGTATTCGTAACGGTCAAGCTGCGAATAAAGTTGCGATCAGTATGCCTTCTTCCAAGCTAAAAGTGGCTATTGCCAACGTATTAGCTGCTGAAGGTTATATTGAAAGCGTTAAAGTTTTAGAAGGTGCAAAACCTGAATTGGAAATTACTTTAAAATATTTCCAAGGTAAACCGGTTGTAGAAAGCATTCAACGTGTAAGCCGTCCTGGTCTTCGTATTTACAAACGTAAAGACGAATTACCAAAAGTTATGGGTGGGTTAGGTGTTGCTGTAGTTTCTACATCTAAAGGTGTGATGACTGACCGTGCTGCTCGCCAAGCGGGTTTAGGCGGTGAAATCATCTGTTATGTAGCTTAATAGAGAGGTAGGAAAATGTCTCGTGTTGCTAAGGCACCTGTTAATATTCCTGCCGGAGTTCAAGTTTCTTTGAACGGTCAGCTATTAACGGTGAAAGGTAAGAATAGCGAATTATCTCGTACTATTCATAATTCAGTCGAAGTTAAGGAAGATAACGGTGCATTGACATTTGCTCCACGTGAAGGATTTGCGGGTGCAGATGCACAAGCAGGTACAGCACGTGCATTAGTTAATGCAATGGTTATTGGTGTTACTGAAGGCTTTACTAAAAAACTACAACTAGTGGGTGTAGGTTACAGAGCGCAAGTTAAAGGCAATTCAATCAGCCTAAACTTAGGGTTCTCTCATCCTGTGGAGCACACTTTACCTGCAGGTATTACTGCAGAATGTCCATCTCAAACAGAAATTGTATTGAAAGGTGCTGACAAACAATTAATTGGTCAAGTGGCTGCAGATATTCGAGCATACCGTAAACCAGAGCCTTACAAAGGCAAAGGTGTTCGCTATGCTGATGAAGTTGTTCGTACTAAAGAAGCTAAGAAAAAATAATTTAAGGTAACACTATGGATAAGAAATCAGCTCGTATCCGTCGTGCAGCTCGTGCTCGTCATATGATGAGAGAGCAAGGTGTAACTCGTTTAGTAGTTCACCGCACTCCGCGTCATATTTATGCTCAAGTGATTGCACCGAACGGTTCAGAAGTGCTTGCCGCTGCTTCAACAGTAGAAAAAGAAATCAGTGCGCAAGTTAAATATACCGGTAATAAAGATGCTGCAGCGGTAGTTGGTAAACTAGTAGCTGAACGCGCATTAGCGAAAGGCGTTAAAGACGTTGCTTTCGATCGTTCCGGATTTAAATATCATGGTCGTGTCCAATCTTTAGCGGACGCTGCTCGTGAAGCTGGTCTACAGTTCTAATAGAGGATATTGAGATGTCAAACATCGAGAAACAAACTGGTGAACTGCAAGAGAAGCTAATCGCGGTAAACCGTGTATCAAAAACTGTAAAAGGTGGCCGTATCATGAGCTTCACTGCTTTAACAGTAGTGGGCGATGGTAATGGTCGAGTCGGTTTTGGCTACGGCAAAGCGCGCGAAGTTCCGGCAGCAATCCAAAAAGCAATGGAAAAGGCTCGTCGCAATATGATTAACGTAGCTTTAAATGATGGTACGTTACAACATCCCGTTAAAGGTGTTCATACTGGTTCTCGTGTATTTATGCAACCAGCCAGTGAAGGTACGGGTATCATTGCGGGCGGTGCAATGCGTGCAGTATTAGAAGTTGCAGGTGTACGCAACGTTCTTTCTAAAGCATACGGTTCAACCAATCCAATTAATGTTGTTCGTGCAACTATTGATGCGCTTGCAAATATGAAATCACCAGAAACGGTTGCTGCTAAGCGTGGTAAAACCGTTGATGAAATCCTGGGGTAATTGATAATGGCTAAAACTATTAAAGTAACACAGGTTCGTAGTTCAATTGCTCGTTTACCGAAGCATAAAGCTACGTTACGTGGTCTTGGTCTTCGCCATATGCACCATACTGTTGAGTTGATCGATACTCCGGCAGTACGTGGTATGATTAACCAAGTTTCATATATGGTTAAAGTGGAGGAGTAAGAGAATGCGTTTAAATACTCTATCCCCGGCTGAAGGTGCGAAGCATAGTGCGAAGCGCCTTGGTCGCGGTATTGGTTCCGGTTTAGGTAAAACGGGTGGACGCGGTCATAAGGGACAAAAATCTCGTACAGGCGGTAAAGTTCGCCGTGGTTTCGAGGGTGGTCAAATGCCTTTATACCGTCGTTTACCAAAATTTGGTTTTACGTCTAAAATTGCGGCAGTAACTGCAGAAATTCGTTTGAATGATTTAACTAAAGTTGATGGTAATATCGTTACTTTAGAAGCATTAAAAGCTGCAAACGTAATTACTAAAGATATTCAATTTGCTAAAGTTATTTTAGCAGGTGAAATCAATAATGCGGTGACTATTCGCGGTTTACGCGTAACTCAAGGTGCTAAAGCAGCTATTGAGGCTGCTGGCGGTTCAGTTGAGGAATAATTAATAAATGGCTAAAAAACCAGGTTATCAAAATAGAAGCACCCAAAACGGTGGTAATGAACTGAAAAGCCGTTTGCTTTTCGTATTAGGTGCATTGATCGTTTTCCGTATTGGTTCTTTCATCCCGGTTCCTGGTATTGATGCGGCCGTATTGTCCCAATTGATTGAGCAACAAAAAGGTACCATCATTGACATGTTTAATATGTTCTCTGGTGGCGCCTTGAGTCGTGCGTCTATTTTTGCATTGGGAATCATGCCATATATTTCGGCATCGATTATTATCCAGCTCTTAGCTACTGTATCTCCTACGTTAGGGGAGTTACGTAAAGAAGGTGAGAGTGGACGTCGTAAAATTAGTAAATATACGCGTTATGCAACTTTAGGTCTTGCTACTTTGCAGGCAATTGGGATTTCAACAGGTTTACCGAATATGCTACCTGGGTTGGTTCCTAACTTGGGGTTCGGTTTTTATTTCACTGCCGTAGTTAGTTTAGTTACCGGCACCATGTTTTTAATGTGGTTGGGTGAACAAATTACTGAACGAGGTATTGGTAACGGTATTTCCCTCATTATCTTTGCTGGTATTGTGGCGGGATTGCCGTCTGCTATTGGTCAAACAATTGAGCAGGCTCGTCAAGGGCAAATGCATCCTCTGGTGCTTTTATTAATTGCTGCAGTTGTTTTTGCGGTGACTTATTTTGTTGTCTTCGTAGAACGAGGACAAAGACGTATTAAAGTTGAATATGCTAAACGTCAGCAAGGACGACAAATTTTAGGTGGGCATTCGACTCATTTACCATTAAAAGTGAATATGGCAAGTGTTATGCCTGCTATCTTTGCTTCAAGTATTATTTTGTTCCCAGCGACATTGGTGTCTTGGTTTGGTGAGAGTTCTAGCCTTGAATGGTTGACAAATCTTTCAATGATGTTGCAGCCAGGTCAGCCTATTTATTTGATCGTTTACGCGATTGCAATCATGTTTTTCAGCTTTTTTTACTCGGCAATGCAATTTAATCCTCGCGATACCGCAGATAATTTAAAAAAATCTGGTGCATTTATACCGGGAATTAGACCAGGAGAACAAACTTCACGTTATATTGATAAAATAATGACCCGTTTGACGCTAATTGGCGGTTTATATGTGGTTTTCGTGTGTTTGGTTCCTTACATTATGATGTCAGCATGGAATGTTCAATTCTATTTTGGTGGTACGTCTTTGTTGATCGTCGTAGTGGTTATTATGGATTTCATCGCTCAGATTCAAAGTCACTTGATGTCAAGTAAATATGAATCTGCGTTGAAAAAAGCAAACCTTAAAGGTTTCGGACAATAGTCCGGTTTAAAGAAAAAGGGATAAGCAATGAAAGTTCGTGCTTCCGTAAAAAGAATCTGTCGTAACTGTAAAATTGTTAAACGTGAAGGTGTCGTACGTGTTTTATGTACCGACCCTAAACATAAACAACGTCAAGGTTAATTGATAAATATCTTGCAAAGAACAGGTTGAGCAGTTATACTGCTCAGCTCATTTATATCCTTGGCATACTGTTTGAGTATCCTGAAACGGGCTTTTCAAGATCAGTATGTCAAATTAGTTAAAATATAGGAGTGCATAGTGGCCCGTATTGCAGGCATTAACATTCCTGATCATAAACATGCAGTAATTGCTTTAACAGCGATTTACGGTATTGGCAAAACTCGTTCACAGACTATTTGTGCTGCGGCAGGTATTGCTGAAAATGTTAAGATCAGCGAATTGTCTGAAGAGCAGATTGATAAACTGCGTGACGAAGTTGGTAAATTTACCGTTGAAGGTGACTTACGCCGAGAAGTAACACTTAACATCAAACGTCTTTTAGACTTAGGTTGTTATCGTGGTTTACGCCATCGTCGTAGTTTACCGGTACGTGGTCAACGTACTAAAACTAATGCGCGTACCCGTAAGGGTCCTCGTAAGCCGATCAAAAAATAGTCGGGGTAAATATTAATGGCTAAAACACCAGTTCGTGCACGTAAACGTGTAAAAAAACAAGTTGTAGATGGCGTAGCACACATTCACGCTTCTTTCAATAATACAATCGTGACTATTACTGACCGTCAAGGTAATGCTTTAGCATGGGCTACTGCTGGCGGTTCAGGTTTCCGTGGTTCTCGTAAATCGACTCCATTTGCTGCACAGGTTGCCGCAGAGCGTTGTGCTGAAATGGTCAAGGAGTTTGGTTTAAAGAATTTGGAAGTTATGGTTAAAGGTCCGGGTCCTGGTCGTGAATCAACTATTCGTGCATTAAATGCAGCGGGTTTCCGTATTACGAATATTACCGATGTGACTCCGATTCCTCATAACGGTTGTCGTCCACCGAAAAAACGTCGTGTTTAATCGGAAATTAGGATAATTGGAGAAAGAAAATGGCAAGATATTTGGGTCCAAAACTCAAGCTAAGCCGTCGTGAAGGCACAGACTTATTCCTTAAGTCTGGCGTGCGTGCTATCGATTCTAAATGTAAAATTGATACAGCGCCAGGTCAGCACGGTGCTCGTAAACCACGTCTGTCTGACTATGGCAGTCAGTTACGTGAAAAACAAAAAGTTCGCCGTATCTACGGTATCTTAGAACGTCAATTCCGTAATTATTATAAAGAAGCGAATCGTTTGAAAGGTAATACTGGGGAAAATTTATTAGTATTGCTTGAAGGTCGATTAGATAATGTAGTCTATCGTATGGGATTTGCTGCTACTCGTGCAGAGGCTCGCCAATTAGTGAGTCACAAAGCGATTGTTGTAAATGGTCGTGTTGTAAATATCCCATCTTTCCAAGTTTCAGTTGATGATGTAGTCGCTATTCGTGAAAAATCGAAAAAACAAGCTCGTATAAAAGCATCACTGGAATTAGCAGAACAAAAAGAAAAACCGACTTGGTTAGAAGTTGATTCTGCAAAAATGGAAGGTGTATTCAAACGTGTTCCTGAACGTTCTGATTTATCAGCAGACATTAACGAACATCTCATCGTTGAGCTTTATTCTAAATAATAGTTAAAGCTTAAAAGCAAAGAGAGGATAAAATGCAGGGTTCTGTTACAGAATTTTTAAAGCCACACTTAGTTGATATTGAGCAAATTAGTTCAACACATGCTAAAGTGATCTTAGAACCGTTAGAGCGTGGTTTCGGTCATACTCTAGGAAATGCATTGCGTCGTATTCTTCTATCTTCAATGCCGGGTTGTGCTGTAACTGAGGTAGAAATTGAAGGCGTGTTGCATGAATATAGTAGTAAAGAAGGCGTTCAAGAAGATATTCTTGAAGTACTTTTAAACCTGAAAGGCCTCGCGGTTAAAGTTCAGAATAAAGATGATGTTTTTCTGACACTAAACAAATCTGGAATTGGCCCTGTTGTTGCTGGCGACATTACCCATGACGGTGATGTTGAGATCGTAAATCCTGAGCATGTTATCTGCCATCTCACGGATGAAAACGCATCAATTAGTATGCGTATTCGTGTTCAGCGTGGTCGAGGTTATGTACCAGCGTCAGCTCGTGCACATTCTCAAGATGAAGAACGTCCTATTGGTCGTTTGTTAGTAGACGCTTGTTATAGCCCTGTAGATCGTATTGCTTACAATGTAGAAGCAGCACGTGTAGAGCAACGCACTGACTTAGATAAATTAGTTATTGAGTTAGAGACAAACGGCACGCTCGATCCCGAGGAAGCAATTCGTCGTGCAGCAACAATTTTAGCAGAGCAGCTTGATGCATTCGTTGATTTGCGTGATGTTCGTCAGCCTGAAGTCAAGGAAGAAAAACCGGAATTTGATCCGATTTTATTACGTCCTGTTGATGACTTAGAGTTGACAGTTCGTTCTGCTAACTGTTTGAAAGCAGAAACAATTCACTATATCGGTGATTTGGTACAGCGTACAGAAGTTGAGTTATTGAAAACACCTAATCTTGGTAAGAAATCACTTACTGAAATTAAGGATGTACTTGCTTCACGCGGCCTGTCATTAGGTATGCGTCTTGATAATTGGCCGCCAGCAAGTATTGCTGAAGATTAATCGGCCTAAAGATTAAGATTTTTCTGAGAAGGATAAGATCATGCGCCATCGTAAGAGTGGTCGTCAACTAAACCGTAATAGCAGCCATCGCCAAGCGATGTTCCGTAATATGGCTAGTGCTTTAGTTAGTCACGAAATCATTAAGACTACATTGCCAAAAGCTAAAGAATTACGTCGTGTAGTTGAACCGTTAATTACATTAGCAAAAGAAGATAGCGTAGCAAACCGCCGTTTGGCATTTGCACGTACTCGCAACGTTGAAACTGTTGCTAAACTATTTAATGAATTAGGTCCACGTTTTGCACAACGTGCAGGTGGTTATACTCGCATCTTAAAATGTGGTTTCCGTGCAGGCGATAATGCTCCAATGGCATACATTGAATTAGTAGATCGTCCGGAAGTTTCAACTGAAACGGCAACAACGGAATAATTCATCATAAATTAGAAAAGCTCACAAGATTTGTGAGCTTTTTATTGTTTATTTCACTAAATAACGTATTAATTTAGCGATCATCTAACCCTTTTATTAAGTAATTTCCCATTGAATCAGCCAAACTTCTAAAACCTACGTTAATTATCTCAAATTTGTTTTTATTTATTCCGTGATAATCAAAATTTTCGTGATGATGGCCATGAAAGACCTGTGTCACCCCCATTTTAGTTGCCAGATTGTTTATTGCATAAAAGCCTGCAGGATGAGGCTCGGGTGCTTCATGGCAGACTAGAATATCCGCTTGTTGTTGTTCTAGTATTTCTATATCCAGGGGAAATATTGAGGTTCTATGGCGCAGCGGAATTCCTCTTCGCCAAAGTTTTTCCGGTGGACAATACTGGCAATAATGGATTGGATCAAAATATAACGGCTTATTAGGGGGCATCCAAATTTGTCCCCGAAATACCCCCCCGAGTCCCGCAATACGTTTTCCTTGAATTTCAACAACTTTTCCATGTAAATTGCGTGTTTTCCATTGACTATTCCAAAGCGAGTCATAGGCTGCCGGTGTTTTACTGTCATGATTTCCATGGATGTACCAAACTTCACACCATTTGCTAAGCTTATCTAATTCATTACAATCGGTTAATTGTAAATCGCCTAAAATTATTAATGCAATTTCTTCATTTTTTCTTTGTAGAAACGGATATAAATGATCATAGCGGCCATGAGGATCTCCCGCAAAAAGAATCATATTACCTCCTATTTCTCAAAGTCAGAATTATTATCGTGCGTTAAATCCGAAATCTCTTCTTCATTTAAGATTTTTTCCACAATGAGTTTTGCCTGATTATAACGATCCAGATAACTCGGTGAATCAATCTCAATGTAGGGAACATTATACTTATCAAGAAGTTTTTTCAGCAGTTGTTGAAATCGTTGACGCTCTTTTGCATCTCCCAAACTTCTTAGTCCGTCGTCGACCCATTGTGTATTATTATTTAATAATATAGTTACATCAAAAGGATATTCTCTAATCATCGAATCAAGAAAAGGATGAGCTTTTCCCTCGTATTGAATACAGAATGCCTGCGTTGTAATAAAATCCGTGTCAATGAAGGCGACCTTATGAGCATGACGAACGGCATAATTAATGTACTGCTGTTGTCCTAATGCCATTTGAGGATAATCCGAATATTGCATTGCCTGTTCATCACCGCCTAATTGTTCGAATACGTATTCACGTCCATATTCCCAAGCGGAAGTCGTATTAAAAACAGTCGCTAATTTATTGACAAGTACGGATTTACCGCTGCTTTCACCGCCAAGAATGGCAATCGTTTTGGCAAAGAACGGACGCACTTCTTTGGGAATAAATTTCCAATAATGAAACGGATTAGTGCGAATTTTTGTCGCGGATACATTGAAGAATTGTCGCTGCGGATCAACTAATGAAACTTCCAGCCCCAGATATTTTTCATATGGTGCTTTATCCTGAATTTCGCTACTGAATACTAAAGTCGGATTGACGTTTTTCTCTTTTAACAGTTTTTTTACCGCGTTCGACCAACTTTCCCAGCCGTTTGGATAACTCGGCAACCCGTCTTCTACTAAATGATGAATAAAAATTTGATTTTTTTGGTACTTAAAAATCTGCTGCATCCAGCGTAAACGATCCTGCACTGTCGGCATGCGTTTCATTTTACTATCATAAAATAATTTTAGGTCGCGTTCCGTATCACTGCATACTACCACATGCACTTCGTCGACTTTACTGAACGCTTCATAAATCATATTAATATGTCCGGTATGCACGGGATAAAACTTCCCAAAAATAACACCGACCCGCTTATCTTTTTGGGCGGAAATCTGCAATACGCGATGTAGAGCGGAAAGCTTGTTTGCACTTGGGTTTTTAATTTTTCCGCTTACTAACTGATTAAAATAAGCACGCGTGATGCCGGCTTGCTCGCAAACTTCATTCACTTTCAGTTTTAATTGTTTACGTTTTTCCTGCAGATAAGCATATTCGGACGACATAGCAAAAATCCTCAAAAAATTGACCGCACTTTGCCAAAATGTAGCACAAAACGGCAAGTGCGCTGAAAAATAGACTTATTTGTCTATTGTATGTAATTTAATTCAATAAATAAAATCGTTTTTTCACCCTATAAATTACGCTATACTATCGCCGCATTCTCAGGGCAGGGTGAAATTCCCTACTGGCGGTCAAGCCCGCGAGCGTTTGTTATAAGGCAAAGTCAGCAGATTTGGTGAAATTCCAAAGCCAACAGTTACAGTCTGGATGAAAGAGAGTAAACCGTTTTGCGTTAGTAAAACGGTATTTCCCATTTCCAGCCCTGATTCTGGTACGATGTTTTACAAGGAATTTACTATGAATCAGTCTCTACTTGCGCAATTCGGTACAGCCGAAGAACGCGTTATCAAGGCAATTAATGCATTTAAACAGGGCAACGGCGTACTCGTTTTAGACGATGAAAATCGCGAAAACGAAGGGGATTTAATTTTCCCGGCGGAAACGATTACGACCGAGCAAATGGCAAAACTTATCCGTTTCGGCAGCGGTATCGTCTGCCTTTGTATCACGGACGAACTTTGTCAACAACTGGATTTACCGCCTATGGTGCAAAATAATAGCAGTGTTAATAAAACTGCATTTACTGTTACCATTGAAGCAGCACAGGGCGTATCTACCGGCGTGTCGGCGGCAGATCGCGTGACAACGGTAAAAGCCGCTGTGGCGGATAATGCCAAACCGTCGGATTTACATCGTCCGGGTCATATTTTCCCTTTGCGTGCGGCAAAAGGCGGCGTATTAACGCGGCGCGGACATACTGAGGCGGCAGTGGATTTAGCACTGTTGGCGGGATATAAACCGGCGGGAGTGATTTGTGAAATTACCAATGATGACGGCACTATGGCGCGTGCGCCTCAATTAGTTAAATTTGCGCAGGAATTTAATTATGCCGTAGTGACAATTGAAGATTTAGTGGCCTATCTAACCAAATAAGTTTGTTCATTTGCAATAAAGTGCGGTCAAAAATTCTTTTTTTGTGACCGCACTTTTTATGTAGCCGAGACAGCGTGTAACAATGATAATTTTATCCGAAGGAAGTAGAAATACTTCCTTTTTTATTGGCTTAAATATGATTCTGATAAACATATCCTACGTTAATTTAGCTAAAAACATGGATTATTCAGCTATGATTTTGGATTGTGATCCAGATCGAGTTTTTTACCGATTAAGGTCACTAATATAAGCCATGCTTACCGTAGCAATTCACTATCAATACTCTTGGTTCATTGATAAACGAAAAACAATATAGAGAGGGACAGAACAATGAAATTAAGCAAAAGAACATTTCTTAAATCTTTGGTTGCAGCGTCTATTCTGGCTGTAACGGGATTAAATTCTAACCCGGCATATTCCGATTCGGCGGAATCTATTAAATTGGGCTTTCTGGTAAAACAACCCTAAGAGCCCTGGTTTCAAACAGAATGGGCGTTTGCAGATAAAGCGGCCAAAGATCTCGGTAACGTGGAAATTATCAAAATTGCCATACCGGACGGTGAAAAAACATTAAATGCTATTGATAATTTAGCTGCTAATGGGGCGAAAGGATTTGTTATTTGTACGCCGGACCCCAAGCTGGGTCCCGCTATTATGGCGAAAGCCCGTTCTCATGATCTAAAAGTGATTGCGGTTGATGACCAATTCTTAAATGCAGCGGGCGAGCCGATGACTAATGTGCCTTTAATTATGATGGCGGCGACGGAAATCGGTCAACGGCAAGGTGAAGAACTTTATAAAGAAATGCAAAACCGCAAATGGGATGTGAAAGATACAGCGGTTTTAGCTATCACCGCCGATGAACTGGATACCGCACGTCGCCGCACCGAAGGCTCTATGGACGCCTTAATCAAAGCAGGTTTCCCTAAAGAAAAAATTTATAAATCTCCGACCAAAAGTAACGATATTCCGGGCGCACTTGATGCGGCGAATTCTATGTTGGTACAGCACCCGGAAGTAAGAAACTGGCTTATCGTCGGTATGAACGATAACACCGTATTAGGCGGCGTGCGTGCGACCGAGGGACAAGGTTTTAAACCGGAAAACGTAGTGGCTATCGGTATCAACGGCGTAGATGCGGTTAACGAACTTTCCAAACCGAAAGCTACCGGTTTTTTAGGTTCTCTTTTGCCGAGTCCCGATATTCACGGTTATCGCAGCGTCGAGCTCCTCAGTAAATGGATTAGAGAAGGTGTGGAACCGGAAAAATACATTGCAGTTCAGGACGTTGTATTCCTGAAGCGTGAAAATTTCAAAGAAGAACTGGCTAAAAAAGGTCTTTAATATATTGAAATAAGGTCTGTTTATTGCCCATAAACAGACCTGGCAAGGAGGAGAAAATGCAAGTTCCGTATTTAGAATTTGATAATGTGAGTAAAAGCTTTCCGGGTGTTAAAGCATTACAGAATATTTCCTTTAAATGCTACGAAGGCAGGGTTCATGCGCTGATGGGGGAAAATGGTGCGGGTAAGTCCACGTTGCTGAAAATTTTAAGCGGTAACTATTTACCGAGCGAAGGCAAATTAAGTATCGGCGGACGTCAGTTGGTTTTTCGTAATACCAAGGAAGCATTATTGGCCGGAGTGGCCATTATTTACCAGGAATTGAATATCGTGCCGGAAATGACGGTAGCCGAAAATCTGTGTTTAGGTCAGTTTCCCCATTCTTTCGGAATCGTCGATAAATCGGAATTGGTAAAAAGAACACAGAAATATCTTGATAAATTAGATTTAAATATTTCACCCGACACCCCTTTAAAAGAATTATCTATCGGTCAGTGGCAAATGATTGAAATTGCCAAAGCATTGAGCCGAGGAGCAAAGATTATTGCTTTCGACGAGCCGACCAGCAGTCTTTCCGCACCTGAGATTGAGAAATTATTTTCGGTAATTAATGAGTTACGGGATGAAGGCAAAGTGATTCTGTATGTTTCTCACCGTATGGAAGAAATTTTCCGTATTAGTGATGAAATTACCGTGTTAAAAGACGGGCAATATGTGGAAACTTTCTCTTCTCTCTCCAAAATCACCAATGACGATCTGGTTCGCAGCATGGTAGGACGTAATTTAGGCGACATTTATCATTATCGTCCCCGTGATGTAGGAAAAGAGCGGTTAAAAATCAGCCGCTTGTCCGGACATAAACTGAAAGGCGACTTTAACTTAACCGTTCGGGCGGGCGAAGTACTTGGTTTATTCGGTTTGGTGGGCGCCGGGCGTTCGGAACTGTTAAAAGTGATTTTCGGCGCCGATCCGAATATTGAAGGTACAATCGAATTGGACGGTAAAACCGTTTGTATACGCAATCCGAAAGAAGCGATAGAACAGGGGATTGTGCTTTGTCCCGAAGATCGTAAAAAAGAGGGGATTATTCCGACGGCAACCGTAGCGGAAAATATCAATATCAGTGCGAGACGTTCCCATAATTTTTTCAAATTTATTATTAACGAAAAGTGGGAAAAAGAAAATGCCGAACGACAACGCCGGCAAATGAATGTAAAAACCCCGTCCATTCAACAACTTATTGTTAATTTGTCCGGTGGTAACCAACAGAAAGCCATCTTGGGACGTTGGTTGTCCGAAGACATTAAAGTTTTATTGTTGGATGAACCGACGCGAGGTATTGATGTCGGGGCAAAATCGGAAATTTACGATTTGATTTTTAAACTTGCCGATGAAAAACTCGCCATTATTGTGGTATCCAGCGACTTACCGGAAGTAATCGGCGTATCGGATCGAATTATGGTAATGCGTGGTCATCAAATTACCGGCGTAGTAACGCGTGAAGAGGCCACGGAAGAAAAAATATTAAAACTTGCTATGGTAGAAAGTAAAGCGGCTTAATGCAGGAGATTGATTATGACTTCAATAACTCAGGAAAAAACAGTGGGTTCATTTGGTAGAATTTGGAACTCTTACGGCATGCTCCTTATTTTTGCCGTGATTTTTATCGGTTCTTGTTTATTCATTCCTAATTTTGCTACCGTCGTCAATATGAGGGGCTTAGGGTTGGCCATTTCTATGAGCGGGATTGTTGCCTGCGGTATGTTGTTCTGTTTGGCGGCGGGGGAAATCGATCTTTCCGTGGCTTCCGTTATCGCCTGTGCCGGGGTCGTGACGGCGGTAGCGATTAATATGACGCAAAGCGTTACGGTCGGTATTCTTGCCGGTCTCGGTCTGGGTGTTGCGGTCGGATTAATTAACGGTTTTGTCATTGCAAAACTAAAAATCAACTCATTAATCACTACACTTGCGACCATGCAGATCGCCCGCGGTTTCGGCTATATTATTTCGGACGGTAAAGCGGTGGGGATTACCAAAGAAGAATTCTTCGAACTGGGTTACCAGGATATTTTCGGTGTGCCTTTACCGATCATTTTTACTGTTATCTGTATCGCCGTTTTCGGTTTTTTACTCAGTAAAACCACTTACGGACGTAATACTCTGGCGATAGGCGGTAATCAGGAAGCGTCCCGTTTGGCGGGTATCAATGTGGACAGAACAAAGTTAATTATTTTTGTGGTATCCGGTTTTGTTTCCGCTCTCGCCGGCGTTATTTTGGCCGCCCGTATGACCAGCGGTCAACCGATGACATCCGTGGGGTTTGAACTGGTGGCGATTTCGGCTTGTGTGCTGGGCGGCGTTTCGCTGAACGGCGGAGTGGCGAAAATTTCATTTATCATCGCCGGCGTGTTAATTCTCGGCACTATTGAAAATGCCATGAACCTATTAAATATCTCGCCGTTCGCGCAATATGTGGTGAGGGGCCTCATCTTGTTGATTGCGGTTATTTTTGATAAATATAAACAGAAAATTATCAAATCTTAAGGCTTAGGAATGAAGCGACGACATGAAGTTCAATCGGAAACCAATCCGTTATTACCCGGGTATCAGTTCGGCTCGTATTTAGTGGCGGGTTGCACGCCGATTGAGCGGGGAAGCGAAATAGATTTTACTATTCGTCGTCCGAACGGCATGAAAGGGTACATTATCAACCTTACTACGCAAGGAGAAGGTGCGGTATTTGAAGGTGAACGCGCCTTTACTTGTAGCAAGGGCGATTTGTTACTCTTTCCGCCCAATGCCGAACATTTATATCATCGTTCCGAATCTGCAAGTTCATGGCATCATCAATGGATTTATTTCAGACCGCGTTCGTTTTGGGCGAGTTGGTTGCAATGGAGCCGTGTGACGGATCATGTTGGGCGTCTGAAGATTACCGATTTGACAACATACCGGGAAATAGAAACCTTATTTAAACAAATCGAACGGGAATACGGCAATAAAGATATGTTCTCTCAAGCTATGTCCATGTGTTTATTGGAGCAGCTGTTAATCAAATGCATAAAATTAGATCCCGTCAACATTCAACGAATGCTGGATCCCAGAATTTTAGAGACCTGCCATTTTATTTCCGCCAATCTGCATTTGAATCATAAAATTACCGAAATCGCCGAGCATGTCCACATCTCGCCTTCTCGTTTGACCCACCTTTTCGTACAGCAAACGGGATCCAGCATTATCAGATGGCGTGAAGAGCAACGCATGATTAAGGCGCAGCATTTACTCCATACTTCAGGCGCACCTATTTATGCGATTGCAAGACAATTAGGCTATGACGATCAACTTTATTTTTCCCGGATTTTTAAACGTTATGTCGGATTAAGTCCGTCGGATTACCGAAATTCCCGTTAATTTCGTGTTGTAAAGTGCGGTCCGAAAATATTGGACTTTTGAAAAAAGTGATCTAGTTCGCATCTTATTTTTCGTAGCATTATTATCCATATATATAGCATATTCAACGCTAACGGTTATATGCAATAAGATCTACTCTACAGTTATAACATCATGGCGGTACACCACAAACCGCCGTTACTTTTGTTACGACGGAATCAGGAGTAATAAATATGCGCGATGTACAAGCAGTGATTACCTCAGGCGAGGCGTCTATCGGAATTGAATTCGGTTCGACGCGGATAAAAGCGGTTCTTATCAATGTTCAAGGCGATATTTTAGCGACCGGCGGGTTTACTTGGGAGAATCATTTTGTTGACGGTATCTGGACTTATCCGCAAGATGAAATTTGGCAAGGTTTACAAGCTGCTTATCGCGCTCTCACCGATAATGTAAAAGAAAAATACGGTCTTTCCGTGACCAAAGCCAAAGCTATCGGCATTAGCGGCATGATGCACGGTTATATGCCTTTCGATCAACGGGGCGGTTTGCTCGTGCCGTTCAGAACATGGCGGAATAACATTACGGCAAAATCTTCGCAAAAACTGACCGCACTTTTTAACTATAATATTCCTCAACGCTGGAGTGTTTCCCATTTATATCAAGCAATACTTAATCGGGAACAACACGTCGGCGAGATTGATTTCTTTACGACGCTGGCCGGTTATGTACATTGGCGGTTAACGGACGAAAAAGTATTGGGCGTCGGCGAAGCATCCGGTATGTTTCCGATCGACCCGAAAACCGGTTCTTATTATCAAAGCATGCTGAACCGGTTTGATGAATTGGTCGCGCCTTATTCTTATCCCTGGAAAATTACGGAAATTTTACCGAAGGTTTTAACGGCTGGTCAGTTTGCGGGAAAATTAACCGAACAGGGCGCAAAATTGCTCGATCCGACGGGACAATTACAGGCGGGTATTCCTCTTTGTCCGCCGGAAGGTGATGCGGGAACCGGCATGGTGGCGACCAACAGTATTAAAGTCAATACGGGTAATATCTCCGCCGGCACTTCCGCTTTCGCCATGATTGTATTGGAAAAAGAGCTTACCCGAGTTTACGAACAACTGGATTCGGTGACAACGCCTGCGGGCAAATTGGTGGCTATGGCGCATGCCAATAACTGTACTTCCGACATTAATGCCTGGATCAATTTGTTCGGCGAAAATTTAAAGGTTTTTGGTTTGGAAGTCGAACCGGATAAGTTATACGAAACCTTATTCCTTAAAGCGTTAGAAGGCGAGGCGAACTGCGGTAATTTATTAGCTTACGGCTTTTATTCCGGCGAGCACAGCGTGGGTTTATCCGAAGGTTGTCCGACTTTTATGCATCCGGCTAATTCGAATTTTACTCTGGCGAACTTTATCCGTTCTCATTTATACAGTGCATTCGGCGCAATGAAATTAGGCGTGGATATTTTAATTCAACGGGAAAAAGTCAAGATCGCCCGAATTTTAGCGCACGGCGGTATTTTCAAAACGCCGAATGTAGCGTCTAAAATCCTTGCCTCGGCAATTAATGTTCCCGTTGCGGTAATGAAGACTGCTAATGAAGGCGGAGCATGGGGAATTGCACTTTTAGCGAATTATTTAGCGGCTTATCAAGCCGGAGAATCTTTGGAAGACTATCTTGATAACCGGATTTTTGTCCGGTCGGAAATTCAAATTACCCGGCCCGATGCGGAAATGGCGAAAGGTTATGCGGAATTTATTCGAACTTATCAAAAAGGTATCCCTGTCGTCCGAGCGGCAGTTGATGCGTTCCATTATGAAATTTAAAACGAGTCGGGAGAAATATTATGGAATTTATTAAAAAACTTGAAGTCTGGTTTATAGTAGGCAGCCAAGATTTATACGGCGATGAAGCGCTGAAACAAGTGTATGCCAATGCGAAACAAATTACGCAATATTTAAACAGTCGGAATCCGTTTATTCAGATCAAATTAAAACCGTTAGCCACCACACCGGAAGACATTCTTGCTATTTGCCGGGCGGCAAATTATGAGGAAAACTGTGCCGGAGTCATCGCTTGGATGCATACCTTCTCTCCTGCCAAAATGTGGATTGCAGGCTTAACCCGATTAGACAAACCGCTATTACAATTCCATACCCAGTTCAATAAATATATTCCGTGGAATGAAATTGATATGGATTATATGAATTTACACCAGACCGCCCACGGCGATCGTGAATTCGGTTTCATGGTTTCCCGTCTGCGTAAACCGCGAACCATAGTTGTAGGGCATTGGCAAAGCGAATCGGTTAAACAAAAATTGGATCGCTGGATGCGCGTATTGGCGGCCATTTATGATCAACAACATCTGAAAGTCGCCCGCTTTGGCGATAATATGCGAGAAGTCGCCGTAACCGAAGGGGATAAAGTTGAAGCACAGATCAAATTCGGTTACAGCGTAAACGGTTACGGCATATATCAACTGGTGAACAGTATTAATGCGATTAAAGAGGAAGATATAGCCACCTTGGTGAAAGAATATGAAGCTGATTATCAACTGGTGGACAGTCTGAAAGAAGGCGGTGAGAAGCGCCAATCACTGATTGATTCCGCCCGCATCGAATTAGGTTTAAAAGCATTCTTAGATAAAGGCGGATTCAAAGCTTTCA
The DNA here is from genome assembly GCF_000017245.1 of Actinobacillus succinogenes 130Z. Taxonomy (NCBI): domain Bacteria; kingdom Pseudomonadati; phylum Pseudomonadota; class Gammaproteobacteria; order Pasteurellales; family Pasteurellaceae; genus Actinobacillus; species Actinobacillus succinogenes. The sequence goes on from NC_009655.1 coordinate 541,359, forward strand.
CCGACACTTTCCAAAATCTATACGGTATGAAACAGCTTCCGGGATTACCGGTTCAGCGCTTAATGGCACAGGGTTACGGTTTCGGTGCGGAAGGCGATTGGAAAACCGCAGCGTTAGTACGGGCGATAAAAGTCATGAGCTACGGTTTACCGAACGGTTGCTCGTTTATGGAAGATTACACCTATAATCTCGAAGATCATAACGAAGTGGTGCTTGCCGCACATATGCTGGAAGTCTGTCCGTCAATCGCCGAAGACAAACCGATTCTCGACATAAAACCGTTAGGTATTGGCGGTAAAGAAGACCCGACCCGTCTGATTTTCACGTCTAAAGCGGGCTGTGCCACCGCTTCGACTATTGTGGATTTGGGGAACCGCTTCCGAATGATTACGGCGGAATTGCAAGCCATTGCCAAACCGCAGGATATGCCGAATTTACCGGTCGGTCATGCATTCTGGAAACTGGAACCGGATTTCGATACGGGTACGCAGGCTTGGATTTTAGCCGGCGGCGCACACCACAATGTATTCAGTTTGGATATTGATGCGGACATGCTCAGAACTTTTGCGGAATATTTCGGAATTGAATTTATTCATATCCATGCCAAAACGGAATTGGCTGATTTGAAAAATGAACTGCGTTGGAATGACGTAGCTTATAAATAGAACCGGAAAGCATAATGTTATTCATTATGCTTTTTTGTTCAAAACGGTAAGACATAATGGATCAAAGCGTTGGTTTTTTCGTGATTTTACCCATATATCTCGTTTAATAAGCTAAAAATTGTTCTCTGAATTCTTTGGGGGTTTGTCGGTGTTCTTTCTTGAATACCGCATAAAAATACTGTAATGAAGGATAACCGCAAATCTCTGCGATTTCCTGAATCGGTACATCGGTAAACTTTAACATGTTTTTGGCGCGATCCAGTTTTTCTTCATGGATAACTTGATGAATGGTTTTATTCATTTCGGCCTTAAAGCGTTGTTCTAAATTCGAACGGGAAATCCGTAAGTGATCGAGAACTTGTTCGGTTTTTATACCTTGGCTGGCGCGATGGTGAATATAGTGCATGGCCTGGATCACAACAGGGTCTTGCAATGATCGATAATCCGTAGAACGGCGTGCAATGACTTTGCCGGGCGGAACAATCAAAGGACGGTGGGGAACGGTTTGTCCTCCTAGTAAGCGGTGTAACTGTTTGGCTGCCTGATAACCGATTTGGGTTGTGCCTTGTTCCACCGAAGAAAGCGAGATCCGGGACAAATGCTGAATTAAATCTTCATTATCAATTCCCATTATGCAAAGTTCTTCCGGTACGGCGATTTTTAAATATTCGCAGGCTTGCAACAAGTGACGGGCTCTGGCATCGGTTACCGCAATAATTCCGGTATATTTCGGTAATGTTTGCAACCATTGACATAAGTTTGCTTGGGCGGTGAGCCAGTTTCGAGAATTAGTTTTGTCTCCAAGGTAAATTTCGCTTTTATACTCATATTTATCCATTAAGCGCTGAAAAGTTGCCAAACGTTCATTCGCCCAATGTTTTTTCGTAGTAACGGGGAGTCCGTAAAAAGCAAACCGGGTTAAGCCTTTTTCTTTTAAATGTAAGAATGCCATTTCGACTAATTTTTCATTGTCGGTGGCAATATAAGGCAAATCGGGATAATAATCGGCGTTTTGATATGAACCGCCCACGGCTACGACGGGTACGTCAATATTTGCTAGGATTGCGGCGGTTTCAAGATCATCAAAATCACCGATGATACCGTCGATAGAAAGATTTTTAATTTCCTCTTTATGATAAATAAAGTCGTCTTCTAAAAAAATATCCCATGTGCATTGGGAAGCTTGTAAGTATTGCCCGACACCTTCAATTACTCCTCGATCATAAACTTTATTGGCGTTAAACAGGAGCGCAACGCGATAATATTCTTGATCCACGGCCATTCATATACCTTCTCGTCTTTTCTTTTTTTAATCATAAGCGAAAGGCAAAATAAATGCCAGTCGTTGCAGACCGGCGTTTTTCGATTCGGGCATGAATATTATTTTTTACGCCATAATAATTCCACCTCTTCCAATGTTCTGCCTTTGGTTTCAGGTACGAATTTCCACATAAATAACGCAGCTAAAATACTCATAAAAGCATAAACCCAGTAGGCGAAACCGTGGTTAAAATGTTCAAGTAAATACGAACTTTTATCCATCATCGGAAATGTCCAGGAAACAATATAATTCGCAATCCATTGTGTTGCTACGGCGATTGCCAAGGCTTGACTGCGAATCGCATTCGGGAAAATTTCGGCTAATAATACCCAGCAAACCGGTCCCCAAGAGATGGCAAAAGAGGCTACATAGAATAACATGCCGGTTAATGCAATCGAACCGGAAAGATTAGCGTAGAAGGCGGTGCCTAATACGCACATGCCTACCGCCATACCTAATGCACCGACAATTTGTAATGGTTTACGACCATATTTATCTACAGTAAAAATAGCAATAGTGGTACAAGAAAGGTTGATCGCCCCCATGATAATGGTTTGTAACAATGCGCTGTCCGTACTTGCGCCTAAAGATTTAAAAATCTCAGGGGCATAATAAAGCGCCACATTGATTCCGACAAATTGCTGAAAAACGGAAAGTGCAATGCCGATTAGGATAATACCAATACCGAAGGACAGCAACGGGCTGCCTTTCGCCACACGATGTTCTAACGAAGAAACAATGTTTTGTAATTCTTTTTTACCTGATTTTTCACCTAATAATTTTAATAAAGTGACTTCGGCTTGTGTGAGTTTATTTTGTAATACTAACCAACGCGGACTTTCCGGTACAAAGAAAAGAAGCGTTAGAAATAATCCGGCCGGTACCATTTCTGATAAAAACATATAGCGCCAACCCAGCATATTAAGCCATGTATTATCACCGTTTAACGCAATAAAATAATTTACGAAATACACCACGAGTTGGCCCGCAATGATGGCAAACTGGTTGAAGGACACCATTTTGCCGCGAATATGTGCCGGAACGATTTCTGCGATATACATCGGTGAAATCATGGAAGCGATTCCAACCCCAATGCCGCCGATGATACGGTAAATCACAAATTGGGTGAGGAAGTTGCTGAGATAATAAGGTACATCGTTGGTTCGGTTTATTTCGGTTAAACCGAATTCGGGATAAGCGGAACCGAATGCTGAAAGCAAAAATAATACCGCCGCAATCACTAAGGCTTTTTTGCGTCCGTATTTACTGCTCAAGTAGCCGCCGCACGCTCCGCCGATGATACAGCCAATCAGCGCACTGGCAACACAAAACCCCAACAATGAATTCGCTGAAATTTCAGGTAAGCCTTTAGGTTGGATAAACACCGTATCTAAGGATGATACCGTGCCTGAAATCACAGCCGTATCGTAACCGAATAAAAGTCCGCCTAAGGTAGCGACCAGCGTCACGCCAATCACGTATGAGTTTGTTCTCGCCATAATATATACCTCTTATATTGTAAATATTTGAATACTATTTTTCATATCCCATTGGATTTCTTCAATTTAGAAATTTGATTTTGAGTTTACGTTTTTCACTTTTTGTGATTTGTTACGCAGAAGTTAATAATCGCAATAAAAAAATGAAATATCGTAATTGCAATTTCTGATTTGTATGAATTTTGAATAAAAAAGAAGCGGTTATATAGGCATACATACCGGAGTTCAAACCGGCATTAAGAAGCAAGATAAAAAGTATGAAAAATTCGACCGCACTTTTAAAAAAATACAAAAAGAGAGCGTAAAGTGCAGTCGAAAATTTAAACGTTTTTTAATGAATTACATTTTTTTCTTACTCACAGTATCCATCCATACAGCAAGTAATAAAATCGATCCTTTAACGATATATTGCCAGAAAGTCGGGACATCCAGCATGCTCATGCCGTTATCGAGCAAAGCGATAATTAATGCGCCGATAACAACACCGTATACGCTGCCGATACCGCCGGCTAAACTGGCACCGCCGATAACGCAGGCGGCGATAGCATCCAGTTCGGCATTTTGACCGGCTGACGGTGCGCCGGCACCTAAACGAGAACTTAAAATCAATCCGGCAATCGCTACCATAAACCCGTTCATGGAGAAAATCATTAACTTAATTTTTTCCACATTAATTCCCGATAGTCTTGCCGCCTCAATATTGCCGCCGATGGCATAAATATGACGACCGAAGGCGGTTTTGCGCGCAATAAACATACCGATTACGGCAAGAAGCGCGAGTAATAATACAGGAAACGGGATGCCGCGGTAGTCGTTTAATAGATAAATCGCCCCTAACACACAAATGGTGAATAAGCCGTATTTCATGGTTTCTTTACCGGCATTCGGCACGGTAAGATTAAGATTTTTGCGGGCTTTGCGTTGATAACTGCCCCACAGGAAAAAACAGACTACGGCAACAATACCTAAAATCATTCCCGTCGTATCGGAAAGATAACCTTGCCCGATGGCGGTCATTTCTTTGCTGATTGGCGAAACCGTTGTACCGTTGGTTGCACCCACCAGCATTCCGCGAAAAATCAACATGCCGGCCAGGGTAACAATGAACGACGGTACTTTACGGTATGCCACCCACCAGCCCGTAAAGGTGCCGAACAGCACGCCGGCCGCTAATGTGACGACTATGGTTAACGGTAACGGCCAGCCCCACCACACGTCTGCGATTGCGGCGAAACCGCCTAATAATCCCATCATGGAACCGACGGATAAATCAATTTCAGCGGAGATAATGACGAAAATCATCCCGATAGCTAAAATCCCGGTGATGGACGTTTGGCGCAATAAATTAGAAATGTTACGAGCGCTTAAATACGCTCCGTCGGTAGTAACAAAGAAGAATGCCATAATCACCACAATGGCGATAAACATAATATAAACTTGTAAATTTATAGATTTAAACTTAGACATAGGTTACTCCTTAAGCGCCGCTTCCATGACTTGTTCTTGGGTTAAATTATTATTGATTAAATCCGCTTTAATCTGTCCTTGGTGCATCACCAATACCCGGTCGCTAATTCCTAATACTTCCGGTAATTCGGAAGAAATGACAATCACCGCCATCCCTTCCTGCGCCAACCGATTAATGAGTTTGTAGATTTCATATTTCGCGCCCACGTCGATACCGCGGGTCGGTTCGTCTAAAATCAAAATTTGGGGGTTCAGCAGCAGGCATTTGGCTAAAATGGCTTTTTGCTGATTACCGCCGCTCAAACGTCCGATAGCTAATTCAGAGGAGGACGTTTTGACTTTTAATCGCTCGATGGATTGGTTAATTATGGTTTCTTCTAACGGTTCATTAATGATTTTTCCGCCGAAACAGAATTGTCTGAGTGAGGATAGCGTAATATTTTTACCGACCCCCATAATTGGGATAATGCCGTGTTTTTTACGGTCTTCCGGTACCATCACGATTTGGTTTTTTATCGCTTCCTCACAATTACGGATTTTGACTTTTTGATTGCGGATAAAAATATCGCCCTGAGATTTCCCTTGGTAAGAACCGAAGATGCATTGCGCCATTTCGGTTCGTCCGGAACCTACAAGTCCTGCAACGCCTAAGATTTCACCCGCATGTAATTTGAAATTTGCATTGTCGACCCGTTTAATATGGGTATTAATCGGATGCCAGGCGGTGATATTCGCCACCCGCAATACTTCTTCACCGATTTGGTGTTCTTGGTAAGGATAGAGTGACGTGATTTCACGGCCTACCATCATGGTGATAATATCGTCTTCCGATACGCTCTCGGCAGGACGAGTGCCGATGTGTTCACCGTCCCGAATCACACAAATTTTGTCGGAAATCGCTTTTACTTCATTTAATTTATGGGAAATATATACACAGGCAATATTATGGGCGCTTAAATCTTTGACTAACGCCAATAAAACGGCGGTTTCTTTTTCCGTTAAGGAGGCGGTGGGTTCGTCAAGAATTAAAAGGCGGACTTGTTTATTGAGGGCTTTGGCGATTTCCACCAATTGCTGCTGACCCAATCCCAGTTCGCCCACTTTGGTATTCGGATCAATATCCAGCTGCACTTGTTGCAACAGGGTTTTGCAACGCAGGTACATTTCATTGTCATCGGTAATGCCGGATTTTACGATTTCATTGCCCAAAAACATATTTTCAAGCACCGTCATGTTTTTAACCAGGGTTAATTCCTGATGAATAATGGAAATGCCTTTTTCTTCCGTATCTTTAATACCTTTGGCGATTAACGGTTCGCCGGAAAAAGTAATTTCTCCGCTGAAATCACCGTACGGATAAATGCCGCATAATACTTTCATTAAGGTGGATTTACCCGAACCGTTCTCACCGCATAAAGAGAGAATTTCACCGGTTTCTAACGAAATCGAAATATTATTTAAAGCAGTCACATCACCGAATTTTTTAGTGATATTTTTCATTTCTAATAATTGAGCCATAAAAACATCCTCTGATTTTTTGTTGGAAGTGCGGTCGAAAATGTGCAAATTTTGACCGCACTTTTCGGGAAGTTAAGCCGGCGAATTATTTATAAACTGCCTCTTTGCTGTGGAATCCGTCTTTGATTACGGTACTGTCGATGTTATCTTTGGTGACGACGATAGGATCTAATAAATACGCATCTACTTCTTTCAAACCGTTATTTAATTTTGCGTTAGGTTCCAGTTTTTCCTCTTTTCCTAAAGCCACCGAAAGTTCCGCCGCTTTGTCCGCCAGATTGGTGATCGGTTTGTACACCGTCATGGTTTGTGTACCTTCTACAATCCGTTTAATCGCCGCTAAGTCCGCATCCTGACCGGAAATGGCGACTTTGCCCGATAAACCTTGTGCGCTTAATGCCTGAATAGCGCCGCCGGCCGTGGCATCGTTAGACGCGACTACCGCATCAATGTTGTTTTTATTGGCGGTTAAGGCGTTTTCCATAATCTGTAACGCTTTTTCCGCCAGCCAGCTGTCAACCCATTGATCGCCCACCACTTTAATTTTGCCGCTGTCGATTAACGGTTGTAACACTTTCATCTGACCTTTTCGGAATAATTTTGCGTTGTTATCCACCGGCGAACCGCCCATTAAGAAATAATTTCCTTCCGGTTTTTCCTTAATAATTGCATCTGCCTGCAATTCGCCTACTTTTTCATTGTCGAAAGAAACGTAAAAATCCAAGTCCGCATTATTAATTAAGCGGTCGTAAGCTAACACTTTCACACCTTCTTTTTTTGCTTCGGAAATCACATTGCTTAATACGTCGCCGTTATGCGGAATAATGACTAAAACGTCTACGTTTTTATTCAGCATGTTTTCAATTTGCGAAATTTGCGCGGAATCATCGCCGTTTGCGGATTGAACCAATACTTTAGCGCCAAGGCTTTCTGCTTTTTTAACAAAAATATCGCGGTCTTTTTGCCATCTTTCTAACCGCAAATCATCAATGGACATACCGATCGTGAGATCTTTAGCCTGAGCAGGGATTGCACAAACGGCGATCGCTGCCGCCAGAGTTAATAAAGTTGTTTTTAATTTCATAATGATACTCCTTGAAAATAATCGATAGTCAGAGTAACGCTTTACTCTTGGCGAAGTGTTGCAGAAAATTTACATTCACAACAATTATCATATTTCGTATTGGGATTACGTTTTTTCGCTTTTGTGATCTGCGGCACAATTACCAATTATCAGAACGGAAAAACCAAATAACATAATTGAAGAACCGGCGAATTTTGACGAAGATGAGCTCGCATTAAATTTCCAGTCTCGTTCATTTAGGAGAAATCATCATGACAAACTACTTCGACAAAATTGAAAAAGTGAACTATGAAGGTGCGGATTCGATTAATCCGTTTGCATATAAATACTACAACGCGAATGAAGTGATCTTAGGCAAAACCATGGCTGATCATTTACGTTTGGCTGTCTGTTACTGGCATACTTTCTGCTGGAACGGTAACGATATGTTCGGGGTCGGTTCTCTGGATCGCAGTTGGCAAAAACAAACCGATCCGCTTGCCGGAGCAAAACAAAAAGCGGATATAGCATTTGAATTTTTAACTAAATTAGGGGTGCCTTATTATTGTTTCCATGATGTGGATATCGCACCCGAAGGCAATTCTTATCAAGAATATGTGAATAATTTCAACACGATTGTGGATGTCTTAGAACAAAAACAAGCGGAAACCGGTATTAAATTGTTATGGGGAACGGCGAACTGTTTCACTAATCCGCGTTATATGTCCGGGGCGGCAACCAATCCGAACCCTGAAATTTTTGCCCGTGCAGGTGCGCAAGTATTTAACGCAATGAACGCAACCAAACGTTTAGGCGGTGAAAACTATGTATTGTGGGGCGGTCGGGAAGGTTACGAAACCTTGTTAAATACGGATTTACGTCGTGAGCGCGAGCAAATCGGTCGTTTCATGCAAATGGTAGTGGAACATAAACATAAAATCGGTTTCAAGGGGACATTATTAATCGAACCCAAACCGCAGGAACCGACCAAGCATCAATATGACTACGATGTGGCGACGGTTTACGGTTTCTTAAAACAATTCGGTTTGGAAAAAGAAATCAAGGTTAACATTGAAGCGAATCACGCAACCTTGGCGGGGCATACTTTCCAGCATGAAATCGCTACTGCGGCGGCGTTAGATATTTTAGGCTCTATTGACGCCAATCGTGGTGATCCGCAGTTAGGCTGGGATACCGACCAATTCCCGAACAGCGTGGAAGAAAATACCCTTGCAATTTATGAAATCTTAAAAGCAGGCGGTTTAACCACCGGCGGCTTAAACTTCGATGCGAAAATTCGTCGTCAAAGTATTGACCCGTATGATTTATTTCATGCTCATATCGGAGCCATTGATGTGCTTGCATTGTCTTTACGTCGAGCGGCGAAAATGCTGGAAGATCAAACGTTACAACATATCGTGGAGCAACGTTATGCGGGTTGGAACGGTGAATTAGGCCAACAAATCCTGAACGGCAAATCTTCGCTGGAAGCTTTGGCTCAGGCGGCCCAACACCTTGAACCGCAACCGGTTTCAGGACAACAAGAATATCTTGAAAACTTAGTGAATAGTTATATTTATCGTTAATTCCATTGTAAAGTGCGGTTGAAAAACTTTTGTTTTTTGGACCGCACTTTTAGTATAAGGAGTTTTTATGTATATCGGTATCGACTTAGGCACTTCCGGCGTAAAAGTGGTGCTGTTAGATGAAAGTCAACAGATTCTCGCTACTGTTCAACAAGCTCTTCCTATTTCCCGCCCGCATCCGCTTTGGTCCGAACAAGACCCGAAAGATTGGTGGGATGCTGCAAATCTTGCCATGCTTGCGCTTTCTCGTGAGCAAAATTTATCGGCGGTGAAAGCCATCGGTTTAACCGGGCAAATGCACGGCGCTACCTTATTGGATAATCGAGATAATGTTTTGCGTCCGGCGATTTTGTGGAATGACGGTCGTAGCGCAGCTGAATGTGCGGAATTAGAAAAATTAGTACCGAATTCCCGTGAAATCACCGGTAATCTCATGATGCCGGGTTTTACCGCACCAAAACTTAAATGGGTGGATAATCACGAACCCGAGGTAGCAGAAAAAGTCAGTAAAGTTTTATTGCCAAAAGATTATCTACGCTTAAAAATGACAGGTGAATACGCTTCCGATATGTCTGACGCTTCGGGCACCATGTGGCTGGATGTGGCAAAACGGGATTGGGATAAATCTTTGCTTAACGCTTGCGGTTTGGATGAAAACGCAATGCCGAAATTATTTGAAGGCAATCAAATCACAGGTTATTTACGTGCGGAACTGGCAAAAAGCTGGAAAATGAATATCGTGCCGGTGGTGGCGGGGGGCGGCGATAATGCCGCAGGCGCCATCGGTATCGGCTTGTATAAAAGCGGGCAAGCGATGCTTTCACTCGGGACGTCAGGCGTGTATTTTGTGGTGACGGATAAATTTACCGCTAACCCGCAAAAAGCGGTACACAGTTTCTGTCATGCCTTGCCGGATCGCTGGCATTTGATGTCGGTGATTTTAAGCGCGGCCTCTGCGGTGGATTGGGTGCAAAAAGTCACGGGTATCGCTAATATTCAAACTTTGTTTGAGCAAGCGGAAAAAAGTGCGGTGGATTCCGAGACCGTTTTCCTGCCTTATCTTTCGGGCGAACGTACGCCGCATAATGACGCTTATGCTAAAGGCGTATTCTGGGGATTAAACCATAATGACAACCAAGCCAGTATGGCAAAAGCGGTGGTGGAAGGCGTCAGTTTCGCTCTTGCCGACGGTATCGACGTATTGCATGAAACGGGCGTGACGGCCGATAATATCGCGTTAATCGGCGGCGGTGCGAAAAGCGCTTACTGGCGGCAACTGCTTGCGGATATTTCAGGCAGAACCATGGAATATCGCACCGGCGGCGACGTAGGACCTGCGCTTGGCGCGGCAAAATTGGCGCAAATCGCTTTGAATCCGAATGAAAATATTGCCGATTTGTGTCAACCGCTGCCGTTGGAAGCCGTATATCGGCCGCGCGCCGAACGCGCTGCCTATTACGCGGAAAAACGGGCGAAATATGCACAGTTATATCAACGCTTAAAAGGGCTTTAACGCGTCGAAGTGCGGTCAAAATTAAGGTTAAACCTATTCAACCTGTTTATAGCGGAAACGTTCCTTTAAAAAACAGGTGTTTTTCTGACCGCACTTTTTTCTCTATTCGCCATTCTGTATAATCCGTGAAAAAATTTTCAAGGATGTTTTTATGCAAAATCCCTCATACTTTTATCGCGGACGTTTTTCCGTCGCTCCCATGCTGGACTGGACGACGCGACACTGCCGTTATTTTCATCGCCAATTCAGCCGCCACGCGTTGTTATATACGGAAATGGTAACAACGCAGGCGATTGTACATGCCGGTTATGATCATCTTGCGTTTGATACGGCAGAAAATCCCGTTGCTCTGCAACTGGGCGGAAGCGATCCTGTCCAGCTGGCGCACTGCGCTAAATTAGCGGAAGAGCGGGGTTATCGGGAAATTAACTTAAATGTGGGATGCCCGTCGGATCGCGTTCAGAACGGCATGTTCGGTGCCTGTTTAATGGCAAAAGCGGATTTGGTGGCGGAATGCGTAACAAAAATGCAGGCGGCGGTTTCGATTCCGGTTACCGTGAAAACCCGTATCGGCATTGATGAGCTGGACAGCTATGAATTTTTGTATGATTTTGTGCACAAGATAACGAATGCCGGCTGTCAAGAGCTTATCGTTCATGCCCGCAAAGCCTGGCTTTCCGGTCTCAGTCCGAAAGAAAACCGTGAAATTCCGCCGTTGGATTATGAGCGGGTGTATCAGCTCAAACGGGATTTTCCGCATATTTTAATCAGTATTAACGGCGGGATAAAAACTATCGAAGAAATGACCGCACATTTACAACAGGTGGACGGCGTGATGGTGGGGCGCGAAGCCTATCAAAATCCGTCGTTGCTGGGGTATATCGATCAGGCATTGTTTGATCCGACCGCTCGGATTGTCACTGCGCGCGAAGCGGTGGAAAACATGTTCCCTTATATTGAACAACAGCTGAATCGAGGGGTGTATCTGAATCACATCGTACGTCATATATTGGGCGCGTTTCAAGGCTGTAAAGGGGCGCGCCAATGGCGTCGTTATCTCAGTGAAAATGCCTACAAACCGGGTGCGGATGCGGAGGTTGTGCGAACGGCGTTAAGTTTTGTGGAGGCGTAACGTGAGCGGATTAAACGAAAAAGGACTCGGTTCGGTACAATACGGAACTGAGTCCTTAAATTAATTTAGTTGATTTAGGGGAAGATAGATTAGATTCCCCTTTTTTGATTGTCGGTATTTAACTCTTTTTATTTTTATCCGGAAAATTCGAATTACAGAATATTTTCAAACTGTTCCATCACAGTTTTCGGCCATACGCTGGATTGTACTTCACCGATATGGTGTTTTTGTAACAATAACATCGCTAAACGGGATTGGCCGATTCCGCCGCCGATAGAAAGCGGCATACGGCCGTTAATTAAATCCTGATGCCATGCAAAGTTTAATCGTTCTTCGTCGTGGGTGAGGGCAAGTTGTCTGCGTAATGCGGTTTCGTCTACGCGGATTCCCATAGAAGAAAGTTCGAAAGCGCGGTTTAAAACCGGGTTCCAGACTAAAATATCACCGTTTAAGCCTTTATATTCGCCTTCCGACGACGTTGTCCAGTCGTCATAATCCGGTGCGCGCATATCATGCGGTTTGCCGTCCGGTAAATCGCCACCGATACCGATCAAGAACACGGCGCCGTATTTTTTACAGATTTCGTTTTCCCGTTCTTTATCCGTCATGTGCGGATAATCGCGGGCTAAATCTTCACTGTGGATGAAGGTGATTTCTTTGGGTAAAAAGGCTTTTAAACCGAATTTTTGTTCTACCGCTTCTTGCGTTTCCACAATGGCGGCATAGATTGAACGTACGGTTTCTTTTAAATAATTTAAATTGCGGCGTCCTGCCGGAATCACTTTTTCCCAGTCCCATTGATCCACATAAACGGAGTGGGTTTGATCTAAACTATCCTCATCCGGACGCAGCGCTTTCATATGCACGAATAAACCTTCGCCTTCCGCAAAACCGAAACGGGCTAATGTATGGCGTTTCCACTTAGCTAACGAATGCACCACTTCAAACGTAGCGTCCTCTATCATTTTCACGTTAACTTGCACTGGTTTTTCTTTACCGGATAAATTATCTTGAATCCCATTACCGACCTGACTTAAGATCGGACCTTGAACTTCAACCAGTCCTAAGTGTTCTGCCAGTTTTGTTGTAAATGTGTTTTTGGCGAAACTGATTTCTTGTTGTTGTAAAATAAATGATTTTTTCATGGGAATACCTTTGAATAAATAAAATACTGCGTAGTGTCAACGCCTGTTACATATTATTTAACATCTAAAGGATTAAATTCAACACTTTTTAGCAAAAAATGTTATAATAATGAATGTATTTAAATAATATATCTAAAAATTAAATAAAATCTAAAATTTATTATGATGCGATGGCGAGGTGATGTTATGCAGACAATTGATGCTCTAGATCAACAAATTTTACGCGTTTTAACCAAAGATGCCCGAACACCTTACGCGGAAATGGCAAAAAATTTCGGTGTCAGCCCGGGAACGATTCATGTACGAGTGGAAAAAATGCGTCAATCCGGCATTATTGAAGGTACTAAAGTACGAATTAACGAGCGTAAATTAGGTTATGACGTATGCTGTTTTATTGGGATTATCCTGAAATCGGCGAAAGATTACGACAAAGTTATTAAACAGTTGGAAGCTTTTGATGAAGTGGTAGAGGCCTATTATACTACGGGGAATTATTCTATTTTCATTAAAGTTATGACCCACACCATAGCTGAACTGCATAGCGTGTTGGCAACTAAAATTCAGTTGATTGACGAGATTCAATCGACTGAGACGCTGATTTCTATGCAAAATCCTATTTTACGCGATATTCGTCCTTAATTTTAATAAAACCTTTCTTGCAGCTATAAGAAAAGAAAGGTTTTTTGTAAATTTCTTGCGGGAACGGGATTTGCTCCGTTATTCGCGTCCGTCGTGTAATTTCATCAATAGTCGATCCATTGCCCGATAACCCAATGCTTCTGCTAAATGCATACGGTTGATTCGTTCTTCATCGGCTAAATCGGCGATGGTACGCGAAACTTTCAAAATACGGTGGTATGCCCGCACCGACAGTCCGAGTTTGTTCAATGCCTGTTCTAAAAAAACGGCATCCGCTTCGTTTAATTGACAAAACCGATCGATTTCTTTACTGCCTAAGTGCGCGTTTACTTTGTCTTGCCGATTCAACTGAATTTCACGAACCTTTAAAATTTTTGACCGCACTTCAAGGCTGCTTTCTCCACGATCATCCTTGCTTTGCAACGCGCCCTGCGGCAGTAGCGGGACTTCAATGGATAGATCGAACCGATCGAGGAACGGACCGGAAAGTTTATTTAAATAACGGATAATTTGTTGAGGAGTCGTACGATTGTGCGTACCCTGATAGTTGCCGGTAGGACTGGGATTCATCGCGGCAATTAATTGGAATCTGGCGGGGAATCGGATTTTACCCATGGCACGGGAAATAATGATTTCGCCGCTTTCCAAAGGTTGACGTAAGGCATCCAGTACCCGCCGTTCAAACTCAGGTAATTCATCCAAAAATAATACGCCGTTGTGGGCCAGAGAAATTTCCCCCGGACGAGGAATGGTGCCGCCGCCGACTAATGCCGGCAGGGAAGCGCTGTGATGCGGTGCACGGAAAGGGCGTTGTTTCCAATTGGAAAAATTTAATTCATTTTGTACTAAACTGGCAACGGCGGCGGTTTCTATGGCCTCTTGATCGGACATTTCCGGTAATAATCCCGTCAAGCGGCTTGCCAGCATGGTTTTGCCTGTGCCGGGCGGACCGAGAAACAGTAAGTTGTGCTGTCCGGCGGCGGCGATAGTTAAAGCGCGTTTGGCATGTTGTTGGCCGATAATATCCGTTAAATCCGCTTGATTTCCTTTAAAAAAATTGACCGCACTTTGTTGAGCCAGCTGATCAGTGGAAGGCAACGCCGTCTGATTATTCAAAAACTGCACCACATCCAGTAACGAACCGGCGTAATAGGTTTCCTGATTGGAAATCAGCGATGCTTCATTGGCATTTTGCGGAGCAATAATCATTTGCCGTTTGGCTTTTTGAGCTTCCAGTATTGCCGGGATAATGCCTTGTACGCCACGCAGGTTGCCGGTTAACGCCAGTTCGCCGAGAAATTCGAATCGGCGTAGGTGGTTAGCTTCAATCTGCCCCGATGCCGCCAGAATACCGAGGGCGATAGGTAAATCGAAACGACCTCCTTCTTTAGGTAAATCCGCAGGTGCCAGATTAACCGTAATACGTTTGGCGGGATATTTAAATTGAGCGTTAATCAATGCGCTGCGTACGCGGTCCTGTGCTTCTTTAACCGTTTTTTCCGGTAGACCGACCAAAACAAATGCAGGTTTTCCGTTGCTGATATGTACTTCAATGGTCACGAGCGGAGCCTGAACTCCGATGGACGCACGGCTGTAAACAATAGCGAGGGACATAAAGTTCTCCAAAACGACGATTTTGGAGAACTATAAGAAAAGTGCGGTCAAATTTGAAAAGGTTTTATTGTAATTTGGAATAATGATCACAAAATTGGGCGTTTATTTTATTCCGTCGCAAAATTCGGGGCAAACCATGCATCCAGTTTTGCCGACAAACGATCGACACCTAATTTGTTTTGTGCGGAAAGCGTTTCAACCTGAATGTCGCCTTGAAACGGCAGGATCGCTTCTCGTACCATTTTTACGGTTTTGCTGCGAGCGCTCTGACTGAGTTTATCCGCTTTGGTCAGTAACAATAAAAGCGGCAAATCGGCAGATACCGCCCATTCGATCATTTGTTGATCGAGCGCTTTCAGAGGATGACGGATGTCCATCAGAATGACGACTCCGCCAAGGCATTCGCGCTTTTGCAAATATTCGCCCAGCGATTTTTGCCATTGCAGTTTCATTTGTTCGGGCACGGCGGCATAACCGTAACCCGGCAAGTCTACTAATTTACAGTTCGGTTCCACTTCAAACAAGTTGATTAATTGCGTGCGTCCCGGGGTTTTGGAAGTACGTGCCAGATTTTTTTGGTTGGTCAACGCATTCAGCGCGGTGGATTTTCCCGCGTTGGATCGTCCTGCAAATGCAATTTCAATTCCGCTGTCTTCCGGCAACTGTTTGATGTTTGCCGCGCTGGTCAGAAAACGGGTTTTGTGATAATTCAGTTTAATTTCAGACATAATGTTTCCTTTTGGTTGCGCTAAGGATACCCGATAAACGGCAAAATGCCAAAACTAGCTTTGTCGTAAAATTGCAGCACGCAGATGATCGTAAATCAGGTTAAAGAAAAAAGTATACACTACAATCAATAAAGTAAGACCGATATCCATGATGAATGCATCTAACCAACTGATTTTTAAGACGAAAGCAACCAGCGGTAAAGTAAAAAACAATAAACCGCCTTCAAATGCCAGTGTATGAAATATTCTTAATAATGTGCGGCGTTTTTCACGTGCACCGGGAAAAAGTTTATCGAATCCCCAGTTAAACAATATATTCCAGAATACGGCGATAACGGAAATCAGCACAATTACGATGCCGGTTTCGACTGTGGAGTAATCCGTCACTAGTTTTACGGCAAGAATGGAAATAATAATTGCCAGAAGTTCAAATAAAATCGCATGAAAAAGGCGTTCAAGTGCGGTCATTTTGGGCTAAGAAATTAAAGACTCCAGTAGTAGCAAAATCTACTGGAGTTTGGTTGTGAAATATATCGCTTATTCGTCGCTTTCTGGCGGTTGCGGCTGTTTAGCCACGTAATTATAAATAACCAACAAGGCGAAAATACCGACAATCACGGAGGTAATCATGTTGGGCGATAAGTATTGCGCCATGTAGCCTAACACAATACCCACCCCGCCGAAATCGGCATCCGAGAATGTGGTGTTGGCAAAACCTAACGAACCCAATACCGGCAGCAGAAACACCGGCAGGAATGTAATGAGTAAACCATGGGCGAATGCACCGATAATTGCGCCGCGTCGTCCGCCGGTGGCATTAGCAAAGACACCCGCCGTAGCGCCACAGAAAAAGTGGGGAACTACGCCCGGCAAAATCAGTACCCAGTTTAATTGTCCTAATAAAACCAATCCGACGACACCGCCGACAAAACTGGCAAGAAAACCTATCAGTACGGCATTCGGCGCATAAGGGAATACGATAGGGCAGTCTAATGCCGGGTGCGCGTTAGGTACTAATTTTTCCGAGAAGCCGGTAAACGCCGGCACGATTTCGGCCAAAATTAAACGTACGCCCTGTAAAATAATGAATACGCCGGCGGCAAAAGTAATAGCTTGAATCATGGCATAAACCAAATAATGCTGACCATTACTTAAATGGACGGTAACATATTCGCTGCCTGAAGCGACAGCCAAGATGAAATAGATCACCATCATCGTAAGCGAAATAGAAATAGAACTGTCGCGCAGGAAACTGAGATTTTTCGGCAGATCCATTTCTTCCGTGGATTTGGAATCTTTTCCCACAGCACTACCGATTACAGCGGATAGCACATAACCTAATGTACCGAAATGTCCGAATCCCACTTCATCGGTGCCGGTGACTCTGCGGGTATAACGATGAATTAACGCTGGGAAAAATGCCATAATTAAGCCTAATGTTAACGCCCCTACAAAAATCAGTTGTACGCCTTCAAATCCCGCAACGGTTAGAATGACACCGATCATGCAGGCCATATAGAAAGTGTGATGGCCGGTTAAAAAAATGAATTTTAAACGGGTAAAACGTGCCACGATAATGTTAGCCGCCATACCGAATGCCATGATAAGAGCGGTCGCCGTACCGTATTTTTCGATAGCCATTGACACAATAGCTTCGTTGTTCGGAATAATGCCCTGTACATTAAAGGCATATTCAAACATATTACCGAGCGGTGTCAGAGATGTGAGCAGTACTGTCGCTCCGCCGCTGAGCACGATAAAACCGAGAATGGTTTTGACCGTACCTTTAATGGTATCGGGCAGGCTTTTTTTCTGGGCAATCAGACCGACAAGAGCGATTAATCCTACCAATACGGAAGGGACTTTTAGGATGTCTAAAATAAAGAAAAGTAAACCGTCCATACGATTTCTCCTTATACCCGGCAGGCGACATTATTGATTAAAATAGGCGGAGAGTTTTTCTTCGAGCTCTTTAGTACCGACGATATTTTTTATAACTAAAATTTTATCTTTAGGCAAACCGCTGCTATTGGCAATGTCGTTTGCCATGATAAATAAATCGGCATCGTTCGCGTTGACGGACGCTAAATCCGTGTGTTCCACTTCAGCCTCTATATTCAATTTTTTCAAGACTTTCTTGATGTTCATATCCATCATAAAGCTGCTGCCGATTCCGTGCCCGCATACCGCCATAATTTTCATGTCGTTACTCCCGATAAGAATTGTAAATAAAAATAATCTATACCTATCCGTTAAGCTAATCAATGCGGGACGTTTGATTTTGTGAGAAAGATCACACAACATAATTAGACTATAATGGATATTTTAACCGGCAAATTAAACTGTCTCACACTTGATGTCGTTATTTCTCTGACATGTACGGTTTCGGTTATCTTGCCTTATTTTCCTTTTTTTACCCAGTAACGAAAGGGGGGGCGTTCCATTTCGGCACGTACTAACGTATGTTCCATAAATTGACAGAAACCGGGAATATCGCGTGTGGTGGCGGGATCGTCGGCGATGACGAGTAACATTTCGCCGTTTTGCATATGTCGGATTTGTTTGCGTACCAGCATAACGGGTTCCGGACAACGAAGTCCTAAAGTATCGAGCGTGTAGTGGATGATGTTATTGTTCATTGGTATAATTCAGGTTTGTATTGATTAGCGCGTATAATAGCTTTCTGATAAAGTGCGGTCAAAAATTAAGATGATTTTATGCAATATTTAATTCCTAAAAGTACGGTCGTTTTTGAAGAAGAAATTAAAAAAAGCCGGTTTATCACCTATCTTCAGCATACGGATGGACTGGAACGGGCACGTACCTTTTGGGCGGAAGTGAGAAACAATCATCCTAACGGGCGACATCATTGCTGGGCGGCGGTTGCCGCCCAACCGACCAACTCACAAGCGCTTGGATTTTCCGATGACGGCGAACCGGCGGGAACGGCAGGTAAACCGATGCTTGCTGCATTGCTGGGCAGTAAACTTGGTGAGATTTCTGCGGTGGTGGTACGTTATTACGGCGGAATTCTGCTTGGTACCGGCGGTTTGGTAAGGGCTTACGGTAACGGTGTGCAACAGGCTTTGAAACTATTGGAAACCGAATTGAAAGTTGAACGCCAATATTATGTTTTACGGTGTGATTACGGGCAAATTAATTGGTTACAATTTTTATGTGAAAAATATGATATTGTGATCGAAAACCAGAATTTTCAGGAAAAGGTGCAATTTATCCTGGCAATAAGCGATGATAGACTTGCGGCATTTAATCAAGAGTTAACCGAACGTTCCGCGGGACAATTAGTATTGAATCAAATTAAATAGATAAATAGAGAAATTTTGTGCATATTTTTACCATTATTCGGATTGTCGGCATTTTAGTCATGTGCTTTTCCTTTGCCATGCTTGCGCCGGCATTTATAGCGTTAATATATGGAGACGGCGGCGGTACGGCATTTATTCAGTCTTTCTTTATTAGTCTTGCCGTTGGGGCGAGTCTATGGTGGAGTTGCCACTTACATAAGGAAGAATTACGTTCCCGCGAAGGCTTTCTCATTGTTGTATCGTTTTGGGTTGTGTTGGGAAGCCTTGCTGCTTTACCGTTTATGTTGTTCGATGAACCCAATCTTACGCTGGCATCTGCGTTTTTCGAAGCTTTTTCAGGGTTAACTACCACTGGAGCGACGACGATTACAGGATTAGATAATTTACCGAAAGCGATTTTGTTTTATCGTCAGTTTTTGCAATGGCTAGGCGGAATGGGGATTATCGTGCTGGCGATTGCGATTATCCCTTTATTAGGAATCGGTGGCATGCAGCTTTATCGGGCTGAAATGTCAGGGCCGATGAAAGAACAAAAAATGCAACCGCGGATTGCCGAAACGGCTAAAACCTTATGGTTCATTTATGCTTCGCTCACGGTGCTTTGCGCATTATCTTATTATTGGGCCGGAATGTCCGGGTTTGATGCCATCAGTCATAGTTTTTCCACAGTGTCGATTGGCGGCTTTTCTACACATGATGCCAGTATGGGCTATTTTGATAGCCCGACAATTAATATGATTACGGTGGTATTTTTATTGATATCCGCCTGTAACTTTGCGTTGCACTTTCGTGCGTTTTCCGAAATTCGAGAAGGTAATTTTTTCAAGATTTATTTGCGGGATCCTGAGTTTCGCTTTTTTATTCGGATACAAATTGTGCTTATTGCCTTATGTTCTTTTGCGTTAGTCCGTCATCATACAGCCGATGATTGGTGGGTAAATGTCGAGCAAGCGGTTTTCCAAGCGGTTTCTATTTCTACTACTACAGGTTACACTACTGCCGATTTTACCCATTGGCCTTCTTTTATTCCTATGCTGTTAATTATTGCCTCCTTTATCGGCGGCTGTGCGGGGTCTGTCGGCGGCGGATTGCGTGTGGCGCGGGTGTTAGTACTTTCTTTGCAAGGTTTGCGAGAACTGAAATTATTCGTACATCCCAATTTGGTTTATCCGATAAAATGGGGAAAGGTTATTTTAGACAATCGTGTCATTTCCAGTATTTGGTCATTTTTTTCCGCTTATGTACTGCTTTTTGTAATCTGTCTGCTTTCGGTTATTGCCTGCGGATTGGAACCCTTTGACGCCTTTAATGCCGTATTGGCGTGTTTGAATAATTTAGGCCCGGGGATGGGCATTGTCAGCAGTAATTTTGTCGACGTACCGGATAGCGCAAAATGGATTCTTACCGGCGCAATGGTGTGCGGTCGACTTGAGATTTTTACTTTATTGGCTCTATTCAGCCCGGCGTTTTGGAGAACATAATGAAAACCTTGATTATTTATTCAAGCTATGACGGACAAACGAAGAAGATTGCTGAATTTATTGCACAGAAAATTAATGCCGAAGTGATTGCTCTTGAGCAAAGTGCGGTCAAAAATTTAGACGATTTTGAACGCATTATTATCGGAGCGTCTATTCGTTATGGTCATTTCAACAAAGCTCTTTATAAATTTATTGAAAAACAGACCGCACTTTTGAATCGAAAAACTACAGCGTTCTTCGGTGTGAATTTGACGGCGCGAAAAGCAGAAAAAAATACGCCGGAAACCAATGTTTATGTGCGTAAGTTTTTACAGCGAATTTCATGGCAACCAACCCTTTCTGCCGTTTTTGCCGGCGCGTTACGTTATCCGCGATATAATTTTTTTGATCGAACTATGATCCGACTCATAATGAAAATTACGGGCGGAGAAACGGATCCGTCGGCTGAGATCGAATATACGGATTGGAATAAAGTGGCAATTTTTGCAGCGGAATTTGCGGATGTTTAAACCGGATTGTTTGCAAATTCATCAAAAGAAAATATTTTTACATTTTTTTACAAAAAGGGCTTGCAAAGGATTCTAAAAGCCCTATAATACGCCCCACACAACGACGCGCCGTTGTGAAGAAGTCAAATCAAGCGGTGCGTCGTTGTTTTTTGCTCTTTAACAATTTATCAGACAATCTGTGTGGGCACCGGAAAGATTCGTTTAGAAAAAACAAATGAAGACTTAAGGTGCTGACCGAAGTTAATACATTAATGAATGTCAGTATATTGAGCGAAAAACTTTTTGAACTGAAGAGTTTGATCATGGCTCAGATTGAACGCTGGCGGCAGGCTTAACACATGCAAGTCGAACGGTAACGGGTGGAAAGCTTGCTTTCCATGCTGACGAGTGGCGGACGGGTGAGTAATGCTTGGGGATCTGGCTTATGGAGGGGGATAACGACGGGAAACTGTCGCTAATACCGCGTAATGTCTAAGGACTAAAGGGTGGGATTTTCGGACCGCCCGCCATAAGATGAGCCCAAGTGGGATTAGGTAGTTGGTGGGGTAAAGGCCTACCAAGCCGACGATCTCTAGCTGGTCTGAGAGGATGACCAGCCACACTGGAACTGAGACACGGTCCAGACTCCTACGGGAGGCAGCAGTGGGGAATATTGCGCAATGGGGGCAACCCTGACGCAGCCATGCCGCGTGAATGAAGAAGGCCTTCGGGTTGTAAAGTTCTTTCGGTGGTGAGGAAGGCGAATAAGTTAACAGCTTATTCGATTGACGTTAGCCACAGAAGAAGCACCGGCTAACTCCGTGCCAGCAGCCGCGGTAATACGGAGGGTGCGAGCGTTAATCGGAATAACTGGGCGTAAAGGGCACGCAGGCGGCTATTTAAGTGAGATGTGAAATCCCCGGGCTTAACCTGGGAACTGCATTTCAGACTGGGTAGCTAGAGTACTTTAGGGAGGGGTAGAATTCCACGTGTAGCGGTGAAATGCGTAGAGATGTGGAGGAATACCGAAGGCGAAGGCAGCCCCTTGGGAACGTACTGACGCTCATGTGCGAAAGCGTGGGGAGCAAACAGGATTAGATACCCTGGTAGTCCACGCTGTAAACGCTGTCGATTTGGGGATTGGGCGATAAGCCTGGTGCCCGAAGCTAACGTGATAAATCGACCGCCTGGGGAGTACGGCCGCAAGGTTAAAACTCAAATGAATTGACGGGGGCCCGCACAAGCGGTGGAGCATGTGGTTTAATTCGATGCAACGCGAAGAACCTTACCTACTCTTGACATCCTCAGAATCCGGTAGAGATATCGGAGTGCCTTCGGGAACTGAGAGACAGGTGCTGCATGGCTGTCGTCAGCTCGTGTTGTGAAATGTTGGGTTAAGTCCCGCAACGAGCGCAACCCTTATCCTTTGTTGCCAGCATGTAGAGATGGGAACTCAAAGGAGACTGCCGGTGATAAACCGGAGGAAGGTGGGGATGACGTCAAGTCATCATGGCCCTTACGAGTAGGGCTACACACGTGCTACAATGGCGTATACAGAGGGAAACGAGCCTGCGAGGGGGAGTGAATCTCAGAAAGTGCGTCGTAGTCCGGATTGGAGTCTGCAACTCGACTCCATGAAGTCGGAATCGCTAGTAATCGCGAATCAGCATGTCGCGGTGAATACGTTCCCGGGCCTTGTACACACCGCCCGTCACACCATGGGAGTGGGTTGTACCAGAAGTAGATAGCTTAACCGAAAGGGGGGGCGTTTACCACGGTATGATTCATGACTGGGGTGAAGTCGTAACAAGGTAACCGTAGGGGAACCTGCGGTTGGATCACCTCCTTACTAAAGAACGGATTACCGGTGTTCACACAGATTGTTTGATGAAAAGTAGAGAGAAAAGACCGCACTTTTGGTTGCTTACTAGGTCGAGCGACGAGATGAGAATCGAAGAAACGGAAGTGCAAGACAACAAAGAGATTATCTTTAGCTGTTGTCCCCATCGTCTAGAGGCCTAGGACATCGCCCTTTCACGGCGGTAACCGGGGTTCGAATCCCCGTGGGGACGCCAATTAAAGATGATTTCGTCTAACGCAAGTTAGGGTTTATCTTATTGTTCTTTAAAAAATTGGAAACAAGCTGAAAAACTGAAGAGATTTTCGAAAGAAAGTCTGAGTAGTAAAAATCTTGACTGAACAAAAGCAGTCAAGTGTTTAGTTTAAAAAACCGACTTCAAATTGAAGGCACTTTCTTGCAAAAGACAGTAAAGAGAACATTTGAGGTTGTATAGTTAAGCGACTAAGCGTACAGGGCGGATGCCTTGGCAATCAGAGGCGAAGAAGGACGTGCTAATCTGCGAAAAGCTCGGATGAGCCGATAAGAGGCGTTTAATCCGAGATGTCCGAATGGGGAAACCCGATGGATGAAGAATCCATCATTTCATTATGAATCCATAGTAATGAAAGGCGAACCGGGAGAACTGAAACATCTAAGTACCCCGAGGAAAAGAAATCAACCGAGATTCCGTGAGTAGCGGCGAGCGAAAGCGGAGCAGCCGGTCAGTGATAGCGGCATAGACAGAGGAATTGGCTGGGAAGCCAAGCGACAGAGGGTGACAGCCCCGTACTCGAAGTCTGAGCGGTGGTACTGAGCTGACGAGAAGTAGGGCGGGACACGAGGAATCCTGTCTGAAGAAGGGGGGCCCATCCTCCAAGGCTAAATACTCCTGATTGACCGATAGTGAACCAGTACCGTGAGGGAAAGGCGAAAAGAACCCCGGCGAGGGGAGTGAAAGAGAACCTGAAACCCTGTACGTACAAGCAGTGGGAGCCCCATCACTTAATCCAATTGGAAAGTGATGGAAATTAACCGCACGTTAATGATGGTAAGACGAGCGAAGCGAGTCAAACCTTCAAAAGAAGCAGTGGGATTAAGTGATGGGGTGACTGCGTACCTTTTGTATAATGGGTCAGCGACTTATATTTTGTAGCGAGGTTAACCGCATAGGGGAGCCGAAGGGAAACCGAGTCTTAACTGGGCGTGGAGTTGCAAGGTATAGACCCGAAACCCGGTGATCTAGCCATGGGCAGGTTGAAGGTTGGGTAACACTAACTGGAGGACCGAACCGACTAATGTTGAAAAATTAGCGGATGACCTGTGGCTGGGGGTGAAAGGCCAATCAAACCGGGAGATAGCTGGTTCTCCCCGAAATCTATTTAGGTAGAGCCTTGAGCGGACACCTTCGGGGGTAGAGCACTGTTTCGGCTAGGGGTCCATCCCGGATTACCAACCCGATGCAAACTGCGAATACCGAAGAGTGATACTCAGGAGACACACGGCGGGTGCTAACGTCCGTCGTGGAGAGGGAAACAACCCAGACCGCCAGCTAAGGTCCCGAAGTACTAGTTAAGTGGGAAACGAAGTGGGAAGGCTTAGACAGCTAGGATGTTGGCTTAGAAGCAGCCATCATTTAAAGAAAGCGTAATAGCTCACTAGTCGAGTCGGCCTGCGCGGAAGATGTAACGGGGCTAAAACTAGTCACCGAAGCTGCGGCATCAATGGAGACATTGTTGGGTAGGGGAGCGTTGTGTAAGCGGAAGAAGGTGAGTCGAGAGGCTTGCTGGACGTATCACAAGTGCGAATGCTGACATAAGTAACGATAAAACGGGTGAAAAACCCGTTCGCCGGAAGACCAAGGGTTCCTGTCCAACGTTAATCGGGGCAGGGTGAGTCGGCCCCTAAGGCGAGGCTGAAAAGCGTAGTCGATGGGAAACGGGTTAATATTCCCGTACTTGGATAAACTGCGATGCGGGGACGGAGAAGGTTAGGTTATCAGACGGTTGGATGTCTGTTTAAGCCGGTAGGTGGAGAGTTTAGGCAAATCCGGACTCTTTAATAACACCGAGAAGTGATGACGAGGCTCTAAGGAGCCGAAGTAACCGATACCATGCTTCCAGGAAAAGCCGCTAAGCTTCAGGTTTATCTGAACCGTACTATAAACCGACACAGGTGGTCAGGTAGAGAATACTCAGGCGCTTGAGAGAACTCGGGTGAAGGAACTAGGCAAAATAGCACCGTAACTTCGGGAGAAGGTGCGCCGGGATAAATTGTAGAGATAGACTCTTGAAGGTTGAACCGGTCGAAGTGACCCGCTGGCTGCAACTGTTTATTAAAAACACAGCACTCTGCAAACACGAAAGTGGAAGTATAGGGTGTGATGCCTGCCCGGTGCCGGAAGGTTAATTGATGGTGTAATCGCAAGAGAAGCACCTGATCGAAGCCCCGGTAAACGGCGGCCGTAACTATAACGGTCCTAAGGTAGCGAAATTCCTTGTCGGGTAAGTTCCGACCTGCACGAATGGCATAATGATGGCCAGGCTGTCTCCACCCGAGACTCAGTGAAATTGAAATCGCCGTGAAGATGCGGTGTACCCGCGGCTAGACGGAAAGACCCCGTGAACCTTTACTATAGCTTGACACTGAACCTTGAATTTTGATGTGTAGGATAGGTGGGAGGCATTGAAGCGGTCACGCCAGTGACAGTGGAGCCATTCTTGAAATACCACCCTTTAACGTTTGATGTTCTAACGAGGAGTGAAAACACGCTCTCGGACAGTGTCTGGTGGGTAGTTTGACTGGGGCGGTCTCCTCCCAAAGAGTAACGGAGGAGCACGAAGGTTTGCTAATGACGGTCGGACATCGTCAGGTTAGCGCAATGGTAAAAGCAAGCTTAACTGCGAGACGGACAAGTCGAGCAGGTGCGAAAGCAGGTCATAGTGATCCGGTGGTTCTGAATGGAAGGGCCATCGCTCAACGGATAAAAGGTACTCCGGGGATAACAGGCTGATACCGCCCAAGAGTTCATATCGACGGCGGTGTTTGGCACCTCGATGTCGGCTCATCACATCCTGGGGCTGAAGTAGGTCCCAAGGGTATGGCTGTTCGCCATTTAAAGTGGTACGCGAGCTGGGTTTAGAACGTCGTGAGACAGTTCGGTCCCTATCTGCCGTGGGCGCAGGAGAATTGAAAGGGGCTGCTCCTAGTACGAGAGGACCGGAGTGGACGCATCCCTGGTGTTCCGGTTGTGTCGCCAGACGCATTGCCGGGTAGCTACATGCGGGAGAGATAAGTGCTGAAAGCATCTAAGCACGAAACTTGCCTTAAGATGAGTTCTCCCAGACTTTAGGTCTGTAAGGGTTGTTGTAGACGACGACGTAGATAGGTGGGATGTGTAAGCGTTGCGAGACGTTGAGCTAACCCATACTAATTGCCCGAGAGGCTTAACTATACAACGCTCAAATGTTTTCGGCTTGTTTCGAATTTTAAAGGAAGCGGCGCGGGCTATTGAGAGGTAGAGGCGTTGCGGATAAGCGGAGAACAACAGAATTATCTTGGCGGCGACAGTGCGGTGGTCCCACCTGACCCCATGCCGAACTCAGAAGTGAAACGCCGTAATGCCGATGGTAGTGTGGGATATTCCCATGTGAGAGTAGGGCACCGCCAGGTAGCGATAAAGAAACCCCGGTTCAGAAATGAGCCGGGGTTTTTGGGTTTTTAGGGTTTTGAGCTGTTTATCATATTTTGATACTTATCTGCCATATTTTTAAAAAAACACGACAAAATCTGACCGCACTTCTTAAAAGTTAAGGATTATTAATTAAAGCGGATTCTGCTAGTGGTGCAGCAAGCGTTTATTTTACGAATAAGTATTATTATATAATGTCAATAACCTTAACGATATGGCCGTCAAATTGAAAACGGATGTTGTAGTCATATAATTTGATTCCATATATTTTCTTTGAATTTTTTTCTTGATGGTAGGCAGGACGGGGATCCTGTTGTAAGACTTCTGTAATAAACCGTTGTATAAACGGGTATTTTTGTTGAATCCGGGTAAGAATATTTTTAGCTTCCTCGGTAAAAGTAACGGCTAAATTGTTTTTAGGCTTATGCTGAGCAAAACCTGAAATGGCATTGGGTTCTTGATCCGCATAAGCGATATAAGGTTTAATATCAAGGATGGGCGTACCGTCAACTAAGTCCACGGCGCCTAAATATAATTTTACATTTCCATTTTCACATTCTATCTTTTTTAATGCTACTTTGGATAATCCAAGCGGGTTAGGGCGATGAGTTGAGCGTGTGGCAAAGACACCCATTCTTCGGTTGCCACCTAATCTGGGCGGTCTTACCGTCGGATTCCATTTGCCGCGTTCAATACGATCGAATTGGAAAATGAGCCATAAATGCGAAAACTGTTCTAATCCTCGCACGCTTTCAGGAATATTATAGGGTGGCAATAACTCTAGGACACCGGTTCCGTCCTGTATTAAGTCAGGTTGGCGAGGAACGGAAAATTTTTCTTTATAAGGCGTATGGATTACTGCAATTGGCGTTAAGGTTAAGTCAGACATCATTTCTAATCTATGGTAAACTTCGTTTTTCGTATGATACCTGAAACCGCAAAAGTGCGGTCAGAAATTTTGTAGATTTTTATGGCTAAAACATCATTTAAAGCGTGGCTTGATACCGCGCGCCCTAAAACGCTTCCGCTTGCATTGGCAATAATTTTAACCGGTTCGGCACTTTCCCAATGGCGGGGAAGTTTCAGCTGGTCAGTGACGTTGTTATGCTTGTTAACGGCAACGTTACTTCAGATAGTGTCTAATTTTGCCAATGATTACGGTGACTATCAGAAAGGTTCGGATACGGCAGAAAGAATCGGGCCGTTACGCGGTATTCAGCAAGGAGAAATGACGGCAGCACAACTACGAAAGGGGTTAATTGTTGCTATCACGATAAGTTTTGTTTCCGGCGTATTGCTGATTGCCATCGCATATGAAGATATTAAAGATCTCATTGTATTCGGTGGATTAGGACTGCTTGCCATTTTGGCGGCAATTACTTACACCGTCGGCAAAAAACCTTATGGATATTTGGGATTAGGTGATATTTCTGTCTTTTTATTTTTTGGTTTATTATCGGTTTGCGGAACCTATTATTTGCAAACTCATGAATTGAGCGGCGATATCTTTCTGCCGGCATCGGCTTGCGGACTGCTTTCTACCGCAGTACTGAATATCAACAATTTACGGGATATTGAACAAGATAAAAAAGCGGGGAAAAATACGTTAATTGTTCGAATCGGCCCGGAAAAAGGACGAATTTATCATTGTTTCTTATTATTGGGAGCAGTGCTTTGTTACGCACTTTTTGCATTAAAATATAAACCTATTTTGTTGAGCGTCATAGGTGTTATTGCTTTTTTATTAGCAAGACATGCAAAATTTGTTGTCACCCATAAAGATCCGTCAGCATTGCGTCCTATGTTGGCGAAAATGTCGATGTTGGCGCTTATCAGCACTGTGCTTTTCAGTTTAGGCTTGCTAATGTTACCGTAACGGGCATATACTTACGTTTATTGTTTCGAAAGAAAGGAAATTATATGCGAATTGATACTTCAGAACTTTGCGATATTTATCTCGATCAAGTGGATGTCGTGGATCCTATTTTTTCAAGTTTTGGTGGTGTGCAGGCATTTTATGGCAAGGTCACAACGGTGAAATGCTTTGAAACTAACGGGTTAATTGAAGAGATTCTGGAAGAAAACGGAGAAGGGCGCGTATTGGTTATTGATGGTGGCGGATCGATTCGTCGAGCATTGATTGATGCGGAGCTCGCTCGACTCGCTGCGGATAATCATTGGGAAGGGATTATTGTCTATGGTGCGATTCGCCAGCTTTCCGAATTAGAAAATATTGAAATCGGTATCCATGCGTTAGCGCCGATTCCTGTGAGTGCGGATGAATCTAATTACGGCGAAAGCGATATTCCGGTCAATTTTGGCGGTGTAACGTTCTTTCCGGAGGATTATATTTATGCGGATTTAACGGGTATTATCCTTTCTCAGGAACCGTTGGATTTAGATGAATTAAATGCGGAATAATGAATTTGAAAAGCAAAATTGCGGTCGATTTTGATTGTATTTTTATTCATAACGTTACGTAAATGTGGCATAACAAACAAAAGGCTTGGATTTCTCCAAGCCTTTTGTTTTGAGCATAATTCTGTGAATTATGCACCAAGACGTTCTTTAATACGTGCAGATTTACCGGAACGTTCACGTAAGTAGTAAAGTTTGGCTTTGCGTACCGCACCTTTACGTTTCACGGTGATGCTGTCGATTACCGGTGAATGTGTTTGGAAAACGCGCTCAACACCGGTACCGTTAGATACTTTACGTAAAGTGAATGCGCTGTGCAAGCCACGGTTACGAATTGCAATAACTACGCCTTCAAATGCTTGCAAACGTCTTTTAGCGCCTTCAACTACCCATACTTTCACTTCTAATGTGTCGCCCGGACGGAAGCTAGGTACGTTTTGTTTTAATTGTTCTTCTTCAAGTTGTTTAATGATGTTGCTCATTTTTTTACCTTTTGTGTAACTAGTGTTAACTGATTAAACTGTTTCAGATTTTATCTGATTCAGTATTTTCTTTTGTTCGTCAGTCAGAGCTAGTTTTTCCAGTAGCTCAGGGCGTCGTAACCACGTTCGCTCTAACGATTGTGTTAACCGCCATTTACGAATTTGTTCGTGATTACCCGACATCAGCACGGGAGGAACGGTTAAGCCGTCTAATTCTTCCGGTCTGGTGTAATGCGGACAATCCAATAATCCTGCGGCAAAGGAATCTTCATCCGCCGAGGCTTGTTTGCCTAAAACACCCGGAATAAATCTTGCAACGGCATCAATTAATGTCATTGCAGGAAGTTCTCCGCCGGTCAGCACGTAATCCCCGATTGACCATTCTTCATCGACTTCGGTTTGAATCAATCGTTCGTCAATACCTTCGTAACGTCCGCATACCAAGATTAATTTCTTATTTTGGGCTAATTCCGTTACGCCGGATTGTTCGAGTTTACGTCCCTGCGGCGAAAGGTAAATTACCTTTACGCCTTCACCTGCTTCAGCTTTGGCCGAGTGGATTGCATCACGTAACGGTTGTACCATCATCAGCATTCCCGGGCCACCGCCATAAGGGCGATCGTCTACGGTTTTGTGCTTATCGTGAGTAAAATCCCGCGGATTATAGCATCGCACTTGCAGCAGGTTCTGTTTAACAGCTCTACCTGTTACCCCAAATTCTGTAATTGCTTTAAACATTTCAGGAAACAGGGTGACGATCCCTATAAACATAATTTATCCTTCGTGTTACGACTTAAAGCGCTACAGCATACCTGAGATTAGAAACCAGCGTCCCAATCCACTTCAATCGTCTTTGTGGTGAGATCGACTCTTTTAACTACTTTTTCATACAAGAACGGAATTAAACGCTCTTGTTTGCCGAAGGCATCTTTGACATTTGCACGGACAACCAACACATCGTTTGAACCTGTTTCCATCATTTCGGAAACGGTTCCCATGGTATACCCTTGTAGATTGACGACCTGGCAGCCGATTAAATCGTGCCAGTAATAATCGCCTTCTTCAAGTTTCGGGAAAACAGACAAATCCACGCCGATCTCGACATTGGTTAAAGCCTGTGCCGCATCACGATCATCTACGTTTTTCAATTTGGCAATTAATTCGTGATTATGATGTTTCCAGCTTTCTAACTCGGCAGGTTGCCATTGACCTTTAATTTTCAAAAACCAAGGCTGATAATCAAAAATGCTTTCTGCGTATTCTGTTGATGAATAAATGCGTAACCAACCACGAATACCGTAAGTTGAACCGAGTTTGCCAACTACTTCAATACGTTGTTGTTCCATTTATACCACCTATCAATTCAAATCAATGAATTAAGCTGCTTTTTGCACTTCTTTAACTAATGCGGAAACGCGATCAGATAAAGACGCACCTTTTTCAACCCATGCGTTAACACGGTCTAAATCTAAACGTAAACGTTCGGCTTTACCGGTTGCTAACGGGTTGAAGAAGCCAACGCGTTCGATGAAACGACCGTCACGCGGTGAACGGCTGTCAGCTACAACGATTTGATAAAATGGGCGTTTTTTAGCTCCGCCACGAGATAAACGAATGGTTACCATAACCTTCCTCTAAGTATTTAATAATAAAAGAAAACCTGCATGAGCGCTGCAGGAATGCTTACTTTTTTCTCTGTGTATATAGACAAAAAGCCCAAGAATTATACATTCTTGAGCTTAAAAAGCAAGGTTTACCTGCACGTAAACGGTAAAAGTGCGGTTAATTTTAGCGTATTTTTAGCGGATTTGAGCCACTCCGTTTTCGACCCGAATTACGTTGCTCTTCATCGCGTTCGCTAACAGGCGATCATTTTCCGGCAAGGCGGCGCGCGGTGCTTCGTTATGCCATAAATGGTAGGCTATCGCCGCAAATTTAATGGTCGCAATTTTGCCGCCGTTATTAAAAAAACGCGCAACGAATTCGCTGTCTTCTCTTCCCCAACCGACGAAATCGTTATTAAAACCGTTAATTGCCAACGCCTCTTCGCGGAAAAAGCCCATATTGCAACCGCGAATATTTTTGTAAAAATGACGCTTTTCCTTTTTTAATAAGAGATTTGCCAGTAACGGACAATGAATCGCTGAAAAACGTTTTTCAAAGCGCTTTTCCAAGCCTTTTTCATACCATTTTAGCGCTCGGTAACTGTCAGGTGCGGTCAGTAATTCAGCTGTTTTTCCTTCCGGCAATACAATCCGCCCGCCCTGTATATACACGCCTTTTTTGGCCGCTTTTTTGTGATCCGCGATAAATTCCGGGTGCATCACCATATCGCCGTCGATAATCACGATATAATCACCGGTTGCCATAGATAACGCCCGATTACGGGATTCCGCCAGACGGAACCCGTCATCGGGTTGCCAGGCGTGTTTTACCGGCACAGGACAACGTGCTGCAAATGCGTCAATCACCGCTTTAGTTTCTTGTGTAGAACCGTCATCCGCCACAATCACTTCATCCGGCAATACCCGTTGCGCCGATACGGAGTTTAACACTAGCTGTAAGGCATCCGGACGGTTGTAGGTGGTCACGATTAACGAAGCGGTCAACGTTTGATTCGCCTCCGCCAGTTTCACATATTTATAGTAAGCGCCGCAGGCGTTGGCAAAGGAAATCACAAAACCGTCCGCGCCGGACATAAAACCGCGTTTTAACAGATAATTTTTACAGAAGGCGGAAAAACCGTGAGAAATCGCCGACGGCACGGATGCCCGTTTGCGGAATTTTTGTTGCTCCGCAAACAGCGTAGTGTATTGCTGCATTTTGTCGATTAAACCGACCGCACTTTCGAAGGAATAATGGTTAAAAGCGTTTTGCAGTTTTATCAATTCCACGTTTCGGGGAATATCCAAACCTTCGTGTACCTGTTTATCGTTGAAATTTACCACCGTACGGTTGTACAGACGTTTCACGTAATCGGGATACCAGCCGCAGGTTTTAATCGGTTTGCCGCGGTAATGGTTAATGCGCAACATCGCATATACTTTATTGACATCGTTAAAATCCAGCCGACGGATTTCCTCCACTAATTCCGCCGGAAACACTTCATCGCTGTCGATATTGATAATCCAATCATGCCGGGCGAAGCTCGCCGCCAGATTTTTCATGGGGCCGAAACCGTTAAATTCGTGAAAATGAATTTTTACATTTTCAAACTGTTCCGCAATCGCCAACGTGCTATCCGTGGAACCGTTATCCAACAGGATAATTTCGTCAAAATCCGCCAGCGCCGTCAACACGGTTCGCAGATATTTCTCGGCATTTTTTACCAGCATAGTGACGGAAACAGGGATTTTATTCATAGTCATTCTCTTTAAAGTGCGGTCAAAATTCGTAAACTTTTGAGATTATAGCCATATCGTAAAAGGTTGCCTAGCAAAACGGTAAAATTCCCGCTATAATCAGACCGTTTTATTCACTCAAATTAATAATAAGGAAGGCTAAAATGGGTTTAGAAATCGTTCCAGCGGGTAAAGAATTGCCAGACGATATTTATGTGGTCATCGAAATTCCGGCAAACTCGGATCCTATTAAATACGAAGTAGATAAAGAAACCGGTACGCTGTTTGTTGACCGTTTCATGGCTACGGCAATGTTCTATCCGGCGAACTACGGTTATGTCAACCACACGTTATCTTTGGACGGCGATCCTGTAGACGTGCTAGTGCCTACTCCTTATCCGTTACAACCGGGAGCCGTGATCCGTTGCCGCCCGGTAGGCGTATTGAAAATGACCGACGAATCCGGACAAGATGCGAAAGTTATCGCGGTTCCGCATACTAAACTCAGCAAGGAATATGATCACATTAAAGATGTGAACGATTTACCTGCACTGTTAAAGGCACAAATTCAGCACTTCTTCGAAAGTTACAAAGCGTTGGAAGCGGGTAAATGGGTTAAGGTTGACGGTTGGGAAGGCGTTGAGTCGGCCCGCAAAGAAATCTTGGATTCCTTTGAACGTGCGAAAAAATAAGCGTTTTTTACTGCCGTCCTTGGTTAAGGGCGGTATTTTTTTGATTTGAGTTTTAATATGATGAAATTATTACGAAAACTGGCCGTTCTTTCTTTTGTCGCCGCTTTGGTTGTGGGTTGCGCTTCTTCGGCGGAAATCAATCGACAGTCGGCATCCCAATATGCGCAAGTGGTTCGACAGGCGAAAGCTAAAAAATTAGTAGACACTACTTCCGCTACTGCGGTTCGCATCAAAAATGTCTTTAACCGAATGGTACCTTATGCCACGGCGGAAAATCACACCGGCGAACGTTTCGATTGGGAAATTACGGTAGTCAAGAGTAACGAACTGAACGCATGGGCCATGCCGGGCGGTAAAATGATGTTTTATACCGGTTTGGTCGACCGCCTTAAGCTGACCGATGATGAAATCGCCGTGGTGATGGGACATGAAATGGCTCACGCTTTAAGGGAACACGGCAAAGCCTCCCATAATGTGGGTATTGCGACCGGCATTTTGGGCGCCGTAGCGGAAATAGGTGTGTCAGCGGCATTGGGGGCGGATACCGGCGGTTTGGCGAGCGGTACGGTTGACTTGATGACTAACAAACCGTTTTCCCGCAGCAACGAAACCGAAGCGGACGAAATCGGGTTAATTCTGATGGCGAAATCAGGCTATAACCCGCAGGCAGCACCGGGACTTTGGAAGAAAATGCAGACAGCCGGCGGTTCAAATGGTGCGAGCATTTTCTCTACTCACCCGAGCGACGAATTCCGTCAGGAAAACTTACAGCGCTTATTGCCGGAAGCGATGAAATATTACAAGCCGCGTAAATAAACGAAATGCCTGTTCTTTCGGGCAGGCATTTTTTATGGCGGTATTGAGATCGTTTCTTAAGAAAGTGCGGTCGTTTTTTTCACTGTTTTTGCAATTTCCAACAAGCGGGCAATATGGGTTGAGAGTTCCGGATCATAGTTTAAACAATGTTTAGGATTTTCAATCCGGGCCTGTCCTCCCTTGACTAAATCAACGGATTTTTCGACCGCACTTTTCAGCGAACCGGGATCATGACGGTTAAAAGTAAAACCGAACCGGTTTTGAAAAACTTCCAGGCAAGCCATATTTTCCGAAAAAATAATCGGCGTACCGGACAGGACGGATTCCAATCCAACCAAACCGAAAGGCTCATAAAAGGATGCCATTATGGTGAAATCCGCCGCCTGATAGAGTTCCGGCATATCTTGTCTGAAACCTAGCGAGCGCACATTCCGGCTGTTTTCTACCGGTGTTCCCGCCACCACCAATTTAATCGGTAAATCCGAGGCGTTAAAGAAATTTTTTAGTAATTCGAAGCCTTTGCGTTTATGTCCCGTTGAAGGAAACAGGTAAATAACTTCATCATCGGCAAAGCCGAATTTCCGGCGTAATAGCTGACGCTGCCGGGGGGGGGGCGGAATAAATTTTTGCGTATCCGCCGGCGGATAAACCACCTGAATTTTTTGCGCAGGTACGCCGTAAAATTTAATGAGTTCGTCTTTCATCAGCCGCGAATGAGCAATGACGGTTTGACATTCCTTAAGTACCTTATATTCGTATGGAATTTTTATGAATCTTTCATAACAATTCGGCGTTTTGTGCAAGGCGTTCAGATAGCCTTGATGATTACCGCCGCACACGAAAATATCGCAATACAGAAAAAACAGCGAAAAAATCACTTCATCATCCCGGCGGTTTTTACGTACGAACGATGAAAGGAAACGGTGACGCAGTTTGCGCGGAATAAAGGAAATATTGGCTTTGATTAAGTCAATCCATTGATTTTCCGGCAGGCTGCAATCCGCCTTGCCGGTATAAATCCGCGGGCGCAGGTTTTGCTGATGAAATCCGTTGATTATATCCAGAATATAACGTTCAACTCCGCCGCCCCGTCGAAAATTTAAGGTATTAATGGCAACTTTCATACTTTCCCTTCCGTTGCTTTACTTTTCGCAAAATACAATAAAGCCCCGCAAAAGCAGGGCTTTATTCGGCATTCAAATTATTTTTTGGTACCCGGAATGCTGAAACGTTTGTTGAAACGTTCTACACGACCGCCGGTATCTACCACACGTTGTTTACCGGTGTAGAACGGATGGCAGTTGCCGCATACGTCCAAGTTAATGTCTTTACCTAAAGTTGAACGTGTTTTGATTACGTTACCGCAAGAACAAGTCGCAGTAATTTCTTTATATTCTGGATGAATACCTTGTTTCATTGGAAAACCTCTGTCAGAAGCCGTATCGCCATAACGTCGGCCCGCAAGCCACCTTACACCATACGAAGTTAATATTACGCTGCACGGTGCAGCACGGAAATTAGACGGCAAATTATACCGAAAAAAATACATTATTCAAGACTGTTTAGTGGAGAAGATCAAATAAGCATTTGTTTACTCGATCATAAGCGGCAAAGATTTCTCGCTTTAACTTTACACTGATACTACGTTTAGTTTTATTCATTTGGATTTGACTTAAGAATTCATCTTGTGGGCGAACGACATTAGGTAATAAGGCACAAAAATGTACTTTATTTTCCCAATATCTATCCATAGTAATATCGACGTTGTAAATCCATTCTTTCATTTGAGTTAAAAATTTTTTTGCCGCTCTAGGAGTAACAAAATAACCTGTGGTATTAGCCCATCCTTTATATACTTGAGAAATAATTAAATTCGTATTAGGGATTTGAAATAATGGCGCTGATTTTACATTATTTCCGCCAGAACGGTTACTTAGCCTGAAAAATTCAAAATAATTTGCTACAGTTGGCGCATATTTGAGAACATCATAAAATCCGTCAAGTAATATAGCATCATCTTCCAATATAATAACCGGCTCATTTAATTGAACACATTTTTCTAAAAGAAGATAATGGCTGGCAAAACAGCCAAGCTGTGAAAGTGACATATCCTGCCCTTTTCTTGCTAATCGTTTTTTTGAGTTATATTTTTTAAAGAGAGGATGATTTGCTTCTTCATTACCGTTTACACCAGTAAAAAATTGGTAGTTAAGATGAAAATCAGGAAAGCATTTTTGCAATTCGTCAAATTGTTTCTGCATGAATTGACGGCGTTGAGTTGATTTTTTTAAATTAATGATAAGAATATTGATTGATTGATTGATTGATTGATTGCCATAATCTGCTCCTTTACCCTGCATATGGTAAAGATTTATTTTTGGAATTACAAACTTAAAATGAAATTTGTTCGTGTCGCGCTGGCGGTGCCGTTAATGCGTTTTTTTGATTATTTATTGCCTGACGGGCTTTCGCTTGAGATCGGAAGCCGGGTTGTGGTGCCGTTCGGACGGCAGAAACGGGTGGCGATTGCAGTGGATTTCCCGCTTCAAAGCGAATTGCCCGCCGAACAACTGAAACAAATTCTGGCGGTATTGGATGAAAAAACAATCTTTAATGCGCCGCTCTGGTCATTACTGAACTGGGCGGCTGGGTATTATCAGGCACCGCTGGGAGAAGCTTTATTTTCGGCGTTGCCGGTGAAATTGCGTAACGGTGAAAGTGCGGTGGAAAAATCGAAAATTTTTTGGAAATTGACCGCACTTGGCGAACAGGCGTTAACGGACGGTGCGCTGAATCGCGCGAAAAAACAGCTGGAAGCGGCAAGATCACTGATTTTAGCTCCGTTGGAAAAAGGTAATAATCCTTTCGCCGCGAGCATCTGGTCGGCTTTGAAAGAGAAAGCTTTGATTACGGAATTTGAGCAGGCGGTGGAATCCGTCGATTGGCAAAAAAAGTTAGGTGAATTAGCGCTAACCAAAACGGAAAATCGTTTAACCTTAAATAAACAACAGGCGTTGGCGTTAAGCCGGTTGTTGTTTCAGCAAGGCTTTCAGGCATTTTTGCTGGACGGCGTAACAGGTTCCGGTAAAACGGAAATCTATTTGCAGTTTATTGAAGAAACATTGAAAAAAAACCGGCAGGTTTTGGTGCTGGTGCCGGAAATCGGTTTAGCTCCGCAAACGGTCCGTCGCTTTCGGGCGCGTTTTAACGTAGAAATTGACGTATTGCATTCCAATTTAAACGATTCTCAGCGACTACAAGTGTGGCGACGGGCAAAAAACGGGCAAAGCGCGATAGTTATCGGTACCCGTTCGGCGTTGTTTACCCCATTTCGTGATCTAGGCGCGATTCTTCTGGATGAAGAACATGAGGCCTCTTTCAAACAGCAAGACGGGTGGCGTTATCATGCCCGTGATTTGGCGGTGGTTTACGCCAAGCAGCTGGATATTCCGGTGGTGTTGGGCTCGGCGACCCCCAGCTTGGAAAGTCTGCACAATGTGAATCAGGGGAAATATACCCACATCGTTTTGTCGCAACGCGCCGGACAAGCGAAAACAGCAGAAAGTCAGTTGATTGATTTAAAAAAACAATCGGTGGTAAACGGTTTGTCGGGTACCTTGCTGCGTAAAATGGATGAACATCTGCAAAAGGGAAATCAGGTGTTGCTGTTTTTGAACCGACGCGGTTTTGCACCCGTGTTGCTATGTCATGAATGCGGTTGGATGTGCTGCTGTCCTCATTGTGATAAACCGTTCACATATCATCAACGGCAACGGGTTATGCGCTGTCATCATTGCGCATCGCAGCGCCCGATTCCCATGCAGTGTGCGGATTGCGGTTCGACCCATTTAATCACCACAGGGCTTGGCACCGAACAGTTGGAGCAAACGTTGAAAGAACGTTTTCCGCATTACGGTATTACCCGTATCGATCGTGACAGCACGGCGCGTAAAGGCACACTGGAAAGCCATCTGGATGATATTAAGCAAGGCAAAAGCCGGATTCTGATTGGCACGCAGATGCTGGCGAAAGGTCATCATTTCCCGGATGTGACGCTGGTGGCGCTGATTAATGTGGACGGCAGTCTGTTCAGTATGGATTTTCGTGCCGAAGAACGCTTGGCGCAGCTTTACGTACAGGTGGCGGGGCGAGCGGGCCGAGCGGAAAAACCGGGCGAAGTATTGTTACAAACCCATTATCCGGAGCATCCGCTATTGCGGCGTTTGTTGAACGACGGTTACGCCGCGTTTGCCCGTGAAGCGTTAGACATGCGTCGTACAATGGGATTGCCGCCTTTTAGTTTTCAGGCGTTATTTAAAGCGCAAAGCCGACAATCTGCAGCTGCTGAGCGATTACTCACTCAGATTGCGGATTATTTCCAACGATGGAAACAGGCGAAAAATCAACCGCACTTACAGATTTTGGGCGCAATGCCGGCACCTTTCGCCAAAAAAGCGGATCAATTTCGCTGGCAGTTGTTATTACAACATCCGTCACGCGCTTGGTTGCAAAGGGCATTGGCGGATTTTTATCGGAACTGGGAAAATAAACCGTCACAAGTGCGGTTAAATTTAGATGTAGATCCGCAGGATCTGACTTGATCGACGCTTTTTCCCGCGAACTTAATGAAAGAATAAGACGACGGACTAGTCACATTGACGAAATTTGAGTAGAATTAAGCGCATTTATATCAAAAATAAACAGAGTCTATTCATTTTTTCGGAAAATATTAAGGTTTTATTGTGGCACAACGAGATTATGCTGCGCGCAGCACCAAAAAGAAAAAATCAGCCGGATTAGGAAAATCCGTCTTGCTAACTATCGCCTGCGTTGTGGTTTTGGGATTTGCATTGGGGCTTTATTTTTTAACCACAAAAGCGCCGGAACCGCAGTCTAGAGAATTAGCGGTGGAACAGGTGAAACCGAAAAGCCAATTACCCAGCCGACCGGAAGAAAGCTGGTCGTACATTAAAGAATTGGAGCGCCGCACCGTGCCGACGGATAACAGTCAGGCGTCCTTGGAAAAAGTAGCGCAATTAAGTGAAAAACAAAAAGAAGATTTAAGACGTTTGGAAGAAGCCGAGAAAAAAGCGGCGCTGGAACGGGCGACTAAAGCGGCGGAAAACGGTGCTCAGCAAACCGTTCCGGTAACAGATGCGACTTCCGTTGCGGCAACGGCTACGTCACCGGCGGCAGGTATAGCGGATGAAGCAGGGGCAAAAGCGGAAGCCGAAAAAAGAGCCGTAGAGCAAGCTAAAAAAGAGGAAGAGCGCAAAAAGGCCGAATTAGCCAAACAACAGGCGGCGAAAAAAGCCGAAACCGCCAAATCCAATTCGGCTAAAGCTTCCGGCGGTAAATTCGGTTTACAGTGCGGCGCCTTTAACGATCGCGCGAAAGCGGAAGCTTTGCAGGCGAAGCTAGCGATGACAGGGTTGAATGCGCGCATTACCGAAAGCGGCAAATGGAACCGTGTGTTGGTTGGTCCGATCGGCGATCGTCAGGCGGCTGCAGGCGCACAACAACAAGCCGGCTCAGTGGCGAGTTGCGTGATTATCGGGATGTAATTAGGTTCATAAAATTGAACGTGCGGTAAAAAATAAAAAATTTTGACCGCACTTTTTTCATCTTAACGCTTGCTTATCAACAAAAAATCATTAAAATGAACGAACGTTCATTCAGCGGCATTTCTGCCGCTTTTTGTTCTATGTTTAATCTCACTTAGGATTTGTCTTATGCACCAATCTGATAAAGATATGGCGGAGCAAATTTTGGTTGCAACGGAACAATTAATTGCGGACAGAGGGTTGCAGAACCTATCGATGCAAAAAATTGCCAAGCAGGCAAAAATTTCAGCCGGTACCATTTATCTTTACTTTGAAAGTAAAGATAAATTGTTAGAACAGCTTGCGCGTCGCGTATTCACGCTTTTCAACCAAGAGCTGGAAAAAAATTATGATGAAGACGTATCTTATTTTGAACAATATCGAACAATGTGGTGGAATGTTTGGCATTATCTATTGAATAATCCTATTCAGTTGAAGAATATGAGCCAATATTGGTCTCTACCCACTTTTATTGATATTTGTGCGGAACTGGATCAAGAAAGTCATTGGGCTATTTTTTGTCAAAAAGCAATCGCTGCAAATGAAATGTGCGATTTGCCGATTAAAGTGTTGTTTTCATTAGGGCTTGAGCATTTAGTAAATTTAGCAAAAGATAAAATTTATTTTAAGCTTGAACTTGCAGATGACGTTCTGGAAAACATTATTGAGCGCAGTTG
Organism: Actinobacillus succinogenes 130Z; assembly: GCF_000017245.1. Lineage (NCBI taxonomy): Bacteria > Pseudomonadati > Pseudomonadota > Gammaproteobacteria > Pasteurellales > Pasteurellaceae > Actinobacillus > Actinobacillus succinogenes. Next base: position 582,101 of record NC_009655.1, read on the forward strand.
GCGTTCCCTGAAAAAATAAATTGTAATTTAACTTTACGGAGTTTTTATGTCTCAACTTCAAACGAACAAACCGAAACGTTCGCATACTTTCTTTTTGAAAGTAGGGCTAGCTGTTGCGGTGTTAGTGTTCGCGCTAGTCATCGGTTTGAACAAATTTAAAGAAATTATGATTGGCAAAGCTATTGCCAATATGCCGGAAACAGCAAGTCCGGTAACGGCAATGACGGTTGCACCGCGTGAATGGACACCGGTGATTAATACCACCGGTCTGGTTCGTCCTAATCAAGGATCTATGTTAAGCGCGCAAGCTTCGGGAACGATTAAGAAAATTCTGGTTAAATCGGGTCAAATTGTGAAAAAGGGCGATGTGCTGGTCGAATTTGATAATGATGTGGAAGTGGCAAGTTTACGTGCCGCTGAAGCGCAAGTGCCGGCAGCGCGTTTAACTTATCAACGTTATGCGAACTTGATCAAATCACAAAGCGTATCACAGACCGAATTGGATAATGCGAAAGCGACTTTAGATCAATTAGTGGCAAACGTTAATTCTTTAAAAGCTACCATTGAACGCCGTAAAATCGTTGCGCCTTATGATGGTGTCACCGGTATCGTTCAAGTCAACGAAGGTCAATATATCTCGACCGGCGCGGAAATCGTACGGGTAGAAGACGTTAGTTCCATGAAAGTGGATTTCTCCGTATCGCAAAACGATTTGGAGAATCTGCATATCGGTCAGAAAGTAACGGCTACGTCCGATGCCCGTTTAGGGGAAACTTTTGCGGCGAAAGTTACAGCGATTGAACCGGCAATCAATAAGTCCACCGGCTTAATTGATGTACAGGCGACATTTGAACCGGAAGACGGCAAAAAACTGTTATCCGGTATGTTCACCCGTTTGCGTTTGGCTCTACCGACGGAAAGAGAACAAATTGTGATTCCGCAGGTGGCGATTACCTACAATATGTATGGTGAAATGGCTTATGTGTTACGGCCGTTATCCGATGAAGATAAAGAAAAACTGAAAGATAACGAAAACTTAAGCAAAATGTATCGTGCCCAGCAAATTACCGTATTTACGAAAGACCGTCAGGGTATTTATGCACAATTGAAAGGTGACGAAGTGAAAGCCGGCGATATTATCGTCACCGGCGGACAACAGCGTTTGGGTAACGGCAGTCTGGTAACGGTCGCCGATAAAGAAGGCGTCGGTACCGTTCAGCCTGCAACCAAAACCAACCTTTAATTTCAGGATTGTTTGAATGAAATTTACAGATATTTTTATTAAGCGTCCGGTGATGGCGATTTGTATTAGTCTGCTGATCGTCATTCTCGGTTTGCAGGCTATTTCAAAATTGTCGGTACGTGAGTACCCGAAAATGACGACTACGGTAATTACCGTGAGTACGACTTATGCAGGGGCGGATGCAGGCTTAATTCAGGCATTCGTGACATCAAAGCTTGAAGAGGCCATTGCGCAGGCGGATAACATCGATTATTTATCTTCCAGTAGTGCACCGAGTTCTTCTACCATCACGGTAAAAATGAAACTGAATACCGATCCGGCTTCAGCCTTGGCCGACGTATTATCCAAGGTACAGTCTGTCCGTTCAGAATTACCGAGCGGTATTGAAGACCCGACATTAACCTCTTCAACCGGCGGTTCGGGGATTATGTATATTAGTTTCCGTTCCGATAAACTGCATCCAAGCCAAGTTACCGACTATATTGAACGCGTAGTGAAACCGCAGTTGTTTACTGTTGAAGGTGTGGCGAAGGTAAACGTGTACGGGGCGGCGGAATACGCCATGCGTATTTGGCTGGATCCGCAAAAATTGGCGGCACAAAATCTTTCCGCTTCTCAAATTGCTACCGCGTTAGCTAATAATAACGTACAGACTGCAGCAGGTAACGACAAAGGTTACTTTAACGTTTACCGTAACAAAGTGGAAACTACCACTAATACGGTGGAAGATTTAGGTAATTTAATCGTTTATTCCGACGGTGAAAAACTGGTTCGTTTACGAGATGTCGCCGATGTAGAGTTAAATAAAGAAAGCGATAATACCCGTGCAGCGGCAAACGGCTCCGATGCGGTGGTATTGGGGATCGAGCCGACATCCAATGCAAACCCGTTAGATGTCGCCGATAAGATTCGTCCGCTATATGACACCATTAAAAAGAATCTGCCGAACAGTATTGAATCGGATATTCTTTATGACCGTACGGTAGCCATTAACAGTTCTATCAACGATGTAATTCACACCATTGTGGAAGCGGTGGTGATTGTGTTGGTGGTGATTATGATGTTTATCGGTTCGTTACGCGCTATTTTGATTCCGATTATTACTATTCCGATTTCCTTAATCGGGGTGGTATTTTTACTGCAGGCATTGGATTTTTCACTTAATTTAATGACCTTGCTTGCCATGATCCTCGCTATCGGCTTGGTGGTGGATGATGCTATTGTGGTACTGGAAAATGTCGATCGTCATATCAAAGAAGGCGAAACGCCGTTCCGGGCTGCGATTATCGGTACCCGCGAGATTGCCGTTCCTGTTATTTCCATGACCATTGCCTTGGTGGCGGTATACTCGCCTATGGCGTTAATGGGGGGAATTACCGGTACCTTGTTTAAAGAGTTCGCTTTAACGCTGGCGGGAGCGGTATTTATTTCGGGGATTATTGCCTTAACGCTTTCGCCGATGATGTCGGGCAAAATGTTGAAACATGAAAGTTCGAAATTCGAGGAGAAAGTTAACCGCACTTTAACCAAGATAACCAACATTTATACTTATATACTCGGCTTGGTTATGCAAACCCGTAAGGCCATTTTATTGTTTGCAGTAATTATTTTCGCCACTTTACCGGTGTTGTTTACCGCTTTATCCAGTGAGCTAACACCGACGGAAGATAAAGGCGGTTTTCTGGGGATGGTTACGGCACCGTCCAACGTTAACGTAGATTACGTGCAGCAGGCAACCAAACCATATGAAGAAATATTGGATAACACGCCGGAAAAACAATATTCTCAGGTGATTGCCGGTGCGCCGAATACCAATCAAGCGTTGGTTATTACTACCTTAAAGGATTGGTCCGAACGTAGTCGTACTCAGGCGGAAGTAATGGCCGAATTAACGGCGAAAGCAGCAGAAATTCCCGAAGTATCCATTTCAGCTTTTGCGTTCCCTGAAATTGAAACCGGGGAACAGGGACCGCCGGTAGTTATCGTGTTAAGTTCGCCGGGCAGCACCAAGGAATTGGCGCAAGTTGCCGAGACGTTTTTAGACAAAATCCGTAAATCCGGTAAATTCGTATATTCAAACTTAACCTTGAAATACGACGTTGCGCAAATGCGTATTAAAGTAGATAAAGAGAAAGCGGGAACCTACGGTATTACCATGCAGCAGATTGCAAGCACCTTGGGTTATTATCTATCGGAAGCGACAATTACCCGAGTGGATATCGACGGTCGTGCCTATAAAGTGATTTCTCAGGTGAAACGCGAAAACCGTTTATCGCCGGAAAGTTTGAAGAATTATTACATCAGCGCAAGCAATGGTGAAAGCGTGCCGTTAAGCAGCTTGTTGGATGTCACGCTGGAACCGCAACCGTATTCGTTACCGCGTTTCAGTCAGTTGAATGCGGCTGAAATTCAAATGGTACCGTCACCGACGACAACGACAGGTGATGCGATTGCATGGTTGCAGGAGGCGGCGAAGGATTTACCGCAAGGTTATTCTTACGACTGGAAAGGCGAAGCCCGTCAGCTGGTGCAGGAAGGTAACGCATTGGCAACCACCTTTATTTTGGCGGTGCTGATCATCTTCTTGGTATTAGCGATTCAGTTCGAATCCATTCGTGATCCGATGGTCATTTTGGTTTCCGTACCGTTGGCGATTTCAGGCGCATTATTGGTCTTGAACTTGCTCAGTTTCTTCGGTGTAACGGGGGTTACGCTCAATATTTACTCCGAAGTCGGTTTGATTACGCTGGTCGGCTTAATCACCAAACACGGTATCTTAATGTGCGAAGTGGCGAAAGAAGAACAGCTTAATCACGGTAAAAACAAGATGGAAGCTATTATGACCGCCGCGCAATTACGTTTGCGTCCGATCTTAATGACGACGGCGGCGATGATTGCCGGTCTCGTGCCGTTGCTTTATGCTTCCGGCGCCGGTGCCGTCATGCGTTTCAGCATGGGGGTTGTGGTGGTAGCCGGTCTGGCTATCGGTACTTTGTTTACCTTATTCGTGTTACCGGTGATTTACACTTATCTGGGATCCGATCACGAACCGTTACCGGAATTCGATGAAAACGCACCGAGAATCAGTCAGGGCGAAAGCCACTAATTCAGTGTAAAAATGCGTTAAGTTTTAACCGCACTTTTAAAGTGCGGTTATTTTTTTGCCTGTTTTCAGGGAAATTTAATGAAATAAAAAATGCGATCGTTTCCGACCGCACTTTTGTATGTTAGAAAAGTTTCTTGACAATTAAACGTCTTTCGCCATTTCAAATTCAATCAACATCATCAAAATATGGATCACTTTAATGTGAATTTCCTGAATGCGATCCGCATAACGGAAATGCGGTACGCGGATTTCCACATCGGCTAAACCCGCCATTTCCCCGCCGTCTTTCCCTGTCATCGCGATCACTTTCATGTCTTTTTGTTTTGCCGCTTGAATTGCGTTTAACACGTTTTTGGAATTGCCGGATGTGGATAAACCGAACAATACGTCACCGGGTTTGCCGACCGCTTCCACATAACGGGAGAATACGTAATCGTAACCGAAATCGTTACTGACACAGCTTAAATGGCTGACATCGGAAATGGCGATAGCCGGATAACCGGGACGGTTTTCACGGTAACGGCCGGTTAATTCCTCGGCGAAGTGCATGGCGTCGCAATGGGAACCGCCGTTGCCGCAGGAAAGCACTTTACCGCCTTGTTTGAAACTGTCGGAAATCAGTAATGCCGCCTGTTGAATTAATTTAATATTGTTTTCGTCCGCAATAAATTTTTGCAGCACGTCTTGCGCTTCTAGTAATTCCGTTTTGATTTGGTCTAAATACATGAAGTTCTCCTTTGAATCGGTACGCCCGCAATGAGAGGTTGCGGGCAAAGTAGTATAGCAAAATTCGTCGGTACGCGACTACGGCTTAACAATTCGTTTTGCCCGTAAAAAATTTGTAATCGACGATAACATAAAGTTCAAAAAACTCTCGTTTTTTTGACCGCACTTTGGGGATTCTTCTGATAATCAAAGTTTGTCCGCATGGTGAATCAGCACGAATTTTTCCCATAGTTCGTCGTTGCTTTCCACATGCTGAGGATCCGCTATAATACATTTTGTGATGGGACAAACTTTTTGGCAGGTCGGCGTGTCATAATGACCGACGCATTCCGTGCACAGCGCGGGGTCGATTACATAGATTTCGTCACCGACGGAAATGGCGTCGTTCGGGCATTCCGGCAGGCACATATCGCAGTTTGTGCATTTGTCTGTAATGAGTAATGCCATGGTGATCTTCGGTTAACAAAAAGTGCGGCGATTATAAAGAAATCAGGGCTAAAATTAAAGGTAAAAAATGAATCAAAAATATTTGAAATGGATTCGTATCGGAGCGGTGGCGTTGCTGGCGGCGTATTTTTATTTTTCGCAACGGTTAATTCCCAATGAAACGACACCAGAAAATCTGCCGCAACAGCAGCAAAAACAGGATAAAACGAGACAAAAAACGCAAAGTGCGGTCAGAAAAAACGATGTTTTTTCAGCAGCCGATTCAATTGATAGTAATGACGCGACGACTAATCGCCGACAGACGGATACGCGTAAGCAAGCCAATGTTTCGGCGGATTACGATTACAACATGCGCGACGATGCGATCGGACAAAATGCCCATGCTCCTGTGGATTATTACATGTTAGTGCTGTCTTGGTCGCCGGCATTTTGTGATTCTCAAACCAAAAAATTCGGCGGCAATCTGCCGCCTTCGGTACAGCAACAATGCGGGATGCAACGCCAATACGGTTGGGTGATCCACGGGTTGTGGCCGCAAAACCGCGCGGCGCGCGGGACGGCGGATCATCCGCGTTTTTGCCGCGGTGATTTGCCTCCGGTGGATTCTCGGGTAATTGAAAAGTATTTATCAGATAGTCCGAGTGCGGTTTTATTGCAGGGAGAATGGGAAAAGCACGGCGCTTGCGCCTTTCAATCGGCGGACGCCTATTTCCAAAAGCAACGGCAGTTATTCCGGAGTTTAACTTTGCCGACACAGAATATGGATCGCAAAGCCTTATTCCGTTGGATGAAACAGCATAATCCGCCGCTGAAAAACGTGTTTATGCAAGCCAGCCGTCAGGAACTTTTTATCTGTTACGATCTAAACTGGAACGCGATAAATTGCCCGTCCCGTTGAAGGTGAAACGATTAAGCGTATTTGCAAATAAATCTCAATTATTTGATCTGAAACAGTTACAACCTAGCCATAACTGAGTATAATATTTAAATGCAAAAATTTTATTATTTAACCAGAAGAGGATAAATTATGTCAGTAATCAAAATGACCGACCTGGATTTAGCAGGAAAACGTGTTTTTATTCGCGCCGATTTAAACGTGCCGGTAAAAGACGGTAAAGTGGCGTCCGATGCACGTATCCGCGCGACTATCCCGACACTTAAACTTGCGTTGGAAAAAGGCGCGAAAGTGATGGTTACGTCTCATTTAGGTCGTCCGACCGAAGGCGAATTCAAACCGGAAGATTCATTACAACCGGTGGTTGATTACTTAAATAATGCGGAGCTTGGCGTGCCTGTCCGCTTAGTGCAAAACTATCTGGACGGGGTGGATGTGCAAGCAGGCGAAATCGTGGTGCTTGAAAACGTACGCGTTAACAAAGGCGAAAAGAAAAACGATCCTGAATTAGGTAAAAAATATGCCGCACTTTGCGACGTATTCGTCATGGACGCTTTCGGTACGGCACACCGTGCGCAGGCTTCGACTTACGGCGTAGCGGAATATGCACCGGTTGCTTGCGCCGGTCCGTTATTAGCGGCGGAACTAGACGCATTAGGTAAAGCGTTAAAAGAACCGCAACGTCCGATGTTGGCGATTGTGGGCGGTTCAAAAGTTTCCACGAAATTAACTGTGTTGGATTCTCTTTCAAAAATTGCGGATCAATTAATCGTGGGCGGCGGTATCGCGAATACTTTTATTGCTGCGGAAGGTCATAATGTGGGTAAATCTTTATATGAAGAGGATTTAATCCCGGAAGCGAAACGTTTAGCCGCTGCCACTAACATTCCGGTGCCGGTTGATGTACGCGTCGGTACGGAATTCTCCGAAAGCGCACCGGCGACTGAAAAATCCGTGACTGAAGTACGGGCGGACGAATCAATCTTTGACATCGGCGACAAATCCGCTGAAGAATTAGCGAAAATCATCAAATCGGCGAAAACTATTCTTTGGAACGGTCCGGTGGGGGTATTTGAATTCCCGAACTTCCGTAAAGGGACTGAAGTGGTTTCGAATGCTATCGCAGAAGCAACGGCAAACGGCGCATTCTCTATCGCAGGCGGCGGTGACACATTAGCGGCAATCGATTTGTTCGGTATCAAAGATAAAATTTCTTATATCTCAACCGGTGGCGGCGCATTTTTAGAATTCGTGGAAGGTAAAGTCTTGCCGGCAGTTGAAATTTTAGAGAAACGTGCAAACGGTTAATTTCTTTTAACTTCCCCCCTCTTTCTGCAGCAGGGGAAAATAAGTACAATTTTTATTTTACGGTGCGTGGGCAAACGCACCCTACATAAAAGGAAAAACAAAAATGGCTAAATTATTAGACATCGTAAAACCCGGCGTATTAACTGGCGATGACGTTTCAAAAGTATTTGCATACGCAAAAGAAAACGGCTTCGCAATTCCTGCAGTAAACTGTGTGGGCTCAGACTCTGTCAACGCTGTTTTAGAAACTGCAGCACGTGTAAAAGCGCCTGTAATTATTCAATTCTCTAACGGCGGCGCTTCATTCTACGCAGGTAAAGGCGTGAAACCTGCAAGCGGCATTCGTCCGGATGTGTTAGGTGCTATCGCCGGTGCAAAACACGTACATACTTTAGCCGCTGAATACGGCGTGCCGGTGATTCTTCACACCGATCACTGCGCAAAAAAATTACTGCCATGGGTGGACGGCTTATTAGACGCAGGTGAAAAACATTTTGCCGAAACCGGTAAACCGTTGTTCTCTTCGCATATGCTGGATCTTTCGGAAGAGCCAATGGAAGAAAATATGGCGATTTGCCGTAAATATCTGGAACGCATGGACAAAATGGGTATGACCCTTGAAATCGAAATCGGTATTACCGGTGGTGAAGAAGACGGCGTAGACAATTCTGATGTGGATGAATCACGTTTATATACCCAACCGGAAGACGTATTATATGTTTATGATCAATTAAATCCGGTAAGTTCCCGTTTTACTGTGGCTGCGGCATTTGGTAACGTACACGGCGTTTACAAACCGGGCAACGTAAAATTAAAACCGTCTATCTTAGGGGCTTCCCAGGAATTCGTAGCGAAAGAACGCAATCTTGCGGCCAAACCGATTAATTTCGTATTCCACGGCGGTTCAGGTTCTTCAACCGAAGAAATTCGCGAGGCCATCGGCTACGGTGCCATCAAAATGAACATTGACACCGATACCCAATGGGCGGCTTGGGACGGTATTCTTCAATTCTACAAAGCAAACGAAGCTTACCTGCAAGGTCAATTAGGCAACCCTGAAGGCCCTGACGCACCAAATAAAAAATACTATGATCCGCGTGTTTGGTTACGTAAGATGGAAGAATCCATGTCTAAACGCTTAGAAAAATCTTTCCAAGATTTAAACTGCGTCGACGTATTATAATTCCTGTTAAAATAGGCTAGAATAAGACCGCACCTTCGGTATAAAGGTGCGGTCTTTTTTGTTTTACGGGATCCGTTATGCAACTGCTTAGATTTAAAAAATTGCCTATTTGGCTGAACGTGCTCACGGCAGCATTTATTTTAACCGTTTTTGTCCTTAAACCCGTGCATAACGCAGCGTTCATCGCTTTAGTGTTGCTGGGATTGGCATATAGTTTTACGCTTTTGAAAAATAAACAATCCTTCGCGTTAACAAAAGAAGATAAATGGTTTTGTTATGCCGTATTGTTTTATATTATCGTCCGTTTGATTACGTTCGGTTTTCATGATGATCGTTGGCGACACGTGGATGTCGTAAGCCAGTTATTGGCGTTTTTACCTACATATTTCCTGTTGCGGAAATTTAAAATTTGTCTGAACGCCTTATTTATCGCCATTCCGTGCAGTGCCGTCATTGGCTTTGTCGTTGCTGCTTATGATCGTCTGTATCTCGGTTTACGTTTACCCTTCGGTAATATGATTCATATTCAAGCCGGTGATATGGCGTTATCTTTAGGCTGGTTATCTTTTCCTTTATTCTTTTATGCACTGAAGAAAAAACAGAAAATTCTGACCGCACTTTGCTTACTCGGTATCTTGGGCGGGTTAGGCGCCAGCGTGCTGTCCACAGCACGCGGCGGGTGGATTAGTTTGCCACCGGTACTGCTTGTACTGATTTATATTTTTCGTCAGCAACTTTCTAAAAAATTCTTAGCCGGTTTGTGTACATTGGTGGTTGTAGGGGCCGTGGTATTATTTATGATTCCGCAAACGCAAGTAAGCCAGCGTATTCATCAGGCACATAGCGATATTGTAAATTATTTCGAGAAAAATAACCCGAATACCTCTATTGGTGCGCGTTTTGAAATGTGGAAAGGCGCATTAATGATAGCACAGGAACATCCGTTAGCCGGTGTGGGAGAAGATGCGTTCAAAACGCACTTTAAACGCTATGCGACGGAAGGCAAAATGGCGAAATCCGCCAGTATTTATGCTCATGCCCATAATCTTTATCTGGACAGTTTGGCGAAAAACGGAATTTTCGGTTTGTTATCGTTATTGCTCGTATTTTTCGTGCCTTTGCGTAAATTCTGGCGGACGGCTAAATCTGCGGATTTAAATCAAAAAACTATCGGTGCGTTAGGCGTTGTTCATGTGGTCGCCGTGTTGTTTTACGGCATGAGCGAAGCCTTTTTCTCTTTACACGCCACGCAAATGTTTTATTTCTTTTTAGCGTTTGTACTGTATTCTATGACGGAATCTGCTCAAACCGAATCCCCAAAATAATACCGTAAAAAAAACAGCACGTTACCGTGCTGTTTTTTATGATGGCACTAGGTGCCGGAATTCAGGCGTTTTTAACCGGATAATCCCACCAAATATCAAATAATTCACTGATTTCCACTTGTTGAACGCCGTTGGCTTCCAACCAGTCTTTCACTAATTTGCGGTGAGATTCATCGCATTTGCCTAATTTTTCCAGACAAACCAACCCTTCCCAGCGTAAGTAACCGCTGCCTTCATAAGCCAGACCGTTGGGCTGGATGAGTTCGCGAATAAAGCGATCCACCACTTCGTCGACGGTCTCAATGGCGGTGCCTTCCGCAAATTGCCAGTTTACTAAGAAGCCCAGTTCTTGGAATTCGGCCAAGTGCATTTTTTTACGTTGGCGCGCATTACGTTTGATAGCCATAATATTCTCCTGTTATGTGGTGGTTAATTTTTGATGAAATATAAATCCCAAATGCCGTGCCCGAGTTTTTGCCCGCGTTGTTCGAATTTGGTTAACGGACGAAAATCAGGACGGGGAATGAAATCACCGGTTTCGGAAATATTGCGAATTCCGACCGCACTTTGCACGGATTGTAACACGTTCAGCATATGTTCGGCATAATTTTGCCAGTCGGTGGCGAAATGAATAAAGCCGCCGGATGTGAGTTTTTGTGTCACGGTTTTCACAAACTGCGGTTGCACAATGCGGCGTTTATGGTGTTTCGCTTTATGCCAGGGATCCGGGAAAAACAGTTGTAAACCGCCAAGGGAACGGTCGGCAATACAATCGCGCAGAATTTCCGTGGCGTCATGACAAATCACCCGTAGATTTTTTATCCCTTTTTCCAGCGCGTAGGCCAGACAAGCGCCCACCCCCGGCGTATGCACTTCAATGCCGAGATAATTTTTATCGGGATTTTGTTGTGCCATCTCCACCAGAGACTTTCCCATGCCGAAGCCGATTTCCAGAATGACCGGGTTGTGGTTACCGTAAATAGCCGGAAAATCAAAAGGTTCGGTTTGATAGTCCAAGCCGTAATTCGACCAATTGTCATTCATCATTTGACGTTGGTATTCGCTTAAACGTCCGGTACGTAAAACGAAGCTGCGGATTTTACGTTTATAACGTCCGTCCTCGGTAAATTCAGCGGTTTCGACGGTTTTTCGCTTTTGATCGGCAAAAGTCTTTTTGAGTTCTGTCATAAATTTTTCGTTATCGTTAAATTGGCGGAGGATTATACGGTTTTTACCGTTTTTTGCAAAGTGCGGTCAAATTTTTTCACGTTTTGTTCGTTTTATAGCTGTGTTAGAATTTTCAGCCTTCAATTTAGGATTAGGATTTTTATGCAAGCTCAATCTTTTTCATCTTCGCTTTTTGCCCGCGCCGTTTTGGCTTGGTTTGAACAGTTCGGACGCAAGCATTTGCCGTGGCAGCAGCATAAAACCCTGTACGGTGTATGGCTGTCGGAAGTCATGTTGCAGCAAACTCAAGTGGCGACGGTGATTCCTTATTTTGAACGGTTTATCGAAACCTTTCCGAATGTGACCGCACTTGCGGATGCTTCACAGGACGAAGTACTGCATTTGTGGATGGGATTAGGCTATTATGCCCGCGCTCGCAATCTGCATAAGGCAGCTCAGCAGATTCGGGATGAATTTCGAGGCGAATTTCCGACGGAATTTGAACAGGTGTGGTCGCTGGCTGGCATTGGTCGTAGCACGGCGGGCGCGATTTTGTCTTCCGTATTGGGGCAACCTTATCCGATTTTAGACGGCAATGTGAAGCGGGTGCTTGCCCGTTATTTTCTGGTTGAAGGCTGGGCGGGCGATAAAAAAGTGGAAGATCGGTTGTGGGGGTTAAGTGCCGAGGTGACACCCAGAGATCGTACTGCGGATTTTAATCAGGCGATGATGGACCTCGGCGCGTTGGTATGTACCCGTTCCAAGCCGAAATGCGCTCTTTGTCCGTTGAGAGAGAAGTGCGGCGCACGTTTGACGGAGGCGTGGAAAGATTATCCGGCGAAAAAACCGAAGAAAAGCCTGCCGGAACGAACGGGTTATTTTCTGTTATTGGAACATGAGGGTAAAATTGCACTGGAACAGCGACCGAGTACGGGATTGTGGGGCGGATTGTATTGTTTTCCTCAGTTCGACAGCAAATCCGAATTGCTGGATTATCTGCGTCAGCAGGGCGTCACAACATATCGGGAGTGGACGGGATTCCGCCATACTTTCAGTCATTTCCATTTGGATATTTATCCTATTTATGCTGAACTTACGCCGAAAAAACGTGACGAAGATCGCAGCGATTGGAAAAAAATCGAAGAAAACCCGCGAGAATACCAATCTTCGGTATCAAGTGCGGTCAAATATTGGTATGATTTGCAAAATCCTGATCAAATCGGGTTGGCAACCCCCGTCAAAAATTTATTACTTCAATTTAAAAAAGGACATAGTTATGGCTAGAACCGTATTCTGCGAACATTTAAAGCAAGAAGCAGAAGGCCTGGATTTTCAATTATATCCGGGCGAGTTGGGTAAACGTATTTTCGAGCATATCAGCAAACAGGCGTGGGGCGATTGGCTGAAAAAACAAACTATGCTGGTGAATGAGAAAAAACTGAATATGATGAATGCCGAACATCGTAAATTACTTGAACAGGAAATGGTAAATTTTTTATTTGAAGGCAAAGATGTGCATATTGAAGGCTATGTTCCACCGGAAAAATAATTCAGAAATATGAAGATTACGTTAAAAAAATTACTGATTCTAGCGATTGTACCGTTTTTGTATGCCTGTTCGTCAGATCGTGCAAATTATGATGACGTGTTTGCCAAGGATACGCATGGTCTGGATTTACTGACCGGGCAATTTTCACAAAATATCGATCAGATTTGGGGTGTGAACGAGTTATTGGTAGCAAGCCGTAAAGACTACGTAAAATACAACGATAGTTATTATACCCGTAGCCATATCAGCTTTGACGAAGGTATGATTACCATTGAAACGCTGGCGGATGTGAACCGTTTGCACAGTGCAATTGTGCATACGTTATTAATGGGATCCGACGCGAAAGGTATCGATTTGTTTGCTTCGGGTGATACGCCGATCAGCTCCCGCCCTTTCTTGGTAGGCCAGGTAGTGAATAATTTCGGGCAGTCTATTACGAACGTAAATGTTGCGAATAATTTCGCTACCTACCTGATTCAGAATAAATTGCAGCAACGTCGTTTAAACAACGGGCGTACCGTACAATTTGTTTCTATTCAGATGATCGCAAACCATGTGAACATCCGTGCCAGAAAATATCTGCCGTTCGTCCGCAAGGCTTCGCGTCAATACGGTATTGATGAAAGCCTGATTCTGGGCATTATGCAAACGGAATCAAGTTTTAACCCGTACGCAATCAGCTATGCCAATGCTATCGGTTTGATGCAGGTTGTACCGCATTCCGCCGGACGTGACATATTCAAAATGAAAGGCCGCAGCGGTCAGCCAAGTAAAAGCTATCTGTTCGATCCGGCTAAAAACGTGGATGCGGGAACTTCTTACCTGTGGTTACTGAGAAATGAATATTTGGCCGGTATTCAGAATCCGACATCAATGCGTTATGCTATGATTTCGGCTTATAATAGCGGTGCCGGCGCAGTGTTACGGGTATTCAGCGATGATCCGGACGAGGCGATTTACATCATTAATAGAATGCAACCGGAACAGGTTTACCGTATTTTAACCACCGGTCATCCGTCCGCTCAGGCAAGAAATTATTTGGTGAAAGTGGATAAAGCGCAGCGTAGTTATCGCCGTGTAAGATAAATCGGATAATATAGTAAAAATCCTTACGGTATATGCCGTAAGGATTTTTTGTCGCCGCAGAATGAAGAAAAGTGCGGTCAAAATCACGGATATTTTGTTATAAAATTCGGTGATGCGGTTTGTTATTCATCATAACGGTAAATTTTAACCAAATCCTGATTGCTTTTTATGCTTTTTGAGCGTTAAACAATCAAACGGTATTTTTTTATATTATTTTAAAAAATAAGTGTTGACCTGAAGTCTGAAATACGGTTTAATACGCCCCGTGTTGACGCGATGAGCGTTAAATGCCTCGATAGCTCAGTCGGTAGAGCAGGGGATTGAAAATCCCCGTGTCGGTGGTTCGATTCCGCCTCGAGGCACCATCTATTCCTCCTTAGTTCAGTCGGTAGAACGGTGGACTGTTAATCCATATGTCGCAGGTTCGAGTCCCGCAGGAGGAGCCATATTTAGAAGGCCCGTTAGTCGAAAGACTAACGGGTTTTTGCTTTTTCACGACTGAGTTTGCTATGAATAAACCGCAATCTAAGTCTCATAATCAAAAGGATTGAATTTTAAGAATTCAATCCTTTAATTAATAATTAAACCGCAAAAGTTTAAGCATTCAGAATTTTCTGGATTTCCTGAATACTCAAATGGTAGCCGTGCGGACAGTTGCGCCATACATCCAGCATTTTAGTGTATTTATCCCACATAGGCGTTTGCGAATCGCAACCGTGTTCGCAATGCATAAATTCCTGATATTTACCCTCCGTACCGGTGATAAAACGCAGATAGTTCAGATATTTTTTCTCGCGTACGGCACAATAACCGGCGAATTTCAGGCGATGTTCCGTGACTTCCGCCTTGTCGGTTAAATTGTTGTAAGAAACCTGCAATGCTTTATACATTTCAAGCGTATCAAGCACGGTTTGACATTCTTCTACGGAAAGATTGTTAAATTCATTATCCAGTGCTTTCAATTCAAGACTGAAACCGCCGCGGACAATGGCTTCCGAACGGGCATAGGTTTTCGCATTGGCGGGGTCAAGCAATCCCATGAGCTTGTATTGGTTTGCCAAAATCAAACGTTGTGTGGTGGTCATTTCCATACTGATTACTCCTAATCGATACTATTTAAATCTTCTTCGGAAAGCCCGCTTTCTTTTGCTTTCACATTACCGTCCGTAGCACGGTATTCTAAGTTTTGGTAATAAGCTTCACGGAACGTGATATACGGATCCGTCGCTTGCTCCAGTAAAGCTTCTTTATCCATAGCTTTGGCACGATTATCCACCGCCTGTACGCCGTATTTCGCTAACGACCAAGCGCCGCCCACCCAATGCCAGAACGGATAAGTATAAGCGCTGTCTACCGCCGCACCGGTTAATTCGCGTGGTGTGGTGGCATTGTACACCGGCAAAACGATATAAGTGCCGGGATTGACGCCGTAGCTGCCCAAGGTGTCGCCGAAGGTACGTTGATGCTCGATTTTAAGCGGATCGCTGTAACTTGCCCAGTCGATTAAACCGCCTAACCCGAAAGTCGAGTTAATAATGAAGCGGTTTAGATGTACCATGGCTTTTTGGCCTTCGCCTTCCCATAAACGGTTCACGAAGCTGACGGGTTCGTCAAGGTTATCGGCAACATTGGATAAGCCGGTGGTTAGCGGAGCAGGCAGAGCGTCCCAGCCTTTAGCGGCAGGTTTTAATAGATAGGGATCGAGTACCTTGTAATTGAAATCCCACATGGTACGGTTAAACCCCTGTAACGGATCGTTTCGTTCACCCGTAACGGGATCTAGTGTGTTACTGCAACCGGTTAGCGTGACGGCGCCTAAAAGTGCGGTTATTAAAAGGAGAGTTTTTTTCATGAGGGTATCCTGTGGTAAAAACAATACCGGCATTGTAAATGAGTTATTCCGGAATTGGCAAATAATTCACCGCACTTTTTTCATTCTTATCTTCCATGAAATGAATTTTTATGCAAAAATAAAGCATAAATAATCATTTAAGCGTTTGCGAATTTGCTTGAATCAAGTGGCGTTGTCCTTTAAAATAAGCAGAATTTAGCCGGTGTCAGCTAAAATTTATCAGCGAATCCGGTAAATTATCGCGTCCGCATAACGCGATAAGCAAAATACGTGAAAAGTGCGGTCGTTTTTTACTGAGATTCGTGGTTAATGAACATTCGCAAGTGTTCGACCGAACAATAATTTATAGGAGATATTCTATGTCTGAACCTGCAATTCTCGTCCTGGCGGACGGCAGCGTTTTCCATGGCACATCCATCGGTGCTGCAGGACACACCATCGGTGAAGTGGTGTTCAATACCGCTATGACGGGCTATCAGGAAATTCTTACCGACCCTTCTTATTTCCGACAAATCGTCACTCTTACTTATCCCCATATCGGTAATACCGGCACCAATGTTGAAGATCTCGAAAGCGACGGCGTGTATGCGGCAGGTTTAATTATTCGCGATCTCCCGATGATTCACAGCAATTTCCGTTCAAATCAAAGCCTTTCCGATTATTTAAAAGATAATAACGTGGTGGCGATTGCGGATATCGATACTCGTCGTCTAACCCGTTTGTTACGCGATAAAGGGGCGATGGCAGGTTGTATTATGACGGGCGAAGTCGATGAGACAAAAGCTCTTGAATTGGCGTTAAGTTTCGGTTCTATGGCGGGTAAAGATTTAGCCCAAGAAGTGACTACCAAAGAAACCTATCAATGGACGCAGGGCGAATGGCAATTAGGCAAGGGTTATGTTGAACAGCAACAAGCGAAATTTAATGTCGTCGCTTATGACTTCGGCGTAAAACGCAATATCTTGCGTATGCTGGCGGAACGCGGTTGCCATGTTACCGTAGTGCCGGCGAAAACTTCGGCCAAAAAGGTGCTGGCGCTTAACCCGGACGGCGTTTTCCTGTCTAACGGCCCGGGCGATCCGGAACCTTGCGATTATGCAATTAACGCCATTAAAGAAATTTTAGCGACGAAAAAGCCTGTGTTTGGTATTTGTTTAGGTCATCAATTACTCGGTTTGGCGAGTGGCGGTAAAACGAAGAAAATGGCATTCGGCCACCACGGTGCCAACCATCCGGTACAGGATTTAGCCAACCAAAAAGTGATGATCACCAGCCAAAACCACGGTTTTGAAGTGGACGAATACAGCTTGCCGAAAAACGTACGCGTGACACATCGCTCATTATTCGACAACTCAGTACAAGGTATCGAACTAACCGACCAAGCGGCGTATTCCTTCCAGGGACATCCGGAGGCCAGCCCCGGCCCGCATGACGTGGCTTATTTGTTCGATAAATTTATTGATGCAATGCGAGCAGCCAAAGCTTAAAGCGCGGTCAAAAATTTAACAATTTTGTAGGGTGGGCTTGCTAGCCCACCAATAATGACAAGAAATATTGTGTGGTGGGCTGGCAAGCCCACCCTACAGAAGGATAAGAAAATGCCAAAACGCAACGATATAAAAACAATCCTTATTATCGGTGCCGGTCCGATTGTGATCGGTCAGGCTTGTGAATTTGACTATTCTGGCGCACAGGCGTGTAAAGCCTTGCGTGAAGAAGGTTATAAAGTCGTGTTGGTGAATTCCAACCCGGCGACCATTATGACCGACCCTGATATGGCGGATGTCACTTACATCGAGCCGATTCAATGGCAGATCGTTGAAAAGATTATCGAAAAAGAACGTCCTGACGCTATTTTACCGACGATGGGCGGACAAACGGCGTTGAATTGCGCCTTGGATTTATCCAAAAACGGCGTATTGAAAAAATACGGCGTGGAATTAATCGGTGCCACGGAAGATGCCATCGATAAAGCGGAAGACCGCGGTCGTTTCAAAGAAGCGATGGCGAAAATCGGCTTGAATACGCCGAAATCTTTCGTTTGTCACACTTTTGACGAAGCCTGGAAAGCGCAAGAAAAAGTGGGATTTCCAACCTTAATTCGTCCGTCATTCACTATGGGCGGTTCCGGTGGCGGTATCGCTTATAACCGTGATGAATTCCAGGCTATTTGCGAGCGCGGTTTCGATGCTTCGCCGACTCACGAATTATTAATCGAACAGTCTGTTCTGGGTTGGAAAGAATACGAAATGGAAGTGGTGCGCGATAAAGCGGATAACTGTATTATCGTGTGTTCCATCGAAAATTTCGACCCGATGGGCGTGCACACCGGCGACTCAATTACCGTCGCACCGGCACAAACCTTAACCGATAAAGAATATCAAATTATGCGTAACGCCTCGTTGGCGGTATTGCGTGAAATCGGCGTGGATACCGGCGGTTCCAACGTGCAATTTGCGGTGAATCCGGCAAACGGCGAGATGATCGTAATCGAAATGAACCCGCGCGTGAGCCGTTCATCAGCGTTAGCTTCCAAGGCGACGGGATTTCCTATTGCCAAAGTGGCGGCAAAATTAGCGGTGGGTTACACCCTAAACGAACTGCGCAACGATATCACCGGCGGCTTAATTCCGGCGTCTTTCGAACCTTCAATCGATTACGTGGTGACTAAAGTGCCACGCTTCGCTTTTGAAAAATTCCCGCAAGCGGACGACCGTTTAACCACGCAAATGAAATCCGTGGGTGAAGTGATGGCGATGGGACGTACTTTCCAGGAAAGTTTACAAAAAGCTCTGCGCGGTTTGGAAACCGGTATTTGCGGTTTTAACCTGCTTTCTGAAGAACCTGAAAAAATTCGTACCGAATTGGGTAATCCCGGTCCGAATCGTATTCTTTACGTGGCGGATGCCTTCGGCGCCGGTTTTTCATTGGAAGAAGTCCATCATTATTCCAAGATCGATCCTTGGTTCTTAATTCAGGTACAGGATTTAGTGTTGGAAGAATTAGCCTTGGAAAAACGCAGTTTCGCGGAATTGGATTACGCGGAATTGCGCCGTTTGAAACGCAAAGGTTTCTCCGATAAACGTATTGCGCAATTAACTAATGTCAGCGAAGATCAAGTGCGTGCTAAACGCCACGAATTGAATTTACATCCGGTTTATAAACGTGTGGATACCTGTGCCGGCGAATTTAAATCCGACACCGCTTATTTGTATTCTACTTACGAAGAGGAATGTGAAGCGAATCCGAGCGATCGTAAAAAAGTGATGATTTTAGGCGGCGGACCGAACCGTATCGGGCAGGGGATCGAATTTGACTACTGTTGTGTTCACGCAGCGCTTGCTTTGCGGGAAAGCGGTTTTGAAACTATTATGGTGAACTGTAACCCGGAAACCGTTTCTACCGATTTTGATACTTCCGATCGTTTGTATTTCGAACCGTTGACATTGGAAGATGTGCTGGAAATCGTGCATACCGAACGGCCGTGGGGAGTCATTGTACATTACGGCGGTCAGACTCCGTTGAAACTGGCTAATGCATTACATGACAACGGTGTGAATATCATCGGTACCTCGGCAGATAGTATTGATGCTGCAGAAGATCGCGAACGTTTTCAAAAAATCTTGCAAGATTTGAATCTGAAACAACCGAATAACCGTACCGCACGTAATGCGCAAGAAGCGGTGACGCTGGCGGATGAAGTGGGTTATCCGTTAGTTGTTCGCCCGTCTTATGTGTTAGGCGGACGTGCGATGCAAATCGTATATAATGTGGATGAACTCAATAAATATATGCGAGAGGCGGTATCGGTTTCCAACGATAGTCCGATTCTGCTTGACCACTTCTTAAATAACGCCATTGAAGTGGATGTAGATTGTATTTGTGACGGTACGGATGTGGTAATGGGCGGTATTATGCAGCATATCGAGCAGGCGGGCATTCACTCCGGTGATTCGGCATGCTCATTGCCGCCTTATTCATTACCAAAAGGCGTGCAGGATGAAATTCGTCGTCAAACCGCGGCAATGGCGAGAGCATTAAATGTTGTGGGATTGATGAACGTGCAATTCGCCGTACAAAATGACGTTATCTTCGTATTGGAAGTTAATCCTCGCGCCAGCCGTACGGTACCGTTCGTAAGTAAAGCTACGGGTCGTCCGTTGGCTAAAATCGCCGCCCGAGTAATGGCGGGAATTAATCTGAAAGAACAAGGTATTACGGGCGAGATTATTCCTCAGTATTGCAGTGTGAAAGAAGCGGTCTTCCCATTCATTAAATTCCCGGGAGTGGATACGATTCTGGGACCTGAAATGCGTTCTACAGGAGAAGTAATGGGCGTGGGAACAACGTTCTCCGAAGCCTTCTTAAAAGCGCAACTCGGTGCCAATGAACGCATCCCTAAAACCGGTAAAGTATTCTTGTCAGTGGACGATGCAGATAAAGAACGGTTGTTACCGGTTGCCCGAACATTACAGGAACAGGGGTACGGTTTGTGTGCAACCATGGGGACGGCTAAGTTTCTGCGTGAAAACGGTGTTACTACGCAAATCGTCAATAAAGTGCGTGAAGGGCGTCCGAATATTGTGGATGCTATCAAAAACGGCGAAATCGCTATGGTGATCAACACCTCGGGCAGTCTGCCGGAAAGTATTGCCGACAGCCATTCTATCCGTCACAGTGCTTTACAACAACGCGTATTCCTGCAAACCACTATGGCGGCGGCGGAAGCCTTAGCGGAAGGCGTGAAAAGCCTTGACGGTTGCGATGTCTATTCCGTTCAGTCTTTGCACGCAAAATTACTGGCATAAATGAACTTTAATCGATTAAATATTGTCAATTAAATAAATCTAACCTATTTCTCTCCTGTTCAGACGGGAGAGATTTCTTTTTAATTAAGGATATTACATGTCAAAATTAAGTGTTGTGATTCTTGCCGCCGGCAAGGGAACCCGTATGTATTCGGATTTACCGAAAGTGTTGCACAAAGTTGCCGGCAAACCGATGGTGAAACATGTTATTGATACGGCTAAACAGTTAAGTGCGGAGCAAATTCACTTAATTTATGGGCATGGTGCGGATTTATTAAAAGAACGTCTGGCGGACGAGCCGGTGAACTGGGTATTCCAAGCGGAACAGTTAGGAACCGGACATGCAATGCAGCAAGCGGCTCCGTTTTTTAAAGATGACGAAAATATCGTAATGCTTTACGGTGACGCGCCGTTGATTACAAAAGAAACTTTGGAACGTTTAGTGGCGGCAAAACCGGAAAACGGTATTGCTTTATTAACGGTGGAATTAGAAAATCCGACAGGTTACGGACGTATTATTCGTGAAAACGGTTCGGTAGTGGCTATTGTAGAACAAAAAGACGCAACGCCGGAACAGTTAAAAATTACCGAAGTGAATACCGGTGTGATGGTGTCCGATGGTGCGAGCTTTAAAAAATGGCTGGCTCGTTTGGATAATGACAATGCTCAAGGCGAATATTATATGACGGATGTCATAGGGTTGGCGAATCAGGACGGTTTCAAAGTAGCGGCGGTGACGGCCGACGATATGATGGAAGTGGAAGGTGCCAACAATCGTTTGCAGTTAGCGGCATTGGAACGTTATTTCCAACGTAAACAGGCGACTGCTCTGTTATTGGCGGGCGTGAGTCTGGCGGATCCGGAACGTTTCGATCTGCGCGGAGAACTTGAACATGGTAAAGACGTGGAAATTGATGTGAATGTCATTATCGAGGGAAAAGTTAAATTAGGTAACGGCGTTAAAATCGGTGCGGGTTGCGTACTGAAAAATGCGATTATCGGCGATAATACCGAAATTAAACCTTACTCCGTATTAGAGGACAGTTCGGTGGGAGAGCAAGCGGCAATCGGTCCTTTTTCCCGCTTACGACCGGGGGCGGAACTGGCGGCGGAAACCCATGTCGGTAATTTTGTTGAAATCAAAAAAGCGGTGGTGGGTAAAGGCACTAAGGTCAATCACTTAACCTATGTGGGCGATGCCGAAATCGGTTCCGGTTGTAATATCGGAGCCGGCGTGATTACCTGTAATTATGACGGTGCAAACAAATTCAAAACTCTGATCGGTGATAACGTATTCGTGGGTTCTGACGTACAGTTGGTAGCTCCGGTGAAAGTGAATAACGGGGCGACCATCGGTGCGGGTTCGACTATTACGAAAGACGTCGCCGCCGGCGAATTGGTTACGACGCGCGTGCCGCAACGTCATACTGCAGATTGGGAACGTCCAAGTAAGAAAAAATAAATTTTTTGATGTATTCGAAAGAATCTAATAAATAAAAGTTTTAATAAAAAACGGATTAAGTCTTTAAAAGCTTAATCCGTTTTATTTATGTCTTTCTTATATTGTTAATATGCTTCGATTCAATGATTGGCATGGTTTCCTCCAGCTTAAAAACCATGCAAAAGCGAATAAAAGTTTCGGACATTATTGTTCAGGATCCGTTGATTCCCCCATGTTTTCTACATCTGCCGTCATTAAGTCGTGGCTGTCGTCCATGGCAAGATTCATGAAACGTTCGTATTGTTTTAATACGTCGGCAATTAATTCATCTTTAGTCATGTACTGTACGTCATAACCCTGGCGACCGTCAAAGAAATAAGTAATCGGTTCATAGATTTTATTTTCGTCCATATTAGGTACGTTGCCGTCTTCCACCACTAAATCGGACAACTCGCGGGATTGGCATTCAATACCGTATAAGAAGTTACGGAGATTTTCTTTTACGACTTCAAATTCTATTTTCGGATTTTTACCGTCAATAAAGTTCATTCGGGCGGTTAAATCATGAGTTTCAAATTCCTCCACTAATTCTTTAAATGCCGGACGGGCCGTTTTAATCAGGAATCGGCGGATATCTTTTCGATTAGTCGGATTAACAATTTTTTCCAATCGCACTTTCCAGTCTCCACTGGTCCAGGTGGCGCTGCCCTGTGAAAATGCTTTGCTGGAATATTGGCTGTCTACCATTAAGCCTTTCCATAACCCGAAGCATAAGGCAATCATAATCGCCATAAACGGTAACGCGATGATCAACGTCATAGTTTGCAGTGAAGCCAGACCGCCGGAATACAGCAAAGACAAGCCTAATACCGTCAGTAAAATACCCCATAATATACTTTGCCATTTAGGTGCTTTTTCTTCGCCTTGCGAGGCTATGGTATTTAAGACAAAAATGCCCGAATCCGCCGAAGTCACAAAGAAAATGGAAATTATAATAACCGCAATCACGGAAGCTATTATCCCGAACGGCAGTTGATCGAAAAAGCCGAATAACAGTGCTTCGGTATTACTACTGATAGCGGCCAACGCACCGTTCGTTTGTTGATCAACCCAGATTGCGGATCCGCCGAAACTGGTCATCCATAAAATATTGAACAAAGACGGTACAAACAACACGCCTAAAACAAATTCACGAATTGTTCTGCCCTTGGATATTTTGGCGATAAACATACCGACAAATGGTGCCCATGACGCCCACCATGCCCAGTATAGAACCGTCCAATTGCTCAACCACTCCTGATTTTCAGGTTCGTAGGCAAAGGTACGGAAACTAACCTCCAATAGCGAGCTAAAGTAATAGCCCAGGTTTTCGGTTAGACCTGAGAACAGTAACAACGTCGGTCCGGCGGTAATGACGAAAACGAGTAACAGGCCGGCAAATACAAGGTTGATTTCACTAAGAATTTTTACGCCCTTGCCTACGCCGGAAATAGCGGATATCACGGCTAATGTCATGGCGACAATCACAATCATTGCCAAGACATTGAAACTGTTACCGTCCAATAATCCCAGATTATTAAAACCCGCATTTACCTGCATGGCGCCGTAACCCAGAGTGGTCGTTAAACCGAAGATCGTACTGCATAAAGCTACTACGTCAATTACATGACCCCAAAAGTTGGAAATTCGGTTCTTCATTAACGGATAAAATCCGGAACGTACAGTTAACGGCAATTTATAGCGGAAGCCGAAATATGCCAATGCCAGCGCAATTACGGCATAAATTGCCCAGGCATGAATACCCCAGTGATAAAACGTCATCATCATGGCATCTTTCATACGTTCGGATTCGGTCAGTCCTTGTTCCAGCGGCTGTAAATAATGTAATACGGGTTCCGCCACTCCGAAATACATCAAACCGATCCCCATGCCGGCGGCGAACAACATGGCTATCCAAGAAGGAAAGGAAAATTCAGGTTCGTCCGTGTCTGCCCCCAAACGAATACCGCCTAAACTACTGACGCATAAAAACATTAAAAACAGAAAAAATATTGAGCCGGCAAAAATATAGAACCAGCTAAAATTGGCAAATACGGACAGTTTAACGGCATTTAATGTGGTTTGTGCCTGTTCAGGAAACACAGAACAGAAAATCGCCACAATAGCGACGAAAATTACCGTGGGGACGAAAATCGGACTTTTTAACGTGCTTGTCGCACGAAATTGCTGTAATACGCTCACAATATTCTCCAAAAATGTAAAAATTCAATAGCGACTGAGACGCTAAATAGAGAATGACTTTGTCATTTTTACAAACGAAGCCAACGCTCAAAATTCGCGGTTTTTCGACCGCACTTTTGCGTAGTTTCTCTCTAAAGATAAAACTGAAAATTTATTTATGTCAATGATACTACCCTGTAAACAGGGGATGATGTCAGATTGTAGAAAGCAACGTTTAATTGACGACTGAAAAGCCGATGGAATAAATATCGAAACACCTATTTATGTAGCATAAATAATATAATTTCAACTTTCATAATTCGGTCATGCTACATAAAAATAATCCATCTGTCAAATCGCGCCTTTGTGGCTTCCGCCATCAAACGAATAAAATATGACATAAAAAGCGCATTTTGCGGCGAAATCCGTTAAACTGATATTCACATATTAAAACAAACCGGAGTATTTCGATGAATACGCTTAATCTTGCCATAGCCGGCAGCGGTTATTCCGCCCGCCTGTTCCACGTACCGTTTTTTAAAGCCGACCCACGTTTTAACATTAAAAAATTTTTTGAACGCAGCACTGAACGCGGCAAAGAATGGGTAGCTGACGCCGAGATCGTGCATGATTACGCACAATTGCTCACGCCGGATATTGATCTAATTGTCATCACTACGCCGAATCAAACCCATTATGATATGGTGAAATCCGCATTGTCAGCGGGTAAACATGTTTTGGTTGAAAAGCCATTGGTGGCGACTTCGTCGGAAGCTATGGAACTGGCTGAACTTGCCGACAAACAAAACGTCGTACTTTATGTGTATCAAAATCGGCGTTGGGACAGTCATATTTTGGCGGCACAACAGATTCTGGCGCAAGGTTTGGTGGGCGAGCCGGTGGATTGTGAAATTCGCATTGAACGTTTTGCTAAAACAAAAAATCCGAAAGCCTGGAAAGAAACGGGTGATGCGGGAACGGGATTGGTCTATGATTTGGGCGTACATTTGATTGATCAGGCGGTTTGTTTATTCGGCAAACCGCAAGCGGTTTTCGCCGATATTCGTTATCAGCACGAAGGTGCGTTGGTCGACGATAATTTCGATATTCATCTTTATTATGACGGCGGCTTAAAAGTGTCCGTCATGGCGAGCAAATACGCACGCGAACCGGCACCGGCTTTTTCATTACACGGTAAGCTGGGTTCTTATGTCAAACGGGGCGTCGATATTCAGGAAGCACGGTTGGCTAAAGGAATCGTACCGACGGGAGACTGGTATCGGGAAGCGGAAGAGTTATGGGGCGTTTTGCATACCGAAATCGAAGGTGAAATCGTATGTAAACCTTATCCCAACATTAACGTCAGTTATCAAGGATTGATTGATAATTTATATGATGCTGTCGTAAACGACGCCGCTCCGATAGTCACGGTGGAACAGGTCGCTTTCGTTTTACACATTATCGAAAAGGCTTTCGAAAGTGCCTGGCAAGGTAAAAAACTAGCGTTATAATACTTACACTTTTTGTAAAAGTGCGGTCGAAAAATCGATAGTTTTTGATTCCGCCGAGTTTTCAGAACGGATGGCATTATAGAGGAGAGTTAACCATATGAAACTTTGGTATTCCACTACCAGCCCTTTCGCGCGTAAAGTGCTGATAACCTTAAAATATCAACAACTGGAAGGTAAAACCGAACTGTTGAAAATCGGTTCATCCTTCGATCCGAATTCGCCCCACAATCGGGATAATCCCCTTGGTCGCGTGCCGGCATTGCAACGCAACTGCGGAAACTGGCTGTTCGGTAGTCTTTTAATTTGCGAATATCTTGATCAAAAAGGTCATCGGCCGAAACTGATTCCCGAAAGCGGAAAACCGCGTTGGGCGGCGTTAGCGTTGCATAATCTGGCGGACGGCATCATGGAAAACACTATGCCGATGACGGCGGAACGAATGTTTCGTCCCGAAAACGAATGGTGGAGAAGCCGCCACGAACAGTTAATGGCACGCAATATTCGCAGTTTCTCACAACTGGAGAAAGCGATCGAACCTTTCGGTACGGAACTGAACATCGGCACCCTTACCGCTGTTTGCCTCATCGACTGGTGGCAATTCCGTGCAGATACACTTGGTTATAATCTTGCCGAACATTTCCCGAATCTAACAGCCTGGACATCGGAAATGAACGGAAAATATGAGGTATTGGCAGAAACTAAACCAACAAACTGATCATTTTATGTATTTTGCAGCGTAACTTACGTACGTCATGCGTTACATATCGGCTTAATGAGCATTCACCTGCGGATTTTCGATTTGAATGGTGACGTGTTCGATGTGATATTTGTGTTTTAGCATGTTACTGATATTTTTAATCAGTTCGTAATCGTTCACGCCCCGGTACCGCTCTAAAATCACATGAAACGACAGACTGTATAATCCGTCGGCGATAGACCACAAATGGAATTCATGGATTTCCTTCACGTTCGGAATGGCGAGAACGGATTGATGAATTGCCGTTGTTTTTAATTCCGGCGGCACCGCTTCCATTAAAATAATGCCGGCCCGACGGCAGATTTTATAGCCGCCCCAGAAAATGATTATACTGATCACTAAACTGGCAATAGCGTCGATTATGATGATGCCCGTCCAATAAATCAGCAACGCGGCGACGAGAATCCCGACGGAATTCAGTAAATCGCCGAAAAAATGCCAAAATGCGCTTTGAATATTCAGGTTTTTCTCATGTTTTAAACTGTTCATCAACATCAGAGTTAACAGAATATTAATCAGCAAACCGATACTCGCCACCGCCAGCATCGAGCGAAAATCTACCGGCGTGGGGTGAAGCAGCCGTCGAATTCCTTCAAATGCCACCCCTAACGCAATGAAAACTAGTGCCGCGCCGTTTAAAAAAGCCGCGATAATTTCGACCCGCACATAACCGTAAGTGAATTTATCCGTGGGTTGTTTTGCCGAATAATAAATGGCAATCATGCTCAACGTTAGTGCCAAAACATCGGAAAACATATGGAAGGAATCTGAAATCAGCGCCAATGATCCGCTTATCATGCCTCCCGCCAACTCAACTAGCGCAAATATAAAGGTCAGTACAAGGGACAGCCACAACGTTTTTCGGCTATAATGCTGAATTTTGTAATGGTGGGCGTGGTGGTAGTGAAAATCAATATCACTCATGAATTTCGACATCCTTAACAGCGACGTTTCTTACGGGTAGAAAAAGTGCGGTCATAAAAAATGTTGTTTTTTCGACCGCACTTTTGGCGTCATTTTGCCAAATACTGATAGATTGCCGCCATATCCACTTCGCTTAAACCTGATTGGTTCGCTTGATTGTAACTGACGGTAGCCTGCTGTATCAGCGGAAAGGCTTTACCCATTTTGGCTATTTCCGATTTCGCCAGATTAAAATCTTTGGTCATATGCTTCATCATGAATGCCGGCGAGAAATCGTTTTGTCTGTACATCGGCACTTTCGCCTGGAAAATCTGACTGTTCATAAAGGAACCGGAAATCATCTCAATCACTTGATCTTTCGGAATACCGAACTGTTCTGCGAACAGTAACGCTTCGCCGTAAGCTTGAATAAAGATACCGAGCAGGGAATTGATCATCAGTTTCACGCCGCCCGCTTTGCCTACTTCGCCGTAATAGAATGTTTGCGTGCTGAATGCGGCAAACAGCGGTTTGAGTTGTTCAACGATTTCCTCTTTACCTGCCGCCAGCACCAATAATTTGCCCGCTTCCGCCACTTTACTGGAACCGGAAACGGGAGCTTCGATAAATTCTGCGCCGTGTTTAGCCAATAAAAATTCCAATTGTTGGTTTTGGGTCGGCGAAACCGTGCTCATATTGACAACCAACTTGCCTTTCAACGCGGTCAGCACTTCTTCGCTTAACAGGGATTCGATGACCGGAAAATCCGCCACCATCACGAAAATAACATCATATGCTTTCACCAGTTCCAATACGGAGGAGTAAACTGAGGCGCCTTTTGCCGCCACATTTTGACATTTTTCCGCCGTCCGATTATAAACGCCGACTTTCACCCCGTGTTCCAACAGATGAGCCGCCATCGGTTCGCCCATTTGTCCTAAACCAATCCAACCGACTTCGCGAGTATTAATTTGTTGCATTTTTTTCTCCTTTTATGGGGCATTACATCGTTCATGATACGCCGAAATGAAACGGTTTATTTGTTCGGACGGTACCATTTTTCGGATTTAACAAACTAAAAAATTGTGTTTATTTTAACCGCACTTGCAGTAAGATCTTTATCATAAAGATCACAAAAAAGTAAAGTCTGCCCGATAAATAATTTGTGTCGGGAGATGAAACGAAGAAAGAGCGGCCCGGATAATTCGAACCGCTCTTTATCAGGTTTATAGCTGTTTTAAGGATTTCACACCAATCGTTTATCTCGGATTTTGCAGGCGCTCATCAGCTTTACCGCATCGTGCCGGAACCGCATTCAGACCGTTGAACAACAAAAAATTACTTAAATATCAACGGCATGCCAGTTTTGGTCGCCTTTTAACGGTGGTAACCAAGCACCGCCTTTTACGCACAGATCCCACAATAAGCCTTTAATGCCGTATTGATCCGCTTTGTTCGGATCAAGCTCGGTCACGATTTCGGCTTCTTTGCCTTGTTTAATCAAGGTAGCGATGGTCGGATTAATCATCACGGTTTTACCTAATGCGATAAATTCCGCCCAGCCGGTGTTATAGGCTTGTAGAATTTGCTCCGCCGTGAACAAGTTGCCTACGCCGATAAGCGGTAATTTTCCGCCGATTCGATCATGTACCAGCTGCATACGGAATGCATTGCTGTCCGCACCGCGACGGGCTTTTTTATAGAACTCGTGCAGGGAAATGTGCAGATATTGCAAGGCTTTGCCTTTTAGCGCATCAATAAGCGCAAAAGTGTCTTCCATGGTTAAACCTAATTCTTCGGGTTCTTCCGGCGAGAATCGATAACCCACGATAAAGTCGTCTTTGCCGTGTTTCGCTTTCACTTCTAATACGCGATCGACGATCGCCAGCGGAAAACGCATCCGTTTTTCACGGGAACCGCCCCATTCGTCGGTACGGCGATTAGAATGACCGGAATAGAATTGTTGAATTAAGTAGTTGTTGGCACCATGAATTTCCACACCGTCGAACCCCGCCTGAACGGCTAAATCCGCAGCATGGGCGAATGCGTCGATTAAAGCATGAATTTCCTCCGCCGTCGCGGCGCGTGTGCCGCTGGCTTCGTCCGCACTGGCGGAAATTTTGTCTTTGCCGTTCAGTAATTCCGTTACAGCCAGTTTGCCGCCGTGATGAAGCTGTAAAATAGCTTTTGCGCCCTGAGCTTTAATGATGTCCGCCGTCGCTTTTAAGGATGGCAGTTGTTCCGCACTAACCGCTTCGGGTTGACCATAAAAGGCTTTACCGCCGTCCTGTACTAATGTCGCCGCCAGGATAAACATTCCCATATCCTGCGCACGGTTGGAAATAAATTCGCGTTCGGCTTCACCTAAGGTGCCGTCCGGGTTGGAGCCGAAATGCGTCATGGGCGCTACCACCAGACGGTTTTTGATTTCGACCTGATTGTTTAAAGTATAAGACTGAAATAACGGGTTAAATTGGGGATTCATATTCTCTCCTTTGTCCGGTTTCCGACGGTCATTGTGATACAACCGCTATAAATATGATTCAATTATACCCGTTCTTTTATTTGCTTAAAATAATATAATCTGCAAAGGTATGTTGCATTAATCGCATAAATTCATGTTTATAAAATTTCCCGGAGCAGCCGTAATTATAAAAAACAGATTAAAAAACGACCGCACTTTTCGTAAAAATCTTTGACAAGTTATCTTCAACCTATATGATCCGATTATTCGAATTGCAAAAGGACATATTATGTATTTCGTCAGTGCCAACAATGAGATTACCGACGCTTCGCTCAATATCGCGCTGGAAACCTATCTGGTGGAAAACCGCCTGGTGGACGAGCCGATTTTACTGTTTTATATTAACGCACCGTCCATTATTATCGGACGGCATCAAAATACCGTTGCCGAAGTGAACCAGCCGTATCTGGAGCAAAAACATATCCAAGTGGTACGCAGAATGTCCGGTGGCGGCGCGGTATATCATGATTCGGGTAATTTAAATTTCTGTTTTATTCAGGATAATCAAGGCGGTATCGGCGATTTTGCCGGTTTTACCAAACCGATTATTCAGGCGTTGCATCAATTAGGGGCGACGGGTGCGGAACTGAAAGGACGAAACGATTTGCTGATCGACGGTAAAAAGTTTTCCGGCAACGCTATGTATGTTAAAGGTCGCCGTATGACGGCGCACGGCACGATTTTGTTCGATTCCGATTTGGAAGAAGTCACCCGCGCGTTAAAGCCGCGTAAAGAAAAAATCCAGTCGCACGGTATTCAGTCTATCCGTAAACGGATTACCAATATTAAACCTTATCTTGCCGCCGAATACCAAGCGTTAAATACCTTTGAGTTTCGTGATCGTTTGTTGTTACAGATTTTCGGCGTAGCAAAACGGGAAGATGTGAAAGAATATGTGCTGACGGATGAAGAATGGCAGAAAGTGTATAAACTGCGAGAAGAACGATTCGCTAACTGGGACTGGAATTACGGCAAATCACCGGAATTTACGCTGGAATATGCGCATAAATTTCCCGCCGGTTTGGTGGAATACAAATTGAATGTGGAACAAGGACATATTAAAGCCATCCGAATTTACGGCGATTTTTTCGGTATGGGAGAAATGGCGGAATTGGAACAAGCGTTAACCGGCGTGAAATATGAAAAAAACGCGGTACTGGCGATATTCGAACGCATGAATGTTAAACATTATTTCGGCGACATTGCGGCGGACGCGCTTGCCGAACTGTTGGTGAACGGTGTTTATGAAGGATAAGCCGACATTACGGGAATTAAAAAACGCCCGCTTTTATGACCGCACTTTTGTCCGTTATATCTTTTGCCTTTAGAAATCAGTTATAACAAAAAAGCCTTGAAACATCGGTTTCAAGGCTTTAAATTTGGTGGAGATAATCGGGATCGAACCGACGACCTCTTGAATGCCATTCAAGCGCTCTCCCAACTGAGCTATATCCCCGTTTGATGTGGCGTATCATAATGACTAACCCCATCCGCTGTCAACCATTAATCAAAAATGATTGCAACAATAGCCTAAAAATTAAGCAGCTTTGGCTTTGATAAAGGCAATGGCTTTGTCGATGCGCGCCAATACGCGTTCGCGTCCGATTGCGGCAAGAGTCACATCCATGGAAGGGGATTGTCCGGCACCGGTGACGGCAACGCGTAACGGCATTCCGACTTTACCCATGCCTACGTCTAAGTCGGCAGCGGTTTGTTCGATGGCCTCATGAGTGCTGTGTGCGTCCCAGACGGAAAGTGCGGTCAGTTTTTCTTTCACTTTTTCCAGCGGTTGAACGGCTGCCGCTTTCAGATGTTTTTTCGCCGCCGTTTCATCAAAGGTCTCGAATTCCTCAAAGAAATAACGGCTGGACAATGCCATTTCCCGCAGAGTTTTACTGCGTTCCGCTAACATGGAAACGATGTCGGTTAAGGCCGGACCGTTTGCGGTATCTATACCCAAATCCCGATATTGCCACGCCAAGTGGTTCGCCACGTAATCCGCCGGTAATTCGCGCATATAATGCTGGTTCAACCATTGCAGTTTTTCCGTATTGAATGCACTGGCGGATTTGCTCACGTGTTCCAGTTCGAACAAATTAATCATTTCTTCGCGGCTGAAAATTTCTTGGTCGCCATGTCCCCACCCCAAGCGAACCAAATAGTTCACCAAGGCTTCAGGTAAATAGCCGTCGTCACGGTATTGCATGACGCTCACGGCACCATGACGTTTGGATAATTTTTGACCGTCGTCGCCGTTAATCATGGAAACGTGCGCGTAAGTCGGGATCGGCGCCCCCAAGGCGTTTAAAATATTGATTTGACGCGGCGTGTTATTGATGTGGTCTTCACCACGCACAACATGAGTGATGCCCATATCCCAGTCGTCTACCACTACGCAGAAATTGTAAGTCGGCGAACCGTCGGTACGACGAATGATTAAATCGTCTAATTCGCTGTTGCTGATTTCGATACGGCCACGCACCGCATCGTCAAAGATCACGGAACCTTCCTGCGGGTTTTTGAAACGTACTACGTGCGGTTCGTCCGGCGAATGACTGTGATCGTGCAGGCAATGACGATCGTAACGCGGCTTTTCTTTGTTGGCTTCTTGGCTGTGACGTAATTCTTCCAGCCGTTCTTTTGTACAATAACAACGGTATGCCAGACCTTGCTCGATCATTTGATCGATCACCTGGTTGTAACGAGTAAACCGTTTGGTTTGGAAATAAGGACCGTGTTCCCAGGCAAGATTCAACCACTCCATTCCTTCAATGATAGCGGCGGTGGCTTCAGGCGTGGAACGTTCTAAATCCGTATCTTCAATTCGCAGCACGAATTCGCCGTGATGATGCTTTGCAAATAACCAGGAATAAAGTGCCGTACGCGCACCGCCTACATGCAGATAGCCGGTAGGACTTGGCGCGAAACGAGTGCGGACTGTTACATTGGGATCTAAATCAAATAATGGTTCTAATTTCATCTTATTGCCTTAATTCATTACAAAAACTTCATTATTGTACTCGTTTTTTATCTAAAAAATGACTAGAAATTTTAAACTTATGCCTATTTTTAAGCCAATTAATGCAAATTTCACAAAAAGAGGTTGACTGTAATTGTGGATTCCCTATAATACGCCCCACAAACAGCGGGCGATTAGCTCAGTTGGGAGAGCACCTCCCTTACAAGGAGGGGGTCACTGGTTCGAGACCGGTATCGCCCACCACTTTTATGGTGTATCTTGCTGTTTATCCCTTGATTTTAAGGCTCTTTAAGCGGGCGATTAGCTCAGTTGGGAGAGCACCTCCCTTACAAGGAGGGGGTCACTGGTTCGAGACCGGTATCGCCCACCACTTAAAGCCTACGAATCTAAACCTGTGAAATTTAAAGTTAGTGCGGGACAAATGATTACAAGCGGTATGAGAGTACGGCGAGGTCATTTAAGGCTGCAGTAACGAAAATTTTTAGGGCGATTAGCTCAGTTGGGAGAGCACCTCCCTTACAAGGAGGGGGTCACTGGTTCGAGACCGGTATCGCCCACCATTTATTTTCTTTCCTTTGAACTTCATCTTTAATTTCGTTATACTGCGACCCTTAATTATTATTCTCGCAGGAACTGTATTTTGTCTCTCGCAAGCATCATTTTCGTTATCTGGATCTTATTCGCTTATTTTCAATTGATTCTCCATTTTCACCGCCTGAAAATGATGAATGCCTTTATTCCCCGTGATGTTCGACGCAGCGTACAATATCAATCCGCGCTTAGTCGCATGCTGAAACGCGGCGCACAATT
Source organism: Actinobacillus succinogenes 130Z (assembly GCF_000017245.1). Lineage (NCBI taxonomy): Bacteria > Pseudomonadati > Pseudomonadota > Gammaproteobacteria > Pasteurellales > Pasteurellaceae > Actinobacillus > Actinobacillus succinogenes. Next base: position 615,942 of record NC_009655.1, read on the forward strand.
CGACGCTAAAGTTATCGCGATTATACTGGCACCGTTTTTTCTGTTCGGTGCGGCATCTTTCTCGTTTTTAAGCGTAAATTCGACCGCACTTATTTGGTCTATGTACGTTTTTGTTTTCGCTTTTGCGCTTATCGGTATTGTAGTCGGTAATTTCTATTACTTTAAAACCTACAATAATTATTACGACATGTTTATGTTCGGTTTGATGGAAGACGATACGCAGGCGGTGCTGAAAAATATTTATGACGATTATCCCGTTATTACCGGCTTTTCGGCTGTTTTTGCGTTAGCGTTCATTCCCGGTTGGTTGACGCATTATGCCTTGATAAATTGGCAGCCCGATCTCAACCCGTGGTGGTCGTCTCTATTGTTTATCGGTACCTTATGCATTCTCGTTTTTTTTGCCCGAGGCACGATTCATTCTACGCCGTTGGGTAAGAATCATGCACAAGTAGCGTCGCTCGCCGTCATTAACAAGCTGGTTCCTAACGGGGTGATTGCCATGGAATGGGCGTTTGGCGACCGCAAACGTAATATTCGTTTCGAGCCGGTAGATTTGAGCGAAGGAAAAGCGTTGATGCAACGGGTTTTCGGCACCGAATCCTTAATTGACCGCACGCCGCACAACGACGCTCTCGCCGCTTTGAAACCTAACGTATTTCTTGCCGTAATGGAAAGTTTCGGCACCAATTATTTGCTTTCGGACGATCCTCAATCCAATGATTTACTGGGTAATTTTAGACCGCACTTTGAACGCGACATGGTGTTCAAACGGTTTATTTCCGATTACGACGGTACTGCCCCAACCTTAGCTTCTTTGTATTTTTATAGTCCGATTCAAAATATCAGCCAATCTTCCGCACAACAAACCGCATTACCGTACAGTCCGTTTTTAACCTATAAACGGCAAGGCTACCGCACGATTTTTATTACCTCCGGCGGCATGATGTGGCGTAATTTCGGTAATTATCTGCCGTTACAGGGGGTGGACGAACTGTACGATCAAAACGACATTATTGAAGCGTTTCCCGAAGCTAAGTCTTCGCTGTCTTACTGGGGAATCGCCGACGAATATGCGCTGGCGCTGGCGGAAAAATTACTGAGGGAAGCGCAGGAACCGCTGTTTATTAATTTCTTAAGTATCACTAATCATCCGCCTTACGACGTACCGCCCCACTATCAGGCGAAGCGGATTAATCCCGCTGTGCTGGACGGTAAATTCGGTTCCGAACAGGAAAACCGTAAATCCTTGACGACCTATCAATACGCCAACAACGCTTTAGGTGATTTCATTACCAATCTGAACAAATCGGAAAACGGAAAAAATACCGTTGTTGCCGTGACCGGCGATCATCACGTACGTTGCGTACGTTTTGAGGCGCCGAAAGAAAACTTTATGGCGAAAGGCGTGCCGTTTTACCTGCGCGTGCCGGAGGCGGTAAAATATGCGGTACCCCTCCGCTTCGAACCGAACCGGCTCGGTTCCCACAAAGACATTATGCCGACGTTGTACGCATTAAGTTTGTCCGACGCGGAATACTGGAATTTAGGCGGGCGCAATTTATTGGCGCAGCAGGATGACGAAAAATATGCATTCGCCGTTAACGAAAGTCTGTGGGCGGATGCGGACGGCGTCGTGGAAGGCGTGGCGGACAGCGGATTCCAATTTCCATGGCAAAATGCGACCGCACTTTATCCGGATAATTTATGGGTGAATCCGCCGGTTCCGCTGCCGGAAAGTAAACGGCAGCATATTCAGGCTTACCGAAAATTACTGCATTGGCAAATCAATTATTTAGTCGCCGGCGAAAAATAACGCAAAAAATGACCGCACTTTAATATTATGACAACGAAATATTTTACGCTTGATATTCCTACTCAATCGAATGATCACAAAATTCTCGGCAATGTACTGGCGGGGGCGGATTGTCTGGCTATTGCCGAAATCGCCGCACAGCACAAGGGGCTTACCGTCATCGTCACCCAAGACAGTAAAAGTGCGGTGCGTTTAGAGAAAGTTTTGCGTGAAATTACGGCAACCGAAATTTGTCTTTTCCCCGATTGGGAAACCCTGCCTTACGACGCGTTTTCTCCTCATCAGGAGATTATTTCCGCCCGTCTGAGTGCGTTATTTTATCTGCAACAGGCGAATCGGGGTATTCTGCTGTTGCCGGTTACCACCCTAATGCAACGCGTTTGCCCGCCGTCATTTTTGCAGCAGAATGTGCTACTGATTAAAAACGGTGACCGTTTCAATATCGAACGTCTGCGTTTGCAACTGGAAAATGCAGGCTATCGCACGGTGGAACAAGTGTTGGAACCCGGTGAATTTGCGGTGCGCGGATCATTGTTAGATCTTTTCCCCATGGGGAGTCCGTTGCCGTTCCGTTTGGATTTCTTTGACGATGAAATTGATTCTATCCGCACTTTTGATGTGGAAACCCAGCGTACTTTAGCGGAAATCCCTCAAATCAATTTGTTGCCTGCCCATGAATTTCCGACGGACAGCAAAGGTATTGAATTTTTCCGTGCCCGTTTTCGCGCGACCTTCGGTGAAATCCGACGGGATCCGGAACATATTTATCAACAGGTTTCGAAAGGTACGTTGGTATCGGGAATCGAATACTGGCAGCCGTTGTTTTTTGAGCAAATGGGTACATTGTTTGATTATCTGCCGGCGAACAGTTTACTGGTGGAGTCGGAACAAAACGCGGAACAGGCGATCCGTTTTTATGCGGATGCCGAACAACGTTTTGAAAGCCGTAAGGTGGATCCTATGCGCCCGCTTCTGCCGCCGGAAACCCTGTGGTTACGGGCGGACGAACTTAACCGCCATCTGAAACAATATTCCCGTATGACGTTTAAAACGGAAAAAGTGCGCTCGTCCGTGCGCCGGAAAAATCTCCCGCTTGTCCCTCTGCCCCCGCTGCAAATTCAGGCTCAGCAAAAAGAACCGTTGCAGGCGTTACGCCGATTTATCGAATCCTTTGACGGTAAAATCGTGTTTTCCGTGGAAACGGAAGGGAGACGGGAAACCCTTTTGGATTTGCTTTCGCCCGGCAAGCTTAAGCCGAAACAAATCAAACGGTTAGAGGAGGCGGAAGAGCAGCATATCAGTCTATGGATTAGTTCTCTTGATCACGGTTTTATTTTGGAATCTCAAAGTGCGGTTAAAATAGCCGTTATTTGTGAAACGGAATTATTGGGTGACAGAGTACAGCAGCGGCGTCGCGATAAACGCAAAACCGTAAATCCGGATGCCTTAATCCGTAATCTCGCCGAACTGAAAATCGGACAACCGGTAGTTCATCTCGAACATGGCGTCGGGCGTTACGGCGGACTGGTAACGTTGGAAAACGGCGGTGTTAAAGCGGAATATTTGCTATTAACTTATGCCAATGACGCCAAACTTTACGTGCCCGTCGCCGGTTTGCATTTAATCAGCCGTTATGTGGGCGGTAACGAAGAAACCGCGCCGTTGCACAAATTAGGCAGCGATGCTTGGTCAAAAGCACGCCGCAAGGCGGCTGAGAAAATTCGCGATGTAGCGGCGGAATTATTGGATGTTTATGCCCAACGGGAAGCGCAGAAAGGTTTCGCTTTCCAATATGAGCGCGAAGAATTCCAGGCTTTTAGCGCTACGTTTCCGTTTGAAGAAACTTTTGATCAGGCGTTGGCAATTAATGCCGTGATTTCCGATATGTGTCAGCCGAAAGCGATGGATCGCTTAATTTGCGGGGATGTGGGATTCGGTAAAACCGAAGTCGCCATGCGCGCCGCATTTTTAGCGGTGATGAATCACAAACAGGTTGCCGTGCTGGTACCGACGACTTTGCTGGCACAGCAACATTATGAAAATTTCCGCGATCGTTTTGCCAATCTTCCCGTTAACGTCGAAGTTCTGTCGCGTTTTAAAACGGCTAAAGAACAGAAAAGAGTATTAGCGGATCTTGCCGACGGCAAAGTGGATATTTTGATCGGTACGCATAAACTGATTCAATCCGATGTCAAATTCCACGATTTAGGTTTGTTGATTATTGATGAAGAACACCGTTTCGGCGTTCGACAAAAAGAACGAATCAAACAACTGCGCGCCAATATCGATATTCTCACGTTAACTGCCACGCCGATTCCGCGTACGCTGAATATGGCGATGAACGGAATTCGTGATTTATCCATTATTTCTACGCCGCCGGCGCGTCGGTTAACCATTAAAACCTTTGTGCGTCAGCAGGACGATCTCACCGTTCGCGAAGCGATTTTGCGCGAAATTTTGCGGGGCGGACAGGTTTATTATCTGCATAATGATGTGGCAAGTATTGAAAATTGTGCGGAAAAATTGACCGCACTTGTGCCGGAAGCACGCGTTACCGTAGGGCACGGACAAATGCGGGAACGGGAATTGGAACGGGTGATGACGGATTTTTATCATCAGCGTTTCAATGTGCTGGTCTGTTCTACCATTATCGAAACCGGCATTGATGTGCCTACCGCCAATACCATTATTATCGAACGGGCGGATAATTTCGGTTTGGCTCAATTACACCAATTACGCGGACGGGTAGGGCGTTCTCATCATCAGGCATACGCCTATTTGCTGACGCCGCCGCCGAAATTGATGACCAAAGACGCGCTGAAACGTTTGGAAGCGTTGGAAAGTCTGGATAATCTCGGGGCCGGCTTCGTTTTGGCTACGCATGATTTAGAAATCCGCGGTGCGGGCGAATTACTGGGTTCCGAGCAGAGCGGGCAGATTGAAAGTATCGGTTTCTCATTATACATGGAATTATTGGAAGCCGCCGTGACGGCGATGAAAGAAGGACGCGAACCTAGTCTGGACGAACTCACGCAACAGCAGGTAGAAATTGATTTACGGGTGTCGGCGTTATTACCGGAAGATTATCTGGGCGATGTCAATATGCGCTTGTCCTTTTATAAACGCATTGCCGGGGCGGAAAATAAAACGGCTTTGGACGAGTTAAAAGTAGAATTAATCGATCGTTTCGGTTTGTTGCCGGAGGCGGCCCAAAATCTGATGCGGATTGCGGAATTACGCACTTTGGCAAAACAGCTTAAAATTATCAAAATTGACGGCACGGCAACCGGCGGCTTTATTGAATTTAACCCGACGGCGGATATTGAACCGATGAAATTCCTGAATCTTATTCAGCAACAACCGGCAGTGTTTAAATTTGACGGACCGACCAAATTCCGTTTTTCCCACAATTTAGAACAACCGAAAGTACGGTTGGAATTTGTATTAAATTTATTGAATTCATTATCGGATTAGAGACATCACCGTCGTTTCAGCTCGTTAAGCTTAATTGATTTTTATCATAAGAAAAAACGGTTTTTTGTACTTTTTCGACTTAGATCACATTTTGTAAAAATTTGTTTGAAGGGATGTAAGAAATTACTTGCAAACCGAAGTTAATCAGCATATTTTGTTAACAAAGGATGTAAAACGGGTGCCGCAAAGCACTCTCACAGCAAAAGAGGTAACTGCTATGACACTTAATATCGCAAGCAAACAAATGGACATCACCCCTGCAATCCGTTCTCATATTGAAGAACGTCTCGCAAAATTAGAAAAATGGCAAACGCAGTTAATCAATCCCCACTTTGTATTGAGTAAACTACCGCAGGGTTTCGGGGTGGAAGCGACAATCGGCACGCCGTTCGGTAATTTATTTGCCACCGCAGAATCCGACGATATGTATGTCGCCATCAATAATGTAGAAGAAAAATTAGAAAAACAGCTGAATAAACTACAGCATAAAGGGGAAGCCCGTCGTGCGGATGAACGTTTAAAAGATTCTTTCAGATAGTATCGTATCGACCGATTGCTTGAAGTTTAAGTACTTCAAGCAATTCTTTTTAAGAACATAAGCAAAGTGCGGTGAAAATGTTAAAATTTTTCACCGCACTTTTTAATTTTGCCGTTCGTGACTTTAACGGCGCGGTAGATAACGGGTCGGATCCACCGATTTACCTTTGTAACGGATTTCAAAATGGAGTTTCACACGGTTCGTTCCGCTACTTCCCATTTTAGCAATCTGCTGACCGGCTTTCACTTCCTGCTGATCACGAACGGAAATGCTGTCATTATGGGCATAGGCACTTAAGAAATCATCATCGTGTTTGATGATAATCAGATTACCGTAACCACGTAATGCGTTGCCCGCATAAACGACACGCCCCGGTGCGGCGGCGTATACCGCCTGCCCTTTCGAACCGCCGATATCGATACCTTTGTTTCCACCGTCGCCGGCTGAGAAACCTTGAGTTATTTTACCGGTAGTCGGCCATTGCCATTTCAAATTTGACGCCGGAGCCGTCACTGATGCTGGAGATCCCGCTGTTCCGGCAACGACCGTACCTGTTGTCGCCCCCGCCGTACCGACGCCGGCAACGATGCCTCCGGTCGGAGTTGTCGGAGCCGTACCGGTTCCTGCCGTCACTCCGGCAGTCGGTGCGACTGTTCCGCTGGCGGCCTTAACCGGGCCTGTTACCGTACCGTCCGAACCGTATTGGGTACCGTTCGGCCCCGCGGTGTAGGAAACTTGCGGTTCCGCAGGCACCTGAACTTCGGTGCATTGCTGTTGAGTAGTGGTTGCCGCCGTTGCGGTACCGCTGGATACTTTTAGAGTCTGCCCGACTTTCAGATTATAGGGTTCCGACATGCCGTTTAATGCCGCCAATTCTTTTACGTCAATGCCGGCAATATAGGCGATTAAGAACATTGTGTCGCCTTTTTTTACCGTATATTCCGTCGCTTTATAAAAGCCTTTGTCGATTTTGCTGTAATCCGGTGCATTGGTTTCGGCATTACGCGGAATTTCTACGGTTTGACTTTGATTACTTGCTTTATTGCCGGCCGCCGGTACTTCAACGGTTTTACACACGGTTTTAGTCGTCATCGCCGGTTGCTGCTGGGTTTGCTGAAGGGACGGTTGAGCCGTTGTCGCGGCAGTCGGTAAAGTTCCGGCCTGATTTGCTACCGGTTGGGGGGCAACCGGACTATTCATATTTTCAGGCATTGCGCTTTGTTGAACCTGCGGTTCCCATGTACTGTTCGAAGAACCGTCGACCGGTTGCGGAATTGACGGTGATAGCGTTCCGTCTACACTATCGACCGGTGCGGGCGTGGATGAGGAACATCCCGCCAATACGGCTGCGGCGAGAGGTAGTAATAAAAAAGATTTCTTCATTTTTCGCTTTCCTTGGGGATTATTTCATATTATCGGGCATATCGCTTTGTTCGACCGTCGGTATAAAGCCGCCGCCTTCCATTGCACCCGTTCCTGCTACCGGTTGCATAATGCCGTCGGGCAATACATTAGGATCTTTTTCAGCGGAACGTTCGGATGAACAAGCTGTTAGGATTGTCATTATAGACAACAAAAAAATGATTTTTTTCATTTTATTTCCTTTATTTTAAAACTAAATAGGCAATTATGGCTAAAGCAACCACAGACCAGCCGATCACTTCAATGGAACGGCGCAGTTTATCTGCAAATTTAGTTCCGCCCCATGCCGCTAATTTAGCAATCAATAAAAAACGGGCTGCGCGGGAAATCGTAGCGGTGAGAACAAAGGGGATGAACATCATTTGCATGACACCGGCGGCGATGGTGAAAATTTTATAGGGAATCGGCGAAAAACCGGCAACAAAAACTACCAGTATGCCCCATTGTTCAAACCATGAAATGGCTTTATCCCATTGAGTTTGATACCCCCATTTCACGATATATTGCTGTACGAAATCAAAAGCGTAATAACCGACGGAATAACCGATCATACCGCCGACAATCGAGGCTATAGTACAAATTATTGCAAATCTGACCGCACTTTGAGGTTTGGACATCGCCATCGGAATCAGCATGACGTCCGGCGGAATCGGGAAGAAAATGGCTTCGATAAAACTGACAAATGCTAACCAATATGTCGCCAGGCGATGTTTGGACCACGCCATGGTTTTGTCATACATTGCCCCAAAAACATTCATAAGCTTCCCTTTCGATCGTATTGTTAAAATAAATGTCGTATTATTCCTGTTCTAACCAAGTTTGTAAAGAACGAAGTGAATGGTGTGCGGTCAAATCGGGTTGAATCGGGGTAATCGATACATAACCCTGTTGTACCGCATGGAAATCCGTACCTTCCGCTTCATCTTCCGGTAGCCCCGCCGGGCCGATCCAATAAATGGCTTCTCCGCGCGGATCCGCCTGTTTTATCACTTCCGCCGCGGAAGAACGATGTCCCAGGCGACACACTTTCAATCCTTTGAGGTTCTCATAAGGTAAATCCGGCACATTAATATTTAAAATTTCACGGCTTTTTAACAGTTGTCCGTGTAATTTAGGAATTAAATCACATACGATTTTCGCCGCACTTTCATAATGTTGCCGTCCGTCCAATGACACCGCAATAGCCGGTAAGCCTAGATGACGCCCCTCTAATGCAGCGGCAAGCGTACCGGAATAGAGCGTGTCGTCTCCCAAATTTACGCCCGCATTAATACCGGATACCACTAAATCAACCCGTCCCGATAAAAAACCGTTTAGCGCTAGATGCACGCAATCGGCGGGCGTACCGTTAATGCAATAATCACGGTTATCCAGTTGACGGGGACGTAACGGTTCCACTAGCGTTAACGAACTCGATGCCGCACTGCGGTTGCGATCCGGTGCGACAATCACAACATTAGCGAACTTACGTAAATAGGTCGCCAATGTTTGGATTCCTTCCGCATGATAACCGTCATCGTTAGAAAGCAAGATATTCATTCAGGTAATCCTTTTCCTTGTTATTCATCTTATTATTATAACAATAAAAAACCCGACTTTCGCCGGGTTTTGCTGTATGGTTGCGGTTAACCTTGAGAAGAAATGCGTTTCATATCGGTCATGTAACCGCGTAATTCTAAACCGATTAATTCCACCGGATGGTTACGGATTTCATCATTAACGTCACGTAATGTCACATTGTCGATATCTACCGCCGGAGTCGGTTCCCCCAAGTCGCCTTTTTGTAAAGCCGGAATGATTTCTTTAGCCAGAATCGGAGTGGCAACGTTTGAGAATAAGTAGTTGCCGTATTCCGCCGTATCGGAAATAACCACGTTCATTTCGTATAAACGTTTACGGGCGATAGTATTTGCGATTAACGGCAATTCATGCAAGGATTCGTAGTATGCGGATTCCTCGTAAATACCGCTTGCCACCATGGCATCAAATGCCATTTCTACGCCGGCTTTTACCATCGCAACCATTAATACGCCGTTATCAAAGTATTCCTGTTCGGAAATTTTGATGCCGTCGGCTTTCGGTGCGTTTTCGAAAGCGGTCTTACCGGTTGCTTCGCGCCAAGCCAATAAATCTTTATCGCCGTTAGCCCAGTCTTCCATCATAACGCGGGAGAATTCGCCGCTGATGATGTCGTCCATGTGTTTCAGGTATAAGAAACCTAATTTTTCTTTAATTTGTTCGGAAAGCTCGAATGCACGCAGTTTCGCCGCATTGGACAGACGATCCATCATTAATGTAATACCGCCTTGTTTTAAGGCTTCGGTGATGGTTTCCCAACCGTATTGAATAAGCTTGCCCGCATAAGCCGGATCTTTACCGTCTGCGATTAATTTGTCGTAACATACGATCGAACCTGCTTGTAACATACCGCAAAGAATGGTTTGTTCGCCCATTAAGTCGGATTTTACTTCCGCAACGAATGAGGATTCTAATACGCCCGCACGGTCGCCGCCGGTTGCACTCGCCCATGCTTTTGCGATCGCCATACCTTCGCCTTTCGGATCGTTCGCCGGATGAACGGCGATTAAAGTAGGCACGCCGAACCCGCGTTTATATTCTTCACGCACTTCCGTACCCGGGCATTTTGGTGCGGACATTACAACGGTAATATCTTCACGAATTTGTTCGCCCACTTCAACGATGTTGAAACCGTGAGAATAACCGAATGCTGCACCTTGTTTCATTAACGGCATTACATCGGATACGACTTTTGAATGCTGTTTATCCGGTGTTAAGTTGATGACTAAATCGGCAGTCGGAATTAATTCTTCATATGTCCCTACTTTAAAGCCGTTTTCGGTTGCGCGTTGGAATGAAGGGCGTTTTTCTTCGATCGCCGCTTTACGCAAAGCATAGCTGATGTCCAAGCCGGAATCGCGCATATTTAAACCTTGGTTTAGACCTTGGGCGCCGCAACCTACGATTACAATTTTTTTACCTTTTAAGAAATTGCAACCGTCGGAAAATTCGCTGCGATCCATAAAGCGGCAACGACCTAATTGATCAAGCTTTTCACGTAAATTCAGCGTATTAAAATAATTAGACATGGTGTTTTCCTTTTTTTACCGGATGAAATATGCAAACGATTATACGCTTTTTTTATGTTGCGTAAATTGATATTATCGGAATTTGTTATTGTGATTTGTGCAATTTAAAAGAGGTTTTTATGTCCAATCCGATTCTTGGTTTTCACCATATTGCCGTTATTGTTTCCGACTATGAAAAATCCAAAGTCTTTTATACGCAGATTCTCGGCGCCCGAATTCTGGCGGAAACTTACCGGAACGCCCGTCAAAGTTATAAACTGGATCTTGCTTTTGCCGACGGTTCACAAATTGAATTGTTCAGTTTTCCCGCTCCGCCCGCGCGTCCGAACCGACCGGAAGCCTGCGGCTTGCGCCATTTGGCATTTCGGGTGGCGGATGTACAAAGCGCGGTGGATTTTTTACAAGAAAATCAGGTGGAATGCGAACCGATTCGAATTGACGAATTAACCGGTAAACAATTTACGTTTTTTAAAGATCCCGACGGATTGCCGTTAGAGATCTACCAAATTTAGAGAATTTTTATGAATTTCAATGATCTTTCCCTTTTTTTACAACTATCGGAAACCAAGAATTTCAGTAAAACGGCCAGGCAAAGCCATATGTCGCCTTCTACGCTGTCCCGCCAAATTCAACGGATGGAACAGGAATTAGGCGGTGTATTGTTTTTGCGAGATAACCGTCAGGTGCAACTGACGGAATTAGGCGAACAATTCGCGCAATTTGCCAAACGGAGCCGGGCGGATTGGCAGAATTTTCAAAGCCAAGTGCGCTCGAATTCGGCAGAATTATCGGGTGAACTTAAATTATTCTGTTCGGTTACCGCCGCTTACAGCCATTTGCCGCAAGTACTGAAAAATTTCCGATTACGCTATCCGAAGGTGGAAATTCAACTTACCACGGGAGACGCGGCTTCGGCAATCCAGTTGGTGCAAACCCAGCAAGTGGATCTTGCCCTGGCGGGAAAACCGTTAAATTTGCCGAATGCCGTGGTTTTTCATCCTATCGATGAGGTATCGCTTGCGCTGATTGCGCCGAGAGTAGCCTGTCCCGCCACCCAGTTATTACAGCAAGAGCCGGTGAATTGGCAGGAAATGCCGTTTATTCTACCGGTGGAAGGACCGGTCCGGCAGAGGATCGATCAATGGTTCCGCCAGAAAAAAATCAAACATCCGAAAATTTATGCCACGGTATCCGGCCATGAAGGAATAGTACCCATGGTGGCATTAGGCTGCGGGTTGGCGTTGCTACCCGATGTGGTGATTAAAAACAGTCCGATGAATACGCAAATTTCCTCGTTAACCTTTGATACCGCTATTGCTCCGCTTGAATTAGGGTTCTGCGCACAGAAAAAAGTTTGGAATTACCGCTGATTCAGGCTTTTTGGCAATGCCTGCCCGATTAATTCTGTGATTTGTATTCCGGATTTTACTATAAAGACTTGGCGAAATCCGACCGCACTTTCATACTCTTCTACAACAATTATTAATGATTTTTTAATCTCCCATATCGGTAACAGTGCGGTCGATTTTATGGATAAATATACGGAAACCTTATTGCGCTTATTGCAAGTTCCCCGGCTGGGCGCGAACACCGTCAGTCAGATTCTCACCACCATCGAGTTAAACACCCTGCTGTCTTACGATGCCGACGCCTTTTACGCCATCGGTTGGACGACATATCAGATCAAACGTTGGTTTAAGCCGGAACGTAAATATATCGATCCCGCACTGGAATGGGGACAAAAACGCGGTAATCAGATTATCCATTGTTTCCATTTGGACTATCCTTATTTACTTAAGCAAATTGAAAGTTCGCCGCCCGTACTGTTTGTACAGGGGAACACGGGGTTGTTAATTCATCCGCAAATCGCTATCGTCGGTAGTCGTTATTGCAGCGATTACGGCAGTTATTGGGCAAAATACTTTGCGGCGGAATTGTGTGCCGCCGGTTTTGCCGTCACCAGCGGGTTGGCTAAAGGGATTGACGCCTACAGTCATCAGGCGGCGCTGGATGTACAGGGTAAAACCGTTGCAGTGTTAGGAAACGGATTAAACCAAATTTATCCGGCCGTTAACCGAAAGCTTGCGCAAGCGATTTTGGATAACGATGGAACGTTGGTAACGGAATTTATTCCCGATCAACCGCCGCTTCCCGCCAATTTCCCCCGCCGTAACCGAATAATCAGCGGATTGTCTCTGGCAACGCTGGTCGTGGAAGCATCCGCACGCAGCGGTTCGCTGATTACTGCGCGTTTTGCTTTGGAACAAAACCGCGAGGTGTTCGCTATTCCGGGTAATCTCAACAACGATTTCAGCAGAGGGTGCCATAAATTGATCAAGCAGGGGGCAATGCTGGTGGAAAATGCTAAAGACGTTATTGAAAATATTCCCTATTACGGTTTTACCAATATGCAGCTTCGGGATGTGAAAGATGTACTGAAAGCGACCGTACCCTGTCCGAACCCGCGACCGCCTTCCGCTCGTCATCCGGATCCGCAGCATCCCGATTTATTCAAACTGATCGGACATGATTTGATCAGCGTGGACGAATTGGCGACGCAAACGGGATTAGGCGTAGAAGCGCTTCTGATTCAGCTACTGGATCTTGAATTGCAGGATTTAATTTTGTGCGAAGACGGCGGATATCGTCGTCAGTGGTAAAAATGCAAAAAAATTATAAAAAAAACGACCGCACTTTCTGATACAATATTAACGTCTGTTTATCCTGCCTAAACGGTTGTGACGAAGAGTTTTTTGTCAAAAAAGGATTTTTAAAACATTTACAGACCTATTGCTATTTAGTCAGAAAGGAACGCTTATTTATGTCAGTTTTAGGAAGATACCATTCATTTGAATCCTGCGGTACGGTGGACGGACCCGGTATTCGTTTTATTCTCTTTTTGCAAGGCTGTTTGATGCGTTGTCTGTATTGCCATAATCGTGATACGTGGGATTTACACGGCGGAAAAGAAATCAGCGTAGAAGAACTGATGAAAGAGGTGGTCACGTACAAACCTTTCATGCGGGCTTCCGGCGGCGGCGTTACGGCATCGGGCGGCGAAGCGATTTTACAGCCGAAATTCGTGCTTGAGTGGTTCCGTGCCTGTAAAGCGGAAGGCATCGACACTTGTCTGGACACTAACGGATTTGTACGCCATTACGAGTTGATTGACGAACTGTTAGATGTGACGGATCTGGTTCTGCTTGATTTGAAAGAAATGAATGATCGCGTCCACCAAAGCCTGATCGGTGTGCCGAATAAACGTGTGCTGGATTTTGCGAAGTATCTGGAAAAGCGCAATCAGCGTACTTGGATTCGCCATGTCGTGGTGCCCGGTTATACGGATAATGACGAAGATTTACATCTGCTGGGACAATTTACCCAAAATATGAGAAATATCGAGAAAATCGAGTTATTGCCTTATCACCGTTTGGGGGCTCACAAATGGGCGGTATTAGGCGATAAATATCAGCTTGAAGATGTAAAACCGCCGACCAAAGAATCCATGGAACACATTAAAGCTTTGCTCGAAAGTTACGGACATGAAGTGAAGTATTAAACCGTCGACCATCATCACAGATTAAGCTATTTATCAAAGGGAACAAAAACGTTCCCTTTTTTGACCGCACTTTTTGACGGATCCTTCCGCCGGTAACGAAAGCTGTCAGGACAAAATATGATGCGGCATATGTATGGCTGCATATTGAACCAAGTTATTCTCACAGGGTCTAATATTCGTAATTTGTTAAATCGCTATTTATTGGAGAATACTATGGATTTTAATAAAATTCTGAACCAGGTTTTAACTACCGCACAAGAACAAGTCAGTAAAACCATGAGCGGCAATAGCACCATGGATAAAATTACCAAAGCGGGCGGCGGAGCGGCGGCTATCGGGATTTTATCTATGATTTTCGGTCGCAGCGGCGGTGCGAGTTTAACCAAACTAGGTTCGCTTGCCGCATTAGGCAGCCTTGCTTATCAGGCTTATCAATCTTACCAGGCCAAGCAAGGTCAGCAGGCTCCGCAGGTTGAAGAAACCGACTTTACCGAAAGCGCTCGAAATTCGGATGCCGGTCAAGTGATTTTACAGGCGATGATTGCGGCGGCGGCAGCGGACGGTGCGATTAGCGAAGAAGAAAAACAGGCGATTTTGAATGAAGCCGATAATGATGCGGAGGTGCAACTATGGTTGGAACAGGCGATCAATTCACCTGCGACGCCGGCGCAGATTGCCGCTCAAGTAGGAAATGACGCCGCACTGGCCGCGCAGGTTTATTTAGCCGCCCGAGTGGTGTGTAAAGAGCTGGATCGCAAAGAAATCGTGTTCTTAGCTAATCTGGCTCAAGCTCTCGGCTTAGATGAACAGTTGGTGGAAGAATTGGAAAAACGTGCAGGATTTTAATTTTACGGTTAAAATTTCTCATTTATTCTCTAGGGTCTGTTTATGAAAGATAAACGGACCCTAATTAAATGTAAGGAACTGAATTCTGTTGGTACGGCATTCGGAGTTTCATTTATCGGCATTTTAAACCTGATATTTGGTTTTATCGCCGATGTCAAAGTGCAACGGCATTCTGATTTTCCGGATAAATAACACGGTAAACAACAGGGCACAGGCTGCACTGAGGATTTTTTGCGGCAATGAAAGCGATATAACGGTACACAGCCAAAGCAATGCTACAAGAAGCGGCATAAAATTCAGCGCCCAAACCCGGAAGCAGAAATATTCTTTAAACGCCAGTCCGCCGAGCGTCAGTAATACGCCGCCGAGGGCCAGCTCCGTTTGCCCGAAGGCGTGGCAAAGCAACGCAAGCCAGGTTGCCATTTGCAGTAATAGCCGGAAAGATTTAAGGTAAATATGCAATGATGACGCGCATAATGCGGCGGCGACCAATAAACCGAAATACCCCCATTGAGCCGAATAAGGCAGCAGGGCAAGCGCGCAAGCCGCAACAATAAAACCCGAACGATAAAGACAAACCGTGAGTTTGTCCAGAAAATCCATCGGCGATCGAATATGTGGATCAGCCATATTGCCTCCTTTTTGATTTGTTGCGCTAATTATTGCGGCACGCCGCGCAGCAGAGGTTCGTATTTAAACGGCGGTTGCGAAGTAGGCGCCGGTAAATCGCTGAACAGTAAAATAAACGGTTTCGGCGGCGTGACTTTTTCGTTGCGCCACAGCTGTCCCATACCGACTAATTGGATATCCGCCGGTAAATGCCGTAATTCCGCCTGCAGTACCGCGATGGTATTTTTACGCGGGTGGCCGATAACAATCGCTACGCCGTGTTGACGGGCATGTTGTAATGCCCGTTGGAATTGACGCTGAACATCGCCGAAATTATCACTGTCATCCAGAAAAACATGACGTTCCAGTACACTCACGCCCTCCAGCTTCGCTATTTTGCCGGCGACGCTTTTTCCGATGGTTCGACTGTCCAAAAAGAACAGCCCCTGTCGCTGCAAAATACGCATCAAACGGGTCATTAATGTGGGATCGGCGGTAGCGGCGCTGCCCATATGATTGTTCATGCCGATAGCATGGCTGACGATCTGTTTGGCGCGTTGAACCCGTTGTTCCACTTCCTGTTGCGACATGCCGACCGATAAACCGCCTTCTTCGATTTTCATATTATTCACGGGCTGCATCGGCATATGGATTAAAATATCCCGTCCTTGCTGCCACGCTTGTCGGTTGCGCTGTGCCGCATAAGGCGCAACGGGAATAATCGCCACCGAAACCGCTTTCGGCATAGCGAGAATTTGTGCGTCTTCTTTCGGATGATAACCTATATCATCGATTACGATGGCAAGTTTGTGCGGTTGAGCCGCAACAAATCGGGCTGGTTGTGCCGAAACAGACAAGGAGAAAAGTGCGGTCGAAAAAACGGTAATTTTTTTGACCGCACTTTTGACGGATGGAAGCGGGAATAAACGGCTCATTAGCGCAACCAATTCATCGGATTTACCGCATTACCCTGGCGGCGGATTTCAAAATACAGCGATGAACGACCTTGTCCGCCGCTATTACCTACTTCGGCGATTTTTTGTCCGGCGTTCACCAGAGAACCGGAACGGACGAAAACCGCCTGATTATAGCCGTACAGCGACATATCACCTTTGCCGTGATCGATGACCACTACCTGTCCGTAACCGGCTAGCCAACTGGCTAAAATGACGCGTCCGCCGGTAATGGCTTTCACCGCCGTCCCTGTTCCTGCCGCGATGACAATACCTTTCCATTTTACTTCGCCCGCCTGAACTGAGCCGAACTTATGCAGAATTTTACCTGCCACCGGAAACGGATATTTACCGGCCAAACCGTTACCGGAGCGCATAAGTTGTTTTTCCCGTACGGTCGGTTGATAGGTTTTATTGGTACGTTTTTCTTCCGCCTGTTTTTTCTGTGCCAGTTGTTCCCGTTCGCGTTTTTCTTGTTGCCGGGCGGCCTGTGCCGCGCGGTTGATTTCCGCCCGCAACGCATTTTCGTTGGCTTTCAGCGTTTCCAGTCTGTTTTGATCGCGTTGTAAGGTTCTGTTTAATTGAGTTAATGTGCTTTGACGTTCATTGCGGACTTTTTGTAACGCTTGCCGTTGCTTTTTCTGTTCGGATAATTGCTGTTGTTGCTCGGCTTGCTGTTCCGCCAGGTAGTTTTTCTGTTCCTCTAACTGCGTACGCGTAGCCTTCAGTTTGTCGATTAACGCCAAACGGGTTTTGTTCATGTGTTTGGAGTATACCATCATGCGATCGTTATTTTTCGCATCGTCGGAGAGCAGGTGTTCAATGACGGAATTAGGGTTGCCGGAACGGTAAATGGCATCCAATTGTCGGGCCAGTTTGTTTTTTTGCTGTCGTTCCTGCTGCTCTAACAGTCTGATTTGTTTATTGGTATCCGCGATGATTTTTTTTGTCTCTTGCAACGAGCTTTCGGTTTCGCGCAGCGATCCCACCAGATCGTTGATTTTGTTTTCCTGAAATTTTAAGCTGGATTGCAGTTTGTTTTGTTCGCGTTTTTGGGAGGCGATTTTTTGTTCCTGCTGCTTAATTTGACTTTGAATTTGGTTTAAATCCGCCGCCCGAGCGAAAAACGACAAAAGCACACAGCCGCATAAAAGTGCGGTCAGATTTTTGGCTGTTTTAAACGGCGAAAAGCACAACATTCAAACGAATTCCTATGAATAATAACTAGTGCATAAATATACCATTATTTTTGCGAAAGATCAGAAAACATTCGCTTTCCGCTTTTAAATCTACCTATTTTTTGCTATAACGTACAGCGAATAACAGATTCATTAACTTAGTAGGAGTTCCTCATGCAATTAGTATTTATTCGTCACGGTTTAAGCGAATGGAATGCGTTAAACCTTTTCACCGGCTGGAGAGACGTAAACCTGAGCGAAAAAGGCGTGGAAGAAGCCAAAGAGGCGGGGCGTAAATTAAAAGCCGCCGGTTTCGAATTCGACATCGCATTTACTTCCGTATTAACCCGTGCGATTAAAACCTGTAACTTAGTGTTGGAAGAATCCGACCAATTATGGGTGCCGCAAATCAAAACCTGGCGTTTAAACGAGCGTCACTACGGCGGTCTGCAAGGTTTGAATAAAGCGGAAGCGGCGGCCGAACACGGCGACGAACAAGTCCGTATCTGGCGTCGTTCATATGATGTGTTACCGCCGGTTTTGGATCCGAAAGATCCGAATTCAGCGCATAACGACCGTCGTTACGCACATTTACCGGCGGATGTGGTTCCGGATTGCGAAAACTTAAAAGTGACGCTGGATCGCGTATTACCGTTCTGGGAAGACCAAATTGCACCGGCAATTAAAGCGGGTAAACGCGTGCTAGTGGCGGCGCACGGTAACTCGTTGCGTGCATTGGCAAAACATATCGAAGGTATTTCCGACGAAGACATTATGGGTTTGGAAATTCCGACCGGTCAACCGTTAGTATATGAATTAGACGATAACCTGAAAGTGCTCAGTAAACGTTATCTTTAATTCTGATCAAGCATAAAACGCCGCATTTATATTGCGGCGTTTTTTATTACTTTTGAATTGGAAGAAGTGCGGTTAAAATATGGAAAATTTTAACCGCACTTTTAAATGTTATGAATATTTTAATTATCGCTCCGTCGTGGGTCGGCGACATGATGATGTCGCACAGTCTGTACCAAGTCCTGAAAGCGCAATATCCGGGCTGCCATATTGACGTCTTAGCACCGAATTGGAGCAAACCTTTGTTGGAACGCATGCCCGAAGTGCGTAAATCGATCACCATGCCGCTCGGACACGGTACGTTTAATTTAACCGAACGTTATCGAATCGGAAAATCTTTGCGTAATCAATATGATATGGCGATTGTGTTGCCGAATTCGCTGAAATCCGCATTTATTCCGTTTTTCGCAAAAATTGCCGTGCGACGTGGCTGGAAAGGGGAATCCCGTTATGTTTTCCTGAATGATTTACGCGCCAATAAAAACGATTACCCGATGATGGTACAACGTTATGTGGCGTTAGCCTATGAAAAAGATGATGTTCCGACAGCGGAAAATCTGCCGATTCCAACCCCTTGTTTAACCGTCGAACAAAGCGCGGTGGAAAAAACCAAAGAAAAATTCTCTACCCAGTTTGAGTTGGCGGAAAATCGTCCGGCAATCGGCTTTTGCCCCGGCGCCGAATTCGGGCCGGCAAAACGCTGGCCGCATTATCATTATGCAAAGTTAGCGGAAATGCTGATTGAAAAAGGTTACGGTATTCATTTGTTCGGTTCCGCCAAAGATGTGGAAGCGGGGGAGCAGATTCGTTCGGCTTTGCCTGAAGCATTGCGTCGTTATTGTGTCAATCTGGCGGGACAAACTCAGTTAAACGAAGCGGTGGATTTAATCAGCGATTGTACGGCGATGGTGACTAACGACAGTGGGCTTATGCATATTTCCGCGGCGGTAAATCGCCCGCTGGTTGCGGTTTATGGTCCGACTAGTCCGCAATACACTCCCCCTCTATCGGACAAAGCGGTGATTATTCGTTTAATTGACGGCGGTTTGATTAAAATCCGTAAAGGAGCAGACAGTTCGGAAGGGTATCATAAGAGTCTGATTGATATTACGCCGGTAATGGTGATGGAAAAACTGGAAACGTTACTGGCTAAAAAATAAAGTCAGAATTGCTATGGACGTGTTAAGCCTGGTGCAGAATATGTCGATTGTCGACAAAGTCTTGCCGACATAATGTTCATCATTGATTATTATCGCGTTGGTATCAGTGAGTGCGTGGTGTTTGCTGTCTTATTGCGATAAACTCAGGAATTTTTGACCGCCCTTTAGGTGTCGAAATGATCAAAGCAGGACGAATAAAAAATGCGTGTGAATGGGCGCGCATTTTTTATTGCTTGAAAGTCATTTCGTACATTTCCAATCCCAGTCCCGGGTGGCAAGGTAAGTCATTTCTTTGTCGACGGCGTATTTTTTCAGATAACCGATCAGCTTAACGTTGCTCATTTTCGCTAATTTTCGTGTGTTCGGCATAATTTGCGAATATTGATATTGTACGAAACCGCAATCCGCTACATTTTTGCCTTTCGCTACGTTAATTTGCCAGTTATTGAATTTTTCCGACGGCGAATGAATCACAAAAGAATATAAATAGGGATCTTTTTCCGTTAAGTTAAAATGCTTAATACCGCTTACGGCAAAGCTTTTTTCGCGTAACTCGATACGATCCGCAAGGGTTCTGCTTTCGTCTTTATCGAAAAACACTTCAATCAAACTGTTCCAGTTTTTGGCGCTTTCGTTTTTGTCGAAATAGAGGTAACGGGCGACGGGGCCGAGATCCACTTGTTTTTTCAGATAATAGGTTTTGCCGTTATGTTTCAGTGTTTTCGGTACTTGTAATTGTAGCGTCGGTTGTGACTCACTTTCCGTTTTATACGTGGTTGAGCTGACACAACCGGTCAAAAGTGCGGTCAAAAAAAACGTTAAAATTTTGTTCATAAATTACTCGCTTATATCGCGTTTAAACACCCATTCCCGCTCCGTAGAAACGGAATCGTCGAACTGATAGCCGCCCAAATTAAAATGTTTTAATTGCTCGATTCGATTAATACGCTGAGTGATTAGATAACGGCTCATCAAGCCACGGGCTTTTTTGGCATAAAAGCTGATGACTTTATATTTTCCGTTTTTGTGATCCAAAAAAACCGGTTTAACGATACGAGCCTGTAATTTACTTGGTTTTACAACTTTGTAATATTCATCTGACGCGAGGTTGATCAGCACGTCGTCGCCCTGTTCGTCCAAGGCGTTTTGCAGCGATTCGGTGATAATTTCACCCCAAAATTGATATAAATCTTTGCCTTTTGCGGTGGCGAGTTTGGTGCTCATTTCAAGCCGGTAAGGCTGCATTAAATCCAACGGGCGCAATAAGCCGTACAACCCGGATAGCATACGTAAGTGAGATTGGGCGAATTGAATGTCTTCGGCGGTTAAGCTGTCTGCATCCAAACCGGTATAAACGTCGCCGCGAAAAGCATAAATGGCAGCGCGTGCATTTTGTTCGTTATGTTCTTTTTGCCAGTCGGCGAAACGGGCGGCGTTCAATCCGGCGAGTTTGTCGCTGACGGACATTAAGGATCCGATTTCGGCCGGTGTCAGTTGACGGCAGACGTCGATCAGTTGCTGACTGTAATCCGTTAAGAGCGGTTGGGTAACGGCGAGTTTTGGCACCGCGCTTTGATAATCCAGCGTTTTTGCCG
The DNA here is from genome assembly GCF_000017245.1 of Actinobacillus succinogenes 130Z. Taxonomy (NCBI): domain Bacteria; kingdom Pseudomonadati; phylum Pseudomonadota; class Gammaproteobacteria; order Pasteurellales; family Pasteurellaceae; genus Actinobacillus; species Actinobacillus succinogenes. The sequence continues at coordinate 637,054 of NC_009655.1, forward strand.
GTGAAATAATTGCTAACATAGAATTTAAATATTGTCTAATTGCCAGTTAATTTCGGAAATATGATGACGACGTAAATAGTCGTTTGTCTGTGTAAAATGGCCGCAGCCGAAGAAACCGCGATGGGCGGATAGCGGCGAAGGGTGCGGCGCCGTTAATACGCAGTGTTTGCTGCGATCAATAAATTGTCCTTTCTTTTGTGCGTGACTGCCCCAAAGCAGAAAGACCAAATGTTCCCGTTGTTCGTTTAACGCGTGAATTACGTGATCGGTAAAGGTTTCCCAGCCGAAATCGGCGTGGGAATGCGCTTGACCGCGTTCGACGGTTAACACTGTATTGAGCAACAATACACCCTGTTGCGCCCATTGCTCCAAAGAACCGTGATTCGGCATATGAAAATCGGGATATTCGTTTGACAATTCCTTGTACATATTCATCAGTGACGGAGGCGGGGCGACCGGCGGCTTCACCGAAAACGCCAAACCGTGCGCCTGATTGGGACCGTGATAAGGATCCTGCCCTAACAGCACGACTTTCACTTGATCAAATTCGGTTAGTTTAAAGGCGTTAAAAATATCGGCTTGGGGCGGATAAACGACTTTTCCCGAGGCTCGAGCCTGATGCACTTGCGCAAGAATATGCTGAAAATAGGGTTGCGTTTTTTCATTACCGATGACGTCTTTCCAGGTTTTCATATATCGTCCTTTGCCGTTAATTATCGTTAAATTATAAATAAGTGCGGTCGGATTAGATAGTCTTTTGTCAAAGAATTCTCGATAACCCTATGAAAAATAAGCTTTTTAAAATTATATGATTGATTTATATCAAATTCTTTATTATTTTAGCGTGAAAATAAATTTGATTTTGGTCAAAAAATGGTTGATCTGCTCAAATTTTTTGATAAAATTTTCGTCAACTTTTGAAGATTTTAATTCCCAACAGCCAAATGGAGGCACTCATGATTAAAGGTATCCAAATTACTCAAGCGGCAAATGACAGCTTATTAAACTCATTCTGGTTATTAGACAGTGACAAAGGTGAAGCCCGTTGTTTAGCGGCGAAATCCGGTTTCGCTGAAGACCAAGTAGTTGCCGTAAGCGAATTAGGTCAGTTCGAATACCGTGAATTACCGCTTGACGTTCAACCTTCCGTAAAAGTAGAAGGCGGTCAACACTTAAACGTTAACGTGTTACGTCGCGAAACTTTGGAAGATGCGGTAAAACATCCTGAAAACTATCCGCAATTAACCATCCGTGTTTCCGGTTATGCGGTACGTTTTAACTCATTAACACCTGAACAGCAACGTGATGTTATTACGCGTACTTTCACTGAATCGCTATAATTGATTTGTGAACTTTATGAATTTAGCCCCAAAGGTGACTTTGGGGCTGTTTTTTTTGCAAAAATCTTTTAATTTGCGACCGCACTTCTAGCCGTTTCATCGACTTTCAGGTACAATTCATCGATTAAATTTTCACATTCTATTATTGATTTTTTACCGTTTATTTATGAAAAACATTCGTAACTTTTCCATTATTGCACACATCGACCACGGCAAATCCACGCTTTCCGACCGTCTAATTCAAACCTGCGGCGGATTGTCTGATCGGGAAATGGAAGCGCAAGTACTGGATTCAATGGATCTCGAACGCGAACGCGGGATCACTATTAAAGCTCAAAGCGTAACACTCGACTATAAAGCCAAAGACGGCGAAACTTATCAGTTAAACTTTATCGATACCCCGGGGCATGTGGACTTTTCTTATGAGGTTTCCCGTTCTCTTGCCGCTTGCGAAGGCGCATTATTGGTGGTGGATGCCGGGCAGGGAGTGGAAGCGCAAACTCTGGCGAACTGTTATACCGCTATTGAAATGAATTTAGAAGTAGTACCGGTGTTAAATAAAATCGATTTGCCGGCGGCGGATCCGGAACGTGTTGCGGAAGAGATCGAAGACATTGTCGGTATTGACGCTATGGAAGCAGTGCGTTGTTCCGCTAAAACGGGACTCGGCATTGAAGAGGTGCTGGAAGAAATCGTGCATAAAATTCCGGCACCGGAAGGCGATCCGAATGCACCGTTACAAGCATTGATTATCGATTCCTGGTTTGATAATTATTTGGGCGTGGTGTCACTTGTCCGCGTAAAAAACGGTATGTTGAAAAAAGGCGATAAAATTAAGGTGATGTCCACCGGACAGGCTTATAACGTGGATCGTTTGGGAATTTTCACGCCGAAACAGGTAGATAGAACCGAATTAACCACCGGCGAAGTGGGATGGGTAGTTTGCGCCATTAAAGATATTTTAGGTGCGCCCGTGGGGGATACTTTAACCCATCAGCATAATCCGGCAACGGCCGCATTACCGGGCTTCAAGAAAGTAAAACCGCAGGTTTACGCGGGTTTATTCCCCGTCAGTTCGGACGATTATGAAGCGTTCCGGGATGCTTTGGGTAAGTTGAGTCTGAATGACGCTTCTCTGTTTTATGAGCCGGAAACTTCAAGTGCGTTGGGCTTCGGCTTCCGCTGCGGTTTTCTGGGACTTCTGCACATGGAAATTATTCAGGAACGTTTGGAACGGGAATATGATCTGGATTTAATTACCACGGCGCCGACGGTGGTGTATGAAGTCGAACTCACTAATGGTGAAGTGGTCTATGTAGACAGCCCGTCAAAATTACCGCCGTTAAATAATATTGGCGACATCCGAGAGCCTATTGCGGAATGTAATATGTTGGTGCCGCAGGAATATTTAGGGAATGTGATCACACTTTGCGTGGAGAAACGCGGCGTACAAACCAATATGGTTTATCACGGCAACCAAATTGCATTGACCTATGACATTCCGATGGGTGAAGTGGTATTGGATTTCTTCGACCGTTTGAAATCCACTTCTCGCGGTTATGCCTCGTTGGATTATAGTTTCAAACGTTTCCAATCCGCTAATATGGTACGAGTGGATATTATGATCAATGGCGATCGTGTGGATGCGCTGGCGTTAATCGTGCATAAAGACAATGCGGTATACCGCGGACGCGAGTTAGTGGAAAAAATGAAGGAACTGATTCCGCGTCAGCAATTCGATATTGCCATTCAGGCGGCAATCGGTAATCAGGTGATCGCTCGTTCCACCGTGAAACAGTTGCGTAAAAACGTCTTGGCAAAATGTTACGGCGGTGACGTGAGCCGTAAGAAAAAACTGTTGCAGAAACAGAAAGAAGGGAAAAAACGCATGAAACAACTGGGGAATGTGGAAGTGCCGCAGGAAGCGTTTTTAGCCATTTTACACGTAGGTAAGGATTAAAAGGATAATTATGTCAAAACTCTTTCTTCCGATTTTATTAGCCGTCGGTTTTGCAGTTTGGAAAGTGTTGGATTCACTGCAATTACCCAATACATTCTCAATTTTGTTGATTTTACTGACCGCACTTTCCGGCATTTTATGGTGTTACCACCGATTTTCCGTTATACCTCGCCGAAACCGCCAAATTACCCGAGCGGAGCAGCGTAGCGGTCAGGCGCTGAGCGATGAGGAAAAAGCCAAAATCGAGCCGATAGGCGAGGGAGCAGAGTTTATCGCATCATTATTCCCGGTTTTGGCTTTCGTTTTAGTTTTGCGCTCTTTCCTGTTCGAACCGTTTCAGATTCCGTCCCAATCGATGGAACCGACTTTGCGTGTCGGCGATTTCATCGTGGTGGAAAAATATGCCTACGGTATCAAGGATCCGGTGTTTCAAAATACATTAATTGAAACCGGTAGCGTCAAACGAGGCGATGTTATCGTGTTTAAGGCACCGACACAGCCGAATATCGATTACATTAAACGCGTTATCGGTGTGGGCGGCGATCGCGTAATGTATAATGAGATCGAACGTAAGTTGACCATTGTATACGGACAAAACGGAAAAGTTTGCGAGGAAAACTGTCAAAGTAAAGAATTTAATTATAGTGAAGCGGTACCGAACGATGAGTTTAAGGCTATTTTAGGTAAAAATCCCGACGGTTCTTTTATTTATGGTCCTAGCATGTTGGAACTGACGGAAACCGGAGATGTCAATCATAAAATTCATTGGTTTCCGGAACCGATTTCGGAAGGATTTCGTTATCAGGCGTATGACAAACAGGAGTATTACATTACGGAATGGGTCGTTCCGGAGGGGCAATATTTCGTGATGGGTGATAACCGTAACATGAGTGAAGACAGTCGCTTCTGGGGATTTGTACCGGAGAAAAATATTGTAGGAAAAGCCACTTATATTTGGCTGAGTCTGGATAAAGAACCGAACCAGTGGCCGACCGGTATTCGTACGGAACGTTTATTCAGTAAAATTCAATAATTAATATGAAACATTTAGATAGATTACAGCATAAGATTGGCTACGAGTTTAGCAATCTTACCCTATTAAAACAGGCTCTGACGCACCGTAGCGCGGCAAAAGTCCATAATGAGCGTCTGGAATTTCTAGGTGATGCGATTCTGAACTTAACTATCGGCGAGGCGTTATATTTGCAGTTTCCCCATTGTAACGAGGGAGAATTAAGTCGTATGCGTGCGACGTTAGTTCGGGAAAAAACTCTAGCGGAATTGGCTCACCAGTTTGATTTAGGTAACTATATGGCGTTGGGGGCCGGTGAATTGAAAAGCGGCGGGTTTCGTCGCGCTTCTATTTTAGCTGACTGCGTAGAAGCGATTATCGGCGCTATGTCTTTGGACAGTAATTTACCGAAAACTATGGAAATTGTACGCCGTTGGTACGAAGTATTGTTACGGGATATTCAACCGGGTGAAAATCAGAAGGATCCTAAAACCCGGTTACAGGAATATTTACAAGGAAAACGCTTGGCGTTGCCGGCGTATAATGTAACTGATATTCAAGGTGAAGCCCATTGCCAAACTTTTACCGTGGAATGTCATGTAGAAAATTTGGATCGTACATTTGTCGGAGTGGCGGGCAGTCGTCGTAAAGCGGAACAAGTGGCGGCAGAACAAATTTTGAAAGTGTTGGATATTAAATGACAGATAAAGATTTAACTTTAAGTGAAAATGCAGAAAGCTATTGCGGTTTTATTGCTATCGTAGGACGCCCTAACGTGGGTAAATCCACTTTATTAAACAAAATATTAGGACAAAAGATTTCTATTACTTCCCGTAAAGCGCAAACGACCCGCCACCGTATAGTGGGAATTCATACGGAAGGTCCGTATCAAGCGGTTTATGTCGATACGCCGGGATTACATATTGAAGAAAAACGCGCTATTAACCGTTTAATGAATCGAGCAGCAAGCAGTGCGATCGGTGATGTGGATTTGATTATTTTTGTTGTAGACGGTACTCATTGGAACGAAGACGATGAAATGGTGCTGAATAAATTGCGTCAGGCGAAAGCGCCGGTCGTGCTGGCAATTAATAAAATCGACAATGTAAAAAATAAAGATGAGTTGCTACCCTTTATCACGGAATTAAGCGGAAAATTTAATTTTGCCGATATTGTACCGATTTCCGCTCAGCGGGGGAACAATGTGCATAAATTGCAGGAGATCGTACGTTGTTCGTTAAAACCAGGAATTCACCACTTCCCGGAAGATTATATAACCGATCGTTCCCAACGCTTTATGGCATCGGAAATTATCCGGGAAAAATTAATGCGTTTTATGGGAGAAGAATTACCTTATTCCGTTACGGTAGAAATCGAACAGTTCAAATTAAACGAACGAGGCGTTTATGAAATTAACGGATTGATTTTGGTAGAGCGTGAAGGCCAGAAAAAAATGGTGATCGGACAAGGCGGACAAAAAATCAAAGTTATCGGCACCGAGGCTCGCCAGGATATGGAACGTCTGTTTGATAATAAGGTTCATCTGGAATTATGGGTGAAAGTTAAATCCGGTTGGGCAGATGACGAACGGGCGTTGCGCAGCTTAGGGTATATGGAAGATTATTAGATTCCGGGTCTCTTTAAATGTAAAAAATCCGCACCTTTGTAGTCGGTCGTTAGTCTGACTTTGGGGTGCAGATTTTTTGTTTAAGCAATTAGAGTTTTGCTGCAAGCATTGCTTCTAATTTTTCAATATCCGCGGCAAATTTACGAATCCCTTCCGCTAATTTTTCCACCGCCATCGGATCGGCATTATGTTCCCAGTAGAATTCCGCTTCTGTCATTGGGGCAGGCCGAGTTTGTACTTCGCCTTTATATTCCAATTTACGGGCTAACGGAGCCTCGTTTTCCTGTAACTGTTTCAGTAATGGCGGAGCGATGGTTAAACGGTCGCAACCTGCCAATTCGGTAATTTCGCCGATATTGCGGAAACTCGCACCCATTACGACAGTTTTATAGCCGTATTGTTTATAGTAATTGTAAATTTGCGTCACGGAAATTACACCCGGATCTTCTGCCGGTGCATATTCTTGTTTGTCGCTGTTGGCTTTATACCAATCAAGAATACGACCGACGAACGGTGAAATCAAATAAACGCCGGCTTCCGCACAGGCGCGGGCTTGGGCTTGAGAGAATAATAACGTTAAGTTGCAGTTAATGCCTTCTTTTTCAAGTACTTCCGCCGCCCGGATACCCTGCCAGGTTGAAGCGACTTTAATCAGAATGCGATCGTTGGCAACACCCGCCTCGTTATATAACGCAATAATTTTACGAGCTTTTTCAATTGTCCCCTGAATGTCGTAAGAAAGACGGGCATCTACTTCTGTAGAAATACGACCCGGTACGAGTTTTAGGATCTCCAAACCGATATTCACCGCAAGTTTATCTTCCGCATCGATTAATTGTTGTGCTTTGTCCGAACTTTTAGCTTTAGCGTACGCAACGGCATCATCGATTAGTGAGACGTATTGCGGCAGTGCGGAAGCGCTTAAAATTAAAGAAGGATTGGTGGTGGCATCTTGCGGTTTATACAATTTCATCGCTTCAATATCGCCGGTATCCGCAACCACCACGGTCATTTGTTTTAATGCATCTAATTGTGTCGTCATATTAACCTCTTGATTTTCATCAGTTTATTCAAATTGAATTTCTTAATGTATTAAGCAGATCCGGGGAGTCGATCACGCTATATATTTCAGAAATGATATTTTTTGTTTGATATCGATCTTGTGGAGCGATATTAATCATGAAAATAATATCAACGGTATAATTATCCCACTTGATTTTGCGTTTATTCTTAACGATTACTACGGTTGTTTTGTTCACTAAATCCGATATGCCGTGAGGTATCGCAATGCCCATGGGTAAGTCGGTCGGACTTAATTTTTCACGTTCTAAAACGGATTGTAAATAGCCGTTTTTTACCCGATTTTTAACGGTTAAACCATCAATGACATCCTGCAGTAAGGTTACCTTATCCGAATAATTGCCTTGAATCTCATGATATATATCTGAAGAGAATACCGCATTTGAACTGATTTGCCTATAATTGTTTTCATCCCGCTCAATATTGAGTAACATTTTAATATCTTTTTCATTGATAAATAAAGATATTTTGAACCATTTTTGCTTGATATCCGCCAGTTCGACCGTACTTAGAATAAGATCAAATTGTGTTAAATCAAGATGTTGTAGTTCGGTTAATGATGCCGATTCTAATATATCTTGTCCTGCGACGAACCGTTTGATTCTATTGATAACCAATTCTGACGCAGCCGTCCCCATAGGACAAACGACTAAAATTTTTCTGTTTTTTCGTAATCTTTCTTGGGCAACTTGAAAGTATAGAGATAGAAAAATTACTTCATCTTCATTAAATTTTATATGAAATTGAGTTTCAATTTTTTGCACCGCAATCAACAAAATGTTGTAGGAACGGCTCAGTTCACTTTTGATTTCCTGTGTATAAGGATTTTCCATATAATTCACATCCTGCAAACGAGAAATCATTGACGGCACGTGTAATAATAACTGCTTATAAAGCTGTTCATCCGTAGTAAACGGAATATTTGTTAAGTGTTCGACTTCAGCGATTAATTGGTGAACTATATTTTCACAATTTATGGCATTCTCATTAATTTCGTCTAATCGGTTAAGAAAAAAATGGTGTCGTAGAAAATGCATATCTCCTTGATTGAATCGAATTGAAAATTCAGATTCGATATTGTTTATCATTTTCTCTAATGCAATGTTCGGTAGCGCATCATTGTTTGATCGTTCAGGGAAATGATTGCCTTTTTGAATCCGGTAAACCAGAATAATCAGAATATGCATGATATTTTGGATATAAAAATCAGAGAGTTTTATTCCTGTTTTCAGGATATACCGAGAAATAAGTTTGTTCACAAAATCAATAATTTCTTGCGGATAATAGGTGTTTAATGCTCTTGCCTTATCTGATAGCTCGGCATAAGACGACGAAATATATTGATTAAATTTAAATAAAGCTTTTTGCCAATTTACCTCCGTAGTTGCAATGTAAGTACCGTCATGGTCGGTTTTTAATTCGATAAATTGTTGATTGATAGACCGGAGATCATTTTGAATTGACGATTTACTTACAAAATACCGTTCCGCTAATTCTGTTTGCGTTACAATCCGTTCTTCGAATAATAATTGAGCTAAAATTTCTACGCGTCTAGCATCGACGGTTAAGCGAGAGCTTGTAAAATTGTTTGCTTTATGTTCGTTTTTCTTTGCCGTTGTCACGATTTTAACGCCGACACTCGGTTTGGTTTTTAGCTCTTTTCCTTGTTGTAGAAAAAAATCGTGGAGTTTTGCTAAATCGTAATGCACACTACGTTTTGATACGCCTAAATGTTGGGCAATCTGATTGATCGTGCAGTAATCAGCCTGATGATCTAAAAGCTGAAACAGCTTTGTTTGGCGTTTGGATAATTGCATACCGATATCCTTTGCTTTACTTGAATTAAGTCAAATGCGTTACATCGTTAATTCTTTTAAATCCGCATCAAATACACCTTCCTATTTGCCGAAATAATGTTCATCCGGTTCTAAATATCAAAAGAATAAAATGTTTCAGTCGCCCAAGATATAACGAGCATCAATAGTTTCTAGCAATGTTCTTGAATAAGCCGCAACAAAGCTAATGCAATTCCTGTTTTTCGGTTTAAAAATATTTTCTTCAGTTACACATGACAGCGTGCTTTTCCTAATCATAGGCTTTCCACATTCCAAGGCGTTTTTCCGTGACGGACAAGATAAACATGTAATTTTTTGATTTCCCCGCTTGGAATCTCGCTGCCTGTATTCTAACAAATCTTTTTTTGCAACATTGAACCAAAATTCGACCGCACTTGTTGCAATGTTTTGATGTTTCTTTACGTTTGGTAGGTGAATAGAATGCCAATCAAACGGCAATATAGGGAGAGTCGATAATGGAAAAATCAATTATTTCAGAGCAGCTCATCATTCTCGATTTAGATGCGGATAACAAAAATACCATCATTGAAGCGATTTCCCAGCTCGCTTTTGAGCATGGTTATATCTCGGATTTAGGACAATTTATTGAAACAGTGAAGCAACGAGAAGAACAATTTTCGACAGCGATTGGTTATGGCATCGGAATGCCACATGGCAAATCAAATACTGTTTTATCTCCCTTTATCAGTTTTGCACGATTAAAAATACCATTTTATTGGGATGAAGAAGAGCTGGTGAAATATGTTTTTCTGATCGGAGTGCCTGAAGCAGACGTGGTACTTCATCTCAAATTTATTTCGCAGCTAAGTAAAAAATTGTTGGATGACGATTATCGCAATGCACTGGCTGATTTTGAGACGACGAAACAAGTCGAAGCCCATTTGAGCCAAATTGAAATTTGAGAATAGATAAAGGAGTTCATTATGAAAATTGTCGCAATTACAGCTTGCCCTACAGGCGTGGCTCATACTTATATGGCTCAAGAAGCTATTGAAAAAGAATGTAAAAAAAGAGGTCATCAAATTAGCGTTGAAACCCAAGGCAGTATGGGAGTTGAGAATGAATTGGACCAATCCGAAGTGGACGCTGCGGATGTTGTGATTCTTGCCGTTGCAATTGCCATTGAAGGTGAAGAGCGTTTTGAAGAAAAACGTGACCTTGGGAAAGTAATTGATATCGAGCCGGGTAATGCGATCAAACACATTGTTGATTTGATTGATAAAGCTGAGGCTTTAGCATAAGGAGACCATATTATGGCTAAATTAAATAATGTAATGCAGGAGTTACAAAAAGCTTTTAATACGGGCGTATCTTTTATGTTACCGGCAGTGGTTGTCGGCGGTATTTTCTTAGCATTAGCATTATCGACAGGCGATGCGACAGATGCGGGTATGAGCGTCACTAATCCATTTATGAAAAATCTGAGTGATCTTGGTGTTGCCGGTTTTTCCGTCATGATTCCTATTTTAGCAGGTTATATCGCAAATTCTATTTCAGGCAAACCCGCACTGGCACCGGCAATGATTTTAGGTTATGTCGCAAATAATCCGGTTGGAGAAGGCGGCATTAAAACAGGGTTTCTTGGCGCTATTATCATGGGAATTGCAGTCGGCTATTTTGTGAAATGGTGTAAAACATGGAAAGTGCCAAATACGATTAAAACTATTATGCCGATCTTGATTGTTCCGGTGATTACGACGTTTGTACTAGGTATGGCGTATATCTATATTGTCGCCGAACCTATCGGATTTGCAATGAAACAGTTAGTTGAAATTTTAGGTGAATTGCAAGGAGGTAGCGCGATTGTTCTCGGATTAATTATTGGAGCCATGACGGCTATTGATATGGGAGGACCGATTAATAAAACGGCGACAGCTTTTACTCTCGCACTAATGGCAGAAGGTATTTTCGAGCCTAACGGCGCACATCGTGTTGCCGTTGCTATTCCGCCTTTAGCTATGGCGTTATCTACTTTCATAGATCGCAAAAAATATACGTCGGAAGATAAAGATCTCGGTATTTCGGCTTTCTTTATGGGGCTTATCGGTATTACTGAAGGGGCTATTCCATTTGCCGTTAAAGATATGAAATGCGTATTACCCGCAATTATTATCGGTAGTGCGGTTGGCGGTGCGTTATCCATGATAAATGGCGTAGAAACGCTTATCCCTCACGGCGGTTTAATTGTTCTTCCGGTAGTTAACGGCAAACTTTGGTTTTTCTTGTCGATGCTTATCGGCACCTTAGTTTCAGTTGTTATTCTCCACTTTACCAAACCAAATTTAGAATCAGATAAAGCTTAAGTGAGGCATATTATGAGTAAATTACCGATCAAAACCGTTGTAGAATCTCTATTGAAATTACAAGAGAAGGGCGCCAGTGCAACATTACTTGGTATTGGGCCCATGTCTAAAAATTGTGTGCAAGCGGCCTTAGAATTATCACAAGAAGATGATTATCCGGTGATGTTTATTGCAAGTCGGAATCAAGTAGATTTAGATGAACTTGGCGGCGGATATGTAAATGGTTGGAATCAGTTTACTTTCGCTCAAGCTGTAAAAGATGTAGCGGATGAAATAGGCTATGATAATTTATACTATTTATGCCGCGATCATGGAGGCCCTTGGCAACGGGATAAAGAACGTAACGATCATTTACCTACGGAAGAAGCAATGAAACTGGGTCGACGATCTTATATCGGCGACATTGAAGCGGGGTTTGATTTGTTAATGATTGATCCTACCAAAGATCCGTTTGAAGTCGGCAAAGTTATCCCATTGGATACGGTATTAGAACGTACTGTTGATTTGATTGATTATTGTGAGCAAGAGCGTAAAGCCCGTAATTTGCCTGAAATCGGTTATGAAGTCGGTACGGAAGAAACCAATGGCGGTTTAACATCAACCGAAACCTATGAAACGTTCATTTTAAGATTGCGTGATGAGCTAACTAAACGTGGTTTGCCGATGCCGACTTTTATTGTCGGACAGACAGGTACGCTAACCCGTAAAACAGAACAAGTCGGTACATTTAATTTTGCCAATGCCTACAGCCTGGCCAAAATGGCAAAACAATATAGCGTAGGGTTGAAAGAACATAATGGTGACTATCTTGATGATGTAACACTGCTTGAGCATATCCCGTCTCGAATCACGGCAACTAACGTGGCACCGCAATATGGTACGGAAGAAACCCGCGCATATTTAAATTTAGCGGCTGTTGAGGCGCGCTTAGCGAAAAACGGTTTAATTGAAAATCCGTCTAATATTCGTCAAGTATTACTTGAAGAAGCCGTTCGTTGCGAGCGTTGGAGAAAGTGGATGGTGGGAGAGCAAAAAAATCTCACCCTTGAAGAAATTTCAAGGGATCCAAAAATTGCAGAAGAAATTTTGGATATCGCAGGACATTACACCTATAATTATGATTCCGTAAAAGCTGAAATTGCAAAATTATATGCGAATTTAGCAGAAAATAACATTGATGGTAAACGCTATGTAATTGATCATATTAAACGTCCAATCCGTGATTATGCGGAATGTTACAATTTGAAAGGCGTGACGACACGAATCCGCAATATTATCAAATAATTCATGAAATAGCTTCAAACCTGACCGCACTTCTTATAAGTGCGGTCTTTGTATTTGAACCCCCTCAAAAAAAACAGTATGCTATGCCCACTTTTTTATTGAAGAGAAAATCATGTTAAATCAACAAATCAGCCAAATTATCGCCGCCGAGCTTCAGGTTAGACCGCAACAAATTCTCGCCGCCGTCCAATTACTGGATGACGGCAATACCATCCCCTTTATCGCCCGTTACCGCAAAGAAGTCACCGGCGGACTGGACGATAGCCAATTACGCCATTTTGAAACCCGTTTGATTTATTTGCGCGAACTGGATGAACGCCGTCAAACCATTTTGAAATCTATCGGTGAGCAAGGCAAATTAACCGATGAATTACAGGATAAAATTCTGCAAACGCAAAGTAAGACGGAATTAGAAGATTTATATCTGCCGTATAAACCGAAACGCCGAACCAAAGGACAAATCGCCGTGGAAGCGGGTTTGGAGCCCTTGGCGGATTTGCTTTGGTCGGAACCGAACCATGATCCGGAAAGTGCCGCGCAGCAATTTGTCGATGCGCAGAAAGGTGTCGCCGACAGCAAAGCGGCATTGGACGGCGCGCGTTATATTTTAATGGAACGGTTCGCCGAAGATGCGGAATTATTAGCCAAAATTCGCCGTTATTTAACCCAAAGTGCAGTTCTTGTATCCAAAGTTTTAGACGGTAAAGAGGCGGAAGGCGCGAAGTTTCAGGATTATTTTGAGCATCAGGAACGCTTTAACAAGGTGCCGTCGCATCGTGCATTGGCAATGTTTCGCGGTCGCAACGAAGGCATTTTACAGTTAAGTTTGAATGCGGATCCCGAAGCGGAAGAGGGCAGTCGTTCCAGTTATTGTGAAGAGATTATCCGTCAGCATTTAAATGTTCATTTCAACGGACAACCCGCCGATAAATGGCGGGAACAGGTTATCGCCTGGACCTGGAAAATCAAAGTGGCGTTGCATTTGGAAACCGAACTGATGAGTAGTTTGCGCGAAAAAGCGGAAGAGGAAGCGATTGACGTTTTTGCCCGAAATCTGACCGCACTTTTAATGGCGGCACCGGCGGGAGCAAAGAATACCATGGGACTGGATCCGGGATTGCGTACCGGTGTGAAAGTGGCGGTTGTGGATAATACCGGGAAATTGCTGGAAACCGCGACGATTTATCCCCATACGGGACGTACGGATGAAGCCATGATAACGGTTTACAAACTGATTAAAAACCATCATGTGGAACTGATAGCCATCGGCAACGGTACGGCATCCCGCGAAACCGAGCGGTTCGTCAAAGACGTAATTAAAGAAATTAAAGAATACAAACCGCAAGCCGTAGTCGTGAGCGAAGCGGGGGCGTCGGTTTATTCCGCTTCTGAATTGGCGGCGAAAGAATTTCCGGATTTGGATGTGTCATTGCGCGGTGCGGTTTCCATTGCGCGCCGTTTGCAAGATCCGTTGGCGGAATTGGTGAAAATCGAACCGAAAGCCATCGGTGTCGGACAGTATCAGCATGACGTCAATCAAATTCAGCTTGCCCGTAAACTGGATGCCGTAGTGGAAGACTGTGTAAATGCCGTCGGTGTGGATTTAAATATGGCGTCCGCACCGTTATTGGCGCGGGTGGCGGGCATGACTAAAACGCTGGCGCAGAATATTGTGGCATACCGTGATGAAAACGGGCGTTTTAACAGTCGTGTCGAATTGAAAAAAGTACCGCGGTTAGGGCCAAAAGCGTTTGAACAATGTGCGGGATTTATGCGAATTATTAACGGCAAAAATCCGTTGGACGCTTCAGGCGTCCACCCGGAAACCTATGCGGTAGTAGAAAAAATTCTGCGCTCGACGACGCAGTCTATTCAGGATTTAATGGGTAACGCCGCGGCGATTCGCCAGTTGGACGCTAAACAGTTTACGGACGAGCAATTCGGTTTGCCGACGGTGATGGATATTTTCAAAGAGCTGGAAAAACCGGGGCGGGATCCGCGCGGCGTCTTTAAAACCGCCGTATTTATGGATGGGGTGGAAGATATTACGGATTTGCAACCGGGTATGATTTTGGAGGGTACGATTACTAACGTTACCAATTTCGGGGCGTTTGTGGACATCGGTGTTCATCAGGACGGTTTGGTGCACATTTCCGGCCTGTCGGACAGGTTCGTGGAAAATCCGCACCAAGTGGTGAAAACCGGCGATGTGGTAAAAGTCAAAGTATTAGACGTGGATGTGGCACGCCGTCGCATCGCCTTAACCATGCGGTTAGAAGAACGTGCGGTGAAAAATCAGGATAAATTTGACCGCACTTTAAGCGCTAAACCGCGTTCCATGCGGGATAATTCTTCTTGTGACGCTCGCCAGCCGACGCGTAACCGGTTCGCTAATAATGCGTTCGCCGATGTGTTGAAAAACTGGAAAAAATAATGGAAATTTATTCTTATATATGTTTTTTGTTCGGCTTGGCAATGTTCATTAATTTTTTTACGCTGAAAATCAATGAAAATCTGCAATCTACCATTATTATTACCGCGTCGGCCATGGTGGGGTCGCTTTTGCTTTGGGTTCTCAGCGCATTCGGCTGGTTTAAGCTGGATCAGCTGGCGATTTCCATTATGGAGAAACTTGATTTCCAGCATTTCTTGTTGGACGGCATGCTCGGTTTTTTGTTATTTGCCGGTTCTCTGGGGATTAAATTGCCGTTAATGAAAGAGCAGCGGCGGGAAATTGCGGTTTATGCACTGTTCTCGACTTTCGCGTCAACATTTATTATCGGTTTTTTAATCTATGCCATAGCGAATCTATTAGGGTTGAATATCGATTTTATTTATTGTCTGTTGTTCGGTGCGTTGATATCTCCTACCGACCCTATTGCCGTGCTCGCCATAATCAAGAATCTCAAAGCACCGAAACGGATGTCTATGCAGGTAGAAGGCGAATCGTTATTTAATGACGGAATCGGTTTGGTGATTTTTACGACGATTTTCGCCGTTGCTTTCGAAGGACGGTCGCCGACGTTCGGCGGAGTATTGGGGTTATTTCTGCAGGAAGCCGTGGGCGGCATCTTATTCGGTTTATTGACCGGTTTTGTGGCGCATAGTTTTATTTCCGCTACGGATGACGGCAGCTTGGAAATTCTCATTACTTTAACTATTCCGACCGTAGGTTACAGTATGGCGAACCTGCTGCATGTTTCGGGGGCGTTAACTATGGTGGTTTCCGGTATTATGATCGGTAACTGGACCCGCCGCCAAGGATTCTCCCGGCAAAGTCGGTTGTATCTGGATAATTTTTGGGAAATGATCGATCATTCGCTTAATTCTTTGCTGTTTTTGTTGATCGGTTTAGTACTTTTATTGGTGGATTTTAGTTTTGAAAGTTCTCTGTTAATGTTATTTGCCATTCCGGTTTGTCTGACGGCACGCTATATCAGTTTATGGATTCCTTACCGCATTCTGTCGCGTTTTCGTGCCTATAATCCGTATACGCTTCGCATTTTGACTTGGGGCGGATTACGTGGCGGGCTTGCCTTGGCCATGGCGCTTTCCATTCCGACCGGAGCGGGTTTTATCACCGGCGGCGAGGTAAAACTTGACGTACGGGATGTCATTATCTTGATGACCTATACGGTGGTGACCTTTTCTATTCTTGTTCAAGGTACGACCATTGAAAACATGATTAAAAAGTCGAAATGTGCGGATCCCGTGCATGAGGCTTATGTAAAATTAGGTGCGTCCAAGGATTTTACGGATATTTAGAAAAAAATATACATAAAAAACGCCCGCACTTTAACAAGTGCGGGCGTTTTTTAACGAATTTTCCCGTTTAATATTGATTTTCGTCGTAACCGTAGTAAGCGTTGGCCAGAATGTCTTCCATATCCGCGACAATCGGTAAACGCGGGTTCGCCGGCGAACACTGATCTTCATAAGCAAGCAGCGCGATTTCATGGCGGGCATCCATCCAGGCTTGCTCGTCCAGTCCCTGCTCTTTAAAAGACATTTTAATACCGCAACGCACGGCTAAATCGTAAACCGCTTTCGCGTAGGATTTTACTCCTTCCGCCGGCGTGGCTGCCGGTAGACCCAGCAAACGGGCGATATCCTGATATTTTTCGTCCGCTTTGTAATAATTGTATTTCGGCCACGTAGCGGTTTTAGTCGGCTTGGTGCCGTTATAACGAATGACATGCGGCATTAAAATCGCATTAGTACGTCCGTGGGGCGTGTGGAAATAACCGCCGAGTTTGTGAGCGAGGGAGTGATTCATGCCTAAAAATGCGTTGGCGAAGGCCATACCGGCAATGGTTGAGGCGTTGTGCATTTTTTCCCTGGCTTCCGCATCTTTCTCTTTGACGGATTTTTCCAGATAGCGGAATACCAGTTTGATCGCCTGCAACGCCAACCCGTCGGTATAATCGTTGGCAAGCACGGATACGTAGGCTTCCGTCGCGTGAGTCAATACGTCCAGACCGGTGTCCGCCGCGACATTGGCAGGAACAGTCATCACCAGTGCCGGATCCACCAGCGCGATGGTAGGAGTGAGCGAGTAATCCGCAATCGGATATTTTTTATTTCCTTCGGTAATTACGGCAAACGGCGTAACTTCCGAACCCGTACCGGATGTGGTCGGAATACCGATGTAGCGGGCTTTTTTACCCAATGACGGGAATTTGAAGGCACGTTTACGTATATCCATAAATTTTTGCACCAAATCGCGAAAATCTATTTCCGGTTGTTCGTAGAACAGCCACATTACTTTTGCCGCGTCCATCGCCGAGCCGCCGCCCAGGGCGATAATACTATCCGGTTTGAAGTTGCGGATTAAATCTACTCCGCGGCGTACGGTCTGGATGCTGGGATCCGGTTCTACATCGGCAAAAAGCTGATAAGAAACCGGATCACGGCGGGATTCCAGCTGGTGTGCGATTTTTTGCACGAACCCTAAGTCCACCATAGTACGGTCGGTTATGATCACTACGCGTTTCATGTCCGGTACGGATTGTAAATATTGAATTGAATCACGTTCAAAATAGATTTTTGAAGGCACTTTAAACCATTGCATATTATTTCTCCGTCTGCCTACGCGTTTGATATTGACTAAATTCATGGCGCTGACGTTGTTACTTACGGAATTTTTACCGTACGAACCGCATCCCAGCGTTAAGGAAGGCAGAAAGGCGTTGTATACGTCACCGATACCGCCGAAAGTGGAGGGTGAATTCCAGATAACGCGAATGGCTTTTACCCGCTCACCGAAACGTTTGGCCAATTCGGCGTCTTTAGTGTGAATGGCGGCGGAGTGACCCAAACCGTGAAACTCCACCATGGCTTCCGCCATCAGCAGCCCCTCCTCCGTCGAGCGGGATTTCAGAATGGCGAGCACCGGAGACAGTTTCTCCCTGGTTAACGGTTCTTTCGGACTGACTTCTTTACATTCCGCCGCCAGAATATTGGTTTTCGGCGGCACTTCAAAGCCGGCCTGTTGTGCAATCCAGTAAGCGGATTTTCCCACCACGTCGGCGTTTAATTTGGCGCCGGCGCAGTTAGCGCTGTTGCCTTTTACACCGAACATAAAGGCTTCCAGCAACGCTTTTTCCTTTTTATTGACAAAATAGACACCGTAGGATTTCAGTTCTTTTACAAATTCGTCGTAAATTTCCGCATCAATGATGGCAGCTTGTTCCGATGCGCATATCATGCCGTTATCAAAGGATTTCGACATTACGATATCGTGGCAGGCCTGTTTAATATCGGCGGATTTTTCTACATAAGCCGGTACGTTACCCGCACCGACGCCGAGCGCCGGTTTACCGCAGGAGTACGCCGCTTGTACCATGGCGTTGCCGCCGGTAGCCAGAATGGTAGCGATACCCGAGTGGTTCATCAGTGCATTGGTTCCTTCCATGGACGGATGTTCAATCCACTGAATGCAATCTTCCGGTGCGCCTGCGGCTAAAGCGGCATCACGCACGATACGGGCGGCGTGAGCGGAGGATTGTTGAGCCGATGGATGGAAGGCGAATACAATCGGATTACGGGTTTTTAGTGCGATCAAGGATTTGAAAATAGTGGTAGAAGTGGGATTAGTAGTCGGTGTAATACCGCATATCACGCCAACCGGATCGGCGATTTCGGTGATACCGGTAACGTCATCGTCACTGATTATACCGGCGGTTTTCCAGTGACGCATTTTATTTACCACGTGTTCGCAGGCAAACAGGTTTTTAGTCGCTTTGTCTTCAAACACGCCGCGTCCTGTTTCCTCTAATGCGTGTAATGCTAATGTGCCGTGTTGGTCCAGCGCCGCAACCGATGCTTTAGCGACGATGTAATCCACCTGTTCCTGATTGAGTCCCCTGAATTTTTCCAGTGCGACCAAACCTTTCTCTACCAGCGAATTGACTTCCGTCTGTGCCGGACCGACTGCATTTTCAACAGTGTTATTCATAATGATTTCTCCTAAAGTTGTTAAATTTTTAAATCTGAAACTGCGGAGAATTGTACTTCTTTAGAGGTATATCAAGACAGTGTTTTTTGCTAAAAACGTGATCTAGATCACAAAAAATGCTTTTTAAATGAAAGGTTATCTTTCAAAGTAAAATATTTTAATTTATTTTATCTGTGTATAAATACAGAAAAGTGCGGTCAAAATTTTCATGATTTTTTGACCGCACTTGACTGTGTTAAGTGGTGTTACT
Organism: Actinobacillus succinogenes 130Z; assembly: GCF_000017245.1. Taxonomy (NCBI): domain Bacteria; kingdom Pseudomonadati; phylum Pseudomonadota; class Gammaproteobacteria; order Pasteurellales; family Pasteurellaceae; genus Actinobacillus; species Actinobacillus succinogenes. The sequence continues at coordinate 656,223 of NC_009655.1, forward strand.
CTTTATTTATGTTGTAAAAATTCTACCGCCGTATCGGGGAAATCGGTGAATATACCGGTAGCGCCCGCTTTGTTCAGCAATGCGTCGTACATTTGGTTTACATCGGTAAAGAATGCCGGTAAGGCGTCTTTACGTACCGTGTACGGATGCAGTTCCATACGGTATTTCTTCAGTTCGTTAACCAGCGGCGTATATACGATGCTGCCCGGTTTGGATTGCTTTTCGTCCACCAGCATATACCAGCCCGGACCGACACCGTCGGCATATTTTGCCACTTCCGCCATGGCGCCGTCTTTAAACATCCAGTCGTAATCGTAGTTCACCCATTTACCGTCGGTGTTTTTTTCTTCCGTCTCATGCCAGTCGGTGTAGGCGATAAGCTGTACCAATTTCACATCCATGCCCATTTGCGGCAAGAGTTCGGTTTTAATCCGTTTAAGCTCGTTGAAATCAAAAGTTTGCAGATAAACGGGATCGGATTTTTGGGTGTAACCGTATTTTTTCAGCACCTGAAGCACGGCTTGGCTGATATCTTTACCTTCTTTGCGGTGTAACCACGGCGCTTTAATTTCAGGATAAATGCCGATTTTTTTGCCGCTGGATTTTTCCAATCCTTGAATGAATTCCAGTTCCTCTTCGAAGGTGTGAATACGGAAATGAGATTGCCACAACGGGAAGCGGTTCGGATATACCTGTACCTGTTTACCGTTTTCGGTTTTGAAATTTTCCGTCATTGCAAGGCTTTGAATTTCTTTCAGGGTAAAGTCGATGACGTAATAGCGTCCGTCGGTACGTTTGCGGTTCGGGAATTTTTTCGCCACATCCGTTAATTCGTCAAGAAAGTGATCGTGAATCACAATCAGACGGTTGTCTTTGGTCATGGCTAAATCCTGTTCCAGATAATCGGCTTTTTGCCCGAATGCCAGGGCTTTGCTTTCCAGCGTGTGTTCCGGCAAATAACCGCTTGCCCCGCGGTGAGCGATGACGATTTTATTTTGCTCCGTTACCGCTTGTCGCGATACGGACGATTGAGAAGAACAGGCCGTTAAGGCGGCCATGGCGACGACTGCGGCTAATATTTTCAGTTTCATAAAACCTCCCTTTCGGTTTTGCAGATAGGCACGTAAAGTGCGGTGGAAAAACGCCATGTTTTTCAGGACTGAGAAAACGGAGCGTCCGAAAAATGAAAAAGGAAGAACCGACGCTCTTCCTTTCAGGGTTAAGTATTATTTACCGTAATGGTCGCCTAATTGAGCTTTATGTTTGCTTTCGGCAAGCATGACGATAAACATTAGCAGAACAGCCGATAAACCGCCGGCAATCATAACGTAGAAGCCACCGTCCCAACCGAATTTGTCTGCGGCCCAACCGACCACAGCCGAAGCGGAAACCGTTCCGCCCAAGTAGCCGAATAAACCGGTAAAACCGGCGGCAGTACCCGCCGCTTTTTTCGGCGCAAGTTCAAGAGCGTGTAAACCGATTAACATAACCGGACCGTAAATCAAGAAACCGACAGTCGTCATTAAGATGAAATCGGTTAACTGGTACGGATTTTCATAGAACGGACGACCGGCATATTGTGCTAATTCCGCTTCCGGAGTTGCCGGATTTTTCCATAAAGCGAATACGGCAATGGTAGTTAAAATCATAAATACAAAGCCGGTTATACCACGTTTGCCTTTGAATATTTTATCGGAGACCCAACCGCATAATAATGTACCCGGAATTGCCGCCAGTTCATAAATGGTATATGCCCAGGCAGTCCCTTTTATGTTGAAGTGTTTTACTTCGCCCAGATATACCGGCGACCATTTTAATACGCCGTAACGGATTAAATACACAAATACGTTGGCAATTGCGATATACCACAGTAATTTATTTTTCAGTACGTAGTTCACGAAGATTTCTTTCGTACTTAAATCTTTTTCTGCGGTTTTTTCATCATAATCGTCCGGATAATCGTTTCGCCATTTTTCGATCGGCGGTAAACCACAGGATTGCGGTGTGTCTTTCATCACGAAGTAAATAGGAACGGCGGCAATCATAGCGGCAACACCGGGATAATATAACGCCTGTTGCCATACGTCTTTCGCCGTAGCCTGAACGCCGTATTCGCTGAAGTAAACGGCGCTGGCTAATAATACCATCATACCCGGCACCATTCCCCCTAAATTATGGGCGCAATTCCAGATTGAAACGATGGTTCCCCGTTCCGATTTAGACCACCAGTGAACCATTGTACGACCGCATGGCGGCCACCCCATTCCCTGAAACCAGCCGTTCAGGAAAATTAGTGTGAACATAATAGCGATACCGGAGGTCGCCCAAGGCATTAATCCCATTAATGTCATACACAAACCCGAAAGTAACAAACCGAACGGTAAGAATACTTTCGGATTCGAACGATCGGACATCCCTGCCATGATGAATTTCGACAAACCGTACGCCAAACCGGCACCGGTACCGATGATGCCCAATTCGGTTTTAGTGTACATGCCGGCTTCAATTAACCCTTTTTGCGCTAAATCGAAATTTGCACGAACAAAGTAGAACGCTGCATAACCGAAGAAAATTCCTGCGAAAACCTGCCATCGTAAGCGTTTATACGTTGAATCGATCTTATCCGCCGGAAGCTCCGCAATGTGCGGTGCCGGCTTAAATGGACCAAACATAGTAATCCTCCACTAATAAAAAACAAACGGGTTGTTTGCGCAATAAAGATACTCTAAACGGATAAAAGAACAAAATAATTTATGTCAATTTTGTGAATTTGATCACGTAAATATTGCGTTTTCACTCATTTTTTACGCGAAAAAGAAAGTGCGGCTAAAAATTCGTTTGAATTTTGACCGCACTTTCTTGGATATTAATGTAAAATACCTTAGTGTAAGGATTGGATATAAAAATCGTGAATCCCCACTAAAATATTATTTACCGCAACCGCCGCCAGAATTAATCCCATAACCCGGCTAATAACGGCGGCTCCCGTATTTCCGATAAGCTTTTGAATACGATTCGCGATTAAAAATAATACATAAGTAATGCCGAGTACCGACAGCATAATCAGCGCCGTGATAAGCTGATCGGTAAAACTGAAGCGGTGGTTATCCGTTAACATCACAATTGCCATCATGGCGCCCGGTGAGGCTATCGACGGCACGGCAAGCGGGTAGACCGCCAATTCGGATAAATTGGTATGCATTTTTATTTCGTGTTCAGGCTTGCCTTCGCCAAAAATCATGGTGAGTGCAAAAATAAATAAAACCAAACCGCCGGCAATCTGAAAAGCGGAAAGGGGAATTTGCATGAGTTCGAATAATACCTGCACGACAAGTAGGAAAAATAATAAAATACCGCTTGCAATTAAAACGGATTTAAGCGCAACATGATGCCGCTCTTCGGCCGATAGCCTTGCGGTTTTGGTCAGATAAACGGGAATGGATCCGATCGGGTCGATTACCGCCCATAACACAACAAACTGTACAAGCAACGAATCAAACATAATAAGCCTCTAAAAAAACAGGAGAATAATCAGGGGCGTTTATTTTTTTATAAACGGTTACGGCGAAGTTTATTTTCGTCGAACCAAGGTGAAAAAACGCCGTTTGGTCATTCTAAACAAATGAGCTCAATTTAACACAATTTTATGATTTTATTTTCGAATTTATCGCTCAAACGCGGGCAAAATTTATTATTGGAAAATGCCAACGCCACCATTAGTCCGAAACAAAAGGTCGGATTAGTGGGCAAAAACGGGTGTGGTAAATCTTCGCTTTTTTCTTTGTTAAAAAAAGAAAGCCAGCCTGAAGGTGGGGAAATCGGTTATCCCGCCGGTTGGGCGGTTTCTTGGGTGAATCAGGAAACGCCGGCATTAGACATTTCTGCGTTGGATTATGTGATTGAGGGGGATCGTACTTATACCCGGTTACAAAAAAAGCTGGCGCAGGCGAACGAATATAATGACGGTAACGCCATCGCCCGTATTCACGGACAACTCGATGTTATCGACGCTTGGTCGATTCAATCCCGTGCCGCCGCATTGTTGCACGGCTTAGGTTTTTCACAGGATGAACTGAACCGTTCGGTGAAATCCTTTTCGGGCGGTTGGCGAATGCGTTTGAATCTGGCACAGGCATTACTTTGTCCGTCCGACTTATTACTGCTGGACGAACCCACCAACCATTTGGATTTAGATGCGGTAATTTGGCTTGAACGCTGGCTGACGCAATATCAAGGTACATTGATACTGATTTCCCATGATCGTGATTTTCTGGATCCGATTGTCAATAAAATCATTCACATTGAAAACCAAAAGCTTAACGAATATACCGGCGATTATTCGAGTTTCGAGTTGCAGCGTGCGGAAAAACTGTCGCAACAGACCGCACTTTTCCGTCAACAGCAGGATAAAATTGCGCATTTGCAAAAATATATCGATCGTTTTAAAGCTAAAGCCAGTAAAGCGAAACAGGCGCAAAGCCGCATAAAAGCCTTGGAACGTATGGAATTGATTGCGCCCGCTCATGCGGATAATCCCTTTACCTTTGCATTTCGTGAACCGCTTTCATTGCCGAATCCGTTGATTATGATCGACAAAGCGTCCGCCGGTTACGGTGAAGGCGATCGAGCGGTGGAAATTTTGAGTAAAATCAAATTAAATCTGGTACCCGGTTCGCGTATTGGCTTGCTTGGTAAAAACGGAGCGGGTAAGTCCACTTTGATTAAACTTCTGGCGGGCGAGCTGACCGCACTTTCCGGCACGGTACAACAGGCAAAAGGCGTACGGTTGGGTTATTTCGCCCAACATCAGCTCGATACGCTAAGGGCCGACGAAAGTGCGCTTTGGCATTTACAAAAACTGGCGCCGCAACAAACGGAGCAGGCGTTACGCGACTATCTCGGCAGTTTTGCTTTTCACGGCGATAAAGTGAAGGAGCCCGTAAAGCAATTTTCCGGCGGAGAAAAAGCGCGTTTGGTTCTTGCTTTAATTGTGTGGCAACGTCCGAATTTACTGCTATTGGACGAACCGACCAACCATCTGGATTTGGATATGCGCCAGGCCTTAACGGAGGCGTTGGTGGATTATCGGGGATCATTGATTGTCGTGTCCCATGATCGCCATTTGTTGCGTAATACGGCGGAAGAATTTTATCTGGTTCACGATAAGCGAGTGGAAGAATTCAAAGGAGATTTGGAGGATTACGCCAAATGGTTGAACGAGGTGAACAGCCAACAACGCAATGAACAAAAAAGTGCGGTCAAAAACAGCGACGTTTTTAAACAATCCGCGAATGAAAATTCCAGTGCCAATCGTAAGGAACAAAAACGTCGTGAAGCGGAATTACGTCAACAAACGGCACCGCTTCGTAAGCAACTTACCGAGTTTGAAGCGAAAATGGATAAGCTGAGCGCACAGCTTGCCGACATTGAAACTCAACTGGCGGATAGCGAACTTTATCTCGCTGAAAATAAAGAAAAACTGACCGCACTTTTGGCGCAACAGGTACAAACTAAGAAAGCCTTAGAAGAAGCGGAAATGAATTGGCTGGTGACGCAGGAAAAATTGGAAAGTCTGCTTGCGATTGAATAACGGAACGGTTTGATTAAGGTATTTTATGAATCTCCGGATGCCGCTCAGTCTTGTGATTGGTTTGAGTTGCATTAAAGCCCGGCGGCGCTTCAGCAAACCTCTACCTGCGGCGGTTGCGGCGATGGCGTTTATTGTTTGGTTGTATTGGTTGCCGGTTATTATGAAAACTTTGCCTATCGGCGTTGTGTATGCGGTTTAGTCCGGTGCGGGTATTATTTTAACGTCTGTGGCGGCGTATTTTGTTTTCGGACAGAAACCGGACGGCGCAGGACTCGCCGGCATCGGATTCATTCTTGCCGGCGTATTAAGCCTGATTTGTTTTCGACCGGATCATATTGCCGCATCGGAAGTGCGGTCACAAAAATAAAGTTTTTCGAACAATGTCTATGCCGGCGGCGCCGTCAGAAGTGAGCGAATTCGTTTACGAAATTGCAAATAATTATTCGTGCGTTTTTAGCTGGCGTACTGGCGGATAGCATTGGCAATTTCCTGATCGTTATACAGCGCATTGACGACTTCTTTTAACGTAGCGTCTAAAGATTGCTGGATATCCTTATTATTTACGCCCAATGCGCCTTCGTCTACACGGCTGGAACCCATGTTTTTAGTGTAGTTGCCTTTGGCGCCCTGCACATGAATTTCCAGTTGGATACGCGAGGTGATTTTATGGCGAATCGTTCCTTCGTCGACTTTAGCGTAAAATTCTTTTACTGTGACCAGTATGTTAGTGTTAGCCCCGGTATCGGACAGGCGGAAACCTTTCGCATTCAAATCCTGCTGAATGATTTGTTGGAACAGAGCGGTAATGTCCGGCGATGACGATAATTTGTGGAGTTGTCCTTCATGAGTGTAAGCGGAAATTTCCGGCTGACGGCGTTCGTCTTTAGTGACAACCGACACAATAGCTTTTTGGTTGCCGGTATTAAATGCCGTTGAAGACGTCGGCGCAGTGGGATTAAAAGTCAGGGTATTGCTTGGTGCGCTGCAGGCAGCCAAAAAGAAAGAACTTATTACCGCGGCAAGGGAAAGGGTTTTGATGATTTTCATTTATTTTTCCTTTTTACAGTTGAAAACGGTTTATTCTTGCAAACTTCGACAATAATGTATAGCCTTTGTTGCCCGACTAAGCCATAAATAAAATGAAATATTGAGAAATATAATGTCAAAACAACGGAATTTAACGGAAAAATTATCGCAGGAATTTCGACCGCACTTTTTTCACATTGAAAACGAAAGTCATCGTCATAGCGTGAATCGTGACGGAGAAAGCCATTTTAAGATCGTACTGGTGAGCGATAAATTCGACGGTCTGCGCCGAGTCGCCCGGCATAAATTGGTTTACCAATGTCTGGCGCAGGCGTTGAGCGACGGCATTCATGCGTTGGCACTGCATACCTTTACGTTGTCGGAATGGCAGGCGCGTAACCGGCAGATACCGTCGTCTACCGATTGTTTGGGGGGCGGTCATTAAGGATGTATAAAAAATGTTAAATTGCCATACGGAATAAGTGGATAAAACACGGTATTTCGGTTAAAATGCAGTGTTTATTTTTGTCTAATGCACAGTTTTTCGAGTATTTATTACTCAAAAGTAAGTAGAAAACAGGCAAAATTCCCGAATTTGAGTCTTTATTTTTATGATTCGAGAGAATCATTACTCAATGTGCGGTCATTTTTTACGCATTTTTGTAAAAATGGCTTAATTTTTAAACCTAACGAAAAGTAGTGCAAACATGATTACGATTAAAAAAGGCTTGGATCTTCCTATTGCAGGGAAGCCGGAACAAGTAATCCGTGACGGTAATGCCGTGACTGAAGTTGCTATGCTTGGTGAAGAGTATGTGGGTATGCGTCCTTCCATGAAAGTTCGTGAAGGCGATACAGTGAAAAAAGGGCAAGTTCTTTTTGAAGACAAAAAGAATCCCGGTGTCGTTTTCACCGCACCTGCAAGTGGTACTGTAACTGCGATTAATCGTGGTGCTAAGCGTGTATTACAATCCGTGGTAATTCGTGTCGGAGGTAACGAACAGGTTACTTTTGAAAAATACGATGTCGCCGCATTAAATCAATTAACGGGTGAACAAGTCCGTCGAAATCTGCAGGCTTCAGGTTTGTGGACAGCATTACGTACCCGTCCGTTCAGTAAAGTACCCGCTATTGATGCCGTGCCGTCTTCTATTTTCGTCAATGCTATGGATAGTAATCCGTTAGCGGCGGATCCGGCGGTTATCATTAATGAATATGCTGAAGATTTTACCAACGGCTTAACCGTATTAACCCGTTTACATGACAAGGTGAATCTGGTGAAATCGGCAGGAAGTAATATTACTGCGGTCGGCGCCGTTAAAGTGCATGAATTCGGCGGTAAACATCCGGCAGGTTTAGTGGGAACCCATATTCACTTCATTGATCCCGTCAGTTTGACTAAAACCGTATGGCATTTGAATTATCAGGATGTCATTGCTATCGGTAAATTATTTACTACCGGTGAATTATTTGTAGAGCGCGTGGTGTCTTTAGCCGGTCCTCAAGTAAAAAATCCGCGTTTGGTGCGTACCGTATCGGGTGCGAATCTTACTCAATTAACCGAAAACGAGCTAAATGCGGGCGAAAATCGGGTTATTTCCGGTTCCGTATTGTACGGAGCAAAAGCGGAAGGTCCGCATAATTATTTAGGTCGTTATGCGTTACAGGTTTCCGTTCTCGCGGAAGATACCGAGAAAGAGTTTTTCGGTTGGATTTCGCCACAGGCGAATAAATTCTCTATTACGCGTACGGTATTGGGACATTTCGGTAAAAAATTGTTTAATTTCACGACGGCAGAAAACGGCGGTCATCGAGCGATGGTGCCAATCGGTTCTTATGAACGAGTTATGCCGTTAGACATTTTGCCGACATTATTATTACGTGACTTGGAAGTGGGCGATACGGATTCAGCACAATCCTTGGGTTGCTTAGAGCTAGATGAGGAAGATTTAGCGCTTTGTACTTTTGTGGATCCCGGTAAAGCTGATTACGGTTCATTCTTGCGTCAGGCATTAGACAAGATTGAGAAGGAAGGTTAAAAATGGGGTTGAAAAATCTTTTTGAAAAAATGGAACCCGCCTTTTTACCCGGTGGCAAATATGCAAAATTGTATCCTTTGTTTGAATCGGTTTACACTTTGCTTTACACACCGGGTACGGCAACACAGAATACCACTCATGTGCGTGATGCTATCGATTCAAAACGTATGATGATCATCGTTTGGTTGGCATTATTTCCGGCATTGTTCTACGGTTTGTACAATGTGGGCGGTCAATCTATTACGGCGGCTGCGGGTTTAGGTAATTTAGCGGATTTAGTGGCGAACGACTGGCACTATTCTCTAGCGCAGGCATTAGGTGCGGATCTTGAGAATGGCGGTTGGGGTAGCAAAATGTTATTGGGCGCGACATTCTTCTTACCTATCTATATCGTGGCGTTTGCCGTAGGTATGTTTTGGGAATTGCTATTCGCGATTGTCCGCGGTCATGAAGTGAATGAGGGGTTCTTTGTTACAACGATTCTTTTCGCATTAATCGTTCCGCCGACATTACCGTTATGGCAGGCCGCTCTTGGTATTTCTTTCGGCTTAGTGGTTGCGAAAGAGATATTCGGCGGGGTTGGTAAAAACTTTATGAATCCGGCATTGGCGGGACGTGCATTTCTATTCTTCGCTTATCCGGGGCAAATTTCCGGTGACTTGGTGTGGACTGCGACGGACGGTTTCTCCGGCGCGACCGCGCTTTCACAATGGTCGCAAGGCGGTGAAGCCGCATTAAAACATGTTGCGACAGATCAGCCGATTACGTGGATGGATGCATTTTTAGGTAATATTCCGGGGTCTATGGGGGAAGTCTCTACTCTGGCGCTTATCATCGGTGCGGCAATTATTGTTTTTGCCCGTATTGCATCCTGGCGTATTATTGCCGGTGTATTCGTCGGTATGGTGATCACTTCAACATTGTTCAATCTGATTGGTTCGGAAACAAACGCAATGTTTTCCATGCCGTGGCATTGGCATCTTGTATTAGGCGGTTTTGCTTTAGGGATGTTCTTTATGGCGACGGATCCTGTTTCAGCGTCATTCACGAACACCGGTAAATGGTGGTACGGCGCACTTATCGGTGTGATGGCGGTTATTATCCGCGTTGTCAATCCGGCATATCCGGAAGGTATGATGTTAGCAATTTTATTTGCCAACTTATTCGCGCCAATTTTTGACTATATTGTCGTTCAAGCAAATATCAAACGTCGGAGAGCTCGCAATGTCTAAGTTTAATAAAGATAGCGTTGGCGGAACATTAACCGTCGTTGTTCTGTTAAGTTTAGTATGTTCTTTTATCGTGGCGGGTGCTGCGGTGTTGTTAAAACCAACACAAGAGATTCAGAAACAACTTGATAAACAAAAAAATATTCTGATAGCTGCCGGCTTAATGCATGAGAATACGAATATTCAGGATACTTATGCAAAATTCATCGAGCCTAAAATCGTTGATTTGGCGACGGGCGATTACGTTGACGGCATGGCTGATTTTGATGCGAAAGCCTCGGCGAAAGACCCGGCAACCAGCATTGCAATCGCTCCGGCTGACGATAAAGCCGGTATTAGAGTGCGGTCGAAATTTGCCGAGGTTTATCTTGTAAAAGACGAAGCCGGTAAAACTACGCAAGTTGTATTACCTATGTATGGTAACGGTTTATGGTCTATTATGTACGGATTCGTCGCAGTACAGCCTGATGCGAATACCATCAATGGCATTACTTACTATGAACAAGGCGAAACGGCGGGGCTTGGCGGTGAAATCGCCAACCCGAACTGGCAGAAAAACTTCGTAGGCAAAAAATTATTTAATGAGCAAAACGAAGTGGCGTTAGTTGTCGGTAAAAATGCATCATCCAATAAAGAACACGGCATTGATGCTTTATCCGGTGCGACTTTGACATCAAACGGTGTCGACGGCTCATTCAAATATTGGTTCGGAGCACAGGGTTTCGGTCCGTATTTAGCGAAATTCAAAGCAGGGGGGGCTAACTAATGGCAGGCAGCAATCTTAAAAAATTATTGTTATCGCCAATTGCCGATAACAACCCAATTGCATTACAAATTCTCGGTATTTGTTCCGCATTGGCGGTAACGACTCAGTTACAGACTGCGTTGGTAATGGCAGTTGCGGTAAGTCTGGTTACGGGCTTTGCAAGTCTCTTTATTTCTTGTATTCGTAACTATATTCCGAACAATATTCGTATCATCGTACAAATGGCGATTATCGCGTCACTGGTAATTCTGGTTGACCAGATTTTGCGCGCATACGCATACGATTTATCCAAACAGCTTTCCGTATTCGTGGGATTGATTATTACAAACTGTATCGTAATGGGGCGCGCAGAAGCATTCGCAATGAAATCTGCCCCGTTAGAAAGCTTTGTGGACGGTATCGGTAACGGTTTGGGATACGGCGCCATTTTACTTATCGTCGCGTTTTTACGTGAACTTATCGGATCAGGTAAAATCTTCGGCGTGACCGTATTCGAAACAATTCAAAACGGCGGTTGGTATCAAGCGAACGGTTTATTCTTATTGGCACCAAGTGCATTCTTCATCATCGGATTTATCATCTGGGGATTAAGAACTTGGAAACCGGCACAGCAGGAGAAATAATCAATGGAACATTACATTAGTTTATTTGTGAAGTCTGTATTCATTGAGAACATGGCGCTTTCTTTTTTCCTCGGTATGTGTACATTCCTGGCGGTGTCAAAGAAAGTTTCGACCTCATTCGGTTTGGGGATTGCGGTAATTGTCGTATTAGGCATTGCCGTGCCGGTGAACCAATTGGTTTACACCCATATTTTGAAAGAAAATGCATTAGTTGATGGGGTGGATTTAAGCTTTTTAAATTTCATCACATTTATCGGTGTTATTGCGGCGTTGGTACAAATTCTGGAAATGTTTTTGGATAAATTCGTACCCTCGCTTTACAGTGCGTTAGGTATTTTCTTACCGTTGATCACTGTAAACTGTGCGATTTTCGGCGGCGTATCCTTCATGGTTCAACGCGAATACAATTTCACAGAATCGGTTGTTTACGGTATCGGCGCCGGTACGGGGTGGATGTTAGCTATTGTTGCATTAGCCGGATTAACCGAGAAAATGAAATATGCTGACGTACCGGCCGGTTTACGCGGGTTAGGTATCACCTTCATTACTGTAGGCTTAATGGCATTAGGCTTTATGTCATTCTCAGGCATTCAATTATAAGGAGCATATCGTGGATAGTAATTTTATTTTCGGTATTGGTGCATTTACTGCCATTGTATTGGTGCTTGCGGTAGTGATTTTGATCGCGAAGTCTAAATTAGTAGACTCCGGCGATATCACGATTTCCATTAATGACGATCCGTCAAAAGCCATTACATTGCCGGCCGGCGGTAAACTACTCGGCGCATTGGCGAGTAAAGGAATTTTCGTTTCATCCGCGTGCGGCGGCGGCGGTTCATGCGGACAATGCCGGGTAAAAGTGAAATCGGGCGGCGGTGAAATTTTACCGACCGAATTATCACATATCTCGAAAAAAGAAGCGAAAGAGGGTTGGCGTTTGTCTTGTCAGGTAAACGTAAAATCTTCAATGGACGTGGAATTGCCGGAAGAAGTTTTTGGCGTGAAAAAATGGGAATGTACCGTTATTTCTAACGATAATAAGGCGACGTTCATCAAAGAACTTAAACTCGCCATTCCTGAAGGCGAAGAAGTGCCGTTCCGTGCGGGGGGATATATCCAAATCGAGGCGGAACCGCATACCGTAGCTTACAAAGATTTCGATATTCCGGAAGAATATCATGAAGACTGGGATAAGTTTAATCTGTGGCGTTATGTGTCCAAAGTGGACGAGCATATTATCCGTGCTTACTCTATGGCGTCATACCCGGAGGAAAAAGGGATTATTATGCTGAATGTGCGTATTGCTACGCCGCCTCCGCGTAATCCGAACGTTCCGCCGGGTCAAATGTCTTCTTATATTTGGTCGTTAAAACCCGGCGATAAAGTGACGATTTCCGGTCCGTTCGGTGAATTTTTCGCGAAAGATACCGATGCGGAAATGGTATTTATCGGCGGTGGTGCCGGTATGGCGCCAATGCGTTCGCATATTTTCGACCAGTTAAAACGTTTGCACAGTAAACGTAAAATCTCATTCTGGTATGGTGCGCGTTCTAAACGTGAAATGTTCTATGTGGAAGATTTCGATCAGCTACAAGCCGAAAATCCGAATTTCACATGGCATGTTGCGCTTTCCGATCCGCTTCCGGAAGACAATTGGGACGGTTATACAGGCTTTATCCATAACGTGCTTTATGAAAACTATCTGAAAAATCATGAAGCTCCGGAAGACTGTGAATACTATATGTGCGGACCTCCGGTCATGAATGCGGCAGTAATTAAAATGCTGGAAGATTTAGGCGTTGAACATGAAAACATCTTGTTAGATGACTTCGGTGGTTGATCTTAATCCTTCCCATTAAAAAGTGCGGTCAAATTTGCAGATATTTTGTAAATTTGACCGTTTGTGCTTATTCATGAAAAGGATTTCTCGGGGCATATCAAGGCACCCTGAAACCTGAGCGGAAATCGGGCGAATATGATAGCCCCATACAAAATATGAATAAAATTATTTTAACTTTACGGACGGCGATTAAGCCGTTGCGTTTTCTTTTCGGCAAGATAGGGAAACTCGATTTACAAAAAATATCGTTTTTTTTGACCGCACTTTGTGTAGTTTTAACGTTAAGCGGTTGCCGGAAAGATGCCGAAATTATTTCTTTTGTGGGTAAAACCATGGGCACGACCTATCACATCAAATATATTGACGACGGCAGCCTGAACAAAAACGCGGAAGAAGCGCATGCGCAGATTGAAGATATCCTGAAAGATGTAAATACTAAAATGTCAACCTACGATCCGAATTCGGAATTGAGTCGTTTTAATCAATCAAAAGAAGTTAATGTGCCGGTAGAGATTTCTACAGAATTGGGAACCGTGTTGCAGGAAGCGGTACGGTTAAATCAGATTACCGAGGGGGCATTGGACGTGACGGTCGGTCCTATTGTGAATTTGTGGGGATTCGGTCCGGAAAAACGCCCGGAACGTCAACCGGCGGCGCAGCAATTAGCGGAGCGCCAACAATGGGTGGGGTTAGATAAACTGAAGTTGAGCAAAAATAGCGGTAAATTTGTGCTTGAAAAAAACGTGCCGCAACTTTATATTGACCTCTCTTCTATCGCTAAAGGCTTCGGTGTAGATCAGGTTGCAGAAGCGTTGGAACAATTCGGCGTACAGAATTATATGGTGGAAATCGGCGGCGAAATTCGTGCTAAAGGTAAAAATATCGAGGGTAAACACTGGCAAATCGCTATTGAAAAACCGAATTTCGACGGTTCCCGGGCGGTAGAACAGGTGATCGGATTACAGGATTTAGCCATGGCGACATCAGGTAATTACCGCATTTATTTTGAAGAGCGGGGAAAACGTTTTTCCCATGAAATTGACCCGAAAACCGGTTATCCGATTCAACACCGTTTGGCGTCTATTACGGTGTTGCATCCGAGTTCAATGACGGCGGACGGCTTGTCTACGGGATTGTTCGTGCTGGGTGAAGACGAAGCATTGCGGGTGGCGGAGCAGCATGCTCTTGCCGTATATCTGATCATTAAAACCGATAATGGTTTTGAAACGAAATTGTCATCAAAATTCACCGCACTTTTGGCGGAACAAAGAAAATAGGAACAAACTATGTCAGTATTTTTAGCTACATTCGGAATTTTTATTCTGGTTATTTTCGGTATGTCCATTGGTTATATTCTTAACAAGAAAACTATCAAGGGCAGTTGCGGCGGTATTACGGCGCTCGGTATGAAGAAAATGTGTGATTGCGAAGAGCCTTGCGATAATTTGAAAGATAAAGTCGCCAAAGGCGAAGTGGATGCCTCGGAATTAGATCGATTCAATAAAGCGCCGCAATTCTATGAAGTAAAGTAATCCGGCCGATAGGGCGTATCGAATATACAGCCTATACGTTCAGCGGCGCGTATACGATATGCGCCGTTATTTAATTAACATATAAACCAAATGTGCTTCGCCTTAACCGAAGTTACGGGAGAAATATGACTCATTCAGCAATACTCGGTTCAAAAACTTATAACCAATATTTTCCAAAACTCACACCGGGACAACTTGCCGAAAACGGCAAAATCAAAGTGATTGTAGGTATGTCCGGCGGTGTCGATTCTTCTGTTTCCGCCTTTATTCTGCAACAGCAGGGGTATCAGGTGGAAGGGCTTTTCATGAAGAACTGGGAAGAAGACGATGACACGGATTACTGTACGGCGGCGGCGGATTTAGCCGACGCACAGGCGGTTTGTGACAAACTGGGTATTCGGTTGCATAAAATTAATTTTGCCACCGAATACTGGGATAATGTGTTTGAACATTTTCTCAGCGAATACAAAGCGGGACGTACGCCGAATCCCGATATTCTGTGCAATAAAGAAATCAAATTCAAAGCGTTTTTAGAATATGCGGCGGAAGACCTCGGCGCGGACTATATTGCAACGGGGCATTATGTGCGTCGTTCCGGTCCGGATCACGACGCCCACCTTTTACGCGGATTAGATAACAATAAAGATCAAAGCTATTTTCTGCATGCACTCAGCAAAAAACAAGTGGGGCAAAGCCTTTTCCCTGTGGGTGAAGTGGAAAAAACGGTGGTACGCGCCGTTGCGGAAGAACTGGGATTAATCACCGCGAAGAAAAAAGATTCTACCGGCATTTGTTTTATCGGCGAGCGTAAATTCAAAGATTTCTTAGCCCGCTTTTTACCGGCGCAACCCGGTGATATTAAAACCACGGAAGGGGAGGTGATCGGTCGTCACCAAGGGTTGATGTATCATACATTGGGGCAGCGTAAAGGATTGGGCATCGGCGGTATTAAAGGCAAAGATGAAAATGCTTGGTATGTGGTAGAAAAAGATTTGAAGAACAACGTGTTAGTTGTGGCGCAAGGGCATGATAATTCCGCTTTGCAATCTTCCGGATTGATTGCCAAACAATTGACTTGGGTTTCCGAACAGCCGTTGCGGAAAACTTTGCATTGTACGGTAAAAACCCGTTATCGCCAAACGGATATTGCTTGCGAGGTGGTGCCGGTGAATGACGATACGGTGGAAGTACATTTTGACGAACCGCAAATCGCGGTGACGCCGGGGCAATCGGCGGTTTTCTATCAAGGGGAAGAATGTTTGGGTGGCGGCATCATCGAAACACAAATCAAATAATATCAAAGTGCGGTAAAAATGATCATTTTAATGACCGCACTTTTGGTTTTAACGACTATCCCGTTTCCATTTGTGCGCAATGTAACTGCAAGTCGGGTTTAGATTCAGCCGTTTTTCTGTGATAAACGTAATTAACGCCTGATAGAGTTTATCTGCTACACCTTGTCCGCGCAGGCTTTCCGATACATAGGTATGATTAGCATTGACGGTTTTTTCGTCCTGGTAATAATAGGTAAGTTCGGCAATTTTCTCACCGTTATCATCAAGCACGAAAAATTCGCCGTGCTGTTCATTACTTTGATGATGAATTTTCATAATTTCTTCCTTATCGACCGGTCCATTCGTCGGAAAATTCCGGGTTGGTCGCGAAATCCGCCGTTTCGCACGGAATGGCTTTTTCTTCATCCGCCCATTCGCCTAGATCGATTAGCTGGCACCGCTTGCTGCAAAACGGGCGATAAGGGCTCCGGGGAGACCAGATTACCTTTTTTTTGCAAGTCGGGCATTCGACGCTAAAGGTGTCGTTCATATTTTTTCTCTCCGCTAAATTCAGATAAATTCGATGTAATTTTAACACGTTCCGGCGCAATTCGTCGTAGCGTACGCTCAGTTCGCCGTCATTGTTGATTACGTCGTCGGCAAAGCGTAAACGTATATCCCGACTCACCTGCGCGTCCATAATTTTTCGAATCAGCGCTCGTTGGTCGTGATCTCGCCGGCTGGCACGAATTAATTGGGTTTCAGGTTTCACATCAATGACTAAAACGCGATCGCATAGCTCGGTGAGCTTATTTTCAATTAATAACGGCACTACAAATAAGGTGTAAGGTGCAGTCTGTTTGTTTAATTGAGTGATCATTTCCGCCCGGATTGCCGGATGCAGCAACTGATTCAGCCAGTCTTTTTCCGCTTCATTCTGAAAGATCAGCTGACGTAATACCGGTCGGTTCAGATCGCCGTTTTCCGTTACTATGGCGGAACCGAAATGATTGACGATTTGCATTAACAGAGGCGAACCTTTTTCCACGACTTGACGGGCGACGACATCGGCGTCGACAATCGGTACATTGAGTTCGGCGAATAAATTGGCGACAGTGGTTTTTCCACTACCGATACCGCCGGTTAATCCCACGACGTAAGTCATAACATTTTCTCGCGATGTAAAGCAGTGCATTTATCCTAGCACATTCCATATAAATGTCGATATTCCTGCGCAAATCAGAAACGGTGCGAACGGGATCATATTAATGCCTTTGCCGATAGCGTGCCTAACCCATGTGAAAATCAATGCGGAGATGCAAGCGGTGAAAATGAACAGCGGCAATAGTTGCCAGGGCAGGAACGCGGAAAGCGCACCGATTAACCAGTAGTCGCCCCGACCGAAGGCTTCCCGTCGGTAGATAAAACGGGCGATGTAGAAAACCGCCCAGAATACGCTAAATCCGATAAACAGGCTTTGAACCGCATGCTCAAGTGACTGCGGTTGAAACTGAAAAACGCTGCCGATTATACCGAATATACCGACTAATTGACATAAATCGGGCGGAATCAGGCGATAGTGCCAATCGATTTTAGCGATAAGATACAGTAATGCGCTCAACCAGGCGAAATAAAGGCTGACAGTAATTTCGCGCAGGCAAAGCCAATACAGGGAAAATAGGGTTCCGCCCAAGAAAAAATACCACAAAAAATGACCGCACTTTAACGGTTTGATTATTGCCCGACGGGCATCGAAAGCCATTTCCCGGGAAAATATTTCGCAGTAGGAGGCATGAACATCATGTGCAATCCAAAGAGCAAAATGCCGGCAGTAATAACGAATTCCCATACCGCATAATCCGCCGAGCAGAAAATGTATGATAATCATTGAATCAGCGATCCCATATTGAAAATCGGTAAATACATACCCAACATAATCAAACCGATAATACTACCGATAATCAGCATTAAAAAAGGTTCCAGCATTTGTGATAACAGATCGATTTTGTGATCCAATTGCTGTTGGTAGTTATCCGCAATGTGTTGCAGCATCAGAGGCAGTTTTCCCGCGCGTTCGCCGACCTGAAGCATTTGCTGTGCCTGCATAGGAAACAGCGCCGAGCCCACACAAGCGGAAAATGCGAAACCTTTCTGAATGCCTTGCAGCATAAACTGTACTTCTTGAATTAAAGCGACGTCATATCGAATAACGGTGTCGGACTTGTCTGTCGGCAGAAATGACAGCAGCGCCTGATGAAGCGGCACACCGGCGTGTAGCATTAAGTGCAAACTGCGACAAAAGCGAACCAAGCGGGAAAGCGAGACGATCTGCCCTAATACGGGGATGACAGCGACCAATTTGTTTTTTTGTCGGTGTAACCGAAGCGAATGTCGAAGCCGGTGTTTTATGAAGAAAATTATTGCTGCTAATCCCAGACAGAACAGCACAAAATATTGCTGCAAGGTTTGAGAAAGATTCATTAAAATTTGCGTGAATAGCGGAAGTTGCGTGGATTCTCCGCCGTACATTTCGGCAAATTGCGGCACAATAAAAATCAGTAAAAGTGCGGTCAAAATGAGTGAAATAATCAGAATCATCATGGGGTAGAGCAAAATTTTCTGGATCTTCCGTTGCAATGCTAAGCCTTGTTGTTTGGACAGGGCAATCTGCTGACAAACCTTGGCGAGTTGTCCCGTCATTTCCCCTACTCGGATGAGCTGACATTCCTGATGAGTCAGAAATTTTTGTTGTCGGTTTAATGTTTGAGAGAATGCCAGTCCGCTTTCTATATCCCGTAATAACTGTTGTAACCATTGATATAGCGGAATATTGGCGCAGTTGGATAGCAGAATGTGCAGGCTGTTTTTCAGAGGAACCGAAGCCTGCAACAAGGTAGCCAGTTGTTGCAGCAAGTCGCAGATTTCGACGTTTTTCGGGGCGGGAGAAAGTTGCCAGTTTCGCTGTAATCTGATGTTTCGCAGCTGGCGTGAAAAGAGAATCTGCTTGGCCTTGATTTCATCTTCCGCAACTAATTCGCCCCGTTGCTGTTGATCGAAACGATCCGTTGCCTTCCAACGGTACATGCTAAGTTTCATTTTTTACTCCCAGTACCCGTTGAATTTCGGTAAAATCGGTGATTCCCGTATTGATTTTTTCCAACCCCGCCTGATAAAGGTCGGGAAAATCCAAACGATATTGTTGTTGAGCGTTGCTAAAGTCGGGCTGTAATAGCTGATAAATTCCCACACGACCTTTATAACCTTGATGACAATCACAAGAATCAGCGGATTTTTGCCCGCACTTTTCTGTATCCAAATAATTGTCGTCCGGTCTTGTGATGCATTTCGGACAACATTTTCTGATTAATCGTTGTGCGATAACCAGTAGCAGAGTGCTGTCGATTTCGTGTTGCTGAATACCGAGCTGACGTAAACGCGAAATTGCTGATGAGGCATCGTTAGTATGCAGAGTGGAAAGTACTAAATGACCGGTTTGCGCGGCACGTAACGCCATAGCGGCGCTTTCTTCGTCACGAATTTCGCCCAGCATAATGATATCGGGATCCTGACGCAGAAACGTTCGCAACAGACGACTAAAATCCAAACCGACAGCCGGGTTGATTTGGGTTTGGATAATCCCGTCCAGTTCTATTTCAATGGGATCTTCCGCCGTCATAATATGTTTTTCGGCAGAATTCAGCGAGGAAAGTGCGGTATAAAGCGTGATACTTTTTCCGCTGCCGGTAGGGCCGGTGACCAGAATAAGCCCTTGCGGTTGACTGAGGGCATAGCGGAAAATGCGCTGTTGATTTTCATTCATCCCCAAATCGGAAAATGCCAGCGTGACCGGTTTATTTTGTTGTACCCGCAGTACCGCCTTTTCCCCCAGATTAGTGGGAAGTGTGGAGAGGCGCAAATCAAGTACATCGGAAAAGGTGGTTTTAAAATGGAATCGTCCGTCCTGCGGCAGGCGCATTTCACTGATGTCTAATTTCGCCAGCAGTTTCAACCGGGAAATTACGCGATTGGCAAATGCCGATGAAATCGGTGTTTGGTTTTGTAAAACGCCGTCAATGCGGAAGCGGACTTGCAAACAATCCGGACGCGGTTCCAAATGAATATCCGAAGCCTGCCGGTGAAGGGCGTTTTCAAAGATCTGATTCAATAATTGAATAACGGTATCGTCGGATTTTTGTTCAACGTCGGTAGTTTCCTCGGTATAGAAAATCGGATTTTCTTCCACTTGAAAGGTTTGCGGCGATAATGCCTGCAAGCAACGTTTTAATTCCTGATTGGTCAGTAGCACCGGCTCAATGATTTTACCCGTTAAAAATGCAAAGGTTTCGCAAGCGGATAAATTGGTTAAACTGTCTAATCCCAGCCAGAGTATGCTGTCGTTTTCCTGCAGAGGTAAGGCGAGAAAACGTACGAGTAACGCTTGTTGATCCTGATTCTTTGTCCACAAATGCGGTGAAATTTCTATCGTTTCTCCCGTACTTGTGGTGACGGTTTTGTGGTCGCCCGACATAGGATAATTCCTTAATTACAGAATCCGGACGGGAAAATACTGGCGTCCGGTTTGCAGGCGGTCGTCCAGGTTACGCCTTTAGACGCGTCGCCGCCGGCAGTTAACGTGTAACTTGTGTCGTTCAGGCTGCCTTTACCCGTTACGGTAATGACACCGCCCGAGACTTTTACGCTGTCTACATATTTACCGAAACCGGCATTATCGTTCTGAATGCCGTTTGAACCCGCCGTACAGTTTGTGACGGAACCGGTATTATAGACACAGAGTTCCACTTCTGAACGATAGGGTGCCGATGCCTGCAGCAGCTCCGAAACGGCGGCTTTTTTGGTGTAGTTTTGATAGGACGGAACGGCGACGGTGGCCAAAATCGCGACAATGGCAATAACAATCATTAATTCGATTAAGGTGAAGCCCTTATACCCGGATACGGAGAATGAGGCGCGATAAAAAGTGCGGTCGGTTTTCATGATGTTTTTCCTTTTTAGTGATGAAGAGCAGATAGCCGCACTTTGAAATAAAGTCAAAATCCTGTCAAAATAGTCGTTCCCGTTTTTGAATCAGGATCGCAAAAATCGCACGTTATGACACAAAAAACTGTTTTTAAAATTACCGACGGCTGGTTGGAAAATACCCGAAGAATTCTATCGCCTCATTTTGACGTGCGGCCTGATCCGCAAGATATTTCCTTGCTGGTCATCCATTACATCAGCCTTCCGCCCGACCGGTTCGGCGGCGGTTTTATTGATGATTTTTTTCAGGGAAAACTGGACCCGACCAAGCATCCTTATTTTGAGGAAATATATCAGATTCGTGTTTCCGCTCATTGTCTGATTGAACGAAACGGACGCGTGACGCAATATGTAAATTTTAAGGATCGAGCCTGGCATGCGGGATTGTCCTGTTTTGACGGACGCGAGAGATGTAACGATTTCGCTATCGGTATTGAACTGGAAGGCAGTAACGAACAACCGTTCACAGCAGCGCAATATATGTCGTTAACCGCATTAACCCGAGAAATTCAAAACTGTTATCCGTTAATTAGCCGCAACAGAATTGTGGGGCATTGCGATATTTCGCCCGGACGTAAAATCGATCCGGGACAGTATTTTGATTGGGCGCGGTATTTTGGCGGATTATAAAAACAAAGTGCGGTAAAAATCCTTACAATTTTCACCGCACTTTGTTCGGTTGTCATGCTGATTCGTATTAACTCAGCGCATAACGTTAACACAAATCACTTCGCTTAGGGTATAGAGCGATGAACTGGGACGCAGTTTTACAATATATTCCCGCTGTTTTTTGACGGGCGTGTGCTGTCCGGCGCCCCAGAAATCGCTGTAATAATCGCTTTTTAACTGTTTCAGTTGGTAATTCCGGCAATTAAGCACTTTCGATTGGCGGATGGAACGGGCGAAAACTGCCGGATCGGTGAAAATATAATTACCCTTTCGCAAATTTATAACCGTATCAAAATGAACGATATGTTTTTGTTCGGGTTCCGCTACGATCGAACTGATATCCACATAATAATATGAAGCAGGAGACATTCTTAAGAATCCAGGCGCTGTTTCTTCCGGCGGCGAGAGCGATACCAGCGGACGTTTGGTTTGCTCCACCGAGGTGCATGCCGATAATAAGGTTGCAAGAACGACAGGGATGAATTTTTTCATAATAAGCTCCTTAAACCATCACATCAGTTCGAGGTTAGTCTTATTTTGGCACAATTTATGCTGAGGATAAACCTTTAATTCCATCGGAAAGACTAATCCGTTCCGGAGATTTTATAATTCTTGCTGCAAAATGTTCAGGACGTCGCGTAGACTCGCCATCCGTTCGTCGGCAATGGCGAAACGTTCATCGGCAAATTTGGGGTTCACAATAAAGGTGCGAACATTGGCCGCTTTAGCCGCAATTAAACCGGTGACGCTGTCTTCGATGATCAGGCAATCGCCAGCTGTCGCACCCAGCGCTTTGACGGCGGAAAGATAAACCGCCGGATGAGGCTTTGCCAGTTCTTCGTCGGCGGCAGTACATTGAATCGGGAAATAATCCCATAATTTCAGTTTGTCAAAAACGGTTTTGATTACTTTTCGATTGGACGAAGTCGCAAGTGCGGTAGGAATTTGTTTGGATTTTAAAAAATCAAGCAGTTGGTAAATACCGTCCATCGGTACGGATTTTTCCGTAATTTTTCGGCAGACCAGTTCTACGATTTTGTCGCGCAACAGCGTCGGTTCGACGTTTAAATGGAATTTTTTTACCCAGACTGCGGCAAGTTCGTCCACCCGCAAGCCGCGGGTATATTTTTCACAATCCGGTTCGGTTATAACGGCACCGTATTGCGCCAATATTTCTATTTGCGATTCTGCCCAGAGCGGTTCGCTGTCTACCAACACGCCGTCCATATCAAAAATTACATTCTTAATTGCCATAAAAAATCCTGTATTGTTACTGAAAATAGAATTTCCCGTATTTGTTGCAAACGGGTCGAAAAAAACATTGCATTTTCTGGCCGCACTTATTTCTAGCCGTGCCTGGAAATCCGTTAACCGTAAAAAAGCAGTTCGTTTGACGAACTGCTTTCGGCTTAAGCGGCGTTTTCCACTTCCAAACGTTCAAAGGCGAGCACGCGTTTTTCCAATTTACGCAGCAACAATGTAGCGATACCGGTGATAACCAGATAAATTACGCCGGCAATGCCGTAAATGGTTAAAGCGTCGTATTCTGTACCGTAAAGCTGGCGGGCATACCCCATGATGTCCAGAATCGTGATGGTGGACGCCAGCGAGGTGCCTTTGAATACTAAAATAATTTCGTTGCTGTATGACGGCAACGCACGTTTTAAAGCATAAGGAATCAGAATTTTTAAAGTTTGCAGGCGGCTTAATCCTAAAGCGGCACAACTTTCCCATTGTCCTTTAGGAATAGCTTTCACCGCACCGTGAAACAGTTGGGTGGAATAGGCGGCGCTGTTGAGAGCCAACGCTAACATAGCACAGAACCAGGCGTTGGATAACAGTGACCACAGCGGACTGTTGACTATCCATTGGAATTGCCCCGGCCCGGCATAAATTAAGAAAAACTGTACCAACAACGGTGTGCCGGTAAATAAAGTGATAAACATTTTGACCGCACTTTGGGCGATTTTGTTGTTCATGGAAAGCAGGAACGTACACAACAACGCCATAAAGAAAGCCACCACCA
Organism: Actinobacillus succinogenes 130Z; assembly: GCF_000017245.1. Taxonomy (NCBI): domain Bacteria; kingdom Pseudomonadati; phylum Pseudomonadota; class Gammaproteobacteria; order Pasteurellales; family Pasteurellaceae; genus Actinobacillus; species Actinobacillus succinogenes. The sequence continues at coordinate 679,874 of NC_009655.1, forward strand.
ACGCCACTACGGTTAAAATTAAGCTGGTAGGAATGCCTTGGGCAATAATTTTAAAGTAATCGTAAGCCATTATTTGCCCCCTCGTTCAAAGCGGGTAAAACGTTGTTCCAAACGACGGATAAACACTTGACTAATCAAGGTGATTACCAAATAAATCAAGGCGGCGAAACCATACCAGGTAAAAGGCTGATGGGTATTGGTATTAATCAGATCCGTTTGCCGCATAATATCGTTTACGCCAATCAGCGATACCAATGCCGTGTCTTTTAATAAAACCAGCCATTGGTTACTTAATCCCGGTAAAGCATGGCGCCACATTTGCGGCAAAATAATATGCATGAAGGTATAACCGCGACTTAATCCCAGGGCCGCACCGCTTTCCCACTGCCCGAGCGAAATAGCTTGGATAGCGCCGCGTAAGGATTGCGAGGCGTAAGCGGCGAAAATAAGCGATAACGCGGCGACACCGCAACTGAAAGCACTGAATTCTACATACTCGCCTGTGAGTTTTTCCACCACTTCGGTAGACCCGAAATAGATAAGCAATACCACAATAATTTCGGGTAAACCGCGTAATAAGGTAATAGCGACGGAAACCGGTTTGCGGATGCACGCAAACTTACTGGTTTCCAACATTACGAAAAACATTGATAGGATCAGCCCGACAATTAATGACGAAACCGCCAGCGCTAACGTTATGAGCGCGGCGGAATACATTAAAGGAAGAAAATCAAAGAACATCGCTTATTTAGCCGTCATCCATTTGTCGTAGATTTTTTGATATTCACCGCTTGCTTTTACGGCGGCCAAACCTTTGTTCAGTTCTGCGGCGAGGTCTTGTGCGGACTTGTTCACGGCGATGCCCAAACCGTTACCGAAATATTTTTTATTGGTGACTTTTTCGCCTACGAAGGTCAAATCTTTTTCTTTGGAAAGCATGTCGGCCAGTACCGCGGTGTCACCGAAGATAATGTCGATACGCCCGTTTTTTAAGTCTAAAATCGCATCTTGCAGGGAGGCATAAGATTTCGGCGTGTATTGTTTGGCTTCGGCTACCACATATTGTTGGAAAGTCGTGCCGTTTTGTACGCCGATATTTTTAGCGCTGTTTAAATCCACCTTGCCTTTCACCGCGATGAAACTGGCGGAGCTGTCGTAATAAGGATCACTGAATAATACTTGTTTTGAACGGGCTTCGGTAATGTCCATAGCCGACATCGCAGCATCGATACGTTTTTGTTTAACCGCTTGTACCAAACCGTCAAAAGCATGACTGGAGAAAGTACAATTCGCTTGAATTTCTTTACAGATAGCGTTGGCAAGATCCACATCGAAACCAATGATTTCATTTTTTTCATTGGTTAATTCAAAGGGCGGATAACTTGGTTCCATGGCAAAACGAATTTCCCGTGCCTGAGTAGCGAATGCTACGCCTGCCAATAATACGGCAATGATTAATTTTTTCATAGCTAATCCTATTCTGAATGAGATAAATACTGTTTAAATTGCTCGGTTTTAGGGTATTCGAAACAATCCGCGTCGCCGCTTTCGATAATGTGTCCCTGTTCCATATAAATGACTTTGGTCGCCACTTTGCGGGCCACACTGACTTCATGGGTTACGATGACCTGAATAATGCCCGTTTGCTGCAATTCCCGGATTATGGACACAATTTGCGCCGTAATTTCCGGATCCAATGCGGCAGTAGGTTCGTCAAACAACAAAACCTGCGGTTTCATCATTAACGCGCGGGCAATGGCGACCCGTTGCTGCTGACCGCCGGAGAGCTGTAACGGGAAACGTTCCGCGTGCTCTTCCAGACGTAAGCGGGTTAATAGTTCTAATGCTTGATTTTTAGCACTGTTTTCGTCCAATTCCAAAATTTTCATCGGTGCTTCGATTAGGTTTTCCATCACCGTGAAGTGCGGCCATAAATTATATTGTTGAAAAACCATTCCCACGTTTTGACGCAATTCCCGAATTTTTTTCGGATCGGTATTTCCCGATAAATCAAAACGGCTGTTGGCAATATTCAACAAACCGGATTTCGGCACTTCCAATAAATTTAAGGTTCGAATCAGCGTGCTTTTACCTGCACCGCTCGGCCCGAGCAGAACCAACGTATCGCCCGCATTCGCCGTTAAATTGATGTCGAATAAGGCTTGGTTCGAACCATAAAAAAAGTTTAAGTTTTTAACGCTAAGAGCCATTGTTTTAATTGTTCTCTGTACTTTTGCAAAATTGCAATAATATTAATATTTTTTGCATAAGTATGCAATATGAAAGGCATAGGATAAACATTATACCGGAATTTTTGACCGCACTTGAATAAACCGCCCAAGCGTGCATCTAGGTTGTCGGTTTATCCCGACGCGTTAAACGATAACGCAGGTCATCGGCATTGCGGCAGGTTTTGATGCGGTCAAACAGTGCGTGCGCCTGTTCGTATTCTTTATTGAGATAATGCAGCCATTGTTTGATACGCGCCACATGATAAAAACCGGTATCGTGAATATTTTCCATTTGTGCATATTTTTGCAGAATAGGAATGATCTCAGACCACGGCATTTTCGGCGCATTAAATTTTATAACCCGGCTTAAATTGGGAATATTCAGTGCGCCACGCCCTATCATTAAATCTTCGCAACCCGTGATTTGACGGCATTTTTCACCGTCCTCCCAATGCCGGATTTCTCCGTTGGCGATAACGGGAATGCGCAATTTTGACCGCACTTTACCGATTTGTTGCCAATTAATCCGATCGGCGCGGTAGCCGTCCGTTTTAGTACGCCCGTGAACGGCGATTTCATCGGCACCGCCTTGCTGCACGGCATCGGCGATTTCAAATACCTGCGAAATATCGTCCCAACCTAACCGCACCTTGACGCTGACCGTTTGTTCCGGCGTGACAGCTTGACGAATGGCTCGGGTAGCACGGTAAATTAATTCTGGATTTTTGAGCAAACTCGCACCGCCGTTACTGCCGTTAACGGTTTTGGACGGACAGCCGCAGTTAAAATCGATGCCGTGAGAACCCAATTCGATAGCGCGTACTGCGTTTTCCGCCAGCCAGTCGGGATATTGTCCGAGCAGTTGTACGCGAACCGGTGTACCGGAAGGCGTTTTTCCTTGATTTTGCAGTTCGGGACAAAGTCGGTAAAAGACTTTGTCGGGCAAAAGCCGATCCACTACGCGGACGAATTCGGAAATACACAAATCATAGTCGTTGACTTCTGTGAGCAATCGGCGAACTAAGGGGTCTAACCAGATAGAACAGAATGAGCGCCGTGATTGCGCCCAGCGTGTCGGCCAAAATATCTTTCTGCGCATCCCAGATATCTCCTTGGGAACCTAAAAATGCCGCACCCTTTTCATCGCCGGCAATAACGGCATACTGCCATTCGATAAGCTCGTAACCGGCAGCCACGGACATAATAAAAAACAGACTGAAGAGTCCGGCAATTACAGGGCCGGTTAAATGACGGCGCAATAAAAACTCTGCCATCGGAAAACTATAAAAACCGACAGCATAGTGGGCGACACGGTCAAAATGATTGCGCCCTTCTCCCAACCAGCCGGCAAGCAAGCGGTTTCCCCATTGGAACGGCACATGTTCGAACGTGTAGTGTGCACCGATTAAATGCAGGGTTAACCATAAAGACATACAAAAATAGGCGGTGTTACTGAATTGAAAACGGGGGTAGGTTATGATTAGTGCGCTGAACACCATAAAAACCGGAATGATTTCTGCATACCAAACCGCCCGCGAAAAAGGAGAAATCCCCGACCAGACGGAAAGTGCGGTCAAAAATATCGCTAAAAAAACAGGAAACGAGCGGAAAGGCGTGCTCATTATTTCCAGCCTTTCGCTTTGCAAATCAAGTCGTAGGCCGCCTGAATCTGTTGCGCTTTCTCTTTCGCCATTTCCATCATTTCCGGCGGTAAACCTTTGGATACCAGTTTATCCGGATGATTTTCGTTCATTAAACGGCGATAAGCGCGTTTAACCGCCGCTTGATCGTCGTTTTCAGAGACGCCCAACACTTTGTAAGCGTCGTGAATCGTCGGTCCGGAATGCGGTCGATAACCGCTCTGAGATCCGGATTGCCGATAACCGCCGCTTTGCGAGTAACCTTGCTGGTATTGCTGATATTGTTGATAGGCCTGTTCGAAAAAACTACCGTTGGAAAATTGGCGACGCGCCATTTCCATCGCAATCATTTGTTCAAACTGGAATGCGGATAAACCCAGTTCTTCGGCAATCGTCCGTAAAATCGCCTGTTCGTTGTCGTGTAAATGATCGTCCGCAAACGCCGCCTGTACCTGTACGCTTAAAAACATCCGCAATAAATCGGCACGCTGACCGCAGCCGATACGGAATTCGCGGATAATTTGACGTAACGGAAAATCCGTTTCTTTTCCGCGGTTAAAGGCGTCCTGCGCAAGCTTGCGGTTGGTTTCGTCCAAATTGAGCTGCTGCATCAGATTGTTAGCCAGTGCAATATCGTTTTCCGTTACGCGTCCTTTAGCTTTACTGAGATTCCCCAACACCGCGAAAGTCGTCTGCATAAACAGCGATTGGCGTGTCAGTTTTTTACTGAAAAAAGACGAATTTACACTGCCGAGTTCGTAAAGTTTTTTGTCCGCCAAATGGCCTAAAATAGCGCCGGCAATCCCGCCGAACAGGCCGCCGTAGCGATAGCCCAGAAAGAAACCGATCACTTTACCGATAAAATTCATTTAACACTCCAATTAATTCGGGAAATTTTCGTTAGTTTAGCGGATTAGATGAGGTTGAGAAAGGGAAGTTCAAGCAAGTGCGGTCAAAAAATGAGAAATTTTTCTTTATTTCCGGCAAAACGGGTAGATTTTTATCGCAATATCCAAAATGTATCGTGCATAAAATCTTAAATTTGTTGACCGCACTTTGGTTTAAAATTAATCGTTATCCCCTAATAAAACGCTTTCCAGCGCGATTTCAATCATCTCATTGAAGGTAGTTTGACGTTCTTCCGAACTGGTTTGCTCGCCGCTGCGGATATGGTCTGATACGGTACAGATGCTGAGCGCTTTAGCACCGAATTCCGCCGCTACTCCGTAAATACCGGCAGCTTCCATTTCCACGCCGAGAATACCGTATTTTTCCATTACGTCGAACATTTCCACATCGGGCGTGTAGAATAAATCGGCGGAGAACAAATTACCGACGTGTACCTTAATTTTCTTATTTTTTGCCGCCTGAACCGCCGCCTGCGCCATGCCGAAATCGGCGATGGCCGCGAAGTCGTTGTCTCTAAAACGGATACGGTTTACTTTACTGTCGGTGCAGGCGCCCAGGCCGATAATGACGTCGCGTACGTGAACGTCTTGGCGCACCGCACCGCACGAACCGACGCGGATGATTTTTTTCACGCCGTATTCGGTGATAAGTTCTTTGCTGTAAATGGAACAGGACGGGATGCCCATGCCGTGCCCCATAACGGAAATGCGGCGACCTTTATAACTGCCGGTGTAACCCAGCATATTACGTACGTCGGTGACTAGTTCGGGCTGGTCTAAAAAAGTTTCCGCAATATATTTTGCGCGCAGCGGATCGCCGGGCATTAAGACGACATCGGCGAATGCGCCGGCAGGGGCGTTGATGTGTGGAGTCATAAAATTTCCTTAATCTTATTTTTTTACAATTCGGTGCGTTCGTAGCGCATCTGCGTTAAATTATCGCCGTCCCGTATTCCATCGGCGAAACGCCCAGATATTTGGCGACGGTCTGACCGATGTCGGCAAAGGTTTCCCGTGCGCCTAAGAATCGGGCGGGCACTTGAGCGCCGTACATCAATACCGGAATATGTTCGCGGGTGTGGTCGGACCCTTGCCAAGTGGGATCGCAACCGTGATCGGCGGTGATAATCAGCAAATCGTCGTCTTTCATTAATCTGAGCAATTCGGGTAAACGACGGTCGAAGTATTCCAGCCCTTTGGCATAACCGGTTACGTCGCGGCGATGACCGAAATCCGCATCGAAATTTACGAAGTTAGTAAAAACTATCGTATTATCGCCCGCACTTTTGACTTCTTCCAATGTTTTATCGAACAATTCTTCCAATCCGGTCGCTTTGACTTTTTTGCTGATGCCGGTATGGGCGTAAATGTCGGCGATTTTTCCCACGGAAACCACCATGCCCTCTTTTTCTTCGATAAACTTCTGCAAAACGGTTTTAGCAGGCGGTTCGACGGAATAGTCGCGCCGGTTGCCGGTGCGTTTGAATGCACCCGCTTTGTTGCCGATAAACGGACGCGCAATAACCCGTCCGATATTGTAACCTTCCAGTTCGGTTCGTACGATTTCGCACAGTTCGTATAAATTATTCAGTCCGAAAGTTTCTTCGTGAGCGGCAATTTGGAAGACCGAGTCTGCGGAGGTATAAAAAATCGGCAAACCGGTTTTCATATGTTCTTCGCCTAATTGATCTAAAATGACGGTACCGGAAGAATGACAGTTGCCGAGATAGCCTTTAATGCCGGCTTTGGCAACGATTCGGTCAAGCAACGGTTTCGGAAAACTGTTTTGTTTATCGGGAAACAAGCCCCAATCGAACAACACCGGTACACCGGCGATTTCCCAATGGCCGGACGTGGTGTCTTTGCCCGATGAAATTTCGCGTGCAAAGGCGTAGCCGCCGATTAAGTGCGGTTGATTTTGGAAATGTTTCGGCAATTCGCCGCAGGATTCTTTCGCCGCTAATCCTAAACCGAGACTTTCTAAATGCGGCAGATTCAGCGATGGTTGATGCGAAGCGATGTGTCCTAAGGTGTTTGCACCTTTATCGCCGAATTTGTCCGCATCTTCCGCTCCGCCGATACCGAACGAATCGAGCATCATAATCAGTACGCGTTTCATGACTTTCTCCTTAATAGGGTGATTCCGAAAACTGGGCGTTTCGGATAAAGCAATCGTTTAGCTTGGTCTAAATGTGACAAAACCACAGACTGGCTGTGGTTTTGTGTATTCTGTTAAATATGACGGTGCCTAGTATAGCAGAAATTATGCCAATGCGACACCGCTTAAGCCGATAAACAAACCGGCGATAGTTGCGCTCATTAAGTTGGCGAGAGAACCGGCGATGACGGCTTTAATGCCTAAACGGGCTATATCGCCGCGACGGCTCGGCGCCATGCCGCCCAAGCCGCCGATGAGAATGGCGATGGAGCTGAAATTGGCAAAGCCGCATAGTGCGAAGGTGATAATGGCTTTGGTTTTATCGCCTAATTGCACCGCACTTTCCGGGCTGAGATATTTGGCAAATTCTAAATAACCTACGAATTCGTTGATAGCCAGTTTGGTACCGATCATTTGCCCGGCGATATTGGCCTCTTCCCAAGGCACGCCGATAACCCACGCCAAAGGTTTGAATACCCAGCCGAAAATCATACCCAAGGACAGTTCCGGCATATCAAACCAACCGCCGATACCGCCCAGAATGCCGTTAATTAAAGCAATCAATGCTACGAAAGCGATTAACATGGCGCCTACGTTCAAGGCCAACTGCATGCCGGACGAAGCGCCGCCCGCCGCAGCGTCTAAAATATTGGACGGTTTTTCCAGTTCTACATGCGCCATGTCGTCATCAAATTGTTCGGTTTGCGGATAGAGAATTTTGGCAAACAATAACCCCGCCGGCGCCGCCATAAATGAGGCGGCGATTAAGTAAGTTAACGGCACGCCCATGCCGGCATAGCCCGCTAATACGGAACCGGCGATAGAGGCTAAACCGCCGCACATTACGGCGAATAATTCCGATTGCGTCATTTTGCTGATGTAAGGTTTGACGATAAGCGGCGCTTCGGTCTGACCGACGAAAATGTTGGCGGCGGCAGACATGGATTCGGATTTTGAGGTGCCGAGCAGTTTCTGTAAGGCGCCGCCGATGATTTTAATCACCCATTGCATTACGCCGATGTAGTAGAGCAATGAAATTAAGGCGGAAAAGAATACGATGCTTGGTAAGACGCGTACGGCGAAAATAAATCCGTCGCCGCCCATTACTTCAAAGATTTTGTCGCCGGCGAGACCGCCGAAGACGAATTTAATCCCTTCGAAGCCGTAGTTAATCACGTTCTGTACGCCGTCCGATACCCATTGTAACGCATGACGTCCCGCCGGCACATAAAGAATTAACGCGCCGAACAATACTTGAATGGCGAGCGCGCCGAATACCGTGCGGTAATTAATGGCTTTACGGTTGCTGGAAAGCAGGAAGGCGATGGCGAGCAGTACGACCATACCCAAGAGGCTGATTAGTGCAGACATTATGGTTCCCCGAAATGATGAAATTGCTGAATTTTAGCTTTTTTTAGCCAATTTAGCTATAAGTTATCGCTAGATTTTTGTTTAATTTTAGCCGCACTTTCTTTATCATTGGACGGAATTTATTGTTAACAGGTTTTTATGTCGAAATACAAAGTTTTGCCGCAGACCCCTTGGACAGCCTTATCTCTTTGGTCATTGGAATGGCGTTCGTTGGCGATGTTGTGTCTGTCGCTTACCATTGTGGGGATCGGCGAAGGCTTGTTGCTTCTGTCGGATTTGGGATCCGCTCCTTGGACGATTCTTTCCCAAGGTATTTCATTACAATGCGGTATCAGCGTCGGTTGGGCGTCTTTTTTTATCAGCGTCACCGTTATGTTGCTGTGGTTTCCGCTGAAGCTGAGAATCGGGCTCGGCACCATACTGAACATTGTGCTTATCGCATTTTTTTTGGGAGTGACGGTAAAAACTGCGCCCGTTCCGACCGCACTTTGGGGGCGTTTCGTCTATATTTTTATCGGTATTTTCTGCTTCGGTATAGGTTCCGCCATTTATCTGACTTGCCATCAGGGGGCCGGCCCGCGGGACGGATTAATGGTCGGATTATGCCAGCGGTTTCGCTGGAAGGTCGGTATGGTTCGCACCTGCATTGAAGTGACGGTCTGTTTGCTCGGTTTTTGTCTGGGGGGAACCGTCGGCGTCGGCACCTTGATTTTCGCACTGTCCATCGGTTGGGCGGTACAATTCACTTTAGCGTGGGTGGCGCGCTTTTCCCGCTAATTCCGTTTATTCTTGCATTTTTCAAAAACAATTCGAATTTTGACCGCACTTTTAGCTTGTTTTTCTTTTTTGCACTACTATAATAGTGCAAATTTTATTTTACGGAAAAATTCTATGGCGAACAAACAACCTTCCTTATTGGGCGGCGTAATGATTATTGCGGGCGGTACCATCGGCGCCGGCATGCTGGCTAATCCTATTTCTACTGCAGGCGTTTGGTTTGCAGGTTCGTTATTAATTCTGATTTACACCTGGTTTTGTATGATGTCTTCGGGATTAATGCTGTTAGAAGCGAATTTGCATTATCCTACCGGCGCCAGTTTCGATACTATTGTAAAAGATTTGCTGGGCAACGGCTGGAATGCGCTGAACGGTTTATCTTTGGCATTCGTACTGTACATTCTGACTTATGCTTACATTACTTCCGGCGGCGGGATTACGCAAGGCGTGTTGAATCAGCTGCTGAGCAGCGAACAAAGTGCGGTGGAAATCGGCCGTACTTCCGGCGCGTTGATTTTCACTTTTGTCTTGGCGGCTTTCGTGTGGTTTTCCACTAAAGCGGTGGATCGCTTCAGTACGGTTCTTATCGGCGGCATGATCATTTCGTTTTTATTATCGGTATCGGGGCTGATCTCCTCGGCTTCCGCCAACGTATTGTTTGATTCCGCGCTTCAGGCGGAGCCGCGGTATGTATCTTACGCTTTTGTCGCGTTACCGGTGTGTTTGGTGTCTTTCGGTTTTCATCAGAACGTCCCGAGTTTGGTTAAATATTACAACCGAAATGCGGGAAAAGTGGCGAAATCCGTGTTTATGGGTACGTTTCTCGCATTATTGATCTACATTTTGTGGCAGTTGGCTATTCAAGGCAATTTGCCGCGCGCCGAATTTGCACCGGTCATTGAAAAGGGCGGCGATATTGCGGCGTTATTGAATGCTTTAGGACAATATATTCAAACGAATTATATCGATGTAGCGTTAAATTTCTTTGCTTACATGGCGATTGCCAGTTCGTTTTTGGGCGTGACTTTAGGATTATTCGATTATATCGCCGATTTGTGCGGGTTTGACGACAGCCGTGCGGGCAGAACCAAAACCGCTTTAGTCACATTCCTGCCGCCGTTGTTGCTGAGCTTACAATTTCCTTACGGTTTTGTCATTGCTATCGGTTACGCGGGATTAGCCGCCACTATTTGGGCGGCAATCGTACCGGCGTTGCTCGCCAAAGCCAGCCGAGCTAAATTCCCGCAACGGGAATACACCGTATTCGGCGGTAACGGGATGATCTATTTTGTGATTTTTTTCGGCGTACTGAATATTTTGTCGCAACTGGCGGCACAGTTCGGTTGGTTGCCGGTGTTTAAAGGTTAACGAGCGGACGACAATGACAGAACGGCAATCCGTTTACGATACGGAAAATTTTTTCGAACTGTATCAGCGGTTACGGGCAAATCCCGTCAGCTTAAACAATATTGTAGAAAAGCCGACGATGTTATCTTTATTGCCTGATTTAACGGGTAAAAAATTACTGGATCTGGCTTGCGGCACCGGCGAGCATTTACGTTTATATCTGGAACGCGGTGCGGATTTTGTGACGGGCATGGATTTATCCGCCGCCATGTTGCGGCAGGCGGAAAAAAATCTTGCGGATTTTCGACCGCACTTCACGCTATATCAGGCATCTATGGAAGATTTCTCACAACTGGCAGAATCGGAATTTGACGTGATAACCAGTTCTTTTGCTTTTCATTATGTGCAGGATTTTCCGAAATTACTCCGTGCCGTTGCGACGAAACTGAAGCCGCAGGGAACGTTGGTTTTTTCGCAGGAACATCCCATTGTTACCGCTTATAAGGGCGGTGAGCGTTGGGAGAAAAACGCACAAAAAGAACAGGTCGCGTACCGTTTGAATTTTTACCGCGATGAGGGAGAACGCAACAGAAATTGGTTTAAACAGCCGTTTAAAACTTATCATCGTACTACGGCGACGATTATTAATAACCTGATTGAAGCGGGTTTTGTTATCGAAAGCATACGGGAACCCATGCTTGCCGAACAACCGGAATGGCAGGCGGAATTTAAGGATTTACAACATCGTCCCGTATTGTTTTTTGTGAAAGTGAGAAAAAAACTTTCCCGTATTAGAAAAAATTTGTGAAAATCGCTTGCAAGCGGAAAAATTTTTCCGTATGTTAGTACCCATGAATCTTATATAGGATTGATTATGAACTTTAATAACACTTTGCATCATCACCGTCATTATTCCTGAACATTCTTTCGGGCATAATGCGGTGTTCGGAAGAAAACTTCCGAGCAAGCGTTAGTTCTAAAATATTCAATCTCTCGGAAGTGATTTTCTACTTTCGAGAGATTTTTTTTTACCCAAAAATTAAGACAATAAGAAGGAAAACAATATGACAGCCAACGATAGCCGTTTACGAATCGCCCTCCAGAAAAAAGGCCGTTTGAGCAAAGACTGCAACGAACTGCTGAAACAATGCGGGGTGAAAATCACTTGGAACGAGCAGCGTTTAATCGCTTACTCGGAAAACCTGCCGATTGAAATCCTGCGGGTGCGGGACGACGATATTCCGGGCTTGGTCTTCGACGGCGTGGTGGATCTCGGCATTATCGGCGAAAACGTGCTGGAAGAAGAGGAACTGGGGCGTTTGGCGGCCGGTGAAAACGTGGAATACAAAAAGCTTCGCCAGTTAGATTTCGGCGGTTGCCGCCTCTCGCTTGCGATTGACCGTGATCACAGCTACAACGGCATTCAGGATCTCACCAATACGGTTATCGCCACCTCTTATCCGAATCTGTTAAAACGCTATATGAAAGAGCAGGAAGTGCCGTTTAAAAGCATTCTGCTGAACGGTTCGGTAGAAGTCGCACCCAGTGCGGGCATCGCCGATGCCATTTGCGATTTAGTCTCTTCTGGGGCAACGCTGGAAGCCAACGGTTTGAAAGAAGTGGAAGTGATTTATCGTTCCACCGCCTGCCTGATTCAACGTACCGAACCGCTTACCGCAGAAAAACAGGCCTTGGTCGATAAGCTGCTCACTCGCATTCAGGGCGTGCAACAAGCCTCCGAATCCAAATATATTATGCTGCACGCCCCGAAAGACAAACTGGAAAAAGTGATCGCGCTGCTGCCGGGTATCGAAAATCCGACTATTCTGCCGCTTGCCCACGACGAATCTCACGTCGCCATGCACGTCGTCAGTCAGGAAAACCTGTTCTGGGAAACCATGGAGCAATTAAAAGCCGTCGGCGCCAGCTCGATTTTGGTACTGCCGATTGAAAAAATGATGGCGTGATTTTGTAAAATTTTAGAAAAAAACGACCGCTTGTAAAACGGAGCCGCAGAGTGGCTCAATTATGCATAACCTAAACAAATTCCCTGTAGGGTGGGCGTTAGCCCACGTTACAAGACAAAAATCGGATAATTCGTGGGCTTACGCCCACCCTACGGTAAAGCAAAAAAGGAACAGTACATGCAAACCCTGATTTGGAACAATTTAACAGAAACCGAAAAACAGCAATATCTCGCCCGTCCGGCACAGGTTATCGGCGACAGTATCAAAAAAGCCGTAGACGAAATCAAAGCCAACGTATTGGCGAACGGCGATAGCGCTTTATTCGAGCTGAGCGAAAAATTCGACAAGGTGAAATTAGACGGATTGATCGTCTCGCAAGCGCAGATTAGCGAGGCGGAAAAACGTATTTCGCCCGAACTGAAACAAGCGATTCAAAATGCGAAAGCGAATATCGAAACTTTTCATAAAGCCCAACGGAATCAAGAAGTGGATATCGAAACTCAGGCGGGTGTGCGTTGCCAAGTAGTGACCCGCCCGATTAACCGCGTGGGGCTTTATATCCCGGGCGGTTCCGCTCCGCTGTTTTCCACCGTATTAATGCTTGCCGTTCCCGCCAAAATCGCCGGCTGTAAAAAAATCGTACTGTGCTCGCCGCCGCCGATTGCCGATGAAATCCTTTATACCGCCAATCTTTGCGGGGTGGAAACCATTTATGCGGTGGGCGGGGCGCAGGCGGTGATCGCAATGGCGAACGGCACCGAAACCGTCGCCAAAGTGGATAAAATCTTCGGCCCGGGTAATGCTTTTGTCACCGAAGCCAAACGCCAAGTCGTGCAGGAAGGCACGGCAATCGATATGCCGGCAGGTCCAAGCGAAGTATTAGTGATTGCCGACGAGTTTGCCGACCCGGCTTTTGTGGCGAGCGATTTGCTTTCCCAGGCGGAGCACGGGGCGGATTCGCAAGTGATTTTAGTCACCCCGAGCGAAAAACTGGCTAAAGCGGTGGACGACGAGCTGGAAAAACAGGTTGAGCTGCTGCCTCGAGCCGAAACCGCCCGTAAAGCCCTTGCCCACAGCCGCACGTTTATTGCCGAGAGCTTGCGGCAAGCGGTGGAAATCAGCAACGAATACGCGCCGGAACATTTAATCGTGCAAACCGAAAACGCCCGCGCACTATTAGCGGATTTAGATAATGCCGGGTCGATTTTCTTAGGCGCTTACTCGCCGGAATCCATGGGCGATTACGCCAGCGGCACCAACCACGTGCTGCCGACTTACGGCTACACCAAAACCTACTCCAGCCTCGGTTTGGCGGATTTCAGCAAACGCATGACCGTACAGGAACTCACCCCGCAAGGCTTCAAAGATTTAGCCGAAACCGTCGAACTGATGGCGGCGGCGGAACGGTTGGACGCCCATAAACAGGCGGTGAGTATTCGGTTGGCGAAGATTCAATGATTCTAAAGTGCGGTCGGTTTTCGCTGAGTTTTGTAAAATTCTGACGAAATCAGACCGCTATCAGGAAAAATCAGGAGAAAAAAACAATGATTTCAGATGCTTTACCCATTATTTCAACAGTCGTACTCGCCCATTTTCTGGCGCTTATCAGCCCCGGTCCCGATTTTCTGATGGTAGTTCGCAGTGCGTTGCGGAATACGCGTCGGCGCGCAATCGGCGTTTCTATCGGTATTGCGCTTGCCAATGCGATTTATATCGGGCTTTGTATTATCGGCGTCGGTTCCGCCATCGCCCATTCATTATGGCTGATGATAACGCTTAAAATTATCGGTGGCTGCTTTTTGCTTTACATCGCCTATCACGCGCTCAAAGCACGCCGCAGCGACTATGCGTTTTTAGCCCAGGAACAGGATCAAAGCCGTTTGCGAAATGCCCCGTCGTTTTGGAAAGAGTTTTGGTTGGGAATGGGGTCAGGCTTATCCAATCCGAAAAACATCATTTTCTATCTGAGCCTGTTTTCCGTGGTGCTGACCCCGGAATCTGGCGTGATGTTGTCGGTCGGTTTAGGATTATGGATGACGCTGCTCGTTTTTGCGTGGGATACGATGATTATTTTCGTGCTTTCGCAACAAAAAGTCCGCCGTACATTCGGTAAAGTCGCTTTCTATATCGACAAAATCGCCGGTGCCTTACTTGGTTTTATGGGCTATAAATTATTACAAACGGCAGTGAAAGAAACGGCCTAAAAGTGCGGTCGGTTTTCGCTGAGTTTTGCAAAATGTCGAAAAAATCAGACCGCTTGCTGATCAAAACAAAAAATAAACAGGAACATAATATGACAATTTCACAACTTTCCCGCAAAAATGTGCAGGCTTTAACGCCGTATCAATCCGCCCGCCGTCTGGGGGGCAATGGCGATGTGTGGCTGAATGCCAACGAATATCCGACTTCGCCCCGCTTTGATTTAACTTCGCACCAATTCAACCGCTATCCCGAAGCACAGCCGGCGACGGTGATTGAAGGCTATGCCGCCTATGCCGGTGTGCAGCCCGAGCAGGTCATTACCACCCGTGGCGGCGATGAAAGTATCGAGCTGATTATCCGAGCATTTTGCGAAGCGGACGATAGCGTGCTTTACTGCCCGCCGACTTACGGAATGTACAGCGTGTCGGCGGAAACTTGCGGCGTGGCGTTAAAAACCGTGCCTTTAACGGCAGATTTTCAGCTGGATTTGGCGGCAATCGAGCAAAATCTCGACGGTGTGAAAGTGGTATTTGTATGCAGCCCGAACAACCCGACCGGCACATTGGTCAAGCGGTCTGATTTACTCAAACTTTTGCAAATGACCGCAGGGCGTGCCATTGTGGTGGTGGACGAAGCCTATATCGAATTTTGCCCCGAAGCGACAATGGTGACGGAACTGGCGAATTTCCCGCACTTGGCGATTATCCGCACCCTGTCCAAAGCCTTTGCGCTCGCCGGATTGCGTTGTGGTTTTACCCTTGCCAATGCCGAACTGATTAGCGTGCTACAAAAAGTGATTGCCCCTTATCCGCAACCGGTGGTGGTAACCGACATCGCCGCCCAAGCCTTAACTGAACAAGGTGTAAACGAGATGAGAAAACGAGTGGCGGACGTGCTGGAAAACCGTGCGTGGCTGATTGCGGAACTGGCAAAAATCCAAAGCGTGGAAAAGATTTTTGATACCGAAGCGAATTATGTTCTTGTCAAATTCAACGACGGCGAACAGGTGTTTAAAGCCTTATGGGAGCAAGGTATTATCCTGCGTGATCAACACAAAGCGTTAGGGCTACAAAATTGTAGTCGTATTTCTATTGGCACACGTGAAGAGTTGGAGAAAACCGTGGCGGCGATTAAAGTTGCCTAATCGTAGGGTGGGCTTGCTAGCCCACCATTTATGAATCCAAAGTGCGGTTAAATTTTTAATTATTTTTGGTGGGCAGGCATGCCCACCCTACAGGACAGACTATGACACAACAATCTATTTTATTTATCGACCGTGACGGCACGTTAATCGACGAACCGAAAACCGATTTTCAAATCGACAGTCTCGAAAAACTCAAATTTGAGCCGAATGTGATTCCGGCACTGCTTAAACTGAAAAACAAATACCGTTTTGTAATGGTGTCCAACCAAGACGGTTTAGGCACAAGCTCATTTCCACAGGCGGATTTCGACAAACCACACAATGCGATGATGGCGTTATTTAATTCGCAAGGGATTGAATTTGACGACGTACTGATTTGCCCCCACAAACCCGAAGACGGTTGCGATTGCCGTAAACCACAGACCAAATTACTGCAAAAATATATCGAGCGTGAACTGTTTGACCCTGCCACCAGTTTTGTGATCGGCGATCGTGCCACTGATGTGCAATTGGCGGAAAATCTCGGCATTCGTGCCATTCAATATCACCCCGAAAAAATGAACTGGGATCTGATTGCCGAAAAACTGTTGGGCGAAAGCGTTACCAACAACGGCGACCGCACCCCACGCTATGCGGAAGTAGCACGCAAAACCAAAGAAACCGACATTAAAGTGCAGGTTTGGCTGGACGAAACCGGTGTAAACGACATCAAAACCGGCGTCGGCTTTTTCGACCATATGCTCGACCAAATCGCCACCCACGGCGGTTTCCGAATGAATGTTTCTTGCAAAGGCGATTTATGGATTGACGAACACCACACCGTCGAAGACACCGCCCTCGCACTTGGCACCGCGTTAAAACAAGCGATTGGCGATAAACGGGGCATTGCTCGTTTCGGCTTCGTATTGCCGATGGACGAATGTAAAGCCGAATGCACAATGGATTTATCAGGTCGTCCATTTATCAAGTTCAAAGCGGATTTCAAACGGGATAAAGTCGGCGATTTCAGCACCGAACTGACCGAGCATTTCTTCCAATCTATTGCGTTTACTATGCTTGCAACATTGCATCTTGCGGTTGAAGGTGATAACGAGCACCACAAAATTGAAAGCCTGTTTAAGGTGTTTGGCAGAACACTTAGACAGTGCATTCGTATTGAAGGGAATGAATTGCCGAGTAGTAAAGGGGTTTTATGATCAATAGTAGGATCGGGGTTTATCCCCGCCTGAGATTAACAAAAGAACAGTTAAAATTTTGCAAGGTTTTGGAAAATTAAACCGTTTATGAAGATAATGAATGTATTTTAAGAGATCTTGATTATGCCGTATTACTCAATAGTTGAAATATATAATAATAACGGAATATTTGAATTTAATTTAGAAAAAGATAATAAATCTAATTCTAATAATGTTTTTTCTAAAGAGTTGACCTTAGTAGATCAAAATATCCTTATATCTATAGAGCAAAATAAGAAAATACCAGAGATATGTGTTGCTTTACGTAATAAAACTCTTTCTCCGCTATTTTATCTTATAGAAAGATTTTATCAATGTAATGAAAGTACAGAGCTGCTTTTAAAAGATGATATACCAAGATTTAATAAAGCTTATAAGCAATTATCTGAAAAAATTAATGTTTATAAAGATCGTAGTATAAAAAACGATGAATTTATTGAAACTATAAAAGTTCCATTTTCTATGTCAAATATTGATAATGGATTTTATAGAACACATATGTATTTAGAGTTTTTTTATACTAAGGCTGCAGAATTTACTTTTACCTTATCTAATAATGAATCCCAAAAAAATATATTTAATGCTATAAAATTATATGATTTTTCTGGCGTTAGTCGTTTCGTCATTATGATAACAGTATTTTCAATATTTTCTGCAGGACATAATGCTTTCTTTTATAAATTTTTGTTTCCTAAATCAAAAAATAATTCTTCACCACAAGATAAAGCTAAGAATTCTTTTGGGGATATTAGATATTTATTATTACTGGCTTACCTTACTATACAAATGGAATGCCAGAAAAATTTATGTTTTAAATTTGTAACAGGAGATGAAAATTTATCTAAAATAATTAATGCGTTAAAATTTAAGGTAAAAAATATTCATGGACTATTTGAGTATAAAATTGAGTCTTTAGATATAAAGAAAAATCTTGATAATAAGTTACTTAATAAAAATGATAATACATATTCTGCTGTGTTAAACTTTTTTAATGAGTTAGGAATAACTGTGAGTTAGTATATTATATGACCAAACTAGTAATCATCGACACAGGCTGTGCAAACCTGTCTTCTGTAAAATTTGCATTCGATCGCTTGGGGATTCAGGCGGAAATCAGCCGTGATTTAGACAAAATCCAATCGGCGGATAAATTATTATTGCCCAGTGTCGGCACGGCACAGGCGGCGATGAAGATTTTGTAGGGTCATAATTTATTTGGATAGCTTTGAAAATGTAGGTTGGGCATTTATGCCCGACACTAAAAAGAGCGGTCAATTTTTATATCAAAGGAAAACAATGCACCACAACCACTTAAACCAACCCATCGGCAATCCCCTGCCAAATTTCACCGCAGGGGAATATCCAAACGTCACCTTATTACAAGGTCGTTTTTGCCGTTTGGAGAAATTATCCCCCGCTCACGCCGAGGATTTATTTGCGGTTTATTCGTCTGATGAGCGTTATTGGACTTATTTACCGCTCGATCCTTTTGACGATAAAAAACAATTCAGCGAATTTTTACAGCAAATTAGTGCTTCAACCGATCCCTATTATTTCGCGATTATTGATGAAAAAACAGGGCAGGCGGTCGGTATATTTGCATTAATGCGAATCGACCCGAATAACCGCGTGATCGAAGTGGGCTGGGTGATTTATTCCCCCAAACTGCAAAGAACTAAAATTGCTACTGAAGCCCAGTTCCTACTGGCACAATATGTCTTTGAAAGCTTACAATACCGCCGTTATGAATGGAAATGTGACAGTTTGAACGAGCCGTCCAGAAAAGCGGCATTACGCTTGGGTTTCACTTATGAAGGCACATTCCGCCAAGCACAGGTTTACAACGGCAGAACCCGTGATACGGCGTGGTTTTCAATGCTGGATATTGAGTGGCAGAACCGCAAAAGCCGTTTTCAAAAATGGCTGTCCGATGAAAATTTTGATGAACATGGACGGCAGAAAAAATCGCTCGCCGAATGTTAAAATAAGGAAAAATATGCAACTGACCATCATCGCCTCAGGCTGTGCAAACCTGTCTTCTGTAAAATTTGCATTCGACCGCTTGGGGATTCAGGCGGAAATATAGCGCTTCAATCAATTTACTTTACTTACCGTACGCTGATAAGTCCAAAGTGCGGTCAAAATTTACCAAGTTTTTATCTCGTTTGCTACAAAATAACTTGAATAACCTACCATAAAGGCGTTTAATGTAGCCTGTATGCAACAAAGATTGCCAATTAAATCAGGAGGCATTATGCAAAATAGCGCGTTATTGATGGATTTTTATGCTTTGACCATGGCGAACAGTTATTTTGAGCAAGGCAGACAAGATGAAGCGGCGTATTTTGATTATTTCTTCCGTCGAGTGCCGGACGAAGGCGGTTATGCGGTGTTTGCCGGGCTTGAACAGGTGCTGGATTATCTGGAAAATCTGCATTTTACTGAACAAGAAATTGAATTTTTACAGCAAAAAGGTGTTTTTTCCGCCGGTTTTCTGGATTATTTGCGTCATTTTCGTTTTCGTGGCGATGTGTGGGCGGCGAAAGAGGGGACTGTCGTTTTTCCGAACGAACCGTTGCTGATTGTGCGGGCACCGATTATCGATTGCACTCTGATTGAAGCCTTTTTATTGCTGACGTTAAATCATCAAACGCTGATTGCCACCAAAGCGGCACGTATAGTGAGTGTAGCGCAGGGGCGTAAAGTATTGGAATTCGGTGCGCGTCGGGCGCATGGTGCGGATGCGGCGCATTTCGGTGCGCGGGCGGCATATATTGCCGGTGTGGACGGTACGTCCAACGTATATAGCGATTTTGCCTGCGCCATTCCTGCGTTAGGTACTATGGCGCATGCCTATGTGCAAAGTTTCGATAATGAATATGAAGCATTTCTGCAATATGCGAAAACTTATCCCGCCAACACCGTCTTACTGGTGGACACTTATGACACGCTGCACCAAGGTATTCCCAACGCTATTCGGGTTCATCAGGAATATTTGGTGCCACGGGGTTATCAATTAAAGGGTATTCGCATTGACAGCGGGGACTTAGCCTATTTAAGTATTCGGGCACGCGAAATGCTGGACGCGGCTGGGTTGACGGAAACTCAAATCACCGTTTCCAATTCTCTGGACGAATATTTAATTAAAGATTTGCTGCTGCAAGGGGCGCAAATAGACAGTTTCGGCGTAGGCGAACGGTTGATTACGGCAAAAAGCGAACCGGTTTTCGGCGGTGTGTATAAAATTGTCGCATTGGAAAAAAACGGACAGCTTATTCCCAAAATTAAACTCAGCGAAACCTTGCAGAAAACTACTACGCCGGGATTTAAAAATTTATGGCGATTGTATGATCAAAACCGCAAAGCCATTGCCGATGTCATCACCTTGTACGATGAAAAGATTGATAACCGCCAACCTTATCTGTTGTTTGACCCCGAATATACTTGGAAAACCAAACAGGTGACGAATTTTGTGGCGGAACAGAAGCTGTTACAATGGATCGTGCAAGGTAAAAGAGTGCTATCTACGCCGACTTTAGCGGAAAGCCGCGCATATTGCCGACAGGAATTGACATCCTTATGGAGCGAAGTACGTCGGTTGGAAAAACCGCACGGTTACTATGTGGATTTATCGCAGGATTTATGGGCGTTAAAACAACGTCTGATTGAACGGCATTCGGGGAAAAAATCATGAGAACGGCAGCATACGTAGATTATTTAGTGCGATGGCTGGAAACCCAGCGTACCGAATTATACGGTATGGACGGCTACACGCTGGGGGTCAGCGGCGGTATCGACAGTGCCGTTTGCGCCCATTTAGCGGCACGCACCGGCGCCCCCGTACAGGCATTGATTTTACCCGCCGAAGTCACCAGCCCTGAAGATGTGGCGGATGCTCAGATTACCTTGGAAAGTGCAGGTATTGACGGGCGGATTATTTCTATCGCTCCTTGGTACGATTTAATTATGCTACAACTTACCCCCGCATTAAATGCGGAATCTGAACGCATTAACGTATTGAAAGGTAACTTAATGGCGCGCTTACGTATGATCGCATTATTTACCACGGCGCAAAGCCACCGTTCTATCGTATTGGGTACGGATAACGCCGCCGAAATGTTAACGGGCTATTTCACCAAATTCGGCGACGGTGCGGCGGACGTATTGCCGTTAGCGAGGTTGCGCAAAGAACAGGTATTCGAATTAGGGCGTTATCTTGGCGTACCGAAATCCGTGCTGGAGAAAAAACCGAGTGCGGGCTTATGGGCGGGGCAAACGGACGAGGGGGAAATGGGTGTCAGTTATGCGGAAATCGACGCCTATCTGCGCGGCGAAACCGTCAGTCCGCAGGCGTTAAAGCAGATTCAATTCTGGCACAACCGTTCTCATCACAAACGTATGCTGCCGCCGACGCCAGAACCGCCGGATGAAATCGATTAACGGTACAACCACCGTATGAAATGGGTTATAATCCGTCGCCATTAAAAAGGAGCCGATATGTCATTACCTAAAGTTTTATTATTAAACGGTCCTAACCTTAATATGTTGGGCGCACGCGAACCGAAACATTACGGTTCGCTTTCATTAGCGGCAATTGAAGCCAACGTTCAGGCGTCGGCGGAAAAGTGCGGTCTGAATTTGGAATGTTTTCAAGCTAACAGCGAAGAAAAACTGATCAACAAAATTCACGACAGTTTCCAAAAAGTCGATTTCATTATTATTAATCCCGCCGCGTTTACGCATACCAGCGTCGCCTTGCGCGACGCCTTGCTGGCGGTGTCGATTCCCTTTGTGGAAGTGCATTTGTCGAACATTCACAAACGCGAACCGTTCCGTCGCCATTCCTATTTCAGCGATGTTGCGGAAGGGGTGATTTGCGGATTAGGGGCTAAAGGCTATGAATGCGCGTTGGTATTTGCGGCTGAATTTTTAGCAAAAAAAGCGTGAATTTCGTTAAAATATCGACAAAATTGTAGAAAATATTCGCAAAACGGATTATTTTAAGGTAATCTTGCGGGCGTAAAAAACAGAATTCATTTTGACCGCACTTTCAGCTTGAAAAAAGCAGCCGAAAGTGCGGTAACCTTTTTATCTCTCAATCAGGAAAACAATTATGGCAATGGATATTCGTAAGATTAAAAAATTAATCGAATTAGTTGAAGAATCGGGCATTATGGAACTGGAAATTTCCGAAGGCGAAGAGTCGGTTCGTATCAGCCGCGGTTCTGCAGCACCAAGTTCCGTTCAATATACTGTTCCGGCTGCCGCGCCGGCACCAATCGCTGCTCCGGCGGTCGTTCCGGTTGCCGCTGCGCCTGCCGCCGCACCGGAATTATCAGGACACGTGATTCGTTCTCCGATGGTGGGAACGTTCTACCGCAGTCCAAGCCCGGAAGCTAAAGCTTTCGTCGAAGTGGGACAATCCGTGAAAGTCGGCGACGCACTTTGCATTGTTGAAGCCATGAAAATGATGAATCGTATCGAAGCGGATAAAGCGGGTGTGGTGAAAGCGATTTTAGTTAACGACGGCGAAGCGGTGGAATTCGACGAACCGTTAATCGTTATTGAATAATTTGTAGGGTGGGCAGACTTGCCCACTATTTTTATCTCGTAAAATTTCGAATTGGAATAATCTTATGTTAGAAAAAGTGGTTATTGCCAACCGTGGTGAAATTGCATTGCGTATTCTGCGCGCATGTAAAGAACTGGGTATCAAAACCGTTGCCGTGCATTCTACGGCAGACCGCGATTTAAAACATGTGTTGCTGGCGGATGAAACCATCTGTATCGGCCCTGCGCCGTCGGTGAAAAGCTATTTAAACGTGCCGGCGATTATTGCGGCGGCGGAAGTGACCGGCGCAGACGCTATTCATCCGGGGTACGGTTTCTTATCTGAAAATGCGGATTTCGCCGAACAGGTCGAGCGTTCCGGTTTTACTTTTATCGGCCCGACTGCAGACGTGATTCGTTTAATGGGCGATAAAGTGTCGGCGATTAATGCCATGAAAAAAGCCGGTGTGCCTTGCGTACCGGGTTCTGACGGTCCGTTAGGAACGGATATGGCGAAAAATAAAGAAATTGCCAACCGTATCGGTTTTCCTGTGATCATTAAAGCTTCCGGCGGCGGCGGCGGTCGCGGTATGCGTGTGGTGCGTGACGAGAACAGCTTGGAAGAAAGCATTGCCATGACAAAAGCGGAAGCGAAAGCGGCGTTCAATAACGACATGGTTTACATGGAAAAATACCTGGAAAATCCGCGTCACGTGGAAATTCAGGTGATTGCCGATACTCACGGTAATGCGGTGTATTTGGCGGAACGTGACTGCTCGATGCAGCGCCGTCACCAGAAAGTGGTGGAAGAAGCGCCGGCACCGGGGATTACGGAAGAAGTCCGTCGCGACATCGGTTCCCGTTGCGCTAACGCCTGCGTGGAAATCGGTTATCGCGGTGCGGGTACTTTCGAGTTTTTGTATGAAAACGGCGAGTTCTATTTTATTGAAATGAATACCCGTATTCAGGTTGAACATCCCGTAACGGAAATGATTACCGGCGTGGATTTAGTGAAAGAGCAATTACGCGTAGCCTCAGGTTTACCGTTGTCTTTCAAACAGGAAGACATCAAAGTAAAAGGTTATGCTATCGAATGCCGTATTAATGCGGAAGATCCGAAAACTTTCCTGCCGTCGCCGGGTAAAGTGGTACATTTACATGCACCGGGCGGCTTGGGGGTGCGCTGGGATTCCCATATTTACGGCGGTTATACCGTACCTCCGCATTACGATTCGATGATTGCGAAACTGATTACTTACGGCGATACCCGTGAAAGTGCAATCCGTCGTATGCAGAATGCGTTATCGGAAACCATTATCGAAGGGCTTAAAACCAATATCCCGTTGCATAATTTGATAATGGAGGATGAAAACTTCCAAAAAGGCGGCACCAATATTCATTACCTTGAGAAAAAATTGGGTTTGACCGATTAATGATGAAATGGAGCTTACGCTCCATTTTTTGTGTGGAAATGAAAGATGAAAATGAGCTTGCAACAACGTTATAAACAAGCCGCAAAAGAAGCCCGTTGGGCGTTGGCGTTAACCGTGCTGTATTTGATCGGCTGGTGTCTGTGCGCCTATTTGCCGGAAGGCGGAAAAGGCCCCCTCGGTTTTCCGTTGTGGTTTGAATTGTCCTGTATTTATTTGCCCGTACTGTTTATGGTGGTGGCATATTGGTTGGTGAAGATTGTATATCAGGACATAAATCTTGAAATCGAACCGAAAAATACGGCAAAACCCGACCGCACTTTGAACCATTCGACGAAAGAATCAGTAAAGGAATTTGAAAAATGAATTTGGGTATTATTCTTCCTTTGATAATTTATCTCGTGTTTGTGTTCGGTGCGGCGTTGTATGCCTACATCAAACGCTCGAAAGGCGATTTTTTAACGGAATATTATGTGGGCAATCGTTCGATGACGGGCTTGGTGCTCGCCATGACTACGGCTTCCACCTATGCCAGTGCCAGTTCCTTTGTGGGCGGGCCGGGCGCCGCTTACAAATACGGCTTAGGTTGGGTGCTGCTTTCTATGATTCAGGTGCCGGCGGTGTGGCTGGCTTTAGGCGCGTTGGGTAAGAAATTCGCCCTGCTTTCCCGCGAAACCAACGCACTGACCATCAGCGATTTATTGCTTTACCGCTATAAAAGCCGTCGGTTGGTGTGGATTGCCAGTATCGCCCTGTTAATCGCTTTTTTTGCTGCTATGATGGCGCAATTTATCGGCGGCGCCCGTTTGTTGGAAACCACTATCGGCATTCCTTATACGCAGGCATTGTTGATTTTTGCCGTTACCGTGGGAATTTACACTTTTATCGGCGGTTTTCGTGCCGTGGTGCTGACGGATACCATTCAGGGTACGGTGATGATTTTAGGTACGCTGGTGTTGCTGGGCGCCGTGATTTATGCCGCGGGCGGCGCCGAAAGTGCGGTGGCAAAACTAACGGAAATTGATCCGCACTTAGTCAGCCCTTACGGTCCGAACGATATGCTGGGCTTTCAGTTTATGGCGTCGTTTTGGGTGCTGGTGTGTTTCGGGGTGGTGGGGCTGCCGCATACGGCGGTGCGTTGCATGGCGTTCAAAGACAGCAAAGCCTTGCACAGCGGTATGTTAATTGGAACGGCGGTATTATCCGTTATTATGCTCGGCATGCACCTTGCCGGTGCGTTAGGACGTGCCGTGGTACCGGATTTAACCATTCCCGATCAGGTTATTCCGTCATTAATGCTGCAGGTGCTGCCGCCGTTGGTAGCGGGGATTTTCCTTGCCGCACCTATGTCGGCGATTATGTCGACGATTGACGCTCAGTTGATTCAATCTTCGGCGATTTTCGTGAAAGATCTGTATTTGTCGGCGAAACCTGAAGCGGCCGCCAATCAAAAGCGGATTAGCCGTTTTTCTTCCTTAATCACCTTAACCATTACCGCGTTATTGATTTGGGCGGCATTAAATCCGCCGGATATGATTATCTGGTTGAATTTATTCGCCTTCGGCGGACTCGAAGCGGCGTTTTTATGGGTTATCGTACTCGGCATTTATTGGGATAAAGCTAACGCTGCCGGCGCCATCAGTTCCATGATTGTCGGTTTGGGCGTATACATTTTCCTCACCCAAATGAAAGGGGTGGATTTAACTACAGTCAGCCGGTCAATCCGATATTTAGTGGAAAGCGTTAAACTGTTCAGTCAATTCCACGAGATCGTCCCTTCGTTGGTATGGGGGTTAATCGCATTTTTAATCGGAAACCGATTAGGCGATAAAGCCGATTAGCATAAAAGTGCGGTCGAATTCGACCGCATTTTTACTTTACGGCGCAATATTGAATAATGGTCGCAGGCAAGGTATAAAAAACTGTGTTAAAATCCACCGCACTTTAAATATAAATAACGCGATAGACCAAAGAACCCAATAATCGAATTTTCCCGTCTTGGGCGCCCGCTTTTACCATTGATTTTTAGCTAAATTCCGTTTATCTGAGGGTAACGAGTTTAGCGTAAAGAAAATTCATGCTAAAAAGGAAACGACTACAAAATCAGGGCGTGTTCTTTGGTTACTTTCTTATACGAACAAGAAAGTAACATAACTAAAAAGGATGAAATAATATGGCTTGGATCCAAATCCGCCTTAACAGCACAAACGAACGCGCTGAAGCAATCAGCGATTTTCTGGAAGAACTGGGTTCGGTATCCGTGACTTTCATGGACAGCCAGGATACCCCGATTTTCGAGCCCTTGCCCGGTGAAACGCGTTTATGGGGCAATACGGATGTGATCGCATTGTTTGACGCGGAAACGGAAATGCAGCCGGTGTTGACCGCACTTCGGCAAAGCGGTTTGTTAGAGGAGGGGTTTGCTTACAAAATCGAGCAAATCGAAGATAAAGACTGGGAACGGGAATGGATGGACAATTTCCATCCTATGCAGTTCGGCAAACGGTTATGGATTTGTCCGAGCTGGCGTGAAATTCCGGATCCGAATGCGGTGAATGTGATGCTTGATCCCGGTTTGGCATTCGGTACCGGCACCCATCCGACCACGGCTTTATGTCTGGAGTGGCTGGACGGTTTGGATTTAACCGGTAAAACCGTGATCGATTTCGGTTGCGGTTCCGGTATTCTGGCGATCGCCGCGTTAAAATTAGGTGCCAAGAACGCCATCGGTATCGACATCGACCCGCAGGCTATTCTTGCCAGTGGTAGTAATGCGCAAGCCAACGGCGTGGCGGATCGTCTTCAGTTGTTTTTATCCGACCGGCAACCGGCGGATTTGAAAGCGGACGTAGTGGTCGCCAATATTCTTGCCGGTCCGTTGAAAGAATTATATCCCGTCATCAGTCAATTAGTGAAACCGAAAGGCGATCTCGGTTTATCCGGTATTCTGAAAACGCAGGCTGCCTCGGTTTGTGAGGCTTATGCGCAAACATTCGAGCTGGAACCGGTCGCGGTGCGCGAAGAATGGTGCCGAATTACCGGTAAACTGGCGTAATACTCATTTAAAACAAAATGTCAACGCTAAAAATGTAATATTTTGTCAATTTTGTTTACTTTTTACCCTTTTCAAAGGGCGGAAAAATGCGTATGATACACGCCCTTATCGGTTACGATAGCCGAACATTGCAAGATGTTCGGTTTCTTTTTTCTGTATCATTGTGGGGAATCGGGGGTTATAGAACATGCGCATAGGCGGTTATCAGCTGAAAAACCGTGTTTTACTGGCGCCGATGGCAGGCATTACCGATCAACCTTTTCGTAAACTGTGCGCGGAATACGGCGCCGGTTTAACTTTTTCGGAAATGATGTCCGCCAATCCGCAAGTGTGGCATACGGAAAAATCAAAGCTGCGTTTGGCGCATCATGAAGACGCGGGAATTAATGCAGTGCAGATTGCAGGTTCTGATCCGCAGGAAATGGCACAGGCTGCGCGTGTCAATGTAGAATACGGGGCACAGATTATTGATATTAATATGGGGTGTCCGGCGAAGAAAGTGAACAGAAAACTGGCGGGGTCCGCCCTGTTACAGTTTCCCGAGCTGATTCGTGATATTCTCACCGCCGTGGTCAATGCGGTGGACGTGCCCGTCACGTTAAAGATTCGGACGGGATGGGATCGTAAACACCGTAATTGCCTGGATATTGCTAAAATTGCCGAACAATGCGGCATTCGGGCGTTAACCGTTCACGGTCGGACGCGCGAATGTTTGTTTGACGGCGAAGCCGAATATGACAATATAAAGGCGGTGAAAGAGCAGGTATCCATTCCCGTGATTGCCAACGGCGATATAATATCTGCAGAAAAAGCCAGATTGGTTTTAGAATACACAGGGGCGGATGCCGTGATGATCGGACGCGCCGCATTAGGTCGGCCCTGGATTTTCCGATCCGTGGCAGGCTTAATCGAAAACGGTTCGATCATTTCAGAACCGGGCATAGACGAAAAGTGCGGTCAAATTTTACGCCATATTGACGAATTACATCGGTTTTATGGCGAACAAAAAGGTTACCGTATTGCTCGCAAACATATTGCCTGGTATTTACAAGGGATTCAATTCGATTCCGATTTCAGACAAACTTTCAATGCGATTACTGACGCAAAAAAGCAGTTAATCGCACTCGAAAACTTTTTTAATTTAGTTCGCAAGGGAAACCAGAATGTTAGAACAACAGCGTAATCCGGCTGAAGCATTAATTGTTTCAGTGCTAAATTCTCAATCACAAGTCACTAACAAACCGCTGCGTGAATCGGTCAAGCAAGCGTTAAAAAATTATTTCGCTCAATTAGACGGTGAAGATGCGACGGATCTTTACGAGTTAGTGTTATCGGAAGTCGAGCATCCGATGCTGGATATGGTGATGCAATACACGCGTGGCAATCAAACGCGCGCCGCATTAATGTTAGGCGTGAACCGCGGAACATTGCGTAAAAAACTGAAAAAATACGGAATGAGCTGATAACACGGCTAAATTAAGAATGAAACGATGAAAGTGCGGTGATATTTCACCGCACTTTTGCATTAAATGAAAAATAAATCTGTTAGATAATTTGAGTAACAAATTCGGAATCCGGACCGACTAACGGCAAATCCGAACCTTGCCACGGGCGTACCACCTGATATTCCATTAAATCCAGCGTATCCAAACCCGGCATGACATCCGGCGTATATTGACAGGCAATGCGCGCCAACTGCGTTAAACCGAAACTGCTCTCAATGGAAGAGCTGATTACCGCTTTCATGCCTAAACCGCGCGCTTTTTCAATCAGCGATACGCATTTTTCCAGCGATCCTACCAATGTCGGTTTAATCACAATCGCACTGACGAACGGTTCGGCAATCAAGTCGAAATCCGGTTCACGCACCGATTCGTCCCAGGCGATGTGAATACCGGTTTCTTCGGCGAAGCGGCGGCTTTCTTCGCGGGTTTTACAGGGTTCTTCCAAAAACTGAATGCGCGGGCGGTGTTCCGGTTTTACATATTTGGCGAACATCGCCGCTTTTGCAGGCGTCCAGCTGCGGTTGGCATCCAAGCGTAAATTAAGGTCGGGAATGGCTTCCAATAACATATCGGTGATCATACCGTCGCGGTTGGCTTCGTATAAACCTACTTTGATTTTCGCTACTTTTTCGCCTTGTATTTTATCCAGCGATTCATAAAGTTCGTCAGGATCGCCGTAGCATAACGGAGCCGCTTGATAATTGCCTTCTGCCTGCAATGTGCCTTTCATTTCCGCCAAGGCACAGCTTAAACCGAACGCTACCGACGGATATAGGCCGTCAAAAGCCAGTTTTTCATTGCGACTGCGGGCAGCATCCCAATCTTTCAGCCATTGTATCGCCTGCTCCTGCGCTTGTTCCAATGTTTCTGCACTATATTCGGGCAGAGGAGCGATTTCTCCCCAACCTTCGTTTTCTTTGCATTTTATCTGTACCAGCAGCCCTTCCCGCCGTTTTAAAAAACGGTTGCGTAAAATCAGTTGGCTGTCTACGGGAATGGAATAGTGATAAAGATGATATTCTCGAATTGTCATGATTTTATTATTCAAAAAAGGATGAAAATGAAAAAAGTGCGGTGAAAATTCTTGAATTTTTGACCGCACTTTATAAGGTTAATTAAGGATTACGACGGAATTTAGTGAAATCCGGTTCGCGTTTTTGGTTGAAAGCATTGCGTCCTTCCTGCCCTTCTTCCGTCATGTAGAACAGCATAGTGGCGTTGCCCGCCAATTCCTGTAATCCCGCCTGACCGTCGCAGTCCGCATTCAGCGCGGCTTTCAGGCAGCGCAGGGCAATCGGACTGTTTTGCAACATTTCGCGGCACCAGCGTACGGTTTCTTTTTCCAAATCCGCGTAAGGCACCACTGTGTTTACCAGGCCCATATCCAAGGCTTCTTTAGCGTCGTACATACGGCATAAGAACCAGATTTCACGGGCTTTTTTCTGACCCACGATGCGCGCCATGTAACTTGCGCCCCAACCGCCGTCGAAAGACCCCACTTTCGGACCGGTTTGTCCGAATTTTGCGTTATCTGCGGCAATGGTTAAGTCGCACATCATGTGTAAAACATGGCCGCCGCCCACCGCGTAACCGGCTACCATCGCCACAACCGGTTTCGGACAAGTGCGGATATCCCGTTGGAAATCCAGCACGTTTAAGTGATGAACGCCGCTGTCGTCTTTATAACCGCCGTAATCGCCGCGAATTTTCTGGTCGCCGCCGGCACAGAACGCGTATTCGCCTTCACCGGTTAAGACTATCACGCCGATTTTCTCGTCAAAACGGGCGTCGGAGAAGGCATGAATCATTTCCTTTACGGTTTGCGGACGGAATGCGTTGCGCACTTGCGGGCGATTAATAGTGATTTTGGCAATGCCGTCTTTGGATTTATGGTAACGAATGTCGCTGTAACCTGCGCTGTGATCCATCCATTCAACCGGAGCGTAAAGAAATTCTTCGCTTGGATATAACATGGTAAGTCCTTTGAGTTAATGAAAAGTGCGGTCATTATAGCGGAAGTTTTGACGGCGCTAAAGCGGGACACTAAAGAAAACGGCATATTTCCGGTTTCGGAATATGCCGTTGTTACTACGAATGTAGCGAGGCGGATTAGGCAAAATCCTGTAATTCGGGATTAATCGGGGTTTCGGCAAGGTTGTTTACATAGTTGCACAAAGTCGCCAGACTGACGCCTAAAATCACATCGATCGCATTTTGTCGGTCGTAACCGGCAGCAAAAAATTCCGCTAATTGTGCCGGCGTTAATTTGGCTTTTTGCCCAATAACCGCCATGGTGAAACGTGCTAAAGTATCCAGTTTCGGATCCGCCTCAATACGCGCCGTAGCCCGGAGGGCATTCACCACTTCTTGCGGCACTTTCAGCAATTTTAAAGCGATTTTGGTGTGACCGGCTACACAGAATCCGCAGCCGTTTACCACCGCCGCCGTAATTTGCACCACTTCGCGTTCGGTTGCGGTTAAACTGTTGCGACCGTTGATTGCCCCGACGGTACGGTAAGTTTCCAAAGCGGTCGGAGCGTTTGCTAATACGCCGATTAAATTAGGAATGAAACCGTTAGCGTTTTGTACGGCTTTAAGCGTTTCTTTCGAGGCTTCCGGAGCGGTTTCGACAGTATGAATTTGAAATTGAGACATTATGACTTTCCTTTTAAATAATGCGAAAATTCTGCTGAATCATAATGAAGTTTCATGGTTTTGACGACAGGATTTTTACGATTTTTTAGATAAATTCCGAATATCATATAACTGCATAGCAAATTCCGCGGGATTTTCCAAATGCGCGTTGTGGCCGGCTTGAGCGATTAAGCGGGTATTCAGTTGGTGCAAAGCCGCCATTTGCCGGAATTTGGTATCGCGTTCGCCTACAAAATAAAAAAACGGCAGATTTTTCGACCGCACTTTTTGGCCGAAATAAGGTTGTCTGGCAAGGGATGTGGCAATCAGCATGTTAGCGATGTTTTCGCCGCAGTTTGGCGCACGTTTTCGAATTAATGTCGCGCGTTCTTGTTCATTCAAGTGAGCGAAAACAGGTTGTCGGTACCAATCGTTGAGTACGGTTTCGGCCGGTTCGGAACGGAAACGGTCAGCCCATTTGTTATCGTTCAGCCAACGGGCCGTTTTTTCCCGTTGGTCGGCTAAACCGAGATTCGCGCCTTCTAAAATCACGCCTTGTAAATTACCTTTTAAACCTTGATACCGTAATGCGTAATACAACGCAATACGCCCGCCGAGAGAATAACCCACCAACAAAAAGGGTTTGTTTCTGACCGCACTTCGGATTTGTTGCGACAGATATTCGCAGGTTTCCTCAAACCCCGGCACGGAGACATATTTTGCTTCTCCGTGAAAGGGTAAATCCAACGCCAGACAACGGCGGTCCGGCAATTTATCGATCACGGCTTGCCAATCGTTTTTTGTACCGAGCAGACCGTGTAAAAAAACAAAGTTCATTACACCGCCTTTTTTTCAGGAATGACGATGGCGGGATCGTCCGGTGCCGTGATTTTTTCGATTTCCGTCTTTAAACCGTAATCGTCGGGATCCGGTTGATTGGAAAATAAATCCGCATTCGGATTAAGTTGCGGGTTGCTGATGCCAATCCATTTGGCGATGCCGTCGGTGAAATTCAATCCGGATTTGAACACGCCGTATACATGGCGTTCTATGTCGTCACTGGAAATTTTAAACAGCGGAATATCGTAATGACGTTTGCTTTTACCCGCGCTGTTGTGAATATCTATGCGGCTTTCCGTTTCATGCTGAGCCAGCCCGTGATCCGAGAAGTAAATCATTGAAAAAGTGCGGTCGGATTTTTCGCGATTTTTCACCAGTTCGTCATAAACGCGTTCCAGCACTTCATCGGTTTTCTTCATGGAGGAAACGTAACAGTTGACGTTGTAGTATTTTTCGTCGATTTGGTCGTCGTTGTAAATCTTTTCGTAATCGTTGAGACGGTCGCAGGTAATAGGGTGAGAACCGTATAAATGCAGCACGATAAAACGCTTTTCCTGCGTCGGCTGTTCGATAACCCGTGCAAATTCCGGTAACAGCTCGAAATCGCTGGTGTTGGAATTTAAACTGTCGCCGGATTTCAGAAAGATTTTGGTGTCGCTTTTATTGGCGATGGCGGAAATCGGGGTGTCGAATTCGCCCAAATAACCCTGATTGGAAATCCAATAGGTCGTTATACCGGCGGATTTGATTAAATCAATCATATTAAGAGAGTAATTACCTTCCCAGTTCCGGGTGTCGGGTTTGGTCAGCATTAATTTAAGCGACGCGATGGTATTGGTGCCGCCGGCGGTAAATCCGTCGATAAGCGTACCTTTTACCGTACTCATAAACGGCGTATTCCGTACCGGGTAACCGTAAGCATGCAGATAGTCTTTTCGTGCGCTTTCGCCGATAATCAATACATAATCGTCGTACTTCGCATCAATTAAATCGGATTTACCCCATTTACTTTCAATTGCCAGGCTGTTCAGCAGGGTTAATTCGTTTTGCACTTTCATTCCGGCATCATAGGTTTCCGTTACGAATTTTAATGGTGCGGATCCCCAGATTAAAAAGACGGCAACCGCAGCAAGAAACATTTTGTTTTTGTAAAAATGAAGATGGAAAGTCCGGGTCAGCGAACGAAACAGGTATAACAGCAGGATAATGCCTGCGGGATAGATAAAGTTAATCAGTGGCAGTTGGGAGAAAAATTCTTTACTTTCCAATAAATCCGTAGCGAATACCGACGCGATATACTGATAAGACGGCGGACCGAAAGTTAAGCCGATCGGTGCATATAAAACATGTAGCAAGGCGAACGGAAAGGCAACGAACCAAAACAGTTTTCTCGAAGCGTTAAAAATAATGAATAAGATTGCCATTAACAGCGTTTGTTTGACGGTGGGGCTGGCAAAAAAGCCGGAACCGATCAACATTAAACGGCTGGCGAAAATGATGCAGGCTAAGGCTAATATTGCCGCCACAATTTGTTTTGCGGTGCTATTGGAAATAAATTTATTAATTAATTTTGCGGACACGCGTTTCCCTTATTTTTATTCTTTTGGAAATGTTTAATTGCATATTGTGCAAGGATTTGCTTGTTTAAATCAAGTGTAATGTGATTTTTTACGGCATATTTGCTAACGGTAAAGGAAAAAACGGTACCACCGGTTTATAAATGAAAAGCGCTATTCGGAGATAGCGCCTTAATTAAGCATGTTGCCTGTGAAAATAATTTTACGAATTCAACATATTTCCGATTAAAAATCAGGTTTAATTAGCCCGGGTTGTCCTAAAGCCGGATCCGTATTATAGGCTTCCATAGCATCGGTTACGGTCATTCTTAACGCTTTCGCTACCCCTTCGCCATAGGCCGGGTCGCAGAAATAACAGTTACGAATATGCCGGTATTTGATAAAGTCCAAGGCATCGCCCATGGCGTCGGCTGTGTTGTTGAACAGCGATTGTCTTTCTTTCTCCGTCATTAAATTGAATAGCGTGCGTGGTTGGCTGAAATAGTCAGAATCATTTTCACGGTAATCCCAATGTGCTGCGTCACCATTGATCTTTAGTGGCGGTTCTGCAAATTGAGCTTGTTCTTGCCATTGGCCAAAACTGTTTGGTTCATAATGGATTGTACTGCCATAGTTGCCGTCTACACGGCCTTGACCGTCACGCGCGTTGCTGTGTACCGGGCAACGTGGCGCATTCACAGGAATTTGATTGAAATTCACACCTAAACGATAACGTTGCGCATCCGCATAGTTGAACAAACGAGCTTGCAACATACGGTCCGGCGATACGCTGATACCCGGAACCAAGTTGCTTGGTGCAAATGCAGATTGTTCAACGTCCGCAAAGAAGTTTGCCGGATTACGGTTTAATTCCATCACACCCACTTCGATTAACGGATAGTCTTTTTTCGGCCATACTTTGGTTAAATCGAACGGATGATACGGGACGTTTTCCGCATCAGTTTCGGGCATGACCTGAATATAAAGTGTCCAGCGCGGAAAGTCGCCGTTTTCAATTGATTCGTATAAATCACGTTGGTGAGATTCACGATCATTCGCAATAATAGCTGCGGCTTCTTCATTAGTTAAGTTTTTAATGCCTTGTTGAGTACGGAAGTGGAATTTCACCCAGAAACGTTCGTTGTGCGCATTAATCATACTGTAGGTATGCGAACCGAAACCGTGCATATGACGGTAGGAGGCGGGGATACCGCGTTCAGACATAACAATAGTTACCTGATGGAGGGCCTCCGGTAATAATGTCCAGAAATCCCAGTTATTATTAGCACTACGCATGTTGGTGCGAGGGTCGCGTTTTACCGCTTTATTTAAGTCAGGAAATTTACGCGGATCACGCAAAAAGAACACCGGAGTATTATTTCCCACTAAGTCCCAGTTGCCTTGTTCCGTATAGAATTTTACGGCGAAACCGCGAATATCGCGTTCCGCATCCGCCGCACCGCGTTCACCGGCGACGGTGGTGAAGCGTACGAATAATTCCGTTTCTTTCCCCACTTCACTGAAAATAGCTGCTTTAGTATATTGAGTGATGTCGTTTGTAACGGTGAATTTCCCGAAGGCGCCGGAACCTTTTGCATGCATGCGACGCTCCGGAATCACTTCACGTACGAAGTTTGCCAGTTTTTCATTTAACCATAAATCCTGAGCCAGCAACGGACCGCGCGGACCCGCCGTCATACTGTTTTGATTATCAACAACAGGCGCACCATTGTTCATCGTTAAAGACGTATGATGAAAAGGACATTTAGATTCAGACATAATAATCTCCTTCAAAATATATGATAAATATAGGACGGCTCCGTTGAAATTATTGTGGATGAGAGAAAACCTGTAAACCTATCGAATCAATAAATTTTTACGATTAAATTTACATTATTAATAGGCGGTTTTACTATTAAAACGTCTATTAATTTTAGGCATAAATGTAAAGTGCGGTCGGATTTCACCGAATTTTTCTGATTCGTTCTATTGGTTGTTGCGTGAAGTTACATTATAATGACAACAATTTTATGTCCAATATTCTAGCTGGGGTAAGAAAATGAGCAATCCGATTTACAAACGCATTCTTTTAAAATTAAGCGGTGAAGCGCTGCAAGGCGCCGAGGGGTTCGGGATTGATCCGTCGATTTTGGATAGAATGGCGCTGGAAATTAAAGAATTAATTGCCATGGGCGTGGAAGTGGGCGTTGTCTTAGGCGGCGGCAATCTGTTCCGCGGGGCGAAATTGGCGAAAGCCGGTATGAACCGTGTAGTGGGCGACCACATGGGAATGTTGGCAACCGTAATGAACGGTTTGGCAATGCGTGACGCTTTACACCGTGCGGACGTGAATGCGAAACTAATGTCGGCGTTCCAGTTAAACGGAATTTGCGATACT
Organism: Actinobacillus succinogenes 130Z; assembly: GCF_000017245.1. Taxonomy (NCBI): domain Bacteria; kingdom Pseudomonadati; phylum Pseudomonadota; class Gammaproteobacteria; order Pasteurellales; family Pasteurellaceae; genus Actinobacillus; species Actinobacillus succinogenes. The sequence goes on from NC_009655.1 coordinate 715,822, forward strand.
TACAATTGGTCGGAAGCGATTAAAATGTTGCGCGAAAAACGGGTAGTGATTTTCTCCGGCGGTACCGGCAGCCCGTTTTTTACCACAGACTCCGCCGCCTGTCTGCGCGGAATTGAAATTGAAGCGGATGTGGTGTTAAAAGCGACGAAAGTAGACGGCGTTTATAACTGCGATCCGGCGAAAAATCCGGGAGCCGAACTGTTCAATACGCTAACTTATGCCGATGTGATTGAGCGCGAATTGAAAGTGATGGATTTGGCGGCATTTACCTTAGCGCGCGATCACGGTATGCCGATTCGCGTGTTCAATATGGGCAAACCGGGCGCTTTGCGCGAAGTAGTCACCGGTTTAACCGAAGGCACGATTATTTCTTAATAATTACTATGGGACGGGCTTGTCAGCCTACCGAATTTATGTCGATTAAGATAGCGAGATAAAACGCTCATCCTATAAATAACAAGGAAAAACAATGATCAACGAAATTAAAAAAGACGCACAAGATAGAATGGAAAAAAGCCTTGAAGCATTAAAAGGTCATATTTCGAAAATCCGCACGGGGCGTGCACAACCGTCTCTATTGGATGCTATTCAGGTGGACTATTACGGTGCGGCGACGCCGTTACGTCAATTAGCCAATGTGGTGGCGGAAGATGCACGCACTTTAGCGGTAACCGTATTCGACCGTTCGCTAATTCAAGCGGTAGAAAAAGCGATTTTAACTTCTGATTTAGGTTTAAATCCGTCTTCTGCGGGAACCACCATTCGAGTGCCGCTTCCTCCGCTAACGGAGGAAAGACGTCGCGATTTAACCAAACTGGTTAAAGCTGAAGGCGAGCAAGGCAAAGTCGCGGTTCGTAACGTACGTCGCGATGCCAACGAAAAAATTAAAGCCTTACTGAAAGACAAAGAAATCAGCGAAAACGAACAGCGTAAAGCGGAAGATGACATCCAAAAGCTGACTGACAGTTTCGTGAAAAAAGTGGACGAAGTATTGGCGGATAAAGAAAAAGAATTGATGGATTTCTAATTCATTATCAATAAGCTGTAGGGCGGACCAAGGTGTCCGCCCGATTTCTATCCTGGTTTTAAAATGAAAAAACAAAATTTAGTGATCTTGGGTTCCACCGGTTCCATCGGTACCAGTACGCTTTCCGTTATTGAACATAATTCTGAAAAATATCGGGCATTTGCCTTGGTCGGCGGGCATAACGCGGATTTAATGGCTGAACAGTGCGTAAAATTTCAGCCCGAATTTGCCGCATTAGACGATGAAAGTGCGGCTAAAAAATTACATGAAAAATTGACCGCACTTGGCTGTAAAACTCAGGTGTTAAGCGGGCAAAAAGCAATTTGCGAATTGGCAGCGCATCCTGAAGCGGATCAAATTATGGCGGCAATCGTTGGGGCCGCCGGTTTATTGCCGACATTGTCTGCCGTGCAGGCAGGAAAACGCGTGCTGTTGGCGAATAAAGAAAGTTTAGTGACGTGCGGACAGATTTTTATCGATGCCGTAAAAAAATACGGTGCGCAATTGTTACCGGTGGATAGCGAACATAATGCGATCTTCCAATCTTTACCGCCGCAAGCGCAACAGAAAATCGGATTTTGTCCGTTGTCTGAATTAGGCGTGAGCAAAATTGTGCTGACCGGTTCGGGCGGACCGTTTCGTTATACGGATTTAAGCGAATTTGACGGCATTACACCGGAACAGGCGGTAGCGCACCCGAATTGGTCCATGGGCAAGAAAATCTCGGTAGACAGCGCTACCATGATGAATAAAGGGCTGGAATATATCGAAGCGCGTTGGTTGTTTAATGCCGGTGCGGATGATATGGAAGTGATTATCCATCCGCAATCCATTATTCATTCTATGGTGCGTTATGTGGACGGTTCGGTCATCGCACAAATGGGGAATCCGGATATGCGTACACCGATTGCCGAAACTATGGCGTATCCGAACCGGATTGTTTCCGCTGTGGCGCCGCTGGATTTTTATCAGTTAAACGGCTTAACTTTTTTACAGCCGGATTTCAGCCGTTATCCGAATTTGAAACTGGCGATAGATGCTTTTGCCGCCGGGCAGTATGCCACTACGGCAATGAATGCGGCGAACGAAGTTACGGTCGAGGCTTTCTTAAACCGTCAAATTAAGTTTACGGATATCGCCAAAGTGAATGCAACGGTAGTAGAAAAAATTCAACCGCAGATTATTTCTTGCGTAGACGATGTGCTGGATGTGGATCGTCAAGCGAGAGAATTAGCCGAATCTTTTCTGTAATTTTGATAGGGACAGGCTTAATGCCTGTTCTTTGTTTTTACGTATTGATAGAACGGGCATGGGGATAACTCCTGTTCCGGTGAAAATCTTATCCCGCTAATATATCAAATAAGGGAATATCCCAGTTTTCAACCGGCAATTCATCTACTTGCTGGCATTGGTGGGCTAATCCCACCGCAATAAAGTTTTTTTCATGCCAATCCTGCAATGTGCGGTCATAAAATCCGCCTCCCATGCCTAGTCGATTCCCTTGCTTATCGAATGCCACCAACGGGGTGAAAATAATATCCAATCGATTAATCGGTAAAATGTTTTTTACATTTAAACGGGGTTCGGGAATTCCTAATCCGTTTGGCATCAGTTCCGTTTCCGGCGTGTAATGCAGAAACAGCATATATCCTTTGCAAAACGGGTGTAACACGGGAAGATAAACGTTTTTCCGTTGCGCCCAAAGTGCGTCGATTAACGGCCGTGTGGAAATTTCGCCATCGAAAGAAAGGTAAAGGCCGATATGTTCGGCATGACGTTGTGCGATTAAGTTGAGCGCTTTCTGTGTTACGGTTTGAGCTGCGCGGATTTGTTCAAGTGCGGTCAGATTTTGTCGTGTTTTTCTGATTTGTCGGCGAAGTTGAGCGCGGCGTTCGGAAATGGATTTCATAGTATGTTTAGGCCCCGAGATGCCGTCGTGGGTGGTCGGTCCTTGAACCCGACGGTTCAAGGGAGTCAGTTGTAACCGTTTTTAGGCTTCTTAGTGAAACTAAGCCTGCACACCAACAGTAGAGAACCAACTCGAAGTATGTAAGTATCGGCTCAGGGACGTAACCCGCTGGCGAGCATCTCAGGTAATCTTTGAAAATAATAGTAACTGAAAAATCTAAAATTGACCAGTTCAAATTGTGAAATTACCCCATATTTATTGGATTTCATATGCCGGTTGCTGATTTGTTGAGCGAGCTGCAATATTTTCCAGTGAATGACTTAATTGCTGAATCTGATTTTGCAGGATTTGCTCGGTAGATTTGGTTTTTTGTTTTTCCAAAAGCAATTCGAAACACAGGTTTAACGCCACAACATGCACGGCACGTTCTACTTGCACGGTCTGCATCCGATCTTTCATTTCCGAAACCCGTTTGTCCAGTTCTTTTGCCGCATCACGCAAATCGTTATGTTGTTCTTCCGGTGCGTTTAAACGCACAACCTGACCTAAAAAGTTCAATTCAATCGGTTTTAATGCCATATTTTTACCATAGGGTTGAAATTTTTCGTTATTATGCCACAGAGAAATATTTTCGTCATAAATTATCTGCTAGAATGACGCGAACTCTCATAACAGGACATTTTATATGACGGAATATTCAATTTTAAATCAAAAACTTAAAGCGGCGGGTATTGCCGTTTCCCCTACCGAATTACACGGTTTTCTGACCGGTTTGTTTACCGGCGGTATACGTGATCAGCAAAAATGGCATGCCTTGCTTTATCAAATTACCAATGATAATCACGCCTATCCTGCCGAATTAATGAAAGATTTGGATGTGATGTATGAAGATATCCGGATAAAGCTATCGGATAGTGATGCATTTAAATTCCAATTATTGTTGCCGGAAGAATATAAATTGAGTGTAAGAGCGGAAGCCGTATGCGATTGGGCAAATCATTTTCTGCTCGGTATCGGTCTTGCGCGTCCGAAAATCAGCCGAATGGACGGCAGAATTGGTGAGGCCGTCATGGATTTACACAAAATTTGCCAGTTGGGCTATGATGAAAACGAAGATGAAGCGGAATTGCTGGCAACCTTAGAAGATATTATTGAATATCTGCGTGGGATAGCATACCTGTTTCACAGCCATTTTAAGAGTGTAAACGATATGACGGATGTGGTTGAAAACGTACATTAGGAGCGATAATGGATTTAACCTATATGGCGGAATTGCCGAAAGACGAATTTGTAGCGCGGCGAAGCGAATTGTTTGCCCGAATGGCGGATAATTCCGCGGCGGTCGTTTTTTCTGCACGCGAGCAAACCCGCAATAACGATTGCACTTATCCTTTTCGTCAGGACAGCTATTTTTGGTATCTCACCGGTTTTAATGAACCCGATGCGGTATTATTGTTGGTGAAAAAAAATCAGCAGAATTTGACCGCACTTTTCCTGCGCCCGAAGGATCCCTTAATGGAAACCTGGAACGGACGTCGATTAGGCGTGGAAAATGCGCCGAATACGCTGACGCTGGATCAGGCTTACTCCGTTGACGAATTTGTGGTACGCTTTGGCGAAATAACGGAACATACGGAAAAATTCTATTATACCGTTGGCGTTCAGCCTTGGGGCGATGCATTACTGGAAAAAAGTGCGGTTGATTTTAGTGAAGTTTCGAGCTGGCGCGTGATGTTGGATGAAATGCGTCTGTTCAAGTCGGCGAATGAAATCCGTTTAATGCAACAGGCGGGCCAGATTACCGCACTGGGACATATCCGCGCCATGCAGGAAACCCGTCCGAATCGGTTCGAATATGAAATCGAAAGCGAAATCCTGCACGAATTTAACCGCTTCGGTGCGAGATTTCCTTCTTATAACACTATTGTTGCCGGTGGTGAAAACGCTTGCATTCTGCATTATACCGAGAACGATCAACCGCTGAAAGACGGCGATTTGGTGCTGATTGACGCCGGTTGCGAGTTCGCCATGTATGCGGGCGATATTACCCGTACTTTTCCGGTCAACGGTAAATTCAGCAGACCTCAGCGGGAGATTTACCAGCTCGTTTTAAAAGCGCAGAAACGTGCTATTGAATTGTTGGTGGCGGGTAATTCCATTCAGCAGGCAAACGATGAAGTGGTGCGTATTAAAGTCGAAGGTTTACTGGAACTCGGTATTTTGCAAGGCGATGCGGAGGAGTTGATTGCCGCCGACGCCCATCGTGAATTTTATATGCACGGCTTGGGACATTGGCTGGGGCTGGATGTGCATGATGTAGGCAGTTACGGCAATGCGGATCAGAACGGAGACCGAAACTCGAAAAAGCGCGACCGCACTTTAGACGTCGGCATGGTGTTAACGGTGGAACCGGGTCTGTATATTTCGCCGAAATCTAACGTGCCGGAACAATATAAAGGTATCGGCGTGCGGATTGAAGATAACGTATTGATTACGGAATACGGGAATAAAATTTTAACCTGCGCGGCACCGAAGGAAATTGACGATATTGAAGCCTTAATGGCGAACAGTATTTAACGAAGTCGTTACGTTAAAAGTGCGGTGGAAAAAATAAACGTTTTTCCGACCGCACTTTTTGTTTGAAACGTCCTGACATGCGGGCATAAAAAAGCCACCGAATAGTGTTCGGTGGCTGTGTCGTCTATGGAATCTGGCGATTACATCATGCCGCCCATTCCACCCATGCCGCCCATTGCTGCAGACGGGTCTAATTTATCGTCTTTCGGCAATTCGGTTACCATCGCTTCAGTGGTAATCATTAAACCTGCGATAGATGCCGCGAATTGTAATGCGGAACGGGTTACTTTAGTCGGATCCAAAATACCCATTGCGATCATATCGCCGTATTCTTCCGTACCGGCATTATAACCGTAGTTACCTTCGCCGTTTTTCACTGCGCTGGCAACCACGGAAGCTTCTTCGCCGGCATTGGCTACGATTTGACGAAGCGGCGCTTCCATTGCACGTAATGCCAGTTTGATACCGACGTTTTGTTCTTCATTATCGCCTTGCAGATTTGCCGCCGCTTTGCTTGCAGCCCGAATTAAAGCGACGCCGCCGCCGGCAACGATACCTTCTTCAACCGCAGCGCGGGTTGCGTGCAACGCGTCTTCCACGCGGTCTTTTTTCTCTTTCATTTCCACTTCGGTTGCCGCACCGACTTTAATGACTGCGACACCGCCGGCAAGTTTCGCCACACGTTCTTGCAGTTTTTCTTTGTCGTAATCGGAAGTGGATTCTTCGATTTGTTGACGAATTTGTGCTACACGACCTTTGATTTGCGCTTCATCGCCTACGCCGTCGATAATGGTTGTGTTGTCTTTGTTAATAACGACACGTTTAGCCTGACCTAAATCTTCCAATGCGGCTTTTTCCAGTTCCATACCGATTTCTTCGGAAATGACGGTACCGGCGGTAAGAATTGCGATGTCTTGCAACATAGCTTTACGACGATCGCCGAAGCCCGGCGCTTTCACCGCCGCCACTTTCACGATACCGCGCATGGTGTTAACCACTAAAGTTGCCAACGCTTCGCCTTCCACATCTTCTGCGATGATTAATAACGGTTTGCCCGCTTTAGCCACGGCTTCTAAAACCGGTAATAATTCGCGGATATTGGAGATTTTTTTATCCACCAATAAAATATACGGATTATCCATTTCAACCGTTGCGGTTTCCGGTTTGTTGATGAAGTACGGCGATAAATAACCGCGATCGAATTGCATACCTTCAACGACATCCAATTCGTCTTCCAGACCGGTGCCGTCTTCAACGGTAATCACGCCTTCTTTACCTACTTTTTCCATGGCTTGCGCGATTAATTGACCGACAATGCTGTCACTATTTGCGGAAATCGTCCCCACCTGTTCGATTTCTTTCGACGTTTCGCAAGGTTTGGAAAGGGCTTTCAATTCGGATACCACTGCCGCCACCGCTTTGTCGATACCGCGTTTTAAATCCATCGGGTTCATACCCGCCGCCACGGCTTTTAAGCCTTCGTTGACAATAGCTTGCGCTAAAACCGTTGCGGTGGTGGTACCGTCGCCCGCGGCATCATTTGCTTTAGACGCCACTTCTTTTACCATTTGTGCGCCCATGTTTTCGAATTTATCTTCCAATTCGATTTCACGCGCAACGGAAACGCCGTCTTTGGTGATGGTCGGTGCGCCGAAAGATTTGTCTAAAATCACGTTACGACCTTTAGGACCTAAGGTCACTTTTACCGCATCTGCCAATACGTTTACGCCCGCTAACATTTTTACGCGCGCATCATTACCGAATTTAACGTCTTTTGCTGCCATTTTTATATTCCTTTTAATTTGATGATGACGTATGTCGTACGCCTCTGTGAAATTTTTTAAATTATCAAAACTCGGTCAAAACCGACCGCACTTCTATTATTTGTATTATTCGACAATCGCTAAAATATCGTTTTCAGAAATGATTAATACTTCTTCGCCGTCGATTTTTTCCGCTTTTACGCCGTAGCCGTCGTTGAAAATGACGGTGTCGCCCACTTTAACGTCCAAAGGCTGTACTGTGCCGTTTTCCAGCACGCGACCTTTACCTACCGCCAAGACTTTGGCTCGGGTGGATTTTGTCGCTGCGGAACCGGTTAATACGATACCGCCGGCAGAAAGGGTTTCTACTTCTTCACGTTTAATAATTACACGATCGTGTAAAGGACGAATTGCCATGTTTATACTCCTATGAAAATTGAATTGATTTCATGCTTTTTTTATATAGGGCAGAAAAAACGGCTTTCAAGGGGGAGTAAGAAAAATTATTTTAAAAAACTAAAATAATCCCTGCGGGCTATTGTTCAAGCGTTTTAAAAAGGGTATATTCACGCAAACCTTTCTTTTTACTAATTTATTAAAGGATATCGTTATGGGTGGTATTAGTATTTGGCAACTGCTGATTATTGTGGCAATCGTCGTATTGTTATTCGGTACCAAAAAATTACGTACGCTGGGTTCCGATCTGGGCGAATCCGTCAAAGGCTTCAAAAAGGCGATGGCGGAAGAACCGAAAGATGCCGAATTCAAGTCTTTAGATAAAGCGGAAAACACGGCGCAAACTAAAAAAGAAGAAAAAGAGAAAGAACAGGCATAATCCGTGTTTGATATCGGTTTTTCTGAATTACTGCTGATTTTTATTGTGGGTCTGGTGGTTCTGGGCCCGCAACGTATGCCTGTAGCCGTCCGTACGGTAATGAAATGGGTGCGAACCGTTCGCGGTTTAGCGGCCAACGTGCAAAACGAGCTATCGCAGGAACTGAAATTACAGGAATTGCAGGAAAGCATTAAAAAAGCGGAAAATCTTAATCTGAAAACCCTTTCGCCGGATTTGGCAAAAACCGTGGATGAACTGAAAGCGTCGGCGGAGAAAATGAAAGCGGATTTGGATAAGCAGGCGTCGGATGCAAACAAAACCCTTGAAGAGCAGATTAAGGATGTACGTGAAGCGAATTTCCGGCAATCTCAGAGCCAAGCGGATGAAGTAGCGGAAACGTTAGAAAAAACGCCGCAAAATGCGACCGCACTTGAAAGTGAAAATTTGCAAACCGCTACGACGGAAGTCGCCGAAAATACCGCAGCAACCATGTCAAACGAAGCTTCGCTGGACGAACAGTTAGCAAAGTATATTGATCAATACCATCCTGCCGAGGATGTTCAACCCGTATCTTCTTCAGAGAAAAACGTATGAATCAGGTGGAAGAAACTCAACCGCTTATTTCCCATCTTGTGGAACTGCGTAATCGCTTATTGCGTTGCCTAGTTTGCATTTTGCTGGTTTTCTGCGCGTTGGTTTATTTTTCCAATGATATTTATCATCTAATTGCCACGCCGTTGCTGAATGCGATGCCGCAAGGTTCTACCATGATCGCTACCAACGTAGCGGCGCCCTTTTTTACGCCGATTAAGCTGACGGGTATTGCGGCGATTTTTTTGTCGGTGCCGTTTTTGCTGTATCAAATCTGGGCGTTTGTCGCACCGGCGCTGTATCAGCATGAGAAACGTCTGGTTTACCCGTTATTGATTTCCAGTACGATTTTGTTTTATCTCGGCGTTGCCTTTGCGTATTACGTGGTTTTTCCGTTGGTGTTCAGTTTTCTGACCGGCACCACCCCCGAAGGTGTGGCGATGGCGACGGACATTAGCAGTTATCTGGATTTTGTGTTAACCCTGTTTCTGGCTTTCGGCATCTGTTTTGAAGTGCCGGTGGCAATTATACTGTTGTGTTGGAGTGGCGTGACGACGCCGGAAGATTTAAAAAGCAAACGTCCGTATATCATTGTTACCGCATTTGTCGCTGGCATGCTACTGACGCCACCGGATATTTTTTCACAGACTTTATTGGCGATTCCGATGTGTTTGTTATTTGAAGTGGGCGTGATTTGTGCAAGATTTTATCGCCCGAGAGGCGATGATGATCAGCAAAGTGCGGTCGAAAATTAACCGAATTTTAATTCTTGGAAGTGGGCAAATATGCCCACTGTTTGTTTATAAAAAGGAATGATGATATGGCTCAACAATATTTTACGGGTTATCCAAGCCGTCGTTTACGCCGTATGCGTAAAAACGATTTCAGCCGTCGTTTAATGGCGGAAAATAAACTGACCGCAGATGATTTAATTTATCCGGTCTTTATTATGGAAGGCGAAAATCAGCGCGAGCCGGTACCTTCTATGCCGAAGGTGGAACGCTTGACCATCGATCAGTTATTAACGGAAGCCGGCTTACTGGTAAAATACGGCGTACCGGTTATCGCGTTATTTCCGGTAGTCGGTCAGGAGAAAAAATCCTTGATGGCGGAGGAAGCCTATAATCCGAACGGTTTGGTACAAAGAGCGGTACGCGCATTGAAGGCGGCATATCCCGAACTTGGCGTATTAACGGATGTGGCGTTGGACCCTTATACCCTGCACGGACAAGACGGTATTATCGACGAAACCGGTTATGTGCTGAATGAAGTGACCAGCGAAGTGCTGGTAAAACAAGCGTTATCCCATGCAGAAGCCGGTGCGGACATTGTGGCGCCGAGCGATATGATGGACGGGCGAATCGGTAAAATCCGCGTAATGTTAGAAGAAAAGGGGTACATCAACACACTGATTATGGCCTATGCCGCAAAATACGCCTCGAATTATTACGGACCGTTCCGCGATGCCGTCGGTTCTTCCGGTAATCTGAAGGGCGGTGATAAGAAAACCTATCAACTGGATCCCGCTAACGGTAACGAAGGTCTGCAGGAAGTGGCGTTAGATATTGCGGAAGGGGCGGATATGGTCATGGTTAAACCGGGAATGCCGTATCTGGATATGGTCTATCGCGTTAAAGAAGAATTCGGCGTGCCGACTTTCGCTTATCAGGTTTCCGGTGAATACGCTATGCATTGCGCCGCTATTCAAAACGGTTGGTTGAAAGAAAAAGAATGTATTATGGAAGGCTTGCTCTGTTTTAAACGAGCCGGTGCGGACGGTATTTTGACTTATTTTGCCAAACAGGTTGCCCGGTGGCTGTATGAAGAAGGCAAGAATAACTAATTCATTTTACTAAAAAAGGGAGTTTGCAACTCCCTTTTTGTCGTTTTGACATCCGACCGTAAAAGTGCGGTCGGATTTTCTTGAGTTTTTATTATCCGGGATTAGTCTGCTATTTTTTTCTCGAAACGTTCGTTTGCGAAGTCCCAGTTCACCACGTTCCAGAATTCTTTAATGTAGTCCGGACGACGGTTTTGGAATTTCAGGTAATAGGCGTGTTCCCACACGTCTAAACCGATAATCGGATAGCCTTCGCAACCGGCAATTTCTTTACCCATTAACGGAGAATCTTGGTTAGCGGTTGAAACCACAGCCAATTTATCGTTTTCTTGCAGGACTAACCACGCCCAGCCTGAGCCGAAACGACCGGCCGCCGCTTTTTCGAATTCCGTCCGGAATGCTTCGACGGAACCGAAATCACGCACGATCGCATCTTTTAATGGGCCCTGTAAAGCGGTACCTTTTTTCAGATTTTTCCAGAAGAAAGTATGGTTGGCGTGGCCGCCGATGTTATTACGAGCCGCAGTAAATTGAGCGGCGGGGATTTTATTTAAATTTTTTAATACGGAACCGGGGCAACCTTCAGCTGCTAATGCCGCCGCTTCCGGTGATGATTCCAATACCGCATTTGCATTGTTGACATAGGTTTGATGGTGTTTGGTATGGTGGATTTCCATTGTTAACGCATCAAAATGAGGTTCTAAAGCGTCATAGGCGTAGCCTAATTCAGGTAATGTGTAAGCCATAAAGTTTCCTTGTTTTCCAGTGTGTTTGTAAAAAGCACGATCATTTTAGCAGTAAAATTGATTTAGATCATTAAAAATGTAAATTTTCTAAAAAAATGCTCCGCTAAAACGGAGCAATTTACCTTTATTCAACATTTATTTTAAACGACGGCTATGCGCTTTCAATTGCGCCGCATAGTCATCCCAATCCGTAATCGGACGGGTTGCCACACCGCTGTCCATTGCCGCTTTGGCCACTGCCGGCGCAATACGGGTGATTAAACGGGAATCAAATGCAGTCGGAATAATATATTCCGGACCGAAAGACATGGCTTTGTTGCCGTAAGCCGCCAACACTTCTGCAGTCGGTTCTTCTAATGCTAAATCGGCGATAGCGCGAACGGTCGCCATTTTCATTTCTTCGTTAATTTCGGTCGCGCCTACATCTAATGCGCCGCGGAAAATGAACGGGAAACAAAGCACATTGTTTACTTGGTTCGGATAGTCCGAACGACCGGTACAGACGATAGCGTCTTCACGAGCGGCATGCGCCTCAGGCGGAGTAATTTCCGGATCAGGGTTAGCCAATGCCAAAATCAGCGGATGGGATGCCATGGTTTTTACCATTTCAGGCGTTAATGCACCGGCGGCGGAACAACCTAAGAATACATCGGCGTTTGAAATAGCATCCGCTAATGTGCGCGCTCCGGTGTCTTTTTGCGCAAAGGCTTTTTTGGTTTCGTCCATTTTGTTATCACGGCCTTCAAAGATTACGCCTTTTGAGTCGCATACGGTAATGTTTTCGCGTTTTACGCCTAATGAAATTAATAAATTCAGGCATGCGATAGAGGCTGCACCGGCACCGGACGCGACTAATTTGACATCTTCGATTTTTTTGTTTTGAATGCGTAAACCGTTTAATACGGCCGCGGAACTGATGATGGCGGTACCGTGCTGGTCATCGTGGAAAACAGGAATTCCCATGCGTTCGCGTAAGGCTTTTTCGATATAGAAACATTCCGGTGCTTTAATGTCTTCGAGATTGATGCCGCCGAAGGTCGGTTCTAATGCCGCGACGATTTCAACGAATTTTTCCGGATTACTTTCATCGATTTCGATATCGAATACATCAACGCCGGCAAATTTTTTGAATAATACGCCTTTGCCTTCCATAACCGGTTTTCCCGCCAATGCGCCGATATTGCCTAATCCCAAGACGGCCGAGCCGTTGGAAATTACGCCGACTAGATTGCCGCGAGCGGTGTAACGATAAGATTTTGCAGGATCCTGTTGAATGGCTAAGCAAGGTTCGGCAACGCCGGGAGAATAGGCAAGAGCCAAATCGCCTTGGCTTTCTAATGGTTTAGTCGGTGTAACGGAAATTTTACCCGGGACGGGAAATTCGTGAAAATCGAGTGCTTTTTGACTTAAATCTGACATGATTTTTCCTTTTAATTATGAGTGGTGATTAATATAAAAGCAAGCGTTTGGCATTATAGATCATTTTACAAAAATTTTACAAAATTTAACCGCACTTTAGCGTAAAATACCTGAAATTAATTAAAATAAGGCAAATTATGAGATTGGATAAATTTATTGCACAACAAACGGGGTTAACCCGCTCTCAGGCAACCAAATCGATTCGTCAGGGTGTTGTGGAAGTAAACGGTAATATGGAAAAAAGCGGAGCCTTGAAAGTTTCGCCGCAGGATGAGATCGTATTTGACGGCGAACCTTTGCCGTGGTTGGAAGGATTGCAATATTTTATGCTGAATAAACCGCAAGGTTACGTATGTTCCCATGAGGACGGCGATTATCCGACGGTTTATCAGTTTTTCGATTATCCGCTGGCGGGCAAGCTGCATACCGCAGGACGGCTGGATGCGGATACTACCGGTTTGGTGTTGTTGACGGATGACGGACAATGGTCTCACCGAGTGACTTCACCGAAACATTATTGTGAGAAAACTTATTTGGTGACCTTGGCGGATCCGGTGGAAAGCAATTATCAGTCGGCTTGCGAACAGGGCATTTTATTACGCGGCGAAAAGGAAGCGACGAAGCCGGCAAAACTGGAAATTATCGACGATTATAATGTAAATTTAACCATCACCGAAGGACGCTATCATCAGGTGAAACGTATGTTTGCGGCGTTAGGCAACAAAGTGGTGGCATTACATCGTTGGCGGGTCGGCACGGTGGTGCTGGACGACGATTTGGAAGAAGGCGGATTTCGTGCTTTAACTCAACAGGAAATAGAGGCATTGCTATGAGCGAACGGAAAGTGAGCTTGCTGTTTATCATTACTCTCGGCATTTTATCCATGTTGCCGCCTCTCGGTATAGATATGTATTTACCGTCTTTTCTGCATATTGCGCAGGATCTTCAGGTGAATGCGGAGCAGGTTCAGCATACATTAACGTTTTTTACTTTCGGTATGGCGACGGGGCAGTTGTTCTGGGGACCGGTCGGTGACAGTTACGGGCGTAAACCGATTATTTTATTGGGCGTGCTGGTGGCGGCGGTGGTCGCGTTCATTTTAACCGGTGTAAATTCTATTCAAAATTTCACCGCACTTCGCTTTACTCAGGGCTTTTTCGGCTCTGCGCCGGTGGTGTTGGTCGGCGCTTTATTACGGGATTTATTCGACAAAAACGAATTATCGAAAATGATGTCGATTATTACGTTAATTTTCATGATTGCGCCGTTACTTGCCCCGATTATCGGCGGCTATATCGTGAAATTTTTCCATTGGCACATGATTTTTTATGTGATTTGTATGATGGGTTTGCTGAGTGCGTTATTGGTGCTGCTGGTTATTCCGGAAACCCATCGCCGAGAAAACCGCATTCCTTTGCGATTGAATATTGTGGCGCGTAATTTTGTCACCTTGTGGCAGCAAAAAGAAGTGCTGGGTTATATGCTTTCCTCGGGCTTAGGTTTCGGTGGCATTTTCGCTTTTCTTACCGCCGGTTCCATTGTGTATATCGGGTTGTACGGCGTTCCCGTGGATCAATTCGGTTATTTCTTTATGCTGAATATCGCCATGATGACGATTTCCTCTATGGCGAACGGACGCTTTGTGCAGAAAGTCGGGGCGGAGCGGATGCTGCGCATAGGTTTGGTCGTTCAATGTTGCGCCGGTTTGTTTTTGATTAGCGTGGCGTGGTTTGATTTAGGGTTTTGGCCGATGGCCTTAGGCGTGGCGCTGTTTGTGGGGCCGAATCCGTTGATTTCGTCTAATGCCATGGCCTCGATTCTGGAAAAATTTCCCCATATGGCGGGCACGGCGAATTCCATTGCCGGCAGTACGCGATTCGGTTTGGGCGCGACGGTGGGATCTTTGGTGGCGTTGATGAAAATGGATACCGCCAAACCGATGCTGCTGACGATGGGAACCTGCACGATTCTCGCCATAAGCTGCTATTACTTTTTAACTTATCGCCATGCGGGCGGGAAATAACGGAAGAAATCGAATATGGCGCTACGGAAATGTCCAGAATGTCGGCGAAAAATCAGCGAAAGTGCGGAAATTTGTCCTCATTGCGGTTTTTCTTTCAAGGCGGCGGATCTTGAACTTTACAAACAAAAACTGGAACAGCGCCGTTTGCACAATCGGGAGTTAAATAAGCAAAATGCCAGAGTTCAGTTGGTTTGGCTGCTGATTTTTGCCGCAGTCATCGGGCTTGCCGCCTGGTGGCGGAATTAATGCCGAAGGGAGAAATGGAATCACGTAAAGTGCGGTCAAAAAAACGAAAGAATTTTTCGGTAATATACGGCACTAGCATAAAGGCCGGTTAACTAGAAATTGATACATCCAATAAACAAGGAATTTTTTATTATGGCGTACAAATTTTCTGACAACGGATTGGGTTAACTATAGTTTAAGTCGAATAAAAATCAAGAAATAGAATTGAAAGGGCAAAAACGTGCTCTATTTTCGTAAAATTAAAAAAATCTAAGAGTTAACCTCTTGTATTGTTGCTTCATAAGTTAATGGACTTGTAAAATAGCAAATTTAATTATGGACATTTTAAAAAGGAACATTACAATGCCTAACAGCACAGCACAGCCTTGCCAATTTTTCACTTAAAAATCAACAACTTTTACAATTAAAATCCATTCTTCCTGAAATTTTTTGTGAAAACGAAATTGACTTCGAGAAGTTCAAACAGCTTTTCTCAAATGAAATCACCACCGGCACCGACCGCTATATGCTCAATTGGGCGGGTAAATCGGCAGCCTATCAAACCTTACAAACCCCAACCTTTAAAACACTCACGCCTTGTGTCGAAGAGAGCGTGGATTTTGAACATACTCAAAATGTATTTATCGAAGGTGAAAACCTTGATGTGTTAAAGGTGTTGCAAAAATCCTATTTCAATTCCGTCAAAATGATTTATATCGACCCGCCTTATAACACGGGTAATGATTTTATCTATAAGGATAATTTTGCCGAAAGCAAAGCCGAATACGCCGAAAGAGTGGGTGATTTGGACGCAGACGGCAAGCTCAAACGTGCTTTTGTGCGAAACAGCAAGGAAAATGGGCATTATCACAGCAACTGGCTGAATATGATGTTGCCCCGTTTGCACCTTGCCAAAAATTTGCTGACCGATGACGGCGTGATTTTTATTTCTATTGATGATAATGAACAGGCACAACTGAAATTATTATGTGATGAAGTGTTTGGGGAGGAGAATTTTGTGGCAATATTATCTACTGAAAACAATCCTAAAGGCAGAAAAAATTCTAAATATATTTCTATTAGTAATGACTTTTGTCTCATTTATGCTAAAAATAAAGAACAGGGATGTTTCATAGAAAATATTCCTAAAAATGAAAAAGATATGAAGCAGGATGAAAATGGCAACTACGTACATTCAAGTGGTAAGCGAGTTTTAGTTGGTGAAAATGAATTTAATAACTTTGTAACTGACTTTAGCTCAGATAAACACTATTCTATATATTTTAATAAAGATGAAGACGATTTTATTATAAGAACAGAAATTAATATTTTAGATAAAGATGATAATTTAATTAATCAAGGATACATAAGATATGTTTCTTTTTTTGGAGAGCATTTTGTAGAAAATACATATACAAAATCTAGAATCTTAGAATTATATGAAGATGAAGCATTGGAATTCTCAGCAGATAAAATTTATGAGAAAAATTTTAGCGATACAGTACGAATGAAAAGTATGCTAAATAATAGATCTTATAAAGCTATATCCGATGGGAAATTAATTGATTATAAATTAGATCTCAAAACTACATCAGCAGGAACTTTTTTAAAGGAACTATTTAATACCAAAATTCCTGTATTTTCTGCACCTAAAAATATTAATTTTTTAAAGCATTTAATAACTTTATTTGAAGATAAATATTTTATTGCTTTAGATTTTTTTGCTGGAAGTTCGTCATTTCCACATTCAGTTTTAGATTTGAATTATTCTGATGGTGGTCAACGTAAATTTATAGCAGTTCAATATCCAGAAGAAATAGATATAACAACCAAAAATGGAAAAGTAGCAAATAAATTCTGCAAAGAAAATAATTTAAGATCTTATATAACTGAGATTTCTAAAGAACGCATCCGCCGTGCCGGTAAACACATTTTGCAAAATAATGCTGAAAACCGACCGCTTGATGTGGGGTTTAAGGTATTTAAACTCACGGAAAGCCATTTTAAACAATGGCAATCGCCTACGGCAGAAAATTTAGCTGATCAACTGGAAATGTTTATCGATCCTGTGAGCGAGCAAACGGATACGCAAGCAGTGCTTTATGAAATTTTATTGCGGTTGGGCTTAAAACTGACGGCAAAAGTGCGATTGGAAAATCAGGTGTTTTGGGTGGAAGACGAAAACGGACAAACTTTTGCCTTAATGCTTACGGAAATCAATGATGAGATGATTGAAAAGGTGATTGCTACACAGCCGAAAAAAGTCGTTACCCTAGACCGTTTATTCAACGGCAATGACGCACAAAAGAAAAACACCGAATTGCAAATGCAAGATGCGGATATTGCGTTTTTTGTGATTTAAGGGGGCAAAATGAAACTCCAATTTGAAACCTTAGATTACCAACTTAATGCCGTAAATGCGGCGGTGAATTTGTTTATCGGGCAGCCGAATGCGACTAGTGGATTTGCGTTAAGATCGCAAAATGATTTGCGTTTTATCCCGAATTTACCGTTGCAAATCAGCGATGAACAATTACAGCAAAATTTAGCTAATCAGCAAAATTATCAAAAAATCGACCGCACTTTGCTTAGCGAAAACGGTAAAAATTTTACCGTGGAGATGGAAACGGGAACGGGCAAAACCTATGTTTATTTACGCACCATTTTTGAGCTGAACAAACAATACGGTTGGCAAAAATTTGTGATTGTGGTGCCGAGCGTTGCCATTCGTGAGGGGGTATTGCATACCCTTGACATCACGCAAACGCATTTTAACCATGTGTTTGATAAGCCAAGCGTTAGCCCGAAGTTTGAATATAAAAGCAATCAGCTTTCCCGTTTAAAAACCTTTGCGAACAGTAATCATATTGAGATTTTGGTGATGAATATTGATGCTTTTGCCAAAGACAGCAATGTGATTAATACCATCAACGAAAGTGGCGAAGCACCCATCAGCTATATTCAAAAAGCCAATCCGATTGTCATCATTGATGAACCGCAAAATATGGAAACGGACATTCGCCGCAATGCGATTGAGAGCTTAAATCCGCTGTTTACCTTGCGTTATTCGGCAACCCATAAAAATGCCTATAACCCGATTTTCAGCTTAAACCCTGTGCAAGCTTATGAGCTAGGCTTGGTGAAACAGATCGAAGTGGACAGTGTAGTGGCAGAAAATGAGGTAAATGGCGTTTATCTTGCGTTAAAAGAGATCAAAACTGCGGCAAAAAGTTGGTCGGCAAAAATTGAGTTATTGTTTAACGATAGCAAAGCAATGAAGAAAAAAGTCGTGACTGTGAAACCTAATCAGGATTTGTACGATTTTTCCAATCAAAACGAAATGTATCGTTCCGGTTTTATTTTGAGCGGAATGGATGCGGAAAGCCAAATGGTAGAATTTTCTAACGGCACACAGATTTTTCAAGGCGTTGATCATTCTCAGCTAAAAGACGATTTGCAAAAAATGCAAATTCGCCGAACCGTTGCCGAACATTTGCAAAAAGAGAAGAAATTACGGCCGCTTGGAGTGAAAGTTTTATCGCTATTTTTTATTGATAAAGTAGATAACTACCGCTCATCTGCAGAAAAACCTTCAGGGGGCAAATTTGCACAATGGTTTGAAGAAATTTATCGTGAATTAGCGAAAGAAGAACCGAGCGGCGTACACAACGGCTATTTTTCGCAAGATAAAAAAGGCGTGGCGAAAGATACCAACGGCACCACGCAAGTGGACAATGACACTTATCAGCTGATTATGCGAGATAAAGAAAAATTGCTTTCTTTGGATAATCCGTTGCGTTTTATTTTTTCTCATTCCGCCTTGCGAGAAGGTTGGGATAACCCGAATGTGTTTCAAATTTGCACCTTAAACGACACTGCAAGCGAAATGAAAAAACGCCAAGAAATTGGGCGGGGCTTGCGACTGCCGGTTAATCAGCATGGGCAGCGTATTTATGATCGCGCTCAAAGTACGCTCACGGTAATTGCCAATGAAAGTTATGAACAATTTGCGGCAACGTTACAACGTGAAATTGAAGAAGATTGTGGCGTGAAATTCGCTAAAAGTCATATTAAAAAACGGGAAGATAAACGAGAAGTACGTTATCGCAAAGATTTCAGTTTGCACCCTGATTTTGTAGCAATTTGGGAGCGCATTAAGCAGCAAACCACTTATCGAGTAAATTTCAGTAACGATGAATTGATTGAACGTGCGGTGGAAAAAATCCACAAAATGCCAGCCATTGAAGCGACTAAAATTAAACACGCTAAAGCGAAATTGGTCATTGATGAAAGCGGTATTGCGACCGATTATCGTGCGGCAGGCGAAACAACCGTCCATTCGCAATGGGCAATTCCTGCGTTACTGAATGAATTGCAAAAGAAAACGGGACTTACCCGAATAACCCTTTGCAAAATTTTGCAACAATCTGACCGCTTGCAAGAGGTGTTTCGTAATCCGCAACGTTTTATAGATTTGGTGGCGGAAAAAATCAATGCGGTATTGCAACTTATTATGGCAGACGGCATCGAGTATCGAAAAATTGCCGGGAAAAGTTATGAAATGACGTTGTTCAGGGATTTTGAGTTTTATGCCAACCCATATACTTTCGCCGTAAACGATAAAACGAAAACCATTTATGAAGATTGTATTTCGCTGGACTCCACCACCGAATATACCTTTGCCAAACATTGCGAAAGCAGCGAAGACATTGAATTTTATTTTAAATTGCCTGAACGTTTCAAAATCCCCACTCCGTTGGGTAATTACAATCCTGACTGGGCAGTGGTGTTTAAAGGAGAAAATAAAATCTATTTTGTTGCCGAAACCAAAAATACCGGCAAAGGTATTCAAAGTGGCGTAGATGAAGACAAATTACGTGAAAATGAGCAGCTGAAAATTGCCTATGCCCGTAAGAATTTCCACTATTTACGCTTGGATTATCCGGATTTGGATTATCAAGTGGTGGAGAACGTCGAGGAATTATCGGGTCAGTATCGAAATCTTAGATAATAAAGGCACATTAAATCTAACCCTCTACAAATTCAATGCCCTTAACTTGATAGATAAAGTTAGGGGCATAAAATTCTATTGTGGAGAGGATTTGTTTTGTACGAGTGCTCTATAATACCAAAAAACAAAAGAATTTTTGCCCGCACTTTTTGTTCGCGGTGAGTTAAGCATCGGCTTTTCTGCGCCGGTTTAATGCGTTTAATACCGGCGGCGGGACGAATTGATCCACGTTGCCGTTGTGTAGATAAATTTCCCGTACAATGGTGGACGAAACGTAAGACCATTGCTCGGTGGACGGCAGGAACAAG
Organism: Actinobacillus succinogenes 130Z; assembly: GCF_000017245.1. NCBI lineage: Bacteria > Pseudomonadati > Pseudomonadota > Gammaproteobacteria > Pasteurellales > Pasteurellaceae > Actinobacillus > Actinobacillus succinogenes. The sequence continues at coordinate 736,096 of NC_009655.1, forward strand.
CTTTCCACGCCCTGCGAAAGTACGCGGTTTAAGTGGGCTAATTGCAATTCGTATTCAAAATCCATCGTGGTGCGCATGCCGCGAATAATGGCGGTGATGTCGTGTTCTTTCACCGCATCCGCCAGCAAACCGGAAAAACCGATAACGCGCACATTCGGCAAATGCGCCACGCTTTCTTCCGCTAATTGTACGCGATCCTGCAGGTCGAATAACGGTTTTTTGGTCGGGCTGGCCGCCACCGCCACAATCACTTGCGGAAACAGCACCGCCGTGCGTTCGATAATATCCAAATGCCCGTTGGTGATTGGGTCAAATGTGCCGGGGTAAATCACAGTTTTCATATTACTTCTCTAAATAGGGTTTCAATAAATCCAATAACCGTTGTAACGCGCCACGGTTTTCCGTTAACACGGTGTAACCCGCATTAGCGAGCCGTTCGCGCAGTGTTTTATTATCTAATAGATCGGTTACCGCTTGCGAAAGTACGGCATCGTTTTCCTCGATTTCAATAACGCCGCCTACTTGCTTTAATTTGGCGAAAACTTCGGGAAAATTAAAGGTGTATTTTCCGCTGATGACCGGGCATTTAAAAGCCAGCGGTTCCAACGGATTGTGTCCGCCCCGTTTAATCAGACTGCCCCCTACAAAGGCGACGTCCGCCACACCGTACAGCAACATCAGTTCACCCATAGTGTCACCCAGAAAAATCTGCGTATCGGCATTCGGTGTATTGTCTGTGGCCCGGCGGGCATAGGTAAAGCCGGCGCTTTCGATCATGTCCGCCACCGCTCTAAAATGTTCGGGATGACGCGGCACTAAAACGAGTAATAAATTCGGGTATTTTTGCAGTAAAGTGCGGTGCGATTTTAAGATGATTTCTTCTTCGCCTTCGTGAGTACTGGCGGCAATCCAAACCGGGCGGTTACCTATAACGGATTTTAACATATTGATTTTATTCAGTAATTCATCACCGATATGTAAGTCGTATTTGATATTGCCGGTTAGGCGGAGTTTACCCTGATAGCCGATGTCCCGATAACGTTTCGCGCTGAAATCATCCTGCGGCGCGATGAGTTCGATTTCGTTTAACATTTCTTGCAGGGAATGTTTGAATTTTCCGTAGCGGCGGGCGGAACGGGCGGAAAGCCGTGCGTTGGCGATAACGCACGGAATATGACGGCGATACAGCCCGTGTATCAGATTCGGCCATAATTCGGTTTCAATCACGATGCAGAGCTTCGGACGGATAAAAGCGATGAAGCGGGTAACGGCGTCAGGCAAATCGTAAGGCAGATAAACATGAGCGACGCTTTCGCCGAATGCCGTTTTGACACGCTCGGAACCGGTCGGAGTCATGGTAGTGACGGTGACGGCAAGTTCGGGATAATCCGCCTGAATGCGACGGATTAACGGTGTGGCGGCAATCACTTCACCCACCGATGCGGCATGTACCAGTACGCCTTGAGCTTGCGGCGGGGTAAGATTGCGGTAAAGACCGTAACGTTCGCCGAAACGGCGACGGTATTCGGGGGCTTTCAGGCTGCGAATCAGCATAAACAGCAACACAAAAGGTTGCAGCAGATACATTAATAGAGTGTAAAAATGGCGCATGGCTGTCCGAAATCGGGAAAATCTACCGATAGTATAAAGATAAAAAAAGTGCGGTCAAATTTAACCGCACTTTGAGAAGATTTTCCGCTATTAAGCCTTCGCTGCCGCCGCGGCTTTTACGATTACTGCGAACGCGGGAGCTTTTAATGACGCGCCGCCCACTAATGCACCGTCAATATCCGGTTGTGTGAACAGTTCGGCTGCGTTTGCATCGTTTACGGAACCGCCGTATTGGATGATGACTTGATCCGCTACCGCTTGAGATTTCGCCGCAATATGAGCGCGAATAAAAGCATGCACCGCTTGTGCCTGAGCCGGAGTGGCGGATTTGCCGGTACCGATTGCCCAAATCGGTTCATAAGCGATAACCGCACCGTTAAAGGCTTCTACGCCTAAAGCGTTGATGACGGCATCAATTTGACGGGAAACCACTTCTTCCGTTTTGCCCGCTTCATTTTCCTCTTCGGTTTCACCGATACATAAAACCGGGGTTAAACCCGCTTCTTTTAAGGCGGAGAATTTTTTCGCGATGAATTCGTCACTTTCTTTGTGATAAGTACGGCGCTCGGAATGACCGATAATGATATATTTCGCACCGAAATCTTTTAACATTTCGGTAGAGATGTCACCGGTGAACGCGCCTTTTACGTTTACGTCCACATTTTGTGAACCTAAGGCTATTTTGCTGTCGGCAAGCGCGGTTTCCGCTTCAGCCAAGTACATTACCGGCGGTGCGATAGCGACGTCACAGCCTTCTACGCCGGCCAGTTCGGTTTTTAAGCCTTCGATTAATTCTCTGGTGAACGCTTTACTGCCGTTTAATTTCCAGTTACCCATTACTAATGGTTTACGAGATGCCATGTTTTTTAATCTCCGTGTGAATAAAACAAACGTGTTTAATATACCAAATTTTTGTTAGCATTTTCGGCTTTTTTCACAGTTTTTTGATCTAACGGGTGATTATTTTTCCGTTAGCGGGTAGAATTCACAGCGTATTTTTGCTATTTTTTAATCAATTTTGTACTAAGTGAACCCCATTATGCGTATTTTCAAAGCCGAACAATGGAATCTGGCGGTGCTTCTGCCGTTATTTGAGGAATACCGGTTAGCCCACGGAATGTCGGAAAATCCCGACCGAACTTTAACGTTTTTGAATAACCGAATCCGTTTCAGTGAAAGTATTTTTTTTATAGCGATTAACGAACACGAAAAGGCAGTGGGGTTTATCCAGCTTTATCCGCGTTTGTCTTCGTTGCAGTTACAGCGTTACTGGCAGTTGACGGATATTTTCGTGAAAGACGGCAAGTATAAAAACGATATTTATAAGGCTTTGATTGAAAAAGCGAAAGAATTTGTCAGTTTTACTCAGTCGAATATTCTGACGGTGGAACAGGATCAGCAACAGCGCAATATTCTGGAAATGGAAGGGTTTAAACTGAATCCGCGGAAATCGGTGTTTGAACTGATTTTGTAAAGGAAAATTAAGCAATGACCGCCCGAAGTGCGGTCATTTTTTTACGGTTTTTTACTATTTTTTAGCCGGTGTGACATCAAGCACTTCTACATCGAAATGTAAGGTTGAATTTGCCGGAATCGTGCCTAAATCCTGATCGCCATAAGCTAATTTAGGTGGAATGACCAATTCGATTTTACCACCTTTTTTCACTAATTGCAGACCCTCCGTCCAGCCCGGAATTACTTGGTTCAATGCGAATTCGGCAGGTTGTCCGCGTTCTACCGAACTGTCGAATACGGTGCCGTTCGGTAATTTACCGGTGTAATGCACTTTTACGCTGTCTTCCGGTTTAATGACATCACCTTCACCCGGAGTTTGGATGCGATACAAAAGACCGGATTCGGTTTCTTTCACACCTTCCTGTTGTTTGAATTCGGCAATGAATTTTTCGCCGTCAGCTTGCGCCTGCTTGGCGGCTTCAGCCGCTTTTGCCGCGTCTTCTTTGGCCTTTTCTTCCGTCGCTTTGCTGAGTTTATCGTTTAAATCCGTTAAGGTTTTTTGCAATTCCTGATTTTGGGTTAAATCCACTTTACCCGCCAACGCATCTTTTACGCCGGAAACGAGTTTATCCTGATCGTAATTCATGACTTCTTTTTGGGAATCTACCAAACCTTTCAGGTCGGAACCCAATAATACACCCACGGCATAAGAGGGATCTTTCACTAAATCCGCATTTTCAGCAACCGGAGCCGCCTGAGTTTCTGTAGCCGGTGAGGCCGCTTTGTCTTTTTCATTACAGGCTGCGGTGACAAAAACAGCACCGACTAATAATGCGACTGCTGAGAGTTTTTGAATTTTTAACATTGTTTTTCCTCTGTGTTTTCCTCTGTATAGGGTAGAATAGTGAATTAGAGTAAAGCTTTATCCCCTGATGCACAACCTTTTTATTTAAAATATTATGCAAAATCTTGAAGAACGAATCGCCGAATTAGAAATGAAAATTACATTCCAAGATAATTTATTAGAGGAGCTAAACCTTGCATTAGTTCAACAACAATTTGTGATTGATCGCATACAGGTGCAATTACGCCATTTGACGGCGAAATTGAAGGATATGCAACCCTCGAATATTGCCGATCAGGCGGAAGAGACGCCGCCGCCTCATTATTAACATGAAAAAAACGTTACTTTTTATGACCGCACTTCTTTTATTGAACGGGTGCGGAACCGTCGTTCAGTTGATTAACCCTGCCAATAAATACGAAGCTTATGACGGTACGCGATACGATTGGCAGCAGGCCCAGAAATGGGGGCTGCCGATTTTGGACTTGCCTCTTTCGTTTTTATTGGATACCGCTTTGTTACCTTATGTTTGGTCGCAACAAGAATGAAATTAAATCCTCAGCAACAAACCGCCGTTGAATTTACCAGCGGACCCTGTTTGGTCCTGGCGGGGGCGGGTTCGGGAAAGACCCGCGTTATTATTAATAAGATCGCTTATCTTATCGGTAAGTGCGGCTATTTACCGCGTCAAATCGCCGCCGTCACCTTCACCAATAAAGCGGCACGGGAAATGAAGGAACGGGTCGCCCATTCCATCGGCAAAGGGCAAACCAAAGGATTGATTGTCTCTACTTTTCATACTTTAGGCTTCGATATTATTAAGCGCGAATACAAATATTTGGGCTTTAAGGCCAATATGACGCTGTTTGACGAACACGACCAAATGGCGTTGTTAAAAGAGTTGACCGCAGATTATCTGCAGGAAGACAAGGATTTGTTGCGGGAATTGGTGATGCGGATTTCCAACTGGAAAAACGATTTGATTTTGCCGGAACAAGCTCTGGCGTCGGCGAAAGATCAAAAACAGCAGGTTTTTGCCCGTTGTTATGTTCGTTACGCCAATCAAATGCACGCCTATAACGCTTTGGATTTTGACGATTTAATCATGTTGCCGACCTTGTTGTTGAAGCAGAACGAAGACCTGCGGTCGAAATGGCAGACCAAAATTAAATATTTGCTGATAGACGAATATCAAGATACCAATACCAGTCAGTACGAACTGATTAAACTGCTGGTAGGCACGCGGGCGCGTTTCACCGTAGTAGGAGATGATGATCAGTCCATTTATTCCTGGCGCGGGGCGCGACCGCAGAATATGGTACGTTTGCGTGACGATTTTCCTCAATTGAAGGTAATCAAGCTGGAACAGAATTATCGTTCCACCCAGCGCATTCTGCACTGCGCCAATATTTTGATTGATAATAACGCTCATGTATTCGAGAAAAAATTATTCTCGAATTTGGGGGAAGGAGAACCTTTACAGGTTATCGAAGCAAAAAATGAAGAACACGAAGCGGAACGGGTAGTCGCGGAATTAATTGCCCACCGATTCTCGCATAAAACCAAATATAAAGATTACGCCGTTTTATATCGCGGTAATCATCAATCCCGTTTGTTGGAAAAAATACTGATGCAAAACCGTATCCCGTATAAAATTTCTGGCGGTACTTCTTTTTTCAGTCGTATGGAAATTAAGGATATGATGGCGTATTTGCGAGTGCTGGTAAATCAGGACGACGATGCTGCACTACTGCGGATTATCAATACGCCGAAACGGGAAATCGGTGCGGTAACGCTGGAAAAACTGGGAATGCTGGCACATGAAAAGCATATCAGCCTGTTTGAGGCCATTTTCGATTTTGATTTAATTCATCGTGTGACGCCGAAAGCCTACAATGCGTTACAGCATTTCGCTCGTTGGTTGGTGGAACTAAATGACGAATTGTTACGTTCCGAGCCGGAACGGGCGGTAAAACGCATGCTGGCGCAAATTCACTACGAAGAATATTTATATGAAAATGCCGTTAGCCCGAAAGCGGCGGAAATGCAAAGTAAAAATGTCGCTACGTTGTTCGAATGGGTGGGCGGCATGTTGCAGGGCGATGAGTATAGTGAGCCGATGACGCTGGATCAGGTGGTGACGCGTTTAACATTACGCGATATGCAGGAACGGGGTGAAGATGACGACGAAAGTGATCAGGTACAACTGATGACTTTACATGCGTCAAAAGGATTGGAATTTCCCCATGTGTTTTTAGTGGGAATGGAGGAGGGACTGTTACCGCACCAGAGCAGTATTGACGAGGATAATATCGAGGAAGAACGCCGTTTGGCATATGTAGGTATTACCCGTGCGCAACGGACATTGCGTTTTACTTTATGTAAAGAGCGTCGTCAATACGGCGAGTTGATTAAACCGGAAGCCAGCCGTTTTTTATTAGAGTTACCACAGGATGACGTACAATGGGAACGGGATAAACCGCCGATGACGGAACAACAAAAGCAGCAAAAGGCATCCGCCAATATTGCGAATCTGCGCGCTATCTTGGCGCAATCCAAAGCGAAATTGTAGAGTATTTAGTCAAACGGGCATTTTTTTATAAAAAGCGTTTGACTTCATCTCAGAAATCCGTATCATACGGCGCACAAACCGATTGCGGTGAGATGGCCGAGCTGGCTGAAGGCGCTCCCCTGCTAAGGGAGTATGGGGTCAAAAACTCCATCGAGGGTTCGAATCCCTCTTTCACCGCCATTTTGTTTGTTTACCACAAATTAATTGATTAAATTTAATTCTGCACCCGTAGCTCAGCTGGATAGAGTACTCGGCTACGAACCGAGCGGTCAGAGGTTCGAATCCTCTCGGGTGCGCCATTTAACGGTTTACTCTATCAATAAGTTAAATAGTGAGAATTAAAAGTAATTTATTAAAACCAATACGCACCCGTAGCTCAGCTGGATAGAGTACTCGGCTACGAACCGAGCGGTCAAAGGTTCGAATCCTTTCGGGTGCGCCATCTTTACTTTTCATCTGAATTTTTCTTTTCCTGTTTATTTTAATTTCGTTTATTGGTAAATTTTTGCTCCGTATAATGGAATTATGCCTTATAATCAAATCCATTGTTTATCAGTCATTTTTAAGGTTAAAAAATAATTTTTTGACCGTACTTTAATTTGTTTGGAAATATTGGGAATAAAAATGTTAGCGCAATCTGTTATCAATCAATATGATGCTTTAATTTTCGATATGGACGGTACGCTCATCGATACTATGCCCAGCCATGCTCAAGCCTGGGAAAAAGTCGGTCGGCAATTAGGTTATCCGATTACCGGCGACATTATGTACGAATTGGGTGGTGCGCCGGTACGGACTATTGCACAGGAAACCTGTCGCCGTTACGGTATTCCGGCGGATTTATTGGATGAAGTCGTTCGGCTAAAGCGCCGGTTCGGTTTTGAAATGGTGGAATTGAATGCGGAGTTGCTGCCGGCGTTTAATATTGTAAAGGCTAATTTAGGGCGGCGCGCTATGGCGCTCGGTACCGGTTCGCACCGAAATATGGTGAATATGTTGCTGGATAAATTCGAGCTACGCCCTTATTTTAATGCTATCGTGGATGCCGATGAAGTGAATGCTCATAAACCGGATCCGGAAACTTTTCTGAAATGTGCCGAGAAAGTCGACGTTCGTCCGCAATCCTGTCTGGTATTTGAAGATGCCGATCTCGGCATACAGGCGGCATTAAACGGCGGGATGGACGTATTTGACGTGCGCACCAATATACTGCGAGCCGCATAATGACAACGGCGTTGATGTTAATGCAGGCGGGGTATGCTCACCTTGCCGGTAAACCGGATTTTGCCGATTTGCGTTTACGCTGCCGTGAAATGTTATTCGATTATAATAATGTGTTGCGTCCCTCACAAAAAATGGAAAAAACGGCATTAATCAAAAAAATTCTGGGTAAAACCGGTGAGAATATCAAAATAAACACGCCGTTTTTTTGCGATTACGGCTTTCAAATCGAAACGGGCGAAAATTTTTTCGCAAATACCGGATGTACTATGCTGGATAGCGGCGGAATCCGTATCGGCGATAATGTAATGTTCGGTCCAAATGTGAGTTTATATACGGTGGAGCATCCTCTCGATGCACAACTTCGTCACGCAGGTTGGGAACACGGACGGAAAATTGTTATTGGGAATAATGTGTGGGTATGCGGCAGCGTCGTCATTCTGGGCGGAGTGACTATCGGCGATAACGCGGTAATCGGTGCCGGCTCGGTTGTAACCAAAGATATTCCGGCCAACAGTTTGGCGGTGGGAAATCCTTGTTGCGTACAGCGAGAAATCAGGGACGAGGATCGTCGGTTTTATCTGACAACGTACATAAAAAACGATTAATTTTTTGACCGCACTTTTGCCGGGGAGTAGCCGTTATCCGCACATTTTTCATCGCAGGTGTACAAGCGGAAAACGGCGGCATGATTTGCAGCATAAAAAAAAACCGCTCTTTTCCTTGCGGAATTGAGCGGTGAATATAACCTAAGGAACCAATTTTTTTATTATTAATCACAACTGCAAGTTGCTTGTATTCTAGGACAGATGGGTTTTTATTAAGTTCAAATTTTTTTAAGGAATTTTTATGCCTTTATTAGATAGTTTTAAAGTTGATCACACTAAAATGCAGGCACCGGCTGTCCGCATCGCCAAAACCATGACTACGCCGAAAGGGGATTTGATTACGGTTTTCGATTTACGTTTTTGCGTTCCTAATAAAGAAATCATGTCGCCGAAAGGGATTCACACGCTTGAGCATCTGTTCGCCGGATTTATGCGTGCGCATTTGAATAGTGACGAAGTGGAAATTATCGATATTTCTCCGATGGGATGTCGTACCGGTTTTTATATGTCGCTTATCGGAGCGCCGAGCGAACGCCGGGTGGCGGACGCATGGCTGGCGGCAATGCATGATATTTTGAACGTGCAGGATCAAAGTAAAATTCCGGAATTGAATATTTATCAATGCGGGACTTATACCGAACACTCGCTTAGTGATGCCCATGCTACGGCGCAACATGTAATTACGCGCGGAATCGGGATCAATAAAAACGAAGAATTATTGTTAGACGAATCTTTACTGACCGAATAAGGAGCGACAAAATGGCGACAATAGGGACGGCGTTAACCGCTAAAGCGACGAAAGTCATGTTACTTGGTGCGGGAGAATTGGGCAAAGAAGTGGCGATCGAATTAATGCGTTTCGGTGTGGAAGTGATTGCCGTCGATCGTTATGAACAGGCTCCGGCGCAACAAGTCGCTCACCGCGCTTATACGATTTCCATGCTGGACGGTTCGGCCTTGCGCGCCCTGGTGGAAAAAGAACGTCCCGATTATATTGTCCCGGAAGTAGAAGCCATTGCTACGGATACCTTGGTTGAACTGGAACAGGAAGGTTTTACCGTAGTGCCGACGGCAAAAGCTACGATGCTGACTATGAACCGTGAAGGCATTCGTCGTTTGGCGGCGGAAGAATTAGCTTTGCCGACTTCGCCGTATCAATTTGTGGATAATTTTACCGATTTTCAAAGCGCGGTCGAAAAAATCGGTGTTCCTTGCGTGGTAAAACCGATTATGTCGTCTTCCGGTCACGGACAGTCGGTGATTAAATCCTTAGCGGATGCGGAGCGCGCTTGGCATTATGCGCAGGAAGGCGGTCGTGCCGGCGGCGGACGGGTCATTGTGGAAGGTTTTGTGAAATTCGATTATGAAATCACATTGTTGACCGTACGTCATATCGGCGGGACTTCATTCTTAGCTCCTATAGGTCATCGTCAGGAAGACGGTGATTATCGGGAATCCTGGCAACCGCAGGCAATGTCTGAGGCAGCCTTAAAAAAAGCGCGGAACGTTGCGGAAAAAATTACCACGGCGCTGGGCGGACGCGGGATTTTCGGGGTAGAAATGTTCGTCTGCGGTGATGACGTCATTTTCAACGAAGTCTCGCCGCGACCGCACGATACAGGCATGGTGACGTTAATTTCGCAGGAATTATCGGAATTCGCTCTCCATGCCCGTGCGATTTTAGGACTACCGATTCCGACGATTAATCTGATTAGCCCGGCGGCGTCTAAGGCCGTAGTGGTGGAAGGTCAATCCAATCAGGTACAATTCGGTAATCTGGACAAAGTATTGGCGGAAGCGAATACGGATTTGCGCATTTTCGGTAAAGGCGAAGTAAACGGCCATCGCCGCATGGCGGTAATTTTGAGTCGCGATATTTCTGTAGAAAAAGCGTTGGAAAAAGCATCACGGGCTTACGCTCGGTTACAGATTTCATTATAACGGATTGGGAATTCAGCTAACGAAAAGTGCGGTCAAATTTGACCGCACTTTTTATCTATTCCGAATTAGAATAATTTTTTGGATACTTCCAGGTAATCGGATTTAAACGGACGGCGCATACTGTCAATGGCTTCGATGATGTCGTGATGTACCAGTTTTTCCTGCTGGATACCCACGCAGCGTCCTTTGTGACCTTGCAGCAATAATTCTACTGCGTACACGCCCATGCGGGAGGCTAAAATACGGTCAAAAGCGCAAGGGGACCCGCCGCGTTGTACGTGGCCTAACACGGTTGCACGGGTTTCGTTGCCGACCCGAGCTTCAATATCTTTGGCTAATTTGTGTACGTCCGTGACTAATTCGGTAATGGCGATAATCGCATGACGTTTACCGTTGGCAAGACTGAGTTCGATTTGTTGGATTAATTCTTCCTGATTGAATCCGACTTCCGGTGCGACGATATATTCGCAGCCGCCGGCGATTGCCGCACAAATGGTTAAATCGCTGCAGTGTCGCCCCATGATTTCCACAATGGAAATACGATGGTGAGAACCGCTGGTATCGCGCAAGCGGTCGATGGCGTCAACGGCGGTTTCCAATGCGGTTTGATAACCGATGGTGTAGTCGGTGCCCGGAATATCGTTATCTATCGTACCCGGCAAGCCGATACAAGGGAAACCGTGTTCTTCCGTTAATAATTTTGCACCGGTATAAGAACCGTCACCGCCGATAACCACTAAAGCGTCAATGCCGTGCGAGTGTAAAATTTCGGCGCATTTCGACCGCACTTCCGGTTGTTTGAATTCAGGGAATCGGGCGGAACCTAAAAACGTTCCGCCGCGGTTAATGACATCGGACACGCTATAGCGCGAAAGTTTTTGAATACGGTTCTCAAAAAGTCCTTGGTAACCGTCGAAAACACCGTATACTTCTAATCCTTCGGATAATCCCGCACGTACCACGGCACGAATTGCGGCATTCATTCCCGGTGCGTCACCACCACTTGTTAAGACTGCAATTTTTTTGATCATGGAATTTACCTTTTAATTTTAAAAATATCGGAATTGAGAAACGCCGTAAGATTACACCAAGAACGCATAGGGCTCTACTAATTTTTTGGTAAATCCGTCAAAATTTGATCTAATTAAATATTTTTCGGGCAATTATTGCAACATAGTTAAATGAAGTAAAAACCGTCATTTTCCGACCGCACTTTTGGCAATGTTTTTTCTTAGTTGCGAATCCGCTGGTATTTTGTCGCGGACGGGTAACAATTTTCGGTTTTGCAAGCCGTCTTTATGCCTTAATTGTTCTAAGGTTTCGCCGTTTTTCAAAATACGCGGTGTGACGAAAATAACCAATTCCCGTTTCTGGCGGCGTTCGCTGTGATTGCCGAATAAATGTTTAATGACGGGAATATCGCCGAGAACGGGTACTTTATTACTGCCTTTGGTTACGGTGTCGTGAAATACGCCGCCAAGTACAATGGTCTCGCCGTCTTTAGCGAAGACTTGAGTTTTAATTTCCTGTTTATCAATGGAGACTACTTCGCTGTTTTCTCCGTATGAAACGCGGTTTCCGGGAGAATTTTGGCTGACGGTTAAATCCATTAAAATTGCGTTGTTTTGTGAAATATGCGGCGTGACTTCCAGCCCTAATACCGCTTCACGGAATTCTACCGATTGTGTGTCGTTTTTGCCGTTGGTGACTACATAAGGAATCTCCGTTCCTTGTTTGATACTGGCCGCTTTTTTGTTGGTGGTGAGCAAGCGCGGACTGGCAATGATTTCCACATTTTTTTCCTGTTCCAGGGCGGTTAATTCAAGATCTAACAGACGGCCGTTGATTTTAGCCACTTGTAATGCGACGGAACCGGCCGGCATTGTCGCGGTAGCAAAATTAACATTGAGATTATTCGAGATGTCGGTGAATCCGTTGGCCGCCAAACTGCCGCTGACTTTATGTGCGCCAGCCGTCGGTTCGAACATGCCCCAGCGTACCCCGAGTTCTTTCAGGCTTTCATCATTCATAGTGACGATGCGCGCTTCAATGGCGATTTGCTCGATAGGTTTGTCTAATTCGGCGATAAGTTTTTTAATATTACGAATGGACTGTCTGTTGTCCTGAATGATCAGTCGGTTACTGCGATCATCAAACGTCAGCCGTCCCGTGTCGCTGACTAGCGCACCGTTGCCGGCCGTGAGCGATTTCATTATTTCCGACGCTTTGGCATAATGCAGCTTCACGGTGGCGGTTTCCGGTTTAGGTTCTGCCGGCGCCACGGGAATATCGGCAACTTCCGCTATATTGAAGGCCTCGTCCGGCACAGAAGATGAATTTTTGCGGTTGATATAGTAAATGCCGTTTTCCTGCCAAAAATCCAATCGTTTGATTTTCGCTACCGAACGCAATAACTGATCTAAATCCGTATTATCCAATTTCAGCGATAGCGTACCTTCCAATTCGTCATCAATGATTAAATTGGTATCCAGTTCCAGTGCCAGTTGTTGTAACGTCGCCACTAAAGGGGCTTGCTGCAAACGGATGGAAAATACGTGGTTGTCCGCGGATTGAGCCTGAGTCGAAACCAAAAAAAGGATTAAAAACAGACCGCACTTTGTCGTAAAATTGTTCAAGTGTTTCATGTTTCGCTCCTAAAATTTCAAAGTTAGTCGTTCGGGGTTATCGCAATCGAGCCTCCATCGGTTTAATTGAACGACGGTTTTGGTAATTTGCTGAATTTGCAGATGTTCCTGCGCGATAAAATCCCCTTGTTTCGCCGTTACAATTTGCTTTTCGTCAATTTGAAATAACGCTTTTGGCCGCTCCTTTTCCAATAATACGCCCACCAGTTTAAGCCGTTTAAAATTTATGTGTTCGGCAAGGGCGGAATTATGGGAATGGCAGCGTTGAGCCGACGGAATAGCAATCGCTTGCTCGGGAGGCGCGTCGCCTCGGCGGTTTTTATCGAAGGGATCCGCAGCGTAAACCGTCGTGACGGCACAGATAAAAAAGATAAAACTTAAAGCACGCATAATTACTCCTGGCTGAGGTGAAGTCGGAAAGACAGACTGCTTTCGATGGAGGAACCTCCGCCCGTTTCACGGCGGTGGTTTTCATCGTTTTCCTCAATTTTTTGGATATGCCAGCTGAGTAATGCTAATTCGGGAATCTGCTGTAAAAGTGCGGTCAGAAATTGCTGTATTTCGGCGAAATGTCCTTGGACTTTTAAATCCAAACCGGGAGCGTTCTGTACTTGCCATTGAGAATGAATAATAGATAAACCGACGGCAAACGATTGAATTTTCTGGTGGAATGTCGCCAGTTTTGCCGTCACCGCTTTATTGAGATGTCGTTGATTTTTTTGCTGTAGAGCCGCCAGCAGACGAGATTGGTGAGTAAATTGTTCCTGTTTTTGTTGCAATTCGATGAAATTTTCCGTTAAAGAACGACAGTTTTTCCAATATTGATAAGCAGGAAAACTTGACAGAAAAGTGAACAGTAACAACAAACCGGCATATTGTTGCGCGGGAGTGCATAAAATCCATTTCCCCCAGGAATTATAAGGTTGGGCAAAATATCGCCATTGACTGATACGGGCGTTGATATGCGGGAGGTAGCGATTGATCATGGTGCGTTTTCTCCGAAAAGATGAAATTCAAAGTGCAATTCGTTTTGTTGCGGTCGAAATTGGTGCAATTTACTGTCCAGCGTCGGTAAATTATTAAGAAATTGCTGAATTTGCTCGAATTCCTGCTGATTTTTGGTCTCTCCTTTTAATGTAATGCGTTGTGCGTCAAGCGTGAAATCCGATAATTCTCCCTGAATAAATGGCAGTTGTTGTAATACATCCATAGTTTGTTGAATCCGTTCCCGGGTAACGGGACGATTGTTTTCCTGTTTCATGAGATGTTGCTGTTGCCGTCGCACTTGCGCAATCAGCGGCGGTAATTTCCGATTAATTTGTTCGAGTTCGTTTTGGCTGTGATTTAAGGCGCTTTCCGCGTGAATATTAAGCCTCCATAATACAATGTCCGCCGCAAAGAATATGCTCAAAGCCAGCATCAGTCGTTTGAAGGCTTGTCTGCTTCGTTGTCGGTGGGCGGTTAATCGCCAGGGCAGTAAATTCACCATAGGCTTTAACCGTTTGGGGTGGCATGTTGATGTAAATCCGTACGCCAAAGCGCATTACCCAGTGCAATAAAAGGCAGTTCCGCCGAAAGGTAAACGGCGGACGTCAAAATTTGATGATTTTTGACCGCACTTTCAGCGGAATTGTCTTCCCGATGCCGTTCAATATCCGTTCGGTGATAAATACAGATTTGTTCAATGTCGGTTTGGTAACGTTCTTTAAAACGTTGGAACAACAACGCGGAAGACATGCATTGTTGTTGCAGGACATAAAATTCCTGCACGGTTTCCTGTAATGCAAGACAAAAATGCTCATCATGATAAAGATACAGGGTGTTGTTCGGCAGTTCCGGCTTCAGGTAACGAAATGCCCGAAAAACGGCGTGTGCCGTGTTGTCCAGTACGGAAACGGACAGCGGCGCATATTGTTCAAGCCAGCTTTTTGCGGTTTCCTGTATAACCACGGAAATTTCCAGTTTCATTCCTTGTTTCAGCATTTCCGAGCGGTAATCGAACCAGAGCTGTTCCAGAGGTAACGGCAATTCTTTTTCGATGGTTGCCGTAACCTGCTGTTCACATTCCTGAGTATTTAAAACCTGCGGCAGAATCAGGGTTTTGCACCAAATATGGTTAGGCAATAAGCTGACGACATAATTAAATCGCAACGGACGCTTTTTGGTCGTCAGATGTTCGATGAACCAAGCGGTTAAAAATTCTTCCGTACGGATAAAGTTCGGTCGGTTTTGTTCCTGATTCGGTAAAAACCAAACCGCTTCCCAAATATCGCCCTGTTTCCACACGCCGATTTGAATCGTTGCCTGATATTTTTGTTTTTTCCCCAACATGAAATTTCCCTTCAAAATGAATTTTCTTTCGCTTAACGGCTCTAAAATCTATATACTTACGCCCAAATCGGATTGAGGCAGTATTCCGTAAATTAAAATCCAACGCATTACTCAAGAGTGAATTCTGGAATGAAGATCGCAAAATTAATTTTAAGTAGCTTGTTAACCGTCATTATTTTATGTTGTGTGGCGGCGGGCTTGTTTTACGCTAAAATCAAAGCGGATTTGCCGAACGTGGAAAGCTTGAAAAACGTGACTTTACAGCAACCTATGCAGATTTATACCGCAGACGGCAAATTAATGGGGGAAGTGGGCGAACAGCGCCGAATTCCCGTGAAGTTGGAAGACGTGCCGAAACGTTTGATTGATGCGGTTTTGGATACGGAAGACAGCCGTTTTTATGATCATCACGGCGTGGATCCGGTAGGTATTGCCCGCGCAATCCGGGTGGCGATTGCCAACCGGGGGGCTTCGCAAGGGGCGAGTACCATCACTCAGCAACTTGCCCGTAATTTCTTTTTAACGAACGAAAAGACCATTATGCGAAAAGCCAAAGAAGCGGTGTTGGCTATCGATATTGAAAATACGCTGAGTAAAAATGAAATTTTGGAACTTTACCTGAATAAAATTTATTTAGGCTATCGTTCTTACGGCGTGGTGGCGGCGGCAAAAACCTATTTCGGTAAAGATTTGAAAGAGTTGACTTTATCTGAAATGGCGGTTATCGCAGGGTTGCCGAAAGCACCGTCCACCATGAATCCGCTCTATTCCGTAAAACGTGCGGAAGAACGCCGTAACGTGGTGTTGGGACGTATGCTGGAAATGCGCCATATTACCCGGGAAGAATACGATGAGGCGGTTCGAGAACCGATTATGTCGCAATATCATGGTGCGCAACTGGAGTTTCGTGCGGATTATGTAACGGAAATGGTGCGATTGGAAATGGTTAAGCGTTACGGGGAAGAAAACGCTTACAACAGCGGTTATCAGGTTTATACCACCGTTTCGTCCCAGGCTCAGACGAATGCGCAGAACGCGGTGGTTCAGAACATTATTAATTACGATATGCGTCATGGCTATCGCGGTGCTACGGCGCTTTGGAAGAAAGGCGAAGCCCCTTGGGATGAAGGCAAAATCCATGAAGTATTACAGAAATTGCCGAATGCTGCGCCGTTCGTACCGGCTGTGGTATTAAGCGTAAATAAAGACGGTGCGGAAGTCATGCGGACTTCGGGCGAAAAAATGACGCTGAATCCGACCGCACTTCGTTTCGCCGGTAACAAAGGGGTACGTGCGGGCGAACAGATTTGGATTCGTCAGCTTGATGACGGTCATTGGACGTTGGGACAATTGCCGGAAGTCAATTCTGCGTTAGTGTCGCTTAATTCCGATAACGGTGCGATTGAAGCCGTTGTCGGCGGATTCAGTTTCGAGCAAAGCAAGTTTAACCGCGCCACCCAGTCTCTGGTACAGGTCGGTTCATCCATTAAACCGTTTATTTATGCGGCTGCGTTGGAAAAAGGACTGACTTTGTCCAGCGTATTGCAGGATACCCCGATTGTCATTAATAAACCGGGACAGGAACCGTGGCGGCCGAAAAATGCGCCGGATCGGTATGACGGTCCGATGCGCTTGCGCGTAGGATTAGGGCAATCTAAAAATATGATTGCGGTAAAAGCCATGCAAATGGCGGGGATCCCGTTTACGGCGGAATTTCTACAGCGTTTCGGTTTTAAACGTGATCAATATTTTGCCAGCGAAGCTTTGGCGCTGGGGGCGGCTTCTTTTACTCCGCTTGAAATGGCACGCGGGTATGCAGTATTTGATAACGGCGGGTTCTTAATCGATCCGTTTATTATCGATAAGATCCTGGATAATACCGGTAAGGAGATTTTCGTTGCAAATCCGAAAATTGCCTGCCCGGCTTGTGACGATATTCCGACAATATATTCATCGACCAATGAAAAAATTGACGGTTTTCAGGCTTCCGTCGCCGATGCCGCCGCCAATGTGCCGTTAAAGAATACGGCGGATGACGATAACAGCGATGAAATCGATGAAGCCGCCGAGCTGACGGAAGATCCGGAAATTAAAAACAAAGACGGTCAAATTAAAGAAACGGATTTGGATTTCATGGCGGAAAGTAAATCGGAGAATTCCTCCGTACAATATGCTCCGCGCGTAATCAGCGGCGAATTGGCGTTCTTAATCCGCAGCGCTTTGAACACGGCGATTTACGGTGAACAGGGATTAAGCTGGAAAGGCACCAGTTGGCGCATGGGCAGTCAACTCAAACGGACGGACGTCGGCGGTAAAACGGGGACCACCAATAACTCGAAAGTAGCGTGGTATGCGGGTTTCGGCGCTAACCTGACGACGACGATTTACATTGGTTTTGACGATAATAAACGTAACTTGGGAAGACATGAAGCCGGGGCGACGGCTGCTATGCCCGCCTGGATTGCGTACATGAAACAGGCGCTGGCGGACATACCGGAACGCGAGTTGCCGACACCGAAAAATATTGTCGAGAAAAAAATCGATATCCGTTCGGGATTATTGTCTTCCGGCGGAGGCCGTACCGAATATTTTATTGTCGGTACCGAACCTAAACGGGTTTATGTGCAGGAAAAAGCCGGACCGGCCTATTATGTACCGCCGGCCTTACAGGAAAGACTGGGTAAAGCGCCTGACGGTTCGCAACAGGAATTATTTTAACATCTATTCGAAAATCGACCGCACTTCGGTAAGTGCGGTCGGTTTTTCCATTATTTTTATTTTATAAGGAAAAATTATGCTGAGTTATCGCCACAGTTTTCATGCGGGTAACCATGCGGATGTGTTGAAACACATTGTGTTAATGCTGATTATTGAAAATCTTCGGCTTAAGGAAAAAGGATTTTATTATCTTGACACTCACGCCGGTGCGGGCCGTTATCGTTTGTTTAGTGAAGAATCGGAAAAAACGGCGGAATTTGAAGAAGGCATTGCCCGTTTATGGTCGCGTGACGATTTGCCACCGGAAGTGGAACGTTATGTAGAGCAGATTAAACGCCTGAATTACGGCGGTAAAAATTTGCGTTATTATGCCGGTTCTCCGTTGATTGCAATACAGTTATTACGTCCGCAGGATCGCGCGTTATTGACAGAGCTGCATCCTTCGGATTTCCCGTTATTGCGTAATAATTTTAAAGAATATCCTAACGTGACCACTAAACGTGATGATGGTTTTCAGCAACTGAAAGCCACTTTGCCGCCGAAAGAACGCCGGGGTTTAGTGCTGATCGACCCTCCTTATGAACTGAAAGAGGATTACGATTTAGTGGTGAAAGCCGTCGAAGAAGGCTATAAACGTTTCGCTACCGGCATCTACGCCGTTTGGTATCCTGTCGTATTGCGTCAACAGGCGAAGCGTATTGTGCGCGGTTTGGAACAAACCGGCATTCGAAAAATCCTGCAAATCGAACTGGCGGTTCGTCCCGATTCCGAACAACGGGGCATGACGGCGAGCGGCATGATTGTGATTAATCCGCCGTGGCAGCTGGAAATGCAAATGAAATCGATTTTGCCTTATTTGACCGACGTGCTGGTACCGGAAGGCACGGGAAGCTGGTCGCTGAACTGGATTACGCCGGAATAGAAATTTGTGATAAAATCAATACTTTTTAAAGGAAAGAAAATGGCAACCGTATTAACAAAATTTTTAACCGAAAAACTGGACGCGTTAAAAGCGATCGATATTTTAACTATTGACGTGCGTGGTAAGTCTTCCGTTACGGATAACATGATTATTTGTACCGGTACTTCAAGCCGCCATGTGGCGGCTTTGGCGCAAAAGCTTATCGATGAAAGCAAACAGGCGGGATTTGATACTTTTGGAGCTGAAGGCAGAGCCACGGCGGATTGGGTGGTGGTGGATTTCGGGCAGGCGATGGTGCATATTATGCAGCAAGATAGCCGGGAAATGTATCAGCTCGAAAAACTTTGGGCTTAATTTTTCAAAAAATCAGACGAAAACGACCGCACTTTATGAAGATTCAGCTGATTGCCGTGGGAACGAAAATGCCCGCCTGGGTGAAAACCGGTTTTGAAGAATATCAACGCCGTTTCCCGAAAGATATGCCGTTTGAATTAATCGAGATTACCGCCGGAAAACGCGGTAAAAACGCCGATATCGCCCGAATTTTGGAACAGGAAGGCAAGGCTATGCTGACGGCTTGCGGTAAAAATAAAATCGTAACATTGGATATTCCCGGCAAATCTTGGACTACGCACCAACTGGCGCAACAACTGGAAAGCTGGAAAAACGACGGACGTGACGTGAGTCTGCTCATCGGCGGACCGGAGGGACTGTCACCGGAATGCAAAGCCGCTGCGGAGCAAAGCTGGTCTCTTTCACCATTGACGCTACCCCATCCGTTGGTCCGCGTCGTCGTGGCGGAAAGTCTGTATCGTGCGTGGTCGTTGACGGCCAACCATCCTTACCACCGCGAATAATCGGAAATAACAGCGCTTTATGAATTTTCTCAGAAAATTGCTTTCGCCTCCTACTCACGAACCGATCCGCGACAATAAAGCGGAACGGAACTTATTTGCGCGCCGCGCGTTAGTGGCGTTTATGGGGACGTTGGTGTTAACGGCGGTTTTATTGGTAAATTTATACCATTTGCAGATTGTGGATTTCGATAAATATCAAACCCGTTCTAACGGCAACCGTATCAAATTATTACCGGTTCCGCCGACCCGCGGGCTGATTTATGATCGTTCCGGCATCTTATTGGCGGAAAATCTGACTTTTTTCGGTTTGTATATCGTGCCGGAAAAAGTAGAAAATCTCGACCGCACTTTTGACGAGTTGCGCGAGGTCATCGGATTAACCGAGCAAGATATCGAACGGTTTAAAAAAGAACGCCGCCGCTCTTCCCGTTATACGCCGATTTTGCTGAAACCCGGGTTAACGGAGGAACAGATTGCCAGATTCGCGGTTAATCAGTATAACTATCCGAGTCTGGACGTGCGTCCTTATTTTAAACGTCATTATATTTACGGCGAACCGTTGACGCATATTTTAGGGTATGTGGCGAAAATTAACGATAAGGATGCCGAACGGCTGAAAAATGCCGAAAAAGAAGCGGCTTATGCGGGAACGACGGATATCGGCAAGCTGGGGATTGAACGTTATTATGAGGAACAGTTACACGGACAGGCGGGATTTGAACAGGTTGAAATCAATAACCGCGGCAAAGTGATTCGTAAACTAAGCGAACAGCCGCCTGTTGCCGGTAAAAGTATTCATTTGACTCTCGATTTGCCGCTGCAGCAGTTTATCATGCAGTTGTTAGGCGATCAAAAAGGGGCGGTAGTTGTGCTGGATCCGAAAGACAGCAGTATTTTGGCTATGGTATCCAGTCCGAGCTATGACAACAATCTGTTTGTAGGCGGGATCTCGAGTACGGATTATCGTCGTTTACTGAACGATGAAAACCGTCCGCTGTACAACCGCGTGACCCAAGGGGCTTATCCGCCCGCATCTACGGTGAAACCGTTCATTGCGGTGTCGGCGTTGACGGAAGGTGTAATTACGCCGGGTATGACGATTTCCGACCCGGGTTACTGGCAGTTACCGAACAGCACCAAACGTTTCCGTGACTGGAAAAAATCGGGACATGGTCCGACAAATTTACAAAAAGCAATTACCGAATCTTCCGATACTTATTTTTATACGGTGGCTTATCGTATGGGGATTGACCGGTTGTCCGACTGGATGAGACGTTTCGGTTTCGGTATGCCGACCGGCGTGGATATCCATGAGGACACGCCGGGGATTATGCCGACACGGGATTGGAAACAAAAACGCCATAAGAAACCTTGGGTCATGGGAGACACGATTCCGGTAGGTATCGGTCAGGGCTATTGGACGGCGACACCGTTACAGTTGGCGAAAGCGACGGCGGTTTTAGTGAATAACGGCAAGGTGAATACTCCTCACCTCATGAAAGAAGCGCGCGGTTCGACAACGGAACCTTATAAAGATCCGCTGTTGTACGAAGATATTCGGGAGCCGAAAGCGGAAGCCTGGAATGCCGCCAAACGCGGGATGTACGGCGTTATCAACGGTGCGGGCGGGACGGGCCGTAAAGCCTTCGCCGGCACCTCTTATGTGGCGGCGGGTAAATCGGGGACGGCGCAGGTGTTCAGTCTGAAGGAAGGACAAAAATACAACGCGGCCAATTTAAAAAAATTCTTGCACGATCATGCTTGGTTTACGGCATTCGCACCTTATGAGAACCCTAAAATAATCGTCTCTATTATTCTCGAAAATGCTGGCGGAGGTTCCAGTAATGCGGCGCCTGTGGTGCGTCGGATTATGGATTTTTATCTGAATAACCGGTTGCCTAAACTGATGGCGGCGGAAGAACAGACAACAAATGACGGTGTCGTATCGAACGAAGTTCCGGAAGAAGCGGAAAGTTTACCGGCTTCGGATAATGCGGATGAAAGTGCGGTCGAAAATAAACAAGATTTTGAAGAGAATATGAAGCAAGAACAGCACGGTATACGGCACTATTTTCCGTTAACCGAGAATAAAGCGGCGGAATAGCGAAATGGACGAAAAAAAATCTTTATTATCCAACCTTTGGAGCAAAATTCATCTGGATTTTTGGTTGTTAATCGGTTTGTTGATGATTACCGGTTATGGCTTGATTGTGCTTTACAGTGCGTCCGGCGCCAATGAAGCCATGTTCCGCAGTCGAGTGGTTCAGGTGTTTTTAGGGTTTCTGGTGATGATAGTGATGGCACAATTTCCGCCGCGTTTTTATCAGCGTATCGCACCTTATTTGTTTATTGCCGGTATTGTATTATTGGTATTGGTGGATGCGGTAGGAACAACGAGTAAGGGGGCGCAGCGTTGGCTTGATCTCGGTGTCGTTCGCTTTCAACCGTCGGAGATTGTGAAATTAGCCGTACCTCTGATGGTTGCAGTTTATTTGGGTAACCGTCCTTTGCCGCCGACTTTGACCGATACTATGATTTCACTGGGGTTAATCGTTATTCCGACGCTATTGGTCGCTATTCAGCCGGACTTGGGAACGTCAATTTTAGTTAGTGCTTCGGGAATATTTGTGGTATTTTTAGCGGGCATGAGCTGGTGGTTGATTGGTATTGCTTTGGTCGGCGTGACTGCTTTTATTCCGGTAATGTGGTTTTATTTAATGCACGACTACCAACGGACCCGCGTGTTAACTCTGCTTGATCCGGAGAAAGATCCGTTGGGGGCGGGTTATCATATTTTACAATCAAAAATTGCTATCGGCTCAGGCGGGCTAATGGGTAAAGGTTGGATGTCGGGGACGCAATCCCAGCTGGAGTTTTTGCCGGAACCGCATACGGACTTTATTTTTGCCGTATTAAGCGAAGAACACGGATTAATGGGCGTCATCATTTTACTGGCGTTATATTTTTTCATTATTATTCGCGGTTTGATGATCGGTGTACAGGCACAAACGGCATTCGGGCGTATTTTAACCGGTGCGTTGACATTGATTTTCTTCGTCTATTTATTCGTTAACATCGGTATGGTGAGCGGTATTTTACCGGTTGTCGGCGTACCGTTGCCGATGATAAGTTACGGCGGTACGTCATTTGTGGCTATTATGGCCGGGTTCGGATTGATCATGTCGATCCACACCCATAAGCGTTCTCTCTATTCCCAAGGGAACTAATCGGTATTTTTTTACTCTTAGTTAACGAATTTTGTATTTATTCGTTGGCACTTAGGGCGACTTGAGAATTTAATTATGATGAAATTTAAGATTATTTTGACCGCACTTTTAGCGTTATTTTTGACCGGCTGTACTTCATCGGCTGAAGCGAGAAAAGTGGTGAAAAAACAACCGGTTCATCAATATCAAAGCATTAATCATGACGTTTATAAAGTCGGGGGAAAAACTTACTCGACGAAATCCGGTTCGGTAGCGCATTACAGCAAAAACGGGCGTGCGAGTTATTATCACAATAAATTTAACGGTCGCCGTACGGCAAGCGGAGAAGTGTATAATTCCCGTAAATATACGGCGGCGCACCGTAGTTTGCCTCTGGGGTCTTACGCTTTAGTGACGAATTTGCGGAATAACCGAAAAGTCGTGGTGAAAATTAATGACCGGGGACCTTATCACGGTTCCCGCATTATTGATTTATCCCGCGCTGCCGCCTCTGATTTAGGCATGATCCGTTCCGGCGTCGGAAATGTGAAGATCGAAAAACTACATATCGTTAAAAATTAGGATTGCAAATACAGAGATGTTATCAATAAGCTTTAAAAAAAGAAAAATTGCCTTAACGGCGGGATTAATGGCTGCGGCATTTGCTGCGTCAGCCGAAGATGTTCAATACGGCATTACTCCGCCGCAGTTAAACGCACAGACCTATATTTTAATGGATTATAATTCGGGGGCCGTTTTGGCGGCGTTCAATCCCGATCAGCGTCAGTATCCGGCGTCTTTAACCAAAATGATGACCAGTTACGCGGTGGGTGATGCGATGAAGCAGGGTAAAATTCACCCGAATGATCAAGTCACTATCGGTGAAAGTTCTTGGGGGAAAAATTTCCCGGGGTCTTCAAAAATGTTTTTGAATCTGAATCAACAGGTTTCGGTGGCGGATTTAAACCGCGGCGTCATTGTGGTGTCCGGTAACGATGCCTGCGTGGCGTTAGCGGAACATGTTTCGGGTTCCACCGAGCAATTCGTCGCATTGATGAATAAATATGTTCAACAATTCGGGTTGAAAAACACCAACTTTACTACACCGCACGGACTGGATGATCCGAATCAGTACTCTTCCGCACGGGATATGGCGTTAATCGGTATCCGCATTATTCACGATTTACCCGAAGAATATAAAATTTATGCAGAAAAAGATTTTACTTTCAACAAAATCAAACAGCCTAACCGGAACGGCTTGTTGTGGGATAAAAGCATGAATGTAGACGGTATGAAAACCGGTCATACCAGTCAGGCGGGTTATAACTTGGTCGCTTCTGCAACGAATGCCAATAATATGCGTTTGATTTCTGTGGTGATGGGGGTTCCGACTTATAAAGGCCGTGAGGTGGAAAGTAAAAAATTGTTGCAATGGGGCTTTAACAGCTTTGATACCTTCAAAACATTGGAAGCCGGCAAAGCCGTCGGCGAGCAGCCGGTTTATTACGGGGAAGACGGAGATGTGGCGGTCGGCGTATTGCAAGACGGTTTTATTACGGTGCCGAAAGGCCGTCAGGCGGATTTAAAAGCGCGTATGGAATTTACGACGAAATACTTGGAAGCGCCATTGGCGAAAGGTCAAACCGTAGGTAAGGTGATTTATAGTCTGGACGGTAAAGATATGGCGAAGCTGGATTTGCAGGTTATGAAAGATGTCGGCGAAGCCGGGTTTATCGGCAAAGGTTGGGACTGGTTGGTTTTAACGATAAAAAGTTTGTTTGACTAACCTTGAAATGCCTGTATCGGACACTATTTATCTTATATAAAAAATAAAGCAAAAAACGACCGCACTTTTTATGTAAAAGTGCGGTGATTTTTTTATCTGTTTCGAGGTGAATTTATGACGCAGAAAATGATTAACTTACAAGATATGCCACAAGCTAAACTGAAAGATTTATTACAGTTTCCATGCCCGTTCACATTTAAAGTCGTAGGTACGCATCGCGATGATTTGGTAGATGATGTGATTGCTGTGACGCAAATTCATGCAAAAGGCGATTACAGCCCGACGGAACAACGTAGTGCGAAAGGGACGTATAATTCCGTTTCGATTGAAATTTTAGCCGTAAATATTGAGCAGGTGGAAACGCTGTATGCCGAACTTGCCAAAATCGAAGGCGTGAGAATGGTGTTATAGCAGCAATGAATATCCCGTTGGTTGTCCGCCGGCTTGGCGTGCAGGATTATAATCAGGTTTGGCGGCAAATGCAGGATTTTACTGATCAGCGCAATGAAAATACGCCCGATGAAATCTGGTTGGTGCAGCATCCGCCCGTATTTACTCAAGGACAGGCCGGAAAGCCGGAACATTTGCTTAATCCGGGCGCTATTCCTGTGGTGCGGTCCGATCGCGGCGGACAGATTACTTATCACGGACCGGGCCAGCAAATTATGTATGTCCTAATCGATATTAAACGCGGCAAAGCTTATGGTCGAGATATAAGTGTGCGCCAATTGGTGAGCGCGCTTGAACAATCAGTTGTCAAAACCTTGGCCGGTTATGGTGTGAACGCTTACCCGAAAGCCGAAGCGCCGGGAGTCTACGTAAACACGGACGGACAAGAGAAGAAAATTTGTTCATTAGGATTGCGTATTCGCCACGGTTGTTCTTTTCACGGATTGGCACTGAATATTAATATGGATTTAACACCGTTTCACCACATCAATCCTTGCGGTTATGCCGGACTTGAAATGTGTCAGTTGGCGGATTTTGTTGAGAACGGCGAAGCGGACTGCGATGAGGTATCGCCTAAATTAGTTACACACTTTGCTGAAATTTTGGGGTATAATGCAACAAAATTTTAACATTTCAACTTTTTTTATAATTTAGGAAAATGTATGGGCACGCCATTTAAAATGGAACGCGGCGTGAAATATCGCGATGCCGCTAAAACTTCGATTATTAAAGTAACCAATATCGATCCCGATCGGGAATTATTGCAAAAACCCTCATGGATGAAGATCAAATTGCCTGCCAGTTCGGCAAAAATCGATAGCATTAAAAACGGAATGCGTCGTCACGGGTTGCATTCCGTATGCGAAGAAGCGTCATGTCCGAATTTACATGAATGCTTTAATCACGGTACGGCAACTTTCATGATTTTAGGGGCGATTTGTACCCGCCGTTGTCCGTTTTGCGATGTCGCACACGGAAAACCGTTACCGCCGGATCCCGAAGAACCTAGAAAATTGGCGGAAACTATTCAGGATATGAAACTTAAATATGTGGTGATTACATCCGTTGACCGTGACGATTTACCGGATCGCGGGGCAGGACATTTCGCCGATTGCGTGCGGGAAATCCGCGCGTTAAATCCGGAGATCAAAATTGAAATTTTAGTGCCGGATTTCCGCGGACGTATTGAATTGGCACTGGAGAAACTGAAAAATAATCCGCCGGATGTGTTTAACCATAACCTGGAAAATATTCCGCGTCTGTACCGTGAAATCCGTCCGGGAGCAGATTATGAATGGTCGCTGAAATTATTGCGTGAATTTAAAGCAATGTTCCCGCATATTCCGACTAAATCCGGTTTGATGGTAGGATTAGGCGAAAACAACGAAGAAATCCTGCAAGTTATGCGCGATCTCCGTACTAACGGAGTGACTATGCTGACGCTGGGGCAGTATTTGCAACCAAGCCGTTATCATTTACCGGTGGCGCGTTACGTTTCACCTGAAGAGTTTGACGAGTTTCGTGAAAAAGCCGCGGAAATGGGATTTGAACATGCCGCTTGCGGACCTTTTGTCCGTTCGTCTTATCATGCTGATCTGCAAGCAAGCGGCGGGCTGGTAAAATAATACCCCCTGATTGTAAAAAACGGAGAACTGAGGTTCTCCGTTTTTTTATTTGTTAATAACTTATTATAGTTATCTTTTTATATTTGTGACGGTAATCAAATTTTCGTTCTTATACCTATTGTTAGGTATTTGTAAGCTATTAATAACCTTAGAAAATACATGGTGTTAAGAAAACCTTGATCGAACGCAAGATTTTGTTAAATAGTCGTGAAAACCCTTACGGATTTTGTTATTTTTAGCCTCGAATAGTTTTCATTTTATTGATGTCGGACGAATGTAAATATGAATAATTTGCATTAATACAACATAAATAAAACCTAAAATTTGTATATACGAAATATAACCTTGGTTATTAATTTTTAATGGAGTGATTACCGTGAACATTCTCAAGAAAACACTATCATCTTTAACGATGATCGGTTTAGGTTTCGCAATGGTAAATTCGGCATCAGCGGAAGATTATCCAAAAACTACGCATGAAAAAACGCAACAATTGCAACAACCTTTACCGGAAACAGCGGCGAAACGAGCACCGACTCAAGCGGAATTAACGAAAGCCAATCCTGATTTGAAGATTGACGCCGTTAACGAAAAATTCGCAAAAGATTTTCCTCGCCAATACGAGACTTGGGCGAAAACTTCAGAACAAACGGAATTTCACCGTGAAGTCGAAGACGACCCTCGTATGATTGTAATGTGGGGCGGTTATGCGTTTGCTAAAGAATTCAATTCTCCTCGCGGTCACGTCTATTCTGTTACCGATGTGCGCAATATTCTACGTACCGGTGCACCGAAAGATGAAAACGATGGTCCTCAACCAATGGCTTGCTGGACCTGTAAAGGTCCCGATGTGCCGCGTTTAATCGCCGAATGGGGTGAAGAAGGTTACTTCAGCGGTAAATGGGCGAAAGCCGGTACGGAAATTGTTAACAGTATCGGTTGTGCGGACTGTCACGATACTCAGTCTCAAGAATTTAGAGACGGTAAACCGGCATTACGCGTCGCCCGACCTCATGTTTTACGTGCGTTGGACTCAGTGGGTAAAACCTTTGCGACTTCAGATCGTACCGATCAACGCGCAGCGGTTTGTGCTAACTGTCACGTAGAATATTATTTCGATAAAAGCACGGGCGCCAATAATGTAGTATTTCCATGGCATAAAGGTCATGACGTAGACAGTATGGAAAAATACTATGACGAAATCGAATTCTCCGACTGGACTCACTCCATGTCTAAAGCACCGATGCTGAAAGCTCAACACCCTGATTTCGAAACCTGGTCAATGGGTACGCACGGTAAAAACGGGGTAACCTGTATCGACTGTCACATGGCGAAAAAACAAGATAAAGACGGAAAAGTCTTTACGGATCACCAAGTAGTGGGTAATCCGGTTGTAGATAATTTCCAGAATACTTGTGCACGTTGTCATGATCAAAGTCAAGAAACTTTAGTGAAAACTGTTGAACAGCATAAAGCGGATGTTCGCGAAGTGATGATTAAACTTGAAGATCAAATCGTGAAATCGCACTTCGAAGCGAAAGCGGCGTGGGATGCAGGCGCGACTAAAGAAGAAATGAAAGATGCGTTGCAAGCAATTCGTCACGCGCAATGGCGCTGGGACTTCTCTGCTGCAAGTCACGGTATGCATATGCATGCACCGGATGTCGCATTGAAAATTATTGCCAGCGGTTTGGATCGTGCAGCGGATGCACGTGCTAAATTAGCAGTAATTTTAGCACAACATGGTGTTCAACAACCTATCAATTATCCTGATATATCAACAGCCGAAAAAGCGTGGAAAGTAATGGGTATTGATATCGAGAAAGAACGCAAAGATAAAGAAGAGTTCATCAAAACCGTTATTCCTGAGTGGAATAAAGAAGCAATTAAAAAAGGCCTGATTCTAACTCCACCTCCAACAACACCGGAAAAATAATGAAAAAAGCGACCGCACTTTGAACTTCGAAAAAAACGTTGAAGTGCGGTAACTTCAGTCAAAGGATTAAGGTAACGAAAATGAACTCTGTATTGAAAAAATTTGCAAAGCTCTCAGCCGTATTCGGGGTGATGCTATTTGTGACAACAGTTCAAGCCGAACAGGCGAAAACTGATGCCAAACAAGAGTCTCCGGTTGCGTCTTTCGAGCAAAAATTAGATAACGTGCGAGATCCCAATCATTACTGCGCACAATGTCATAATCTTGATGTCGCGAAAGAGCAGGCGGTTGGGACAAATCACGCAGGGAAATTCCATGGTGTGCATTTAACCAAAGAAAATCCTGCTACAGGTAAACCTATTACATGTGTAAGTTGTCACGGTAATATCAGTGAAAACCACCGTAGAGGCGTGAAAGACGTTATGCGTTTCGACGGCGATATTTTCAGTGATGAAAAACCGATGTACACAGCCGAAGAGCAAAACCAAGTGTGCTTCTCTTGCCACCAGCCGAAAGATCTACGTGAAAACTTCTGGGCGCATGATGTTCATGCCATGAAACTGCCGTGCGCCTCTTGTCATACGTTGCATCCTGAAAAAGAAGCAATGAAAGAAATCAAAACGAAAGAACGCGTAAAACTTTGTGTTGATTGTCACGGTGAACAACGTAAACGTAAAGAAGCCGCTCAACAAATGATGACCGAACAAAAGGATAAACAATGACAACTTGCTCACGCCGAAACTTTGTTTCTGGAATGGGGGCATTAATCCTTACGACGGGAACAACAGTTAGTTTAACGGCACAAGGTGAAAGCGAAAAGCAAGAAAAACCAAAACGCTATGCAATGGTGCATGACGAATCAGTCTGTATCGGTTGTACGGCGTGTATGGAAGCTTGTCGTGAAACCAATCAAGTGCCAGAAGGTGTTTCTCGTTTGGAAATTATCCGTAGCGAGCCTATCGGCGAATTTCCGAATCAGGAATATGAATTTTTCCGCCAGTCTTGTCAGCATTGTACTAATGCACCTTGTGTAGCGGTATGCCCTACAGGCGCATCTTACATTGATCCGACAACCGGTATTGTTGATGTAAATCGTGATCTTTGCGTCGGTTGCCAGTATTGTGTAGCGGTTTGTCCGTATCGTGTCCGTTTCATTCATCCTGTTCATAAAACAGCGGATAAATGTAACTTCTGCCGCGATACCAATCTGGCAAAAGGCAAGCAACCGGCTTGCGTAGAAGCTTGTCCGACCAAAGCGTTAACATTCGGCGATATGAACGACAGTAATAGTGCCGTTGCACGTAAAGTTCGTGAAAATCCGGTATATCGTACCAAAGTACAATTAGGTACCGAACCGAATTTGTATCATATTCCATTTGGCAAGGGGGAACATAGATAATGAATGAATATGTACCATTCCAAACCCCGAACCTTGTTTGGGATAGCACGATTGCCATTTATCTCTTTTTACTGGGAATTTCATCTGGCGCCGTGCAATTAGCGATCGCTTACCGTCGCAGTAATAAATTGGAAAAACCGAGTGAAAACTGGGTTATCCGGAGTGCGGCATTTTTAGGCACGATTCCGACTTTAGTCGGTTTAACCTTATTGATTTTCCACTTGGCTCGTCCTTGGACATTCTGGAAGTTAATGTTCAATTATCAATTTAATTCGGTAATGTCGATGGGGGTAATGTTATTCCAAGTCTATATGTTATTCATGGTGATTTGGATTGCGGTTATCTTCAAACAAGAAATTGACGCGTTAATAAAACGTTTTGCGCCAAAACTTCAGTTTGTGACCACTATCATTACAAAAATTGAATGGCTTTTCAGCATATCGGAAGTGATTCTATTTATCCTGGCTGCCGTGCTCGGAGCTTATACCGGTTTCTTGCTTTCCGCATTAATCAGTTATCCGATGCTGAATAACCCGGTCCTGCCGGCATTGTTCCTGGCATCCGGTACGTCGTCCGGTATCGCCGCAACATTCCTGTGTATTTTACTTGCCGGAAAAATTAAAGGTGACAGCCACGAAGTGCATTTTATCCATAAATTTGAAGTACCGATTATGGTGACCGAATTAGGTTTAATCGTGTGTTTCTTCGTCGGTTTGTATTTCGGCGGCGGTCAGAAAGTGGTTTCGCTATATAATGCGTTAACCGGATTTTGGGGGGCGGTTTTCTGGATCGGTGTTATGCTAATCGGTATTCTGATTCCGCTTGTTGCGAATTTATTTGCCAGCGATAAATTTAAATATAACGCTAAGTTTATTATTTTAGTGTCTGTTTTTGACCTGATCGGTGTTTTATGCTTACGTTATTTTATTTTATACGCAGGGCAATTAACCATCGCGTAGTAAAGTTTTTATAGTAAAATAAGGGCGTTTTATAACGCCCTTTTTTATGAATTCAAATAAACGAAACGACAGACTATAAGATTCATGTTACCCGAACTTGCTTTTTTGGCTCTTATAATAGCCACCCTCGCATTTGCTTTACTGGCGGTTTGCCCGACTATCGGCAAACCGCAATATGCGTGGAATCTCAGTTATGTTTCCACTGTTTTTACGACTGTTTCCATCGGTATTCTGGCGTACAGTTTCGCCGTTGACGATTTTTCGGTGGAATATGTCGCTGCGCATTCCAATTCCCAGTTGCCGACTTTTTTCAAAATTGCAGCGACTTGGGGCGGTCATGAAGGTTCTATGTTATTTTGGCTGTTTTCATTAAGCATTTGGGTGAGCCTGTTCGCTTTTTTCAGCCGTAAAATTGATCCTGTTATCGCCAGCCGGACTTTATCGGTTTTAGGATTACTTTGTTTAGGATTCGGTATTTTTATCGTTTTCTTTTCCAATCCGTTTATCCGTCAATTTCCGTTACCGCCGGAAGGGCGGGATCTTAATCCTATGTTGCAGGATATAGGACTTATTTTCCATCCGCCGTTGTTATACCTCGGTTATGTCGGATTTGCGGTGAATTTTGCTCTGACAATCGCCGCATTAATCAGCGGTCATGTAGATGCCGCCGTTGCACGCTGGATGCGTCCGTGGGCGTTAGTTTCTTGGTTTTTCTTAACCGTCGGTATCGTGCTCGGTGCCTGGTGGGCATATTATGAATTAGGCTGGGGCGGCTGGTGGTTCTGGGATCCGGTGGAAAACGCATCCTTAATGCCATGGCTGCTCGGGCTTGGATTATTACATAGTTTGATTGTTACGGAACAGCGAGGGGTATTCGGTTATTGGACTATTTTGTATTCTTTGCTTACTTTCGCATTTAGTTTACTGGGTACCTTTATCGTGCGTTCCGGCGTGTTAACCTCGGTACATGCTTTTGCTGTAGACGGCGAACGCGGCTCCGTATTATTGATTCTGTTTTTCCTCATCACCGTCAGTTCGCTGACGCTGTTTGCCGTGAAAACCAATTTGCGTCAGAGTGCGGTCAGATTTTCTTTTGTTTCCAAAGAAACCTTGATTTTACTGGCGAATATTTTATTTGCCGTTGCGATGATCAGTGTTTTTATCGGGACATTTTATCCTATGTTGTTCACCGCCATGGGATGGGGTTCCATTTCTGTGGGAGCGCCGTATTTTAACAGTATTTTCTTGCCGTTAATCGTCATTCTGTTAATTGCCATGGTGGTTGTCTTGGCAACAAAATGGCAAAAAGTCGACCGCGTTTTTTTGTTTAAACGACTGGCTTGCCTGTTACCGTCGGTGATTGTCGCTTATGCGCTGATTCGGCATACTGTGCTGCAAGAACCGAGTTTGAAATTTAATCCGACGGCTTTCGCTTTGCTGAGCCTTGCCGTTTGGCTGTTTACCGCTACTATTTGGACTGATTGGCGGGCGATGACAATGAAACGTGCGGGCATGGTGTTGGCGCACTGCGGTGTTGCGGTGACGACAATCGGCGCCGTGATGTCCGGGTATTTCGGTTCCGAGTTCGGCGTACGTTTGGCACCGGGGCAAAGCCAGCAACTGAACGGTTATGATTTCCGTTATTTTGGGTTCACTAATGAAATCGGCCCTAATTATACCAGCGAAAAAGCCCATTTCGAGGTAGTAAAAAACGGTGAAATTCTGACCGCACTTTATCCCGAGCGTCGCTATTACGACGTACGTACGATGAATATGTCCGAAGTGGGAATTAATTGGGGCTTGCTCGGCGATATTTATATTGTTATGGGTGACAAATTAACCTACGAAAGCGGTAATAGCGGAGAATTTACTTTTCGTCTGCATTACAAACCTTTCGTCGGCTGGCTCTGGTTAGGCGGCATGCTAATGGCTATCGGTGCGTTATGCGCGGCATTAAGCCTGAAAAGAAACGGCGGGAAGAAAGAGTAAAAAGAGTAAAAAGAAATGGTGCCGACTATCAGAATCGAACTGACGACCTACTGATTACGAATCAGTTGCTCTACCGACTGAGCTAAGTCGGCACGAAAGAACGTCGTTTATTATATGAGTTTTTGCAGGGCGGAGTAACCCTTTTTTCGAAAAAATGTGAATTATGAAGAAAAAAATTATTTTATTTTTGCCTTTGGTCGTGATTTTAACCATTTGCGCCTTGTTATTCGTCGGTTTACGGCAGGATCCGAAAAAAATCGCTTCGGCACTGATTGATAAACCCGTACCGGAATTTTTTCAGGCGGATTTACAGCATCCCGAACAAATCGTCAGCAATAAAAGTCTGCCGAAAACGGCGCATTTAATCAATATTTGGGGGAGCTGGTGTTATTATTGTAAACAGGAACATGCGTTATTGCTGGAACTGGCAAAGCAAGGCGTACAAATTGTGGGACTGAATTACCGCGATAAACGACAGAATGCGCTGGAATATTTGCAACATTCGGGCAATCCGTTTCTGTTTAATATTGATGACAGTCGCGGCAAACTGGCGATGCAACTGGGAGTGGACGGTGCGCCGGAAACCTATGTGGTGGACAAATACGGCGTGATTCGTTACCGCCAATCTGGTGCGCTTGATCGCAAGATTATTGAAAAAGTATTGTTGCCTGAATTGGAAACATTGAAATGAGAATTTTGTTTTATTTGTTAATTTTTATGGTAAGCGCCGTCCGAGCCGAAATAGTGGATACCTATCGGTTCAAATCCGTTGAGGATCGCAACCGCGCGGTGGCATTGGCAAAATCTTTGCGCTGTCCGCAATGTCAGAATCAAAACTTGGTGGAATCCAATTCGCCTATCGCTTATGATTTGCGCCTTGAAGTGTATAAAATGATTGATGAAGGTAAAAGTAACGAACAAATTGTGGATGTCATGACATCGCGTTTCGGCAATTTCGTGCTGTATAAACCGCCTTTTCAACGGACGACGGCGTTATTGTGGGGATTGCCGGTACTGCTCTTGTTAACGGCATTGTACGCATTATGGCGTTATTCCCGGCAGCGGGCGAACATACCGCCGAAATCCACCGCGCTTTCGCCCGAACAAAAACGGACGTTGACGGATTTACTAGAGAAAAAATAATGATATTACCCGTAGGCATTTTTATTTTCGCTTTGCTCGCTATGTTGGTTTTTGTACCTTTCACGGCAAAAACCAACTGGCAGAAAAACTATCGTCAGCAGAAGAATATCGAACTGTATCAGACACAAATAGCGCATTGTCCTTCCGCCGAACTGGCGGATGAATTAAGTCAGCGTTTGCTTACCGATGAACAGGCATTGCAGGAAAGCGCGCCGCCGAAGACAAAAAGTGCGGTCAAAAACAGCTCGATTTTTTCCGCTTTTTTATGGCTGATATTAATTGGCGTTCCGCTTGCTTATTATTTTTCTCTGAACCGTTTTGATTATGTAAAACAAGGGGAACAAGCGTTTGCGGATAAGCAAAAACAACTGCAAACCGCTACTGCGGCGGAAAGAAATACGGATTATGTTACTTTCGTGCAAAATAAATTGCGCAAGGATCCCAATGATGCGGATGCCTGGATGGAATTAGGGCAGGCTTACGTGCTGAACAACGAATTCGACCATGCTCTGGCGGCCTACGGCAATGCGGAACGATTGCGCGGCAGTAAGCCCGAAATATTGGGTTTGGCGGCGACCGCACTTTATTATCAGGCGGGACAAAAAATTACGCCGAAAGTGCGACAGTTAATCGATGCGGCGTTACGGCAAGATAAGTATGAAACGGCCAGTTTGTCGTTGTTGGCGTCGGAGGCTTTTCTGAAAACCGATTATGAACAGGCAATCGGTTATTGGCAACAATTACTGGACAGCGGACGACAGGATGTGGATCGCCGCAAAATTATCGAAACCATGCAGATGGCGGCACAGCTACAGAAAGCAAAAAAATAATGAAATATTTCAATACGATAATTATCGGAGCCGGCGCGTCCGGCTTATTTTGTGCGGCACAAATCGGCAAACGGGGCAAAACCGTAGCAGTGCTGGACAACGGTAAAAAAATCGGACGCAAGATTCTGATGTCCGGCGGCGGCTTCTGTAATTTTACTAATCTGGATGTCACGCCGCAGCATTACCTTTCCCATAATCCGCATTTTGTAAAATCCGCCTTGGCGCGATTCAGTCAATGGGATTTTATTGCCATGGTGGCTGATGCGGGCATCGCTTATCACGAAAAGGAGAGCGGCCAGCTGTTTTGCGATAACGGCGCGGAAGATATTGTAGAAATGCTGACGCGTCAATGCGCACAAAGCGGTGTGTATATTGCATTGCGTCAGCAAATTGAATCCGTGGAAGCAAGTGAAGGCGAATCGGGTTCGGTTAAACATTCGGGGTTTATCATTCGTGCCAACGGACAATTGTGGCGATGCGACAATTTAGTCGTTGCCAGCGGCGGTCTGTCTATGCCGGGACTGGGTGCATCGCCTTTTGGTTATCGGCTGGCGGAACAGTTCGGCATGAGGGTATTGCCGCCGCGCGCCGGTTTGGTGCCGTTTACTTATCGCGAACCGGATAAATTTTTGACCGCACTTTCGGGTATTTCACTGCCGGTGGCGGTTACCGCACGAAACGGTCAACGTTTCGCTAACCGGTTATTGTTCACGCACCGCGGTATTTCTGGACCGGCGGTACTGCAGATTTCCAATTATTGGCAGCCGAACGAATCATTGACCATCGATTTGCTGCCGGCGGCGGATATTCATGATTTATTGCGGCGGGCTAAAGCCGATTCGCCGAAAATTCAACTGAAAACGCTGTTAAATCGCGTGTTGCCGAAAAAACTGGTGGAAATTTGGTTGGAACAGGGGCTGGTAAAAGACGAAACGGTGGCGAATATAAGCAAAGTGCGGTCGGAAAATCTGGCGGATTTGATTCATCACTGGCATTTTCAACCGAACGGTACGGAAGGTTATCGCACGGCGGAAGTTACCCTGGGCGGCGTCGATACCCGTGAAGTTTCTTCTAAGACAATGGAAAGCCTGAAAGTGAAAGGCCTGTATTTTATCGGCGAAGTCCTGGATGTCACCGGTTGGCTCGGCGGTTATAACTTTCAGTGGGCGTGGAGTTCCGCTTATGCCTGTGCGCAAAGTATTAATATGAATTGAATTCATGTTCATCATCAATAAAAAGACTGCGTCGAGACCGTGTTTTAGCTTGTTTTCGCGCAGTCTTTTGCTTATAGTGATATCGCTTGGAATAAAAATCAATATTAAGGAATTTAATAATGACAATTAAAACTTTACCGTTGCATGCGGATACCGTCGGTTCTTATTTACGTTCGGCACCGTTAAAAGCGGCACGAATTCAATTCGCCGCGGGCAAAATTTCACAGGCGGAATTGACCGCAATTGAGGATAGGGAAATCGAAAAACTGGTTCAGGCTCAGTTGGATGCAGGTATTCAGGTGATTACCGACGGCGAATACCGCCGTTCTTGGTGGCATATCGATTTTCTGGAAAATTTAAACGGTATAGAAGGATATGTGCCGGAGGAAGCTTATAATTTCCGCAGTGTCAGTGTACGACCGTATAATATCCGTTGTGCCGGTAAAATATCCTGGAATGACCATCATCCTTTTCTGGCGCATTTCAATTCGCTGCAGAAAATTGTGAACGGTCGCGGCATTGTTAAATTTACCATTCCGAGTCCGAATCAGTTAATGTATGACTATCAATTGAATACGTCGGTGTATCCGAATAAGGCCGCCATGATGAAAGATGTACAAAAGGCTTATCAGGATGCGATTAAAGCCTTTTATGCGGCCGGCTGTCGTTATTTACAG
This sequence comes from Actinobacillus succinogenes 130Z, assembly GCF_000017245.1. Classification (NCBI taxonomy): domain Bacteria; kingdom Pseudomonadati; phylum Pseudomonadota; class Gammaproteobacteria; order Pasteurellales; family Pasteurellaceae; genus Actinobacillus; species Actinobacillus succinogenes. The sequence goes on from NC_009655.1 coordinate 773,035, forward strand.
ATTGACGACGTGTACTGGGGAACCTTGTGTAATAACAAAGATTTACCCTCATTTGCGGCGGATAAAGCGCAGGCACTGGAAAATATTCAGACGATTTTATCGGTGAAACCGGCGGATATGACCATTACCACTCATGTTTGCCGCGGCAACTATAAATCTTCTTACCTGTTAACCGGTGCTTACGATCCTATTGCCGATGCATTGTTTGCGCAAACCGATTACGACGGTTATTTTCTGGAATACGACGATGAGCGTTCCGGCGGGTTTGAACCGTTGAAATATTTTGCGGGCAATAAAGGACGGGTAGTGCTTGGTTTGGTCACGTCCAAACTCCCGGAACTGGAAGACAAGGAATTTATTAAATCGCGTATTCGCGAAGCGGCGCAATATGTACCGTTGGAACGGCTTTGTTTAAGTCCGCAATGCGGTTTCGCTTCAACCGAAGAAGGCAACATTCTGACGGAAGAACAGCAATGGGCGAAAGTCCGTTTTGTGGAAGAAATCGCCGAAGAAATTTGGGGCGAAGATTAATCCGGGACGGCAATAAGCAAAGCGCCGAATCCGGTCTTTGCTTTAAAATTGCGTATTTGTCGGTTTATTTACGGCGTAAAATCAAAAAGCGCAGATCGTAGGCGTTATTTTCATCCGCCGAGTGTCGTTCTTCATGTTCGATTTCCCATTCGTTCCAGTTTAACTCGGGGAAAAAGGTATCGCCTTCGATTTCCGCTTGGATTTGCGTCAGATAGAGCTTATCCGCTTTCGGCAAATATTGTTTGAACAGTTCCCCGCCGCCGATCAGCATAATTTCATCAAAATCTTGCACAAAATCAACCGCACTTTCCAGACTGTCTTTCCAAATGACGCCTTCATGTTCAAAAGGACGGCGTGACAACACAATATTCATCCGTTTCGGTAACGGACGTCCGATGCTTTCAAAGGTTTTGCGCCCCATAATTACCGGTTTGCCGGTGGTATTTCGGCGAAACCAGGCGAGATCGGCGGGCAAGTGCCAAGGCATTTGGTTGTCTTTCCCAATTACCTGATTTTTTGTGGCGGCGACGATAAGACTGAATAACATAATTTTCCTTCAAATTAGACGACCGGTTTTTGACGATAGAATAACAGACGAGGCAAGGCAAGTCCAAATACTAACGCACCGAGCAGGAAACCGGTTTTCACAAAGTTGTCCGTCATTTGCTGAAACAGCTCCGGCGAGGAACCGTAAGAATTGATTTGCACAATGGCAATCATCGCTTTGTAGGCGTAAATACCCGGAATCATGGGAATAATGGCGGCAACGGTGAAAACTTTCGGGTGTGCCAAATAACGTTGTGAAATCTGTACGCCGATAAAACCGATTAAGCCGGCGGCGAGAAAGGTCGCCAGCACCAATTGAACGTTAAAATACAGCAATAATGTTCGAAAACCGTGACCGAGCGCGCCTAACAATGCGCAGTAAATTAACGCCTTAGGCGGAACGTTAAATATCAGTGCGAAACCCACGGCGGGAATCGCCGCGAAAATCATGTCGTCCAGTAAATGTAAAATCAGATCCATGTCAGTTTCCCCATTGCGAAATATTAAGTACGTTTAAGGCGAGTACAATACCCATGCAGGCGCCGAACGTCAGCACCGTAGCCAGCGACCAGCGTGCCAGCCCCATGCTGATGTGCCCTTTCAGAATATCGGCGATAGAGTTCACTAACGGAAAGCCGGGGACCAACAATAATACGCTGGAAGCCAAGGCGATTTGCGGATTATTACCAAGGTCGAATTTGAGCGCCAGTCCCGAAATCAACGAAGCGACAAAAGCCGTGACGGCAAATACGATTAACGGATTAAAATGCCGTTTGCTGAATTCCTGGCGGACAAACATACCCAATGCCGAAGCCGCAAAGGTGATGGCAAAAATCGTCCGATCGCCGCCCGCCAAGTGAGCGAAACAGGCGCAGGATAAACCGATCATAAACACCACTATCCATCGATTATAATGTAACGGTTTGATTTGGTTCAGTTTTTCTTTCACCATATTGATATTATAGATTTTATGTTCGGCAGTAATAATAATGCGCTGTACTTCCGTAATCACCTGCATATTCAAGCCTTTGTCCAGCACCCGTCTGGTGGTGGTCAGACAATGTCCGTTCAGCAGGGTAGTGATGATTACCGCATTAGGCGTTAACGCGCATTCTACGCTGTCCACGCCCAATGCCGAACCGAGGCGCATCGTCATTTGCACCACTTGCGCACTTTCCAGCCCGTGCTGCAACTGCATGGCGGCGGCTTGTACGCACAAGCGCGTAATTTCCTGTTGTTTGGGCGAAATTCCCGTCATCATTGTTCTCCGTAAAAAATTTAATCAGGCGCATTATATGCTTATCTTCGAACGGATGAAAACGGATATTGCAGAAACATAGAACATCGGCAAAGTGCGGTCAGATTTTGCGTGATTTTTGTCCGGTTTAATGCTACTTTAACGCTTATTTTTTCTTCCTGGACCAACGTTTATGGCGCAGAATCGCAAAACTATTGTTGTTAAATTCGGCACGAGCACCTTAACTCAGGGCTCTAAAAAATTGAATCGCCCGCACATGATTTCCATCGTGCAGCAGATCACCCGTTTACATCAGGCGGGGTTTCGCATCGTAATCGTCACCTCCGGAGCGGTTGCGGCGGGGCGGGATTATCTGAATCATCCGCAACTGCCGCCGACTATCGCCTCAAAACAGTTACTTGCCGCCGTCGGACAAAGTCAGTTGATTCAAACCTGGGAACAACTTTTCGCCATTTACGATCTTCATATCGGACAAATTCTGCTGAGCCGTGCGGATATTGAAGATCGGGAACGTTTTCTGAATGCGCGCGACACTTTACAGGCGTTGCTGGATAACGGCATTATTCCCGTAATAAATGAAAACGATGCGGTGGCGACGGCAGAAATCAAAGTAGGCGATAACGATAATTTATCCGCATTGGCGGCAATTTTGGTGCAGGCGGATCAGCTTTATCTGTTGACCGATCAACAAGGACTGTTCGACAGCGATCCGCGTAACAATCCCGAGGCGAAATTGATTACCGTGGTGAATGAAATTACCGATCACATTCGCGCTATTGCGGGCGGCAGCGGTACAACGCTCGGCACCGGCGGAATGTCCACTAAAATCAGTGCGGCGGATGTCGCCACCCGTTCCGGCATTGAAACCGTTATTGCGCCCGGCAACCGTCCGGATGTGATTACGGATTTAGCGCACGGAAAATCTATCGGCACCAAATTCACTGTGGCGCCGGAACATCTGGAAAGCCGGAAACAATGGTTATTCGCCGCACCGTCGGCGGGGGTGGTGATCATTGATGAGGGGGCGGAAAAAGCCGTATTAAGCCGGCACAAATCCTTGTTGCCGGCGGGAATCGTACATGTCGAAGGGCGTTTTTCCCGCGGTGAAGTGGTGAAAATCCGTACTGTCGGCGGCAAGGACATTGCACTCGGCATGCCGCGTTATAACAGCGATGCGCTGGCGCTGATTAAAGGTAAAAAATCCTGCGAGATTGAAGAAATTTTAGGTTATGAATACGGCGCGGTGGCGGTTCATCGTGATGATATGATTGTAAAAAAATAACGGCAATCGGGACAAACAATTGTTTGGGAAATCATTAGGGCAATAAAAAATAAAAGTGCGGTCATTAAAAACGAAAGAATTTTTGACCGCACTTTTTAATTAACTTGTTGACATTAAAGGATATCCAATAACTCCACTTCAAACACTAATACGCTGAACGGCGGAATGGACGCGCCGGCGCCGCGTTCGCCGTAAGCCAGATTGTGAGGAATAGTCAAACGCCATTTTGAGCCCACCGGCATTAATTGTAACGCTTCGGTCCAACCGGCTATCACGCCGCTGACCGGAAATTCAGCCGGTGTGCCGCGTGCGACGGAACTGTCGAAAGCGGTACCGTCGGTTAACGTACCGGTGTAATGTACGCGAACGCTATCCTGTCGGCTTGGTTTGGCGCCGCTGCCTTCCGTGATGATTTCATATTGCAAGCCGCTTTCGGTAACGCTGACGCCGGCTTTTTTGGCGTTTTCCACTAAAAATGCGCGACCCTCTTCTTCGATTTTCTTGAATTGTGCCTGAGCCGCTTCCTGCGCCGCTTGTTGTAATTGCTGTAATGCTGCGGTGACGTCATTCAAATCCACTGCCGGCGGATTCTGATTCAACACGTCATAAATCCCTTTGGCGACGGCTTCGGCGGACACGCCTAAACCGCTGTCCGCAAGCTGCTGACCGATTTGTAAACCTACGCCGTAACCGCCTTTCTCAGCGACACTCTCTAATTTTACCGAATCAAAAATCGACATTGTTTTTCCTTCTTAGTTTTTAAAAGCCAATACTTCGCCGACTCGCGTTACGCTGTCGACCTCTAAATTTTCCGCTAATTTCACGCGGTCTTGCTGAAATAAATTGATCACGGTAGAACCTAACCGGAATGCGCCCATTTCCTGGCCTTTCGTCAATGTTACCGCTTGCTCGCCGTCGTAATTCCAGCTTTTTACATGAGTTAAGCGCGGCGGGTTAACCGTTCCCGCCCAAATGGTGCTGATGCTGGCGGTGATGGTCGCGCCCACCAGAATTTGCACCATTTTGCCGAATTCCGTATCGAACACGCAGATAACGCGCTCGTTACGGGCGAGTAAATTCGGTATATGTTCGTTTAAAAACGGGTTTACCGAAAATAAATCGCCCGGTACATAAATCATTTTGCGTAATGTGGCGTCGCACGGCATGTGAACGCGGTGATAATCGCGCGGTGATAAATAGGTGGTGACGAACTCACCGTTTTTAAAGGTTTCCGTTAATTCTTCGTCGTCCGCCAATAAATCGCGCAGGCTGAAACTGTGTCCTTTGGCTTGCAACAGGGTTTCGTCGAAAATATGTCCGCGCTGGCTGATTTTGCCGTCCGCCGGTTGGCAAAGTGCGGTGGGATTTTCATCGATTTTACGGGCATCGTCTTTTAACTTACGGATAAAAAATTCGTTAAAGGAAGCATAATCGCTGAAGTCTTCTTTTGCCGCTTCGCTCATATCGACGTCGTATTTTTTAGCAAACATTTTAATGGCGAAGTGGGTGACGGCGCCCCATTTTCGTTCGGCAAACCAGCCGGCGAATTGAGTGAGATATTTTTGCGGCATCACATATTGGAAGGCGATTTTCAGGCGTTTCCAATAACTTAAATCCAAGGTTTTATCTAATAAATTCATGGGCTTTCCCCCTTTTGCACGAAAATAATGCGGGATTATAACAATATCCGGCGGGAATGTCGCCTGTTGTCGGGGGAAATGATTCGGCGTAACCGATTGCCTGCCTTTTCCCACAAGAAAAGTGCGGTTAAATTTTTCTTGACTTCAAATGAGATTATAAATAATAATTATTATCGTTTTATTTTGTTTAAAAGTTAACCGAGGAAACAGTATGAAAAAGACACATTTTGCATTGCTGCCTGTGGCGGCGTTTGTGGCGATGTCCGTGCAGGCGGCCGCGTCGGAGCAATTGGATACTATCGATGTGGTGAGTGACAACTTTTCTCCGCAGGCGGAAAATATCGCTGCCAAAGGGGTTACGAAAGTTCGCCAGGCGACTAAAATGTCCGATGTTATCCGCGGTGTTCCCGGTGTAAACGTTAACGGTGCGCGTTCCGCGGTCGAGCGTTATAATATTCGCGGCGTCAGCGAAGAATATCTTAATATTACTATCGACGGAGCCCGTCAAAACGGTTATTCGTTCCATCATAACGGTAACTACGGGATTGATCCTGAGATTTTAAAACGGGTCGAGGTTGATGTCGGTTCGAACTCCGTTTCCACCGGTGCCGGTTCTCTCGGCGGTTCGATTAAATTCGAAACCGTTGATGCCGCAGATATGTTGGAAGAAGGTGAAAATTTCGGTGGTAAAGTAAAATACGGTTACGGTTCGAACGGTGATTCCAACCAAGGCACTGCCATGCTGTACGGACGTAGCGGTAATCTGGATTTATTGGGCTATTTCAACTATCGTCACCAGCGTGACGGGGAAGACGGTAACGGCCTGAAGAACAAAAATAAAGGTCATTTATCCAACTATTTATTCAAAGCCAAGTACAATATCAGCAACGAGCAATGGATTAAAGCTTCCGCCGAACGTTATACCAACACGGCATTAAGCTGTTATCGTGCCAATATGGGGATGTGTCTGGGCGATGTGCCGCAACCGGGCGAGGAGGGGTATAATGAGGCGAGCCATGGCAAAGCTTACACCGAACTGACCCGTAAAACCTATACTCTTTCTTACGGTTTTAATCCGGAAAACAACAAGTGGGTTAATATCAAGGCGAACGCCTATAATACGGAAACCGAAGCGGCTTCAATGGGTTCGCCGAAGTCTAAAGTCCGTACGGTCGGCGGTACGCTTTCCAATACGTCCGAATTCGATTTGGGCGTAACAAACCATCAACTATTAGTCGGCGGCGAATATTACAATACTAAAGCACAGGCATTAGGTGCGGCGAATAACGCCTACGTGGCAAATATGGACAGCACTTCGGTTTATGTTGAAGATAAGATCGCGCTAGGCAATCTGATGATTATTCCCGGCGTTCGTTTTGATCACCATAAAGCGGATTTAGCCAGCGATTTCGATAAATCCTACCATCGTTTTTCAAAAGCCTTGGGGTTGAAATACAGCTTAACGGATAACTTGATGGTATTCGCCAACTATACCGAATTGTTCAAAGGTCCGGATGCCGGTGAGATCTATTTACGCGGAACCCGTGCTTATGACGGTAATTTAGAAGCGGCACGCGGCGATAATAAAGAAGTCGGTTTCAGCTATGCCAAAGACGGTCTGTTTTCCGATGTCGACGGTTTTTCCTTCACCGCCAAATATTTCAAAACCGATTATGAAAATATCAACCAAACCGTTAGAGCTAATCGTTGTGTAAATACCAATGCGGTAAGCAGCGGCAGTATTTACTGTAGCCTGGGCGAAGTCGACGTCAAAGGGGTGGAAGCGTCAGCCAAATACCGTTATGACAACACGGCGTTTTCCGTTAGTTATGCCCGCGCCAGAAGCGAACAAAAATCTACCGGTTTAGCCGCTTTTTCCGATACCGGTGATCGCTATAACTTCACTTTAAGTTAATATATTCCGTCGGCGCAGGTTGAATTGGGCTGGAATACGATGTATGTGCGTGCGATTGATATGGATGATTCTACGCTTAAAGAAAGTTATGCGGTCAGTAATATGTATGTTTCTTGGTCGCCAAAACAAATTAAAGGCTTAGAATTAACCGCAGGTATTGATAATATCTTTGATAAAGCTTACAAAGATCACAGTACTCAGTATTATGATTCCGTTGATTACGACCCGGGTCGCAACTACAAACTCAGCGTTTCCTACAAATTTTAATTAAACGGCAAGGCGGATGGTGAATCCGCCTTTGTTTTTGAAAAACTTTCGTTTTTTGAACCGCACTTTTGTGCTATATTTATCCTATTAGCCGAAAGTTCACGCAAACATCCGAATTTAAACTTTACTTTTATAGGACAGGTGGAGTAAAATTACGACCCTTATTGAGTAAGTTGCTCAGTAATTTTGCAAAATTAACTAAACTTATTATCAAATTTTTTACTAGAGGTGATGGCATATGCCAGTAATTAAAGTACGTGAAAACGAATCATTTGACGTTGCATTACGTCGTTTTAAACGCTCTTGCGAAAAAGCGGGTATTTTAGCAGAAGTTCGCGCTCGCGAATTCTATGAAAAACCGACAACGATTCGTAAACGTGAAAACGCAACTCGTGCAAAACGTCATGCGAAACGTGTAGCTCGCGAAAACGCACGTAACACACGTTTATACTAATTCGTCACGTAAACGAATTAAAACCCGAGTTCAACAAACCGTGATGCCAGTGGGATCGCGGTTTTGTTGCTTTAGACGCAGGAGAATTTACCATGGCAGGACATATTCCACGCGATTTCATCAATGATATTGTCGCTCAAGCGGATATTGTGGATGTGGTGGGTTCCCGCGTTAAACTGAAAAAAGCGGGCACTAATAATTATCAGGCGTGCTGCCCTTTTCATCATGAAAAAACGCCTTCTTTTACCGTCAGTAAAAACAAACAGTTTTATCATTGTTTCGGATGCGGCGCTCACGGTAATGCGCTGAATTTTTTAATGGAATACGATAAACTGGAGTTTGTGGAAGCGGTTGAGGAATTAGCCGGAATGCTGGGGCTGGATGTTCCGCGGGAACAGTATGCCGAGCGTAAAAATTCAAAAACATCCGTCAGTTTTAAAACTAAGCGCGATTTATATGAATTAATGCAGAACATTGCCGAGCAGTATCAAAATCAGCTTACCGCCTCCATTCCCGCCCAAGCCTATTTGCAGCAACGCGGTTTGTCCGAAGATGTGGTTAAAAAATTCGGTATCGGTTATGTTCCGGACAGTTTCGATTTTGTTTTGCGCAATTTCGGCAAGACTAAAGAAGAACAAGAACGTTTGTTCGCTTTGGGTATGCTGAAACGCAACGAACGCGGTGCGCTTTATGATGCGTTTCGTCACCGTATTATGTTTCCGATCCGGGATCGCCGAGGACGGGTTATCGCTTTCGGCGGGCGCGTAATGGGCGACGGGACGCCGAAATATCTGAATTCGCCGGAAACCGTGACGTACCATAAAGGACGCGAACTTTACGGGTTATACGAAGCGTTGCAGGCGAACGAATCGCCGGAAATGCTGGTGGTGGTCGAAGGCTATATGGATGTGGCGGCGCTTGCCCAATTCGGTGTGGATTATGCCGTGGCGTCGCTGGGTACGGCGACGACACCCGAACAAATCCAATTGGTGTTCAGAGCGACGGAACAGGTGATTTGTTGTTATGACGGTGACCGTGCCGGACGTGCCGCCGCCTGGCGCGCATTGGAAAATGCGCTGCCTTATTTAGAGGACGGTCGTCAGTTAAAATTCATTTTTCTACCGGAAAAAGAAGATCCCGATACTTATATCCGTCAATACGGTAAAGCGGGGTTTGAATCCTATATTCAAAAAGCGCAAACCCTGCATGATTTTCTGTTTGATCATTTGTTGCAGCAAGTGGATCTTTCCACCAAAGAAGGTAAAAGCAAATTAGCCGCCTTGGCTGTGCCGTTGATTAATCGTGTGGCGGGCGACATGTTACGGGTGTATTTGCAGAATACGCTGGCGTTGAAACTCGGTATTCTCGATCCGGTTCAGATCGAAAAATTGTTCGCTAAAGGCGGACAACCGGAAAAAAGTGCGGTCCAAAAAATACCGGAAATGAAACGTACGCCGATGCGGGTTTTGATTGCGTTGTTACTGCAAAATCCCGAATTGGCGCAACTGCCTTATACGCTGGATGCCTTTAAAGAACTGAAAACGGATGTAAACGGTTTGGATTTGTTGGAAAATCTGACCGCACTTTGCCGTGAGAACGTCGGTATTACTATGGGGCAGATTCTGGAATATTTTCGTGGTACAAATTACGCCAAGCCCCTTGAAATCCTGTCGGTATGGGATCATTTAATTGAAAGTGACAATATTACCGTGACATTTATCGATACGCTTGCGTTTTTCGCCAATCAACTGCAATCGCAACGCATTGAGGATTTGATCGCCAAAGATCGTCAATTAGGCCTGGATTTGGATGAAAAACAAGAACTTGCACAATTATTAAGCCGAAATCCGGAGTAAAACAGTTCTAGGTAAACTGTCATAACAATGTTAAAATTTATTTCTTTATAAGAACAGCAAATTAATCAAAGGCGGATCACTATGGAGCACAATCCACAATCTCAATTGAAATTGTTAATCGCTCAAGGGAAAGAGCAGGGGTATTTAACCTTTGCGGAAGTGAATGATCACCTCCCTGAAGATTTGGTGGATACCGATCAAATCGAAGACATTATTCAAATGATTAATGATATGGGTATTCAAGTGTTGGAAACCGCACCGGATGCCGATGATCTTTTGTTAAACGAAAATATTACCGATACCGATGAAGATGCGGTGGAAGAGGCTACGCAGGTGCTTTCCAGCGTAGAATCCGAACTTGGTCGCACCACGGATCCGGTGCGTATGTATATGCGCGAAATGGGCAGTGTGGAATTGCTTGACCGGGAAGGGGAAATCGGTATCGCCAAACGTATCGAGGACGGGATCAACGAAGTGCAAAGTGCCATTGCGGAATATCCGGAAGGTATCACTTATTTGCTCGATCAATATGCACAAGTGGAAGAAGGTGGTATTCGTTTGGCGGATTTGATTACCGGTTTTGTGGATCCGACGGTAGAAGAAAGCGCGGATGAATTCAGTGACGATTTAGCGGATGACGAAGATGCGGATGTCGAGGTGGATGCGGATTTGGATGATGAAAACGAAGATGAAGAAGATAACAACGATAACAGCAGCTCCTCCGACGACAATGACAATTCTATCGATCCGGAAGTCGCTCGTGAAAAATTCTATGCGTTAAGAGATCAACATGACAAAACTATCGCGACGATTGCCAAACACGGTCGCGGCAGTGCGAAAGCGCGCGAGCAAATGAAAGCGTTGTCCGAGATTTTTACCCAATTCCGTTTGGTGCCGCGTCAATTTGACGTATTAGTGATTCCGATGCGCAAGATGATGAAGCGTATTCGCGCCGAAGAGCGCCAAATTCAGCGTTGGGCGGTCGATTACGCCAGAATGCCGAAAGACGAATTCGTTAAAGTTTTTTCTACCGGCAAGGAAACCAATGACGCATGGTTAACCAAGTTATTGGGCGGTAAAAAACCTTATGCGGAGAAATTGGCAAAATATGCGGATAATATTCGCGCATCCATTGCCAGATTACAGAACCTGGAACAGGAAGCCCATTTAACTATCGAACAAATTCGGAATATCGGCGATCGTATTTCTCAAGGCGAATTAAAGGCTCGTCGCGCCAAAAAAGAAATGGTGGAAGCGAACCTGCGTTTAGTTATCTCCATTGCGAAAAAATATACCAACCGTGGTCTGCAGTTCTTGGATTTAATTCAGGAAGGTAACATCGGTTTAATGAAAGCGGTAGATAAATTTGAGTATCGTCGCGGTTATAAATTTTCGACTTATGCCACATGGTGGATTCGTCAGGCGATTACCCGTTCCATTGCCGATCAGGCGCGTACCATACGTATTCCTGTTCATATGATTGAAACCATTAATAAGTTAAACCGGATTTCCCGTCAATGTTTACAGGAAATGGGGCGTGAAGCGACTCCGGAAGAATTGGCGGAACGCATGGGCATGCCGGAAGATAAAATCCGCAAAGTGCTGAAAATTGCTAAAGAACCGATTTCGATGGAAACGCCGATTGGCGATGACGATGATTCCCATTTAGGCGACTTCATTGAAGACAGTACGCTAGAACTGCCGTTAGACAGCGCAACGGCTCAAAGTCTGAAAGTGGCAACTCATGAAGTGCTGGAAGGTTTAACACCGCGTGAAGCGAAAGTGTTACGGATGCGTTTCGGGATTGATATGAATACGGATCATACGCTGGAAGAAGTGGGTAAACAGTTCGATGTGACGCGTGAACGTATTCGTCAGATTGAAGCGAAAGCACTGCGTAAATTGCGTCATCCGAGTCGCTCGGAAACTTTACGCAGTTTCTTAGACGAGTAGCGTTTTCTACCTTTTATGGAAGATCCGCCTCATGCAGGCGGATTTTTTTATTTTTCTTCATTTTCTTCGGTGGTTTTTAGCGTTGCTTGGCGAGCCGATTTCTTCATTTTTTGCTGTTGTCGTCGCATTTTGAAAAAATCGCTCAATTTTTGACCGCACTTTTCCGCCAATACTCCGCCGGTGACTTCAATGACATGGTTCATTTTATAATCTTCAAAAAAATGGAAACGGGAACCGACCGCTCCGGTTTTCTCATCCGCCGCACCGAATACCAGCCGTTTTATTCGACTGTGTAGAATCGCACCGGCACACATGGTACAAGGTTCCAATGTGACGTAAAGCGTGCAATTCAATAACCGATAATTCTGAATTTTTTGCGCTCCCCGGCGCAACGCAACAATCTCCGCATGGGCCGTCGGATCACTGTGAATAATCGACAAATTCCAGCCTTCGCCGATAATTTGATTATGTTCATCCACCAACACCGCTCCGACGGGAATTTCACCCAGCATTCGTGCTTTATCGGCAAGCGCGAGGGCATGATTCATGAAGAATTCATCGAGTGTGGTTTGATTTTGGGGTATTGATGTGTTCATTGTTTTTTATTTTAATCGCTTACTAACTGGTTTTCTTATTTTCTTACTTTCTTATCTTCTTACTTTCTTTGCTTCGCCAAAGAAAGTAAGCAAAGAAAGACGACCCCGTTTTGCCTTGTTTCCTGAAAATACTTAAATTTGCTTCACGAAAATCTTGTAAACTCGCTGCGCTCAGACAAACAAGATTTTCTACCAATTTAACCGTTTTCAGGCGGCAAAAAGGGGAAAGTACCGACGCATTAAAATTATAGTCTTTTCAACGAATTATAAAAAACATTCAGAAATTTAACCGCACTTTTATATTACGCTCCAAGGGGGCCCCGTCTGAGGTGCCTGAGCGACTTGAAATTTTCAGGAAAATAAGTTTGTTTGAGCGTAGCGAGTTTACTTATTTTCCGTCAAGAAAATTTCAGCCAAGCGAAGAACGGCACCGAAGTCGGGGTGCACTTTCTTTTGCATACTTTTCTTTGTGCAGGCAAAGAAAAGTATGGAACCTTTGGCGAAGCAAAGAAAGTAAGAAATAAACCTATACTGAAAACGGATATTTAATCGGCTCGTGGCACTCATATCCCACTACATTGAAATCATCCAAGGTTACCCATGTCTCCAGGTCTTCCAGCGTTTTTATATCCGGATTGATTTCCAGGCGCGGCGACGGGAACGGTCGGCGTTTGAGTTGTACGTCCCGCATTAAGTCAAGCTGATCTTCATAAATATGGGCGTTGACGATTTTATGGTACGCTTGACCCGGTTTTTTACCGGTAATCTGTGCCATTAAGGCGAGGAAAGTGAAAACCTGAATCTGGTTAAAATTCAAACCGAGCGGTACGTCACAGGAACGTTGATAGCTGGTTAAATAAAGCGTGTCGCCCAGTAATGAAAACGTATGGCTGTACATGCAGGGACGCAAGCAACCGAGATCGAATTCTCCCGGATTTAAGAAGGTGAGAATTTCACCGCGATCGTCAATACCGCGGCTGAGGTCATCCACGATTTTACGTAGTTGATCTACGGTTTCACCGTTAGGTTTACGCCATGCCCGTCCTTGTACGCCGTATACGCGTCCCATGTCGTCGACGCCTTTACGAACAGGATTGTTTAACCAGGCTTGGTTTTCGTTAGCGTTGGCGTCCCAGGTTTTTGCCCCGAGTTTGCGGAAATCCGCCGCGTTGTCATATCCGCGGATGTAGCCTAAAAATTCGGCGATGGCCGCTTTCCAATAACTTTTGCGGGTAGTGATAATCGGAAATTCGTTAGCCGCCGCATTATAGGTTAAATCGGCGTTGATCACGGTGAGACAACGTTTGCCCGTACGCTGGTTTTCCAGCCAGACGCCTTCATCCACAATACGTTGACACAAATCCAAATATTGGCGCATAAAAACTCCTTATTTTTCGACCGCACTTTTACGCGAATAAGCCCAAACCATGACGGCGATACCGATAATGATCATCGGTAGTGACAGCATTTGTCCGCGCGTAATAAGATCGCTTGCCGTGTTGACGTGGTGGTCTATTTCGCGTACATATTCCACTAAGAACCGGAAAATGCCGTAACCGATTAAAAACAAACCGGAAACCGCACCCAAAGGGCGGGATTTGCGGATAAACAGATTAAGAATAATAAACAGCAATACGCCTTCCAACAGCATTTCGTAAAGTTGGGACGGGTGTAACGGTACGTCGCCGTGATAACCGTAGGGGAACATAGCCCAAGGTACGGCATCGGGGTTTTCCACCGGACGTCCCCAAAGTTCGTTATTAATAAAGTTACCGAGACGACCTAATCCTAATCCGAACGGAATCAGCGGGGCAATCAGATCGGCGGTTTGCCAGAAACTACGCTTTTGGCGGATAGAAGTTAACATCATGGCGATAATCACACCGATTAAGCCGCCGTGGAAAGACATTCCGCCTTCCCAGATCCGGAACAAATAAAGGGGATCCTGTAAAAAGAGATCGAAATTATAGAAAAATACATCGCCGATACGCCCGCCCAGAATCACGCCGGCGAAACAGTTGTAAAGCAATTGTTCGAATTGGTCTTCGTTCCAGACGTCGTTTGATTTTTTCACCCGGCGTAAGCCCAACCAATAAGCGAAAGCGAAACCCAGTAAATACATCACGCCGTACCAGCGCAGACTGATAGGTCCGATAGAAAAAATAACCGGATCGATGTAAGGGAGATGAATAAAATTTGTCATAAAAATCCTGGAATAAATAGCGTTTATTCGATAAACATTTTGACGGCAATCAACAGTAAGAAACCGGCAAAATAACGTTTAAGCTTGGCAACCGGCAGGTTGGTTGCGGTGATCACACCGAATTTGGTGGTAAACATGGAAGTCGCTACAATGCCTAACATAGCGGGCAGATAAACATAGCCCAGCGACCAGTCCGGCATATTGACATTGTTCCAGCCGCTGGTAATGTAACTCAGGGTACCGGACAACGCCAATAACATACCGCAGAATGAGGATGAACCTATTGCCTGTCTCATTTCGTAACCGCGACTGTTTAGAAAGGGCACGATAAACCCGCCGCCGCCTATGCCCGCCCCGCTGGATAAAATTCCGATGACGGAACCGCCGATAATGGCTGCCTGTGCGGTTAACGGTTTATCGCCCATTTTTGATTTGACGGACAAAATCATTTTTGTGGCGAGATAAACCACTAACGCGGCGAATATTTTACTTGCCAGTTCACGTGGCAGATTGCTTACAAACAGACTTGCCAGATAAGTGGCGATCATAATGGTAGGCGCAAACACTTTCAGTGACGACCAGCGAATATTGCCCATTCTGTAGTGATTATAAGCGGACGACGCCCCGGTGACGATAATAGTGGCAAAAGATGTACCCAGCGCCGTCGTCATCAATAATGAATCCGGCACGCCCGCCAACGGCAGTAAATAAACCAGAACCGGCACAATAATTAATCCGCCGCCGATACCGAATAATCCCGCCAGAAAACCAACCAGACAACCGACCAGCAGACACATTAAAAATAACGTTATCATCTGCGTTTTCTTCCTTTCTTATTTTGCGGGGCGTATTTGTGATAATACGGCTGCTTTTTGCCGGTTTCCGCTTTCTTTGTCTCGTGATGCTGAAAAAGTGCGGTATCATTTTTTGTCGGATCGAACAAAAATTGCGCAAATTCTTTCATTGCCCGCCGATATACGTCTCGTTTAAAGGAAATCACCTGACGTACGGGATACCAGAAACTGACCCAACGCCAGCCGTCGAATTCGGGAGATTTGGTGCGGTGCATATCGATTTCTTTTTCGTGACAAACTAACTGCAACAGAAACCAACGCTGTTTTTGCCCGATACACATCGGTTTGCTGTCGTGGCGTAACAACCGTTTCGGCAATTTATAACGCAACCATAACTTTGACGCATAAAGCACTCTGACATCTTTTTTTTGTAATCCTACCTCTTCGAATAATTCCCGAAACATCGCTTGTTCGGGCGTTTCGCCTTCATTGATGCCGCCTTGCGGAAATTGCCAAGAGTTTTGCCCGTACCTTTTTGCCCAAAGCACTTGCCCTTTGCGGTTGCAAATTACAATGCCAACATTAGGACGGTAGCCATCGAAGTCGATCACTATCGTTCACCTTAACTGTAAAAATTCATAAGTACGGATTATGTCACAGCAGGCGGATTTCTCCAATACTGTATGCGGTTTATCTGCCGTCATTCTTTCGAATTGTGGATAACTTTGGGGAAAATCCGATGACAGAAAATGACAACTTGCAATAAATTCAGAATATAACAAGGGTTACTCAGTTTCGCTGTTAAATTTAACGCGAAAATCGACCGCACTTTTTATGGGGAGATATGATGATGTTTTAAGCAAATTTTGTGCGGTTTATAGGGAGGATGATGTCTTTGCGAGTTATTCAGTTTTTTTGTGGATAACATTGTGGTTGAAATCGAAAAGAATGACGTAAAATGTCGTTAACCGAAAATATTTGTTTTTAAATATGAATAAAAATCAATAAGTTAAATTCAGTATGACGAGACGGGCGATTTTTATTTTTATCAGGGAAAAACGCAGGTTAAAAAATAACCGTTTTTTATGACGGGATTTTTATTCCTGCCGTACGGAAAAACTATCGCAAACGATTACGTTAACTGATACAATACGCCTCGAAATTTTACTCACCTAATCTTTAGAAGGAAATTTACCGTGAGCAAACAATCTTTAAGTTATAAAGACGCGGGCGTCGATATTAACGCGGGTAATGAATTAGTCGAGCGCATTAAACCGCATGTGAAACGTACTACGCGTTCGGAAGTGATTGGCGGTTTAGGCGGTTTCGGTGCATTGTGCGCATTGCCGGCTAAATATAAAGAGCCCGTTCTGGTGTCCGGTACCGACGGGGTAGGTACAAAACTGCGCTTGGCGATTGACTTGAAGAAACATGATACTATCGGTATCGATTTGGTTGCTATGTGTGTAAACGACTTAGTGGTGCAAGGTGCCGAACCGTTGTTTTTCTTAGATTATTACGCTACCGGTAAACTGGATGTGGACGTGGCCGCCGATGTGGTAAAAGGTATCGCGGAAGGTTGTGTGCAATCCAGTTGTGCTTTAGTCGGCGGCGAAACCGCAGAAATGCCGGGAATGTACCGTGAAGGCGATTACGATTTAGCGGGTTTCTGTGTCGGTGTGGTGGAAAAATCTAAAATTCTGGACGGTTCTAAAGTGCAGGCGGGTGATGCGTTAATTGCATTGGCTTCAAGCGGTCCGCATTCAAACGGTTATTCCTTGGTGCGTAAAGTGATCGAGGTCGCGGGCGTGAATCCGGCAACGGAACAATTAGCCGGTAAACCGTTGGCGGAACAGGTGTTGGCGCCGACTAAAATTTACGTAAAATCCGTGTTGGAATTAATTGAAAAAACCGATGTACACGCGATCGCCCATTTAACCGGCGGCGGTTTCTGGGAAAATATTCCGCGCGTGCTGCCTGAAAATGTAAAAGCGGTTATCGACGAAACCAGTTGGGACTGGCAACCGGTGTTCAAATGGTTGCAGGAACAAGGCAATATTACCCGTCACGAAATGTATCGCACCTTTAACTGCGGCGTAGGTATGGTGCTCGCCTTGCCTCAGGCGGAAGCGGACAAAGCCCTGGATATTTTACGTGCGGCAGGTGAAAATGCCTGGTTAATCGGTCGGATTGAAGCGCTGAATGCCGGCGAACAACAAGTGATTATCCGTTAATCGGTTATTAATTTAACAAAGCCCGATCTCCTTGGATTGGGCTTTTGGTTTTTAACAATGAAAAAAATTGTCGTATTAATTTCAGGAACAGGAACAAATTTACAGGCGATTATGGACGCTTGTGCAACGGCAGATATTCATGCCGAAGTGGCGGCGGTGATCAGTAATCGGGCTTCCGCCTTCGGACTGGAGCGGGCAAAAACGGCGAAAATTCCCACCGCACTTTTTGAACGTCAGGATTTTGCCGATAACGGGGCGATGGATCGGGCTATCGGAGATTACATCGAAAAGATTGGTGCGGATTTAATTGTGTTGGCGGGGTATATGAAAATTCTGAGCGAAAGTTTCGTGACGCGCTTCGCGGGGAAAATTCTCAATATTCATCCGTCGTTATTACCGAAATACAAAGGGCTGCATACTTACCGGCAGGCACTGAATGCCGGCGACAG
This sequence comes from Actinobacillus succinogenes 130Z, assembly GCF_000017245.1. Lineage (NCBI taxonomy): Bacteria > Pseudomonadati > Pseudomonadota > Gammaproteobacteria > Pasteurellales > Pasteurellaceae > Actinobacillus > Actinobacillus succinogenes. The sequence continues at coordinate 791,013 of NC_009655.1, forward strand.
CGAACACGGCACGACCGTGCATTTCGTTACGGCGGAGCTGGACAGCGGTGCGATTATCTTACAGGCGAAAGTGCCGATTTTTGCCGGCGATGACATTGCGGATATTGAGGCGCGGGTGAAAACGCAGGAATTACGCATTTATCCGTTGGCGGTAAAGTGGTTTATCGACGGTCGTTTGCAGGAAATCGACGGCAAAGCCTATTTAGACGGCAAATTATTGCCGGAAAAGGGTTATGCCGACGAATAATTTCATAAAGTGCGGTCATTTTTCACAAGATTTTTGATATAGTAATAAAGCTTTTGATTACTAACCTCTGGAGAACGCATCGGTATGGAAAAAATCATCATTGATGAAGACCAGTTTATGCGCACTATTTCACGAATTTCCCATGAAATTATTGAGAAACATAAGAATTTAAACGATCTGGTAATTGTGGGAATTAAACGCCGCGGCGCGGAGATTGCCGAATTAGTTAAACGGAAAATCAACGAGTTGACCGGTTCTCGAATTCCTTCTATCGATTTGGATATTACCTTTTATCGCGATGATTTGGAATATGCCGAACCGAACAGTCAATCGCCGGTATATAACGGTTCTTCCGATTTCATCAGCGTACAGAATAAAACCGTGATTTTGGTGGATGACGTCCTGTTTACCGGCAGAACCATTCGGGCCGCACTGGATGCTTTAGTGGATTTCGGACGCGCTTCTAAGGTGGAACTGGTGATTTTTGTGGATCGCGGTCATCGCGAGTTGCCGATCCGAGCCGATTATGTGGGGAAAAACGTGCCGACCAGCCGTAGCGAAAAAGTGCAGGTTCGCACTATGAAATTTGACGGCTGTTATGAAGTGGCTTTATTATCGAAATAAGGAACTTTTTTAATCGTATTCTTCTCTAATAAGCAAATTTATTAAACTTAATCTGGATAATATATGAAATTAGGATCTTTAAAAGCGATTGCCCTTGCCGCAATGGGATTGTTTGTCATTTCAAGCGGTGCGCAAGCCGTTAAAGTCGAACAAGTGGTGGCGACAGTGAACGGCGAACCTATTTTAGAAAGTCAACTGCAACGGGTAATGGGAAAGCGGGCAAATACCGAGAGTAATCGTCGTGTCGCCGTGGATAAAATCATCGATGATATGCTGGTGCAAAAAGCCGTGAAAGAATCCGGGGTAAAAGTGAATCCCGCTCAGGTAAACCAAATTGTACATAATATTGCGGATCAGAACGGATTAACTTATGGGCAATTACTGGATGCCCTGGATTATCAGGGAATCAGTCTGTCTCAATTCAAGGCAAATATTTCCAATCAAATTCTGATGGCGGAAGTGCGTAATCGGAGCATTGGCAAAGGTGTGGATGTAAGTCGCGAACAGGTGGAAGAGTTAAGTCGCAAAATGTTGCAACAGGCGAAAGCCGGCGGTAATCCGAAAGCGATCACCGCTACCCAATATAAAGCCCGTCATATTCTGCTGAAACTGACCCCGTTGCTGAACGATGCACAGGCAAAGGCGCAACTGACCCAAATTCGGGCGGATATTCAATCCGGTAAAACCACCTTTGCGGAAGCGGCGAAAAACTATTCGAAAGATTATCTTTCCGGTGCCAACGGCGGCGATTTGGGATTTGCATTCCCGGAGAATTATGTGCCGGAATTCGCCAAAATGATGACAACAGCCAAACAAGGCGTGATTTCCGCGCCGTTTAAAACCGAATTCGGCTGGCACATTCTGGAAGTGACGGATACCCGGCAAGGGGATATAACGGATGTCGCTTACCGCCAAAAAGCGTATGAAACGTTGGTTAACGAACAGCTTCGTGAGTATTCGAAAGACTGGGTTAAAGCGTTACGCAAACATGCGGAAATCAAATACTTAGTTCAATAGTTTAATCAGGTTACTTAATTAAATCCGGGGTTTGTCTATAACAGCTAAGCAGGCCCTATTGAATGAATTTTCCGTGGGCGGTTTCGCCCACTCTTTTTTATTTTTAAGCATAATTATTATGAGTAATTCCAAACGACACCTGGGACATACCGCCCGCAAACGCTTCGGGCAAAACTTTTTACATGATGACAATGTCATTCAGAGCATTGTCGCGGCGATTTATCCGCAGAAAGGGCAATTTTTAGTGGAAATCGGACCCGGTTTAGGCGCGTTAACCGAACCGGTTGCCGACCGGCTAGAACGTTTAACCGTGGTGGAACTGGACCGCGATTTGGCAGAACGTTTACGCCATCATCCGTTTTTACATCAAAAACTGAATGTGATCGAAGCCGACGCCATGCAATTCGATTTCGGCAAATTATACGCAGATGCAAATCTCGCTGAGCAAGGACAGAAATTACGGGTGTTCGGTAATCTTCCGTACAACATTTCCACGCCGTTAATTTTCCATTTGCTGAAGTTTTACGACAAAATTCAGGATATGCACTTTATGCTGCAAAAAGAAGTGGTGAAACGTTTGTGTGCGGCGCCAAACAGTAAGGCGTATGGTCGTCTGACCATTATGACCCAATATTTTTGTCAGGTGATGCCGGTGCTGGAAGTACCGCCGACGGCATTCAAACCGGCGCCGAAAGTGGATTCCGCCGTGGTACGTTTGATTCCGCACAAAACGTTACCGCACCCGGCGAAAGATTTATATTGGCTGAACCGCGTTACCAGCCAAGCGTTCAACCAACGTCGTAAAACCTTGCGCAATGCGCTTTCGACACTCTTTTCGCCTGAAAATCTGACCGCACTTGGCGTAGATTTAACCGCTCGCGCGGAAAATCTCACCATTGCCGATTACGTTCGGCTGGCAGACTGGCTGTATGATAATCCGCCGGCGGAGGCGAACGCAAACCAACTAATTGAAGAGACGGAATGATCCGTCAGGACAGCGTTACCTGCCCGTATTTTATGCACCTAAACCCCGTTGTTTTACGGAAAACCAGAGAATAAATCATGTCCACCTACTTTGTCGGCGATTTGCACGGCTGTTTTGATGAACTGCAAAAACTGCTTGAACGGGTTCGGTTTGATCCTGTAAAAGACAAGCTTTATTTCACCGGCGATTTAATTGCCCGCGGCGAAAAATCGCTGGAATGCCTGCGTTTTGTGAAAAATCTCGGCACATCGGCGCAGACGGTGTTGGGCAATCATGATTTACATTTGCTGGCTTGTGCTTACGGTATTAAAAAAGTCAAAACGCGGGATAATCTGACCGCACTTTTCGCCGCACCGGATTTTGACGAATTAATGGATTGGTTGCGTCAGCAGCCGTTATTGGTGCATAACGATCATTTCAATTTCAGTTTGGTGCATGCCGGCATTTCACCGGATTGGGATATGGCGACGGCACAGGCTTGTGCGCGAGAAGTGGAGGCGGTGCTGCGACAAGGGGATTACCGCGCGTTATTACGTCAAATGTACGACAGCCGTCCCGAACGCTGGTCGTCGGATTTACAGGGCATCGAACGTTTGCGTTACAGTATTAATGTCTTCACCCGAATGCGTTTTTGTTATGCGGATCATCGCTTGGATTTCGATTGTAAATTACCGTTGGAGCAGGCGCCGTCGGAATTAATGCCTTGGTTCGCCTGCGATAATCCGTTGTTTAAAACGGAAAATATTATTTTCGGGCATTGGGCAAGTTTGGTTGATTGCCCGACGCCGGGCAATATTTATGCGTTGGATACGGGCTGTGCCTGGGGGAATCGCATGACATTGTTGCGATGGGACGACAAGCGGATTTTCAGCCAAAGTGCGGTCAAAAAAACAGGAGTTTTTTAATGATTTCTCCCGCTGCCTGTGATGTTTTCAATATTCCTTTTTTCCAATTTTCTCAACTGAAAAAATATTGTCCTGAAGATATTCCTCGTATTAAAGCCGATTACAAATATCAGTGGAATGAGTGGAAAAATACGATTTTGCAGGTGTCAAAACAGCTTGGTGCCTCTTTTGCCGAACCTCATATTGAAAAATGGTGTAACGGTTGGCAGGTGCGCGCTCATTTCTTCGCTTATTTCAAATATGAGTTCAATAAAAATTCCGCCGCCATTTTGTCCGTATTGCTGAATCGTCGCCGTTTACAGGCGAGTCTGGATTGGCATTGTTATCGAGCGGATCGTTCGCAAATCAGTCTTCGCCAATACAATCAATGGTTGCAGGATTTCGATTTTCAGCGGTTTGCCGATTTTGAAATCTGGCGCGGCGATGAAAGCGAATATGCGGATTTTTCTCAGGTAAAACAAATGACGCCGACGGATCTGAATTTGCGTTCCGACGAAGATTTTTGGTGCATTGGTAAAAATGTTGAAAAAAACGATTTAGCGCATATCGACGCGGTTGAATTTATTGTACGAACCCTGCGGGAATTATCGCCGTTGTATGAAAAATGTCATCGATAAAACTTCACTGAAAATAACCGCACTTTAACCCGATAAAGTCATTTTATTTTCTTGAATTCTGCGTTATTCTTGCATTCAGTTCATCCTGCCTGCAGCCCTGAACTTAAATATAACAAGTTTTGTTTGTTTACTGTTAAGGATTCTCCATGAAAAAACTCGTTTTAGCTACCGCCTTTTCTGCGGTTGCCGCATTTACGCAAGCGCAAACTTTACCTAATCAAAACAGCACAATTCATACTTACGAATTCACTCAAAGCTACGATCTGCAAGTACCGAAAGGTTCGAGCGGCACAACCAAATTGTGGGTGCCGTTACCTTTCAGCAATGACTACCAAAATGTGAAATCGGTCGAATTCGACGGCAACTATCAACAAGCCTACATTACGGAAAACAATCAATACGGCGCAAAAACCTTATTTGCGACCTGGGATAAGGATGCGGTTAAACGCGCTTTAAACGTTAAACTGATCGTTGAAACCAAAGATCGCGAACCGATGAAACAGGGCTTGTTAAAAGATTATCAAGTCCCTGAAAAAATTGAATATTCCGTAGATGTACAGCAATATTTGAAACCGACTTTGCATATTAAAACCGACGGCATTGTGAAACAGTTCGCCGATAAAATTGTGGCTAACGAAGCCAATCCGTTAAAGAAAGCGGCGTTGATTCACCAATGGATCGTAAACAATATGGAACGGGATAATTCCGTATTGGGCTGCGGTAACGGCGACGTAGAAAAAATGCTCGCCGGCGGTGAGTTAAAAGGCAAATGTACCGATATTAATTCCGTATTCGTAGCATTGGCGCGCGCATCCGGTATTCCCGCCCGTGAAGTGTTCGGTATCCGTTTAGGTCAAGCGGTGAAAATGGGCGCATATTCCAAATCCGCTTTCGGTAGTGCGAAAGATAAGGTCGCTAACGAAAACGGCGGGCAACATTGTCGTGCGGAATTCTATTTGGCAGGCTTCGGCTGGGTGCCGGTGGATTCCGCAGACGTGGCGAAATACCGTTTAACGGAGAAAAAATCCGTGGAAGATGAGGGCACGAAAGCGGTTTCCGACTATTTATTCGGTAACTGGGAAGCCAACTGGATGGGCTTTAACCATGCACGGGATTTCAACTTATATCCGATGCCGGAACTCGCCCCGCTCAATAATTTCGGTTATCCCTATGCGGAAGTGGGCGGCGATCCGTTAAATTCTTATGATGCTGAAGAGTTCGGTTATGAATTCACCTCAAAAGAGCTCTAATCGTACTTTTTGGGCGATTTGTGCCACGGCGGTCAGTGCTGCCGTGGCGTCTACGCTCTGTTGCATTGCGCCGCTGATTTATCTGGTCTTCGGTATTTCAAGCGGTTGGCTGGTCAGCCTGAATGAGCTTGCTTTTTTACAGATTCCTATGCTGATGATTTCTTTAGGGGCTTTCGGTTACGGGTTCTGGTTACTGAATTTTTCTAACAAAATTATCTGCACCAAATATCTCTCGCGCAGGACATTGCAAATTTTGTATTGGATTATGGCGATAGTGATTTTGTTCTTTTTAACTTATCCTTATGTACTGCCTTATATTTTGGAACTGACAGAATGAAAAAAACGTTTCTTTTTGTGACCGCACTTTTAACAGCTGCGACTGGTTTTGCGGCGGAACGCAACATCACATTACATATCGAAGAAATGAACTGTCAACTGTGCGTGTATCTGGTGAATAAAGAGCTACGCAATCTTGACGGCGTGGTTTCCACTAAAGCGGATTTTAATACACGTTTAGTGAAAGTGATTGCCGATGAAAAAGTTTCTGACAACCAATTAGTCAAAGCTATTGATAATTTGCATTATCACGCCGTGGTTCAGGAATAGAAAAACGGCTAATCGGATTTCGATTAGCCGTTTTATTCTTATTAAGAATCAAACTTTTCAGTTTCGGTATTATTCGCTTTTACAAAGAAATAAATCATTCCCATAACGACAAAAGCAAAACCGATACTAACAATCCAATAACCGGGTCCAAATGCTGTCGGATTCAATGTCATATAAATCAAAGCCCCGATAGTACATAACACAACGGCAACACGTAGCATTAATTGAATGAACTTATTTTGATTATCTTTTAAGAAATGTTGCGCAAAAAGCATCACCATCATAATGGCAGGGAACAGCACCAGACTTACATTTAAGTGTAGCATACGGAAAGCGAATCCATATTCGGCTAAAGGCACTTCATTTGACGAACTATAAAGGTTTGCTTGGTATTCCTGTAAGAAACCGATACCGGCTACTGTAATGATGATACAAAGCCAAGTGAGTAAAATCCCGGAAAGCGTATATTTTGCACTATTTGATAATTTAATATTATTGATACGTTTACCGAATAATGCGGCAACAATAATGGCTAAACCGCCAAAGAAAAATAATGTACCGATAACAAAGTCCGCTAAATCAATTCCGGCAACGCTTTGTCCGCGCGGCGCATAAAAACCTTGTTCCGTAAAAATATGCGGAATTTGCCAATTCACCCCACAAAAACCTGCTACGACAAGAATCAGTGACATGAGAATTAAGCCTATGGTAGTTACCCATTCCCCCGTGATTTTTAAATGATTGGCGATACCGGTCAAACCTCGACCGTATTTCCAACCGACCATAGATACAATAAGCCCCATCACAGCGATGACAATCATGTCCGAATGCGCGCGCAATAATTGATCGTTCCATTGCGAAACGGTATAGCCAATTTTTGTTGCATACCAGCTATACATTCCCCAAAGATCACCAAAATCAAGCAATACCCCCATGAGATCACCGATTAAAGCGGCAACGATCATGGTTCCTGAGGATGTAACGACTAAATAATAAGAGGTTGTACCGCGTAATTCATCGTTTTTAACCCGAAGTAAACCGATAAATAAAGCGATTAAAATAGCATCTAAGGCAAAAAATGAAATAGTTTGATACCAAAGATAAATTTTGCTTTCTTCCATAGAACGGTTAATGGCACCGCCCGTGATACCGAAGAAAATTGTAATTACCGTACAGTAAAAAATGACTTTTTTATATACCGGGGCAAGATTATAAACTTGAGTTAAACTTAAACATGCAATACCGGCCAAACTTACCGTTAAGCCATGGAAATACATAATACGTGAATAATCTACGGGCGTGTGGCGATCTACGAATATTGAAAACGGATTAGCAATAAATACGCTGCAAAGTGCATAAATGACTAAAGCGACCATAAGCCATTTAATAACTTGCGACCAGCTATACTGACCTAGCCCAAGTGTTTTTTCATTTGGAAGTGACATAAAAACCTCAATAGTATGTAGAAAGTTAATTTAATTCGATTCTCATCAGCCAGTCCGTTTGTTCGTCATCACCCAAACGGAAAATATGTTTATCAAAAATTTCAAGCCCGTTTTTTTTATAAAATTCAATTGCTTTTGAATTATGCTCCCAAACGCCAAGCCACAAATATTTAGCCATTCGTTGTTTTGCAAATTCTAATGCATGTTGGTATAACCGTTTTCCAATTCCCGTTCCTTGGAATTGAGATAAAACGTAAATGCGTTCTATTTCAACAGCATTTAGATCAAAGCTTTCAGTTTGTGCGGTAGAGAAATTGAGTTTCAAATAACCTACGACCTTGTTATTAATTTCAGCGAAGTAAAAGTTTGAATGGGGATTCGCTAGCTCGGACTGTAATTGTTCGGTAGAAAAATGTGCTGCTAAATACACCTCCATATCTTCCGGCGTATTACTATGTGAAAATGTTTCTTTAAATGTTCGAATACTGATTTCTTTTAGCAACATTAATGACGAACTATCGATTGGGTAAATATTCATTGTCTACTTGCCTAGATTGCGAATAAATAATTGCTGTAACTCAGCAAAATATTGATTCAATAATTGAAATTTCTCACTACCGAAATCACTTGCTGTCTGCATCTCAATATTAATAATTTTCGAAGAAAATAAATGGGTTATTTCAGTTCCTTCAGCACTCAATCGAATGATTTTTCCCCGCTTATCTTTTTCATCGGGCGTAAAAGCTAAATAGCCTTTGCGGTCTAATTGTTTGCAGAGAGAGGTTACCGTTTGCTTAGGAAGAGCCCATTTTGTCCCTATTTCTGTCGGCGTGGTTTGTCCGTGTACGCCTAAGTGGTATAAAAAGCGTAACTCATTTAAGGTGAGCCCGTATTCTTTCGCATAATGTGAATAGATTTGTGAAAACTGAGCGGTGAGTTCAGCCAGGGAATCAAAATAGTTCATTACTTACTCCTATATCGTACTTTATATTTTAGTACGATATAGGAGTAAGTCAATATGAGTTTTTAAACAAAATGTGAGTTTATTTTCTATCTCAAGCTTCTTATCTCCTTAAGGTAAGCTGCATTATCATGCGATAGTGCAAAAATAATGTTATATAAGGTAAGCTTCGATGGTTAATCTGTAAGCTTTAAGTAATATTAAGTAAATCTACTCGTAAAGTCGTTTTTATTCATTAAACTGGGCAAAGTTTGCCGTTTGTCCGGTTTGAGAAAAGTTGCGGCGAAAAGCAAATAAATCTAGTCAATAACCTCGTTTTATCCGTTTAGCGATGAAACATTAAGTTAGGAAAGCCGGTTTTAATGATTGCCAAAAAAGAATATTATTATGGATTAGACCAACTCAGAGCGTTGTTAATGTTGATCGGTGTGCTCACGCATGCGGCGTCGGTGATCAGTCCTTTTTATCAATGGAATTATCACAGCGAAAGATATCAAGACGCATTGATTCATAATATTGTTCATGTGACGCACTTTTTCCGGGTTGAAGCGTTCTTCTTAATTGCCGGATTCTTTTCGGCAATGGTGCTGGTCAAAAAGGGTAAGCGTTATTTCTTAAAAGGGCGGTATTTGCGAGTATTAATGCCGTTAGTTTTTTCTATTCTGCTAATCAATTCATTCGAAGTTTGGTTTGTCGTTCATCACAATATCACCGCTTGGGAAAATATCAGTATCGGAAGTTTTATTGTTCATTCTTGGTTTTTATTAACCTTGATGATTATTTCATTGATTTGTTTATTACCGATAGATAAATTTTTCAGTTATTTAAACGGATTTAACGGGTTGGTAAAAGCCGGACTGTTTATTTTTTACATGTATTTGCCGTTCGGCATTAAGTTTGTTCTGAATATGTTTGTATCCATGACGGATCATCCGTTATTTTATTCTTTGTATTCTTATTTTATCGAAAAAACATTGTATTACAGTATTTACTTTTTTATCGGTTATATTATTTATCGTAATGAGGTTTTTCGCGGCTTTTTCAATAAAAAGTCGGTGAAAGCCGTATTATGGGTAATCACGATAGCGGGGTTAAGTTATCAAACTTTGACGGTAAGCGAAGGAAGAGAAAATCTGCCTTTTGTTATGCGGGCGATCAATGTGTTTATTCAGCATGCCTCGGCGATTTCGGTCAGTTTACTATTGTTTGATTTCTTTTTTACCGCCTCTTTTCCGCCTTCCCGAGCCGTTGCGTTTTTTGTACGTTCCGCCATTATCGTGTATTTATTTCATCATCCGGTATTGATCGTATTCGGTTATTATTTTGACGTGCCCGGTATGACGCCGTTTATTTATTTTATGCTATTGGTAACGGTGGGATATTTGCTGTCTTTTATTAGCTATCTGATTGTTAACGGCACGAGATTTACCCGTTTTATGTTCGGATTGAAATAGGAACGGCTTACTTCCAAGCGGCTCCGTAATTTAACTTTCAAATGCGGGAATATAAGCGGATTGGCAAATACCGAACTGCATGATTTCCCGCAAAAATCCTGTTCATTCCCCCTGTTTTACGCTATCCTATACCCCATTTTTTAAATACCAATTCACCGCCGAAGTGCGGTCAAAAATTCGTTATTTTTTAAGGTAATACTATGCAAGAACAATATCGTCCCGATTTGATTGAAGCCGAAGTGCAAAAATATTGGCAAGAGAACAAAACCTTTAAAGCGATTAAAGATACCAATAAAGAAAAATATTATTGTCTTTCCATGTTGCCGTATCCTTCAGGCCGTCTGCACATGGGGCATGTGCGTAATTACACTATCGGGGATGTGGTTTCCCGCTATCAGCGGATGATCGGAAAAAATGTGTTGCAACCGATGGGATGGGATGCATTCGGTCTTCCGGCGGAAGGGGCCGCGGTGAAAAACAATACCGCACCGGCGAAATGGACTTACGAAAATATCGAATACATGAAAAACCAGTTAAAGGTGCTGGGCTTTTCTTATGATTGGGAGCGCGAAGTCACTACTTGCCGTCCCGAATATTATAAATGGGAACAATGGTTTTTCACCGAGCTTTATAAAAAAGGTTTAGTGTATAAAAAAACGTCGGTAGTGAACTGGTGTCCGAACGATGAAACCGTACTTGCCAACGAGCAGGTTCACGAAGGCTGTTGCTGGCGTTGCGATACACCGGTGGAGCAACGGGAAATTCCGCAATGGTTTATTAAAATAACCGATTATGCCGAACAATTATTAGGCGGTTTGGATACGCTTCCCGAATGGCCGGAAATGGTAAAAACCATGCAACGCAACTGGATAGGTCGTTCCGAAGGGGTGGAAATCACCTTTAAAATTGAAAATTCGGATGAAACCGTAGCGGTTTATACCACCCGCCCGGACACTTTCTATGGGGTATCTTATATGGCGGTGGCGGCAGGTCATCCGCTGGCGGAACGTGCGGCTCAAAATAATCCCGATTTAGCGAAATTTATTCAGGAATGCAAAAATACTAAAGTGGCGGAAGCGGAACTTGCCACCATGGAGAAAAAAGGGATGGCTACCGGCTTGAACGCCGTTCATCCGATTACTGGTAAACCGGTACCGATTTGGGTGGCGAACTTTGTATTAATGCATTATGGTACGGGCGCGGTAATGGCGGTGCCGGCGCACGACCAACGCGACTTCGAATTTGCCACCAAATACGATTTGCCGATTAACCAGGTTATTGCGCCGGTGAACGGTGAAGACATCGATTTAAGCAAAGCGGCGTTTACCGAACACGGTAAGCTGGTTAATTCGGCGGAATTCGACGGTTTGGATTTCGATGCGGCATTTAACGGCATTGCGGACAAATTAGAACGAATGGGTGCAGGTAAACGTCAAGTGAATTATCGTTTACGCGACTGGGGCGTGTCCCGTCAACGTTACTGGGGGGCGCCGATTCCTATGCTGACGCTGGAAAACGGCGATGTGGTGCCGGCTCCGTTACAGGATTTGCCAATCGTTCTGCCGGAAGATGTGGTAATGGACGGCGTGAAAAGTCCGATTAAAGCGGATCCGGACTGGGCGAAAACCACCTATAACGGTCGGCCGGCGTTAAAAGAAACCGATACTTTCGATACCTTTATGGAATCTTCCTGGTATTATGCGCGTTATACTTGCCCGCAATATCACGAAGGTATGCTGGACAGCGAAGAAGCCAATTACTGGTTGCCGGTGGATCAATATATCGGCGGTATCGAACACGCCACCATGCATTTGCTTTACTTCCGTTTCTTCCACAAACTGCTGCGGGACGCAGGCTTGGTTTCGACGGATGAACCGACTAAAAAACTGCTTTGCCAAGGAATGGTGTTAGCGGACGCCTTCTATTACACCAGCCCGACTAACGAGCGTATTTGGGTGTCACCGACTAAAGTGACGCTGGAACGCGACGAAAAAGGCCGTATCGTTAAAGCGTTAGATGATGAAGGGCGCGAACTGGTACACGCCGGTATGACCAAAATGTCGAAATCCAAAAACAACGGTATCGACCCGCAGGAAATGGTGGAAAAATACGGCGCCGATACGGTACGTTTATTTATGATGTTCGCCTCTCCTGCAGAAATGACTCTTGAATGGCAGGAGTCCGGTGTGGAAGGTGCCAAACGTTTCTTAGGCCGTTTATGGAATTTAGTGTTCGAATATAATAAAAATCCGGCAAAAACTGCGCTAAATCCGACCGCACTTTCCGGCGTACAAAAAGCCTTGCGCCGCGGTGTCCATAAAACCATTGCGAAAGTGTCCGACGATATCGGTCGCCGCCAGACCTTTAATACGGCGATTGCCGCAATCATGGAATTAATGAATAAATTAACCCGTGCGTCATTAGCCGGCGAACAGGATCGTGCAATTATGGGCGAAGCCTTAAGTGCGGTGGTGCGCATGCTTTACCCTATTACCCCGCACGTCTGTTTCCAATTATGGAAAGAGCTGGGTAACGAAGATGTCATCGACTTTGCGCCGTGGGTTCAGGCGGACGAAGCGGCAATGGTGGAAGAGGAAAAGCTGGTCGTGGTGCAGGTGAACGGCAAAGTCCGCGGTAAAATTACCGTGCCGGCGGATATGGCGGAAGACGACATTAAACAAGCCGCCCTTGCGGACGAAAACGTGCAAAAATTCCTGAGCGGATTAAATATCGTAAAAACCATCTATGTGCCGGGTAAATTGTTCAGCTTTGTGGCGAAATAAAATACGAAATCGGCGGGCGGGCTTGTCCCGCCGCTATGTTCACAGGAAAATGGGTATGAAGTGCTCAAATATCGTAAAAAACTGCCTGATTTTGACCGCACTTTCCGGCTGTGCAACGAGTTCGGATTTTGCCAATCCCGCTTGGCGCCCGTTTAAAGATATTGACGGCAGCGTTCGGGAAATCAGTTTTTATAGCTGGAAAGTATTGGAAACGAAAGACGGAAAGCATGTAGAACGAGATTCCCATGTAGCTTACCTCGCCAAGCCTTTGGGCGAAAATCTTAAAGCCAAACAAAAAATCGGCGAAATGTATCCGCTGGGGCAAGCGGGCGAAAATAGCGCAATGGCGACTATTTTTCTTTTGGACGGAAAGTCATTGAATATTTATGACGAACCGGCCGTGAAAGCGTTAGCACAGGCGAAGACCTTCGATTTCTATGAGTTTGGCGGAATGCGGTTAAGTCATGCCAGATTTACGGCGAAAAAAGCGATTTGCCGGGATTTTAAAGGCAAAACCGGGGTGGATTTGCTGATGACGACTAATTATTACCCGCGCAACAGTTTCACCGATTTTTATACCGCATTGATTAATGTCAATCTGCGCCGTGACAATGCACCGAAAGAGATCGGCTATACGCCGAGTTTCACCGGTTCCGATACGACTTTGCAACATGAATTGAAAACCGAGGAAGCCAAACAGGGCAAAAATATTGCGCTATTGAATATTCAGGAAAAAGCCAGTATTTTATTCAATATTATTTGTAAATAGAGATGAATTCTATGTCTAAACATATCAAAAAAGCTTTATTTTGGGCCGCACTTTTCAGCCTTTCCGCCTGCGGTTTTCATTTTCAAACCGGACAGTTAGTGCCCAAGGAATTGCAAACGTTAACCTTTGAAAGTAGCGATCCTTACAGCGATATGTCTATGGCGATGCGCAGACAGTTGCAGCTGAACAATATAAAACTGGTGGATGCCGCGGAAAATGTGCCGGTGCTGAAAATTACTAAAATAAGTTCGAATGACGAAGTGGTGTCGGTGTTCAAACAAGGGCGCGAAGCGGAAAAAATGCTGATGTTGGATGTGAACGCCACCGTTCGTTTCCCGCATAAGGAGGCTTACCCGATTTCCACCCGAGTTAACAGAACCTTCTTTGACAATTCCCGTGCGGCGTTGGCGAAATCTTCCGAAAAAGAAATTATGTGGCGCGATATGCGCGAACAGGCGGCTCGTCAGCTGCTCTCCAAAATGGTGGCGTTGCAACATCAAGTGGATCACAAACCGGCTTCCGAGACAAAATAATGGCTTTAACCCGTATATTCCCCGAACAACTGGCCAGCTCGCTAAGTCAACGCTTAGCGAGCCTTTATTATTTGGTCGGGCAGGATCCGCTATTGTTGACGGAAAGCCGGGATTTGATAATTAAAACCGCCACGGCGCAGGGCTTTGACGAGCGCCGGGAGGTGACGGTGGATAACGCCACGGATTGGATTGATTTGCAGGAACGCTGTCAGTCACGGGGATTATTTTTTAACAAGCAAATCATCAGTTTAATTTTACCGGAAAATCTGACCGCACTTTTGCAGAAAAATCTGGCGGAATTCATGGCGGTGTTAAATGAAGACGTGTTGTTGATTGTGCAATTCGTCAGAATTTCCAAATTATTTGAGAAAAGTGAGTGGCATAAACGGGCGTTGAACTATGAGACGTCGATTGTACAGGTGAATTGCCAAACGCCGACGGCCGAACAGTTGCCGCGCTGGGCGGCGAATCGGGTAAAAGCCATGGGATTGACTGTCGGGCAGGATGCACTGCAGTTATTGTGCTACAGTTATGAAAACAATCTGCTGGCAATGAAGCAGGCGTTAGAATTACTGGCGTTATTGCATTCGGATAAAAAACTCACTTTTGAACGGGTACAGAAAGTGGCGGAACAATCTTCGACTTTCACGGCTTTCCAATGGATTGATGCCGTGTTAGCAGGTAAAGAAGCGCGCGCCAGACGGATTTTGAACGGTTTGCGGGCGGAGGATGTTCAACCGGTCGTGTTGTTGCGGACATTACAGCGCGAATTGATGACTTTATTGGAACTGTCCAAACCGACACAGCGTTTTAACGGCATTGATGAGCCGTTGCCGGTAGTTCAACTCCGTGAAGGATTCGATCGTCTTAAAGTCTGGCAAAACCGCCGAAACCTTTATTTGCTGACCTTTCAACGCCTGACCTATCGCAAACTGTATCGAATCATCCAACAACTGGCGGATTTGGAACGCACCGCAAAACTGGATTTCGGCGCCGATATCTGGGATAGACTGGCGGATATTTCGGTGAAAATTGCATTGGGAAAATAATGACCGGTAAGTAAGTGCGCTATATATTTCCCTTACATTTAACCCGCAGTTGAAATTTTCAAAAATTTTGATAAAATCGACCGCACTTTTTATTGGTATATCAATAAAAAACTGTTCGGACGAAGGTAGCTGGAGAGTGAAGAATCGACTTCACACCGAAGAAGCAAAATCTTTCAGGTGCGACATTTGTTGCGGGGACTGTTACTGGACGAACCCTTGGAGAGAGCCGTTCGCATTTTATGCGTGGACGCCGAAGGCGAAAAAGTGGTGACACTTGAAACGCTCAGGCAAAAGGACAGGGGCAAGAGATTCTATCACCTATCATTTTTATCTCTTCTGCCTTTGTATTTTTCAATTTTCAGGAATTTACAAATGGAATCAATTTTATCTGCTATCGACTCCTTTATCTGGGGACCGCCTTTACTGATTTTGTTATCCGGTACCGGTTTGTACCTCACGTTGAGATTAGGTTTTATTCAATTTCGTCATTTACCGCGGGCTTTTGTGTATATGTTTAAACGCGAAGGCGACGGGGCGGGCGATGTTTCCGCTTTCGCCGCACTTTGTACCGCTTTATCCGCCACTATCGGAACGGGGAATATCGTCGGGGTGGCGACAGCGATTAAAGCGGGCGGACCGGGCGCTTTATTCTGGATGTGGCTGGTGGCATTGCTGGGAATGGCAACCAAATACGCAGAAGGCTTGCTGGCGGTGAAATATCGTGTACGCGATAAGAACGGTTTTATGGCGGGCGGACCGATGTATTATATCGAGAACGGATTAGGCATAAAATGGCTGGCGAAAATGTTTGCGATTTTTGGTGTTTTAGTGGCGTTCTTCGGCATCGGAACTTTCCCGCAAATTAATGCGATTACTCATGCCATGCAGGATAGTTTTAATGTGCCCGTTGTAGTTTCGGCGGCGGTGATGACGGTCTTAGTGGCATTAATCATACTGGGCGGAGTGAAACGGATTGCTTCGGTATCGACTTTAATCGTACCGTTTATGGCCGTGCTGTATGTGGTTACTTCCGTGGTTATTCTGATTATCAATGCGGATAAAATACCGGCCGCTTTAGCGTTGGTTATCGAAAGCGCTTTTAATCCGGAAGCGGCATTAGGCGGTGCATTGGGAATTACCGTCATGCGGGCTATTCAATCGGGGGTTGCGCGCGGGATCTTCTCTAACGAATCCGGTTTGGGGTCGGCGCCTATTGCGGCGGCGGCGGCGCATACCAAAGAACCTGTACGTCAGGGGTTGATTTCTATGACGGGAACATTCCTGGACACCATCATTGTGTGCACTATGACCGGTTTGGTATTGGTTATTACGGGCGTGTGGAATTCCGCAGCGGAAGGTGCGGCGGCAACGAATGCGGCATTCTCATTAGGATTGGGTACGCAGCTGGGGGCGACGGTTGTGACGGTAGGGCTGTTGTTCTTCGCTTTCACCACGATTTTAGGCTGGTGTTATTACGGTGAACGTTGTTTTGTGTATTTATTCGATATTCGCGGCATCAAAATCTATCGTTCTATCTTTATTTTATTAGTGGCTTGCGGTGCATTCCTGAAGCTGGATTTAATCTGGATCTTGGCGGATATTGTGAACGGTCTAATGGCGTTCCCGAATTTAATTGCGTTAATCGGCTTGCGTAAAGTAATTGTGGAAGAAACCCGGGATTACTTCCGTCGTCTATCTCATGCCGATTTTGACGAAGAAGTCTAAAAGTGCGGTCATAAAAAGCAACGTTTTTTAATGTTTGTGAATAGTCGAGCCAAAAATAAACTGAATTTTAAGCTACGGTATTTATCGTGGCTTTTTTTATAGCGGAATGTTTACATTTCGAAAAAATAACTTATAATTCCGAAACGAAACTTTTGAGGCAAGCTTTAGCAATGGAAACGATAAAACGAAATTCTCCCGTACGTAATACGCAGCAACGCCGTCACGCCATTATGCAGTTGTTGCAGGAACGGGGAGAAGTCAGTGTCGAGCAGTTAGTACAGCTTTTTGATACGTCCGAAGTGACTATCCGTAAAGATTTGACCGCACTTGAAGCTAACGGTTTCTTGGTTCGACGTTATGGCGGGGCGATTTTAATGCCAAAAGATTTCATTGACGAATCACAGGATGAGAACCTTTCGAAACGAAAGTTGTCTATAGCGAAAGCGGCAGCTGAAAGGATTAAAGATCACCACCGCATTATTGTTGACAGCGGCAGTACGACGGCAGCCCTGATCAAGCAGTTGAACAGTAAACAGGGGTTGGTGGTGATGACTAATTCTTTGTCTGTAGCAAGCGAACTGCGTTCACTGGAAAACGAACCGACTTTGTTGATGACCGGCGGTACTTGGGATACGCGCTCGGAATCTTTTCAAGGGAAAGTAGCGGAGCAGGTGTTGCGTTCTTACGATTTCGACCAGCTTTTTATCGGAGCGGACGGTATTGATATGGAACGCGGTACGACCACTTTTAACGAGTTGGTGGGCTTAAGTCAGGTCATGGCGGAAGTGAGCCGCGAAGTGATCGTGATGGCGGAAAGCCAGAAATTCGGGCGTAAGATGCCGAATTTAGAATTAAACTGGACGCAGATTGACGTGCTGGTCACGGACGATTTGTTGTCGGATAAAGATAAAGCAATTATTGAACGGCATAACGTCGAAGTCATTGTGGCAAAATAATAAACAGGTTTACATTTAACCATTTAGTGGGGAAGTCCCACGGCAACTAAGAGGAAAAACTTATGTGTGGTATTGTTGGTGCGGTAGCGCAACGTGATGTGGCGGAAATTTTAGTCGATGGTTTACATCGTTTAGAATATCGCGGTTATGATTCGGCCGGTGTAGCGGTATTGAATAATACGCATGAAATGCAAATTGTTCGCCGTGTCGGCAAAGTAAAAGCCTTGGATGACGCTATTGCGGAAAAACCTTTATTGGGCGGAACCGGTATTGCACACACTCGCTGGGCGACTCACGGCGAGCCGACTCAAGCCAATGCGCATCCGCATCGTTCGGATAAAATTGCTGTGGTGCATAACGGTATTATCGAGAATTATGAAGAATTAAAAGTCGTGTTACAGGAACGCGGTTATGAATTCCAATCTCAAACAGACACGGAAGTTATTGCCCACTTAGTGGAATGGGAGCTTCGTTCGGCCGGTAGCCTATTGGAAGCGGTACAGAAAACCGTGGTTCAGTTACGTGGCGCTTACGGTACGGTCGTCATGAACCAAGACGAACCCGAACATTTAATCGTTGCCCGTTCAGGCAGTCCGTTAGTGATCGGTTACGGCGTAGGTGAAAACTTTATCGCCTCCGATCCGTTGGCATTATTAAGCGTCACCCGTCGTTTCGCTTATCTTGAAGAGGGCGATGTCGCCGAAATTACCCGTAAATCCGTACAAATCTATACTCGCGAAGGTCAAAAAGTAGAACGCGAAATTCATGAAGGTAACTTTGAAGCGGATGCGGCGGACAAAGGTCCTTATCGCCATTACATGCAGAAAGAAATTTTTGAACAACCGGTCGCTATTATGAATACTTTGGACGGTCGCATTAAAGACGGTAAAGTGAATATTGAAGCCATCGGGCCGAATGCTGCCGATATTTTAGCCAAAGTGGAACACGTTCAAATCGTGGCTTGCGGTACTTCGTATAATGCGGGTATGGTGGCGCGTTACTGGTTTGAGTCCATTGCCGGTGTAAGTTGCGATGTGGAAATCGCTTCGGAATTCCGTTACCGTAAATTCGTAACCCGTCCGAACAGTTTGTTGATCACCCTTTCGCAATCCGGTGAAACGGCGGATACCTTGGCGGCCTTACGTTTGGCAAAAGAATCCGGTTATATGTCCGCGATGACAATTTGTAATGTGGCGAGTTCTTCATTAGTTCGCGAATCGGATTTCGCATTCCTAACCCGTGCGGGGGTGGAAATCGGTGTGGCGTCAACCAAAGCCTTTACCACCCAGTTAACCTGCATGTTGCTGTTAAATGCGGCAATCGGTCGTTTGAAAGGTCATTTGACCGAAGAACAGGAACACCACATTATTCAATCGTTGCAGCGTTTACCGGCTCAAATCGAAAGCGCATTGGTATTTGATAAGCAGATTGAAAAATTATCGGAAGATTTCGCGGAAAAACATCACACCTTGTTCTTAGGTCGCGGCGAATATTATCCGATCGCCATGGAATCCGCGTTAAAATTGAAAGAAATTTCATATATTCATGCGGAAGCCTATGCAGCGGGCGAGTTAAAACACGGTCCGTTGGCGTTAATCGACAGCGAAATGCCGGTTGTGGTAGTAGCGCCTGAAAACGATTTATTGGAAAAAGTAAAATCCAATATCGAAGAGGTGCGTGCCCGCGGCGGTCAGTTGTATGTATTCGCCGACAGCGATGCCGGTTTTACCGATGCCGATAATTTTAAAACTATCGTATTACCGAAAGTGGATGAAGTGACCGCACCGATTTTTTATACCGTGCCGTTGCAATTACTTTCTTACCACATCGCGTTAATCAAGGGTACCGACGTTGACCAACCGCGTAACCTGGCGAAAGCGGTAACGGTGGAATAATCCGTAAAAATTGATGATAATTTGACCGCACTTTATAAAGCGCGGTCTTTTTTACGGGATTTTTATTGTCAAATTAATCGGAATTGCCTAAACTACGCTCCGATTCTCCAGCGGGGAAAGTCTCTTTTTTCTTCTTTAACTTTAAAGGTTGCCGGCGAGCAACAAAAGGACCTCTCTATGCCAAATAAAGTAAATAGTTACGGCTGGAAAGCCCTAATGGGATCTGCCGTAGGCTATGCTATGGACGGTTTTGATCTTTTAATTCTCGGTTTTATGCTTTCTGCGATTTCCGCCGATCTTGCCTTATCACCGGCTCAGGCGGGATCATTGGTGACATGGACGCTGATTGGCGCAGTAGCAGGCGGCATCGTGTTCGGTGCGTTAAGCGATAAATACGGACGGGTACGGGTGCTTACCTGGACTATTGTGCTATTTGCCGTTTTTACCGGATTATGCGCATTTGCTCAAGGATATTGGGATTTATTAATTTATCGCACCATTGCAGGCATCGGTTTAGGCGGTGAATTCGGTATCGGTATGGCGTTGGCGGCAGAAGCCTGGCCGGCAAGACATCGCGCCAAAGCCTCCTCCTATGTGGCACTGGGCTGGCAAGTCGGCGTATTGGCGGCGGCTTTGTTAACGCCGTTACTGTTACCGGTTATCGGTTGGCGCGGTATGTTTTTAGTGGGCATCTTGCCGGCTTTTGCGGCCTGGTTTTTGCGCGCCCGTTTGCATGAGCCGGAGGTCTTTGTAAAAAAACAGACCGCACTTGATAAACCGAAACAATCGCCCTTTAAACTATTGGTGAAAGACCGGGCGACGGCGAAAGTCAGTTTGGGCGTGGTGGTGTTAACTTCGGTTCAAAATTTCGGGTATTACGGTATTATGATTTGGTTGCCGAATTTTTTATCCAAACAGCTCGGTTTCAGTTTAACCAAATCCGGTGTGTGGACAGCGGTGACGATTTTCGGCATGATGGCGGGAATTTGGATTTTCGGTCGGTTGGCGGATAAAATCGGACGTAAACCGAGTTTCTTACTTTTTCAAGCCGGAGCGGTTATCAGTATTATCGCTTATTCTCAGTTAACCGAACCGACGGTGATGTTATTCGCCGGAGCGGCGCTTGGTGCTTTTGTGAACGGAATGATGGGCGGTTACGGTGCGTTGATGTCGGAAGCCTATCCTACCGAAGCCAGAGCTACCGCGCAAAACGTATTGTTTAATCTGGGCAGAGCGGTAGGCGGTTTCGGGCCTATCGTTGTGGGCGCGGTGGTTTCCGCTTATTCGTTCCAAGTCGCCATTGCGTTTTTAGCGGCAATTTATGTATTGGATATGATTGCGACATTATTCTTAATTCCGGAACTGAAAGGCAAAGCGCTGGACTAATTGCCGGATACCGAAAGGCTCTCATTACGAGAGCCTTTTTAATGAAAAGTGCGGTCAGATTTTGACGACTTTTGCCTGTTTTACCATGTTATCGGCGACCTCCAGGACGGTAACCCGCAAGCCGTCCAATTCAAACTCCGTGCCTTCTTCCGGAATTTCTTCCAGATGTTCGAGAATCAGACCGTTGAAAGTTCTTACATCATCAGTGTTAAGATTCCAGTCGAAGAGTTTATTAATGTCCCGTAAATTAGCTGCACCGTCAATAATAACGGAACCGTCTGACTGCCGTATTATTTCTTCATCAATGGACGGTGCGGTGGACGTAGTGAACTCCCCGACGATTTCTTCCAGTATGTCTTCCAGCGTAACTAAACCTTTGAGATCGCCATATTCGTCTACGACCAAACCGATGCGTTCTTTATTGTTGCGGAAATTCAACAATTGAGCGTTCAATGCCGTGCCTTCGGGGATATAGTAAATTTCGTCGGCTGCGCGTAATAACACTTCTTTGGTGAATTCGTTTTTATCCAGCATTAGGCGGAATGCCTCGCGAATACGGAGAAATCCGATCAGATTTTCATCCATATTATCTTTATACAACAGTACCCGACCGTGCGGAGCATGATTGAGCTGGCGCATGATGGATTTCCAGTCGTCATTAATATCAATGCCTGAAATGTCGTTACGCGGCACCATGATATCGTCTACTGTGACTTCTTCTAAATCCAGAATGGAAAGCAGCATTTCCTGATGGGCGGATGGGATGAATTTTCCGCTTTCATTCACGATGGCTCTTAATTCTTCCGGGCTGAGATTGGTATTTTTGGCTTCCGACTTTAAACCGGTAATTTTAATCAGAACTTTGATGATTATATTCATTAAAAATACCAACGGTGTGAATATTTTCATCAACGGAGTCAGGATGTGGCTGCTCAAAAACGCCACTTTTTCGGGATAAATGGCGGAAATTGTTTTCGGATAAATTTCGGCGAACACCAGCATGATAAAGGTTAATGTACCCGTTGCAATCGCCACGCCGGCATCACCGTACAAACGCATACCGATGATCGTGGCGATGGCGGAGGCGGAAATATTTACCAGGTTGTTGCAGATGAGAATCAGGCTGAGCAGTTTGTCGGTTTTTTTCAGCAGATTTTCAGTCTTTTTTGCACCGGAATGTCCTTTTTCGGCAAGATGACGGGTACGATAACGGTTTGCGGAAAGCAACCCTGTTTCGGAGCCGGAGAAATAGGCGGATAAAATTAAACAGATGACAAGAGAAATAATCAGGGTACTAAGGGGAATACTGTCCAACTTGCTGTCCTTTCGTAATGTATATACGGGCTCAAGGCGCCCATTTGTTTATGTTATTCGATTATCGTCGGCATCCGAATCGGCGTACATACTACAACATAATTCGGCTGCCGAAATAAGCAATAGTAAGCAGAATCATACCCGAAATCGTATAAATGATCATTCTTTTTCCGCGCCAGTGATATTTCCAATGCCCGATTAACAAAATACCGAAAACGATCCAGCTGAAGAAAGAAAACAACGCTTTATGCAGGTTGGAAGAATCCGGCGCATCCAATAAATAGAAGGAACCCGAAATCAGTGTTGCGGTGAGCAAAATAAAACCGGTCAGCATTACCCGGAAAAAATGGCGTTCGACCATCATTAACGGCGGAATGGCGGGAGACGGCATCATTTTTTTCTGTTTGAGTTTATTATCCAGCCAGAGGAGCTGCATGCTGTAAAGCATGGCGATGAAACAGACGGCATAGGTTAATAACGACAGGGCGATATGGAATAAAACGTGACGATGCCATTGCACCGCTTGAGCGGATAAAAACTCGGTCAGCAATAAATTGATAATAGCGAAGCTATAAACTAACGGTAACAAAAAAGAAAGGGTTTTAACTCTAAATATCGCCGGTACCGTCACCAACAGTGAGACGACCAGGCTGATCATGGAACTGACGGCAAGCAAGGAAAAGCTAGTGCCCTCTGAAGTCGGCACTGCAGTTTCCTTGAATGACAAGTGATGCGAAATCATGGCTAAAAGTGCGGTCAAAATAAAGAAAATTTTATTGCTTTTTTGCGCTTGCTCACTGCTTTGCGCTTTTGCTAACATCGGCGCAATCAGCAGAATGCTGATAACATAAAGAATTATGGAAGAAATTGCATACGACATAAATAAAAAGATCACCTCAATTTGAGAATTGTTTTTATTTTAGCGATCTACAGCAAAAATTTCAATTCATGCAATTATTCAGGTATAATCAATCCAATTTTTCGACTTTAAAAGAGAGAAAACCATGTTTGAGAATTTATCTGATCGTCTGTCGAAAACCCTGCGTAATATTACCGGGAAAGGGCGATTGACTGAAGATAATATTAAAGATACATTACGCGAAGTGCGTATGGCATTGCTGGAAGCCGACGTGGCTTTGCCGGTGGTGCGCGAATTTATCAATAAAGTCAAAGAACGTGCAATCGGTGAAGAAGTCAATAAAAGTCTAACGCCGGGTCAGGAATTCTTAAAAGTCGTTCGGACCGAGCTTGAAGCCGCTATGGGCGAAAGTAACGAAAGTCTGAATTTAGCAACGCAACCGCCGGCGGTTATTTTAATGGCGGGTTTGCAGGGGGCGGGTAAAACCACTTCTGTCGGTAAACTGGCAAAATTTTTGCACGAACGTCATAAGAAAAAAGTTTTAGTGGTTTCTGCCGACGTTTATCGTC
Organism: Actinobacillus succinogenes 130Z; assembly: GCF_000017245.1. Classification (NCBI taxonomy): domain Bacteria; kingdom Pseudomonadati; phylum Pseudomonadota; class Gammaproteobacteria; order Pasteurellales; family Pasteurellaceae; genus Actinobacillus; species Actinobacillus succinogenes. The sequence goes on from NC_009655.1 coordinate 814,962, forward strand.
CGGCGGCAATCAAACAGCTGGAAACATTAGCTCAAGCCGTACATGTGGATTTTTTTCCTTCGGAAGTGAATCAGAATCCGGTTGATATTGTTAAAGCGGCAGTTGCGGAAGCGAAATTAAAATTTTATGACGTGTTGATCGTAGATACGGCAGGTCGTTTGCATGTGGATGGCGAGATGATGGATGAAATCAAGCAAATCCACGCTGCGCTGGAACCGGTGGAAACGCTTTTCACCGTGGATGCCATGACAGGGCAGGATGCGGCGAATACGGCAAAAGCCTTTAATGAAGCCCTGCCTTTAACCGGTGTTATTCTGACTAAAGTTGACGGTGATGCGCGCGGCGGTGCGGCATTATCTATTCGACAGATTACCGGCAAACCGATTAAATTCCTGGGGGTCGGCGAGAAAACCGAAGCGCTTGAACCGTTCCATCCGGATCGTGTGGCTTCCCGCATTCTCGGTATGGGCGATGTTCTTTCTTTAATCGAGGATCTCGAACGCTCGGTAGATAAAGAGAAAGCCGAGAAGATGGCGAAAAAATTCAAAAAAGGGAATCAATTTACCTTGGATGATTTTCGCGAGCAGTTAGTCGAAATGAAAAAGATGGGCGGCATGATGTCTATGCTTGATAAATTACCGGGAATGAAAAATTTACCCGATCATGTGAAAAATCAAGTAGATGATAAAATGTTCGTTAAAATGGAAGCTATTATTAATTCCATGACGTTGAAAGAACGTGCGAATCCCGATATCATCAAGGGATCGCGCCGTCGCCGTATCGCACAGGGTTCGGGAACCCAAGTGCAGGATGTCAATAAATTATTAAAACAATTCGATGAAATGCAACGTATGATGAAAAAAATGCGTAGCGGCGGTATGGCAAAAATGATGCGCGGTATGAAAGGTTTAATGGGTGGCGGAATGGGTAATCTTGGCGGATTAGCCGGTATGTTGGGTAAACGTTAGCGCAGTGAGCGGTGAAAAGTGCGGTTAAATCTCACCGCACTTTAATATTACCCCTATTCTAAAAGCGAAAATAATAACGATAATTTAGAAATTTCATTCATGATGATGTTAAATGATAAGCGACCATTTACGGAAGATGATCGTGCCATATTGAATTCTTATTGTGCGGTGGTGGACGGCGTAAGCGCATTAATTGGCGACCATTGTGAGATTGTTCTGCATTCACTGGAAGATCTGGAACGTTCCGCAATTTATATCGCAAACGGACACAATACCAACCGTCAGGAAGGTGCGCCGATTACGGATCGCGCGTTGCAATCTTTGCATAATATGAAAACGGACAGTGTTTCAAAGCCTTATTTTACTCGGGCGAAAAGTAACGGCCTGATGAAATCCGTCACGATCGCTATCCGGAATAAATCACAAAAAATTATCGGTTTACTGTGTATTAACATTAATTTAGATATACCCGTTTCTCAGTTTATTCAGGCATTGATGCCGGCAGCGGAATCGAACGAAACTTCGTCGGTTAATTTTGCCAGTTCCGTTGAAGATTTGGTGACACAAACCGTCGAACAGACCATTGAAGAAATTACGGCGGATCGGTTGGTTGCCAATAATAATAAAAATCGGCAAATTGTCATGTCTTTATATGAAAAAGGAATTTTTGATATCAAAGACGCAATCAATTTAGTGGCGGAACGATTGAATATTTCCCGCCATACGGTTTATCTGTATATTCGTCAAATTAAGCAGGAGCACGAATAATGCGTTATGTTATTGCGGTAAGTCGCCCGGTTTATGGACATCAAGGCGCTTTTACCGCATATCAATTCGCTGTTGCCTTACTTGCAGCCGGACATGAAATTACACAAATATTTTTTTTTCAGGACGGGGTGACAAACGGCAACGCTTGTGTTTATCCTGCAACGGATGAATTTAATTTACCGAAAGCCTGGCAGAAATTAAGTCGAGATTACGGGATTCCTTTACATCTCTGCGTTTCAGCCGGCCAACGACGCGGAATAGTTGATAATTTGACCGCACTTAACTCTGAATTAACTAATCTTGCCGACGGTTTTGTTATCGCCGGATTAGGTGAATTTATTCGGGCAATCTTAGAATCTGAACGAGTGATTACGTTATGAGTAAATTGGCTTTTGTATTTAAATCGGCACCACATGGGACAGCCAGAGCCAGAGAAGGCTTGGACGCATTATTGGCGGCTACGGCTTTTACTAAAGAAGAAGATATCGATGTGTTTTTCATGGGGGAGGGCGTATTGAATTTATTAGTGGATCAAGAGCCTGAGAATATCTTACAAAGAGATGTGGCCGAAGCCTTTAAAATTCTGGATGTTTATGATATCAATAATCGCTATTTATGTATTGACTCGGTTATGGATTTCGGCGTGTCGGATAAAGAATGCGCATTAGTTTGTGAGCCTTTGGAACGTGAAGAATTATTGGAAAAATTACAATCGGCCGAAAAAGTGATGACATTCTAAATATTTTCCATGCTTTACACATTTTCCGAATCCGGTTATGACAATGTTGAACTGGAACGTTATTTTCAATTCTTAGCGGAGCGTGACGCCGTTGTTTTATGGCAAAATGGGGTAGTTTTATTATTGAAATATCCTCATCTGTTTGCGGATTGTCGCGCCTGCTGTTGCGCCATGGAAAACGATATTCGGGCGCGAGGATTAAAAGATAGAATTCCCGCCTCCGTAAAACTTATTTCGATGTCGGAATTTGTGGCATTAACCGAAGAATTTTCTCCGCAAATCGCATTATAGTTAGTCTATTATTCGTGGTATTAATTCAGCTTATACGCATCTTTCGCCCCAACCCCTTATATTTAATTTTGAAACAGATTAAACGGACAATAAAAAACCCGGCTTAAGCCGGGTTTTCTCATTATTACATAATTAAATAATTATTCTGCGACTACAACAACGTTTAATGTTGTAAATACTTCGCCGTGAAGTTGGAAACGAACTTCGTGATCTCCTGTGGTACGTAATGGACCGGTTGATAAACGAACTTCGGACTTACTTACTTCAACGCCGGCTGCAGTCACCGCATCTGCAATATCGCGAGTCGTGATAGAACCGAATAAACGGCCTTCCTCACCTGCTTTAGATACGATAGTTACAGATTCTAACGCGGCAATCTTTTCTGCACGCGCTTGCGCTTCCGCTAATTCGGTTGCTGCTTTCGCTTCAAATTCAGCGCGACGGGCTTCGAAGAATTCAATATTAGCTTTAGTCGCCATAACTGCTTTACCTTGCGGAATTAAGAAGTTACGGGCAAAGCCTGATTTAACGTTTACTTGATCACCAACATTACCAAGGTGAACAATTTTGTCTAATAAAATAACTTGCATTACCGTTCTCCTTAATTACTGATGGTTGTCAGTGTATGGAAGTAACGCTAAATAGCGAGCGCGTTTGATTGCACGGGCTAATTGACGTTGATACTTCGCGCGAGTACCGGTAATACGGCTTGGAACAATTTTGCCGCTTTCTGTGATGTAGTTCTTTAAAGTAGCGATATCTTTGTAATCGATTTCAACTACGTTTTCCGCTGTGAAACGGCAGAACTTGCGACGACGGAAATAACGTGCCATTTGGCTAGTCTCCTAATCTAATAATTCGATGTGCTCGGCATGTAAGACTAACTGGTTCAAACCATTAGTTTGTTTGTGGGAAGTAATGAATCCGACAACCAGAATTTTACTGCCGACCGTAATGCCTTGAGTTTTATGAATTAATTGATGGCCGCTAATTTGTATCGGCATTTTACACCTTGCTTGTCGAATTAATCCCGCTTCCTGTTGTTCGGAACGATGTTCGAGCCAAATACGGCAGTGTTCGATACCATTAGGGCTTTTACTTCGTTTTACGCTTTCGGTGACACCGATTAACGATAAACGGTTCTCAATTTTCAAATTACTCTTCAGCATCCTCAAAATTGTTGGTTTCAACTTCAGCTACAGCGACTTTACGTTCGTCTTTTGCTTTAGCCATTGGGGACGCTTCGGTTACGGCGTGCTTAGTACGAATGATTACGTTACGAAGAACTGCGTCGTTGTAACGGAAAGTTGTTTCTAGCTCGTCGATGACTTCTTGAGGCGCTTCTACATTCATAAGCACGTAGTGTGCTTTATGTAATTTATTGATTGGGTATGCTAATTGACGGCGACCCCAATCTTCTAGGCGATGAATCTGTCCGCCGGCTTCTTTTACAGAACCGGTGTAGCGTTCAATCATACCTGGTACTTGTTCGCTTTGGTCCGGATGAACCATAAAAACGATTTCGTAGTGACGCATTACTGCTCCTTACGGGTTAATCAGCCTCCGGCGATAGACCAGTCACCAGTCTGCGGAAGCAAGGAACTAAAAAACGAATGTGACTGTAGAGCGCGGATTATACAGAAATCCATTGAAAAAACAAGTAAAAGTTAGATAAAAACAGACCGCACTTCGGTTTTAACTGTGGTCGGAATTTTAATCGTTTTCCAAGTTCATAAAATGGGTCGTTTTGCGATCGGCGATTTTACGCTTATGCCGTTTTAAATGGCGAAGGCGTAATGCCCGGCGTACCTGTGCAAAACGGGATAATGTTGAACTTTTACGTAAAAATGTTCTGCGTTTTACGGCCATATTTTTCCTTAATCTTGTGAATTCTGCGGTGTTATCATAATGGAATCCGTCACCTTTTCAAGGGGGCGGGAGATTTGATCGTCCCGAACGCGATGATAATTGATGATACTGTTCATGTAACGGCGAATATTTTCCACGTACTGAAAGGCTTCATATCCTCTGGCGTAGCCGTATTTCAGTTTGCTGTAATATTGCTTTTCCGCCAACAGCGGCAGATTTTTTTTCACCTCCAGCCAGTTATCGGGATCGCCGCCCAGACTTTTGGTTAAGCGGCGAACGTCCAACATATGTCCCAATCCCATATTATACGCCGTTAACGCATACCAGATTTTGTCTTCCTGCGGCACACTGTTGGGAACCTGGGAAATCAACCAGTGTAAATATTCGGAACCCGCTTTAATACTTTGTTCGGCATCGGTACGATCGTTGATTTTCATGCGATCGGCGGTGGCCTTGGTGAGCATCATGATACCCCGTACGCCGGTCGGCGAAGTGGCATCTTCGTTCCAATGGGATTCCTGATAAGCGACCGCCGCGAGTAAACGCCAATCCAATTCGCCTTGGTATTTTTTAAAAAGTGCGGTGTATTTAGGCAGAATTTTTTCAATGGCATTGGTATAGGATTTAATGTCCACGTAATCAAATTGCGCGATATGACTGAAATATTTTTCCTCAATGCGGGCAATCAATCCGTTTTCAATAGCGCCGTTCATAAAATCCAGTAGAGCGGCTTGCAGTTCGCTGTAAGAACTGGACGGTAAATACCAATGCACATCGGCTTCATCTGTAATATCGAAGGCTACGGCAATTTCCGGTTTAATTTGCTGAGCTGCCGAAACGTCAATGGAATTGGCGATGGTATAATCGATTTTGCCCTCCGCTACTTGTAACAATAACGCTTCCTGGCTCAGCAACGAATTGATTTGCCAGCTTAACGTCGGTTGCTTTTTTTGTTGCGCCGACAGAATGTTGAGCAATTCTTCGCTTTGGGTGATGACCAATTTATCTTTGGCGGATAACTGGGTTAATGAACGCGGTTTATCTTTTCCTTTACGGTAAACCAATTGCCATGAAGCGGAAGTGTAAGCCGGGCCGAATTGGAATTGTTTTTGATAACGTTGCTGATGTAAAAGGTTGGCGGCGGCAATGTCGATTTTGTTATTTTGTAAGGCATCAAATAGTGCATCGCTGTTGTCCAGCGATTTTATCTCTAATTCTACCCCGAGGTAATCGGCAAAGGATTTGCTCAAATCGTATTCCAAACCCGCAGGGTTACCGTTGGGATCGATAAAATAAGAGACGGAATTATTGATCGTGCCGACGACTAACGTGCCACGTTCCTGAATTGCCTCATAGTGATTGGCTTCAGAACGGATAATCTGCTGCCAAGGGAAAACCATATCCACGGCCCACAGCAAAAGAGCCAGAGCCACACTGATTCGAATAACTAAACCTTTCAAAGATAACCTGATAAGAGAAAAAGATACGGCTATTTTAACTAATCAAACGACAAAGTAAAAGTGCGGTCGAATTCAACGCAATTTCGACGGATTAAAATGGCACGCCCTAAAGGATTCGAACCTTTGACCCACGCCTTAGAAGGGCGTTGCTCTATCCAGCTGAGCTAAGGGCGCAATTCAAATGGATATTTCTTCTAAGCAAATGCAAAGGAGTTCTAAAAAGAAGTGGTCGGCGAGATAGGATTTGAACCTACGACCCACTGGTCCCAAACCAGTTGCGCTACCAAGCTGCGCTACTCGCCGACAAGATGTGTGCATTATAAGTTTCTTTCTTTTTCAGTCAATCATTTTTTTTATTTTTTTCGCTGATCGGTCAAAATTGTGTCAATTTAACCGATACGGGTTTACATTCGTGCAGAATTTTTGCGACAATAGCAAACGTTTTCGTAGTTTATTTAATTTAAAGGAAAAATTCATGGCGGTACAAGTAATTTCGGGGACGGAACTGGCGAAGAAAACAAAATCGGAAGTGGCCGGACAAATTCGGCGGTATATATCGCTGGGGCGACGGGTTCCCGGGTTGGCGGTTATTCTGGTGGGTTCCGACCCTGCATCGCAAGTTTATGTAGGCAGTAAACGCAAAAGCTGTGCGGAAATCGGAATTGATTCCAAATCTTACGATTTACCGGAAACCACGACGGAAGCGGAACTATTGTCTATTATCGATGATTTAAACCGCAACCCTAATGTGGACGGTATTTTGGTCCAGTTACCGTTACCGAAGCATATCGATAGTACCAAAGTGATTGAACGTATCGCTCCGAATAAAGATGTGGACGGTTTTCATCCGTATAATGTCGGCCGTTTATGCCAGCGCATTCCGACTTTACGAGCCTGCACACCGTACGGAATCATGAAGCTGCTTGAAACGACCGGTCAGGATTTACATGGTCTGCATGCCGTGATTGTAGGCGCGTCGAATATCGTCGGGCGACCGATGGCGATGGAATTACTGCTCGCCGGCTGTACCGTCACCGTGACCCACCGTTTTACCCGGGATTTGGAAGAACATGTCCGCCGGGCGGATATTCTGGTGGTGGCAGTGGGCAAAGCGGAATTTATTAACGGGGATTGGATTAAGCCGGGTGCAACCGTGATCGACGTCGGGATTAACCGTGGCGAAGACGGTAAATTACGCGGTGACGTGCAATATGCCAAAGCGGCGGAAAAAGCCGCCTTTATTACGCCGGTTCCCGGCGGGGTCGGACCGATGACAGTAGCCATGTTGATGGTGAATACCCTGACGGCTTACGAACGACATTTCAATGCATAGATTATTCATATTGATTTACATCAATGAATAAACTGAACTAAAATAGCAAAGTGCGGTCGGAATTTATACGGTTTTTACGCCAATAACCGCGTTATAGAAATTGTACGGTTTCACCGTTCCCTTGCATATTAACAGAGGAAAGAAAAATGGGCTTATTTGATTTTGTAGGAAACATCGGTAAAAAAATCTTCAATAAGGAAGAAGACGCATCTCAGGCGGTGACAAATCACATTGCCGAAGATAATCCGGGTATTGATAATGTGGCCGTAACCGTTGAAAACGGCGTAGCAAAACTTTCCGGTGTCGCCGCTACGGCGGAAGCCGCGGAAAAGGCTATCCTGATGGCGGGTAACATTGAAGGTATTGAAGCGGTGAATATCGATGCAATCAAGGTATTGAACGGTTCGCTGGGCGGTGATGACGAATTTTATATCATCCAAAAAGGCGATTCGCTTTGGAAAATAGCGGAAAAAGCCTACGGCAACGGCGCTAAATATACCGCGATCGTGGCAGCCAATAAAGAAGTCATTAAAGATGAAAACAAAATTTTCCCGGGGCAAAAAATCCGTTTGCCGAAGTCACTATAAGGTTTTGTTTTCTCCTATCCCGTCTCGCGAGGCGGGATTTTTTGTGCATAAAATTTTTTCTCGACGAAATCCTAATCTTTCGCTATAATTCGCCAGTTTTATAGCCAAATTCATTCAAATTTACTTAAAGGAAAACAAGAATGTCAACAATTGAAACAACTCAAGGTTTAGAACGTCGCGTTTCTATCACTATTCCTGCTGACGAAGTTGAAACGGCCGTTCGCGAGCAATTAAAAGGCTTTGCTAAAAACGCACGCGTAGACGGTTTCCGTAAAGGTAAAGTTCCGCACCATATTATTGCACAGCGTTTCGGCTCGTCGGCGCGTTCTGAAGCGTTAAACGATTTACTGCCGCGTCATTTCTTTGATTTAGCGTTTAAAGAAAAATTAAACCTTGCGGGCCGTCCGACATTTGCCGTTGAAAATGCAGAAAGCGGAAAAGACGTTGTATTCACTGCGACATTCGAAGTATATCCTGAAGTTGAATTGAAAGGTTTGGAAAATATTAAGGTAGAAAAACCGGTTGTTGAAATCACGGAAGCGGATGTCGACAACATGATCGAAGTATTACGCAAACAGCAAGCCACTTGGGCGGAAAGTCAAGCAGCGGCGAACGCCGAAGATCGCGTGACTATCGATTTCAGCGGTACTATCGACGGCGAAGAGTTTGAAGGCGGTAAAGCCTCCGATTTCGTATTGTTTATGGGACAAGGCCGTATGATTCCCGGTTTTGAAGAAGGCGTCATCGGCCATAAAGCCGGCGAACAATTCGATATCGATGTCACATTCCCGGCCGATTACCATGCCGAAAACTTAAAAGGTAAAGCGGCAAAATTCGCGATTACCTTGAAAAAAGTGGAAGTGATGGTATTACCTGAATTAACGGAGGAATTTGTAGCTAAATTCGGTCCGAATACTAAAACTGTGGCGGATTTACGCAATGAAATCCAAAAAAATATGCGACGCGAATTGAAAAATGCGTTAACTTCACGTGTGAAACAACAGGTTATCGACGGCTTGTTAGCGGAAAATGCGATTGACGTGCCTTTCGCTGCAGTGGATCAGGAAATCGAAGTCTTACGCGGTCAGGCGGCGCAACGTTTTGGTGGCAATACTCAGCAAGCTGCGCAATTACCGCGCGAATTGTTCGAAGAGCAGGCTAAACGTCGCGTTCAAGTCGGTTTATTGTTCGGTGAGATCATTTCGTCAAACGAATTAAAAGCCGATGAAGAGCGCGTGAAAGCGATGATCGAAGATATTGCCTCCGCTTATGAACAACCGGCGGAAGTGATCGAATACTACAATAAAAACAATGAATTAATGAATAATTTACGTAATGTGGTATTGGAAGAACAAGCGGTTGACGCCGTATTAGCGAAAGCGCAAGTGACCGAGAAAACAGCGTCATTCGATGAAATCATGAATCCGCAAGCATAATTTAGCTGACTGATTCGTAAAGTGCGGTCGATTTTACGTGAGTTTTAAAACTTACCGGAAATTGACCGCACTTTTTCATTTCACGCCGATTTCGGGTAGAATAAGCGAACGATTTTTTACTGAATTTACGGAGAACTTTATGGCATTGGTTCCGATGGTGATCGAACAGACGTCGCGCGGCGAACGTTCGTACGATATTTACTCGCGTCTTTTAAAAGAACGCGTTATTTTTTTAAGCGGCGAAGTGGAAGATAATATGGCGAATTTGATTGTCGCCCAGCTTTTGTTTTTAGAGTCGGAAGATCCGGATAAAGACATCAACCTGTACATTAACAGCCCGGGCGGTTCTGTGACGGCGGGAATGGCAATTTACGACACTATGCAGTTTATCAAACCGGATGTGCGTACGCTCTGTATCGGTCAGGCTTGTTCCATGGGCGCTTTTTTATTGGCAGGCGGTGCGGCGGGTAAACGGGCGGCATTGCCGAATGCCCGAGTGATGATTCACCAGCCGCTGGGCGGATTCCGCGGTCAGGCGTCGGATATTCAAATTCACGCACAGGAAATTTTAAAAATCAAACATACCCTGAATGAGCGTTTGGCTTTCCATTCCGGTCAACCTTTGGAACAAATCGAAAAAGATACCGACCGCGATAATTTTATGTCGGCGGAAGAAGCCCAAAATTACGGATTAATCGACAGCGTTTTAGTAAAACGCAGCTAAGTATTGAGAGATAACATGACAGACGAAAAAGAGACACGTTGTTCGTTTTGCGGCAAATCACAGGATGAAGTGGGCAAACTTATTGCCGGTACATCGGGTTATATTTGCGGTGACTGCATCGATTTATGTCACACTTTATTACATGAAGAAATCGAAGCGGAAGAAGATGAAAGTGCGGATGAAATCGAAGAGAAATTACCGACGCCTCATGAAATCCGAGAACATTTGGACGATTATGTTATAGGCCAGGATTACGCCAAAAAAGTGTTGGCGGTCGCATTATATAATCATTACAAACGTTTGCGTTCCGGGCATAAAACCGATGCGGTGGAACTGAGCAAAAGTAACGTATTGTTGATCGGGCCGACCGGCAGCGGGAAAACCTTATTGGCACAAACTCTCGCGCGTATGTTGAACGTGCCGTTTGCTATGGCGGATGCCACCACTTTAACTGAAGCCGGTTATGTAGGCGAAGATGTGGAAAATATTATCCAAAAATTACTGCAGAACTGCGATTATGACACGGAAAAAGCGGAACAGGGAATTATCTATATCGATGAAATCGATAAAATCACCCGTAAATCCGCCAATCCGTCCATTACCCGTGATGTGTCCGGCGAAGGCGTGCAACAGGCATTGCTGAAAATGATCGAAGGGACGATAGCCGCCGTTCCGCCGCAGGGCGGACGCAAACATCCGCAACAGGATATGATTCGGGTAGATACCTCGAAAATTTTGTTTATCTGCGGGGGCGCGTTTGCAGGATTGGATAAAATCATCGAAAAACGCGTGCACGTGGGTAGCGGTATCGGTTTTAACGCGGAAGTCAAAGGCGAGCAGGATGAACTTACCCTGACGGATTTGTTCAAACAAATTGAAACGGAAGATTTAATCAAATTCGGTATGATTCCGGAATTTATCGGCCGTCTGCCGGTCATCGCACCGTTAAGCGAATTAGACGAAAATGCGTTAATCTCTATTTTAACCGAACCGAAAAACGCATTGACTAAGCAATATCAGGCGTTATTCGGGCTGGAAGATGTCGAACTGGAATTTACGCCGGAATCTTTAAAAGCCATGGCGAAAAAAGCGTTGGCGCGTAAAACCGGTGCGCGCGGTTTGCGCTCTATTGTGGAAGGCATTTTATTGGATACCATGTACGATTTGCCGTCGCAAGAAAATTTAGCCAAAGTTATCGTTGATGAAGATGTAATTGAAAAAGGCGAAAAGCCGAAATTGATTTTCAAATAGTTTCTCGTTTATCGTTAAAAAGTGCGGTTAAATTGACCGCACTTTTTAGTTTAAGCTTGAAGTTTGATTTTTCGTCCCCACTTACCAGTTAATCTACAGATTTAAAGAGAAGAAAGAGTATACAGATATGAATGCAAAACAAATTGAACGCCGTGAATTGCCGCTTCTTCCGCTTCGTGATGTGGTGGTTTTCCCATATATGGTGATGCCGTTGTTTGTGGGGCGCGATAAATCCATTCGCAGCCTGGAACAAGCGATGGAATCCGGCAAACAGCTGTTGCTTGTGGCTCAAAAACAGGCGGAAATCGAAGATCCCGAAGCTAAAGATTTATATACCGTCGGCACGATCGTAAATATCATCCAAATGCTGAAACTGCCTGACGGTACGGTGAAAGTGCTGGTGGAAGGACAACAGCGCGCGAACATTGTCAGTATCAGCGATACGGACGCGTTTACGGCAACCGTCGAATTGATGGACACGGTTTGGAGCGATGCTAAAGAACTTGATGTCGTGCGCCAAATGGCATTGAAAGAATTTGAAAATTATGTGAAGCAGAACAAGAAGATTCAGCCTGAAGTGCTGAATGCACTTTCCGGTATTGACGATGCGGATCGCTTCGCGGATACCTTGGCGGCACATTTGCCTGTGGCGGTACGTCATAAGCAGGAAGTTTTGGTACGAGCCAACGTGCAGGAGCGTCTGGAATATCTGCTCGGTACGATGGAAAGCGAAACGGACTTGCTGCAAGTGGAAAAACGTATTCGTTCCAAAGTTAAAGAGCGCATGGAAAAAACGCAGCGCGATTATTATTTGAACGAACAGCTTAAAGTGATTCGCAAGGAGTTAGACGGCGATGAAGAAGCTGAAGCGGATAATGAAATCGATCAGCTGCGTAAAAAATTAGAGGCGGCGAAATTACCTGCGGAAGCGAAAGAAAAAGTCGAAAGCGAATTGAAAAAACTGAAAATGATGTCGCCTATGTCTTCGGAAGCGGCAGTGATTCGCGGGTATATCGACTGGATGTTGCAGGTACCTTGGCATAAACGTACCAAAGTCAAAAAAGACATTTTGAAAGCACAGGCGGTTTTGGACGCGGATCACTACGGTTTGGAGCGGGTAAAAGAGCGTATTTTGGAATATCTTGCGGTACAAAGCCGTCTGAACCAAATCAAAGGACCTATTCTTTGTTTAGTCGGACCGCCGGGAGTAGGGAAAACTTCTTTAGGACAATCTATTGCCAATGCAACCGGCCGTAAATATGTACGAATGGCGTTAGGCGGCGTGCGGGATGAAGCGGAGATTCGCGGCCACCGTAAAACCTATATCGGTTCGTTACCGGGTAAACTGATTCAAAAAATGGCAAAAGTCGGCGTGAAGAATCCGTTATTCCTACTGGATGAGATCGATAAGATGGCGATGGATCACAGAGGTGATCCGGCGTCGGCATTGCTTGAAGTGCTGGATCCGGAACAAAACTCGAAATTTAACGACCATTATTTAGAAGTGGATTACGATTTATCCGACGTGATGTTCGTGGCCACCTCAAATTCCATGAATATCCCGGGACCGTTACTGGATCGCATGGAAGTAATTCGTCTTTCCGGTTATACCGAAGATGAGAAACTCAATATCGCTACCCGCCATTTACTGCAAAAACAAATGGAACGCAACGGACTGAAAAAAGGCGAATTAATTATTGAAGACAGTGCGATTTTAGACATTATCCGTTATTACACCCGTGAAGCCGGCGTACGCGGACTTGAACGCGAGATTTCAAAAATCTGCCGTAAAGCGGTGAAAAACTTACTGCTTGATAAAAAAGCGAAAACGCTGGTCGTGAATGCGGACAATTTACATGATTATCTCGGCGTAAAACGTTTTGATTTCGGTCTGGCGGACACGCAAAATCGTGTGGGAGAAGTAACCGGATTGGCCTGGACGGAAGTCGGCGGCGATTTGCTTACCATTGAAACCGCTTCCGTTATCGGTAAAGGAAAACTGGCTTTCACCGGTTCTTTAGGCGATGTGATGAAAGAGTCCATCCAGGCGGCAATGACGGTTGTGCGTTCCCGCGCGGAAAAATTGGGAATCGCCGGCGATTTTCATGAAAAACGCGATATTCATATTCATGTACCGGACGGTGCGACGCCGAAAGACGGTCCGAGCGCGGGGATCGCCATGTGTACGGCGTTGGTTTCCTGTTTAACGGGAAATCCTGTGCGCGCCGATGTGGCGATGACGGGCGAAATCAGCTTACGCGGTAAAGTGTTGCCTATCGGCGGGTTAAAAGAAAAACTGCTGGCGGCACATCGCGGCGGTATTAAAACCGTGATTATTCCGAAAGATAATGTCAAAGATCTGGAGGAAATCCCGGAAAATGCCAAACAAAGTCTGACTATTCATGCGGTGGAAACCATCGACGAAGTGTTGACGATTGCGTTGGAAAACCCGCCGCAAGGCGTGGAGTTTGTGAAATTGGCGCCGGTCAACCAGGTGAAAGTACCGCGTCCGCGTAAAACGCCTAAAAACAAACCGACGGTAAACTAACCGATAAAATACAGTGACGTCCGTCACTAAATAAAGCATGAGTGCGGTGGAAAAAACGGAGGATTTTTTTACCGCACTTTTTTATGCTGTAAATATTAAGAAATATTTGATGTTTAATTGTGCGCGATAATAGTAAGGCTGTAAAAAAACTGTTAGAATGAATCGTTTATTTCTTATCCAATGCGTAAAGTTATGTTAAAAAAAGCTTTTTCGATTCTTTTACTTCTTCCGTCTTGGGCTATGGCGCAGTCTTATGTGGTTTATGATTTTACCCATGATAAAGTGCTGGAAAGCCGCTCGCCGTATTCCGTACAGCCCATCGCTTCGGTAACAAAATTAATGACGGCAAACGTATTTTTGGAAAATAACCGTAATCGAAACTGTACGGCGTCGATTACGGATGAAGATAACGATTATATTAAGGGTACGCATACCAGATTACCGAAATATACACCGATGCCCTGTAATGAATTACTGAAGGCTATGCTGGTGCATTCCGATAACTATGCCGCACATGCATTGGCGCGTTCGGCGGGGATGTCGCGCATTCGGTTTATCGGTAAAATGAACGAAAAAGCAAAAGAATTGGGCATGAAATCCACCCGTTTCACTGACAGTTCGGGCTTATCCAGCAACAATGTTTCAAGTGTTATGGATTTGGTAAAATTAGCCAAATACTCTTTGAACAAGCCGCAAATCCAAGCATTGTCCGATACTTCGGCGGCTTACATCCGGGCGGGTAAACGCAATGTTTTTGTGAAAAATACCAATAAATTAGTGCGGGAGGAAATTTTCGGCGCAGCACTGAACAAAACGGGATACATCCGCGAATCAGGATATAATCTGGTTTTCGTTAATAAATTTCAATGTCGCAAATCCACTATCGGCGTGATCAGCTTGAACAATACCAGCTCCGCTTTCCGTTCGGCATTCACCAAAAACAAGCTCGAACAGTACGGCTGTCTCACATTGAATAATCGGGAACTGCGTAATTCCGGCGATGACGCGCTTTATGAGGAAGGTTACGATGAAATGGCGTTTGAGCAATTGATTGAACGCGTTGCAAATTAACGGGTTTGCAGCAAATTTGTTTGCAGATTAAAAGTGCGGTGAAAAATTTACTTATTTTTCACCGCACTTTATTTTATAATCGACGAGATTTTTTATTTTTAAAATAGGATTAACAGCCATGTTAATGGAAAAATTACACCATGCCGCCAACAACTGGGTTTCAAAAGCGATTTTAGGCGCTATCGCCGTCTCATTCGTGGTTTCGGGTATGTACGGTTATCTGGGTTCGTCTTCCGATTCTTCGGCGGTAAAAGTAAACGGCGAAGAAATTTCCCAACAAAATTTCCAACAACAATATAACAACGAATTTCAACGCTTGGAACAACAGTTAGGACCGCAGTTCGCCGCTTTATCGGATACGCCGGAATTTACCGCGGGGTTACGTCAAACCGTACTTAACCGATTGATTGATCAGGAATTATTGCGTCAATACGGTGATGAATTGAATATTGCCGTAAGCGACGAACAAATTAAACGGGAAATTGTACGCACACCGGAATTTCAAGTGGACGGTAAATTCAGCAACGAAACTTATCAATTATTCTTGCGTAACAACAATTTAAGTTCCGATACTTACGCTCAATATTTGCGCGAAGCGTTACGTTTGGCGCAACTGCAAAGCGCACTGACGGATACCGCTTTTTTACTGCCGGCTAATCAGGAGGCGTTCGCCAAAGGATTTTTCCAATCCCGTGCCGTGCGTTTGGCGCATTTACCCTTAGCGGCTGAAATTGCAAAACAGACGGTGACGGAAGAAGAAATTCAAAATTATTACAATTCGAATAAATCCGCCTTTACCGTACCGGAATTAATTAAAGTGCAATATTTGGATTTAACCCAAGCCGCAGCGGAAAAAACGGTGAAGGTGACCGATGTGGAAATCCAACAATATTATCAGGATCATAAAGCGGATTTCACTACCAAAGGACAAGAACGCCTTGCCCATATTCAGTTAGCGAACGAAAAAGAGGCGTTGGATGCCTATGAAGCTTTACAAAAAGGTGCGGATTTCGCTACGTTGGCAAAAGAAAAATCTAACGATAAAGTTTCTGCGGTAAACGGCGGAGATTTAGGCTGGCTGAATACCGGCGATTTACCGAAAGAATTTGAAGATGCGGCAACCATTCTTGAGGTCGGTCATTACAGTACGCCGGTAAATGTAGACGGTCAGTTCCATATTATTCAGGTATTGGAGCGTAAAGATTCCGCATTGTTACCGCTTGAACAAGTGAAAGAGCGGATTACCCAAGCCATTCGTCAGGATTTAGTCGGCAATCAGTTCTATGCGATGGAAAAACAGGCCGCGGAAAAAGCTTTTGAGGATCGCACTTCATTGGCTGCTGCGGCAAAAGCAGCGGGTGTGGAAATCAAAGAGACCGATTATTTCCCGCGTAACGGAGTGCCGGCGGAATTGAATTTCCCGTCTGTGGTGAATGCGATGTTTGACGGCGATGTGTCACAAGGCAACGTGAATTCCGAACCGATGAATGTGGGCGAGCAACATTCCATTGTTGTCCGGGTGTTGGATCATAAAGCGGAAGGTACCAGAAGTTTGGAAGACGCTCATCAGGAAATCGCCGATTTCTTAAAACGCCGGAAAGCGGAAACCGCGATGTTGGCTCAAGCTGAAAACATTGTAAAAGATCTGGATGCCGATAAACCGTTACCGGCCGGTATTAACTTCGGTGCGGAAGAACAGTGGGTTTATGCGGAAAATAAAGATCCCGCTTTAAACAATATTATTTTCACTATGCAGCCGAAAGAAAACGGAACCGCCTATAAAGCGGCAAAAGCGAATAACGGCGATGTGATGATTGTGGCATTGGATAAAGTGGAAGACGGCCAGGTTGATAACGCCTTACGCCAGCGTTTCGACGCCCAAGTGTTACAGGATAAAATGCGTGATGCCCAGCTTCATTTGTTACAATCGCTACGGGCTAAAGCGAAGATTGAAGTTAACGAATCTTTCATAAAGCAAAATGAAGATAATTAATCCTTTTATACTTAATGGTATCGTCGAGAAGATCTGACTTCCAAAAGTTAGACTGTTATTTGAAGGACTGTTTCCTATATTCAATAGGGTTCAGTCCTTTTAATTTTAACTGTATCCGTTCTTCATTATAATAACGGATATAGTCGTGAATGCTTTGCTCTAATTCCTCAATGGTATCAAAGGCTTGTCCGTAGTAACATTCTTCTTTCAACCGCCCGAAAAACTTTCCATCGCCGCATTATCTAAGCAATTCCTTTTACGAGGCATGCTTTGCATAATAGCATGTTCCCTTTATATCTTGTTTGCCATAGGCTTTCCAATCATTGAATAATTATAGTATGACCGGACAAAACGAATTACATTGCCGCTTGTCTGATAGCCAACCGTCCTGTTTTAACCGCTTGAACGATGGCTGATTTTCGCTCGGTTGTGTAATAGATTTTGGCATGCCCGGGCAACAAACCTGCCGAGCCCGAGCATCGATATCGAGCAAGTCGTTTTTCAATCAGGCTTTTATGAAGTGAAAAGCGGCTTGCGGTTAAGGATAAATGATGATTTTTCAAATAAAAATCAACCACTTTTTGTTTGAATGCCTAGTTATATTTTGTCATAAAAATCCGTACTTTAATCGGTTGGGAGTTTAGTCCAACTTTTGGAGTGCAGATCATTTCTCGGCGGTTTTTTATATCGGAAATACAGAATAGTTTGGTAAAACGGTGAGAGCTGATTTTGCCCGTGGTCATACCAATAAATAAGTAACATTGATTTATTATATAGTTTAAGGGTGAGTCGTTTTTTGACTCAAAAAGTAATGTTAAGGGTGAGTCGTTTTTTTGGGCTCAAAAAATAATGGAACCAATAAAAAAGGGGGGAGGCATGAAACTCAATGCACTAACTGTGGGGATGGTGGCTACGTTCGCAGCTACAACAGCAACATCATCCGATACCACAACGCTGATTTATGCAGAAAATACTGAGGCTAATGGTGTTATGCAAAATAATGAAATTAGTTCGGCATATACTACACCGGCCAATTCAACAATGAGCAACGGTTCGACTTATGTTGCCTCTATAACAGGCACCGGTTATGGTAATACGGTCGTAGGTCAATACAATGAAGTGTTGACAACTTCAAACAGTTCCAGCGTTTTCGGTAATCAAAATAGTGTGAATGGCAGTAATGCCAACGCTTTTGGCGACGGCAATCAGGCATTAGGGGAATACGCGCAGGCGTACGGCGATACCAATAACGTAAACGGTTCGCAATCCGTCGGTTACGGTTATCACAATACCGTAGGAACCTTTATCGGTGCGGATTCTGCAAATAATATTACCGCATTAAATACACTTTCAACCGTGGCTTCAAACAACGCGACGGCAGTCGGTTCCAATAACTGGGTGAACTCGCATAATTCCGTCGCTGTGGGCACAAACAATACCATTAATTCCGATGCAAATTCTACCCAATATTCGACCGCACTTGGTCAGGATATTACGATTTCAACCCGAAATGCCGTAGCTATCGGTCATGCAGCCAGTGTTTCTTCTGTAGCCGGGATTGCTATCGGTCGTTTAGCGAATGCCGGCGGAGTCACCGAAGACGGCGCGGCAATTTCTATCGGTGTTCAAGCCAATTCTACCGGTAATGCTTCCGTTGCATTGGGTTATCAAACGGAGTCAAGCGGTATTGATGCTGTTTCATTAGGTGCACATACTGTAGCTGATGCCACTTATTCTACAGCGGTAGGACGTTATGCCAGCGCAACTTTAAATGAATCTGTAGCCTTAGGTTCGGGTTCTGCAACGGGCGAGACGGCAACTGTTGAAACTTCGGCAACGGTGAACGGTATTACCTATAGCGGTTTTGCAGGACAACCGGCGCGTGAAGGACTTGTAGTGTCCGTCGGTAAGTCTGACAATAATACTTACCGTCAAATTAAAAATGTGGCGGCGGGTAATATTTCAATGGCGTCAACAGATGCGATTAACGGTTCTCAGCTTTATTTGGTTGCATCAACATTAGCTGATGAAATTAATAAAAAATCAACGCCGATTGATGGCGATTCGTTAAATTTTATCAACAGTACTACTGCAAATATTACAGTCGATAACGGTAATGTGACGGTGGATGTAAATACGGGAAATATGACGACTTCGAACGGTAAAGCCGTTGCGGACGGTAATGTGACGACGGACAGTATCGCGAAAGTCCAGAATGTTATTGACGCCGTAAATAATGTTAGCTGGAATGTTACGTCTTCCGTTGATAGTTCCACTGCAAACGATGCCACCAAAAACACTTATACGGCGACAGATAACAGCGTCAAAGCCGGTGATACGGTGACGATAAATGCCGGACGTAATGTGGAAATCAGCGGTTCGGGCAAAACAATCAACGTGGCGGTGTCCGATAATCCGGAATTTAATACGGTGACGGCTACTACGATTAATGCGAATAGCGTAACGGCGGATACGGTACAGGTGAATAACGGTCCGACTATCAGCAGTGACGGTATTGATATGCATAATAAGAAAATCACCAATGTCGTCGCAGGGACGGCGGACACGGATGCGGTTAACGTCAGCCAATTACGTAACAGCATAAATAATGCTAATGCCAATGTTCGTAGGGTAGATAAAAAACTGCGTGCGGGGATTGCGCAAGCCGGTGCGATGGCGAATATTCCGCAAGTGACGAAAAACGGGGCAAGCGGTGTCGGCGTAGGCGTTGCCAATTATCGTAACGAAAATGCGGTGGCTGTAGGTTATTCTCGTTTATCCGATAACGGTAAACATATTGTCAAGCTTAGCGCCGGTGCGGATACTCGCGGTTACGGTATGACCGGTGCGGGTTATATGTACCAGTGGTAATTAATGTTAAACAGGGTGCTTGCCGCCCTGTTTTTTTAGCTGTTTTTCGAAAATTCGCTGGTTTTTGACCGCACTTTATGATATAAAAGCGCGGTTATTTTTGGCTTGCCAAAATAATCAAATTTATTTTAGTAATAACACACACATATCGTTCGGGTAAATCGGGGTGCCAAACGGTCGGTTTACTTGGTATGTGGAGGCTCAACCCCAATAAAAGGAAAATATTATGGCACAAGTTTCAATGCGTGAAATGATTAACGCAGGCGTACATTTCGGTCACCAAACTCGTTACTGGAACCCAAAAATGAAACCGTTCATTTTCGGTGCTCGTAACGGCGTTCATATCGTGAATCTTGAAAAAACCCTTCCGTTATTCAACGAAGCATTAGCCGAATTAACCCGTATCGCAAACAACAACGGTAAAATTTTATTCGTCGGTACTAAACGTGCGGCAAGCGAAGCGGTTAAAGCGGCAGCGGTAGATTGCCAGCAATTTTATGTTAATCACCGTTGGTTAGGCGGTATGCTGACTAACTGGAAAACAGTTCGTCAATCAATCAAACGTTTAAAAGATTTGGAAACCCAATCTCAAGACGGTACATTTGAAAAATTAACCAAAAAAGAAGCGTTAGATCGTTCACGCGAAATGGCTAAATTGGAATTAAGCCTTGGCGGTATCAAAGATATGGCGGGCCTTCCGGATGCTATTTTCGTAATCGGTGCGGATTACGAACACATCGCAATTAAAGAAGCCAACAATTTAGGTATTCCCGTATTCGCGATTGTAGATACTAACTCAAGTCCGGATAATGTTGATTTTGTTATCCCGGGTAATGATGATGCCACTCGTGCGATTCAATTATATTTAACCGCGGCAGCTGCGGCAGTTAAAGAAGGTCGCAAAGCCGAACAAGCAGTTGAAGAAAAATTCTCTGAAGAGGCTGCAGAGTAATCCGGCATAAAAACAGGGAGCGAAGGTTCCCTGTTTTATTTCAAATTCTAAAGTGCGGTGTTTTTTTACGTTATTTTTAAAACGTCGCATTTCAATCAAATTCCAACTCAATTTTAGAGGGCAAGAAAATGGCTGAAATTACAGCATCATTAGTTAAAGAACTTCGTGAACGTACCGGTGCAGGTATGATGGAATGTAAAAAAGCGTTAGTTGAAGCGAACGGCGATATCGAATTAGCAATCGACAACATGCGTAAATCCGGTCAGGCTAAAGCGGCTAAAAAAGCGGGTCGTGTTGCGGCCGAAGGTGTTATCGTTGCGCGTATTGCAAACGGTTTCGGCGTATTAGTTGAAATGAACTGCGAAACCGACTTCGTCGCGAAAGATGCCGGTTTCTTAGGTTTGGCAAATGAAGTAGCGGATTTTGCAGCGGCAAACAAAGGCACTGAAATTGAAGCATTAGCAGCACAATTTGAAGAAAAACGTGCGGCATTAGTGGCTAAAATCGGTGAAAATATGACTATCCGTCGTGTACAATACTTAGATGATGCACGTGCTTCTTACTTGCACGGTGCGAAAATCGGTGTGTTGGTTGCCGGTCAGGGTGGTGACGAAGAGTTGTTCAAAAAAGTAGCAATGCATGTTGCGGCAAGCCGTCCGGAATATGTAAACCCGACCGATGTTCCTGCCGATGTGGTTGAACACGAACGTAACATCCAGGTAGACATCGCAATGCAATCCGGTAAACCGCGTGAAATCGCAGAAAAAATGGTTGAAGGACGTATGAGAAAATTCACCGGTGAAGTTTCGTTAACCGGGCAGCCTTTCGTGATGGATCCTTCACAATCTGTCGGTGACTTTTTGAAGGCGGCCGGTGCGACAGTATCCGGTTTCATCCGTTTTGAAGTGGGTGAAGGTATCGAAAAAGTGGAAGAAGATTTTGCAGCTGAAGTGGCTAAAATCACCGGTGGTAACGCTTAATTTTTAATTCACGAAATATGCTAAAAGCAGGCTGAATGCCTGCTTTTTTATTACCGATAATCTGAATAAAAAAACCATCTGAAGATGGTTTTAATCAGTAAACGGAAGTTAGACATCTAATCCTAAGACTTTACGTCCGTTGATACTGGCGATATTTACCATTTCATCCAGATTAGGGAAACGACATCCGGCCGCCAGCAGACTTAATTCCTGCCATAAATCTCCTTCGCATAACGGGACCATATAATCACAAATATTATCCGTACCCAGTGCGACGGTGATACCTTCCGGGATCATTTCGTCCGCCGGTGTTAATGCATTGTGGAACGGCATCAGTTCTTCTTTACGGTTACTGTCGATCCATGCCATCGGACAGGCAATCATCATCATCTTGGCCTGTCGCATTTTTTCATATAAGGCATAACGATACTCTTTGGAATGTGCGCCGATGGAAATACCGTGAATAGCAACTACTCTACCTTCCATACCGTGTTCGATGGTTTTATCGCAAAGTTGTTCGGTTTCTTTTTCTTTCGGCGTATTGAATTGATCTACATGTACGTGGCACATAATACCGAGAGATTTCGCTTTATCCAGCAAAATGTCCATAGCTTCCAGCCCACGTCCGTAATCCAATTCGTCACGATAGGGTAACCCGCCGATCATATCCACCATTTCCGAACCGATATCAAACCATTTTTTGGCTGTCGGTTCGATCACGCCTTTTAATGTCTGATTGGCAAATTTTAATGTAATGTCGTTTTTGTAAATTTCACGGGCTTTATGGGCGGCTATAATAGCGCGGTCTTCACAAACGGGATCGATGTCAACAAAGGTACCGAATGCCGTTACGCCTTGGGAAATCATTAATTCGATGGATTGACAGAAACGGGCATAATAGTCTTCTACCGTCGATGTTCGTTTCACTTCATCTACTAAATCCCATTTTTGTTGAAGATTGCTGTTGTGGTAAATGCTGATTTTTTCGGGGGTCATGGTAAAAGCGCGGTCGGCGTGAGCGTGAGCATTGACCCAACCGCCTTTTTTGATGATTTCGTCTCGGATGTAGGTTTTAAAACTACGAACGTGATTCTTCATATATAACTCCGTAAAAAGAATAAATCGGTGAAATAAATGAGATTAGCGATAGACAGATGGGACTATGAAAAAAGACGCCAACCGACGAAGATTTGCCGGTGACACGGAAAGGAATGTTATAAAAAACTCTCTGATTTTTCATTAATAACATTGTCGTCTAGTCTCTATTGATGCTAGGTCGGTAGTATAATCGTCCGAGCGTTATTTTTCAATAAAAGATCGGTTTTGCGTAAAAACATCCAGGAATAGACCGAGAGGCGGTCGGGTCGATGAAGTTTTTTCGTAAGTGCGGTCAAATTTTTGATAATTTCCTTTGCGATCAAGATGGTACTGCGTACCGTCCGTTACAATGATTACGTTTTGACGGTTATCCGCCAGTAAAATCCATTCCGTCGGGCGTTGGGTGTGGTCGAACAGGTTATGCCCTAACGTATAGTCCGTATTCGGGTTTTTCACCCAAAACAGGTTGTACATTAATGCGGGAAGTACGTCGATATGGCTGGTTAATTTGTTTTCAAGTCCCGTATTCAGCTCTTTCCAGGCAACAATCATCGGTACTTTTACGGCTTCCGGCGTGAAATATTCCAGTTGTTCCTTCTCTGTCTTTCGGAAGACATATCCGCGTTCCGAGGTAATAATTACCGCCGTATTTTCCAGTTGATTCTGTTCTCTCAACCGGGATAATATCCGGTGTAATAATTGATCGGTTTGTGCCAGCTGCTGTTCATAAGCCTGTTGTTCAGCCGCTAAATCCGTATAGTTCTTTTGCTGCATGGTTTGGATCAAATCCAAACTGATGTAGCCGAACCAAGGCGTATCCGTTAGCCGGCGGTTAAACCATTCCTGCCAATTTTTGACCGCACTTTCGTTAGTTTTTTTGCCCCGCTTCATTCTTATTTGTGAAAACAAGGCTTGTTTGAATATGCTGTCTTTAAAGTTGGTGGCGGAAAATAAACCGAATTGGTATTGTTCCTGACGTAATTTATCCACTAGAACGGAAGACAGTTTTTGGTTTAATAAACTACCGGTATAGTTGGCGGTCAGCCCGTAGAATAACCCTGTGAGGGCGCCGTTGCCCGTTAGTCCGGTGGTATAATGATTGGTAAACCGAGTGGATTGCGAAGCAAATTCGCTCAACATCGGCATTTTTTCCATTTGAACCGCATCTTGACGCAAGCCGTTAATAGTAATGATTAACAGATTCGGTTTTTCCGTCGTGGTTTTATAGGTTAAGGTGTTTTTCGGGTATTCAATGGCAGGCGCATCAACCTGCCCTTCTTTGTCTATTTTTGCCTGATGTTCTTCTTTGTCCAGGAAGCCGTGTTTTTCCAGAAATGAACGTGCCGTCATCGGATAGGACAATGGGAAATTCGATTTCTGCATGGTAATCGGACGATAAATTGCAGCATCCGCCCAGGCGTAAATCAAATGGGAAAAAATAAAGAGCGTAGTAAAACCGAAACCGACCGGACGGATCCATTTCTGTCGTTCCAGACTTCTCAGTTTATGCCATGCCCAACGGGAAAAGACCATCTGTACGAGTAGCAAAAAAGGCATGGGCGTGAAGAAAATCTGCCAGTCGCGGGATAATTCGCCGTTTTCGGGGTTTACCAGCAAGTTCCACACTACGGAGGTAAGGTGCAGATTAAAACGGGCGAACACTTCCGTATCCACCAATAATAAAGTGGTGGCCAGAGTAGCTATAATCACGGAAATGCCGCGAAAGGTACGTTCGTTTTTGATGATGAAGCTGAGCGGAAAGATAACGAGCAGATAAATTGAAAAACTGACGAAACTGAAATGCCCGAGCAAACTAATGAAAAAGTACAGTTTGCCAAAAAAAGTATTCGGCCAGTCAATAATGAATGCGTAACGGGAACCGATTAAAACGGCCCAAATGATATTGAAAAATGCAAACCAGTGTCCCCAGGATATTTTCTGGGAGGTTTGTTCCCGATATTGCCGATCGAATTTGATTTTGCCGTTTTTAAACCAAAGCATACGCGTTCCGGTACCAGTCGTTTATTTTTTTACCGAATTCATTAACGCATCGGAAAATGCCTGTGCCAGTGCCGCTTGTTGATGGGTCCCTACGCTGCTGGCGAGTAAATTGGTGACCATATTGCCTAGGACGATAAGCGATAATTCTACAGGAGCCTGATGTTTTTCCAACACGGCGATCATGTCGTGCAAAACCGCATCAACTTGTTTGTCCGAATATTTTGAATTTTTAGCCATAACCAGATCTGAAATACGGTGGATTTAATTGCGTGATCCTATCACATTTTCATATAAAGTGCGGTTATAATTAGCGTCGTTTTATAAATTTCTTTTCATTCGGGTGATAAAATGAGCATTACAGTCAATCAAATCGTATTACATCAACTGGTTAAGCAAGCCGCCGAAGACGGAAATGTGCAGTTAAACACGGTATTACGCAATGATCTGTTGCAAATCAGTGCAGAAGTGGAGCAGTTGATGCTTGAACTGCACCAGGCTTATCAAGGCAAAGCCAAAGGTTACGGCGTATTTAAAGAGGAATCTTTGTTTGCACGGCAGCTGAATCGATTATTGGAACAGGAAACGGATTTTTTGCCGTTTAGTTACGAGGCCGCTAAATTACTGGCGACTGAGCTGGGTAAATATACTTTCGCAGAAAGCGGTACGCTGGTGTTGTGCCAATACAACTTTTTGGCGACGGACTATCTGTTCATTGCACTGCTGGACAGCCGAATCAGTATGTTGGTGGATGAAAACTTAGAGATTCAGCGTACCCAATATCTGAATATTAACCAGTTTGATATTGCGGCGCGGATTAATTTGACGGATTTACGCCTGAACGCTCAGTCCAACCGTTATTTGACGTTTATCAAAGGCCGTGTCGGGCGCAAAGTCGGCGATTTCTTTATGGATTTTTTAGGGGCGGACGAAGGCTTGAATCCGCAGGTACAAAATCAGTGCCTGTTGCAGGCGGTAAGCGATTATTGCGAACAGGGCGAATTGAATAAAGCACAGACGCAGGCAGTGAAAAAACAAGTATTCGATTACTGTAAAGGACAAATTAACAGCGGCGATGAAATTGCTTTGGCGGAACTTTCCGAGGAGTTGCCTACTCTAAATGAACGATCTTTTGCCGCCTTTGCTCATGAACGGGATTACGGCTTGGAGGAAAGCATTCCGCCGCTGCGTTCGACATTAAAATCGCTGACCAAATTTTCCGGTTCGGGAAAAGGTGTTACCATCAGTTTCGATGCGGAATTAATCAATCAACGTATTATCTGGGATGAAGCGGCGGACAGCTTGACGATTCACGGATTGCCGGCGAATCTGCGTGATCAGTTACGGCGAAATCTGACGCATGAGAATTAGTTTGGCAATTTCCCGAAGTTTCTGTATCATCGTTATCTATAGTTTAGGACAATAAGGCTGACTAAAATAATGAAAATCAAACCAATTTTGACCGCACTTTGCATATCGTTTGCGGTGTCCGCATGTTCGACGGTAGAAAAAGTGGTATATCGTATCGATGTGCCGCAAGGCAACTATCTGGAACAATCGACAGTCGAACAATTGCAAGTAGGTATGACGCGCGAGCAGGTTAAATACTTGTTAGGTACGCCGGCGCTGAAGGATCCGTTCAGTACGCAAACCTGGTATTACGTATATTTGCAACAAAGAGCCTATGAAACGCCGGAACAGCATACGTTAACGGTGAATTTCAATCAGGCGGGTAATGTCACGGATTTTAATCTGGACAAACCGTTGCCGGAAACCAAACGAGAAGCGGTAAATAACGCTATTATCGAAGCGGAAGCGCAGGAATCGGCTAGTTGGTGGCAGTTCTGGAAGTGATTTTCCGAGCGAAACGTTGAAAATGAATAGGATACTTTAATGACGAAAATTTTATTAGTCGATGACGATATCGAGTTAACTGATCTTTTGGGAGAACTGTTGTCGCTGGAAGGGTTTGACGTAGTGACGGCGCAAAACGGTTTGGAGGCCCTGGAAAAACTGGATGACGGTATTTGTTTGGTTTTACTTGACGTTATGATGCCGGGATTAAACGGTATCGAAACACTGAAACGAATTCGTCAAAAATCCGTTGTGCCGGTTTTAATGCTGACCGCGCGCGGTGACGATATCGACCGTATTATCGGTTTAGAACTCGGTGCCGACGATTATTTGCCGAAACCGTTTAACGACAGAGAATTGGTCGCTCGTATTAAGGCGATTTTACGCCGGACGGCGAATGCCGCTCCGATATCGGGTTTATCATCCAAAATGGATGAAATGCAGGATATGGAATTTTTCGGACTGAAAATTTATCCGACCCGCCAGCAGGTGGTTTACCGCGACTCGACCTTAGAACTGACCAGCTCGGAATTTGCGTTGCTATATGTTCTGGCGAAATATCAGGGGCAAATCATATCCCGGGAACGTCTTTGTTCGGAGGCTTTAGGGAAAGAATTAGTACCGTTTGATCGTACTATTGATATGCACATGTCGAATTTACGAAAAAAATTACCCGAACGCGAACATGGTCTGCCTTGGTTTAAAACCGTGCGCGGACGGGGTTATATTTTACTGACGGAATAGGCGGAAATTTTGTTTCCCTTTTTGCAACGCATTAACCGCCTTCCTGTTCAGCTGCTTGCGTCATTTTGGTTGGTTATTTTCACCACCCTGAGTATCACATTCGTACTTTTGCACTTTCTGGACAGCCACAGGCCCGAGAAGCTGGAAAGTGAGGAATTACGTACCTATCATAAACAAATTCTTTCCGTTTACCGGACCAATCAGGTTTATCGTATTTTAGGGTTCGCCAAGAACCCTCTACCTGCGGAGGAAACGAGAGATTTGCATGCCGTGTTGTTCAATCCGGATACTCAAGAAATCGCAGGAACATCGGCGGAAGAACATTCAGACGTGCGGAATTTCATTTTTCGTTCTAACGATTTTTCAAATCCGATGATACAGGTTGTGAATGAAAGACGTATCGCCGGTCCCTTTTCCGTTAATATCAATCTGATTAATGAACGGAATGAACCGAAGGATGTGGCTTATTTAATGTATTTTGTTTCTCCGGTGGATACGCATCTCGTTTTTTTATCTTATCTGTTTGCGCATCCGTTCTTAATTATGCTGATTATCGCATTGGCATCCACGCCCGTATTGCTGCTGTTGGCATGGCGAATCGGAGTGCCTATCAAGCGTTTCAGACAGGCCGCGGAACTGGTATCGCTCGGACAGTTTGTCACCAACCCCGATTTGGAAAATAAGGGGCCGATGGAATTACGCCAAGTAGGGAAAAGTTTAAATCATATGACCGTTTCATTGGCGGAGTTATTGGATACTCATCAACGGTTGGTTTCCTCTATTTCTCACGAACTTCGCACGCCCTTAACCCGATTACAGTTGGCTGTCGCTTTATTACGCCGTCGCGTAGGGGAATATCCGGAAACAAAGCGGATTGAAACGGAATCCGAGCGTTTGGATAAAATGATCAACGACTTATTGCTGCTTTCCCGAAACCAGTTACGCTTGCAGTTAGAACGCAATTACCTGACCGTGGATTCTATTTGGAATGAAGTGATTGAAGATGCGGAATTCGAAGCGGAACACCGAAAAATCGATTTCACCTTTATTCAATTAATTAAGCATCCCGAACGTTATTCCATTTTAGGCGATCGAGAAGCCTTAGCCAGTGCGCTGGAGAATATTTTGCGGAACGCATTAAAATATACGAATAATAAAATCGTCGCATTGATGACGCTAAAGAAAAGCGATCTTATGATGATTATCGTTGACGACAACGGAGCGGGGGTGCCGGAACGGGAATACGAACAAATCTTTAAACCTTTTTACCGCGTGGATGAAGCGCGTACCCGAACTACCGGCGGAACCGGGCTGGGATTAGCGATTGTCGTCAATACTATCCAGCAACATCAGGGAAAGGTTTGGGCGGAAAAAAGTCCGTTCGGCGGTTTACGGATTGTCATGGAGTTACCGCTTGTAACGGATAAATAGATTTATCCGGATAAAATAAAAAGCATCCTCGGATGCTTTTTACCTTGTATGAACCCGGGATTATTGCCGGTATGTACTTAAGAATCGGGCGAATTTACCCAGTGCGTCTTCCAGTGTTTGAATATGCGGCAGAAAAACCAAACGGAAATGATCCGGTTTATGCCAGTTAAATCCGCGACCGTGTACCAGCAACACTTTTTCCTGGCGCAATAAATCCAATACCATTTTTTCGTCGTCGTAAATATTGAACCGTTCAATATCGATTTTCGGGAACATATATAAGGCGCCTTTCGGTTTCACGCAGCTGACGCCCGGAATATCGTTCAGCAGCTGATAGGCACGTTCCCGTTGATCATATAATCGTCCGCCGGGCACGATGAATTCGTTGATACTTTGATAGCCGCCCAGGGCAGTCTGAATCGCGTGCTGCATCGGTACATTGGCGCACAACCGCATGGACGCAATCATATCCAGCCCTTCGATATAGCCTTTTGCCTGCGCTTTCGGACCGTTTAAAATCATCCATCCCTGACGGAAACCGCACACCCGGTAAGCTTTGGATAAACCGTTTAATGTAATTGTCAGCAAATCGGGCGCCAGAGCCGCAATATGATAATGTACCGCGTCATCGTAGGTGATTTTGTCGTAAATTTCATCGGCAAAAATCAATAAGCCGTTCTGACGCGCCACCTCTACAATGTCTTGCAGCAATTCTTTGCTGTATACCGCGCCTGTCGGATTGTTCGGGTTAATAATTACAATGGCTTTAGTGCGTGACGTGACTTTGGATTTTATGTCTTCAACGGATGGGAACCAATCCTGTTCTTCGTCACATAAATAATGTATCGCTTTGCCGCCTGCAAGGGTGACGGCCGCCGTCCATAACGGGTAATCCGGCATCGGCACCAGCACTTCGTCATCATTATTCAATAACGCTTGCATAGCCATGGTAATCAGTTCCGACGCACCGTTACCGATATATACATCGTTTACCGTCGCCCCCATAATACCTTTGGACTGATAATACTGGACAATGGCTTTACGCGCCGAATATAGGCCTTTTGAATCGCAATAGCCCTGCGATGTGGCGATATTGCGCATAATATCCACCAAGACTTCGTCAGGCGCTTCGAAACCGAATGCCGCCGTGTTACCGATATTGAGTTTTAAAATTTTATTGCCTTCTTCTTCGAGGCGTAATGCTTCTTGGTGGACAGGACCGCGAATATCGTAACAAACATGTTCGAGTTTGTCGGATTTAGGAAAAAAAGTCATTGAACGTTCCTTACTGTTGAAATAGGGGTTGTTTATCCTTTATAAACGGCTGCGGCAAAGCTTATTTTTCGCCGATTCAGTGTTGAAAACCGTTTGTTTAGAATGACTAAACGGCATGTTTTTCGCCTTGATTCGACGAAAAATAAGCCCGCCCCTTCGGGGGGCCTAAATCGCCGCATGCGTCGTTGTAAAACTGGTCAATAGGGCCGCTATTAACTGTGTTTTACGCCTGGCTTGCGACGATTTTAGGCGACAACGCAGTCGTTTACGATAACAGACCCTAAAAAACTTACGGCAAATTAAC
This sequence comes from Actinobacillus succinogenes 130Z, assembly GCF_000017245.1. Classification (NCBI taxonomy): domain Bacteria; kingdom Pseudomonadati; phylum Pseudomonadota; class Gammaproteobacteria; order Pasteurellales; family Pasteurellaceae; genus Actinobacillus; species Actinobacillus succinogenes. The sequence goes on from NC_009655.1 coordinate 845,507, forward strand.
CGCACTTTACCCCCATTTCAGGCGGAATAAAAGATTTACTAAAAAAAAATTTTTATTTGCGGTAAAATAACCGCCATTTTTTATGGATTAATTTCTGTCGCAGACAAATGGAACGATTACAGCACGCGTTGTCCGAGCAAATCAAAACGCATTCCTTCACCCCGCAATCTCAAACGATTACCGCATTTCGGGCGGAAACGGCGGCGGTCGGTTCATTGCTATCGTGGCTGAAGGGACAGGTAATGTTTCCGCAATATTATTTGAATTTCCGCGATAACTCCCGCTGTATAGCGGCTATCGGCAAAGTGCGGTCGTTTTCCGACGAGATTTCGGCGCAGCAATTTGTCCGCCGAACGGATTTGCTTGTGGCGGGCGGACTGACCTTTGATAAACGGGCGACATTCTGGCTACCGCGGATGGTGCTGGAACAAAAAAATAACAAATTGTACGCCACGCTTTATACGGACGGCGAACAACCTCCGCAAAACGAACGGCAGGCGGCATTGGATGCCGTAAAAACGCTGTCGAATTACACCGCACTTTTACCGGTTCGGCAAACATTGCGGCTTGAGTCGCAAAAAGCGGACGAAAACCGGTGGTGCGAATGGGTGCAAAAAGCGGTGAATGCCATAGAACGGGGCGATTTCACTAAGGTGGTATTGGCGAACGAAAGCTGTTTTATTGCGTCAAATCCTATTGACAGCAAAGATTTTTTAGCCGAAAGCGAAAAACAAAATACCGGCTGTTATCATTTTTTGTATGCAGAAAATCCGCAACAGGTTTTTGTAGGCTCGACGCCGGAACGTCTGTTTGCACGGCAAAACAACTTTATTCGGACGGAAGCCTTGGCGGGGACCGCCGCGATGAGCGAAGACCCGATTCAAAACCAACGGGAAGCCGCGTGGCTGTTGAGTGATCCGAAAAATGACAACGAAAATTTGCTGGTAGTGAAGGATATTTGTGATAATTTAGCGGATTATGTCCGTCGGACGGATGTGGGCGAAGTCGGTTTAAAGCAATTGCGCCGCGTGCAGCATTTACGCCGCCGGATTCGGGCGGAATTGAAACCGCCGTTTTCCGATGCGGCTTGCTTGCGGGCGATTCATCCCACCGCCGCGGTTTCGGGGTTACCGCAAAAAAATGCCTTGGATTTTTTAAAAAATACCGAAAATTTTGACCGCACTTGGTATGCGGGAACATTGGGCGTGATGACGAAAGAACACAGCGAATTCTGCGTTACTATCCGTTCCGCTTTCATTGAATCGAATAAAATCCGCGTTTTTGCCGGCGCGGGCATTGTAGCGGGTTCCGTACCCCTGTTAGAATGGCAGGAAATCGAACGCAAAGCCTCGGGGCTATTAACCTTATTAACACATCGTGGAGAGTAACTATGTCAATCAGCACCTTTAACCGTTGTTGGTCAAAAGTGATTTTGGAAACTTTGGTTCGTCATAACGTGAAACACGTGTGTATTGCGCCGGGTTCGCGTTCGACCCCGTTAACTCTTGAAGCCGTCCGTTTGCAGGAACGCGGCGAAGTGCGCTGTCATACCCATTTTGATGAGCGCGGTTTAGGATTTTTAGCGCTGGGTATGGCGAAATCCACCAATTCGCCGGTTGCGGTGATCGTGACATCCGGTACGGCGGCGGCAAATTTATATCCGGCGATTATCGAAGCCCGCCAAAGCGGTGAAAAACTAATCGTGTTAACGGCGGATCGTCCGGCGGAATTATTGGAATGCGGCGCGAATCAGGCGATTTTGCAGGAAAATATGTTCGCCAGCTATCCCGTGGCAACGGTAAATTTGCCGAAACCCGGTCAGAATTACGCAGCCAAATGGCTGATTTCCACCTTGGATCAGGCTTGTCATAGCCAGTTGGTAGAAAAGGGCGTAGTTCACATCAACGTGCCTTTCGCCGAGCCTTTATATGAAGCGAACGTAACCGAAATCGACGAACACGTTTGGTTGGGTCCGGTGCGCCGTTGGTTAGGACAACATAAAAAGTGGACGGAATATCAGGAACCGCAACTGGAAGTCCTCATGCACGAACATTGGGACGACTGGCGTACCAAACGCGGTGTGATTGTCGCGGGTAAACTGCCACAGGGGCACGGCATGGGGTTGAAACTTTGGGCGGAAACCATGGGGTGGGTGCTGTTAACGGATGTGCAGTCCGGTGTGGAACCGACTTTACCTTATGCGGATATCTGGCTGGCCAACAAAACCGTGCGGGAAAAATTATTACAGGCGGATCTGGTGGTACAACTGGGCGCGCATTTTGTCAGTAAGCGAATTAACCAGTTCTTATCGGATTTTAAGGGCGAATTCTGGGTGGTGGACGAATCGCCGAAACGGCTCGACCCTTATCACCACATTCAAACCCGTTTTAACGCCAAAGCGCATTTATGGTTACGTGCTCATCCGCCGCTGCGTCAGAAACCCTGGTTGCTGGAGGCGATGGCGTTGTCGAATTTCTGTTCCAGTTTTATCGAACAACAGGTGGGCGGAAGTTTGAACGAAGCCTCGTTGGCGCACCACATTGAACGGGCGTTCCCGAAAAATGCGGCATTATTCCTCGGTAACAGTTTATTTGTGCGCCTAGTGGACGCGTTGACCAAACGTACCGAAAATTATCCGATTTATACCAACCGCGGTGCCAGCGGTATTGACGGTTTAATCGCTACCGCCGTAGGTGTCGGTATCGGTGCCAATCAGGCGGTTGCCGCGGTAGTCGGCGATATGTCCGCGTTGTATGATTTGAACTCTTTGGCGCTATTGAAAAAAGTAACCCAGCCGTTCGTACTGTTTGTGATTAACAACAACGGCGGAGCGATTTTCGATATGCTGCCGGTGGAGGCCGAGGCGAAAAACGCTTATTATCGTCTGCCGCATAATCTCGGTTTTGCGGAAGCGGCGTCGGTTTTTGATCTGAAATACGCCCGTCCTTATACTTGGGCGGATTTGGGTTCCGTGCTGAAACAGGCGTATATGCGTAAAGAAGCGACGGTGATTGAAATTAAAGCCGGACCGAACGACGCCACGAATTTATATAAGCGTTTGCTGGAGCAGATCAGCTTTGCAGTGATCGGCGCTTAGAACGTCATATAAAGGCAGGAAAAGTGCGGTCACAAAAACGAAGGTTTTTTACCGCACCGAACATTTCCCTGTTTAGGCGGTCTATAGCTTAAAGACATTCATATAAATACCGGGGCAAACAGGTGGGTTTGACAGAATCCGCCTTTTATTTTTGAGAAAACCAAATGGAAAATTGCGATGAGTGAGAACACACTGATTGAAGTGAACAATCTCACGTTCAAACGTGGTGAACGAACCATTTACGATAACCTGAATTTGCGGGTGGAAAGAGGTAACATCACGGCTATTATGGGGCCGTCGGGTATCGGTAAAACCACGCTGTTAAAGCTGATTGGCGGGCAACTTCATCCGGAACGGGGTGAAATTCTGTTCGAAGGTACGGATATTTGTAAAATGTCCCGCTCGGAATTATATAAAATCCGTCAGCGTATGGGTATGCTGTTTCAGTCCGGTGCGCTGTTTACCGATATTTCCACCTTTGAAAATGTGGCGTTTCCTATTCGCGAACATACCCGTTTGCCGGAATCCGTGATCCGTAAAATGGTGTTAATGAAACTGGAAGCGGTAGGGTTGCGCGGGGCGGCGGATTTAATGCCGTCGGAATTGTCGGGCGGCATGGCGCGGCGGGCGGCGTTGGCGCGTACTATTGCGCTGGATCCGGAATTAATTATGTATGACGAACCTTTTACCGGGCAGGATCCTATCAGTATGGGCGTTATTATCAGTTTAATCAAACGCCTGAACGAGGCGTTGAATCTGACTTCCATCGTGGTTTCTCACGATGTACAGGAGGTGTTGAGCATTGCCGATTATGCCTATATTATCGCTGATAAACACGTAGTGGCGGAAGGTACGCCGGCGGATTTACTGAAAAGCGAAGACCCGCAAGTGGTGCAGTTTATCCAAGGTAAAGAGGACGGTCCGGTGCGTTTCCATTATCCCGCCAATGATTATCTGGGGGATTTGTTTCAATGATTGTGAAATTGATTTCTGGTTTCGGTGCGACCGTCATCAAATCCGTACAGGCACTCGGACGTTCGGGCTTCATGTTATTCGGTGCGTTGGTGGGAACGCCGCAGTTCCGCAAGCATACGCCGTTACTGATTAAACAGCTGCATGTGCTCGGTGTTCAATCCCTGCTGATTATTTTGATGTCGGGTTTTTTCATCGGTATGGTACTGGGGTTGCAAGGTTATGTGGTGCTGGTCGATTTTGCGGCGGAAGCAAATGTGGGGCAGTTGGTGGCGTTAGCGTTATTGCGCGAATTAGGACCGGTGGTCACCGCATTGTTATTCGCCGGACGGGCGGGTTCCGCGTTAACGGCGGAAATCGGCCTGATGAAAGCCACGGAACAGCTTTCCAGTTTGGAAATGATGGCAGTGGATCCGCTCCGTCGGGTGATTGCACCGCGTTTTTGGGCGGGCGTGATCGCCATGCCGATTTTAGCCGTATTATTTACGGCGGTGGGGGTAATCGGCGGTTCCTTAATCGGCGTGGACTGGAAAGGTATCGACGGCGGCAGTTTTTGGTCGGTAATGCAAAATGCGGTAGCGAGTAAAGACTTGCTTTACGGTTTTATTAAAAGCGTCGTGTTTGCTTTCACGGTCGTATGGGTAGCACTGTTTAACGGTTACGACTGCGTACCGACTTCCGAAGGGATCAGTCAGGCTACCACTAAAACCGTAGTACATTCCTCTTTGCTGGTACTGGGATTAGACTTCGTATTAACCGCCATTATGTTCGGCGGTTGATAAAAATGCGATCGGCTTTGGTCGGTCAAAGTGCGGTCGAAAAAGGAACTGTTTTTGGGCTGGCAAGCCCGTACGATCATCGTTAGAAATTAGGTTGAAAATTATGCGACAAACAATTAAATATGAATTTTGGGTAGGTTTTTTCTTATTGCTGGGCATTGCGGCGTTAGTGTTTATGTGCCTGAAAGTCGCCAATGTACAAGGGTTTAATGAAACAAAATCCTATCATATCACTGCAACTTTCGATAATATCGGCGGTCTTAAAGTTCGTGCGCCGATGAAAGTGGGCGGCGTGGTGATTGGTCGTGTAACGGATATTTCATTGGACGAAAAAACCTATTTACCGGAAGTGACGATTGCGGTGAATGATGAATACAATCAAATTCCCGACAACAGCTCGCTTTCCATCAAAACCTCGGGATTACTGGGCGAACAATATATTTCTCTGAGTGTGGGTTTTGATGACGGCGAAACCGCCATGTTGAAAGAGGGAAGCAAAATTGTGGATACCAAATCGGCGATGGTATTGGAAGATCTTATCGGTCAGTTTTTGTACGGTGATAAGAACAACAAAGACGGTGCCGCGGACGACACGCCCGCAGCCCGATAATCGTAGTATTTTGGAAAGCGAAGTTTAGGAGTCATTATGAAGCTTTTATTTAAAACGTGGTTATCAAAAATGGTCGTATTGGTCACCGCACTTTTTGCCGTGCAAACCGTAATGGCGGCGGAAGGACCTTACGAATTGACCCAACAAGCGGCGGATAAACTGTTTGCGGATTTGAAGTCTAACAATGCGGCAATCAAATCCAACCCGAATATGTTGAAAAATATCGTGCGTAGCGACTTAATGCCTTATGTACATGTGAATTACGCAGGTTCATTGGTGTTGGGACAATATTTCCGTTCAACCACCCCGCAGCAGCGCGAAACCTTTTTTGCTGCGTTTGATAAGTTTATCGAACAGGCTTATGCACAGGCGTTAACCATGTACAACGGGCAGGACGTGCAAGTGCAAAAAGCCCAGTTGAACGGCGACAGCCAAGCCAGCGTGAAAGTGAAACTGGTTCAGGCGCAACCGTTGAATCTGACTTTTCAATGGCGTAAAAACAGTAAAACCGGCAAATGGCAAGTTTACGACATGACGGCGGAAGGCGTAAGTATGGTGGAAACCAAGAAGCAGGAATGGAGCAATATTTTGCGCAAAGAGGGAATCGACGCTTTAACCGCACAGGTACAAAAAGCCGCCGCCGTTCCGGTTACTTTTAGCAAAAAATAATGTTATGACGCAAGCTGAAAAACTTACATGGTCGGCAGTGCAAAATGATGATAGAATGACCCTCCAATTGATTGGAGAGCTTTCGCGCGATACGTTGTTGCCCTTATGGCGACAGCGTTTTGCCGTTTTATCGGACAAGCAAATCGCCGGCCAAAACGTAATCTTCGATTTATCGAATATTACTCGAATTGACAGTGCGGGGTTTGCGCTGCTTTGTGAACTTATTCATCACGTGCGCAAAGTTCAGGAGCGGGATAAAGGCCTGACGATTGAACACGCTCCTTCACAGTTACTGACTCTCGCCGAACTGTTCGATTTAGATCAGTGGTTGCGGGATTTTCTTCAAACTCACTAACCTTACAACGGAATTCTGGAATGGAACCGCAAGAAATCGAACGTATTTTAAAAGAATCCCTCAATCTTGATGAAGTTTATGCGCAAGGCGAAGATGCGCATTTCAGTGTCATCGTCGTCAATGACGATATCGCAAAACTATCGCGTATCAAACAACAGCAAACGATTTATGCGCCGCTGATGCCGCACTTTGAAACCGGTGAAATTCATGCGTTAACCATTAAAACCTACGATAAAGCAAAATGGGCGCGCGACCGCGTTCTGAACGTATTAAATTAAGAGGTGGCGAAAATGGAAAAATTCCGTGTTTACGGGCAATCGACATTAAGCGGCGACGTGCAGATTTCCGGGGCGAAAAATGCCGCCCTGCCTATTCTTTTTGCCACTATTTTAGCGGAAGAACCCGTTAAATTAACCAATGTTCCCGAATTAAAAGACGTGGACACCACATTCGAAATTTTACGAAAACTGGGCGTTGTCGTTGAACGCACCGATGAGCAAACCGTCTTGATTGACGCCTCTCGAATCGATCGCTACGTAGCGCCTTATGAACTGGTAAAAACCATGCGGGCCTCAATCTGGGCATTAGCACCGTTACTGACCCGTTTTCGTGAAGGGCAAGTGTCTTTACCGGGCGGTTGTACCATCGGTGCCCGCCCCGTGGATATGCATATTTCCGGATTGGAAAAAATGGGTGCCGCCATTGAACTGGATGAAGGTTATGTGAAAGCGACGGTGAACGGTCGTCTGACCGGCACCCGTATTTATATGGATAAAGTCAGCGTCGGCGCGACATTGTCGCTGATTATGGCGGCAACCTTGGCTGAAGGCGTCACGACTATTGAAAATGCCGCCCGCGAACCCGAAATTGTCGATACTGCGGATTTTTTGAATAAAATGGGCGCAAAAATTTCAGGCGCGGGTACCGATACCATCAGTATTGAAGGTGTAAGCCGGTTAGCCGGTTGTGAGCACAGCATTGTGCCGGATCGTATCGAAACCGGAACGTTCTTAATCGCTGCGGCGATTTCCGGCGGTCGTATTACTTGTCATAACACTAAAGCGGATACGCTTGACGCGGTAATTGAAAAATTGCGTGAAGCCGGTATGCAGGTGGACGTGACGGAAAACACCATTACTCTGGATTCCTTAGGGCAGCGTCCGAAAGCGGTCAATATCCGCACTATGCCGCATCCGGGGTTCCCGACGGATATGCAGGCGCAATTCACGTTATTAAACGTCGTCGCCGAGGGAACCAGTAAAATCACCGAAACGATTTTCGAAAACCGTTTTATGCACGTGCCGGAATTAATCCGCATGGGAGCAAAAGGAGAAATCGAAGGTAATACGGCGATTATTCACGGTGTAGAAAGCTTATCCGGTGCACAGGTGATGGCAACGGATTTACGGGCGTCAATCAGCTTGGTGTTAGCGGGTTGTATTGCAAGCGGTGAAACCGTGGTGGATCGTATTTATCATATTGATCGCGGTTATGAACATATCGAAGATAAATTGCGCGGATTAGGCGCTCGAATCGAACGTTTTTCCGAATAATTGAAAATCAGAGCGGGGCGGGCGGGTTCCGCCTTTTTTATGCGCCGTTTTCCGGTTTTTGCAGCCAAAGTACCGAATCCGCCAGTTGTTTCGTGAAAGCGGCATCGTGGGAAGCGATCAACATCGGCAACTTTAAACCGCGTAAAAGTGCGGTCAGTTTTCCGGTATTTTTGCTATCTAAACCGTTGGTAGGTTCGTCTAACAACAGTATTTCCGGCTGCATCGCCAATACGCCCGCCAATGCCACGAAATTTTTCTCGCCGCCGGACAGCACGTTAACGGCGCGATGTCGCAGATAATCCATATCGAGCTTTTCCAGTTGCCGTAACGCAACGGCATAGGCGTCCGGCTCGGTTAGTCCTTGGTTAAGCGGGCCGAATGCCACATCATCCAACACGGTGGGACCGAATAATTGATCATCCGGATTCTGAAAACAAAAACCCACCCGTCCGCGAAAGGGCTGAAAGTCGTTTTCCGTTCGACACGGCGTATCAAATAAACGGATTTCGCCTTGTTGGGCGGGGATAAAACCGAGCAGTGTTTGCAGTAAAGTGCTTTTCCCCGTACCGATCTCGCCCTGTAAAAACAGGCGGTGCCCCCCTTCAAGCCGAAAACTGAGATCCCGGATAATCCATTGATTACCCCGTCGAACGGAAAGATGACTAACGCTGAGCATAATAAATCCCGATAGCAAGTAAAAGTGCGGTGGAAATTTCCACTGTTTTCCACCAAGGTTTATCCAATAATGATGAGCGGGAAGCAAAGCGGAATCCGCGTGCTTTTAACGCCATTTCGCTTTTTTCCACTTGCACCATAGCCCGAATCAGTAATAACGCCACCCGTTGTACAGTGACGGAAAAAGTGCGGCGGTTAAATTTCGGCTGAAATCCGCGCGCTTTCATGGCTTGCGTCATTTGTCGGTTTAATTCGCCGACTAGTGAAATATAACGGACGGTCAGAATAAACAGTTGAATCAGTTTATCCGGCAACGGCAGTTTGCTCACCGCCTGAACCAGAATGCTGTCGGTTATATTCAGTAAACACAGCCAAATTGTGCATAAAATCAGGTTCATACGTAACGTAATAAGCAGCGCCGTATGCACGCCTGCCGGATTCCATGCCATGCCGTTTAACGTAATTCGCCAGCTGAGGGTTAACCAAATCAGCAGAGTGAACAGATTGAATAATATGGCGCGCCGAAGGTAAAACTGCAGCGGTTTGTTTTGCCTTATCAAGACCATCGCCAGTACGCCCGCCGTGAGACAAAGTAAACCAAGCAGCCATTGCGGATTGTGCAGGGCGCTGATGATTAAGCCTAAAACAAACGTGATAATAAGGCGAAAGTGCGGTTGAAAAATTGCCTGTTTCATGGCGTCGTCCGTAACAGTTCGGGCGACATTTTGTTCAATGCCAACAAAACGCCCGCACTGATGATGCCGTCGATAAAAAAGACCGGAATGTGCGAGATAATCAGCAGACTGATGAGCTCATAATAAGTTTTGCCGCCGTCGAACGCCAAAATCAGCGAGGCAAGCAGCGCGGCGGCGCCGACTCCGATAGTGCCGGCGGATACGCCTAAAACGATGAATTCAGTACGGCTTAAAGCATGCCGCAAACAGCGTCCCAGCAAAGCATGAACGAGGACGGCCGGTAACGCCATGACGCACAGATTCACTCCGAGCACGGCGAAACCGCCGAAAGAAAAGAACACCACTTGCAGCAATAAGGCGATCAGAAAAGCGGGAAATACCGCCCAACCGAGAAATAATCCCGCCATACCGTTCAGAATTAAATGTACGGAACCGATTCCTACCGGCACATGAATGGTGCCGGCGACAAAAAATGCCGCGGCGAATAGGGCGGTCAGCGGTAACCGTCGGTAATCGGTTTTACGCAAACCGACGCTGACGCCGATAACCGCCGCTACCGCTCCGATAATCAGCGTTTGACTGTGCAGAATGCCTTCGGAAATATGCATTAGTTATTTCCTTTTGGTTTACGCGACCGCCACCACGCCACCACGCCCGCAATACCGAAAATATAGCCGACGCCGCCGAGAATATCATGGAAATACAGTTTATCTTTCAAGCGGTTGATGTCTTCCCGTAAGGCAAGAACCGCTTCATTGGATACGGCACAAGAATCGACCGTACTTTCCCGAACGCCGGTCGTATCCGTAATAGGATTCGCTTTGGCACTGGCTTTATGTCCTTCCATTCCTTCAATATTGACGATGAAGTCGGCATTTTCACGAATCGGTAAACGGAAGGCGCCCCGCTTATCCGTTTTGCCGTAGACCGCCGGTTCCGCTTCACCGACACGAACCGCTTCCACGTAGGTTTCCGCCGCCGGCGTTTGATCGGAATAATAGGCTTTGCCCGTAACCGCCTCGCCGTCATATTGGGCGAAAACGGCTAAACCGTGAGCGTAAACCGAGGCGTTAAAGCCCAATAAAAGCGCGGTCAAAATCCGTCGGATTTTCATTATTTGTTGTCGTCCGTGTCAAAAGTCAGCATATATTCGATACTGCGGTCGCTATAATCGGGATTATCCGTGGCTTTTTCGTTGAATTCCGCCCGGACTTTATTGGTGCCCGGGCTTGGAGTGAACAAGGCAATGCCGTTTTCATCGCTCAAATTGTTTTGTTGGTCTTCGCCTGCTCCCACCGGAATACCGGCGACGGGATTGCCGTTGTGCAAGACTAAAATCGCCAGCGGTTTGCCCGCCACGGGTTTGGCTTGCGGAACCAGTTCATAACGCATGTTATGCGGTTTTGTCGCCTGTTCGTTCCAGCTTAAAACGGCTTTGCCGAATTTCATCGGATTCAGCGAAAATTCCGCATCGGGTACGTCTTTCTTGCTTTTTTCCACGAATTTACCGTTTGGCAGTTTCGACCAAATACCGTTGTCGAACTGTACATAAACAATCGCGGCATTATCCGCTTTAATGTGGGTCTCGCCTTTGCCGTCCTGCCCGGGATGAAAACTTAAATCTACCTTGCCTTGTTTACCGTCGGCGTTGATCGCCTGCACGGATTTGACTTTGGATTCCGGGTAGGTTTCCGTGGTTTCGTGGCCGAACTTCAATACGTAATCGCTGTTCTGCTGCGGTACTTTTTCCAGCCAAACGTTGTGTGCCAGAGCGGGAAAGGCGAAAAGTGCGGTCAAAATAAATACGGTTTTTTTCATGTGAACACTCCCAATACGGCTTCATATTTAATCGGCGCATAGTGTAAAATATGAAGTAACTTCAGGGTCAAGGCGTAAATACTGCTTTTTTGAGGTAGATCATGTTAAGGAATAAAAAATGAAAATCGGCAAATTGGCACAGGTTGCGGGATGTTCGGTGGAAGCCGTACGGTTTTACGAAAAGCAGGGATTGCTACCGCCGCCGCAACGGACGCCGGGCAATTTCCGCCTGTATAACGACGAACATTTGGAACGGCTGACATTTATCTGCTATTGCCGTTCGCTGGGTATTTCCCTGCATGAGATCAAACAGTTGCTGGAATTGAAAAATGCGCCTGCCGCCAAAACGGAAATGAGCGAGTTGCTGGATCGTCACATCCGCGACGTAGTGAAACGTATTCACGAACTCGATCACCTGCGGTTGCAGTTAATCGCGCTGAAAGGCAAAGTGAATAATGCCGCGCAGGAAGCGGATTTAATGAATACGCTGCTACAGCACGGCAAAGTGCGCTTTGTAGGCGTGAAATAACGCCGGTTATGCGTAATTGCGCGCGCCGAAAATTGCCGTGCCGATACGCACCATGGTGGAACCGCATTTGACGGCGCTTGCCATATCGTTCGTCATGCCCATGGAAAGGGTGTCGATTGGCCGGTTCGGGCAAAGCGTCTGTAACTGTTCGAACAGTTTTTTCATGGCAGTTAAGGCTTTTTCCTGTTCGGCAATATCGTCGGTAGGGGCGGGAATCGCCATTAATCCGCGCAGGCATAAGTGCGGTCGGTTTTCGATATGTTTTGCCAACGCCGCCATTTCTTGCGGCTGAATGCCGGATTTACTGCTCTCGTCGCTGATGTTGATTTGAATCAGCACATTCAACGGCGCTTTGTCCGCCGGGCGCTGGTCGTTCAGACGGTCGGCGATTTTAGCGCGATCCAGCGTCTGCATCCAGTCGAAATACTCCGCCACCAAGCGGGTTTTGTTGGATTGCAGCGGGCCGATAAAATGCCATTCCAATTCCGGATATTTGTGCGCGAAAAACTGAATTTTCTCCACACCTTCCTGAACGTAATTTTCACCGAACGCCCGTTGTCCTGCGTCGATAGCCGCCTGAATATCCGTTACCGGTTTGGTTTTGGAAACCGCTAATAATTTGACCGCACTTTTATCGCGTCCGGCCGCCAGACAGGCTTGTCCGATTTGTTGGTGAATGTGTTCAAGATTTTGCCGAATCGTCATTTTTTCTCCGCCCAAACAGTTTTCATTGCATATTTTTCGAATAGTCTTTATATTGAAATCGCTTCCGATTCAATAGGTCGCGAAGCCTATTTTAACTTAATTCGTTTTTTTCTAGTAGGTGAAATTATGCGAAAAACATTATTAGCATTAGGTTTAGCAACATTAGGCATTTCCGCTGCGTCGAATGCGGCGGAAAACGGACATCAACATACGGCGCCATCCGTCGAGAATTTAACCGTTGATGTGCAATTATTGGATCCGGTGAAAGGCGATCAGTCCGTGGGGAAAGTAGTGATCACCGAATCGCCTTACGGATTGGTCTTTACGCCGGAATTGAAGGGACTTTCCGCAGGATTACACGGTTTTCATATTCATGAAAATCCGAGTTGCGAGCCGAAAGAAAAAGACGGTAAACTGACGGCCGGCTTGGCGGCGGGCGGTCACTGGGATCCGAACAAAGCGGAAGGACACGGTTATCCTTGGGCTGACGACGCTCACTTAGGCGATTTGCCGGCACTTTATGCGGATGCGGACGGTAATGCATTTAATCCGGTTCTGGCGCCGCGTTTGAAAACATTAACCGAAATCAAAGGTCGTTCTTTAATGATTCATGCCGGCGGCGACAATCATTCCGATCATCCGCAGCCGTTGGGCGGCGGCGGTGCCAGAATGGCTTGTGGTGTAATTAAATAGGTTGTAACGTAATTTCTATTTGACAAACAACGTCTTTTTAGGTATTTCTAACTACATTCGTTTTTAACGGAAAAAACACCATGAAATCCGACCGCACTTTTACCATGATGACGATTACCACCATTATGACCTTTATAATGGCGGGGTAGTGCGAACGAAAGATATTCAATTAAGCCCGCAACCTGAAAAGTGCGGGCTTTTTTGCAGCGGAACTAAAATTGACAAATCACAACATATAAGAAGGAAAACCTATGCGTGTACTCAAATTTGGCGGCACATCTCTGGCGAACCCCGAACGGTTTTTACAGGCCGCCCGGTTAATCGAAAAAGCCCATTTGGAAGAACAGGCCGCCGGCGTGCTTTCGGCGCCCGCGAAAATCACCAACCACCTTGTCGCCCTGTCCGAAAAAGCGAGCCTGAACCAACCTACCGATTCCCATTTTGACGAAGCCGTTAATATCTTTTATACCATCATTAAAGGATTGCATGCTGAAAATAACAATTTCGACCTTGCCGGTACGCAAGCTTTGATTGATCAGGAATTTAGCCGAATCGGTACGTTATTGGAGCAAATCCGGGCTGCCGGAAAAGTGGAAGATGCGTTGAAAGCCACCATTGATTGTCGCGGTGAGAAATTATCCATTGCCATGATGAAAGCCTGGTTCGAAGCCAACGGTTATGAGGTGACGGTGATTAATCCGGTGGAAAAATTACTGGCGCACGGTACTTATTTGGAATCTTCCGTAGATCTTGCGGAATCCGCCAAGCGGGTGGATGCGGCGTCCATTCCGAAACAGAACGTAATATTAATGGCGGGATTTACCGCCGGTAACGAAAACGGCGAATTAGTACTGTTGGGACGCAACGGTTCCGATTATTCCGCCGCCTGCCTGGCCGCTTGTTTAAAAGCCGATGCCTGTGAAATCTGGACGGATGTGGACGGTGTCTTTACCTGTGATCCGCGCCTGGTACCGGATGCCCGTTTACTGCCGCATTTGTCTTATCGCGAAGCCATGGAATTGTCTTATTTCGGCGCGAAAGTGATTCATCCGCGCACTATCGGTCCGTTGGTGCAAAGTAACATTCCTTGCCTGATTAAAAATACCGCCAATCCGGAGGCGCCGGGTTCGGTTATCGACAGTGATGAAAATGCTTCCGAAGGTTTGCAGGTGAAAGGCATTACCAATTTGGATAATGTCGCGATGTTTAATGTATCCGGCCCGGGCATGCAGGGTATGGTGGGCATGGCGGCGCGCGTATTCTCAACTATGTCGAAAGCCGGAATTTCCGTGATTTTAATTACCCAGTCTTCCTCGGAATACAGTATCAGTTTCTGCGTACCGGCGAAACTGGCGGACAACGCGCTGAACGTCCTGAATACGGAGTTTGCTCAGGAATTGCAATCCGGTGATCTCGATCCGGTGGATATTATCAAAGATTTATCCATCGTTTCCGTGGTGGGCGACGGTATGCGTACCGCTAAAGGTATTGCGGCGCGTTTCTTCTCTTCCCTGGCACAAGCCAATATCAGTATTGTAGCGATTGCCCAGGGGTCTTCCGAACGTTCCATTTCCGCCGTGGTACCGATGAATAAAGCCATTGAAGCGGTAAAAGCCACGCATCAGGGATTGTTCGGCAATAAAAAGTCCATTGACGTCTTCCTCGTTGGTGTTGGCGGAGTAGGCGGCGAACTGATCGAGCAGATCAAACAACAAAAAGCGTTTTTAGCCAAAAAAGATATTGAAATCCGTGTTTGCGCCTTAGCGAATGTAAATAAAATGCTGTTGGATGAAAACGGATTGGATTTGGATAATTGGAAAAACGATTTACAGAACGCTATTCAGCCGTCGGATTTCGATGTCTTATTATCCTTTATCAAACTGCACCATGTAGTCAATCCGGTATTTGTAGACTGCACTTCGGCGCAATCCGTATCGAATCTGTACGCCCGTGCGTTGCGCGAAGGTTTCCATGTGGTTACGCCGAACAAAAAAGCCAATACCTCCAGTTACGCTTATTATCAGGAATTGCGTGAAGCGGCGCGTCAGGGGCGACATAAATTCCTATATGAAACCAATGTGGGGGCAGGTTTGCCGGTGATTGAGAATCTGCAAAACCTGCTTGCCGCCGGCGATGAAGTGGAAAAATTCGAAGGTATTTTATCGGGTTCCCTTTCCTTTATTTTCGGTAAACTGGAAGAAGGATTAACCCTTTCGCAAGCCACTTTATTGGCGAAAGAAAAAGGCTTTACCGAACCGGATCCGCGTGACGACCTGTCCGGCGCCGATGTGGCGCGCAAGCTGTTGATTCTGGCGCGCGAAACCGGTTTGCCGCTTGAGTTCGACGATATTGAGGTGGAAGGCGTATTGCCGGACGGTTTCTCCGACGGTATGAGTCGCGATGAGTTTTTAACCGTTTTGCCTGATTTGGATGCGCAATTCGACAAACGGGTGCAGGCGGCGAAAAAAGAAGGTAAAGTGTTGCGTTATGTCGGCTCCATCAACGGCTCTAAATGTCGCGTCGCCATTGAAGCGGTGGACGAAAATCACCCTCTCTATAAAGTAAAAGACGGTGAAAACGCTTTAGCCTTCTTAACCCGTTATTACAGTCCGATTCCGCTGTTATTGCGCGGTTACGGAGCGGGTACCGACGTTACCGCCGCCGGCGTTTTTGCCGATATTCTGCGTACATTACACGGAGGCGTATGATGTCGTTACGAATTTATGCTCCGGCGTCCAGCGCCAATGTCAGTGTCGGCTTCGATACCCTGGGCGCAGCGATTTCGCCTATCGACGGTTCACTATTGGGCGATGTGGTGCAAATCGACGAAATCGCCGGCGGTTTTGAATTGGAAAGTGTCGGGTATTTCGTACGCAAATTGCCGAAAGAACCGCAAAAAAATATCGTATATCAGGCATACGTATTATTCAGCGAACGGTTGAAATTACGCGGCGTAAATGTCAAACCGTTACGCCTGACGCTGGAAAAAAATATGCCTATCGGTTCGGGTTTGGGTTCCAGTGCCTGTTCCATCGTGGCGGCATTAGTGGCGTTAAATCAATTCCACGACGAGCCTTTTTCCAAAATGGAATTGCTGGAAATGATGGGCGAGCTGGAAGGACGAATTTCCGATTCCATTCATTACGATAACGTGGCGCCCTGTTATTTGGGCGGTTTGCAGTTAATGGTGGAAAGTCTCGGTAATATCAGTCAGACTTTGCCGTTTTTTGACAATTGGTATTGGGTGTTGGCGTATCCGGGCATTGAAGTGTCCACCGCCGAAGCGCGCGCCATTCTGCCGAAAAGTTATACCCGCAAAGATGTAATCGATCACGGTCGCCATCTGGGCAGTTTCGTGCACGCCTGTCATACCCGTCAGGAAGCCTTGGCCGCTATGATGATGCAGGATGTCATTGCCGAACCGTACCGCGCCGCGTTGTTGCCGAATTTCGCCGAAGTGAAACAGGCGACACGGGATCTCGGCGCCCTGGCATGCGGCATTTCCGGTTCCGGTCCGACTATGTTCGCCATCGCGCCGGATTTGCAAACGGCAACTAAAGTAGCAAAATATCTGGAAGATCATTACCTGCAAAATAACGAAGGCTTCGTACATATTTGCAAGGTGGATAATCAAGGTGCGCGCACATTAGGTTAAAAAACGATGAAAAAATTGACCGCACTTTTTGTGCAATTCCTCGAATTGGTGTAAAGTGCGGTCGGATTTGAACGAGAATTTGGATATACACATGAATCTATACAACATCAAACACCCTGAAGAACGCGTGAATTTCGCCCAAGCGGTGCGTCAGGGGCTGGGCAAAGACCAGGGCTTGTTTTTTCCCGAAGTGATTCCGCAATTAGACAACGTTGACGCTTTATTGGATCTCCCGTTGGTGGAACGCAGTCAGAAAATTTTAGGCGCCGTTATCGGTGACGAAATCCCGACGGAAAAATTAAACGCCATGGTGAAGAATGCTTTTACTTTCCCGGCACCGCTGGCGAAAGTGAATGAAAATATTTACGCTTTGGAATTATTCCACGGACCGACACTGGCGTTCAAAGATTTCGGCGCTCGCTTTATGGCG
The DNA here is from genome assembly GCF_000017245.1 of Actinobacillus succinogenes 130Z. Classification (NCBI taxonomy): domain Bacteria; kingdom Pseudomonadati; phylum Pseudomonadota; class Gammaproteobacteria; order Pasteurellales; family Pasteurellaceae; genus Actinobacillus; species Actinobacillus succinogenes. The sequence goes on from NC_009655.1 coordinate 862,742, forward strand.
CAGGCTTTAGCCACGGTGCGCGGCGACGGTAAAATTACTATTTTGACGGCGACTTCGGGCGATACCGGCGCGGCGGTCGCGCATGCTTTCTACGGATTGGAAAATATTAACGTAGTGATTTTGTATCCGAAAGGCAAAATCAGCCCGTTACAGGAAAAATTATTCTGCACGCTCGGCGGGAATATTCGTACCGTTGCCGTGAATTCGGATTTCGACGCCTGTCAGGCATTAGTGAAACAAGCCTTTGACGACGAAGCGTTACGGCAAGCAATCGGTTTGAATTCCGCCAATTCTATTAACATCAGCCGTTTATTGGCGCAAATTTGTTATTATTTTGAAGCGGTCGCTCAATTACCGAAAGAAAAACGCAAAGACATCGTAGTGTCCGTGCCAAGCGGTAATTTCGGCAACTTAACCGCCGGTTTAATTGCGAAAACTTTAGGGCTGCCGATTAAGCGTTTTATCGCCTCTACCAATGCCAACGACACCGTGCCGCGTTATTTAGCCGACGGTAAGTGGGAACCCCATGCAACGGTCGCCACTCTGTCCAACGCTATGGACGTCAGCCGTCCCAACAATTGGCCGCGTGTGGAAGAATTGTTCAAGCGCAACGGTTGGAATTTGAAAGAGTTGGCTTCCGCCGGCTTGAACGATGCGGAAACGGAAGCCGCCTTAAAAGCGGAATATGCGGAAGGTTATCTGTGCGAACCGCACGGCGCCATTGCTTATCAAGCCTTGAAAGATCAACTTCAGGCGGGTGAAACGGGTATTTTTTTATGTACCGCCCATCCGGCGAAATTCAAAGAAAGCGTCGAACGCATTCTGAATATCGAATTGCCGTTACCGGAAGCCTTGGACAAACACAATAAATTACCGTTGCTTTCCGATGAAATGGAGCCGGATTTCGCCGCATTGCGCGCATATCTGCTGAAATAATCATTTGAAGCGATCATTATAAATTCTGATAAAGTGCGGTCGAAAAATCTTTTGATTTTGTGACCGCACTTTTGTTTTCCCGCCTAATCGGATCTATACTAACGCTTTCTTTCCTTTATTCATTTCGGTTAGGAGCGCAGTATGCCTGACATATCCCCCAATATTCCCACCCACGATCCTTTCGGCAGCCTGCTCGGTTATGCACCGGGCGGCATTGCGATTTACTCGTCGGATTATGAAACCGCAGATAAACAGGAATACCCGGATGACGCGGCGTTTCGCAGTTATGTGGGGCGGGAATATATGGGATACAAATGGCAGTGTGTGGAATTCGCCCGTCGCTATCTTTATCTCAATCACGGTTGGGTGTTTACGGATGTGGGCATGGCGTATGAAATTTTTGCTTTACGTTTTCTGCGTCAAGTGGTGAACGACGCTATTTTACCGTTACAGGCATTCGCCAACGGCAGTCAGAAAAAGCCCGAAGCCGGCGCATTATTGATTTGGCAGGACGGCGGCGAATTCAAACATACCGGACACGTAGCGATTATTACGGAAGTGTTGGATAACAAAATCCGCATTGCGGAACAAAACGTGTTGCATTCCCGCCTGCCGAGCGGTCAGCAATGGACGCGGGAATTGCCGATGACCGTCGATGAAAACGGTTATTTGCTGCATGATACTTTTGACGACACGGAAATCCTGGGCTGGATGATTCAAACGGACGACACGTCTTTCAGCATTCCGCAACCTATGCCGGAACGGGATTTACTGGAAATCAAAGCGAATCACATTGAAAATCACGGTCAATTCGACGGCAAATGGCTGAATGAAAATAACGATTTTGAAAAAGCCTTTGCCACGGCAATGCAAGGACATTGTGTCAGCCGCACCGATCAATACCGTTATTTCACGATTTCCGAATCCGCTCATCAGGAATTGATTCGCGCCACCAACGAACTGCATTTAATGTATTTGCATGCTACCGATAAAGTGCTGAAAGACGATAATCTCCTGAAACTGTTCAATATTCCGAAACTGTTGTGGCCGCGTTTGCGTTTATCCTGGCAAAACCGCCGTTACCAAACCATTAGCGGGCGATTGGATTTCTGTATGGATAAAAACGGCTTGAAAGTTTACGAATACAATGCGGACAGCGCTTCCTGCCACGCGGAAGCGGGCGATATTCTGAACCGATGGGCGGTTCAGGCGGGCTTAACCGCAGGCAAAAATCCGGGGGCGGATTTGCGCGATGTGCTGGCGGACTGCTGGAAACACAGTCAGGCGACACCATTGGTACATATCATGCAGGATAATGATTTAGAAGAAGATTATCATGCGCTGTTTATGCAAAAATCTTTGACGCAGGCGGGATTCGCCACCCAAATTATGCACGGCACGGAAGGGTTGCATTGGGATATACGCGGTAATTTGCTGGATGACGACGACAATCAGGTCCGTACGGTGTGGAAAACCTGGGCGTGGGAAACCGTGTTGGAACAATTACGTGCAGATGCCGGGGACAGCGAAGTGGCGCCGCCGATCCGCACGGGTTATCCGGAAGATAAAGTCCGCTTGATTGACGTATTGCTACGTCCGGAAGTGCTGGTATACGAACCGCTGTGGACGGCAATTCCGAGCAATAAAGCGATTCTGCCGGTACTGTGGTCGTTGTTTCCGTATCACCGTTATTTGCTGGAAGCGGATTTCGAACTGACGGACGGATTGCGAAAATGCGGCTATGCGCGAAAACCGATTGGCGGACGTCGCGGTGACAATGTACAGTTGATCGGCGAAAACGGCGAGATTTCCGACCGCACTTTCGGCAAATTTGAGGCGCAAACCAATATTTACCAACGGCTTTGGTGCCTGCCGAAAGCGGAAGAACAATATATCCAAATTTGTACTTTTACCGTAGGCGGGCATTACGGCGGCAGCTGTTTGCGTTCCGATCCGACGCGTGTTATTGTGGGCGGCAGCGATATGCAACCGCTTCGCGTAATTTCAGATAAGGATTTCTTAAAATGATGATAGTTTACGGTATTAAAAATTGCGACACCGTGAAAAAAGCCTTGAAATGGCTGACGGAACACGGTATCGAATACCGCTTGCACGATTACCGCACAGAGGGTTTGGAACCCGATTTTCTCGCGCGCGCCGAAGCACAATTCGGCTGGCAGGCGTTAGTGAATAAACGCAGCACCACGTGGCGAAATCTGGACGAAAACACGAAAAAAACACTGGATAAACCGACCGCACTTCGCGTGCTGACGGAGCACCCCACCTTAATTAAACGCCCGATTATTTTACAAGACGATATAGCGTTGATCGGGTTTGATGTGAAAGCTTATAAGCAAGCCTTCCGTCTATGAAAACTGTCGATTGAACGGCGGGCAGGCATGCCCACCCTACAAATGATGTAAAAAAAAGATTTATGAAACATAACATTATTGAATTGGCACAAAATTTAATTCGTGGTCCGTCGGTGTCGCCGGATAATGGGGTTGTCGATTGAACGGCGGGCAGGCATGCCCATCCTATTGACGTAGAAAGGATTTATGTAGGGTGGGCTTGCCAGCCCACCAATTAACGGAATATGGAGAATGTCTAACTATCGTCGTGATTTTACTGAAGGTGCAATGTATTTTTTTACGATAGTATTATTAGATCGTAAAAGTACATTGTTAACTGATTTTATTGCCGATTTTCGCGAAGCTTATCGCGAAGTTCAATCTTATTATCCCTTTGAAACTATTGCAATTGTAGTATTGCCTGATCATTTTCATATTATTATGCAGTTGCCTGAAGGCGATAGTCATTATTCCCGACGAATTGGTGTGATTAAAACAAATTTTTCGAGGCGTATAAAGAATCGAACGGATAAAACAGCAAGTCAATTAAAGAAGAGAGAAAAAGGTATTTGGCAAAGGCGGTTTTGGGAGCATTTGATCAGAGATGATTTGGATTTGAACAATCATATGGATTACATTTATTATAATCCGGTTAAACATGGATATGTAACGAAAGTTAGCGATTGGCAATATTCATCATTTCATCGTGATGTCAGACGCGGCATTTTTGATGAAGATTGGGGTGGAGATATTGGTAATGAAATTTTCCGTTTTGATTTTGAATAATAGCTTATTGGCGGGCAGGCATGCCCACCCTACAAATGATGTAAAAAAGGATTTATGAAACATAACATTATTGAATTGGCACAAAATTTAATTCGTCGTCCGTCGGTTTCGCCGGATGACCAAGGTTGTCAGCAAATGATTGCGCAACGGTTGGAAAAACTGGGTTTCACCATTGAATGGATGCCCTTTAACAATACGCTGAATTTGTGGGCGAAACATGGTTGCGGCGCACCTGTTATTGCTTTTGCAGGACATACGGATGTGGTGCCGACCGGCGATAAGAGCCAGTGGGTTTATCCGCCTTTTGAAGCCGAAATCGTGGACGATATGTTGTACGGACGCGGGGCGGCGGATATGAAAGGTTCGCTGGCGGCGATGGTCGTGGCGGCGGAAGAATACGTAAAAGCCAACCCGAATCACGCCGGTACGATTGCATTTTTGATTACTTCCGATGAAGAAGCGGCAGCCAAAGACGGCACGGTGCGCGTGGTGGAAACCCTGATGGCACGCGGAGAAAAGATTGATTTCTGTATGGTGGGCGAACCTTCCAGCTCGAAAACATTAGGCGACATCGTCAAAAACGGACGTCGCGGTTCCGTCACGGGTAATCTCTATATCGAAGGCGTTCTGGGACATGTGGCGTATCCCCATTTGGCGGAAAATCCGGTGCATAAAGCGTTGCCGTTTTTACAGGAGTTAACCGCCTACCAATGGGATAACGGTAATGAATTTTTTCCGCCCACCAGTTTGCAGATCGCCAATATTCAGGCGGGAACCGGTTCCAATAATGTGATTCCGGGCGAATTGTACGTGCAGTTTAATTTGCGTTATTGCACGGAAGTGACGGATGAGTTTATAAAAAATACCGTAGCGGAAATGTTGAAAAAACACGGCTTAGCATATCGTATCGAATGGAATTTATCCGGCAAACCGTTTCTCACCGAACCGGGAAAATTAGTGGATGCCGTGGTAGACAGCCTGGAATCCGTTGCGGGCGTTAAGCCTAAACTGGACACCGGCGGCGGCACGTCCGACGGACGCTTTATCGCCTTAATGGGAGCGGAAGTGGTGGAGCTCGGCCCGTTAAACGCTACCATTCATAAAGTGGACGAACGTGTCAGCGTAACGGATTTAGTCACGTTGGGCGCCGTTTATAATCAAATGCTGGTTAACCTTCTTGATTAATAGAAGTTACCGTAATGCGACGAGAATGCAGATAACAACACATGAAATTAACCCCCGAACAATTAACCGGTAAGGTTCGCACGCATTTAGTTTCGCTGCCTTGCCTTTATTCGCCGAATCATTTTCTGCAGGCACAAACGGTACGGGCATTTCAGGCATTGCAGAAAAGTGCGGTCGAAAACGGTTTTAATTTACAGCCCGCCAGCAGTTTTCGTGATTTTCAGCGACAGCAGTCGATTTGGAACGGAAAGTTTAACGGCGAACGCAAGGTGCATGATGATTACGGAAATGCGATAAATTTGACCGCACTTTCGGATTGGGAAAAGTGCCAGGCGATTTTGCGCTGGTCGGCATTGCCGGGCGCCAGCCGTCATCACTGGGGAACGGAAATCGATTTTTGGGATCCCGACTTGATTCCTGAAGAACAGTCGTTGCAACTTGAACCTTGGGAATACGAACAAGGCGGTTACTTTGCGGATTTAACCGCATGGCTGGCAGACAACTTGGCAAAATTCGATTTCGCTTTGCCGTTTATGCAATCGCAAAAGCCGCTCGAGGTGGGACGCGAGCCTTGGCATCTCAGTTATTTACCGCTGGCGGAACAAGCGAAAAAGCAGTTTAATTGTGAGGTGCTGATTGCCGGTTGGCAAAATGAAGAAATCGGCGGGAAAGATTGTTTAATTACGCATTTAGATGAGATTTTCGCACGCTTTATAGTATGAATGTAGGGTGGGCATGCCTGCCCACCGATAAGTTTGATTCAATTCCAATGTTGGGTTACCTGCGCGCCGATAAGTTTGATTCAATTCCAATGTTGGGTTACCGGTCCGCCGATAAATTTGATTTAATTTCAATGGTGGGCTGGCAAGCCCACCCTACGTTTAATCGCTTAAAATCAAATCTTTTAAATATTGATAAATTTCACGGTATGCTTTCGGTGCTTTATTTTGTTCTTTTTCTTTTTTCGCTGCGCGCACCAAATTGCGTAAATGCTGGCGATCCGCCTGCGGATATTCATCGTAAAATTTTGTTAATACCTCGTCATCGCCGACAACCAATTCATCACGCAATTGTTCCAATTTATGCAGCATGGCTTGCTGCTGATTATGCTTGTTCGCGATTTTATCCAGGCTTTCGCGAATATGATTAATTTCGTCTTCTGTCGCGGAACGTAGTAATTTACCGATAAACTGCAACTGACGGCGTTTCGCTTCTTTCACCGAACGGCGCGCTAAATTCACCGCGTCAAGCAAGGTTTCAGCAAGTGTAATTTTGTCTAAATTGGCTTGCGAGAGTTCCACTAATCTTGCACCGAGTTTTTTTAATTCTTCCGCGTCGCGCTTAATTTCGCTTTTGCTCACCCAAATGATTTCTTCCTGTTCGTCGTCCGTCCAATCCAATTCGGGCTTTTTGCCGCGTTTTTTCATAAGTTTTTCCTACCTTCTTGAATTTTGCGACATTCTAGCAAATAAGCTACAATGCGACAAATATTCGGTAGGGTGGGCTTGCCAGCCCACCGTTAACCTAAAGTTATGTGGTGGGCTGGCAAGCCCACCCTACGTTTTAAGGAAAACCAATGAAAACAGAACAAAATCCGACCGCACTTTTGAAGGCGCAGGAACAGGAATTGCGCGAGGCGGTGAGTTATGCCGTCGAAATCGCGACCAAAGCGGGTGCGACGGCGGAAGTCGCTGTCACAAAGGTGAGCGGTTTGTCCGTTTCCACCCGTTTGCGCGAAGTGGAAAATGTGGAATTTAATAATGACGGCGCGTTGGGTATTTCGGTGTATTTAGGGCAGCAAAAAGGGAATGCGTCCACTTCGGATTTAAGCCGCGAAGCCATTAAAAATGCGGTGGAATCCGCTTTGGCGATTGCGAAATATACGTCCCCCGACGATTGCGCGGGTTTGGCGCCGAAAGAACTGATGGCATTCGACGCACCGGATTTGGATTTATACCACCCGTCGGACGTGGATGTGGATGCCGCGGCGGAACTGGCTTTACAGGCGGAATCCGCCGCCTTGGATTACGACAAGCGTATTGTGAACAGCAACGGTGCGTCGTTTAATTCTCATCAGGGAGTGCGCGTATACGGTAATAGTTACGGTATGTTACAAAGTTATTTGTCCAGCCGTTATTCCGTTTCCTGCTCCGTATTGGGCGGTGCGGATGACGAATTGGAAAGCGATTACGAATACACGGTTTCCCGCAAACTTGACGAACTGGAAAGTCCGGGATGGGTGGGACGACACGCGGCAGAAAAAACTATTTCCCATCTGAAACCGCAAAAAATCGCTACACAGCAATGTCCGGTGATTTTTATGAACGATGTGGCGACGGGATTAATCGGGCATTTGGCGGCGGCAATCAGCGGTGGCAGTTTATATCGAAAAAACAGTTTTCTGCTCGATAAATTAGGACAACGAATTCTGCCCGCCTGGTTCCGAGTCAGCGAACGTCCGCATTTAATCGGCCGATTGGCGTCTACGCCGTTTGACAGCGAAGGGGTTCGCACCCAAGCTCGCGAGATTATCGAAAACGGCGTGTTGCAAAGCTATTTACTTACCAGTTACAGCGCGAAAAAAATGGGTATGCAAACCACAGGACATGCCGGCGGCATTCATAACTGGTTGGTGAAACCGAATTCAGCGGGAAATTTGACCGCACTTTTGCGCCAAATGGACACCGGTTTGCTGGTGACGGATTTGATGGGACAGGGCGTGAATATGGTGACGGGCGATTACAGCCGCGGCGCATCGGGTTTTTGGGTGGAAAACGGTGAAATTCAATATCCGGTGTCGGAAATTACCATTGCCGGTAATCTGTCTGAAATGTTGGAAAATATCGTTGCGGTGGCGGACGATATAGAACATCGCTCCAATATTCAAACCGGTTCTATTCTGTTGGAAAATATGAAGATTTCAGGGAATTAATTAAATCTTATAAATTGTTGTTGACAATGATTCTCATTATCTTTAAACTGTGAGTATCTGTTAAGGCATAGATGCTCCGACAGGTAGAGTAGAAAGTAAATTCGTTAGGGTAAAAACTGAAGTTGTATGACTTCAGTTTTTTTTTTGCTATAATCGAAAAAATTTTAGCAAGGGTAAACGAATGAAAAAGCATCATGTGGATGTGCTGATTTCCGAGCGGGAAGTGCGCTCGAGAATTGAATCGTTAGGCGAAGAAATTACGGCATTTTACCAACAAAAACAAATTGATAAACTGATTGTTGTCGGTTTGTTGCGCGGTTCGTTTATATTTATGGCGGATTTGGTGCGGGAATTGAAATTACCGGTGGAAGTGGAATTTATGACAACCGCCAGTTACGGCACAGGTATGACTTCAAACCACGATGTAAAAATCAGTCAGGATTTAAGCGGCGACATTAAAGGCGAACACGTGTTGATAGTGGAAGACATTATCGATACCGGTTACACGCTGGATAAAGTACATGCCATTTTAGCCCTGCGCGACCCCGCCAGTCTTTCCATCTGCACTCTGCTTGATAAACCTTCCCGCCGAGAAGTTTCCGTTCCCGTAAAGTGGGTCGGTTTTGAAATTCCTGATGAATTTGTGGTCGGTTACGGCATTGATTATGCACAACGTTATCGTAATTTAGGGTTTATCGGGAAAGTGGTGTTGGAATGATTATCGGCTAAATTGCGTTATTAGTGTAGTTCTCGGAACAATAAATGAAGAAAGATGAATTATTAGAAATTTTACGTAACGGTGAAAATTCGATTATTGAATTTAAACGCGATGATATCCGTCCGGAGCAATTGGCAAAAGAAATAGTTGCGATGGCGAATTTTATGGGTGGAAAAATTTTGCTCGGCGTAGAAGATGACGGTTCTATTTCGGGAATTCAACGCAAAAATTTAGAAGAATGGGTGATAAATGTATTTCAAAATAAAGTTCATCCGATCATTCTTCCATTTTATGAAACAGTAGACATTGATGGGAAGAAAATTGCAGTTATTGAATTTCCAGCCGGAATTTCTAAACCCTATGTCATGAAACATAACGGTAAAGAAGAAATTTATATTCGATTAGGGAGTTCATCTCGTCTTGCTACAAGAGAGCAGCAAGCGCGATTATTTCAGCTTGGAGGAATGTTGCATGCTGAAATAATGCCGGTTCCTAATACAAGTATGGATTCCCTTGATTTTGCCCGTTTAGAAAATTATCTTTCGGTGGTTTTGCGAGACCCTGAAGTGCCGCTCACGAAAGATGAGTGGAAAAATCGGTTATTAAATTTAGGGTTTATCACGGAATCTAACGATACTATCTATTGTACTATTGCAGGATTGGTGTTATTTGGAAAATCGCCTCATCGCCAATTACGGCAATCCGGATTACGTTTAATGGTTTTTGATAGCAAGGATAAAGTCTATCAAGCTAAATTAGATACATTATTAGATAGCGCAATTGTCGGGCGGATTGATACTGATAAAACAATTATTGAGAAAGGTCTTATTGAGAAGGCGCTTGAGTTATTAGCGCCCTTCATTTCCGAAGAGTCCGACTCCATTGATGAAAATGCGCGACGGGTTAAAAAATGGTTATATCCTTGGGAAGCGCTTCGAGAAGTGCTGGCTAATGCTGTCGCACATAGAGACTGGACAAGGTTTATTGAGATTGACGTCATTGTTTATTCTGATCGGCTAGAGGTGATTAGCCCGGGTATTTTGCCCAATTCGATGACGATTGAAAAAATGAAAGCCGGGCAGCGTTCGCCCCGGAATACGATTATTATGGAAGTGATGAAAGATTACGGCTATGTGGATTCCCGCGGCATGGGAGTGCGAACCAAGATTGTACCGTTAGTCAGAGAAGCCAGCGGTAAAGATCCGGACTTCATTCTGACGGAAGACTATTTAAAAACGGTGTTTTATAAACGTTAAATATCGATATAAAAACTTAATTTTTTGATGATAGCGCAAATGCCAATATCATGGATAAAATACTTTTAATTTGAGAAAACCAATGACGATAAGCTTTTAATGCTACCCGATTTTATTTAATAACTTATATTTTGAGAGAGTTTTATGACATTTTCTAATCATCCAAGCATACCTCAGCAAAGTAATGAAATCGATCTGATTGATTTAATTAAGGTTCTATGGAAGAAAAAACTGACAGTGATATTGTCTGCTTTTTTATTTGCGATAATTGCGGCTATTTATGCCTTTACGGCAACAGAAAAATGGACTTCAACGGCTGAGGTCATTGCGCCTACCGGTGTCGATATGGGGGCTTACGGAAATGCAAAATTGCGTTTCGCCCAGATTGCTAAATTACCTGATATTACAGTAGATACGGTATCAAAAAGTTTATATGCAAAATTTGATCGTCTTGCCTTTTCTCAAAATGAGAGAAGAAATTTCTTTTCTCAATCCGATGAATATAAAGGGTTGATTCAAGATCAAGATGAAAAAGCCCAGCGTAAAATTTTATCTGCTTTAACGACAGAATACACAGCCGTAGTTCGTCCGGATCCGAAGAAAAATGCGGATATGTTTGGTAATAAAATCAGTTTCTCCGCCCAAACACCTGAGAATGCACAAAAAACTTTAGCACAATTTGTTGATTTTATTAATGAAAAAGCATTTGAATTAGATAAGAACGAATTTCAAATGAAAATTGCACAACAAATTGATAATTTAACCAATGAAAAAAAAGAAATTGAAGAATCGTTAGTGGTGCAAAAAGAACAGAATACAGAAAATGCTAAACCGTTAAATGCTATTCCTCAGTCTCTGCCTCAAACCAATTTGAATTCCGCTTCCCAGTCATCTCAAGATTCTGCTTTAGATCCAGCAATGGCTTTATTAGTTTATGGTGATGATTATTCTCGCATGCAATTAAGAATTATCACAGGACAAATTAACCAACTGAAAGCGTTACAAAATGCAGTTAAAGGATTGACAGCGCAAACTTATACTTATCAAGCCTCACCAAGTTACCCGGTTCAACGTGATTGGCCTAAACGTGTGATTTTATTACTTGTTGGCGCTGTGTTAGGTGGGATTTTGGGATGTGTCTGGGTTATTGGTAAACAGATTTTAGGCGGTAATAATAATGAATAACAAAGATATTAAAATCATTATTGCTACACACAAGCAGCATTTTATGCCGTCTGATGAAATATATTTGCCATTACACGTAGGTAAATTAGGTAAAACTGATTTAGGTTATCAAGGTGATGACACTGGCGAGAATATTTCTGAAAAAAATGCGAATTTTTGTGAACTGACAGGGCTTTATTGGGCGTGGAAAAACTTGCCGAATGATTATCTGGGATTAATTCATTATCGCCGTTTTTTCAGCGTAAAAAGTCGTTCAGCTCGCAAGAATAATCCGTTAGAAACGCTATATTTAACGCATGAAGAAGCCAGTCAATTATTAAGCGAATATGACGTAATTGTACCAAGTAAACGCAATTACTATATTGAAACGCTTTATTCACATTATGCCAATACGCTACACGCCGAACATTTAGATGTTACACGTGAAATTATTGCCGAAAAGTGCGGTGAATATTTAACGAGTTTTGATGCAGTAATGAAACAGCGTGGTGGGCATATGTTCAATATGTTCATTATGTCTAAAGAATTAGTGAATGATTATTGCTCTTGGCTATTCCCTGTACTTTTTGAACTGGAAAAACGAATCCCAGCTGAACAATATTCTTCATTCCACGCCCGTTTTTATGGTCGTGTGAGTGAGCTGTTATTCAATGTATGGCTAAAACGATATTCCAAATCAAAACCATTAAAAGTAAAAGCCATTCCGTTTGTTTACGGTGAAAAAATTAATTGGTTGAAGAAAGGAACCGCTTTTTTAATGGCGAAGTTTTTTGGTAAGAAATACGAGAAGAGTTTTTAATAGCTAATGAGTAATATTGATACTGTGCATAAAAAGAGATTATTTGGTAATTTCTTTTCGTTAACTATTTTACAAATGGTTAACTATGCATTACCACTTCTTACATTACCTTATCTTGTTCGGGTGCTGGACGTCGAAACCTATGGTTTGGTAATGTTTGCACAGTCTTTTATCTTGTTTTTTAATATTCTGGTTGACTTTGGGTTTAACCTTTCAGCTACAAAAGATGTAGCGATTTATCGTGATAACAAGGAAAAACTGACAGAAGTTTATAGTTCGGTTATGATTATTAAATGTCTATTAATTCTTGTTTCATTTGTATTATTAACTGTAATTATTCATCTTTCTGAAAGATTTTCAGAAACTAAATTCGTCTATTATTTGAGTTTTTTGTGGGTGGTAGGACAAGCATTATTTCCTATATGGTATTTTCAGGGAATAGAAAAAATGAAATATATCACAATAGTAAATATTGTCTCGAAAGTTTTATTTACAGGATGTATTTTTATCTTTGTTAATGAAAACTCTGATTATCTATTAGTACCTTTATTTAATGGTGTTGGTTTAGTTATTGCAGCATTAATTGCATTGTGGATTATTCATGTATCATTAAAACAAACAATAAGTTGGCAAAAACCTGCTACTTTATGGTTTTATTTTAAGCAAAGTTCAACATTCTTTTTATCTAGAGCTTCTTTGAGTATGTATACTTCGGCAAACTCATTTGTTCTTGGTCTATTTTCATCAAATTCAGTTGTCGGTTATTATGCAATAGCAGATCAACTTTATAAAGCGTTACAAGCATTTTATACACCTTTGTCACAGGTGTTATATCCGTATATTGCAAAAGAACGAAATATTAGCTTATTCAAAAAAATTTTTAAAGTTTCTGTTATTTTGAATGTAGTAGGTATTTTTATTCTCTTCTTTATTATAAAAGATGTATTTGAAATTCTTTTTACCCAGAAAATTGGTATGGAATCTATAGTGGTATTTAATATTTTTCTAATTGCATCTTTGATTGTTGTTCCTAGTATATTATTAGGATATCCATTTCTCGGTGCATTAGGTTATTCAAAAGAAGCCAATATGAGCGTAATTTATGCATCGATCTTGCACATAGCCGGTTTAGTAGTATTAATTTTATTGAATCAAATAACATTATATTCAGTCGCTTACATGGTGCTAATCACAGAATCTTTCGTATTTATTTACCGTATTATGAAAATTAGAGGCAACAAATTATGGCAAAAACAATTATAACTTATGGAACATTTGATCTTTTTCATATTGGTCATCTCAAATTATTACAACGTTTAAAAGCTTTGGGGGATAAATTAATTGTGGCCGTGTCTACAGATGAATTTAATCAAGGAAAGGGCAAGACTACAGTAATACCTTATGAACATAGAGCTGAAATTGTTGCAAATATCAAGTGTGTTGATTTAGTGATTCCTGAATCCAGCTGGGAACAGAAAATAACAGATGTTCAGAAATATGATGTGGATATTTTTGCTATAGGTAATGATTGGGAAGGGAAGTTTGATTTCTTAAAAGAATATTGTGAAGTTGTTTATCTTGAGCGTACAAAAGATATTTCATCGACTCAAATTAAGCAAGCATTAAAAACTTTTTCTATCTCTAAAGAAGAAATTTTAAAAGCTTTCGATATTTTAGAACAATTAAAAAGTGAGCTGGAATGATTAAGAAGTTAGTAAAATTAGGGCTTTCAACTTTGGTTGCTCTAGTTGGTTGGCTGGTGTATATGTTTTCTGGCTTGGCTAGAAGAGATCAAGGGAAGATAGTTTTTGGCACTCATACAGCGACTTTGAGCGGTAATGTTAAAGCTCTATATTTAGATACTGCTTATCAACCGAATAAGCAGAAAATTTTTATTTATCGTAATGCAAATATTAAAGACAGCTTAGATAAGCTATCTGGAGAAAATATTTACTATAATCTTTATTCTTTAAAAGGAATCTATCATTCTTTAACAGCAGGAACATTTGTTTATTCTAGTTATGTTTCGGATATTTCATTTTGGCTGTCTAAAAATGCGATGTTGTTTAATGTATGGCATGGAACACCATTGAAAAAAATTGAGAGGGATGTTACTACTGGTTTTTACTCTATCCGCAATAAATATGAGTATATTTTTAAATACATTTATCCACATTTGTTTGTTCGTCCGACTTATTTATTAGTTTGCTCAGAGTATGAAAAATCTTGTTTTAAAACAGCATTTGACGTGCAAGACGATGTATTTATCGAAGCTTTTCCACCTAGACTTGAGACGATTAAGGAAAAGTATCAAAAAATAGAAGAAAAAAAATGTGTTTTATATACACCGACATGGCGTGATGATGCTTCTTTCTGTTTTGAAAAGAACTGTGATGTCGAAAAACTTAATAAAGTAATGAAAAATCTTGGATTAACATTCTTTATTAAAGCTCATCCGTCAGACAGGACAATTCATTTATCGAAATCATTAAGTAATGTTAAATTAGCAGATAGAGGCGAAGATTTTTACCAGTTGGTCAATGACGCATTTGTGGTAGTTACAGACTATTCTTCAACAATGTTTGATTGCTTATATTGTGGTATTCCGGTGGTTTTATTTTGTCCGGATATGAAAAATTACTTAACCCATAGCCGAGAGTTTTATATTGATATTTCAGTATTACCGTTTCAGTTATATACTGAAAGTGATGATTTTATTCAGGCATTGGCATTATCTCATTATAAGTGTGACAAAAATGCCAAACGTTTTGAACCGTACTCAACAAAGTTAGTTTAATATGCAATTGCTTGTATTACTGAAATTTATTTTAACTGTCTTATTTGTCTCATTATCTTTGTTCTCTATCGAGCATATTTATGAGATAAATGATTTTGTGCTTTTGGGGATATTTTTAAGTATCTTACTCTTAGATATTGTTATTAATCCTAAGAGAAATTTTGTAAATTCTATAACTATATTGGCGATATTGCTAAACATATTAGGTGTTTTTGCTATTGAGCATATTGATAGTAGTTACTATTTATATGAAGTTGAACAATATATTAGCTATGAACACAGTATTCCATTGTTACTTTTATATCAATGGTTTTTTTTATTAGGGATTAATTTAATTGTTAGAGAGAAAAATTTAGAAAGAATAGCTACTTCAAAAATTAATTACAAATTATTTTTCCTTTTGGGTTTAGTATCTTTACTGTTATTAACATACTCGTTAATTATAATACATAAACCGGCTCCGGTTCTAGGTGTAGATAGGTTTGAATATGATAAAGCAATTTTAGGTAAATTCGGGCAGGTTACTAATATACTTTTTTATTTTTCTTTTGGATTGGGACTATTGTTTCTTAAGGAAAAAAAGAAAATTTATATTTTCTTTCTTTGTTTGATTGAGCTTGCTTTTTTACTTAAAGGTCATAAATTTTGGAATTTAGTTGAAGTTTTATATTTATTCTTATTGCCATTTGTTATTAAAGTTGTTAGAGATAAGGTGCTAAAATTAATTTTTGTAGCTGGTTTATCAGTATCTCTATTTGTATTTGCGGCTATTAATATTAATGTGTATTACTTTCCATCGTTTGAACCACTAGATTATACTCAGCAAAGATTATCACAGGAGGGGCAGTTATGGTGGTCTACATATAAAAATTATTATTCTGATTTTAGAAAAGATGAACTTAAGAAAGAATTAAATATTTATTTAAATTATAATGAATTAAATCAATATGATGTTGGTATGTATAAAGTAATGCAATTAAATACAACACCAGAACGGTTTGAATGGAAATTAGATAAACTATCTCGTTATGTATACTCTACTCCAGCCCTCCTTTATTACTATCTAGGTAAATATACTGGTGCATTTGCTATGTTATTTCTAGGTTTTTTATTAGGGGGATGGGTGAAATTAGTAGGTTATACAATTAGCAGTGGTGATCTTTTTATGTCATTAATCGCTGCTAGGTTTTTCTATATTATTAGAAAAGGAGTAAAAGATGGGGATATTTATAAATTTTTCTCTTTGGAATTCATTTTTTTAATTATTTGTACCATTATTGCCTATGCTGTTTATCATCAAATGAGAATTATTAGAAAGACGAATTAATTTAGGTAAAATTTGATGCTTATCAAAGTTGTATTTTGGATTCTAATTCTGAACGTTTATTTATGTTCGGTTATTAAAATGAAAACTTCTTAAATATGTTAAGAGAACAGTTACATTATTACTATTATTCCTGAATAAGACGATCTATAAAAGTAATATACATATGGCAAAAACGAACTTCAAAACTGAAAATAATACCTTAAGAAAGCTTATCGGCAATGGCTTAACTTATAAAATTCCACGATTCCAACGGGATTATAGTTGGGAGACGGAGCAATGGGAAGATTTGTGGGTTGATATTATGGGGATTATTGAAGATTCCGATGATTCAGCCCATTATATGGGGTATCTTGTGCTGCAATCCACAGATGATAAATCTTTTGATGTGATTGATGGGCAGCAACGTTTAACGACTGCAACGATAATTATTTTGGCAATTCTGAAAAATTTGCAAGATTTAATTAAAGCAGGTGTCGATGCGGAAGCTAATACACAGCGACTAAACCAAATTCGCCAAACCTATATCGGCTATTTAGATCCCGTTACTTTAGTATCCCGTTCAAAATTAACATTAAACCGTAATAATAATGATTATTTTCAAAATTATTTAATACCTCTTGGGCATTTACCACAACGAGGGTTTCGAGCTTCTGAACATTTATTACGTAAGGCTTTTGAATGGTTCTACCAGAGAGTCAGCCAATATCTGAAAAAAGAAAATGGTAATGAAGGACAACGATTAGCACAATTAGTTGAATATATCAGTGATAATTTGTTTTTTACTGTAATTACGGTTTCAGATGAATTAAATGCCTATAAAGTATTTGAAACGCTTAATTCTCGCGGTGTTCGACTTTCTTCGACAGATTTACTGAAAAATTATCTTTTTTCGATTTTAGATAAAAATTCAGAGAATAATCACGAATTAAGAAATTTGGAAGAACGTTGGGAAAATATAGTTAGCCGCTTACAATCAGAAAAGTTTCCTGATTTTCTGCGTATTTATTGGAACAGTCGAAATAAATTTACACGACACACAGAATTGTTCAAGGTTATTAGAAATAATATTCGAGACAGAGAAGCGGTTTTTGCATTAATACGAGGTATGGAAGAAGATTTGGATACCTATTTGGCATTATCTTCTCCGGAACTATCAGATTGGTCACTTGATGATAAATATTTAGTCAATGCCCTGAAACTTTTTCGGGTTCGTCAGCCGTTCTCATTACTGTTAAGTGCAAAGCGAAAATTTGATAGAAATAGTTTTACTACATTACTTCGTGCAATTATGGTAATTTCTTTTAGATATAACACTATTGGCGCATATAGCCCTGCTGATTTAGAGCGTGCTTATAATAATGTGGTTGAGCAAATAAATCAGAGCAAAGTGGAGAGTGTTTCTCAGGTATTAAGTTTATTAAAACCTATTTATATTGATGATGATCGCTTTAGCAAAGATTTCACGGAGAAAGTCATTAAAACGACAGATTCTAGAAGCACTAGACTTGTGCGTTTTATTTTATGTGAACTTGAGCAATATGTATCAAATAATCCGGGAATTGATTTTTCCAGTGATGCTTTCAATATTGAACATATTCTCCCACAAAATGCACCGGATGGTTGGGGTGGTTTTAGTTATGAAGAAATGAGTGCTTTGACCTATCGTTTGGGAAATATGACCTTATTGCAAGCAAGTGCCAATCGAGATTTAGGCACTGTTGAATATGCTCAAAAACGAGCAGTATTGGAACAGAGTAACTTTGTGCTAACGCGTAAATTATCGGAACAATATGCTGAGTGGACACCAGCAACTATTGCTTCTTGGCAAAGATGGCTTGCGAATCAAGCTAAAACAGTTTGGCGAATTGCTCAACTTAGTTAAGATTCTTATAAGGTAAAAATATGTTAGCTTAAGTCAGAACAGAGCATCAGACTAGATGTGCTATTGATTATATAAAATGTATTGGAATAGTTTTGGTTGTAATCGGACATCACCCTAAAGGTGATATTTTCAATATCATGCGGTCTTATATGTTTCATATGCCACTATTCTTTTTTCTAGGCGGAATGCTTTTTAATACAAGAAAAAATGCAATTGAATATTATACTGGGATATTTAAGAAATATTTTTTATACATTGTTTTATCATATTTAATTTTGGGTATTGGTGCGAATTTACTGCATTTCTATTTTTTAGTTCAAAAAAGAAATATATTTGGAAATTCTATTTTTGAAACTATTGAGTTGGCAATTACAGGAAATTTTCATAATAATTACTTCTTTATGGTTGGGTGGTTTTTATTTTCCTATATGATAGTGTTGTCTATTGCTTTTCCTGTTATAAAAATGTTCAATAAAATGCAAAATGCAAAATGCAAAATGCAAAATGCAAAATGCAAAATGCAAAATGCAAAATGCAAAATGCAAAATGCAAAATGCAAAATGCAAAATGCAAAATGCAAAATGCAAAATGCAAAATGCAAAATGCAAAATGCAAAATGCAAAATGCAAAATGCAAAATGCATTCTATGATATTTTTCTTATTGGTATTGCATTATTAATCGGATATCTTGGAATTGATGTGCTATCTCCAATATATAACGAAAATAAACTTATATACTGGAATATTTTAACTCAGGTTATGGTTGGTTCAATGTTTTTTTATTTTGGGGTTGTATTTAAATCATATATATGGAAGATGTTAAATCCAGTATTTGCTTGTTTTTTATTTTTACTATTGGTTTATTTGAAATCAGATAACTTAATAGGTTCACTAATTATGTCTTGGAGTAAATATCAGTTTGGGTTCTTTTTTTCGTTATTAGGTGCTTTATCAGGTATATATATTACATTTGTTATCTCTGATATGTTGGCTAAATACGGTGATTTTAATCTGTTTAGAACTATTGGTAAGAATAGTAAGTCAATTATGACATTTCATTTAATTGCATTTACTTTAATAAATGTGATTTTTGAAATGTTAGGACTAACAGAGTTAAATCCTAATAAAATTCCAGACTATCCAAAACAAGCTTATGCGTTTCCTATATTTTTGATTTTTTCTATTTTTATTTCTATATGGATAGGGAGATTCTTAGAAAAAATAAGCAGAGGAATTTATAGTTAAATATTTACTAATGTGACTTAAATTTTACTAATAGATATAAAAACAAATCTATCCGATTTAAATAAGGAAAAAATAATGAAAAAATACGACTATCTTATTGTTGGTGCCGGTCTTTTCGGTTCGATTTTTGCTCATGAGGCAACTAAACGTGGAAAAAAATGTTTAGTGATTGAAAAACGCGATCACATTGGCGGGAACTGCTATACCCAAAATATCGAAGGGATCAATGTGCACAAATATGGTGCGCATATTTTTCATACCAGTAATAAAGTGGTTTGGGATTATATTCAACAATTTGCTGAGTTTAACCGTTTTACTAATTCGCCTGTGGCTCGTTATAAAGATGAACTTTATAGCTTGCCGTTTAATATGTTAACGTTTAATAAAATGTGGGGTGTGATTACACCACAAGAAGCGGAAGCAAAAATTAAAGCGCAAATCGCTCAGGAAAATATTACCGATCCGCAAAATCTTGAAGAGCAGGCAATTTCTTTAGTTGGACGTGATATTTACGAAAAACTGATTAAAGGTTATACCGAGAAACAATGGGGGCGTAAATGTACGGAACTGCCTGCATTTATTATCAAACGTTTACCTGTACGTTATACTTACGATAACAACTATTTCTATGATACTTACCAAGGTATTCCGATTGGTGGTTACACCGCTATCTTTGAAAGAATGCTAGATGGTATCGAAGTAAAACTTGGTGTAGATTTCTTTGCTGAGCGTGAGCATTATGAAAATCTTGCTGAAAAAATCGTCTTCACAGGAATGATTGATGAGTATTTCGGTTATCAATTCGGTAAATTAGAATATCGTAGCTTACGTTTTGATAATGAAGTATTGGATATGCCAAATTATCAAGGCAATGCAGTCGTGAATTATACGGAAGCGGAAGTGCCTTATACCCGAATTATTGAGCATAAGCATTTTGAATATGGCACACAATCAAAAACAGTGATTACCCGTGAACATTCGAAAGAATATGAAGAGGGAGATGAACCGTACTATCCAATTAATGACGGACGCAATAATGAGCTTTATGCAAAATACAAAGCATTAGCTGATGAAAAATCTAATGTAATTTTTGGCGGTCGCTTGGCACAATATAAATATTTCGATATGCATAATATTATTGCTGAAGCGTTAGAGTGTGTAAAAGTACATTTTTCTTAAATAGAAAATTAACTGTATAGACTTGGTTTTGTACTATAAAAACTTTTGAATTAGCATAAATTCTAGCGAATGCCGAAGATGGCAACTACTATTCCTAATAGTCGCAATCAGAAATATAGAGTAACAGCACGTGGTAGAGATGTTCGGAAGAAGTTTTCGTACTATACGTTGAAGCTGAATCGTTAATACTATGCTGGTTTAGTGATAGACAAATTAGTTGCTTTGAAACTTAGTTGAATTTTAGAAAATAGGTTACTGCACATGATATAACTCATGTGGGTGTGGGGCTTTTTTACTTCACTGTAAAATGAAATATGTTTAAAATATTAAGAAAATTAAACATATCTTAATATGCTTAATTTTAAATGGAGATTAAAGGAAACCAATAATGAAAAGAAGCCTCGTATGTAAATTTACGCTTGCATTGACTGATTTTTTATTGCTTAGTTCGTCTATTGTTCTGGCTTTTTATGGACTTGAATCATGGACAGGCGAGTTAAGCCGTTATGTGCCCACGGAACAAATAGAGGAACGTTTTTATATTCATATCATTTTATCTATGTTCGGGGTGGCTTGGTACTGGATGCGACTACGCCATTATACTTACCGCAAGCCGTTTTGGTTTGAGTTAAAAGAAGTATTGCGTACTTTAGTGGTTTTGGCTGTAATTGAATTGGGGACGGTTGCTTTTTCGAAACTTTATTTTTCCCGTTATTTATGGGTGCTGACTTGGGCTATTGCACTAATTATTGTGCCGTTTGGGCGAGTATGTGTGAAGACAATTCTGATTAAATCAGGATTATATTTGCGCAATACGATTATTATTGGTGGCGGGCAAAATGCTATTGACGCTTACCATGCTTTAACCAGTGAATCCTATTTAGGATTTAAGATAAAATATTTTCTTACTCAAGATGAAAATTCAACAGTTAAAGAACTTAACATACCGATTTTAAATGAAAAGCGCCAAAGTGTTTGGAAATCGGTAACAAAAAAATCGGATCAATTTATACTTGCTTTGGAGGAAGACGAAACCGAATTACGTGATTCTTGGTTAAGATATTTTTCAACCCATAAATATCGTTCTGTTTCCGTTATACCAACTTTGCGCGGATTGCCGCTATACAGCACGGATATGTCATTTATATTTAGTTATGAAGTGATGTTATTGCGTGTTAATAATAACTTGGCTAAGCGATCTTCCCGTTTCATGAAAAGAACAATGGATATTTTAGGTTCTTTAATTATTATTGTCTTATTATCTCCGATTCTGCTTTATTTATATTTTTCCGTTAAAAAAGATGGAGGCGATGCTATTTATGGACATCCCCGTATCGGTCGTAACGGAAAAACATTTAAGTGTCTTAAATTCAGATCAATGGTGGTAAATTCTAAAGAAGTGCTCGAAGAACTATTGGCGCGAGATCCTGAAGCTCGAGCAGAATGGGAAAAGGATTTTAAGTTGAAAAATGACCCGCGAATTACGAAAATCGGCGCTTTTATTCGTAAAACAAGTCTAGACGAACTCCCCCAATTATTTAACGTATTAAAAGGCGAAATGTCTCTTGTCGGTCCTCGCCCGATTGTGAAAGAAGAGTTAGAACGTTATCAAGAAGATGTTGATTATTACCTTATGGCGAAGCCGGGTATGACGGGATTATGGCAAGTAAGCGGTCGAAATGATGTAGATTATGATACTCGAGTATACTTCGACGCTTGGTATGTTAAAAACTGGTCCTTATGGAATGATATTGCGATTTTGTTTAAAACGGTGAATGTTGTTTTAAATAGGGATGGGGCTTATTAAATTTTTATAAAAGGAATCTAATGAAATCATTAAACACAGATTATTTTTCCAGAATAGACCATTTGCGCTTTTTTGCTGCAACATTGGTAATTTTCCATCATTTTAGGGGAAAGCTATCGCTGGACAATGGACAATGGACAATGGATATTATATCGTCAAGCTCATTGTTTATCAAAACTTGGCTCATAAATGGTTCTACCGGCGTTAGTCTATTCTTATTTTTGACTGGTTTTTTGTTTTGCATTATCAGTGGATATGGTGAAAAGAAAATACAATATAAAGGTTTTATTTATAATCGAATTTTACGTATTTTCCCTATGATGGTGTTGATGGCTTTTATTGTTATAACTGTTAATAGAGCCGGTTCTACACCAATGGATATTTTCAGAATATTAACTTTACAATTAAATACGGGACATTCTTATACGGGCTGGGGACATGAATTTTATCCTTCTGGTCCAATATGGACGATTGCAGTAGAATTTCAATTTTATTTGCTTTTCCCATTCCTGGCTCTGTTTTTATCTAGGTATGGATTAAAATATCTATTCGCTATTGTTTTATTATCTATAGCATTAAGATTTAATATCCACAGTCTAGTTAGTAAACCAATGTATTGGAATTTTTATCATTCCATTTTTGGTCGTTTAGATCAATTCGTATTAGGCATGATTTTTGCTGTACTTTGGAAAAGAGGATATTTCTCTTTATTTTCTTCTAAACTAGTATCACTGGTAGTTGTTATTACATCAATTATTGTATTAATGTATTTATTTACGTTTAAGAAAACAGATGCTATTTACACTTACTTTTCTTTTACTATAGAAGCTATTTGCTGGGGATTAATTGCTGTGGCTTATTTTGTGGTTAAGTTACCTAAAGTGAAATTTATAGATACATCCTTAGCAAAATTGGGGGAAATTAGTTTTTCACTTTATATTTTGCATTTGCCGATAGGTGGGATGGTAACTAGGGTATTGAACTTGTCTCTTGCTACTAGTGTTACTGATTCCTTGAGTATGACATTAATACGGCTCATTCCTATAATCTTAGTCTCATTTTTTACATTTTATGTGATTGAGAAGCCATTCATGTCATTACGAGTAAAATATACTTCATAAATAGGGATTATATGATTAAAGAGGTACAAGGACTTAGGTTTTGGGCGATTTTAATGGTCATTTTTGTCCATTCGCCTATCATTATTCCAACAGAATATTCTGGGGTGAAAAATGCAATTTGGAAGGTATTTCATACCTCAACAGGTGTTGAATTATTTTTCGTTTTGGCTGGTTATTTTATGATTTCTAGCTTAGAAAAACTAAATATTGATGCAACCGAGAAGAAAATATCAACTAAATTAATTATTGAATTTATTGTTAAAAAATTTAGACGACTAGCCCCATCTGCCTATTTTTGGGTTTTTATCGCTTTAACATTTTCAGTGATAACAAATAATAAAGCTTTATTCTTAGAACCATCAGTGATGGCACAAAAGTTTTTTTCAACCATTTTGTGGTTTAGAAATTTTAATGAAGCTGCTCAACCTACCCATTTAGGCTACTTTTGGGCTATTTCATTAGAATTTCAGTTTTTTGTAATATTCAGTATTATTTATTTAGTATTAGGTAGAAAATATACTTTATATATTTCTATTGTCCTTTGTTGCATTCAAATGTTTTATCGACCGGGAGGGGGGATGTCTTGGTTATTTAGATTTGACCCTCTCTTATATGGTGTATTAGCTTACTATTTATTTGATTACGTAGGTCGGGATTTTTTTGCTAAAATTTTTACGCATAATTATTTTGTAAAAGTAAGTTTATCTTTATTATTAGTTCTCTCGTTATCTGCTGTATTGACTGCATTTCCCTCTTATCCAAATCTTAAGATTACAATAAGTGGTCTTACAGCTGCATTTATGCTTATTTTAGCTTTAAGTCGAAATGGTCATTTTTATACTGAAAATAAAATATTAGCCAGTGTTATTGATTATATCGCAAGTCGAAGCTATGCGCTTTTTTGTACTCATATTTTAGTATGGTGTATTGTTAAATATTTCTATTCTGTAATTAATATTAATAATGGTAAGGTTTTATTTATTTCAGCCTTAATTGCTATGTTCTTAGCTTCCGAATTTAGTTATCGTTATATTGAAAATATATGGGTAAAGAAAAAATAATAGTTATCTTTACTTTGTCTAATATGAGATGGTAGGAATTGTGATGACGACAATATAAGTGAGATTTTATAGATAATTAATTATGAACTTTAAGTATATAAAAATAAACAGAACAACAGCTATTGAGGCAGCAAAGCGCCTTGTGGTTGATAGTATTTGGAAAAGTGCCAATATTGAATTGGTGAAAGGTATTAATTTTCCTGAAACGCAAGAAATTTTTGAAGGGAGGATTCCTGCGAATGCGGATGTTGAGAAGGTTATTGTGGTGAATAATCTGAAACGCGCTTGGATGTTTTTATTTGATAATTTAGATTACCCACTTGATCTTCAATTAGCATCGGAATATAACCGAATTATTGGGGAAGGCGGTTTATATTCTAATCCGGGAAAATTGCGCGATCAAATTGTGCGTATTTCAGGAACGAATTATATACCGTTGATTCCGTCTTACGAAAATGTGCGAGAGCAGATTAATTGGGTAAATAAAATAGAAAATCCGATTGATAAAGGGTTAGAAATTTTCACATTATCAAGCCGTGGGCAGTGGTTTAATAATGGCAATAAGCGAACGGCTCAAATGTTGGCAAATCATCTTTTTCTACAAGATAATGCGGCTGTTTTAGCTATTCCTGATATTCATAAGGAACAGTTTATGGAGCATTTAGTCAATTATTATGAATCGGACGATAGCTTGATATTAAAGAATTTCTTATATGAAACTTCGGTAGAGATGTTACCTAGCGGTTTAACAATGAGTCAATTAAAAAAATTAAATTTGGCATAATCTTTGAGAGAATGCCATTTTTTATTTATTACAAGTAAAAGAGTTTATTAATGAAAATCTTAGTCACAGGCGGAGCCGGTTTTATCGGTTCCGCCGTTATCCGTTATATTATCCGCAATACGCAGGACAGTGTCGTGAATGTGGATAAGCTTACTTATGCGGGAAATCTTGAATCCCTTGAATCTGTGTCCGATAACCCTCGTTATACATTTGAACGGACGGATATTTGTAATAGGGCAGCATTAGATCGCATATTTGCCGACCACCAGCCCGACGCCGTAATGCACTTAGCGGCGGAAAGTCATGTGGATCGTTCCATTGACGGTCCGGCGGCGTTTATTCAAACCAATATTGTAGGCACTTATACGCTATTAGAAGCAGCTCGTGCTTATTGGAATGGGTTAAGTGCGGTCAAAAAATCTGCATTTCGTTTTCATCATATTTCTACTGATGAGGTGTATGGCGATTTAAAAGATACGGACGATTTGTTTACGGAAACTACACCTTATTCGCCGTCTAGTCCTTATTCTGCATCTAAGGCATCAAGCGATCACTTAGTGCGTGCGTGGTTACGTACGTACGGTTTGCCAACCATTGTGACTAATTGTTCAAATAATTATGGGCCTTTCCATTTTCCTGAAAAATTGATTCCACTCATGATTTTAAATGCGTTAGATGGTAAAAAATTACCAGTATATGGCAATGGTACGCAAATTCGCGACTGGTTATTTGTGGAAGATCATGCCCGAGCTTTATATAAAGTGGTTACGGAAGGTAAAATCGGCGAAACTTATAACATCGGTGGACACAACGAAAAAGCCAATATTGAAGTGGTGAAAACCATTTGTGCATTATTAGAAGAACTTGCACCAAATAAACCTGCCGGTGTGGAAAAATACGAAGATTTAATCACTTATGTAACCGACCGCCCGGGGCACGATGTGCGTTATGCCATTGATGCAGCCAAAATTGGCAGAGAGCTTGGCTGGAAACCGAAAGAAACCTTTGAAACTGGCATTCGCAAAACCGTTGAATGGTATCTTGCCAATAAAAAATGGTGGAGCCGAGTGTTGGATGGCTCGTATAATCGTGAGCGGTTAGGTGTGAAATAGCCTAAAAAAGTTCTTAAAATGTCTGAACAATATTATTTAGATTTTTCATCATTAGAAAATGTATTTATTTCTTTAGAGCAAACCATTGAAAAATTGGATAATTACGAATGGTTTTCGCAACAAGATTTAATCATTCAAGATACGTTAATTGCCGGTGCAATTCAAAAATTTGAATTTGTTTATGAATTAGCGATAAAAATGATGAAACGTCATATTAAATTTACAGCCTCAAACGATCAAGATATTGATAATGCTGACTTTAGAGAAATTTTACGTACAGCTGCTCAGATTGGTCTTATCGAAAATATTGAAGATTGGTTTGATTATCGTAAAATGCGTAATATTACATCACATACTTATGATCAATCTAAAGCCCGGCAAGTATATCAACAAATTGCTGATTTTTTGCTGAGCTGCCAATATTTAATTTTGCAACTGCAAAAATACAAAAATAGCTATGCTTGATTTATCTGCCGAACATCTTTCTGTTGTGAAAGAAATATTAAACGACAAAGTACCAAATTGTCCTGTTTGGGTTTTTGGCTCCAGAATTAAAGGTACGGCAAAACGTTATTCCGATTTGGATTTAGCGATTATGACTAAACAGCCGCTCACAATCAGACAGTTATCTGAATTGGAAATGGCATTTAGTGAATCTGATTTGCCTTTTAAAGTAGATATTATTGATTGGGCGAGTTGTAGTGATAATTTTAAGCAATGTATTTTGCAACAATATGAAATATTAATTTAACACGGAATCTTATAATGAAAGGCATTATTCTTGCAGGCGGTTCGGGTACTCGTCTTTATCCTATTACCCGTGGCACATCAAAACAGCTTTTGCCTGTTTACGATAAACCGATGATTTATTATCCGCTTTCTGTGCTAATGCTTGCCGGCATTCGTGATGTGTTAATTATCACAACACCTGAAGATAATGCAAGCTTTAAACGCTTATTAGGTGATGGCTCGGATTTCGGCATTAATTTAAGCTATGCCATTCAACCAAGCCCGGGTGGCTTAGCACAAGCATTTTTAATTGGCGAAGAATTTATCGGCAACGATTCGGTTTGCTTAGTGTTGGGCGATAACATTTTTTATGGTCAGCATTTTTCACAATCATTGAAAGAAGCCGCGGAATTTGTCAAAGAAAAAGGTGCAACGGTTTTTGGCTATCAGGTGAAAGACCCTGAGCGTTTTGGCGTGGTGGAGTTTGATGAAGATTTCCGTGCGTTGTCGATTGAAGAGAAGCCGCTTAAACCAAAATCAAATTGGGCAGTAACCGGCTTGTATTTTTACGATAATCGTGTGGTGGAATTTGCGAAACAAGTGAAACCATCAGCGCGTGGCGAGTTGGAGATTACCGATCTAAATGATCTTTATCTCAAAGACGGTTCATTAAATGTGCAAATTTTAGGCCGCGGATTTGCTTGGTTGGATACGGGCACGCATGACAGTTTGCATGATGCGGCGAGTTTCGTGAAAACAGTACAAAGTCTGCAGAATTTACAAGTGGCTTGTTTAGAAGAAATTGCATGGCGTAATGGTTGGCTTTCTACCGAACAACTAGAAAAATTGGCTCAACCTATGGCAAAAAATGAATACGGGCAGTATTTATTGCGATTGGTTAAAAATAAATAGAAGTAAGGTGCATTTAACGCACTAAAAGATCAATCGATAATGGTGCGTTTGCCAACGCACCCTACAAGTATCAGAAAATAAAATGAAAAAATTTTTAATCACAGGTGCAAAAGGACAGGTCGGATATTGCTTAACTCAACAACTTACAGGTAAAGCTGAAATTTTAGCCGTTGATCGTGACGGGTTGGATATTACCGACCAAAGTGCGGTCAGAAATGCAGTAATTTCTTTTCAACCTGATGTTATTATCAATGCAGCAGCCCACACGGCTGTGGATCGCGCTGAAACTGAAGTAGAGCTTTCAGAAGCAATTAATGTCAAGGGTCCTCAATATTTGGCTGAAGCAGCAAATGAAATCGGTGCAGCAATTTTGCATATTTCCACTGATTACGTTTTTGAAGGCAACGGCACAAACGAATATCAAGAAGACGACCAAACCAATCCGCAAGGTGTGTATGGTCGCACTAAATTAGCAGGTGAAATTGCGGTTCAACAAGCCAACCCGAAACATATTGTGCTTCGCACCGCTTGGGTGTTTGGTGAACGCGGCAACAACTTTGTCAAAACCATGATTCGCTTAGGCAAAGAACGTGAAGTGCTAGGCGTAGTGGGCGATCAATTCGGCGGACCAACTTATGCAGGCGATATTGCGGCAGCATTAATTCACATTGCCAATGAAATTATCAATGGCAAAACCGATGTTTTCGGTGTGTATCACTTCACTGGTAAACCTTATGTAAGCTGGGCGGAATTTGCCAAAGCGATCTTCAATGAAGCTGTTTCGCAAAAGATCTTGGAAAAATCACCGCTTGTCAATGCGATTGCTACGCATGAATATCCGACACCGGCTAAACGCCCGGCCAATTCACGTCTAAATTTAGATAAAATTGACCGCACTTTTGGCATTAAACCGAGCGATTGGCAAAAAGCACTGAAAAATATTAAGGCGTATGCCTAAAGGAGAGCATGATGCTTAGTAAAGTTGAGCGATTAATTGATGAAATTAATAAACTTCATCTTGCTTTTTCTCAAGATTATTTTGAAACGGGAAAAGTAGAGAAAGTAAATTTAAAACATACGCTTGCAAAAGTGCCGGTGGAGCATATTTTGGCATATCGTTTAAATTTACATGAATCTATTAATGATTATTTATTCCGTGCCAATTTATATGATATTCCTTATTTTTATCGCGTAAAGGCATCTGAGTCGATTTTAGCCAAAATAGAACGCTTTTCTCATCGTTCAGAAGGTTATCCGGTGAATAGTATTATGAATGATATTTTTGGTGCGCGAATTATTGTGGATACCGAAGATATTGCTCAAATAATGGAAAAACTTGATGATTGGAAAGAACAATATGGGTTAAAAAATTGGTATTTACGCGATAAAGAAGAATATATTGGTATTCATATTTATTTTAAAAATTCCAGCAACTTTTATTATCCTTGGGAATTACAAGTTTGGGATAAAAAAGACGCAGAAAAGAATATTCAAAGCCATATTAAATATAAACGTCATTTTGTAAATAAGAAGTAAGATGAAAATTATAGAAACAAAAATCCCTGAAGTGAAATTATTAGAACCGACGGTATTGGGGGATGAACGTGGTTTCTTTATGGAAACCTTTCGTGATGAATGGTTTAAACAAAATGTTGCTGACCGCACTTTTGTGCAGGAAAATCATTCAAAATCAGTAAAAGGTGTATTGCGAGGTTTGCATTACCAAACGGAAAATACCCAAGGCAAATTAGTCCGCGTGGTGCAGGGGGAAGTGTTTGATGTGGCAGTGGATATGCGTAAAAGCTCGCCGACATTCGGGCAATGGGTCGGTGAAATTCTTTCTGCTGAAAATAAACGCCAACTTTGGGTGCCGGAAGGCTTTGCCCATGGTTTTTATGTGCTGAGTGAAACGGCTGAATTTACTTATAAATGTACGGATTATTACAACCCAAAAGCAGAGCATTCATTATTGTGGAATGATCCGACAGTCGGGATTATGTGGAATTTGGTTGGCGAACCGAGTTTATCGACAAAAGATCTTGCCGGCAAATTGCTCAAAGACGCGGTTTTATTTGATTAATCAAGTACAAGCAAAGTAAAAACTGATATAGTAGCGCCCACTATATCAGTTTTCTTTTTTAGAAGGATTTTATATGGCAATGCAAATTTTGCTTTCAACGGAACCGGCCCCTGAATCCTGGGGCAAGAAAGCGCTGTTGAGTTTTCATGGCGAGCGAGCTACCATTCATTTCTCATCCAATTCTGACCGCACTTTAGTGCAAAAAGCCGCGCGTAAATTGCGTGGACAAGGCATTAATGATGTGGAATTGGTGGGAAGTGATTGGTCATTAGAAAATTGTTGGGCGTTTTATCAAGGGTTTTACACCGCAAAACAAGATTGGGCGGTGGAATTTCCTGAGTTAGGCGAATATCACGATGAACTGTTTGCGCGTTTGCAATGCGGCGATTTTGTACGTGAAATCATTAATTTATCTTCGTCTGTGATTACACCTGTTGAACTGGTTCAACGCGCTGTAGATTTTATTTGCCGACAAGCGGAACAAGTTGAGCTCGAAAGTGCGGTCAAATTTGAGATAATTTCCGGTGAAGCATTATGCGAGCAGAATTATCAAGGCATTTGGAATGTAGGTAAAGGTTCGGCTAATGCCCCCGCCATGTTGCAATTAGATTTTAACCCGACAGGCGATGACAATGCGCCCGTGTTGGCTTGTTTAGTGGGCAAAGGCATTACGTTTGATAGCGGCGGTTATAGCATTAAACCGAGCAACAGCATGGATAGCATGAAATCCGATATGGGCGGTGCGGCGTTATTAACGGGGGCGCTGGGTTTAGCCATTACCCGTGGTTTGCAACAACGCGTGAAATTGTTCCTATGTTGCGCGGAAAATATGGTGAGTAGTACCGCATTCAAATTAGGTGATGTGATTACTTATCGTAACGGCGTGAGCGCAGAAATTATGAATACCGATGCGGAAGGGCGTTTAGTGCTGGCTGACGGGCTGATTTGTGCGGGCGAGCAAAAGGCACAATTTATTTTAGATGCCGCCACCTTAACCGGCGCGGCAAAAGTGGCGGTGGGCAATGACTATCATTCAGTATTATCTATGGATGATAAACTTGTGGCAGATTTATTGAGTTCGGCACAAGAAGAACAAGAACCGTTCTGGCGTTTGCCGTTTGAAGAATTCCATCGTGCACAAATTAGTTCGTCTTTTGCGGATATTTCTAACACGGGGTCAGTGGCGGTGAGTGCCGGGGCGAGTACGGCAACGGCATTTTTATCGCATTTTGTGAAAGATTATCAACAAAATTGGTTACATATCGATTGTTCCGCCACTTATCGTAAATCGCCAAGTGATTTATGGGCAACAGGCGCAACCGGCTTGGGGGTGCAAACCATTGCGAATTTATTATTGAAAAAAGGAGCCTGATATGGCGTTAGAACGTACGTTATCAATTATTAAACCTGATGCTGTCGAACGTAATTTAGTGGGTAAAATTCTCTCTCGCTTTGAAGAAAATGGTTTCCAAATTGTGGCAATGAAAATGTTACGTTTAAATCAAGCTCAAGCGGAAGGTTTTTATGCGGAACACCAAGGCAAACCGTTTTTTGACGGCTTAGTGGAATATATGACATCGGCGCCGGTAGTGGTTTCCGTGCTGGAAAAAGATAATGCGGTAAAAGATTACCGCACGTTAATCGGCGCCACCGATCCGCAGCAGGCTGCGGAAGGCACTATCCGCAAAGATTTTGCGGAAAGCCGACGTCGGAATTCGGTGCACGGTTCGGACAGTGAAGAAAGTGCGGTCAGAGAAATCGCTTATTTCTTTGTTGAATCTGAAATCTGTCCGCGCTAAAAACGGTTGAAATAAATCCCCCCGGATACCCTGTTCCGGGGATTTTTTATTTTTAGATTGAAATTCGGATAAAAACGCGTATTATGGCCGTCTAAACGGCTAAACTCATATTAAGGAAAGAACATGTCAACCCATTTATTTACTTCCGAATCCGTGTCAGAAGGGCATCCGGATAAAATTGCAGACCAAATTTCAGACGCGGTATTGGACGAAATACTCAAACAGGACCCGAAAGCGCGTGTAGCGTGCGAAACCTATGTAAAAACCGGTATGGCGTTGGTGGGCGGTGAAATCACCACATCCGCCTGGGTGGATATTGAAAATCTCACTCGTCAGGTGATTTGCGACATCGGTTACAAACATTCGGATATGGGATTCGACGGGCATTCATGCGCCGTATTGAATGCTATCGGCAAGCAGTCGCAGGACATTAATCAGGGCGTGGATCGTGAAAATCCGTTAGACCAAGGCGCAGGCGACCAGGGCATTATGTTCGGTTACGCGACCAACGAAACCGAAGTTTTCATGCCGGCACCGATTACTTATGCGCACCGTCTAATGGAACGTCAGGCTAAAGTGCGTAAAGACGGCACCTTGGATTGGTTGCGCCCGGACGCCAAAAGCCAGCTCACCTTTAAATACGAAGACAATAAAATCGTAGGTATTGACGCGGTGGTGCTTTCCACTCAGCATGCGGAATCCGTCAGCCAAAAAGAGGTGCATGAAGGCGTAATGGAAGAAATCATTAAACCGGTATTGCCGGCGAAATGGCTAGATAAAGACACTAAATATTTTATTAACCCGACCGGACGTTTTGTTATCGGCGGGCCGATGGGCGATTGCGGTTTAACCGGCCGTAAAATCATCGTGGATACCTACGGCGGCGCGGCGCGTCACGGCGGCGGCGCGTTTTCCGGCAAAGATCCGTCGAAAGTGGACCGTTCGGCTGCTTATGCCGCCCGTTATGTGGCGAAAAATATTGTGGCGGCAGGGTTGGCGGATCGCTGCGAAATTCAGCTTTCTTATGCCATCGGTGTGGCGGAACCGACTTCCATCATGCTGGAAACTTTCGGCACCGGTAAAGTAGCGAACGAATTATTGGTGAAACTGGTACGCGAATTCTTTGATTTACGTCCGTACGGTTTAATCCAAATGTTGGATCTTATTCGACCGATTTACCGTGAAACCGCCGCTTACGGACATTTCGGACGCGAACAATTCCCATGGGAAAAAATTGATCGTGCGGCCGAATTAAGCGCGGCGGCCGGGCTATAAATTTAACGATGATTTATGAGAGGCACGTGTTTTTTAAGCGCGTGCTTTTTCATTTGCAACGCGGCATGTAGATTTACCCGTGAAAATTCTGTGGGATTATGCTATATTGGCGCCGAATTTTAACATAATAAGGAGTAATCCATGAAAAAGACAACATTAGCTATGGCACTAGGGGCATTGGTTTTTAGTGGTGTTGCCAGCGCAAATTGGTATGTTGAGGGGAATGCCGGCTATTCCAGACTGAAAACTTCGGGTGGCGACGGTTATGATCTCAAAGACAATTCATTTTCGCCAAGTCTCGCTATCGGTTATAAAGTTAACGATTGGCGTTTTGCATTGGATTATACTTATTACGGTAAAGCCGATGAAAACTACGGCTGGCAGTATTACCAAGAACATGAAGTCGGTAATGAAGAAATGAAAGCATACGGTTTCGGACTTTCCGCCTATTATGATTTCAACGTTAACAGCAGTCTGAAACCTTATGTAGGCGCCCGTCTTTCAGTTAACCACATTAAGTCCGAACTAGACTACACTCTTTACTCCGACAACACCGGTAAGGTAGTTCGTCGCGGCAGTTACTCGGATTCCGAAACCAAATTCGGTTACGGTGCCGTTGTGGGTGTGAGTTATAATTTTGCACCGCAATGGGATTTAAACGTAGCGGCAGAATATAATCGATTGGGCAAAGAAAATGGCGTTAAATTCGACCAATACGGCGCGAAAGTGGGTGTGCGTTACAGTTTCTAATTTGCATCCCTAGAAATGAACGGCGCGCGTTTTTAACGCGTGCCTTTGTTTTCTGTAAAACTGAAATATTTTCCATGGAACAACAAACCCGATTCCGTCATTTAAAAATGCAGATTCAACGTAAGCTGAACGCCTGTTTACAAAAATCCGAGCAATTTTTTGACCGCACTTTTGCCGTGCCGACGGTGAGTTATGAAGTGCGCGGCATAAAGGCGGGTGTGGCATATCTGCAAAAAAACGCAATAAAATTTAACCGCACTTTATTGCTGGAAAATCCGTCGGAATTTGTGAATCAAGTGGTGCCGCACGAATTGGCGCATTTAATTGTGTATCAACTGTTCGGACGGGTGAAGCCGCACGGTAAGGAATGGCAAGCCGTGATGACGAACGTCTTTCAACTGCCCGCCGAAACTTATCATCAATTTGATGTGAAATCCGTTCAGGGCAAAACCTTTGCTTACCGCTGCGGTTGCCGCATTCATCAGCTTTCCGTGCGTCGTCATAATAAAATTCAGCGGGAACGTGCGGTCTATTTATGTCAATATTGTAAAGGACGTTTGGAACCGGTGAACAAAATTTGTCCGTGAAGTTACGGGGAAATTGTGCTATATTTATATTGAACTTTTAAACATAATAACGAAGGGGGAGTTTATGAAAAAGACAACATTAGCTATAGCATTAGGCGCCTTGGCATTTGCGAGCGTAGCAAGCGCAAACTGGTATGTTGAAGGCGATGCGGGGTATTCCAAATTGAGAACATCGGGCGGTTTGTCGAGTAAAATCAGCGACGGTTCGTTCTCTCCGAGTGTCGCCGTAGGTTATAAAGTGAATGATTGGCGCTTTGCCTTAGATTATACTTATTACGGTAAAGGTGATGAAGGTTTCGGCGACTTGGGCGGTTCGGGCGAAAATGAAGTGAAAGCGTACGGTTTCGGCCTTGCCGCTTATTATGATTTTGATCTCGGCACCAGTTTAACGCCTTATCTGGGGGCGAGAATTTCCGCCAATCATATTAAAGTTAATAGTGACTTTAATAACGCTTCCGATTATTTCCATTTTTCGAATTCCAACACTGAATTCGGTTACGGTGCGATTGCCGGGGTAAGCTACAATTTTGCACCGCAGTGGGATTTAAATGTCGCGGCGGAATATAACCGTTTGGGTGAAGTACGTGACGTAAAAGTCAACCAATACGGCGCGAAAGTCGGCGTACGTTATACATTCTAAGCTTTAACAATTAGCTGATCGTTTTCAAGTGCGGCGGAAAAAACAGAAGTTTTTCCGACCGCACTTTTTCTTTGTCTAAAATTTAACCGAATTATTATATTTTCCTTAAGATGCGGTTGAAATTCGTGAAATTATTCCTATATCAACAAAGTAGTTTTAACGAGCCTAACCAAATAGGATAAATAACATGAGCAATAATCAACAAACTCTCGGTTTCCAAACGGAAGTGAAACAACTTCTGCAATTAATGATTCATTCCCTGTATTCCAATAAGGAAATTTTTCTGCGCGAATTGATTTCCAACGCGTCCGATGCGGCGGATAAATTGCGTTTCAAAGCGCTTTCCGCGCCGGAACTGTATGAAGGCGACGGCGATTTGAAAGTGCGCATTCGTTTTGATGAGAAAAAAGGTACGCTGACCGTCAGCGATAACGGCATCGGCATGACGCGCGAACAGGCGACGGAACACCTGGGCACCATTGCGAAATCCGGAACAAAGGAATTTTTAACCGCACTTGGGCAGGATCAAGCCAAAGACAGCCAGTTAATCGGTCAATTCGGGGTGGGATTCTATTCCGCCTTTATCGTAGCGGACAAAGTGGAAGTACGCAGCCGTGCAGCGGGTGTGCCGGCGGAACAGGGCGTATTATGGACATCTGCCGGCGAAGGCGAGTATTCCGTCGAAGATATTGAGAAAAAAGAACGCGGTACGGAAATTACGCTGTTTTTGCGCGAGGACGAAAAAGAATTTTTGAACGAATGGCGTCTGCGTGAAATTATCGGCAAATATTCCGATCACATCGGTTTGCCGGTGGAAATTCTGACCAAAGAATTCGATGAAGAAGGCAAAGAAAGCGACGTAAAATGGGAAAAAATCAATAAAGCTCAGGCCTTGTGGACGAGGGCGAAAGGTGAAATCTCCGACGAAGAATACCAAGAATTTTATAAACATATCAGCCATGATTTTGCCGATCCGCTAGTATGGCAGCACAACAAAGTGGAAGGTAATCAGGAATATACCAGTTTGCTTTATGTGCCGTCCAAAGCGCCGTGGGATTTATTCAACCGCGAGCAAAAACACGGCTTGAAGCTGTATGTGCAACGGGTATTCATTATGGATGATGCGGAAGTGTTCATGCCGAATTATCTGCGTTTCATGCGCGGTTTGCTGGACAGCAACGATTTGCCGTTAAACGTTTCCCGTGAAATTCTGCAGGATAATAAAACCACGGCGGCATTACGTAAAGCCTTAACCAAACGTTCCTTACAAATGCTGGAAAAACTGGCGAAAGACGAAGCGGAAAAATATGCGACATTCTGGAAAGAATTCGGTTTAGTGCTGAAAGAAGGCGTGGGTGAAGATTTTGCCAACCGCGAACAAATCGCCAAACTATTCCGTTTTGCTTCCACTCACACGGACAGCAGCGAACAAAGCGTATCGCTGGCGGATTATATCGCCCGCATGAAAGAAGGACAAAAAGCCGTTTACTATATTACCGCCGACAGTTACGTCGCGGCGAAAAACAGTCCGCATTTGGAATTGTTCAATAAAAAAGGCATTGAAGTGTTGCTGTTGTCCGATCGAATCGACGAATGGATGTTGAGCTATTTAACGGAATTTGACGGCAAGCCGTTACAATCCATCACCAAAGCGGATTTGGATTTAGGCGATTTGGCGGATAAAACCGAAGCGGAAAAAGAGAAGGCGCAGGACGAAGCTTTAAGCGGTTTCATCGAACGGGTGAAAACCCTGCTGGGCGAACGGGTAAAAGATGTGCGTTTGACCCATCGTTTAACCGATACGCCGGCGGTGGTATCGACGGATAACGATCAAATGACTACTCAAATGGCGAAATTGTTCGCGATGAGCGGTCAGCCGGTGCCGGAGGTGAAATATACTTTTGAATTGAATCCGGATCACGCTTTAGTGAAAAAAACGGCGGCATTGACCGATGAATCCGCTTTCGCCGACTGGGTGGAATTGCTGTTGGAGCAAGCCATGTTGTCGGAGCGCGGCACCTTGGAAAATCCGACGGCTTTCATTAAACGCGTGAATACCTTGCTTGCAGGCTAGATTTGTCGCATTATATGACCGCACTTTACCGGGAACGGAGAAAGTGCGGTCATTTTTTTAGGTGTTTTTCAGATTTTATCGGGTCATCAAACAAAGTCATGGCAACTTTTGTCGCGTGGGGTAATATTCGGCAGGATTACCCGTTTCAAACTATTCCGTCCGAACTGGTTCCCGAACGGTTGCATCTATCGTCCGATGGCGAAAGCATTAACGGAAATTCCCGTGTACGGCAACGGCACCACTGCCGCCGGCTGGCGCATTTTTTACTGTGGCGCTTATGCGGACAGGCGGGAATCGATACGGGATTGCTGTCGCATATTTATTATACCGCCAGCGGTCGTCCCGAATTCCCTTCAAACCGAATTGATTTTAATATTTCCCATTCCGGCGATTGGGTCGCGGTAATATTGTCGGTTTCGTCCGCCAAGCCGGCGGTGGGCATCGATATCGAGATAGCAAAAACAGAACGAAATTTCACCGCACTTTTAGCTCATTTTGCTCCGCAAACGGAACAGCGCTGGCTGGCTAAACAGAGTAATATCGTTGCAGGATTTTATCGTTGCTGGTGTTTGCGCGAAGCCGTACTGAAATCGCAAGGGGTAGGTATTGTGAAGTTGAGCGAAGTCCGGCATTTGCCGGAACGGCAACAGATTCGAACGGCATATTGCCCTGCCGGTCAGTTGTTTTTTTCTGAAGAATTACCGTTTTACCTCGCATTATTTGCGGCGGGGAATGAATTGGATGATGTCCGTTATTTCCATTGGTCGCCCGGAACAGAACGGGGGCTTTGCGCGTATTCGCTCAAAAGTGCGGTCAAATATTCAGTTAATTTTTAACCGTATATGCAAAAATTTTGTGACGAACCTCAAATTTTTCAATAAAAATAGCAAAAATATTCGTATTTTTTAGTATTCTTAGTGCTATTCGAAAATAAGGAAAAATCATGGTCGATATCCAACAATTTAGTCAGAATGATATTGAAATTATCAAAGAAGAGCCACTTTATCATGGCTTTTTTCAATTAAAACGGGTGCATTTTCGCCATAAACTGTTTGCCGGCGGGATGAGCGGCGAAGTAGTGCGGGAATTGCTCGTGAAAGGCGCCGCTTCTGCCGTGATTGCCTATGATCCCGAACGGGATACGGTGATTTTGGTAGAG
This sequence comes from Actinobacillus succinogenes 130Z, assembly GCF_000017245.1. NCBI lineage: Bacteria > Pseudomonadati > Pseudomonadota > Gammaproteobacteria > Pasteurellales > Pasteurellaceae > Actinobacillus > Actinobacillus succinogenes. Next base: position 901,210 of record NC_009655.1, read on the forward strand.
CAAGTGCGTATCGGCGCTTATAATCCGAGTTTTTCCGGTTCGCCTTGGTTGTTAGAGCTGATAGCCGGTATGGTGGAAGAAGGCGAGTTGCCGGAAGAGGTTGCCGGACGTGAGAGCCGGGAAGAAGCCGGTGTCGAGGTGACGAATCTGATCCGTGTATTGAGTGTATGGGACAGCCCGGGAGGCACGGTGGAACGCATTCATTTGTTTGCGGGCAAAGTGGATAGTTCGAAAGCAAAAGGTCTGCACGGATTAGCGGAAGAACATGAAGACATTAAAGTCCATGTACTCGAACGGGAGACCGCTTATGCATGGGTGGAGCAGGGCAAAGTGGATAACAGCACGGCCGTGCTAGGATTACAGTGGTTGCAACTCAATTACAGAAAATTGCAACAGGCTTGGTTGTAAAATGTGACGAATGTGGCATTTTTAGCAAAAAGTCTGCGCAGAAATATGATCTTTATAACATTTTCGTATTTTAACGGATGCAAATTTTTCTGAAGCGGATAATCTTGCGATTGCGACATTGGATGGGGAACAGGAGAATCCCATGATTAACACGTATCAATATGACACGGATTCGGATGAGATACGCATTCTACAAATAACCGATCCGCATTTGTTTAAGGACGCCGGCAGCGAGTTATTAGGCATAAATACTTGCGCCAGCTTTAACCAGGTTTTAACGGAGATTCAGGCTTCGCCGTTCGAGGCGGATTTTGTTTTGGCCACAGGCGATTTGGTGCAGGACAGTTCGGACGAAGGTTATCTGCGTTTCTGCGAAATGGTGCAACCGTTGGGCAAACCGGTTTTCTGGTTGCCGGGCAATCATGATTTTCAACCGAAAATGAATGAATTGCTGAATAAAAATCACGGGAATATTTGTGCCGAAAAGCAGATTTTGGCCGGTGAACAATGGCAGGTATTGTTACTGGACAGTCAGGTTTTCGGGGTGCCGCACGGTAATCTGACGGAATATCAGTTGGACTGGCTGCAGAATAAATTAAAAGCACAAGCGGACCGTTATGTGCTGATTGTGTTGCATCATCATTTACTTTCAACCCATTCCGCATGGTTGGATCAACACAATTTGCGTAATGCCAATGAGTTGGCGCAAATTTTGGCGATGTCCGATAATGTAAAAGGCATTGTTCACGGACATATTCATCAGACGGTGGACGACCTGTGGAACGGTTATCGGGTGATGTCGACACCTTCCACCTGTATTCAATTTAAGCCGGATACCAATCATTTCGCCTTGGATACGCAACAGCCCGGCTGGCGGGAAATTATACTGCATACCGACGGAAGTATTGAAACCTATGTCCGCCGTATTCGACAAGCCAGTTTTCTACCGAATATGAGTGAAGACGGTTATTAGCAAAAAAGATCGGATAATCCGATCTTTTTGATTTAGCGCAATTTTTGCTGTTATTACCTCTAAATGGTTAATGTCTTCTATCTCAATTTTCTACGACTTCCTAACAGCTTATGCTAGAATCTGACATTATTTTAAGCTGGATTTTTTATGCCGAATCAACTTCAATTAGAACAAATTGCCTGTCAACGGGGGGATAAGGTTTTATTTACCGATTTGTCTTTAATCTTTAAATCGGGGGATTTTGTGCAGATTGAAGGACATAACGGTATTGGGAAAACCAGTTTGTTACGGATTATTGCAGGTTTGGCGCAGCCGTTAACGGGTAACGTGTGCTGGAACGGTGAGAAACTTTCTCAGTGCCGAGAACAATTTCTCGGGGATTTATTGTATTTGGGGCATCTTTCCGGTGTTAAACCTGAATTAACCGCGTGGGAAAATTTGCTGTTTTATCAAAAGATTTCCGCTTGCGAGCAAGGTGAAGATGCATTATGGCAGGCGTTGGAAATGGTGGGATTGGCGGGACGTGAAGATATTGTCGCCGGACAGCTTTCCGCCGGCCAACAAAAACGCATTGCTTTGGCGCGTTTATGGTTATCCCGGGCACCGCTATGGATTTTGGACGAACCTTTTAATGCCATTGATAAACACGGAGTAGCAGTACTGACACAATATTTCGAGCGGCATGCGGAAAACGGCGGAATCGTGATCTTAACCAGTCATCAGGATGTGCCGAGCAGAATATTGCGTAAAGTGCGGTTGGATTCTTACAAGTTTTTGGAATAAGCAATGGTATTTATTGAAATTATCAAACGGGAATTGCGTATCGCTATGCGGAAACAGGCGGAAATTTTGAATCCGTTATGGTTTTTTCTGATCGTGATTACACTGTTTCCGTTGGTAGTGGGGCCTGATCCTAATCTGCTCTCTAAAATTGCTGGCGGTGTGGCTTGGGTGGCGGCATTACTTTCCGCTTTACTGTCGTTTGAACGCTTGTTTCGGGACGATTTTGTCGACGGTTCGCTGGAGCAATTAATGTTAATTTCGCAACCTTTGGCATTGATTGCATTGGCGAAAGTCGTCGCGCATTGGTGTTTGACGGGATTACCGCTGATTTTATTATCGCCGGCGGCGGCTTTATTGCTATCGCTGGATATACATATTTGGCGGGCATTGGCGTTGACTTTGTTAATCGGTACGCCGGTATTGAGCTGCATCGGCGCGATCGGCGTGGCGTTAACCGTAGGATTACGCAAAGGCGGCGTGTTATTAAGTTTGTTAGTCGTGCCGCTGTTTATCCCGGTTTTGATTTTTTCGGCATCCGTATTGGATGCCGCAACATTAAATTTGCCTTATCGGGGGCAACTTGCGATTCTCGGCGCGATGATGGTCGCCTCGTTAACGCTTGCACCTTTTGCCGTTGCGGCGGCGTTGCGTGTGAGTTTGGATAATTAAAAGGAAAAAATATTCATGTGGAAATGGTTACATCCTTATGCTAAACCTGAAACTCAGTACCGCTTATGCGGTAAATTGAGTCCGTTTTTTGCCGTTTTGACCGTATTACTGCTCGGTATAGGTCTGGTATGGGGCTTGGCATTTGCACCCGCTGATTATCAACAGGGTAACAGCTTCCGAATTATGTATGTACACGTACCGTCGGCGATTTGGTCGATGAGCATTTATGTCGCTATGGCGATTGCGGGTGTGATTGGTTTGGTATGGCAGATTAAACAGGCGCATCTTTCTATTATAGCGATGGCGCCGATTGGTGCGGTATTTAACTTTCTGGCGCTGGCGACCGGTTCCATTTGGGGAAAACCGATGTGGGGAACCTGGTGGGTATGGGATGCGCGCTTAACCGCTTCATTGATTTTGTTTTTTTTATATCTCGGCGTAATGGCGCTTTATTCCTCGTTTCAGGACCGCAATACCGGCATGAAAGCTACCGCTATTTTATGTATTGTAGGGGTTATCAATATCCCGATTATCCATTTTTCGGTAGAATGGTGGAATACGCTGCATCAGGGCGCCAGTATTACGAAATTTGAAAAACCGTCAATCGCCACACCGATGTTGATTCCGTTGATTTTCAGTATTTTCGGTTTTATGGCGTTGACCGTTTGGCTGACATTGGTACGTTATCGTAACGCCTTATTACGCGAGGATATTAAACGTCCTTGGGTACGAGCGTTGGTAAAATAAAAGAGCGGTCGGAATTTTCAATGTTTTGGGAGATAAATATGTTTTTCCAGTCCTGGAGTGATTTTTTTAATATGGGCGGCTACGGTTTTTACGTTTGGTTGTCTTATGGCATATCGCTGGCGGCGATTATCGGCTTGATCGTATACAGTTATAAAGGTAAGCATTCGATTCTTGCGGAAGTAAAACGCGAACAGGTACGCGAACAACGCTTACAGGCGAATAAATCGAGAGGTGGGCTATGAATCCGAGACGTAAATCCAGATTAAAGATTGTTTTGTTTATTTTAATCGGTGTTTCCATCGCCTCCGGTTTGGTGATGTATGCGTTACGCTCGAATATTGATTTGTTCTATACGCCGTCGGAAGTGGTCAACGGTAAACAGAACGACGCAAGCCAAAAACCGGAAGTCGGTCAGCGTATTCGTGTGGGCGGTATGGTGGTTGCGGGGTCGGTGAAACGTGACTCGAAAACGCTGAAAGTCCAGTTTGATGTGAATGATATCGGCCCGTCCATCACCGTAGAATATGAAGGAATTTTGCCGGATTTATTCCGTGAAGGGCAAGGGATTGTCGCCCAAGGTACATTGATTGAACCGACCGTTCTGCAGGCTTCCGAAGTGCTGGCTAAACATGATGAAAACTACGTTCCGCCGGAACTGGGCGAACAACTGGAAAAAGTTCACAAACCGATGGGAATCAGTAATACGGACCTGACAGGGGAAAGTGAACGGGATCAACAGGAAAAAGAGAGCCGATAATGATTGCAGAATTAGGTAACTATGCGCTTGCACTCAGTTTAGCCGTATCGGTTTTTCTGGTGATTTTTCCTTTATGGGGCGCAGAAAAAGGTAACATTCAATTTATGGCATTGGCGCGTCCGATGACATACGGTTTGTTTTTATCGCTTAGCGTGGCATTCGGTGCGCTGTTTTATGCTTTTGCGGTAAATGATTTCAGCGTGCAATATGTGGTGAATAATTCCAATTCCACATTACCCCTGCATTATCGCTTGTCTGCGGTATGGGGGTCGCATGAAGGGTCCTTGCTGCTTTGGATTTGGATGCTGACGTTATGGGGGACCGCCGTTGCATTGTTCAGTAAACGGTTACCGCAGGAAGCGGTGGCGCGCGTATTGGGTATTATGGGAATTATCAGTATTGGTTTCCTGTTGTTCGTGCTGTTTACCTCCAATCCGTTTGTCCGCACCTTTCCTGATTTCCCGGCGGACGGACGGGAACTGAATCCGTTGCTGCAGGATGTGGGACTTATTTTCCATCCGCCTTTACTATATATGGGCTATGTGGGATTTTCGGTGGCTTTTGCTTTTGCTATTGCCTCATTAATGACGGGAAAGCTGGATACCGCATGGGCGCGTTGGTCTCGTCCTTGGACGATGGCGGCTTGGGTGTTTTTAACTTTAGGGATTGTACTCGGTTCCTGGTGGGCATATTATGAGCTCGGTTGGGGCGGATGGTGGTTTTGGGATCCCGTAGAAAATGCCTCGTTGATGCCTTGGTTGGCGGGAACGGCGTTATTACACAGCTTGGCTGTGACGGAAAAACGCGGTTCTTTCAAAGCCTGGACGGTGTTACTGGCAATTTTGGCTTTCTCACTTTGCTTGCTCGGCACATTTTTAGTACGTTCCGGGATTCTGGTTTCCGTCCATGCTTTCGCTTCGGATCCGACGCGCGGTTTGTATATTTTAGCATATCTTGTGGTGGTTATCGGCGGCTCGTTAACCTTGTATGCGATTAAGGGAAACCAAATCCGTTCCCGTGATAACTCGGAACGGTATTCGCGTGAAAGCATGCTGTTATTAAATAATATCTTTTTGATGACCGCACTTTCTGTTGTGCTGTTAGGTACCTTGTTACCGTTGGTGCATAAACAATTAGGATTAGGCACCATTTCTATCGGCGCACCGTTTTTTGACCAAATGTTCCTGATTATCTGTACGCCGTTTGCGTTGTTATTAGGAATCGGCCCGTTGGTGAAGTGGCGCCGGGATCAATTTTCGGCCATCCGTAAGCCGGTGATTATCAGTGTGATTCTTATGGCGTTGCTGGGTTTCGGCTTGCCGTTACTGTTGCAGAATAAACTTACGGTGTCTGCCGTATTGGGCGTGATGATGTCGGCGATTATTGTGTTGCTCAGTCTGTATGAGTTACATCTGCGGGCGACCCATCGTTCAGACTTCTGGACGGGATTAAGTAAATTATCCCGTTCCCACTGGGGGATGATAGCCGCTCATTTGGGGGTGGCGATGACGATTTGGGGCGTCGCTTTCAGTCAGAATTACAGCGTTGAACGTGATGTGCGTATGAACGTGGGCGACAGCGTACAAATCGAAGATTATCGGTTCGAATTTAAAGGTATCAGCGAGGCGAACGGTCCAAATTATGCCGGCGGAAAAGCACAAGTGGATATTTTTGTGAATGATAAACCGGAAGCTACGTTGTTTGCCGAAAAACGTTTTTATACCGTGAGTAAAATGACTATGACGGAAGCTGCGATTGACTGGGGATTTACCCGCGACCTGTACGTGGCTTTGGGGGAAAGTCTAGGGGACGGTTCTTGGGCGTTACGCTTATATTATAAACCGTTTGTCCGTTGGATTTGGTTCGGCGGTTTATTTATGGTATTAGGCGGATTGCTTTGTATGAGCGATCGTCGCTACCGTTTTTCAAAAATTGTAAAAGAAAAAATAAATGAATAAAAAACTATTTTTACCTCTTATTATTTTTCTGGGACTGATTGTCGCTTTTGTGGTGCAATTGCAACGTAACGCGCAGGGTGATGATCCCAAGGCATTGGAAAGTGCGCTGGTAGGCAAACCGATACCGATCAGCCAAATGACGGATTTATTTGAAAATAAACCGTTGGGAAACGAAATTTTTCAACAGGGCAAACCCGTTTTGGTTAATGTCTGGGCGACTTGGTGTCCGACGTGTTATGCGGAACATCAATACCTGAATGAACTAGCTAAACAGGACGTCATTATTATCGGTATTGATTATAAAGATCAATCGGATAAAGCCGTTAAATGGCTGAAAGATTTGGATAATCCTTATCAAGTGGTCATTAAAGACGAAAAAGGCGCACTGGGGTTGGATCTCGGCGTATACGGCGCACCGGAAACTTTCGTGGTGGACGGTAAAGGCGTGGTTCGTTACCGTTATGCCGGTGATATTAACGAAAAGGTTTGGCTGCAAACCTTGAAACCTTTATACGACAAGCTGGCGGAGGAAAAATAATGCAAAAAATTATGCTTTTTTTGACCGCACTTTTGTTGTCTTGTTCAGGATTTGCCGCTATTGATGCGTTAAATTTTCAATCGGCTCAACAGGAACAAGATTATCATGTGCTTACGCAGGAATTGCGTTGTCCGCAATGTCAGAATAATAATATCGCCGACAGTAACGCACAAATTTCGATCGATATGCGGGCTAAAGTGTTCGAGCTTCTGCAGGAAGGCAAAAGCAAGCGGGATGTTGTAGATTATATGGTGGAACGTTATGGAAATTTCGTCACCTACAATCCCCCGTTGACGCCGGCAACGCTATGGCTGTGGCTATTACCCTGCGCATTCGTGATATTAGGTGCATGGTTTGTGGTCCGCCGGAAAAAAGTCCAAACAACGAACGGCGCGGAACGCCAATGCGTGGTAAAAAATCCGGAGGATTTGGATGATTCGGAACAACGGCGTTTACAATCTATTTTAAACGAGAAGGAATAATATGAATTTTTGGCTGAGTGGCATACTGTTAACATTGGTAATTGCACTGATCTGTTTTTATCCCTTGTTGAAGAAATCAATCCGAACGTCACAATCGTCACAGATAAAACGTGATACGTTGAATAAAGCATTTTATTTGGATCGTTTACAGGAAATAGATCATGATGTGCAGCAAGGGTTGGTGGAGGATGCCGAACAGGTTAAGATTGAATTACAAAAAAACCTGTTGGAAGATATTCCGCCTGAAAGTGCGGTCAGTTTTGAAAATAAATCTTACGGTAAATTATGGTTTGTTTCAGGTTTCTTAAGTTTGTTAATTATTGCCGGAGCGATTTATTTTAAGATCGGTGCCTGGCAGGCGCAGGACATGGTCGCGAAAACTTATGAAAAACTGCCTTATTTTTATGAACGTGTAAAAGATGAAGACAACAATCCGTTAACGGATCAGGAATTACAGCAATTTGCTACAGCTCTCAGAGTTAAGTTACAGCATGAACCGGCCGATGCCAAAAGCTGGTGGTTATTGGGGCAAGTCGGTATGTCTTTAAATAAAGGTAATTTAGCTTTTGATGCCTATGGCAAAGCTGCAAAATTAGAACCTGAAAATACGGAATATAAACTTTCTTATGCTAGAATTCTGATGATGTCCGATGATTCGAATGAGAAAATGCAGGGGGAAGAATTATTGAAACAAGTGATTCGTCGCGATCATACTAACATGCAAGCATTGAGCTTACTGGCTTTTTATTATTTCTCTAAAGAAGACTATAAAATGGCAGCTGTCACATGGGCGATGATGTTAAAACTAATGCCGGAAGACGATGCACGTCGCGATCTGATCGAGAAATCGATCCGTTCCGCTCGAGATGCCATTGCTGAACAAGCCGAAGAGAAAAAAGAAAAATAAGGATGAAAAATGAAGTTAGATTTCAAAATTATTCTTACTTTATTGATCTTATTTCCTGTAGCGGGTATTGGGCAAATCGGTCCGAAAAGTACTTTTATTGCCAAAGGCAGTACGGATGAGTTGAATCCTGGCTGTTCTGATGATATGGAGCGTATGGCAGAAAGCATTGAGCTGGAAGTTTATAATATGAATCAAAAATATTATTCGCATACGGTGTATCAATCAGGAGCCGGTATTTGCCGGGGATATCGTAATCAGTTGGGGGTGGATTTGACGGATTCGACAACTTATTATGTCCGTAACCCGGAAGAATATTATGCTATAATTAGTCGAACTAATGTTTCATTTTTAAATCAAATCAAAGATATGCAATATACGACGGTATTTAATATTAAAGCTAAAGATATCTTAGATAAATTACGTCAGGATGAAATGGAAACCGGCAAATATAGAGCAAAAGTCAATGTACAGGAGCGTGCGGACGTCTTATCTGATATTGTCTGTCAGTAAGGAGAGATATATATGATGCGTAATTATTTTGTCTTAGCGGGAGTTTGTTTATGTGTCGCCTGCTCGTCATCAGTAGATAACCGCCCGCAAGCGCCGTTAGATATGCGGGCTGTGCAGGAATATAACAACAAGGTCTATTCCGGCAATACCGTACCGAAAGAACAGCAGGTAACAACACCTAAGCGCGTTGATAATCCGCTCAATCAAAGTGATAAATATCAGCGGGTTTCACAAGGAACGACGCGAATTCAACCTCATATAGGAGTGGGAATCGGAGTCGGACGGTATAGACATCGACATTATCCCTATTATTGGTAAGCAATGAACGTTTTACAGATGTCGTAATAACTTGCGGCATTTTCTTTTATTTAGAAATCTGCAGGCTTGAATTCAAAAACTTTAAAGCGTAGCATAGCCTCAATATCTTGTTTTTTATCATAAATAAATGAAGCCAACCATCCTGTTTTTTGATTCGGGAGTCGGAGGATTTAGTGTTTATAGTGAAGTTAAATCCTTGTTACCCGATTGTCATTACTTGTATTGTTTTGATAATGCATTTTTCCCTTATTCCGAAAGAAGTGAAGAAACACTGATTGAACGGGTATCAAAAATTTGTACGACGATCGATATACGTTATCCGCTAGACCTTATTGTTATTGCGTGTAATACGGCGAGTACCGTAGTGTTGCCGAGTTTGCGCCGAACGTTTTCTATTCCTATCGTCGGTACCGTGCCCGCAATAAAACCCGCCGCATCCGTTTCACATACCAAGCATATTGGGCTACTGGCAACCAAGGGCACTGTTAAACGTGAATATGTTAATACATTGATTGCACGATATGCTACGGATTGTCGGGTGGAACGATTGGGTTCAACTGTTTTGCCCGAAATAGCCGAGCAAAAAATCAAGGGAAATTCGGTGGACTTATTACAGCTAAGAAAAGAATTACAGGCGTGGATATGTTTGAAAGATCTTGATACTGTAATTTTAGGTTGTACGCATTTTCCACTTATTAAAGAAGAAATTCGAATCTGCTTACCACAGGTAAAATTCTTTTTAGATTCGGGATATGCCATTGCTAAAAGAGTAAAATCATTGCTGGAAAATAGCAAAGTGCGTTCGGAAAAAGAAAAGAATAATCGTATTTTTTATACAAAAGACTTTAATTTTGAACAACAATTTTATCAAGCGTTAAAAAGATGGGGCTTTGATGAATCGGAATTGTTGGAAATTGGTTAAAATTATGACGAAATTGGGTAATCAATAATCAATTGAATATTTTTTTACATTTTTTTACAAAAAGGGCTTGCAAAGGATTCTAAAAGCCCTATAATACGCCCCACACAACGACGCGCCGTTGTGAAGAAGTCAAATCAAGCGGTGCGTCGTTGTTTTTTGCTCTTTAACAATTTATCAGACAATCTGTGTGGGCACCGGAAAGATTCGTTTAGAAAAAATAAATGAAGACTTAAGGTGCTGACCGAAGTTAATACATTAATGAATGTCAGTATATTGAGCGAAAAAACTTTTTGAACTGAAGAGTTTGATCATGGCTCAGATTGAACGCTGGCGGCAGGCTTAACACATGCAAGTCGAACGGTAACGGGTGGAAAGCTTGCTTTCCATGCTGACGAGTGGCGGACGGGTGAGTAATGCTTGGGGATCTGGCTTATGGAGGGGGATAACGACGGGAAACTGTCGCTAATACCGCGTAATGTCTAAGGACTAAAGGGTGGGATTTTCGGACCGCCCGCCATAAGATGAGCCCAAGTGGGATTAGGTAGTTGGTGGGGTAAAGGCCTACCAAGCCGACGATCTCTAGCTGGTCTGAGAGGATGACCAGCCACACTGGAACTGAGACACGGTCCAGACTCCTACGGGAGGCAGCAGTGGGGAATATTGCGCAATGGGGGCAACCCTGACGCAGCCATGCCGCGTGAATGAAGAAGGCCTTCGGGTTGTAAAGTTCTTTCGGTGGTGAGGAAGGCGAATAAGTTAACAGCTTATTCGATTGACGTTAGCCACAGAAGAAGCACCGGCTAACTCCGTGCCAGCAGCCGCGGTAATACGGAGGGTGCGAGCGTTAATCGGAATAACTGGGCGTAAAGGGCACGCAGGCGGCTATTTAAGTGAGATGTGAAATCCCCGGGCTTAACCTGGGAACTGCATTTCAGACTGGGTAGCTAGAGTACTTTAGGGAGGGGTAGAATTCCACGTGTAGCGGTGAAATGCGTAGAGATGTGGAGGAATACCGAAGGCGAAGGCAGCCCCTTGGGAACGTACTGACGCTCATGTGCGAAAGCGTGGGGAGCAAACAGGATTAGATACCCTGGTAGTCCACGCTGTAAACGCTGTCGATTTGGGGATTGGGCGATAAGCCTGGTGCCCGAAGCTAACGTGATAAATCGACCGCCTGGGGAGTACGGCCGCAAGGTTAAAACTCAAATGAATTGACGGGGGCCCGCACAAGCGGTGGAGCATGTGGTTTAATTCGATGCAACGCGAAGAACCTTACCTACTCTTGACATCCTCAGAATCCGGTAGAGATATCGGAGTGCCTTCGGGAACTGAGAGACAGGTGCTGCATGGCTGTCGTCAGCTCGTGTTGTGAAATGTTGGGTTAAGTCCCGCAACGAGCGCAACCCTTATCCTTTGTTGCCAGCATGTAGAGATGGGAACTCAAAGGAGACTGCCGGTGATAAACCGGAGGAAGGTGGGGATGACGTCAAGTCATCATGGCCCTTACGAGTAGGGCTACACACGTGCTACAATGGCGTATACAGAGGGAAACGAGCCTGCGAGGGGGAGTGAATCTCAGAAAGTGCGTCGTAGTCCGGATTGGAGTCTGCAACTCGACTCCATGAAGTCGGAATCGCTAGTAATCGCGAATCAGCATGTCGCGGTGAATACGTTCCCGGGCCTTGTACACACCGCCCGTCACACCATGGGAGTGGGTTGTACCAGAAGTAGATAGCTTAACCGAAAGGGGGGGCGTTTACCACGGTATGATTCATGACTGGGGTGAAGTCGTAACAAGGTAACCGTAGGGGAACCTGCGGTTGGATCACCTCCTTACTAAAGAACGGATTACCGGTGTTCACACAGATTGTTTGATGAAAAGTAGAGAGAAAAGACCGCACTTTTGGTTGCTTACTAGGTCGAGCGACGAGATGAGAATCGAAGAAACGGAAGTGCAAGACAACAAAGAGATTATCTTTAGCTGTTGTCCCCATCGTCTAGAGGCCTAGGACATCGCCCTTTCACGGCGGTAACCGGGGTTCGAATCCCCGTGGGGACGCCAATTAAAGATGATTTCGTCTAACGCAAGTTAGGGTTTATCTTATTGTTCTTTAAAAAATTGGAAACAAGCTGAAAAACTGAAGAGATTTTCGAAAGAAAGTCTGAGTAGTAAAAATCTTGACTGAACAAAAGCAGTCAAGTGTTTAGTTTAAAAAACCGACTTCAAATTGAAGGCACTTTCTTGCAAAAGACAGTAAAGAGAACATTTGAGGTTGTATAGTTAAGCGACTAAGCGTACAGGGCGGATGCCTTGGCAATCAGAGGCGAAGAAGGACGTGCTAATCTGCGAAAAGCTCGGATGAGCCGATAAGAGGCGTTTAATCCGAGATGTCCGAATGGGGAAACCCGATGGATGAAGAATCCATCATTTCATTATGAATCCATAGTAATGAAAGGCGAACCGGGAGAACTGAAACATCTAAGTACCCCGAGGAAAAGAAATCAACCGAGATTCCGTGAGTAGCGGCGAGCGAAAGCGGAGCAGCCGGTCAGTGATAGCGGCATAGACAGAGGAATTGGCTGGGAAGCCAAGCGACAGAGGGTGACAGCCCCGTACTCGAAGTCTGAGCGGTGGTACTGAGCTGACGAGAAGTAGGGCGGGACACGAGGAATCCTGTCTGAAGAAGGGGGGCCCATCCTCCAAGGCTAAATACTCCTGATTGACCGATAGTGAACCAGTACCGTGAGGGAAAGGCGAAAAGAACCCCGGCGAGGGGAGTGAAAGAGAACCTGAAACCCTGTACGTACAAGCAGTGGGAGCCCCATCACTTAATCCAATTGGAAAGTGATGGAAATTAACCGCACGTTAATGATGGTAAGACGAGCGAAGCGAGTCAAACCTTCAAAAGAAGCAGTGGGATTAAGTGATGGGGTGACTGCGTACCTTTTGTATAATGGGTCAGCGACTTATATTTTGTAGCGAGGTTAACCGCATAGGGGAGCCGAAGGGAAACCGAGTCTTAACTGGGCGTGGAGTTGCAAGGTATAGACCCGAAACCCGGTGATCTAGCCATGGGCAGGTTGAAGGTTGGGTAACACTAACTGGAGGACCGAACCGACTAATGTTGAAAAATTAGCGGATGACCTGTGGCTGGGGGTGAAAGGCCAATCAAACCGGGAGATAGCTGGTTCTCCCCGAAATCTATTTAGGTAGAGCCTTGAGCGGACACCTTCGGGGGTAGAGCACTGTTTCGGCTAGGGGTCCATCCCGGATTACCAACCCGATGCAAACTGCGAATACCGAAGAGTGATACTCAGGAGACACACGGCGGGTGCTAACGTCCGTCGTGGAGAGGGAAACAACCCAGACCGCCAGCTAAGGTCCCGAAGTACTAGTTAAGTGGGAAACGAAGTGGGAAGGCTTAGACAGCTAGGATGTTGGCTTAGAAGCAGCCATCATTTAAAGAAAGCGTAATAGCTCACTAGTCGAGTCGGCCTGCGCGGAAGATGTAACGGGGCTAAAACTAGTCACCGAAGCTGCGGCATCAATGGAGACATTGTTGGGTAGGGGAGCGTTGTGTAAGCGGAAGAAGGTGAGTCGAGAGGCTTGCTGGACGTATCACAAGTGCGAATGCTGACATAAGTAACGATAAAACGGGTGAAAAACCCGTTCGCCGGAAGACCAAGGGTTCCTGTCCAACGTTAATCGGGGCAGGGTGAGTCGGCCCCTAAGGCGAGGCTGAAAAGCGTAGTCGATGGGAAACGGGTTAATATTCCCGTACTTGGATAAACTGCGATGCGGGGACGGAGAAGGTTAGGTTATCAGACGGTTGGATGTCTGTTTAAGCCGGTAGGTGGAGAGTTTAGGCAAATCCGGACTCTTTAATAACACCGAGAAGTGATGACGAGGCTCTAAGGAGCCGAAGTAACCGATACCATGCTTCCAGGAAAAGCCGCTAAGCTTCAGGTTTATCTGAACCGTACTATAAACCGACACAGGTGGTCAGGTAGAGAATACTCAGGCGCTTGAGAGAACTCGGGTGAAGGAACTAGGCAAAATAGCACCGTAACTTCGGGAGAAGGTGCGCCGGGATAAATTGTAGAGATAGACTCTTGAAGGTTGAACCGGTCGAAGTGACCCGCTGGCTGCAACTGTTTATTAAAAACACAGCACTCTGCAAACACGAAAGTGGAAGTATAGGGTGTGATGCCTGCCCGGTGCCGGAAGGTTAATTGATGGTGTAATCGCAAGAGAAGCACCTGATCGAAGCCCCGGTAAACGGCGGCCGTAACTATAACGGTCCTAAGGTAGCGAAATTCCTTGTCGGGTAAGTTCCGACCTGCACGAATGGCATAATGATGGCCAGGCTGTCTCCACCCGAGACTCAGTGAAATTGAAATCGCCGTGAAGATGCGGTGTACCCGCGGCTAGACGGAAAGACCCCGTGAACCTTTACTATAGCTTGACACTGAACCTTGAATTTTGATGTGTAGGATAGGTGGGAGGCATTGAAGCGGTCACGCCAGTGACAGTGGAGCCATTCTTGAAATACCACCCTTTAACGTTTGATGTTCTAACGAGGAGTGAAAACACGCTCTCGGACAGTGTCTGGTGGGTAGTTTGACTGGGGCGGTCTCCTCCCAAAGAGTAACGGAGGAGCACGAAGGTTTGCTAATGACGGTCGGACATCGTCAGGTTAGCGCAATGGTAAAAGCAAGCTTAACTGCGAGACGGACAAGTCGAGCAGGTGCGAAAGCAGGTCATAGTGATCCGGTGGTTCTGAATGGAAGGGCCATCGCTCAACGGATAAAAGGTACTCCGGGGATAACAGGCTGATACCGCCCAAGAGTTCATATCGACGGCGGTGTTTGGCACCTCGATGTCGGCTCATCACATCCTGGGGCTGAAGTAGGTCCCAAGGGTATGGCTGTTCGCCATTTAAAGTGGTACGCGAGCTGGGTTTAGAACGTCGTGAGACAGTTCGGTCCCTATCTGCCGTGGGCGCAGGAGAATTGAAAGGGGCTGCTCCTAGTACGAGAGGACCGGAGTGGACGCATCCCTGGTGTTCCGGTTGTGTCGCCAGACGCATTGCCGGGTAGCTACATGCGGGAGAGATAAGTGCTGAAAGCATCTAAGCACGAAACTTGCCTTAAGATGAGTTCTCCCAGACTTTAGGTCTGTAAGGGTTGTTGTAGACGACGACGTAGATAGGTGGGATGTGTAAGCGTTGCGAGACGTTGAGCTAACCCATACTAATTGCCCGAGAGGCTTAACTATACAACGCTCAAATGTTTTCGGCTTGTTTCGAATTTTAAAGGAAGCGGCGCGGGCTATCGAGAGGTAGAGGCGTTGCGGATAAGCGGAGAACAACAGAATTATCTTGGCGGCGACAGTGCGGTGGTCCCACCTGACCCCATGCCGAACTCAGAAGTGAAACGCCGTAATGCCGATGGTAGTGTGGGATATTCCCATGTGAGAGTAGGGCACCGCCAGGTAGCGATAAAGAAACCCCGGTTCAGAAATGAGCCGGGGTTTTTGGGTTTTTAGGGTTTTGAGCTGTTTATCATATTTTGATACTTATCTGCCATATTTTTAAAAAAACACGACAAAATCTGACCGCACTTTTTTAAAATTAAGAGCCGTATATGAACGATAAATAGACCTTGGGTTCTATATTCTTTTATTGCCATTTGTGATAAGATTGCTTACGTGTAAATTATTCTTAATTAAGCAAATCATTAACTAAATGAATTGTTTAATTCGTTGTCGTTTATTTTTATATTTTGGGGTTTATTAATGAATAGGATTAGTGTATTCGCTTTTCTTATCGGTGGAATTTTGTGCGCACAGAATGCGGTAAGTTCTTCGATAGATGAACAACGAGAGAATATTATTCGGTATTCCCGATTAGGTGATGTACAGCTAGTTGAGGGAACGAAACAACTCGCCGATTTATATCGGAGTACACATGATTATAAAGTTCGTGATGATCTAATTACACTTTTAGTCAGACAAAACCAGTTCAAAGAAGCTTTATCAGTGTGTAGTCATTGTCGGTTAGATGAACTATCGGAGAATGAGCTGGAGGTTTTAGCCAAAGCGGCCAGAAATGAACGACAATTTGATCAATCTTTATCTTTTTATCATCAGTTGACACGTGTCGCATCTGAAAATCCTAACGGACTGTTAGGATTAGCTTTAGTGAGTACTGATATATCTCATTTTGAGAACTCGCAAAAATATCTTTCTCAATATAAAAGAAAATTTGGTATTGATAAAGAGTATGAACAAGCAAATACCTACTTGTTAGATAGTAGTGAGCCTTTGACTTCCCAGTTACACCGTTTAAGTAATAATTTGGCTAAGAATCCTGATGATGTTGAATCGGCTAAAAAACTATACCGTGTCGCGGCTCAATTAAATATCTCGCCTCTTCAAGAAAAACTTATCTCTGATTATCCGGCTTTATTTAATGAAACCGATAAATTATGGTTACTGCATGAGAATGCGGTGCGCGCAGTAAAAAATACGCCAAGCCGACAAGCATTAAGGGCTTCTTATTCCACTCTTGAGAAAACTTATAACGAGGCGCCTGAACATCATCCTATTAAGCGACAATCGTTGTATGATATGACGGTTATTGCATCTAAACTGAATAATACTCATTACATTGAAAAAAACTATATACGTTTGCAAAAGTCGGAACAACCTATACCGAATTATGTAAAAGAATCTTATGCGGATTACTTACTGGCTTCGGGGTCACCTTTCTCTGCATTAGAACTGTATAGTGAAATAGAACAGAGTTATCTTGTTCAGAAACAAAAAGCACCCTTTTCCTTGCAGTTGAAAATTGTTAATGCCTTAAGTGATGCAGCAATGTTTTCGGAGGCTCAACGTTATTTAGAATCTGAAATAGCGGAACCGTCGCTTTATGTCATGGATTTTACGCACTCAAGAAAAATAGAAAATCCTGATTATGATAGTTATTTTGCTAGTAAGGTAAATCTGCAGGCATGGAAAGGAAATTTATCAGGCGCAATGCAACTGCTTGATGAAAGATTATCCGTTACTCCCGGCGACGGATGGATAATGCTGACTAAAGCCGAATTGGAAAGTGCTCGGGAACGTTCAGATGATGCGCTGAACTGGATTGAAAAGGCTCAAGAATTTTTGTCTGGCGAACCGACTTGGGTTGATGTTACGAAAGCCAATGTCGCTTTATCTGTAAATAATCTGAGAGCAGCCAGTCATATAGTTAATAATTGGTCGCAAGAGCAAAAAGAAAATCTTACGTCCTTTTTAGAGCGATATGAACAGGCAAAATCCGCCCGTTTGGTGGCCTCCGGTGGGATTTCTCACCGTACTTCTCCTGCCGGAGAAAATGAAAGTAACCAAGAATACTATCTCTATTCCCCTAAAACGGATGAGGGGCATAATGTATTTGTTCATTATCTTACGACTAAATCGCCGGATGACGGTTTGAAATTCGAACAACAACGACTTGGTGCGGGAATTGAGGCAAACTTTTATCCTGTTATTATCACAACTGAAGCGGGCAAAGGAATTCGGTTAAATGATAAGGCTTATTTTTCCACTAATATTCAATATCGTTTGAATCAACATTGGAATTTTAATGTGCGCGGTAGTTTGAATAGTATAAACACACCGGTAAAAGCACTTTATCAAGATACTTACGCTAAAGATTTTGGTTTTTCGGTCGGTTATAAATATTCTAATCGGTTTGAACTCGGTAGTCATGTTTCCGTGATGAAATTTGATGACGGCAATTTACGCAAAGACCTTTCTATTTGGTCTAATTTTAATCTATTTAAGCATAACCGCTGGAATTTGGACGGCAGTTTGTTTGCTTCTTATGAACGCAATAAAGATATACCGGAAGCCTATTACTATAATCCGTCAAAAAGTCGTTCGGCAGAAGGTAATTTGGATTTATCTTATTTCCAGCCATTTAATCACCGCATCACTTTAACACATCACCTTAAAGGGGGAGCGGGGTATTACTGGCAAGATAATTTTGAAAGCAGTGAAATTTGGTCTATCGCCTATGGCCATGAATGGCGTTTGGGTAAAGGTTTAAGTATTTCTTATGATATAGGGCGAAAGAGATCCATTTATGATGGAGATCCTGAATTTAATAATTTTATTAATCTAGGTTTATCTGTTTCTTTTTGATTTTTATAAAATTTCTATCTAAGGGTTTATATGTGTAAAAAATACATAAAAAATTTTGTGTATTTAATTGTGTTATTACTTTTAAATATACCGGCTTTTGCTTTGAACGAGCATTTAGGTGTCCTCTGTTACCATAATGTTATTGACGAGAGCGTACCGAATAAGCATCAACAATATTTTCCGCAAACCATTTCTGCTCAAACATTAATTACTCATTTTAACTGGTTACGAAATAATGGGTATAAACCTGTCAGTCTGCAACAAATAATGGATGCCCGAAACGGTAGGCAACCTCTTCCCAAGAAGGCGGTACTACTCACTTTTGACGACGGTTATGAAAGTTTTTATAAAGTGATTTATCCGTTATTGAAAGCTTATAACTATCCTGCCGTTTATGCCATTGTTACTGATTGGATTAATACGCCAAGTAATCGAAAAATTTCTTACGGTAGTCAGAAGCTTAACCGGAGTGAGTTTGTGACATGGCGACAATTACGAGAAATGCAAGCAAGCGGTTTAGTGGAAATGGCTTCCCATACTAATGATTTGCACCATGGTATAAAAGCTAATCCGGCGGGCAGCAGCTTGCCGGCGGTTATTGCACCTGCATATCGCAATGGTAAATATGAAACCTCAACAGAGTATAAAAATAAATTACGTAAAGATTTCCAACAATCTTATGATTTGTTAAAGAAAAATGTAGGCGTGGCGCCACGCGCAATGATTTGGCCTTATGGCCACTTTACCGCAACATCTGTAAATATTGCGAAAGATGTAGGTTTTGATGTGCATATGTCGCTTATCGATACAAAAACGAATGTTCCCGGTAATGCGCATTTAGGCCGATTATTGTTAGATTCGGAAACGTCGATTACTACAATTGAAAATTATTTGAAAAATAAGAATACGGACTTAACAATACAGCGTTCTCTTCGAATTAAATTAGACGATATTTACGATCCGAATCCGGTTAAACAAAATAAAAATCTGGATCAGCTGATTGAACGTATTCATCGTCAAGGTATTTCGCGCGTGTATATTCAGGCTTTTTCCGATGCAAATCACGATGGTATTGCCGATTCGTTGTATTTTCCGAATAAATATTTACCGGTTAGAGCCGATCTTTTTAGCCGAGTAGCATGGATTATTCAAGCGAGATTAGGTCTTGAACCATATGCCTGGTTACCGATTTCGGTTTTTGATTTAACGAATATTGATCAGCACAAAATGGAGATGGTTAAATCCGTTTATCAAGATTTATCTCTTTACACAAAATTTAAAGGAATTTTGTTAAGTGATGAAAAAACTGTGGATGACGATGAATCGTTACTTAAAATTTCCAACGAAATAGAAAAAATCATATCGCCTTATACATTATGGGGAAACGAACTTTTCAAAACAGTAGGTATGATTTCGGCTCCGTTGAATTTATCGGCTCAAAATAAGCTGCAGTTTAGTCAACGGCTGACGCGTTTTGCGGAACGTTATGACTTTGTTACGGTCGCTGCCTCGCCTTATGGGCATAATTCCGACTTTACCGGAAGTCAAGCGAAGAATTGGGTGAAGAACGTTGTAAAAAGTACGACGCCTTACATAGCAAAGGATAAGCTCGCCTTTGAACTACAAACGACGGATGAACGAACCGGACAAAAGGTGTCGACTAATGAGCTGGTAGACTGGATGAAAGTTCTTCAGGAGGAAAGCAAAGTTTATAACTTTGGTTATTACCCGGATAATTTTCAACTTGATCAACCGGAATTGAAAAAAATCCGACCGCACTTTTCAATAAATAGAAATATCGGATTGAAATAAGGGGGCATTATGTCTTGGTTTGATATATTAAACATAATGTTATTCATGTATCCCGCTCTTATGGCGATTTATTGGACGATTGCTGCCGGTTACTATTATTTCTTTATTGAAGGAAAATTTACCGCCCCTAAATTCTCAAAAATGGATATGGCCGATATTCCGATGGTTTCTATTATGATCCCGTGCTATAACGAAGCCGATAATTTAGATGATGCGATTCCTTATTTGCTTAAGTTGAAATATCCGAAGTTCGAACTTATTTTTATTAATGACGGCAGTAAGGATGAAACGGGGGAAATTATTGACCGTTGGGCGCAAAAAGACAACCGTATTGTTGCGTTACACCAAGAAAATGCCGGTAAAGCAAGTGCTCTGAATTACGGATTAACCGTTGCCAAAGGTAAATATATCGGTTGTATTGATGGCGATGCCGTATTGGATTATCGCGCTGTAGATTATATGGTTCAGGCATTGGAATCCAATCCTCAATACGGTGCGGTGACAGGTAATCCCCGGGTGCGTAACCGCAGTACGATTTTAGGTTGTTTGCAAACTTCGGAATTCAGTTCCATCATCGGCTTGATTAAACGGGCGCAAAGTGTGATGGGAACCATTTTTACCGTATCCGGCGTATGTTGTTTGTTTAAGGCGGAAGCCATGCAGAAAATCGGCGGTTGGAGTACCAATATGATCACTGAAGATATTGACGTGAGCTGGAAACTGCAAACCGCAGGATACAATATCGTTTACGAACCGAGAGCTTTATGCTGGACACTTATGCCCGAAACGATTCGCGGGCTGTTTAAACAACGCTTGCGCTGGGCTCAGGGCGGTGCCGAAACCATCATCAAATATTTTCCGATTGTGTGGCGTTTAGGTAATCGGCGTTTATGGCCGATGTATCTTGAATATTTCGTTACCGCCGT
This sequence comes from Actinobacillus succinogenes 130Z, assembly GCF_000017245.1. Classification (NCBI taxonomy): domain Bacteria; kingdom Pseudomonadati; phylum Pseudomonadota; class Gammaproteobacteria; order Pasteurellales; family Pasteurellaceae; genus Actinobacillus; species Actinobacillus succinogenes. Next base: position 922,117 of record NC_009655.1, read on the forward strand.
TTGGGCCTATGCGCTTATTGCCGTATTATGTATTAATACTTATATTCAGATTACGCAAGGAACCTTTAATGTATCCGTATTTCGGGTGCTGATGACCGTATTGTTTTTCTCCTTTTTCTGGCAGTACATATTCAGTCTGTATATCGACAGTCGCTATGAGAAAGGGTTATTTCGTTATTCTTTGTATTGTATTTGGTATCCGTACGTGTACTGGTTACTAAATATGTTGACGCTCGTTTTCGGTATTCCGAAAGCGATTTTTAGAAACAAGTCCAAGTTGGCTGTCTGGACGAGTCCGGATAGAGGGGTATGAATTGGAACTTCAGAAATTAATGATTATTAAAAAACAGGCAAAAGAATTACCGTTGGCTTTGATTCTGAAAAGTATGTTTCTAAGCTTGGTGACGTGGTCTTTGTGGGGATATACCGCTTACGCGATCATTCGTTATTCACAAAAGATTTTTACCAATCCGGTTTTTGAACATTATTTCTTCTCCGACATTGTCGTTTTTATGTTTGCAAGCTCGGTGGCGTTATTGCTGGTCGCAATTATTTGGTCGTTCATTGCAAAACCGTCAAAACGTTTGGTTCTTCATCAGCAGAACTAATTAATGAAAAGCACAAGAAATTGTGCTTTTTGATTTATGTTCGGATATAAAGTGCGGTCGGTTTTTGCTGTGTTTTTATCGGACGTAAAACTATCGGATTTTTGACCGCACTTTCGTTACCGTCATGGTGTAGAAACCGTAATTTCTTTATCCAGCCATAAAGTATTTCCCTGAAAGTCGTAAGCTTGATAGCTTTTGCCGTCTCGTTGTTGCGTTTTTTCTGTTTTATACCAATTCCCATTCAGTCGGATTTGATGTTTATCCGAACCGTTCAGCCAAAAACTGATTTTTCGCTCAACCAGTTGATTCTCCTGTAATAAACGGACGGTTTGCCGATGGTTTTTCAGGGAAATGAATTCGTTATCGCTAAGCTGTAACAGGTCGATATAAGTGGTACTGTGTAATGAGGCAAAATCGTTTTCCGTTAATGAATATAGATGTCGGTTGGTTTTGTCATGCTCGCCTGTTATTTTACTTTTATAAATAATTGCCGTTAACAGTGGCGCCGTATATTTCTGAATGGAATCGCTTCTCAGCGAACCGGCTTTTTCACCCCAAATTGATAATGCCGATCCCATAATTTTATGGCGGTCTCGGATTTTATTTTGTGAATTTTGACCGTCCCAAATGGTTAGATCCCAGTTCTTCAGGACATCTCTCGTGGCGAAATTGCTGTCATGGGAAGTGGTCGCATCTTCCTGAGGCGTGAAGTATAAATAATAGGCGTTATAATTGAGAACGGCGAATCCCTGTGCAATCAATTCAGGCATACTCATACGGATTTCCCGTCGCCGCCGCTCTTCTTGTTCGTCTTGCGGATTGCCGTCATAACTCCAGTAAGTAATTTGAATATCGGGGTTGAGCTGATGAATGGTCGCTTTAATCAGCCCATCATTCCAGATTCTGGTTTTCAGCCCTTTTTGCTGAAGAAATTCGGCTAATGTATTAACGTAAGTAATAAATTCATGATTATTGTCCGTACCGTAACCGAATTCATCGCCACCGATATGAAAATGTCGACTGCTGTCGCCGAAAATCTCAATGACTTCCGCGATCAACGATTTTATAAAAGCTATGCTATCGGGATTGGTAATGTCGATTTCTTCATCCGTCCATTTAGAACGGAGTTGTTGCGTATAAGGTTTGCCTCGTTCTTTTTCCAACAAATCAAAAATAGCCGTCATATGATTAGGGCTGTCTAATTCGGGAACCAGTTCGACATTCTTATTTTTAGCATAATCGGTAATGTCCTTCAGCTGGGCATAACTTAAAAACGGTTTATGGGTTTTAGGGTTGATATAGACTCCGTATTTATCCCGTGTCGCATTTTCAGCACGCTGATTCAAAACGGTACTTTCCAGGGCATAATTTTCATGGTCGGAAAAATGCAGGTGCAGGAATGTCCCGCCTGCATTATGGATGGTATCAATAAACGCTTTAATGACTTCGACGGGATAAAAATGGCGGGCAATATCCAATGCCAGTCCCGTTTCTTTATTTTGAGATAATTCTGCAGAGCGGAAAGTTTGCTGAAGCTGCAGAATCGCAGTGTCATTTTCATCGGCCCTGGCAGAAACGGAATTGAGTCCGAGTCCCATCATCAGAGCGAAAATCAGAGAGATTCTAACTTTACGCGAAGAATCCGGCATGTTGATTATCATCCTTGTGTTAAAGTTGTTATAAAGTTAAATAAGGTAAGGGTAATAAAGTCTTTACTAATTATGGATGAATTTTTGTTAGAATAGTTCAACTTTATTTATTGAAACCGCTTTATGAAAAACGTCCGACATTTTACACAACGTTATATTGACTGGGTAATCAAACTCGGTCGCATAAAATTTTCCGTGCTGGGTTTTCTGGTTCTGGCGGCTTTTGCCCTGCTTACCCATATCATTTTAAGTTTTATTGTTATCGGCGGGATTCACTGGGAAAGCTTAGGTTATTCCATTATTTTCGGGTTAATTTCGGCCCCGTTTGTGATTTATTTTTTCACGGTGTTGGTGGAAAGATTAGAATTGTCCCGCCAGGATCTTGCACGGCTCATTCGCGATAAAACGGATTTAATGGCGACAATCAGCCATGAATTACGCACGCCCCTAAACGGCATTGTAGGGCTTACCCGGATTTTGCTGGATACGCCGTTAACCGAGGAACAAAAAAATTATCTGAACACCATTAATGTAAGTGCGGTCTCTTTGGGTAATATTTTTAACGACGTAATTGATCTTGAAAAAATCGATTCGCGTAAATTGGAGCTATACAAAAAAGAAACGGATTTTTTCAGTTTTATAAACGATATTAATCATATCGCGCAATTCTTAGCCGGACAGAAAAATCTTACCTTTGAATTAAAAACCTCGCCGGATTTACCGCACTTTTTATTGATTGATGCAACCCGCCTGAATCAGATTTTGTGGAACTTAATCAGCAATGCGGTGAAATTTACCGAAAAAGGGAAAGTCACATTGAATATTCAGCGGCTTTCACCGAAAAACTTTCAATTTTCCGTCAGCGATACGGGGCTGGGAATTCCCCGTGGCGAATTAGCTAAAATTTTCGGTATGTACTATCAGGTGGAGAACAAACAAAAAGCGGCGGGCAGCGGAATCGGCTTATCCATTTCAAAAAATATTGCCAATTTGATGAACGGCAATTTAACGGTTTCCAGTGAAGAAGGAAAAGGCTCGACTTTTATTTTGACGATTAAAGCGGAACCCTTGGAAGAACTGCATACGATATCTGCAGTTTCGGTTGTTTCCAATCTGAACATTCTTTTAGTGGAAGATATTGAGCTCAATATTTTGGTGACAAAATCACTGCTGGAAAAATTAGGTCATCGTGTAGATGTGGCGATGACTGGTGAAGAAGCGATTAATCGTTTCGAGAAGAATGATTACGATCTGGTCTTACTGGATATTCAATTGCCCGATATGTCCGGATTTGAAGTGGCGCATTTTCTGAGACGCGGCTATGAAACGGGTCTGTATGATTATTTGCCGCCGCTGGTGGCGCTTACCGCCAACGTCATGCAGGATAAATCCGTATTCCGGGTAAAAGGAATGGACGATGTGTTGCGTAAACCCCTTTCGGTAGCGGCATTGACGGAATGTCTGGCCCGATACTTTGATGATTCGGCGATACCGACGGGAAAGCATATTGGTGACCAGGTGAAAAGTGCGGTCGAATTCGGGCGAGATTTTGATCCTGCTTATGCAGAGGATATTAATTTTAACCATATCGACGAATTAACGGCCGTTATTGGTTGGCAAGCATATTGCCAAAATCTCGCTCATTATCAACGGGCGCGTAATGATGAATTAAATATTCGTCCCGTTTACGAACAGTTTCGTTTGCACCCGAATGAGCGGACAAAGGAGCAACTTTGTCAGGCGGCGCATAAACTGAAAGGCGCGGCAGGCAGTATGGGATTGCACAAAGTTCAGTCGTTGGCGGATCATATTCAACATGGTGAAGCAATGAACTGGGAAGCGGATTTATTGGGCTGGATGACTGAGCTGGAAACAGCGGAAAACCGAAGTTTGCAATATCTGAGAAGTCGGCATTGCAAATGCGGAATGAAGAAAGAAAATAATTCAGGGAGCCGATAGGCTCCCCGATTTTTATGCTTTAAACTCATTGCCCAGGCAAGGCTGAATCAGATTTAAAATTGCTTTTACCACTCGCGGTGTGGCAACCACAATGTGCCCTTCTTTCAAGAACTGGTGACCGGCATTGAAATCGCAAGCCAAAGCGCCGGCTTCGCGCGCAATAAGTTCGGCGGCGGCGATATCCCAGGCTTTCAAACCCATTTCAAAGAAACCGTCCACACGACCGGCCGCCACATAAGATACGTCCAGGGCGGCTGAACCTGTACGACGGAAATCGGCTGCTTCGGCGGATAACGCGCTCATCATTGCAAACTGAATCGGCATGAATTTCGGTTGTTTGAACGGAAAACCGGTGGCTAATACGGCGCCCTGTAAATCGCGACGTTCCGCTACCCGCAGTCGAAGTTCGTTGAATTTAGCGCCTTCGCCACGTACGGCGGTAAATAATTCGTTTTTAATCGGATCGTAAACGACGCCTACTTCCGTACGGCCTTTTTCTCTAATGGCGATAGAAACGGCGAAATGTGGAAAACCTTTGATAAAGTTAGTGGTTCCGTCTAACGGATCAATCACCCATTGAATATCGCTGTTTTGACCTGCTAAAGCGCCGCTTTCTTCCGTCACGATAGTATGCTCGGGATAAGAGGCGCGGATTGTTTCAATGATGATCGCTTCTGCCGCTTTATCTACATTGGTAACGTAATCATTTAGGCCTTTGGCCGTAGTTTGAATATCATCGCGGCGTTCATAACTTTTAGCAATTATATTGCCCGCTTTTCGTGCCGCACGAATAGCGATATTTAACATAGGGTTCATAACTTGTCCATTAGATAGATTGTGAAAAGAACGATTAAGGACGTAAATCCGCCCGCATATAAACGGTGAAACATTATAGTGATTTTTCATACCGAATTCTACCGAAAAAAATAAAAAAATCTGACTAACTTTCAAGGTTATTATGTTAGAATAACCACAATTTTTACTTTGAATGTAAATAATATGTTAAAGAATATCCGTATTGTTCTGGTGGAAACTTCGCATTCCGGCAATATCGGTTCCGCCGCAAGAGCGATGAAGACCATGGGGTTGACGAATCTTTATTTAGTCGCGCCCAAATCTCGGATTGACGCACAGGCTGTCGCCTTGTCGGCGGGGGCTGAGGACGTGATAAAAAATGCCGTGCTGGTTCCCTCTTTTGACGAAGCTGTAGCGGATTGTTCGCTAGTTATCGGTACCAGTGCGAGATTACGCCATTTGCAAAGTTCGTTGATTGAACCGCGCGAATGCGGTGAGAAAGCTATAGAGGCGGCGACAAAGTGCGGTCAAATCGCTATTGTTTTCGGACGTGAACGTGTCGGTTTAACCAATGATGAGTTATTGAAATGTCGTTACCATCTGAATATTCCCGCCAATCCCGATTATTCTTCTTTAAATTTGGCGATGGCGGTGCAGTTGGTTTGTTACGAATTGCGAATGGCTTATTTAAAGGTGCGAACAATGCCTTTTTCTGTAATAGAAAATATGAATCAAATGCCGAGTCCGTTAGCGACAGCACGGGAACTGGAATATTTTTATGAGCACTTGGAACGTTTATATACGCAATTGAATTTTATTCAAAATCAATCGGTTATGCATAAATTACGGCGGTTATACCAACGTGCGGATATTGAAAAGAACGAATTGAATATTCTTCGCGGCATGCTAAGTGCGGTGGAAAAACGTTTAATTTTAACGGAGAATAATAGTTGATTAATTTGGTTGGTTATGTGTAAACTAACCATCGTCGATTTGAAAAGGAAAGTGACATGAAATTAACCTCAAAAGGCCGCTATGCCGTCACCGCAATTTTGGATATAGCCTTATTCGGTACGAACGGTCCCGTAACGTTGTCCGATATTTCGGAACGGCAGCATATTTCGTTATCTTACCTGGAGCAGCTTTTTGCCAAATTGCGTCGTCACGGATTAGTAAAAAGTGTACGAGGTCCGGGAGGCGGCTATCAGTTGGGGCATTCTATGGATAAAATTTCCATCGGTATGATTATTGCCGCTGTGAATGAAAATATTGCCGTGACCAAATGCTTGGGTAAAGGTAACTGCCAAAACGGTACGGAATGTTTAACCCACTCGCTGTGGGCGGAGTTAAGCCATCGGATTGAAGACTTTTTAGATAAAATTACTTTGGCGGAACTGGTTAAAAAACATCATAGCAAACAAAAGCACCGCAGACCTAATGCGGATGTTGAGAATTTATTAGTTGTAAACAGTTAAGAGAAATAAAATGAAATTACCAATCTATTTAGATTATGCGGCGACTTGCCCTGTGGATGAACGCGTAGCGGAAAAAATGATGAATTATCTGACGATTGACGGAGTTTTCGGAAATCCGGCCTCACGTTCTCATAAATTCGGCTGGCAGGCAGAAGAAGCGGTGGATATCGCTCGTAACCAGATTGCGGATTTAATCGGTGCGGACAGTCGTGAAATCGTCTTTACTTCCGGTGCGACGGAATCGGATAACTTAGCGATCAAAGGCGCGGCGCATTTTTATCAAACCAAAGGTAAACATATTATTACCTGTAAAACCGAACACAAAGCGGTACTGGATACTTGTCGTCAGCTTGAGCGCGAAGGTTTCGAAGTGACTTATTTATCACCGAAATGCGACGGTCTGATTGATCTTGACGAATTCAAAGCGGCGATTCGTCCGGACACTATTTTAGCCTCGATTATGCACGTGAATAACGAAATCGGTGTCATTCAGGATATTCGGGCGATCGGTGAAATTTGTCGTGCGCACAAAATTATTTTCCATGTGGATGCGACGCAAAGCGTAGGGAAAATCGCTATTAATTTGGCGGAATTATCAGTGGATCTGCTTTCCATGTCCGGACATAAATTATACGGACCGAAAGGCGTCGGCGCATTATATGTCCGCCGTAAGCCGCGTATCCGTTTGGAAGCGATTATCCATGGCGGCGGTCATGAACGCGGTATGCGTTCCGGCACGTTACCGGTCCATCAAATCGTAGGCATGGGGGAAGCGTATCGTATTTGTAAAGAAGAAATGGCGACGGAAATGCCGCGCTTAAAAGCATTACGCGACCGCTTATACAACGGCTTAAAAGACATTGAAGAAACCTACGTAAACGGTTCAATGGAACATCGCGTGGACAGCAATTTAAATATCAGTTTCAACTATGTGGAGGGCGAAAGCCTAATGATGGCGTTACGCGATATCGCCGTGTCTTCCGGTTCGGCTTGTACTTCGGCGAGTCTTGAACCTTCATACGTGTTGCGCGCATTGGGCTTAAACGATGAATTGGCACACAGCTCAATTCGTTTTACCGTCGGTCGTTATACCACGGAAGAAGAAATTGATTACACCATTGAACTGGTGAAAAGTGCGGTCAAAAAATTGCGCGAATTATCGCCGTTATGGGATATGTTCAAAGAAGGCGTCGATATGTCTAAAATTGAATGGTCCGCTCATTAATAACCTTAGCAACATCATTTATTTTTATTGAAAATTAGGAACAGAACATGGCATATAGTGAAAAAGTTATCGATCATTATGAAAATCCGCGTAATGTGGGTTCATTTGATAAAAAAGCATCGGATGTGGGCACCGGTATGGTGGGTGCGCCGGCTTGCGGCGACGTTATGCAGTTACAAATCAAAGTAAACGATAACGGTATTATTGAAGATGCGAAATTTAAAACTTACGGCTGCGGTTCCGCCATTGCATCCAGTTCGCTGATTACCGAATGGGTGAAAGGAAAATCGCTGGATGAAGCGGGTGCGATCAAAAACAGCCAAATTGCCGAAGAGCTTGAATTGCCGCCGGTGAAAGTCCACTGCTCAATTCTGGCGGAAGACGCCATCAAAGCGGCAATCGCGGATTATAAGGCGAAAAAAGGCGAATAATTTTAAAGTGCGGTCAAAAACCGATAAAAAACTGACTGCACTTTCAACCTTTGTGAGGCATGAAGATGGCAATAACATTAAGTGAAACGGCATTAAACCGCGTTCGAACCTTTTTACAAAATCGCGGCAGCGGTATCGGTTTGCGTCTGGGCGTTAAAACATCAGGCTGTTCGGGATTGGCCTATGTACTTGAATTTGTTGATCAATTAAGCGACGAGGATCAGATTTTCCAACAGGATGACGTCAAAATCATCGTAGATAAAAAAAGCCTGGTTTACCTTGACGGTACACAGTTAGACTTCGTCAAAGAAGGCTTAAACGAAGGCTTTAAATTCACTAATCCGAATATTAAAGATCAATGCGGATGCGGTGAAAGTTTCAGTGTGTAATATTGTGCAAAAATGACTATGTCAAATCCATTCGAACTTTTTGATCTTCCGGTTGATTTTCGGCTTGATAGCAATTTACTGACAAGCCGTTATTTGACGTTGCAGAAATCCCTCCATCCGGATAATTTTGCCCATAGTTCACCGCAAGAACAGCGTTTGGCCATGCAGAAATCAGCGGAAGTCAATGACGCGTTGCAGATCTTAAAAGATCCCGTCAGTCGTGCGGATTGCATTATTCGTTTACATATGCCGACGGTGCAGGACATTGAACAAAAAAGCAATCGTGATATGGCATTTTTAATGCGACAGTTAGAATGGCGCGAACGATTGGAAGAGATTGAACAAGCGCAGGATTTGGATGCTTTGACGGATTTTATGCGGGACATTGACGCGGTGCAGCAGGAAAATTTAACGGAAATTTCCACCGCACTTAACGAACAAAACTGGCCGTTGGCGGAACAGATTAACGATCGTTTACGTTTTATGCAAAAGCTTAACAGTGAAGTTGAGCGGGTAGAAGAACAGATTTCAGGATTTTAAAGCATTATGGCATTACTTCAGATTGCCGAGCCGGGACAAAGTGCGGCTCCGCATCAGCATAAATTAGCAATCGGTATCGATCTCGGTACTACTAACAGTCTGGTGGCAACGGTACGTAACGGGCAAGCGGAAATTTTACTCGATGAAAAAGAGCGACCGCTAACCCCTTCTATCGTGCATTACGGTGATAACGTAACGGTAGGTTATGACGCGGGCGAATTAGCGAGTCGGGATCCGCAGAATACGATTATTTCGGTAAAACGCTTGATAGGGCGCAGCCTGAACGACGTGCAAGCGCGTTACCCAAATTTACCGTATCGGTTTGTGCGGAGCGAAAACGGACTGCCTTTGCTGGGAACAGCGCAAGGAAATGTCAGTCCGATTGAAGTTTCCGGTGAAATCCTGAAAAAACTGACCGCACTTGCGCAGCATCGTTTAAACGGCGAATTATTGGGTGTCGTGATTACGGTGCCGGCGTATTTTGATGACGCACAACGCCAAAGCACGAAAGATGCCGCCAAGTTAGCGGGATTAAACGTATTGCGTCTGTTAAACGAACCGACTGCGGCAGCCATTGCTTATGGTCTCGACAGCGGGCGTGAAGGTGTGATTGCCGTCTATGATTTAGGCGGCGGTACTTTTGATATTTCGATTCTGCGCTTATCCCGAGGTGTATTTGAAGTACTGGCGACAGGCGGAGATACCGCACTGGGCGGTGATGATTTTGACCATTTGATCGCAGATTGGATCAGCGAAAAATCCGGTATTCAACCGCAGGACGATCAGCAAAAACGGCTGTTGATTGAATTGGCGGCACGTACCAAAATCGCATTAACGGACAAACCGCAAGTCAGCCTTTCATACCAAGGTTGGCAGGGCGAAATGCAACGCGAGGAGTTTAACGGACTAATTTCGGGTTTGGTAAAACGCTCGTTAATGGCTTGTCGTCGCGCCTTGAAAGATGCGGGAATCGGTCAGTCCGAGGTACAGGAAGTCGTAATGGTGGGCGGTTCCACCCGTGTTCCTTTCGTACGCGACCAAGTGGGCGAGTTTTTTCAACGTCGACCATTAACCTCTATCGATCCTGATAAAGTTGTAGCCTTAGGCGCGGCGATTCAGGCGGATATTCTGGTAGGCAATAAACCCGACAACGAAATGTTGCTGCTGGATGTTATTCCATTATCTCTCGGAATTGAAACCATGGGCGGTTTGGTGGAAAAAATCATTCCCCGCAATACGACTATTCCGGTGGCGCGGGCGCAGGAATTTACTACCTTTAAAGACGGACAAACCGCTATGTCGGTGCACGTGGTGCAGGGTGAACGCGAATTGGTGGGCGATTGTCGTTCTTTAGCGCGTTTCACCTTGCGCGGCATTCCACCGATGGCGGCGGGTGCGGCGCATATTCGCGTGACTTATCAGGTGGATGCGGACGGCTTGTTAAGCGTCACGGCTATGGAAAAATCCACCGGCGTACAATCCAGTATTCAAGTGAAACCTTCTTATGGATTAACCGATGATGAAATCACCCAAATGCTGAAAGCGTCGATGGAAAATGCCAAAGAAGATATTGGTGCCCGTATGCTGGCGGAACAGCGGGTTGAAGCCCGTCGAGTGATTGAAGCCGTATTATCCGCTTTGCTGGACGATCAGGATTTACTGAATGACGAGGAATTAAGTACGGTCAAAAATGCCTTGGTTTCGCTGGATAATTTACAGCAGGGAACAGACACTCAGGCCATCAAAGCAGGCATTAAAGCGCTGGATGCGGCAACGCAGGAATTCGCTGCCCGCCGTATGGACAAATCCATCCGACGCGCCTTGTCCGGCCAGTCGGTAGACAGTTTATAATTTATAGGAAAGTATTATGCCAAAAATTGTATTTCTTCCCAATGAGGAATTTTGCCCCGAAGGCATGGTGGTGGATGCGGCAGCCGGTGATAATTTACTGGAAGTGGCGCATAATGCCGGCGTGGAAATTCATCATGCCTGTGACGGTTCTTGCGCCTGTACGACTTGTCATGTAGTGATTCGCGAAGGATACGACAGCTTAAACGAGACCAGCGACCAAGAGGAAGATATGCTGGATAAAGCCTGGGGATTGGAAATGGAAAGCCGCTTGTCTTGTCAATGTGTTATCGGTGATGAAGATCTGGTGGTGGAAATTCCGAAATATAATATTAACCAAGTCAATGAGGCGGCGCATTAATGAAGTGGACGGATACCCAAGAAATTGCGGAAGCCTTGTATGATCGAGATCCGGATTTAGATCCGAAAACCGTTCGTTTCACCGATATGCATCAGTGGATTTGCGAATTGGACGGCTTTGACGATGATCCCGAAGCCAGCAGCGAAAAAATTCTTGAAGCTGTTTTATTAAAATGGCTGGATGAATACGAATAACCCAAGTGCGGTCAAAATTCCTGTGATTTTGACCGCACTTTATGTCTATAGCTATCAAAAAGCACAATTTTCCCGTATAATTCTCTCAATTTTACCCTACTCAGGTCAGGATTTATGGCAGAGATATCTTGCATCATTATCGGCATTGCGGGCGCATCCGCGTCAGGAAAAAGTTTAATCGCCTCCACGGTTCATGATGAATTATTACGCGAATTAGGTTGTGGCGACATCGGTATTATTACGGAGGACAGTTATTACAAAGATCAAAGTCACTTGGATTTTGAAACCCGTACCAAAACCAATTACGACCATCCGAATTCTATGGATCGCGATTTGCTCATCGAACATTTACGCGCGTTGAAAGCCGGCAATGCAGTGGATATTCCCGTTTATAATTATGCCGAGCACAACCGTTCCGCAGAAATAACCCGTTTTGAACCGCGCAAGATTATTATCTTAGAGGGAATTTTGCTGCTTACCGATGAACGCGTACGCAACGAATTGTCTATGTCGGTTTTCGTGGATACGCCGCTGGATATTTGCTTTATCCGCCGTTTGCAGCGGGATATGGTGCAGCGCGGACGTTCTATGGAATCCGTTATTCAGCAATACCGAACGACGGTCAGACCGATGTTTATGCAGTTTATCGAACCGTCCAAGCAATATGCGGACGTAATTATTCCGCGTGGCGGCAAAAACAGGGTCGCTATTGAATTGTTAAAAGCACAAATTTTAAAATTATTAGGAAAATAAGATGAGACTTTGTGATACTGACATTGAAAAACATTTGGATGAAGGCATTATCACCATTTCTCCGCGTCCGGATAACGGCAAAATCAACGGTGCGACCATTGATTTACGTCTGGGTAATTCTTTTCGGGTATTTCGCGAACACTCCGCGCCTTATATTGATGTAAGCGGGCCGAAGGAGGCTGTAGCGGAGCAACTTGAGCGGGTGATGAGCGATGAAATTATCGTTGCGGATAATGAAGCGTTCTTTCTGCATCCCGGCGTATTGGCGTTAGCGACAACTTTGGAAAGCGTGAAATTGCCCGCCGATATTATCGGTTGGCTGGACGGACGTTCTTCCTTGGCGAGATTAGGCCTGATGGTGCATGTCACGGCACATCGTATTGATCCGGGCTGGGAAGGTAAAATCGTATTGGAATTCTATAATTCGGGCAAATTACCGCTCGCTTTGCGCCCCAATATGATTATCGGTGCATTAAGCTTTGAAGTTTTAAGCGGACCGGCGGCTCGTCCTTATAACAGCCGGCAGGATGCAAAATATAAAAACCAACAAAGTGCGGTGGCAAGCCGTATTAATCAGGATAGATAATGATGAAAAAATTAGGCATTGGCTTTCTTGCGATCGTCTTTGCCTTTTTGGCTTTTGTGTATGTGCAGAAAGGCAAAATCGAACAAAAACTGACCGCACTTTTGCGGGATAATCATATTCAAGTCGCGCAATCTCATGTGAGTTGGTTGCCTTCGCCGGGTATTGATTTGATGCGGGCGGTTTATATTACGGACGATTTTTCTTTATCTGCCGAGCAGATTCATTTAAACCTGAGCTGGTGGGGATTACTATTCGGACAATCAGAAATTGATGAGCTTCGACTGGAAAGGGGCGAAGTGCGGTCAGGTTCAAAGAATAATTTGCATTTTCATCAAATTAATGCGGTGATTACGCCGAAAAATCTAAAATGGGCATCGTTGCCCGCATTATTATCAGAACATCATCAAGACGGTGTTTTCCCCGAAAATATGCCTGAGTTACTTGTGGATTTTACGGGATTGAATGCCGAAGAGGATAAATGGACTTTCACCGGCAGATTAAAACCGATTTCATCAGGCGCTCATTTAAATGACGTGGCGGCGACGATTCAGCTGAAAAAACGTCGCTTATTTCATGCCGAACGGGTCGCCTTAAGCTGGAGGAATGGTGAGGTTTTACGCTTGCCGCAAGAAGGTTATATTGTCAATTTGAAGGCGGCGGTCTTGAATAATGTTGCGTTGAATGATGTAAATGCGCGAATTCAAACCGAGCCTTGGTTTAACGGCGATATTCGGTTTCCGGCCATATCGGATTCCGGCAGATTAGCCGTAAAGTTTGAATCTCAAACTCAACAAACGCAGCCGGATTCGCATCATTTAATGATTTCCGCTCAGGATTTAGTGCTGGCGGATTGGCTGAAAGCGTTCGATATTCCGGATGTGGTTTCGGGGAATGTGTCTGTAGAAGCGGATTTATTTTCACATGATGCTTTGCCTCGGCGCGGTACGTTTGCCGGCTTGGTATCGGACGGCAAATTAAAAGGGGTAGGACTGGCGGCATTGATTAGCCAGTATGTGCCGATTAATTATGATGAAACCGTGTTGAATGATAAGAATATCGAAACGTCGTTTGATTTATTGGAAACGCAATTTCAATGGGAACCTGAAGGTATTCGCGTTGAAAATACACGATTATTACATCGCAACTTTACGGCGCAAGGTCAAGGGGATGTAGATTTAACTACGGGTTCCTGCGATTTTATGACATACGTTTCATCTAATGACGTGCGTTATAAAGGCTTGACTTTACCGGTACATTTTTTCGGTGATTGCAAGTCTCCCCAATACAAAGTGAAATTCAATCGCGATTTTCGCCATCAGTTAAAAGATTTTCTACGTGAAAAGTTTAGATGATGCCTAACGCTTAAAATTTGACCGTCTTGGCTATTGGCGGATTATTGCCATGGCGGTTTATTCGGGCATTTATAATGCCCGGTACCGACGCTGTTGAACGATAAGCTGAGCGCATGCTGTTTTTAGGGTTGGCAAATATTGTTTTTGTAGGCGTTGATTGGTATGCTGGGGATGGTGCCGTTCACAGTATTTCATATAACGTATGGTAATAAAGCCCTGCACCTCATGTGGTTTCGGGGCAAATCGCAACGAAAAAGTGCGGTCAAATTGACCGCACTTTTTTAACGTTTGGATTTTTTTATAAATTTTATTAAACGTTTACGCTTACGCAATTGATTTGGGGTTAATTTATTGCGTTTGCCGGCAAACGGGTTACTGCCTTCCTGGAACTGAATACGAATCGGCGAACCTATGATTTTCAGACTACGGCGATAATAATTTGACAGATAACGCTTGTAACTGTCGGGCAGTTTGTCCATTTGATTACCGTGTATCACAATAATCGGCGGGTTATAACCGCCCGGATGTGCATATTTCAGTTTAATACGGCGGCCGCCTGTCATCGGCGGTTGGTGTTCATCCGTTGCCATTTGTAGAATTCGAGTAAGTAATGAGGTCGTCATTTTTTGTGTTGCGCAAGCATAGGCTTCACGCACCGACTCAAATAAATTGCCGACACCGCTACCGTGCAAAGCGGAAATAAAATGCACCCGAGCAAAATCGATAAAATCCAAACGTCGGTCGAGTTCGGATTTAACCCGATCTTTAATATCCTGATCCAAACCATCCCACTTATTTACTACAATGACCAATGAACGGCCGGCATTCAGAATGAAGCCCAATAATGATAAATCCTGATCGGAGATACCTTCTCGAGCATCGATAGTTAATAACACCACATTCGCATCCTGAATTGCTTGCAGGGTTTTAATGACGGAGAATTTTTCTACGGCTAAATGAACCTTACCGCGTTTACGTACGCCGGCGGTGTCGATAATCGTATAATGCTGTCCGTCGCGCTCCATCGGAATATAAATACTGTCGCGCGTTGTACCGGGTAAGTCGTAAACCACTACGCGATCTTCGCCTAAAATACGGTTGGTGAGCGTGGATTTCCCGACATTAGGACGTCCGACGATGGCGATTTTAATGTTTCTGTGATCCGGTTTTGTATTTTCCTCTTCTAAGGCTTCATCTAGTAATGCCGTATCGTTTTCGTCGGAAAAATCGAATCCTTGCTCCCATTCATCCGAATCTTTAGTATCCTCAATTTCTTCCGTATTTTTTTTTATTTTTTCGGCCAATGGCGCTAAAACGGCTTCCATCAATTGTGCGACGCCGCGACCTTGGGCTGCCGCTATTTGGGTGATCTCACCTAATCCCAGCTGATAGAATTCCGCACAATGTGAATCGGCATCAATACCATCGGTTTTGTTAGCGACTACGATTGTGGTTTTGCTCTGACGTTGACGCAGATAGTTTGCAATACCGATATCGGCAGGCGTTAAACCTGCTCGCGCATCCACTAAAAACAGTACGACATCCGCTTCTTCGATTGCAAGTAAAGATTGTTCCGCCATTTTTTCCTCGACGCCTTCCTCGGTGCCGTCAATCCCTCCGGTATCAATTACGATAAAATCATAACCCGAAATATTGGCTTGACCGTATTTACGGTCACGCGTTAAACCGGGAAAGTCCGCAACTAAGGCATCGCGTGTGCGTGTTAGACGGTTGAATAAGGTAGATTTACCTACATTAGGGCGACCAACGAGCGCCACAACAGGAGTTGTCATAAAAAATATCTCTTAAATTCGGAATAAAATTCGTGGAAGTATATCAGATTTCTAGGCGTTTTTATATTTCATAAAAGCAAAAAGCACAGCCTAAACTGTGCTTTTTTAAAGTTGGCGGAATGGACGGGACTCGAACCCGCGACCCCCTGCGTGACAGGCAGGTATTCTAACCAGCTGAACTACCACTCCGCAGCTAATCCGTAAGGAATCAAATTGAAAAAGTTGGCGGAATGGACGGGACTCGAACCCGCGACCCCCTGCGTGACAGGCAGGTATTCTAACCAGCTGAACTACCACTCCGCTAAGTGTTGCGAATAATACTTGTCATAAGCGCTTTCGTCAACTGTTTTTTCTGTCCTTTCGCTTTGCTTGCTTAATTAATGCACGGTTTCATGGGAATCTGGCGACAATCTTTTTATCCAAATACAGTTGTCTTTGCTTTTTTTGTTGATTAGCGAAAGATATTCCGTATGGGCGGCTAATTCCTCTTCAGTGAGCGGTAAAGCGATTAAGCCTTCCGAGGAAACTTGCACGGGAATAAACTCTTCTTCAATTTCTTCTGTTTTCTGAACCGATATTTCGGTCTCTTCTTCGGCAAACAGACTGACTTGACCACCGGTCATCGCTAAATAAACGTCACCCAGAATTTCCGCATCCAGCAATGCCCCGTGCAAGGTTCGTTTACTGTTGTCAATATGTAGGCGATCGCATAAGGCATCTAAATTGTTGCGTTTACCGGGATATTGTCGGCGCGCCATTTGGAGCGTATCCGTTACTGTACAAATATCTGCCGTTTTGATATCAATATGATGTTTACGGAATTCATAATCCATAAATCCAACATCGAACGGTGCATTGTGTATTAACAATTCCGCATCTTTGATAAAATCAATGAATTCCTGCGCAACGGTAGAAAAATCCGGTTTATCGGCAAGCATTTCGTCGGTGATGCCGTGAACTTTTATCGCTTCGGGATCAATCGGGCGATCAGGTTTGACATACAAATGTAATTTACGTCCGGTATATTTACGGTTAATCAGCTCTACCGCGCCGATTTCAATAATGCAATGTCCTTCGTAATGCGCACCAAACTGATTCATGCCCGTCGTTTCGGTATCGAGTACTATTTGGCGAATAATTTCATTTTCTTCTTTCATTGGGCTCTCTGTCTATTTTGGTTCAATTGCGGTATTATCAACCGCACTTTATAAGATGATTGTAACAGATTATGCGAAAACAGATTGAAATTTTTACTGATGGCTCCTGTCTCGGTAATCCGGGAGTCGGTGGGATCGGCGTGGTGCTACGTTATAAACAGCATGAAAAAACTTTGTCGAAAGGTTATTTTCAAACTACAAACAACCGCATGGAATTACGCGCCGTTATTGAGGCATTAAACTTATTGAAAGAACCTTGTGAGATTATTCTGCACAGTGATAGTCAGTATATGAAAAACGGTATAACCCAATGGATTTTCAACTGGAAAAAAAATAATTGGAGAGCCAGTACGGGAAAACCTGTTAAAAATCAGGACTTATGGATAGCATTGGATTCCGCCATTCAGCCTCATACGATTCATTGGCGTTGGGTGAAGGGACATTCCGGTCATCGTGAAAATGAAATGTGCGATGAACTTGCAAAACAGGGAGCGGAGAACCCGACATTAGAAGATACAGGTTACCGACAGGATTAAAATGCAGCGTTCGGCGTGACCAAAATCCGCTTTTGATTTATCGACGATATGTGCTGAGACAATAATTAAAGTGCGGTTGAAAATCCTATTAACTATAAGGTAATTAACAGTATTGTTATTAAAGTAAATAAAAACGTTTTTTTACCGCACTTTGTCGTTTCCGGCGCGCGTTCCCGAATAACGAAATTTACATCCACGCATTATTACGAATGATGCCTACAGCGATACCTTCAATTTCGAAACGTTCTTGTTCGCGCAAATTAACGACGATCGGGGCAAATTCTTCGTTTTCCGCATGGAGATAAATAACGTCACCTTTACGTTCCAAACGTTTTACCGTTACTTCATCTTCAATACGCGCGACAATAACTTGTCCGTTGCGTACATCTTTTGTGCTGTGTACAGCCAGTAAATCGCCATCTAATATACCAATATTTTTCATAGATTGTCCGTTTACTTTTAACAGAAAATCCGCTTGTGGTTTAAACATGTCGGGGTCTACACGGTAAGTGCCTTCAATATGTTGTTCTGCCAGAATCGGTTCGCCGGCGGCAACCTGACCGATTAACGGTAAACCTTCCGGTTCGTCGTTGGCCGCATCAAGTAATAAACGAATTCCGCGAGAGGTTCCGGCTAAAATTTCCACGGCACCTTTGCGGGCAAGAGCTTTTAAGTGTTCTTCCGCCGCATTGGGGGAGCGAAAGCCTAATTCGCGAGAAATTTCAGCACGTGTCGGCGGCATACCGGTTGTTTCGATATAATGTTTGAGGAAGTTATAAACTTCTTGCTGGCGCGCGGTAAGTGGTTTGACTAATGACATAATATTTCCCTGTGGTTGTATACAATGATTGATATTCTATACAGTTTTTACTATATATACAACCTACGAATACAAAAAATACAGTATATTCGGAAAATATACTGTATTTTTCGCAGGTAGGAGGATTAGCCTCGATGAGCATTTTTCATGATGCGATCTTTTTGTACCTTCCATTCGCGATCTTTAATATCTTCGCGTTTATCATGTTGTTTTTTCCCTTTGGCTAAGCCTATTTTGAGTTTCGCCCAAGCGTTTTTCCAGTAAAGAGAAAGCGCTACAAGCGTATAACCGTCCCGATTGGCTTTGCCGAATAAGGACGCCAGTTCGCGTTCATTAAGTAATAATTTGCGGGTGCGGGTCGGATCGCAAACCACATGTGTGGAGGCGACAGAAAGCGGTTGAATGGTCGCACCGAACAGGAAAGCTTCGCCGTTATTAAAAATAACGTAGCTATCGCTAATGTTGGCTTTACCCGCCCGCATAGATTTGACTTCCCAGCCTTGCAGGGAAAGTCCCGCTTCAATTTCTTCTTCTATAAAGTAGTCGTGACGGGCGCGTTTGTTTAATGCAATCGTATTGTCGCCCGCTTTATTTTTTTTCTTTGCCATAATTGTTGTGATTAATTAATTTGCCGGAATTGTACCGAATAAGCGGAATGAACACAATTTCCGCGTAAAAAGATAAAGTGCGGTCAAAATCCTTAACATTTTGACCGCACTTTCAAGACAGGTTGCGGATTATTCCAGTTCGCCGCAGAAACGGTAGCCTTCGCCATGGATAGTAGCGATAATTTCAGGCGTATTACCGTGATTTTCAAAATGTTTGCGAATGCGCCGGATGGTGACGTCAACCGTACGATCGTTATCTTTCAGTTCCCGTCCCGTCATTTTACGTAGCAATTCTTCGCGGGTTTGAATTTTTCCCGGATTTTCACAGAAATGCAGCATAGCACGGAATTCACTGCGGGGTAATTTAATCGCTTCTCCTTCCGGGGTGATTAAGGCATGTTGATTGGAATCTAAAGTCCAGCCGTTGAAACGGAAAATTTCAGTATTTTCTACCGCGCTTTTATGCTCGCTCATGGTACGTTGCAGTAAGTTACGAGCCCGGATGGTCAGTTCACGCGGATTAAACGGTTTGGTCAAATAGTCGTCAGCGCCGATTTCCAAACCAAGGATTTTATCCACTTCATTATCGCGCCCCGTTAGGAATATTAAGGCGATATCGGCGTTTTCACGCAATTCCCTGGCAAGCATTAATCCGTTTTTGCCCGGCAGATTGATATCCATTACCACTAGATGGATGGTATGTTCGGCTAAAACACGGTGCATTTGGGCACCGTCAGTTGCTTCGAAAACGTGATAGCCTTCGGCTTCGAAAATACTTTTTAAGGTATTTCGCGTAATAGTTTCGTCTTCAACCACAAGAATATGAGGCGTTGTCATTTTTTATTTCCTTTATTAAATTTTTATCCCTAATATGGGGTATTTCTGGAAGAGGATTTTACCTATGTAACATTCTTGTAACAAGTAAGAAATACGAAATCTGAAAATTAGCCGTAAATTTTATGATTTAGATCATAAAAAATAGGGCATTGCAGCCCTCAACATTCAAACTTATATTTAGGCATTAGAATACGCGTTTAAACGGTTTGACAATGACGTCTCCGTAAACGTTCGCCGCTACATAAGGATCTTTTGCCGCCCAGTCTTGGGCGTCCTTTAATGTGGCAAATTTTGCAATCACGGTCGAACCGGTAACGCTTTTGCCGTCTACCGTAGGATTCGGCCCCGCCGTCAATAGTCGCTCTTCGGCTTTCAATTGCTCTAAGCGGGCTAAATGCTGCGGACGTACTGCCAGACGTTGTTCCAGCGTATTCGGTTTGTCTTGGGCAAAAATAACAAAATATTCCATTTTATTTTCCTTCATGTTGCTGAAAATCAGGTATTCATTAATGCAATCGCTTGTTCTAATTCAGGATTGTTTTCCTGCGGTACGGCGCGAGGTTTCCCTTTTTCATCAATGGCGACATAAGTAAACAAGGCCTCGGTTACACAATGACGATCACGCACACCGGTATATACTTGTTTAATCCAAACTTCTACTTTAACCTGCATAGAAGTGCGTCCGACTTTAACCAGTTTACCGTAACAACATACCACATCGCCTACGGAAATAGGACGTAAAAACGTAATTTTATCTACACAGACGGTTACGACACGTCCTTTGGCTATTTCTTTTGCCAAAATGGCCCCGCCCATATCCATTTGCGACATAATCCAGCCGCCGAAAATATCACCGTTCGCATTAGTATCGGAAGGCATCGCCAGCGTTCGTAAAATCAGGGCACCTTCCGGTTGACGGAAATTAATTTGTTCTGTCATGTTCAGTCTTTGTCCTTTGGAAGATAGCGATAAATATACACACCTGTAATCAGTGTGGCAAGAAGCGTCATGCCGATGATGCCGAATGATTTGAAATCGACCCAGATGTCTTCCGAATAATATTGGCTGATATAAATATTGACAAGCATGCAGAGCACAAAAAATCCTGCCCAGCCTAAATTGAGTTTTTGCCAAGCGGTGTCGGGAAGTTCAATTTCTTTTCCGAGCAATTTCCGGATTAACGGGGTTTTGAATACAAATTGTCCTATTAACAAGATGGCGGCGAATAGCGCGTATACTATGGTGACTTTCCACTGTAAGTATTTAACCTCATTAAAATAAGCCGTCAACAAACCGAAAAAGACCACGGCAACGCCCATGATGACTTGCTGTTTTTCGATTTTTCCGTATTTAACTCTAAGAATAAGCATTTGTACGATGGTGGCAATGACTAAAGTTATGGCCGCGTCACGAATACCGGATAATTTGTAAACCGTAAAAAATAGGATAAGAGGAATAAATTCGAGTAATTGTTTCATATTACATCGCCTGATTACTGAAAATAGAATAAAAACGATAAGTAAAAATTAACGAAAAGAGGCTGACTAAAGCGATGGCCGCTAATACAATCACGCTGAATACCGTATTAACTGCCATTGCGGAAAGCTGTATACCGATAAGCGGTAGAAAAAAGTTTACGATTAGGCAGTAAAAAAACAGCGTACCTGTCCGTTTGGCGCCTAAAATTAAAATATTTTTGACCGCACTTTGCATAGAGACCGGTTGGAGCAAATATTCAACCGAAACCAGGCAGAGACGAATAAACAGAATGATGCCGGCAATCATCAACATTAATGACAGGATTGATGGTGATTGATTATTACTCATGTTGCCGAATGCAAACCATAATCCGATAAATAACGGAAAAACGCTTAAAATGCTTAACAACGCGACACCAACAAAACGGCGAGCCGTGAAAGCGGCGGATGTAACCAGATTTATACCGCGTTGTTGATTGATTGAATGAATAACCGCTAATGCCCAACTGGAGATAAACAGTGTTATGCCTTGATTAAATAAGAAAAATAACTGTCTGGATGGTTGCTGTGATTGTTCAAGCATCGCCTGAGCTAATTGAGTTTGATCCATTTGCTCCGGATTCGTCACGGAGGATTGTAGAGTTGAAGCAAGCAAGCTCATCCCGGCGGAGGCGATGAGTAATATCAGCATAAATTTCATGACGAATCCGCGTTGATTACGCATAAAATTCCAGCTGTCGCGAAAGAGTTGAGTGAAATTAATTGGCATTGCCATTGCGATCCTTAAATTTAGAATTGTTACAAAATTGATAAGATTATACTCATTTTATACAAAAATCACTAAAGTTATTCATTTTGATTTAAAGCGGGTTGAGGTGTTTGCAAACCAGCCAATATAGGGAATTTGAGAGGAATAAATTAAAGGAGAACGAGTAAGGCATTCTCCTGCGATAAAAGTTATTAACCGGCTGAATTTAGTAATTCCTGCGCATTAGCCAGGGCGTTGTCGGTTATCTGCGTTCCGCCTAATAATTTTGCCAATGCTTTTACCCGTTGTTGCGGAGAAAGTGCGGTCATCTTGGTTTCGGTTTTTCCGTCAACGGTAATTTTTTCAACGGAAAAATGTTGATTGCCATGACAAGCTACTTGCGGGAGATGAGTGACGCACAGCACTTGACATTTTTGTCCCAGCCGACGCAATAATTTACCGACCACATTGGCCGTAGCGCCGCTGATGCCGACATCAATTTCATCGAAAATCAGTGTAGGAATTGCGCTCTTATCGGAGGTTAAAACCTGTAATGTCAAGGCGATACGGGACAGTTCGCCGCCGGAGGCGGTTTTTGCCAGAGGTTGAACATTTTGTCCCAGGTTACTTTGTAGATTAAAAACGATAGTGTCCGCACCGTTTGCGCTTATTTTATTAAAATCCGTTTTAAGCCCGATAAAAAATTGTGCATTTTCCATGGCTAATTGTTTAATAGATTTTGTTACGTTTTGCGCTAATTTATCCGCCCCCGTCTGACGGCTTTGATGCAGCGCCATTGCGGTTTTTTGCATTTTTTCGAATGCCGATTTTTCTTGAGCCAGTAATTTGTCCTCGCTTTCGGAAAAATCCACTAACCGTATCAATTCGTTTTTTAAGGTGCGATGAAATTCTACCAACTTTTCCGGTTGTACATGGTGTTTGCGGGCTAAATGAATAGCCTGGCTCATTCGGTTTTCTATTTCTTCAAGCAAATGCGGATCTTGTTCAATACCGGAAGCCAGTGTTTGCATTTCATTGACGGCTTCCTGCACTTGGATCAGCGCTTCGTTTAACATGTTTTTTACACCGGCATATTGCGAATCCAATTCGACCAGCTCATCTAATTGTTGGGTAGCGCGATAGATTAAACTGTCGGCACTAACCGTTTGATTTTCGCTGAGTACTTGCAATACGGATTGGGTTAGCTCGGTCAATTCTTCACTGTTTGAAAGGCGTTTATGTTCCTCTTCTAATTCTAAATATTCATTGGTTTGTAGGTTAAATTCATCTAATTCGTCTACCTGATATTGCAACAATTGTTTTTTGGCTTCGTTTTCGGTAACTTTTTGTTTAAAAACGGTAAGTTGGTGTTGTAATGCTTTCCAGTGTTGATAATCATCGTTCATTTGCGACAGCAAATTTCGGTGGTCGCAGAAATTGTCCAGTAGTTGCAGTTGATAATCGCTTTTCAGCAGTAATTGAGAAGCGTGCTGGCTGTTGATGTGAATCAGATATCGTCCTAATTCTTTTAATAATGCGGCGGAAACGGGCGTGCCATTGATAAAGGCTTTGGAGCGCCCCTCATTATTAATGATACGCCGTAAAATACAACTTTCCGAGTTGTCCTGATCTTCTAATTCCTGCATTTTTAACCAATGAGCCGCCGGACTTTGTGGCGCAATGTAAAAGGTTGCACAGACCTCTGTCCGCTCTTGCCCGTTACGTAACCTTGACGCGTCGGTTCGTTGACCCAGGCACAATCCCAAAGCGTCGATAGCAATCGATTTGCCCGTTCCGGTTTCGCCGGTAATAACGGACATGCCTTTTGTCAGTTCAATATCCAAATGACGAACGATGGCAAAATTATTGATAGTGAGTTGTATAAGCATCTGTGAACCTCTTGTACTGTATAAATATATTATATATCATATGGATATACAGTAAAGTGTTTTTTAAAGTACAGTTAAAACAGCTTCTTTAACCAACCCAGTTTTGAACTTAATACGTTGTAATAGTTGTAATTTTTTAAATGCAGTAAACGCAGCGGATGAGGCGCTTTTTTTACTGTAATAATATCATCACTGGTAAAATGCAAGGCGAATTGTCCGTCACAGTTTGCTTCTAGTTGCGGCGTATTATACTCGGCAAAACGTAGGGATATTTTGCTGTTACCGTCGATAACCAACGGGCGGGAAGATAACGTATGCGGGAACATGGATACTAAGGCGATAGCATTTAGCTGGGGAGTTAAGATCGGACCGCCGGCGGAAAGCGAATAAGCCGTGGAACCTGTCGGCGTGGCGATGATCAAACCGTCGGAACGTTGTGAGAAAGCAAACTTATCATCAATATATACGTGAAAATCAATCATATGCGCGACTTTTGCCGGGTGTATAACCGTTTCGTTAATCGCATTACCGCTGGCAATGACTTTGCCGTCGCGTATGATGTCGACATCAAGCTGAAAACGTTCTTCTACAAAAAATTCACCGTTCAGACAAGCCTGCAATTGAGCGTAGGCATTTTTCGGATCAATATCGGTAAGAAAACCCAGATTTCCCCGGTTAATACCTATCATAACGATATCAAACTTGGATAATACTCGGGCACGCCCCAACATATTGCCGTCACCGCCGATAACAATGGCAAGTTGAGCCCGCTGACCGATTTGTTCCAGTGAGGCAATGTGATCCGGCGATAGCTTTAACGCTTCACCTACGCTGTCTTCCACCAGTACTTCATACCCTTGTTCTCGCAACCACTGAAAAATGTTACGGTGCATTTGCAGCGTGACGTCGTTACGGGGGCGCCCGACCAAACCGATGATTTTGAAAGACGTATGTAATGTATCGACGGACTTTTTTTGCGTTTTCATAGATTTCTCTTGAATAATCACGATTAGCCCTTATATTACATCGAAACGGTAGACGCGCAAAGATTAACATTCCTGAAATCCTTTGTTAAAATGACCGCACTTTTCGCTATTGAACGGAGTAAAACATGTCAGAACAAGAGCAGAAACAAGAACAACCGATTGAAAATGCAGCTGAAAATTCGGCGCAAAAGCCTGAAGAGGTAACTGAAACGGATGTACAAACCGAACAAAACGTGACGGATCCGTTAGAAGAAGCCATTGCACGCGTACAGGAGCTGGAAGAACAGTTGGCGGATGCGGCGAAAAAAGAACAGGACGCATTGTTGCGGGCCCGTGCGGAAGTGGATAATATGCGTCGTCGTGCGGAACAGGACGTAGAAAAAGCCCATAAATTTGCGTTGGAAAAATTCGCGAAAGACCTTTTAAACACTATCGATAATCTTGAACGCGCATTGGCTACGCCGGCAAATGTGGAAGACGAAAGCGTGAAAGGTTTATTCGACGGTGTGGAATTAACGCTAAAAGAATTACTTGCCACGGTAGCACGTTTCGGTATTGAGCCGGTAGGTTTAGTGGGCGAAAGCTTTAATCCGGAATTTCACCAAGCTATTTCCATGCAACCGACGGAAGGATTTGAAACTAATCAAATTACGACTGTTTTACAGAAAGGCTATTTGCTGAACAGTCGCGTTATTCGTCCTGCAATGGTCATGGTTGCGGCATAATCTGTTGCTGATTTTAACGAAATCAAATCAAGTGCGGTCAAAACATTAGAGATTTTGACCGCACTTTGTTATTTCACCGGCGTGCCTTTCAATAATTTACGCATCCAACTGCGATTAGGGCAAAGTGCGTGAATAATATCTTCGCTTAAAGGCAAGGGTTCGCCGTAAATCAAGGATGCCAGGCATTCGCCTAAAATCGGGGCTGATGTTAATCCTCGCGATCCCAGCGCACCGACTAAATACAGATTTTCGAAATTCGCTGCGACGAGTACCGGTTGTTTGCGACGACGCAGATTAAACAGATTGCGGTATTCTTCCGTTTGACGGTCGAAATCCGGTACATTACCCATCATCGGGATACGATCCCGCACCGCGCAACGCACGCCGACGCGTGCGCGATTATCTGAAGTATCCACATCATGAGTCCAGTCCATAGCGAGATTTTTCTGAATTTTCGCCTGATTTTCCTGTTGTTCCGTTGTGCTGAACTCGCGGTTTTCGCAATCCCGCACATGGCTTGCACCGATACAATGGCTGGTTTTCGCCTCGTCTGCCGGCGTCATGTAACCGTCGTAACAAATCACGCTGTTCAGCTTGAGCAGATTTTCGCCGGTGGCTATTTGGCTTACTTGTCCCCGTACGGGATAAAGAGGCAAACGGGCGGTTTGTTCGAAACGGTGTAATCGGTGTCCGTTTGCCAATACTACGATATTATGCCGGAAGGTTTCACCTTGCGCATTTTGTAGCGTCCAACCATTTTTCGTCGACGAAAGTGCGGTGATTTTTTGTGCCGTTTTTACGGATAAACCCGAACTTTCTAATAACCGAAAAGCATTTTGTACAAATTGTCGCGGTGCCAGCCAGCCACCGTTCGGGATAAATCCGCCGCCGCACGGCAAGGGCAAACCGACGGTTTGCGCGAGTTCTTCCCGATTCATGCCGGCATATAGTTTTTTATCCCATTGATAAGCGGAAATTTTATCCAGTTTGGCCGCACTTTTTTCGTCGTAGCCGCATAACGCTACGCCGCAAAACCGGTGTTCGAACGGAACGTTATGTGCGACGGCCCATTGCAGTCGTTGCAGACCGTAAGCGAAGGCATGAATGTAAAAACGGATATTGCGTTCGTCATCATCGCTGAGTTGCGGATAGAACGCACCTTGTTTATTGCCGGAAGCGTTAAGCGCCAATTCATCGTCTTCACAATAGAGCGTGACGTCGGCACCTCGTTCGAGCAGCGACAGAGCGCTGAACAGCGAGGCGATACCGCCGCCTATAATCGCCACATCGGCGGCTCCGTCAAATTTCGCGGCTTGCGGTAAAAACCAAGGCGTATTGACTTGCGAGGCGGTAAAGTGCGGTGCGTTTTCCGCCGGTTTTTCACCGTACAGACATTCCCGTTTTTTGCCGAAACCCGCACGTTTTTCGACGCGGAATCCTGCGGATTCCAATCCTTTTTTGACCGCACTTGCGGCGGTAAAGGTGGCGAATGTGCCTTGCGGTTTGGTGTAACGGTACATCAGACGATAAACCGTTTCGTTCCACATATCGGGATTTTTACTTGGCGAGAAACCGTCTAAAAACCAAGCGTCGATGCGGTTTTGCATATAATCGCCCAGTTGCGGTAATTGGGTATTAACATCACCGAACCAAATATCCAGAGTGGTTTCACCGAAATGATAACGGTAACAGCCTTCGATCGGTATGCCGTTAATTTGCCACCATTGTTGTAACTGTGCCGCCAATGCGGAAAATTCGGAAAAAGTTTGATAGGTTATGGCTAATTGTTCGGCGGAAATCGGGTATTTTTCAAAGGAAATGAAGTGTAATCGTGACAACGGCGATTGCGGGTTTTGCCGCCGGAACTGACGAAACAAGGTTGTGACGGCGAAGAAATTCAATCCGGTGCCGAATCCGGTTTCCGCGATGACGAAATGGATATCTTGGCAGGCTGACCAACGTTCCCACAGAGCATTGCCTTGTTGGAAAACATAACGGCTTTCCGCCACACCGTCTTGGGTGGAAAAATAAATATCGTCAAAACGGTCGGATACCGGCGTATTGTCGGCGCTGAAGCGTAAATCGGCGGTTTGAATATGATGCATGTCTTTATTCCTTTTTTCTGATTTCACCGTTTATTATAATCCTCTGCCGGCATAAAGTGGTCGAATATGGCAATAAATGCTTGCAATATTTCGATTTCATAGTAAATTAGCATTCAGCTTACAAGTGTAAGGTGAATTTATTTAATCCAACTAAAGGAAGACAGAATGAAAAGAGTGGTTATCACCGGTTTCGGGGTTATCTCTAGCATCGGTAACAATAAAGAAGAAGTGTTAGCGTCATTGAAAGCGGGTAAATCCGGAATTGAAACCGTTCCGGGATTTATCGAAATCGGCATGCGTAGCCATGTTGCGGGAACGATTAAATTAAATGCGGCGGAATTAATTGACCGTAAAATTTACCGGTTTATGGGCGATGCGGCGTCGTATGCTTATCTTTCCATGAAAGAAGCCATTGAGGATGCGGGGTTAACGGAAGAACAAGTCTCTAACGAACGTACGGGTTTGGTTATCGGTGCGGGTATCGGTTCCGCACATTATCAGGTGAAAGCGGCCGATGCGGTACGCAGTCCGCGCGGCGTGAAAGCCATTGGACCTTACGCGGTGACAAAAACCATGTCTTCAAGCGTTTCTGCCTGTTTGGCGACACCGTTTAAAATTAAAGGCGTGAACTATTCTATCAGTTCCGCTTGTGCGACTTCTGCGCACTGTATCGGTAATGCGGTAGAATTAATTCAGTTAGGTAAACAGGATATTGTTTTTGCCGGCGGTGCGGAAGAATTATCCTGGGAAGGTGCGGCTCAGTTTGATGCCATGGGTGCGATTTCGACCAAATATAACGAAACGCCGGAAAAAGCTTCTCGCGCCTATGATGCAAATCGTGACGGTTTCGTTATCGCCGGCGGCGGTGCGGTAGTGGTTGTTGAGGAATTGGAACACGCATTAGCCCGCGGTGCGAAAATTTATGCGGAAGTCGTGGGTTACGGTGCGACTTCCGACGGTTACGACATGGTGGCGCCAAGCGGTGAAGGTGCGGAACGCTGCATGCGTCAAGCCATGAAAGATATTGACGGCCCGATTGATTATATCAATGTCCACGGTACTTCAACTCCGGTTGGAGACGTGAAAGAATTAGCGGCGATTAAAGCGGTATTCGGCGAGCAAACGCCGGCGATTTCTTCTACGAAATCCATGACCGGTCACTCATTGGGTGCGGCGGGTGCGCACGAAGCTATTTATTCATTATTAATGTTACACAATGATTTCATTGCGCCGAGCATCAATATCGAAACCTTAGACGAACAGGCGAAAGGGTTAAACATTGTTACTGAAACTAAAGAAAACGCCGGCTTGAAAACCGTGATGTCTAACAGTTTCGGTTTCGGTGGTACCAATGCTACCCTGGTTTTCCGCCGTTATGAAAAATAATTTCGGAAAATAGTATTTAAGTGCGGTCAAAATCTTTTATGTTTTTGACCGCACTTTTGTTTCGATAAGATGGAAAGATTTGTCAAAACCGGACTCCGTCAGACGGAGTTCGGTTTTTTATTATAACGGAGCGGGTAATTCCTACCGTTACGGAGAACGTAACGGTAAATTATAATAATATTAAAGAAAGAACATAAACCGTCAATATACCGACCATCCCCATGATGAATGTCAACATACTTTGAGTGCGATAGCCTTGTTGCGGCGTCATTTTGGTGAAATTAGTCACTACCCAGAAATAGCTGTCGTTAGCATGAGACACGCACATGGCACCGGCGGCGATCGCCATAACGGTTAATGCCGCCGCCATTTCGGTGGTGAGGTTCAAGGCGGTCATCAAGGAATCGTCCGCATTAAACATTCCCATAATGGATGCGGTAGTAATAATGGCGACGGTCGAGCTGCCTTGTGCGGTTTTCAAGATTGCCGAAATAATGAAGGGGAAGAAAATGCCGGCGGAACTGATAGCGATTGCATTTTGTTTAATATATTCCACAAAGCCCGCTTCGGTAATTACTTTGCCCAACACGCCACCGGCGGCGGTGATGAACAGGATCGGTCCGACAATTTTGAGCGTGTCGTTGGTTAAGGCATCGAATTCGCTGATTTTGTCGGTGTTCAGCAACAGAAAAATAGAGAAAATCACGCCTACTGCCAAAGCGATAATCGGATTTCCTAAAAATTGCAGCAAGATACCGGCTTCCCCTTCAATACCCATAATTTTGCCGATGGAACCGAGCGCCATAAATAAAATCGGCATGAAAATCGGTGCCAGGCTTACAAAGCCGTTTGGCAGTTTACCGTAATGTTCCAACAGTTCTTCATAACTTTTACTGATGACTTCGTCGGTTTCCGATTCGTCGAGCGTAGTTTTCGGACCGATGTATTTAGCGAAAAGATAGCTGGAAAGCAATACGGGAATAGAAACCGCTACACCCATAACCATGACCAGTAAAATATTACCGCTTAATCCGACTGCGCCTGCTGCGGCAATAGGACCGGGCGTCGGCGGGATAAAAACATGCGCTGCATACAAACCGGCGCTTAATGCCACCGCCATACCTACAGGATTGGCGGCGATTTTTTTGTGAATGGCCTCCCTAATCGGATTCAGTACGACGAATCCGCTGTCGCAGAACACCGGAATACCGACAACCCAGCCCATAATCAGCATGGCGAGTTCGGGGCGTTTCTGGCCGACTACTTTTACTACCATATCCGCCAATTTCAGGGCGGCGCCGGTTTTTTCCAATACGGTACCGATAATGGCACCGAAGATAATTACAATACCGATACTTTTAAAGGTTCCGCTGAAACCGTCCCCGATAATGCCGGGGATTTTGGCCAGGCCTATGCCCGCTGCGAACGCGAGGGCGAGAGAAATGGTCATCAAGGCTAAGAACGGGTGAACTTTGAGCTTTGAAATCATCAGAATCATGACGATAATGGCGATAACAAAGCAAATAATGAGTGATATACCGGTCATAACGTATACTCCTTGTTTGCAAAATTCTGTTACTATCCTAGGTTCGTAGCCACGGGGTTGCAATCGACTTTTCGGCAAAATGTGAATTGGATCACAATAAAAAACGGCGAAAAATTCGCCGTTTTTTGTCCGCACTTTACCGAATAAAGCCTAAATCAGACCTTGCGGGTAAGTAACCAACAGTTGTGAATTTGCTTGTTGCGTTCAAAATCCAACGGCAGGGTTTTAGCGGAAATTTCTAGCGCGTTTAAGCCTAATTGCGCCAAACCGTCGAAATCCATTTTGAACCCGCGTTTGTTGTTGGAGAACACTATGGTGCCGTTCGGGCGCAAAATCCGTTTCAGATTTTTCATCAGTTTGATGTGATCGCGTTGTACGTCCCAACTGTCTTCCATGCGTTTGGAATTGGAAAATGTCGGCGGATCCACAAAAATTAAATCGAACTGCTTATCGCAGCGCATCAGCCATTGCAGACAATCCGCCTGAATCAGTTTATGCCGTTTACCGTCCACATCATTCAGTATCAGATTTTGCTCCGCCCAGTTCAAATAGGTATTCGACATATCTACAGTGGTAGTGGATTTTGCACCGCCCAGGGCCGCATGTACCGTTGCGGATCCCGTATAGGCGAACAGATTGAGAAAATCTTTGTCTTTTGCCATTTCGCCTAACATTTTACGGGTTAAACGGTGATCCAAAAATAAACCGGTATCCAAATAATCGGTCAGATTTACCCATAATTTCGCCCCGTATTCCGTCACATAAAAATACTCGCCTTTATTCGCCAGTTTTTCGTATTGATTACTGCCTTTTTGTTTCCGGCGTACTTTTAAAATCAACTTGCTGGTTTCTACGCCGGTGACGGCAAGGGTGGCGGTTACCGCATCCAATAAGCGTTGACGGGTTTTATTTTCATCAATATTTTTCGGTGCCGCGTATTCCTGTACGACAATGTGATCGCCGTAACGATCAACGGCTAAATTATAGTCGGGTAAATCCGCATCATACAGCCGATAGGCATCTAAGCCTTGCTGTTGCGCCCATTTTTCAATTTTTTTAATATTTTTCTGCAAGCGGTTCGCGAAATCCGTCGCTACATCGGTGTGAGCGCTGTCGGCGGAAACTGCCGGATTTTCCGCCGCACGTTCGTCGGTTTGTACCGAACTGCGGTCGGAAATTCGATAGTTTTTTTGCACGCAATCCAGCGGACCGTTTTTCGCTTTAAACTGACGGAATGAACGCATGCGCAGGCAATCCAGCAGACCTTGTTCCGAGCTGAAAACAGATACGTTCCAGCCGCCGAATTGCTGTTTTAAACGCTGTCCAAACACAGAATATAGGGCGATTAACGCCGGCGTGGTCCCTAATCGTTCACCGTATGGCGGGTTGCACAGAACCGTTCCTTTTTCACCGTTTCGCAGCGGATTTTTCTCCATTTGCGCTTCCGCCAGGGCGACGGCTTCCGCTTTTACCTTTTCCCAAACCGCCTGATTGTGTCCTTTCCAGAAATCGAATCCCCAGTGCGACCGGTGTAATTGCGGCGCAATTTGCGCTTCCATTTGTGCGGCTTCAATCAGCAAGGTACCGGAACCGCACATGGGGTCCACCAACGGCGTACCTTTTTGCCAGCCGGAACGCAACACCAATGCCGCCGCTAAGGTTTCCCGTAACGGCGCTTGTCCGCTGTCTTCGCGATAACCGCGCATATGCAGCGCTTCGCCGCTTAAATCCAGCGAAAGAATTAAATCGTCGCGATTTAAATAGGCATGAATGCGCACATCGGGATTTTCTTTATCTACATTAGGGCGGGCTTTGCCGTGGCGTTCGAAATAATCCACAATGCCGTCTTTGACCCGCATAGCGCCGAATTGACTGTGGCGAATTTCGCGGTTTGTGCCGTTAAAATCTACAAAAAAATGTGTTCTTTCGTCGAAATGCTCTAACCATGCTTGACTGACGACGGTAGAGTAGAGATCTAAATCGCTGTAGATTTTACTTTGCGCGATAGGCAATAAAATACGGGACGCCAGACGCGACCATAATAAGGTTTTGTACTGGGTTTCATCGTCTGCGCCAAAATGGACGCCGCCCTGGGCGATACGGACATCCTGCGCCCCGAGTTCGGTCAGTTCGGTTTTCAATAATTCTTCAAAGCCGCGGGCACAGGTGGCGAAAAGTGGTTTCATCGGGTTTCTCTGTTCATCAAAAAATTGCCGCGATTATAGCAGGTTTATCGGGTGAAAAGAATGCGATAAAATCGTAGGCTATCGTTATTTCCCGCTTGCGGCGGAGATTTTCGCGGAAAAGGAAAACGGCTGATGAAAAAACGTGGCTTTTTTGACCGCACTTTTTGCTTGCATATTATTTAATTTGCATATAAATTCATAATAAATGAATAATTATTTATCGAGACGCCTATGCGAAGTACAGAATTAGTCCAATGGTTCCGTCAATCCACCCCTTATGTGAATATGCACCGTGGCAAGACATTCGTCATCATGTTGGATGGGGACACCATTGCAAGTGAAAATTTCATTAATATTATCAGTGATATACGTTTGCTGCACAGTTTGGGAATTAAGCTGATTATCGTGTTCGGAGCCAGATTTCAGATTAACGATTTATTGATGAAAAACCATATCCGGCCTGTTTACCATAAAAATATCCGCGTAACGGATCTCCGCACATTGGAACTGGTGAAGCAAGCCGCCGGCCAACTCAATTACGACATTATGTCCCGCCTTTCCATGCGCTTACCCCATTCGCCGTTGCTGAATGTGGTGAGCAGTAACTTTATTCTGGCGCAGCCTATCGGCGTAGACGACGGTGTAGATTATATGCTAAGCGGCAAACTTCGCCGAATTGAAGTAGAAAATATCAAACAACAGCTGGAAAATGACGCCATCGTGTTGATCGGTCCGGTCGCCCCTTCCGTTACCGGCGAAAGTTTCAATTTACCTTTCGAAGAAGTAGCGACGCAGGTGGCGATTAAGCTGAAAGCGGAAAAACTCATCGGTTTCAGTAATACCCAGGGGATTTTGGATAAAGACGGCGTATCCATTCCCGATTTATTGCCGCAGCAAGCGGCGAATTATCTGCAACAATTTATTGAACGGGATCAATATCACAGCTCGCAGGCGCGTTTTTTGCAGGCGGCGATTGATGTTTGTCGTGCCGGCGTGCACCGTTCCCATTTGCTCAGTTATGAAGAGGACGGTTCGTTATTGCAGGAATTATTCACCCGTGACGGGGTCGGAACCCAGCTTTCTATGGAAAGTTCGGAAGATATTCGGATTGCTACGGCACGCGATATTCCAAGCCTGCTTGAACTGATTCATCCGTTGGAACAACAGGGGATTTTGGTGAAGCGTTCGCGCGAACAGTTGGAAATGGACATTGAAAAATATACTATTATCGATCGCGACGGCGTGATTATCGCCTGCGCCGCACTGAATGTGTACGAAGATGAAAAAATGGCGGAAATGGCATGCGTTGCCGTGCACCCCGATTATCGCAGTTCTTCCCGCGGGGATGTTCTGCTGGCGGAAATTCGGAAACGTGCGAAAAATCTGGATATCGAGAAATTGTTCGTACTCACCACCCGTACGGTGCATTGGTTTCAGGAACGCGGCTTTCACATGGCAAACGTGGAAGATTTGCCGAAAGATAAGCGCGACCATTACAATTATCAGCGTCGTTCGAAAATACTGATTCAGAATTTAACGGAACCCAGCGAATAGAGGAAAATCCGCCGAAGCGGATTTTAGGCATAAAGTGCGGTTAAAAAATAGCATGTTTTTTTACGCAAGAAGGATTAACCGACGTTTTTTCGCAAGGAAACTTCGCCGGCGTTAAAGGTCATCAGCTCGTTTCCGACCTGTAAACGTAAATATCCGCGTTCGTCAATTCCTTGCTCAATGCCGGAAATAACCTGTCTTTCCGTGATAATGTTCACTTCGTCCTGAAAGAATGCGTCATTTTGCCGCCATTGCTGGCGGAATTCGGGTGTAATGCCTTGCCGTTCAAATGCGGTTAACGCCCGAATTAATTCCTCAAATACGGTAATCAGCAGCAAAGTGCGGTCGATTTTAGGCAATATTTCGTGCAGATTTGCCCAAGGCTGATCGATTTGATTGTTATCACGCGGGACGGCGACATTAATGCCGACACCGATGACCAGATTCAACCTGCCGTTTTCCGTTCCCGCCGTTTCAATCAAAATTCCCGCCAGTTTGCGTCCGTGTAATAACAGATCGTTCGGCCATTTTAATTTTGTTTGATCAGAACCCAATTTACGGATTGCCCGATGAATCGCCATACCCACCGTTAAGCTTAGCCCGTCCGTGGGGACGGTTGTGTCCACCTGCCAGACCATGCTGAAAATCGCCTGGGCGGCAAAGGGTGATTGCCAGCGTCGTCCGCGCCGTCCGCGTCCCGCGCTTTGGTATTCCGTCATGCAGATATCGCCTTTGTTCAGACGGCTCATGTTGGTAAGCAGTAAGCGGTTGGTGGAATCAATCACCGGCGCATACATGATTTTTTGGTGTGGAAAAACTTGCTGAATTTGGGCCGCACTTAATAACGGAGTTTGCGGAATTAACCGTATTTCGCCGAAACCGGTGTCGATTAGAAAGCCTTGCTCCTGCAATGTGCGGATACGGTCGAGTAATTCGTTGTCGGAACAGGCAAAAAGTGCGGTCAGATTTTCAAAAGAATGAGGCTGGCAGTCCGCCAGAATGTCTAACAATGAAGTCATGTAAATTCCTTTCAGCAAACGATTAGCATTTTTTATCACAAATTACATAAAAAGATAAATTTTTCTTGAAAAAAACGTTCACAAGGGAATTTATTATCTGTATAATCCGTCCGCAATATTTTTTAACTTCAACTTAAATTCAGAGAGAATATTGCAATGTCATTACGTATTAAAACGGAAGCTTTAACCTTTGACGACGTGCTTCTTGTCCCTGCACATTCTACCGTACTGCCTAACACCGCAGATCTTTCCACTCAATTAACCAAAGAAATCCGCTTGAATATTCCGATGCTTTCCGCCGCGATGGATACCGTGACGGAAGCGAAATTGGCGATTGCGCTGGCGCAGGAGGGCGGTATCGGGTTTATCCATAAAAATATGTCTATCGAACGTCAGGCGGATCGCGTACGTCGGGTGAAAAAATTTGAAAGCGGTATCGTGTCCGAACCGGTCACGGTTTCTCCTGAATTATCTCTTGGCGAACTGGCACAATTAGTGAAGAAAAACGGTTTTGCCGGTTATCCCGTTATTGATCAAAATGATAATTTGGTGGGCATTATCACCGCACGCGATACCCGCTTTGTCAAAGATTTAAACAAAACCGTAGCGGAAGTGATGACGTCGAAAGACAAACTGGTTACGGTGAAAGAAGGGGCGAAACGCGAAGATATTATCGCTTTAATGCACAGCCACCGCGTAGAAAAAGTGCTGGTGGTGGACGATAACTTCAAATTAAAAGGTATGATCACTGTTAAAGATTTTCAGAAAGCGGAACAAAAACCTAACGCCTGTAAAGACGAATTCGGCCGTTTGCGTGTGGGTGCGGCGGTAGGTGCCGGTGCGGGTAACGAAGAGCGTATCGAAGCGTTAGTCAAAGCGGGCGTGGATGTGCTGTTAATCGATTCTTCACATGGTCATTCCGAAGGCGTATTGCAACGGGTGCGCGAAACCCGTGCGAAATATCCGGATTTACCGATTATTGCCGGTAATATCGCTACTGCAGAAGGCGCAAAAGCTCTTGCAGAAGCCGGTGCCAGTGCGGTAAAAGTGGGGATTGGACCGGGTTCTATCTGTACCACCCGTATCGTAACCGGTGTCGGCGTGCCGCAAATCACCGCAATTTCTGAGGCGGCGGACGCCTTGGAAGGCACCGGTATTCCGGTTATCGCCGACGGCGGTATCCGTTTTTCCGGCGATATCGCTAAAGCGATCGCCGCCGGTGCGACCTGTGTGATGGTGGGATCTATGTTTGCCGGTACGGAAGAGGCGCCGGGCGAAATCGAATTATATCAAGGCCGTTCTTACAAATCATACCGCGGTATGGGGTCATTAGGCGCCATGGCGAAAGGTTCCGCCGATCGTTATTTCCAAACCGACAATGCCGCCGATAAACTGGTACCGGAAGGTATTGAAGGCCGCATTGCCTACAAAGGTTTCCTCAAAGAAATCATTCTGCAACAAATGGGCGGTTTGCGTTCGTGCATGGGCTTAACCGGCTGCGCAACCATCGATGAGTTACGTACCAAAGCGGAATTCGTCCGTATCAGCGGAGCGGGGATTAAAGAAAGTCACGTACACGATGTGACCATTACCAAAGAAGCGCCGAATTATCGTATGGGTTAAGCGTTTAAATTAACCGTAGGGTGGGCTTGTTAGCCCACCTTTTTGAGTTAAAGTGCGGTTGAAATTTGTAAAGTTTTTGCCGGGAATTTCAGTTTTACGTTAATTAAACATGAATAACCGTTTTGTTATTGCCATCGTTTATATGGTGCTTAGCGGATTGGCATTTCCGATTATTCGTTATGTCAGTTTGCATTTTCATGTATTAAATAATAATGCGGTAAGGCTTTTATCCGCAGGTATTGTTTTTATTTTTATTGCCCTTTGGAAATTCCGACAACAGGTCGAGTACGTATTAAGAAATCCTAAGGTGATGTTTAATTTGTTGATCATTGCCGTGATTATGTTTTTTAACATTTATCTTTCCACCGAAGGACTGAAATATACGACAGCGCTGACGGGCAGTATCTTCGGTATTATTATGATGCCGGTAGCAATGATTATGGCTGCGTTTTTTTATCGAGACGAGCGCGAACATTTAAAATCATCACGTTTTTATCTGGGCGCTTTAATCGCGCTTATCAGTTCTTTCGCTT
This sequence comes from Actinobacillus succinogenes 130Z, assembly GCF_000017245.1. Taxonomy (NCBI): domain Bacteria; kingdom Pseudomonadati; phylum Pseudomonadota; class Gammaproteobacteria; order Pasteurellales; family Pasteurellaceae; genus Actinobacillus; species Actinobacillus succinogenes. The sequence continues at coordinate 959,808 of NC_009655.1, forward strand.
TTGTGTTGGGTAACGATAATCAGGGCGAAAGTATCGATTTGGTGAAAGGTACGTTGTTGCTGACCGGCTGGATCGTTGTTCAACCGATTCAGAATCTTATTGTGAAAAAAGTAGCGAAAAATATTCATTCTATTGTCATCAGCGCTTCAACGGCAACCCTGTCCGGCTTAATTTATCTGGCTACAGCCAGCCGGACCGGTGTGATATATCAGTTATCCGAAGTCGGTTCGTCTATGTTAATTATTCTGATAGTGGCGGGTATTTATTGTTTGATGACGGGGATGTTTTTAGCCTTTTACATCGTGCAAAAACAAGGATTGGTTTTCTTCAATATTTTGCAATTACTGGTGCCTGTTTCCACCGCGATTATCGGTTTTATTATGCTGGGCGAAACCGTCAGTTTTTATCAGGTGATTGCCATGATATCGGTTATGCTCGGATGCTTTATTGCGTTGAGAAAATAATATTCAGGCGTATCGGGATAAAGTAGAATAAGACTGTTTTACAGTAAAAATTTCAATGCGTTAGCGTAATATCAGGGAGCGACTAAATGAAAGGTCAATGTTTATGTGGAGCGGTCTCTGTAACCGTACCGAAAAATAAAAATGTTCATGCCTGCCATTGCGGAATGTGTATTAAATGGAGCGGCAGCCCGTTATTTTCGTTGAGCTGTCAACAGAAACCGGATATTTCAGGGGCTGACTTTATTCAATGTTATCAGTCTTCCGAGTGGGCCGAACGTGCTTTTTGTAAACAATGCGGCACACATTTGTACTATCATTTGCTCGGCACGGATAATTATGAATTATCCGTCGGTTTATTTACAGCGGAAAATGAATTTAATTTAGAACAAGAAATTTATATTGATAAAAAACCAGGTTTTTATTATTTGGGCAATGATGTGCCTAAATTAACGGAAAAAGAGTTTTTAGCTAAATTAGGCTTATAGCAGACGGTTAAATTTTTAGCATTTTTGATAAAACAGAGAACAAAATGGACAACATTCACAACCATAAAATCTTAATCCTCGACTTCGGTTCACAATATACCCAACTGATCGCACGCCGTGTGCGCGAAATCGGGGTTTACTGCGAACTTTGGGCGTGGGACGTAACGGAGCAACAAATCCGTGAATTTAACCCGACCGGGATTATCCTTTCCGGCGGCCCGGAAAGTACCACGGAAAATGACAGTCCGCGAGCGCCGGAATATGTATTCGACGCCGGCGTGCCGGTGCTAGGTGTGTGTTACGGCATGCAGACTATGGCGATGCAGCTTGGCGGGTTAACCGAAGGTTCGGCTCATCGAGAATTCGGTTATGCACAAGTGGATTTACAGGCAACGGACAGTTTATTCGCACAATTAAATGATGATTTAGATTCAGCTCAACCGAAATTAGACGTTTGGATGAGCCATGGTGATAAAGTAACCCGTTTACCGGAAGGTTTTCAGGTGACCGGAACCACACCGACTTGTCCGATCGCCGCGATGTCCGACGAAAAGCGTCATTTCTACGGTGTACAGTTCCATCCGGAAGTCACCCATACCAAAAGCGGTTTAGCGTTGTTAACTAATTTCGTTGTTAACATTTGTGGTTGTGCCACCAACTGGACGCCTGAAAATATTATCGAGGACGCTGTTGCCCGTATTAAAGCGCAAGTGGGCGACGATGAAGTGATTTTAGGGTTATCGGGCGGCGTGGATTCCTCCGTTACCGCATTGTTATTACATCGTGCCATCGGCAAAAATCTGCACTGCGTATTCGTGGATAACGGTTTATTACGTCTTAACGAAGGCGACCAAGTGATGGAAATGTTCGGTGATAAATTCGGTTTGAACATTATTCGCGTAAATGCGGAAGAACGCTTCTTAGACGCTCTGAAAGGTATTCACGATCCGGAAGCTAAACGTAAAATGATCGGCAAAGTATTTGTGGACGTATTCGACGAAGAATCTCACAAACAAACCAGCGTTAAATGGTTGGCGCAAGGTACGATTTACCCGGATGTAATCGAATCCGCCGCCAGTAAAACCGGCAAAGCTCACGTAATCAAATCGCACCACAATGTCGGCGGTTTGCCGGATTATATGAAACTCGGCTTGGTCGAGCCGTTGCGTGAATTGTTCAAAGACGAAGTACGCAAAATCGGCTTGGCACTCGGCTTACCTGCCGAAATGCTCAACCGCCACCCGTTCCCGGGTCCCGGTTTAGGTGTACGTGTATTGGGTGAAATCAAAAAAGAATATTGCGATTTACTGCGTAAAGCCGACGCCATTTTCATCGAAGAATTGTACAACTCGGGCTGGTACTACAAAGTGAGCCAAGCATTCACCGTATTCCTACCGGTGAAATCGGTCGGTGTGATGGGCGACGGGCGTAAATACGACTGGGTGGTCAGTTTACGTGCAGTAGAAACCATCGATTTTATGACCGCACATTGGGCGCAGCTGCCGTATGATTTATTAGGTAAAATCTCCAACCGCATTATCAACGAAGTAGACGGCATTTCCCGCGTGGTGTATGACGTCAGCGGAAAACCGCCAGCAACGATTGAGTGGGAGTAGGTTGATAATTAGGCATAATGGATAAAAGTGTGGGTTTTACTCACTCTTTGTTCAAAAAGCCTTTTAATTAAGGGACTATCCTAGATATCTAGGATAGTCCCTTAATTTATTACGAAAATATTCAAAAATGCTGATTATTATAGTTTTATGTATAGCTGTGAGCGGTCATTTTTTAGCAAAAATTTTCGTAAATAAGAATAAATCTTATTTTGTGATGTAAATCAACGCACTTTTTAGCAAAGTTGTGTAATATACAATCTATCATAAAATTAATTTCTGTGAGATTTACGAATGAAAAAGTTATTACAGGTCATATTGCTCTTAATGCCAATCGGCTTATTTTTTCCGAATGGTACGTCGGCACATTCTCCTCTCTATACGGAAGAAGTTATTCCTTTATTTGCCGATGAAAATTTAAGCCAAGAAATCGGGCAATTAGAAGCCGGGGCTGAAATAAAATTAGTGCAATCCACCGCAAAAGCCAGTCAAATTGAGCTGAATTTATGGCGAAAGACTAAAGGCTTTGGGCGAGTTTGGTATCATAGTTTTGCTAAAAATATTACCGATGTCGTTCTGAGTAAAGAATTTATGCAAAATAATCCGCCTTTAGAAATTATCGAACAAAAAGAAGACCCGAACACAGGCCTAATGTGGCAAAGAGTAAAAATGGACGCTTGGGTTAAAAAGTCAGATTTTACCAATGATTTAACCGATTTTTGGGCAAATGCGTCAAATACCTTTAAGAGCGAATGCAGCGTTTGCCATAAACAGCGCGATACTAAAATGCATAATGCCAATGAATGGGTTGCTGTTTTTAATGGGATGGTCGGTTTTACCGATATGGATGAAGAAATACAAAAGCAGGTGCTTCGCTATCTTCAAATGAATGCTTCTGATGCAGACACCGCCAAATAAAGGAAAGAATTATGCAACAGTCTCGCCGTCAATTTTTAAAAAATATGTCTATTATAGCAGGCAGCTTCGCGATGCCGAGTTTTTTAATTCCTCGTGAAGCGAATGCTCAACTGCCTACACCAGAATGGAAGGTAACAGGTTGTCAATGGGGAGCTGTGCGAGCCAAGGTGGAAAATGGACGTGTCAGCGAAATCAAACCTTTTGAATTTGATAAACACCCAACCGAGATGATTAACGGTATTAAAGATATTCTCTATGGCGAAACCCGTGTGCGTTATCCGATGGTGTGGGTGGATTGGCTGAAGAACCGTCAAAATAGCGACCGCTCACGCCGTGGCGATAACCGTTTTGTGCGAGTCAGCTGGAAAGAGGCGTTAGATCTATTCTATGAAGAGCTTGAGCGTATGCAGAAAGATTACGGCCCGTGGGCATTGCATACGGGTAACGTTGGCTGGCGTTCGTCAGGGCAGTTCCACAGTTGCGGTAATCATATGATTCGGGCGATTGCAATGCACGGGGCAAGTGTCGGTACAGTCAGTGACTATTCTACCGGAGCGGGCCAAACTATTCTGCCGTATGTATTGGGCGATACCGAAGTCTATTCGCAAGGGACTTCGTGGGAGATTATCTTAAAAGAAACGGAAAATTTAATCTTCTGGGCAAGTGATCCGGTAAAAAATCTGCAAGTCGGTTGGAACTGTGAAACGCATGAGGCTTACGCTTATTTAGAGCAGCTAAAACAGAAGGTGGCAGAGAAAAAAATCAATGTTATTTCCGTTGATCCAGTCAAAAGCAAAACCCAGAATTTCTTAGACTGTGAACAGCTTTATGTCAATCCGCAAGCGGATATGCCGTTTATGTTGGCGATTGCCCACACTCTATATAAAGAGAATTTATACGATAAAGCATTTCTTGATGTTTATACCCTTGGTTTTGAAAAATTTGTACCGTATTTGTTAGGGGAAACCGAAGATAAAATCGAAAAAACACCGGAATGGGCGGTACCAATTTGCGGTATTTCGGCGGAAAAAATTCGTGAATTTGCAAGAATGTTGGCTGGCAAACGTACTCAGTTAATTTTCGGCTGGGCAATTCAACGCCAACAACACGGCGAACAGCCTTACTGGATGGGAGCGGTTCTGGCGGCAATGCTCGGGCAGATTGGTTTACCGGGCGGCGGCATTAGCTATGCACATCATTATAGTTCTATCGGCGTGCCAACCTCTGGAGCGGCAACGCCGGGATCATTCCCGTCTAATTTAGGTGAAGAACAAACCCCGAAATATACCAATAAAGATTACAAAGGTTATAGCGATGTGATTCCTGTTGCTCGTGTTACCGATTCACTTTTACAACCCGGGGAAAGCATTGATTACAACGGTAAGAAAATTGTTTATGCCCCTTATAAAATGGCAATTTTCACAGGCTGTAACCAATGGGGCAGACAGTCCGATCTGAATAAAATGAAAAAGGCATTTCAGCAGTTAGAAACCGTAGTAACGCTAAATTATAGCTGGACGGCAACCTGTCGCTTTGCCGATATTGTGTTGCCTGCCTGCACCCCATTTGAACGCAATGATATTGATACCTACGGTTCTTATAGCAATCGTGGTGTATTAGCAATGCACAAGCTGGTTGAGCCGATGTATGAATCTCGCTCCGATTTTGAGATTTTCAAAGATTTATGCAGCCGTTATGGCGAAGGAAAAGCGGAAGAATATTGCCAAAACTTAGATGAAATGGGCTGGCTGAACCGTTTATATACCGAATGCCGTCGTGCTAACCGTGGCAGATTTAAAATGCCGAGACAATTTGATGAGTTTTGGAAAACCGGCTACGTGTTATTCCCTGAAGGCAAACCTTGGGTTCGCCACGCCGATTTCCGTGAAGATCCGGAATTACACGCTTTAGGCACACCGTCCGGCTTTATCGAAATTTACAGTACCAAAATTGCGAACTATGGCTATGATAACTGTAAAGGTCATCCAATGTGGTTTGAAAAAGACGAGCGTTCACACGGCGGTCCAAAATCAGACAAATTCCCGTTCTGGATGCAGTCTGTTCACCCTGACAAACGCTTGCATTCACAACTTTGTGAAGCTAAAAATTTACGTGAAACATATAGTGTACAAGGCAGAGAGCCGTTTTATATGAACCCGCAAGATGCGGAAAAACTGGGTATAAAAGACGGCGATTTAGTGCGGGTATTTAATGAGCGAGGACAAGTGCTGGTTGGGGCGGTATTATCCGATGATTTCCCAAGCGGTGTGGTTCGCTTACAAGAAGGAGCGTGGTATTCGCCTGTCGATGAAAGCATTGGGGCATTAGATACCTACGGTTGCCCGAATACGCTTACCCTTGATATCGGGGCTTCAAAACTTTCACAAGCCACTTGTGTCAGCACCTGTTTAGTCAATGTGGAAAAATGGCAAGGCGATGTACCTGTACCGAACGGTTTTACCGGCCCTGTTGAGGTGACCCACCAATGATTGCGTTAGAAAAAGATGAAAAACTGCTTATTCTAAACTGGTTACGTAATCTGCTCGCTCGGGAACTCTCAGACGAGCAATTACAAACCTTACAAGCGGTCGAATTTTCTCAGTTTTTTGCATTTTTAGCTGAAATCGGCTTTGAGAAGCAAAGTTCGGCCCTGCAACAAGAGATTCAAAAAATCGCTTTATTCCAACACCCTCGTTTAGAGTTAGCCGCCGATTTTACCCAATGTTTCTTACTTGAAGGTAAAGTCAGTGCTTTGCCTTATGCTTCAGCCTATTTAGATGGGCAGAGCCTAAAACAAAATCTGGCAAAAATGGATCGATACCTTGAACATTTCCAGCTACAAATCAACCGCCAAACCAATGAGCCAAGCGATCATCTGGTTGTTTATTTAGAAGTATTGATTAAGTTGCTCGAACAAAATAAAACAACGGAAGCAAAAGAGTTTATTCAGCAACAGTTACTCACTTGGTTCCCTCAATTTGCCGCAAAAACAGAAAAGACGAATATCCGCACAAACTTCTATCCTATTTTGGTTAAACTGTTATTTGCGGTTTTGCAAAATTTTTAAGAAATTTAATCGCTTGCCTAACAATTATTAATGATTTTGATAATAATTCTCATTGAGGGGGTGTGTAGAGTTGGTTACAATCAATTCGAATTTTTTATTTGGAGACTATATGAAATCAACTTTCTTTTCTCATTTATATCGCGGTTTATTTGCTTGTTCGCTTTTACTCGGAGCATTTTCCGCTCAAGCTGAAATCAAAACCATTCAAGATGTGTTAGGGCGTGATGTTAAAGTCGATGTGCCGGTTAAACGTGCCGTGTTGGCATTTTATTATCCGGACTATATCGCCACCACTGGCGTAGAAAATTTCGATAATGTAGTTGGTATTTCTCGTGAGTTTTGGGAAAAATTTAACGCCGGCAGTTGGGCATTATTTAGTGAAAAAATGCCTAAATTAAAAGATATCGCCGATGTAGGCAATATCAATACCGGTACATTCTCAACTGAAAAAACACTCGCCTTAAATCCGGATGTACTGATTCTTGCAGATTGGCAATATCAAACCTTAGCCAGTGAAATTCCTCGTATAGAACAAGCCGGCATTCCTGTTGTTGTGGTTGATTTTAATGCACAAACTGTAGAACGTCATACCCAAAGTGCGAAAATTTTCGGTGTTTTAGCTGGTAAAGAAGAACGTGCCGAAAAAGTCGCTGCAGAATATGCACAAGGTATTAAGCTGATTCAAGATCGTATTGCCCAAGCCAAAGTTGCTAAACCTAAAATTTATATCGAGTTTGGTAATAAAGGCCCAAGCGAGCATAGTTTTACTTTCGGTAACAATATGTGGGGAGCGATTGCTAACACGGTTGGAGGCGATAATATCGCCGCACCTTTTGTAGAAAACTGGGGGCCGATTAATCCTGAGCAGCTGCTTGCTACAAAGCCGGATGTTATTATGATTTCAGGTACAGAGGCTGGTACAAAAGAGAACCAAGAGATTATGGCGATGGGGATTGATATTGAAGAACAAGATGCCCAGCGCCGTCTAAAAGGCTTTGTTAATCGTACCGGCTGGCAAACGTTGCCTGCAGTAAAAACAGGGCGAGTATTTGGTTTATACCACACCGCATCTCGCTCTCTTGCTGATTTAGCAAGTGCTCAATTTATGGCTAAAGCACTTTATCCTGAACTTTTCGCGGATATTGATCCTGAGAAAACCTATTTAGATTTCCACCGCAATTATTTGCCTGTTGAGCCAAAAGGTACGTTTTTTATTAATTTGAAATAGGTTAATTGTTTTTTTACACTGGCTGTGTAATACGATTGCCGGAGAATGATCGAACAAATAGCTATAAATCTTGCAAGTGGTTATTTTTTCTTAGTATTTTGCAAATAGCGCGCTTCAAATTTTGTTTGATGGCGTTGAATAACTTCCGTCATTGAGATACCGTATTTATCGGCCAGTACAAATAAATTATCCATTACATCGCCCAGTTCCTCAATTAGGTTCTCGCGCTTTTGCTGTTGAGAGGCTTCGGTTTCATCGGGCCTTTCGCGCCCGATTTCGATTGCCCTCACCGCACAGGCGACTTCGCCCATTTCTTCTGCTAAATAAGTCATTCGCATAAAGGGGTTACGTTCATACCAGCCCTGATTCTGATAAAACTTTCGCACCCATTGTTGATATTGTTCGATTTGCATTTCATACTTCCTCATTAAAAATAAACAAGCGGCCGAATTTGCAAAAATTTTTACTAATTCAACCGCTTGTAGGGCGTGTTTTGCCTATTCGGCTTCTTTTAATACGATCCAACCGCTGTCTAACCAATCACAGATGGAATCAAGCATTAGTTCTAATTCTGTCTGATCTTGCATTTTTGAAGCCAGTTTGTTCCAAGAAATGGAGTCTCCGTTCGCTATACGTGTGAGTAACGCCATTTCCGCTTCATTGAGTTCATCAATCCATTCTCCATTGACATAGATACGTTGTGGGTTTTCCGTATAGAGCATTTTTACATTTGAGCATTTTTACATTTGTATCTTGTTGGAGCCAACCGCCTTCTTCTAATACTTCCTGTACTTCATCAGGGTAGTATTCATTAGAAGTTTGTAACAGCTCATAACGTCGTGCGCTTGCGGCTGTTGCAACGCTATGGATAAAGAGATCATCAAATTGCTCGGAATTTTGTAATAATTCGATTAAACGCTGTTTGAATACTTTTATTGTTTTTGCCAGTATTCACGCAAAAACGTTTCAGGGCTAATGTTTTTCAGGTAAGCAGAATGGAATGTTCATAGGTACTCCTTATGATCTTCTCTGTAGGTGATTTTATTATAACTGGTAACATGATGATTTTATTGTGATTTTTTTAATTATGTGACATAAATCAAATAATTTATACTATATGATAATAATTCCTATTTATGAAAATTTATTTAAGCTATAATCATTTCGATTTGTAAAAGTAACAGGAGAGTATTATATGAAATTCAGCGCTATCGCATTTTCGACCCTACTTGCAATTTCAGGCTCGGCATTAGCTGCCCCAGTTGAAATTACCGATGTAATGGATCGTAAACTTACCGTCGAATTACCCGCAAAACGAGTGGTGTTAGCATTTAACTATCAAGACTATATGGCAGTCGGCGGTGAAAAAGCATTAGATAATGTGGTCGGCTTTTCTAAAGCGGTATGGTCGGATTGGGCTCCGGCAAGCTGGGAAGAGTTTACTAAAGCCGTGCCAAAATTAAATGAATTGGAAGATGTCGGTGAGGTTGAAGTCGGCACATTCTCCGTCGAAAAAGTATTAGCGTTAAAGCCGGATTATGTATTGATGGCAAAATGGCAGTTTGAAGCTTTAGATTCGGATTTGGAGCCGTTAGAAGAAGCGGGTATTCCGGTTGTTATTGTTGATTATCTTGCGCAAACGGTGGATAAACACGTTCAATCGACCGAGATTATCGGTAAATTAACCGGACAAGAAGAAAAAGCGAAACAAATTAACGAAGAATATTCTGCATTAACCAAAGAGATTCAAGACCGGGTAGCGAAAGCAAATCTGCCAAAACCGAAAGTCTATGTTGAATTCGGTAACAAAGGTCCGGCAGAGCATAGCTTTACTTTCGGTAAGAGTATGTGGGGGGCGATGGTTAATTTAGTCGGAGGTGATAATATCGCCAAAGATGCGGTGGAATTTTATAGCCCTATCAACCCTGAATTAGTGGTGGCAGCAAAACCTGATGTGGTTATTATCAGCGGTCGTGAAACAGAGTTGAAGAAAAATCCGGATGCAATGGTTGCAGGCTTTAATATTGATGAAGCAGAAGCCCGTAAACGCTTAGCCGGTTTTGCAAAACGTCCGGGTTGGTCTGAATTGCCGGCAATTAAAAATAACAGATTGTACGGTGTTTATCACGCAAACTCCCGTACGGTTTCCGACGGTGCATCAATTCAATTTATCGCAAAAGCGATTTACCCTGAATTATTTAAAGATATTGACCCGACCAAAACCTACGTCGAATTCTATAAAAAATATCTTCCTATCGTACCTAAAGGTGCATTCTACTTAGAGCCAGAGAGTAAGTAATGCAAGCTTCAACTGATAACGTTCAGGGAACAGTTGAACAGATCGTCCAAAGCCAACGTTTACTTGAACGTAAACGTTGGCTTGTCGTGCTTACTTTCCTTGTGATTAGTTTAGTCGGAATGATCTTTGATATTGTAACAGGCCCTTCAATGTTACCGCTTGATGAAGTGGTTTGGGCTTTATTTCATATCGGTGAAGTAGAAAAAACAACTAATGTGATTGTCTATAACCTGCGTTTACCGATGGCGTTAATGGCGTTAGTGGTGGGTGCCGCTCTGGGTGTAGGTGGGGCAGAAATCCAAACTTTGCTGAATAACCCGATGGCAAGCCCTTATACCTTAGGTTTAGCAGCAGCGGCAGGGCTTGGAGCCTCGGCGGTAATTGCTTTCGGCGGTTTTGGGCTTCCTTCTTCTATTTCCGTACCGATTGGGGCATTTGTAATGACAATGATTGCCTCGGCTGTGCTTTTTATTTTCGCTTCAATGCGGCGTTTTAATTCGGCAATGCTGGTGTTAGTCGGAATTGCATTACTTTTCTTATTTCAATCGTTGCTTTCACTGATTCAATTTATTGCCGCACCTGAAATTTCCCAACAGATTTTATTCTGGTTGTTTGGCAGTCTAACCAAAGCCACGTGGGAGAATTTAGCCGTTACAACGGTGGTTACTATTGTTTGTACCACCTTACTTGCAAAAGATGTGTGGAAATTGACCGCTTTACGCTTGGGGGAAGAACGAGCATTAAGCCTTGGTATTAACTTGCAGTTATTGCGTTTAAAAACCTTGATTATCGTGGCAATTATGACCGCCACCGCCATTAGCTTTGTCGGTATTATCGGTTTTATTGGATTAGTGGCACCGCATGTGGCTCGAATGTTATTAGGCGAAGATCAACGCTTTTTCTTACCCGGAGCAATGCTAGTCGGGGCTGCGTTTTTATCCATTTCATCGGTGTTATCGAAAGTGATTATTCCGGGGGCGTTATTCCCTGTCGGTATTATTACCTCTTTTGTCGGTGTGCCGTTTTTCTTCTGGATTGTGCTGAGCAAACGGGGCGGATAATGTTAAAACTGGAAAATTTACAGATTAAACGTGGGAGTTTAGTGATTGCCGAAGATTTGTCGTTTAATTTAGAACGTGGCAAAATCTATACGATTTTAGGCCCAAACGGAGCAGGAAAATCTTCGCTGATTAAAACGATTTTTGGCGAAGTTCCCTTTACGGGGAATATCCAATTTAACGATAAAACATTAAATAAACACCATTTATTAGCTTGGCGAAAAGCGATTGGCTATATGCCGCAAGATACTCAAGTGGAAGCCTCTTTAACCGCATTGGAAGTGATTTTACTCGGCAGATTAGATGCCCTTAATATGCACGTGAGTGATGAACTTTTAACCGAAGCTGCAACCATTATGGCAAAATTGGGCATTGCTCATTTAGCTCATAAAGATATTATGCGGCTCAGCGGCGGGCAGCGGCAAATGGTAATGTTTGCACAAGTATTGCTACGAAGCCCGCAAATTTTAATGTTGGACGAACCGGTGAGTGCGTTGGATATGCACCACCAAATCAACCTGCTTGAACATGTTTGCGAGTACACAAAGCAAAATCAACTGATTACGATTATGGTACTACACGATTTAAGTTTAGCGGCACAATTTTCGGATGATATTATTTTGCTTGGTAACGGCAAACTACAAGGTTTTGGAGACGCAAAACAAGTTTTACAGGCAGATTTAATCAGCCGATTGTATAATGTCGAAACCGAAATTTTATACGATCGCACAGGGCAACCGGTGATTCGCCCGTTACGTAAAAAGAAAACCTGATAATTTAGAGGGAAATAACAATGAAAAAATTATTATTGGCCACCCTTGTGGCTTTTTCGGGAGTTGCAATGGCTGCACATCACGAAATCAAAATGTTAGATAATAATGCCGAAGGCGGAATGGTCTTTGAGCCGGGTTACCTAAAAGCGGAAGTAGGCGATACCGTTACGTTCGTGCCGACTCACAAAGGGCATTGGGTACAAAGCCGAGCAATTCCGGAAGGGGCGGAGAAATTTTTATCTAAAGAAGATGAAGAATTTACTATCACGCTCACGCATGAAGGCGTATATGTTTACTATTGCCCGCCACACCGTACAATGAATATGAGCGGTATTATCCAAGCAGGTAAAGCGGTAAACCGTGAACAAGCTCAAAAAGAAGTCGAGAAAATCGAGAAACGCACCAAAGAAAATAAAGGACGTTTGTTCGATTATATGGATTTGGTTGAATAACTATTTATTTTAAATAAAAGCACAGGCATCGAATGCTTGTGCTTTTTAAACCCTGTTATCCGAATGAAAACACTGGCTTTCACAACTTGCCGAAAATACCCTCAACTACCGCAAAATTTACAGCCTTTAGTTAATCAACTTAGCTGTGATTTCAAGGTGGAAATCAGCCCTTGGCAGAATACGGCACAAAGCGATGTGATTTTGCCGCTCTGTGCGTGGGATTATGCCGATCAACCCGAACTGTTTCAGCAATGGTTGCATAAAATGTCGGCACAAGGGGCTGTTTTTCTTAATTCCATAGCCTTAATGCAATGGAATATGAATAAACGTTATTTAGTGGATTTGCAACAGTGGGGTATTGATGTGATTCCTAGTCAAATTTTACCTGCAGATCAGAATGTTCTACAGCAAACCTTGCTTCAACAAGGCTGGCAAGAGGCAGTAATTAAACCTGCAATCGGGCAAAGCGGTCGTTTTGTACAAAAAGTTTTTAAAAATCAATCGATTGTAGAGCTAGATCATTATCAATCGGGCATTATTTTGCAGCCCTATATTCCTGAAGTCGCAAGCAATGGCGAAACCAGCCTGATCTTTTTCGGCGGGGAATTTAGCCACGCTATTAAACGCCAACCAGCTGAAAATGAATGGCGGGCGAATTCTGCTTATGGAGTACAGATTTCCGCTCAAAAAGTGAGTGAAAATATTATCCTACAAGCTCAAAACGTTTTAACTACATTGCCCGAAATGCCGAATTACGCACGGGTGGACGGCACTATTATCGGGGAACGTTTTTTGCTGAATGAATTGGAATTGATTGAACCTGCGTTGTATTTAGATCGCGATAAAAGCTCGGTTAGCCGCCTTGCTAAGGCTATTAAAAATATTATATAAACTACCATTTAAATTCGAATAGGATTTGAAAGCTTTATTCGTATTATTTCAATAATAAATATTGGGATTATATTAGATAACTGACAAATATCCCATTTAGAATAAATTATTCCGATGAGAAAAAGTCACCTAAGTCAGTATGAACAAAACAAACTTATTGAGCTTTCAGTTGCCGGTGTTACTGCTCGAACAGCTGCTGAGCTTGTGAATGTAAATTTGTATTAATCACAACACACATTTTGCCGAATAACGGAATTGAGAATTTGGGGAACCAAGCAAAACGCCATTTACGCAAGTTTAACGGCATTCCCAAAGCGCATTTTGAACAGTATTTAAATAATGAGAATAGCGTTTTTAATTACAGTAATATAAAATCTCAGATTCCCATTTTAAAACAATTAGTTAAGAGGGAGTCTGGTTGTCTGGTATTGCCTCAACTTTATTAACCATCGGCTTAATAAACATTCGGTTTATTCTTTATAATTAATTCAACTATTCAGAATATTAACGCAAAATAAAATTTAGACGAAACAAAAAAACGGCACGTTCTGTAACGTACCGTTTTTTTAAATGAGATGGCGGAGGAACTGAGATTCGAACTCAGGGAGGGCTCGCACCCTCGCCGGTTTTCAAGACCGGTGCATTCAACCGCTCTGCCATTCCTCCGCGATTTAAGCGTGGTGAATAATACGGATTTAGGCTGTGGCTGTCAAGGGATAATCTTGAAAAAATGTGATTTTATCGATTTGTTTTGTCAGCCAAAATCGCTTTGTAATCCGTTGAAAGCGTTTCTTGTGTTTTTATGATGTAGGACGAACCTATTGCCTAAAAAACTTTTCTTTTTTTGACCGCACTTTTGCTTATTTATTGGCAATAATCACCGCCCGCTTCGGCGCCGGATAACCTTCGATAGTTTTGCTGTGATCCTGCGGGTCTAAAAAATCAATCAGGCTTTCATTGTTCAGCCAATCGGTTTTCCGTTGTTCTTCAAGGGTAGTGACCGCTTCATCGACGCAGCGAATATTAGTGAAGCCCGATTTGCCCAGCCAGTTGATTAAACAGGCTACCGACGGAATGAAATAGACGTTTTTCATTTTGGCGTAACGGTCTGCCGGCACTAAGACGGTATTTTCATCGCCGTCAATAACCAAGGTTTCCAGCACCAGTTCGCCGCCTTTGCGTAATTGATTTTTCAGTTGGGTGAGATGATCCAGCGGTGATTTGCGATGATACAACACGCCCATGGAAAATACCGTATCAAACACGCCGAGAGGTTGCATTTCTTCAATACCTAAAGGAATTAAATTAGCGCGACGATCGTTATTCAGCAGTTTACGCACCGCTTCGAACTGACACAGAAACAGTTCGGTCGGGTCGATGCCCACCACCGTTTTTGCTCCTTCGCCCACCATACGCCACATGTGGTAACCGCTGCCGCAACCCACATCCAACACGGTGCGATCCTGTAACGGCGCTAAGTGAGGCAGTACTCGTTGCCATTTAAAATCGGAACGCCATTCGCAATCCACATGAATACCGTATAGATGGTAAGGGCCTTTGCGCCACGGCATCAGTTGTTGCAAATGGTGAATAATACGTTGCCGTTCGCCTTCGGAAAGCGGCAAAGTGCGGTCGGATTTGACCGCATTTTTGAGATCAAGATGATCCGCTGTTAATTCCGGTAAAAAATCCACGATTTTTGCCCATTTGGCATATTCGCCGTGAGTGTTTTTTTCCCAGTTTTTCAGCTGTAACGGTAAGGTTTCCAGCCAGGCGGATAAATTAGAGGTGGCAATTTGCCGATAAAACGGACGAAAATCGATCATTGGGCGTCCTTATAGGCTTGGTTGGCTCGGTTGAAGGTCTCTTCAATTTGCCGCTCAGGTTTTGGCGACAGTAATGATACGATAATGACGCTTAGCGACGCTAAGCCGAAAGCGGGAATCATTTCATAAACACCATGCCAAATGCTGTCTGCCGGTACCCAGTGTTTCCAGCCGAAAACTATAACGGCACCGACCAACATACCTGCCATCGCGCCGCTTGAGGTCATACGTTTCCAAAATAAAGAGAGCAACACTACCGGACCGAATGCGCTGCCGAAACCCGCCCAGGCAAACTCGACCAATTTCAATACTTTATTGTTTTCGTCCTGCGCAATCCAAATGGCGAGTCCCGCGATGGTTAACACCATGATACGTCCCAGCCATACCAATTCTTTATCGGACGCCCCGGGACGGATAAATCCTTTGTAAAAATCTTCCGTAATGGCGCTGGAGGCGATTAATAATTGACAACTGAGCGTGCTCATTACTGCGGCTAAAATAGCGGACAGTAGAATTCCTGCAATCCAAGGGTTAAACAATAATTTTGACAGTTCGATAAAGACCTGTTCGTGTTCAGCGTTAACGGTAGCTGCAACTTCCGGATTGGCATGAAAATAGGCGATGCCGAAAAAACCGATACCGATGGCGCCGAGTAAGCAGAGTATCATCCATGTCATACTGATACGGCGGGCTTTATTGAGCGATTTGGCGGAATAGGCGGCCATGAAACGCGCTAAAATATGAGGTTGTCCGAAATAACCTAATCCCCATGCGGCCAGACTGAATAAACCGAGAGGCGTCGTTCCGGTGAATAAGTCGGTGAAATCCTTGTTTGCCGCCAGTTCCGCCTGGGCGATAGTGAATGTGAAAGCATCCAATCCGCCGATGTTGATGATAATGAAAACCGGAGTAAGAATCAGGGCGAAAATCATCAATGTGGCTTGAATGGTGTCGGTCCAGCTTACCGCTAAAAAGCCGCCGATAAACGTATAAATAACGGTTGCCAACGCACCGTACCAGAGGGCGGTATGATAATTCACCGAAAACAGGTTTTGGAACAGTTTGGCTCCGGCAACGACACCGGATGAGCAATAAATGGTAAAAAACACCAGAATAATTGTGGCGGAAGTTATTTTTAACAATTTATGGCTGGTACCGAAGCGGCTGTGGAAGTATTCGGGCAACGTGAGCGCATTGTCGTTAAATTCCGTGTGAACGCGTAAACGTCCCGCGACAAAACGCCAGTTGCAATAGGCGCCGAGAGTCAGTCCGATGGCAATCCAGCCTTCGATTAATCCGGCCGCATAAACCGCTCCGGGTAGCCCCATTAACAGCCAGCCGGACATATCCGAGGCACCGGCGGACATGGCGGTGACAAAGCTACCCAAGCGACGACCGCCCAGAATATAATCGGAAAGATTAGAGGTGTAACGATAGGCGAGGAAGCCGATGGCTATCATACCCATGATATAAACAGTAAACGTAATAAGGGTTGGATCAAGTCCAAACATGAAAAACTCCGGAAATTATGATTTTTTATTGGTAATCCTTGAAAAAGAATTGCTCACCCTTTTAGTCCGTCGACAAAGTCAGCGTTTGATTCAAAAAGTTTTGCTTTTTGTGACCGCACCGGTATACGGCGATGGAAGGGTGATTTTTACGCTAAATTTGAGAAAGGTCACATTTTACATGAATTCCGCTTGTTTTTCTATTTTGCTTTTCGTTATCCTTATAAGATTAATCAGATGTAATTTTCAGGTAGTATATGAATTCAGTAGAGTTGTTAGTCAATGTAACGCCGAACGAAACCCGCGTGGCATTAATGGATAATGCGGAATTAAAGGAAGTGCATATTGAACGTCAGGCAAAACGCGGGATTGTCGGGAATATTTATAAGGGCAAGGTAACACGGGTATTGCCGGGTATGCAGTCGGCGTTTGTGGATATCGGCTTGGATAAAGCGGCATTTTTACATGCATCGGATATTGTCAGTTACACGGAATGCGTCGATGAAAACGAACAAAAGCAGTTCGTAGTAAAAGATATTGTGGAACTGGTGCGGGAAGGGCAGGATTTGGTAGTTCAGGTAGTGAAAGATCCTATCAGCACCAAAGGCGCCCGTTTAACTACCGATATTACCTTGCCGTCCCGCTATTTGGTGTTTATGCCGGAAAACAGCCATGTGGGCGTGTCGCAACGCATTGAAAGCGAAGAAGAACGGGCTCGCTTGAAAGCCTTGGTAGAACCTTATTGTGACGAATTAGGCGGCTATATTATTCGTACCGCGGCGGAAGGGGTGACGGAAGCGGAATTAAAACAAGACGCGGATTTTTTAAAGCGTGTATGGCTGAAAGTATTGGAACGTAAACGTAAATATCCGACCCGTTCCATGATTTATGGCGAGCTGGCGCTGGCACAACGGGTGTTGCGGGATTTCATCGGTCAAGGTATCGAAAAAATCCGAATCGATTCTAAGCTTTGTTTCAATGAAGTGAAAGAATTTACCGAAGAATTTATGCCGGAGCTGACGGATAAATTAGTGCTGTATTCCGGTAATAATCAACCGCTGTTTGATGTGTACGGTGTGGAATCGGCAATTAATGCTGCGCTGAATAAACGGGTGAACCTGAAATCCGGCGGTTATCTCATTATCGAACAAACGGAAGCGATGACCACTATCGATATTAATACCGGCGCATTTGTAGGGCACCGTAATCTGGAAGAGACGATTTTCAATACCAATATCGAAGCTACCAAAGCCATTGCCCAGCAGCTGCAATTGCGTAATCTAGGCGGTATTATCATCATTGATTTCATAGATATGCAAACGGACGATCACCGTAACCGCGTGATTCGTTCCTTGGAAGAGGCTTTAACGCGCGATCGTGTTAAAACCAATGTTAACGGCTTCACTCAGTTAGGTCTGGTGGAAATGACCCGTAAGCGTACCCGTGAAAGTTTGGAACATATTCTGTGCAGTGATTGTCCCGCCTGTCAGGGCCGTGGACACGTGAAAACCGTGGAAACCGTATGCTATGAAATTATGCGTGAAATTATCCGCGTTCATCATCTGTTTGCCAGTGAGATATTTACGGTTTACGCTTCGCCGGCGGTGGCGGAATATTTGATCAATGAAGAAAGCCACGGTTTGCTGGCGGAAACCGAAGTCTTTATTGGTAAACGAGTGCAGATTAAATCCGAAGTTTTTTACCACCAGGAACAATTTGATGTTGTGGTGATGTAATTTCATCAGTGGTGTAACAAAGTGCGGTCGATTTTTTCCAAGGTTTTAAAATTATGTTAAAATCGACCG
Organism: Actinobacillus succinogenes 130Z; assembly: GCF_000017245.1. Classification (NCBI taxonomy): domain Bacteria; kingdom Pseudomonadati; phylum Pseudomonadota; class Gammaproteobacteria; order Pasteurellales; family Pasteurellaceae; genus Actinobacillus; species Actinobacillus succinogenes. Next base: position 978,195 of record NC_009655.1, read on the forward strand.
CACTTTTTTATGGCTTTTGTACTTATAAATCTTCAATAAAAGCCGTGAATCATCATTTTTTTATTTAGAGAAGAATATGTTAAATACCGTCCAAAGTTCTTTACTGACCAACAGCAACCTCTCCTTAACCGATATCCCGAATATTTTTGATTTAATGTCTCACCGCCGTATTGATTACGCGGATCTTTATTTTCAGCTCAGCCGGGATGAAAATTGGGTGCTGGAAGACGGAATTATCCGAGAAGGCGGATTTCATATTGATCGCGGGGTCGGTGTGCGGGCGGTGAGCGGTGAGAAAACCGGCTTTGCCTATTCCGATCAAATTAATTCGGCAAGTTTGTGCCAATGTGCCAATGCGGTGAAAGGAATTGCGGTAACGAGCGAACAACGTATTATTCAGCCTGTGATGTTAACGCCTGTGCAAGCGGTGCAACGCTATGCCGCGATTAATCCGTTGGATACTTTAACTAAAGAACAGAAAATCGATTTATTACGTCTGGTTGATCGCACCGCGCGTGCCGAAAGCCGATATGTCACAAAAGTGAGCGCAAATTTGACCGCACTTTACGAAGAAGTGCTGGTGGCGGCGACCGACGGTACGCTGGCGGCGGATATCCGTCCGCTGGTGCGGTTATCGGTTTCCGTGCTGGTGGAAAAAGACGGCAAACGGGAACGGGGCAGTGCAGGGGTCGGCGGACGGGTTAGTCTGAATTGGTTCTTCGATGATTTCAACGGTGAAATGCGTGCCGTATATTTTGCCAAAGAAGCGGTTCGTCAGGCATTGGTGAATGTCGGTGCCGTTGCCGCACCTTCCGGTTTAATGCCGGTGGTGCTGGGAGCGGGCTGGCCGGGCGTGTTATTGCACGAGGCGGTAGGACACGGCTTGGAAGGGGATTTCAACCGCAAACAAAGTTCGTTGTTCAGCGGCAAGATTGGGCAGTTGGTGACATCGCCGTTGTGTACCATTGTGGACGACGGTACCTTGCAAAACCGTCGTGGCTCTATGACTATTGATGATGAAGGCGTACCAAGCCAATGCAATGTGCTGATTAAAAACGGCGTGCTGCAGGGATATATGCAGGACAAAATGAATGCGCGTTTGATGGGCGTGCAGCCGACGGGTAACGGCCGGCGTGAAAGTTACGCCCATTTACCGATGCCGCGTATGACGAATACTTATATGCTGGCGGGCGAAAGCCGTTTTGATGACATTATTACGTCGGTGGATTACGGTATTTTCGCGCCGCATTTCGGCGGCGGACAGGTGGATATTACTTCGGGTAAATTTACCTTTTCCATGTCGGAAGCCTATTTGATTGAGAAAGGTAAAATCACCAAACCGGTGAAAGGCGCTACCATGATCGGCAACGGTATCGAAGTGATGCAGCAGATTTCCATGGTGGGTAACGAGCTGGAAATCGATCACGGCATCGGCGTATGCGGCAAAGACGGACAAAGCGTTCCCGTCGGTGTGGGCCAGCCGGTTTGTAAGATTGAAAAAATCACTGTGGGCGGAACGAATTAAGTTCTTCTTTTTTTATTGAAATCGAATCTCAGTGATAGGAACTTACTTTTTTCTTTGCGTTGCCAAAGAAAAAAGTAAGCGAAAACGGGGTCGAGCTGTCACTAAAATTCCATTCTGAAATTGTTTATAAAAACATTTAAATTTTTGACCGCACTTTGTTGCTGTGTTCGATCAAAAATATGCGTCTCCCGTCTGAGATACCTGAGCGACTTAAAATTTTCAGGAAAATAAGTTTGTTTGAGCCAAGCGAGTTTACTTATTTTCCGTTAAGAAAATTTTAATCAAGCGAAGAGCCGCATCGAAGTCGGGCGTGTTCTTTGGTTACTTGCTTGCACGGGCAAGAACGTAAATAACAAATTGAATTTTTATTCAAAATAATTGCATAATAAATCAAAAAGGCGTAACCTACCACCAAACATCATCATCCAAAAGGACAATACAAATGACACAATATACCCGCAGTAAATTTGATGAAGTAATGATACCCAACTACAATCCCGCCAATTTTGTACCGGTAAAAGGAAAAGGGAGTCGAGTGTGGGATCAAAACGGGCGTGAATATATCGACTTTACCAGCGGAATCGCAGTGAATGCCTTGGGTCATTGTGCGGATGAAGTTGTTGCCGTATTAAAGGAGCAGGGCGAAAAATTATGGCATTCCAGTAATTGGTTCACCAGCGAACCGACATTGGAACTCGGCGATAAATTAGTCGCCAATACTTTTGCCGAACGTGTGATGTTTGCCAATTCCGGTGCCGAAGCCAATGAAGCAGCGCTGAAACTGGCTCGGCGTTATGCGGTAGATCGTTTCGGTTATCAAAAATACAACATTATTTCCTTCAAACAGAGTTTTCACGGTCGGACTTTATTCACTGTCAGCGTGGGCGGACAACCGAAGTATTCCGATGGATTCGGTCCGAAACCGGCGGGCATTATTCATGTGCCGTTTAATGATTTAGAGGCCGTAAAAGCAGTGATCGACGATCATACCTGTGCGATTATCGTGGAACCGATTCAAGGTGAAAGCGGCGTGATTCCCGCGAAAAAAGAATTTCTGCAGGGCTTACGGGAACTTTGCGATGAATATAATGCGCTGCTGATTTTCGATGAAGTGCAAACCGGCGTCGGACGTACCGGCGCATTATATGCTTATCAAAAATTCGGCGTGACGCCGGATATTTTAACGTCTGCAAAAGCCTTGGCGAACGGATTTCCGATTAGCGCGATGATGACTACGGCCGACATCGCTAAGAGTTTTGCGCCGGGCGTTCACGGCACGACTTTCGGCGGTAATCCGTTGGCTTGCGCTATCGGCTCGAAAGTGGTGGATATTATTGCGCAGCCGGAATTTTTAGCCGGTGTTAACCGCACTTCCGAGTTCTTTAAAGCTCAGTTACGCCGATTAAACGAACGGTTCGATTTATTTACCGATGTGCGCGGTGAAGGTTTGTTGATTGGCGCCGAGTTAATCGAAAAATATCACGGCAGAGCGGCAGAATTCGTTAAAGCTTGCGCTGATAACGGGTTAATGATTTTAGTCGCAGGCCCGAATGTATTGCGCTTTGCGCCGGCGCTGAATATTTCACAGGAAGAGGTGATGACGGGAATTGAAAAACTCGCAAAAGCATTGGCGGCATTCTGATTTCTAACGTTGAAGAATTAATAAATTAAAAGTCGGTTATTACCGGCTTTATTTTTTAATATATTTTAAGATTAATAACTTATTGATAAATAAGCATTTAAATTATTTTTACAAAATATTGAGATTATTTTGAATAAATTTCTTGACATAGATTTACATTAACCTTACAATTCACCGCGTTTAACGTTGTGATGATGTTAAACGAATATAAGTATTTTATTCATAAAACCCCTTTTTACGCCGGATTCCCTTAGTCCGGCTTTTTTTATGGTCGAAATTTGAAATAATCTTCAAAACAGTTGTTTTTTTATATTATTGTTACGTGCCGTAAATCGTTTGCCTTTTCACAGCTATTGACATCTTAAATTTGGAAAACACGGCGTTTTTTGACCGCATTTTTCTGCAATAAACAAATAAAATACAAAATTATTCTAGTTAAATCCGCCTGTTTTCGTTAAAATTCCTATAACTTAATCGTTTCAGGAGGATTTTTTATGGATTTCCCGCAAATTGCCCGACAGGTTATTGATAAACTCGGCGGCAAAGAAAATATAGCGACTTTAGCTCACTGTGCGACCCGCTTGCGTTTGACTATTGCCGATGAGTCGAAAATTGATAAAGCGGCGATTGAAAATATTGACGGCGTAAAAGGTCAGTTTTCCACTTCCGGACAATATCAAATTATCTTCGGTTCCGGTACGGTAAATAAAGTACATGCGGAAATGGCGAAAATTATGGGCGGCGAATCTTCCGCCTCGGCAGAAGCGGCCGCCGCTAACGTACCGCAGCAAAATATCGTGCAGCGGTTAATTAAAGGGTTATCGGAAATCTTTGTCCCGATTATTCCGGCTATCGTCGCCGGCGGTTTGCTGATGGGGATTGGTAATATTTTTACCGCCAAAGATTTGTTTCGGGAAGGGCTGTCTTTGCTGGATCTTTATCCGCAATATCGAGATCTCGCCGCATTAATCGATACTTTCGCCAATGCGCCTTTCGTGTTTCTGCCTATCTTACTCGGTTTTACGGCGACTAAAAAATTCGGTGGCAATCCGTATCTGGGCGCAACGCTGGGAATGTTGTTGGTGCATCCGGCATTGACCAATGCTTACGGTTATGCGGAAGCGGTACAAAACGGAACATTGCAAACCTGGAATATTCTGGATTTGATCAGTATTGAAAAAGTCGGTTATCAGGGTACGGTCATTCCCGTTCTGATAGCTTCCTGGGTATTGGCGACATTGGAAAAATTCTTCGTTAAAGTGGTGCCGTCCGTATTAAATAATTTGATTACGCCGTTATTTTCTTTATTTATCACCGGGTTATTAGCGTTTACCGTCATCGGTCCTTTCGGGCGGGACGCCGGGGAATTGCTGAGTTCCGGGTTAACCTGGCTGTATGATACCTTAGGTTTTATCGGGGGCGGCGTATTCGGCGGTTTGTATGCACCGATTGTCATTACCGGTATGCATCAAACCTTTATTGCGATTGAAACCCAGTTATTGGCAAGTACGGCGGCGACCTTTATTTTCCCGATTGCCGCCATGTCGAACATCGCACAGGGTGCCGCCTGTTTGGCGGTTGCCGTGTTGAACCGGGATGCGAAAACCCGCGGACTTGCCGTGCCGTCAGGTATTTCAGCTTTATTAGGTATTACCGAACCGGCGATGTTCGGGGTGAATTTACGTTTCCGTTATCCGTTCTATGCGGCGATGATCGGTTCCGGTTTGGCGGCGGCGTTTATCGCGTATTTTAACGTTAAAGCCACCGCACTCGGTGCCGCCGGTTTAGTGGGTATAGCCTCTATTCGTGCGGGCGATTGGGGAATGTATGCCGTGGGCATGGCGATTTCTTTCAGCGTAGCCTTTATTGTCGCTTTGGTTTTGGGTGCGCGCGCTAAATCGCAAGCATAATCGTGTAAAAATGTGCAAAAGCACCGCACGGAATAAAAAGTGCGGTGCTTTTTGGGTCAGTTTTTTATGTATCAGTTAAAACTATTTTTCGTCCAAAGAATAGAAGGTTTTGCCGATTTCGATTTTGCCTAATCCTTTGGATTCGCGCCATTGGTTGGCATCCCGCAGGGAATAAACGCAGCCGCAATATTCCTGTTTGTAGAATCCTTCCTCTTTACGGATTCTGTCTGAACGGGCGGAACCGCCGTCTTTACGCCAGTTGAAATCCCAGAATATCACGTCGTCATAACGGGCGGCGGCACGACGTCCGCAATCGTAAACCTGTTGCTGATTTTTCCAACGGGAAATACCCAGACTGGTGGCGATAACGGGGAATCCGTTTTCATGGGCGTAAAGCGCTGTACGTTCTAAACGCATATCGAAACATTTGGTACAACGGGCACCTCGCTCGGGTTCGTGTTCCAATCCTTTCACCCGTTCAAACCATTCTGCACGGTCATAATCCGCATCAATAAAAGGGATGTTATTTTTTTCCGCAAAGCGTTTATTTTCTTCTTTACGGATTAAATATTCCTTATGCGGATGAATATTGGGATTATAAAAGAAAATGGTAAATTCCACATTGGACGCCATTACCGCAGCGATAATTTCGCCCGCACAAGGCGCGCAACAGGTGTGTAGTAGTAATTTTCGATGTCCGTTCGGCAGTTCGAGTTGAGGACGGACATAAGGTGCATCGGGATCCCGTTTGCGTTTTTTTCGTTTCGGTTCAAAGGAACCCGTTATCTGTTGGGTTGAAGATTGTCCGTTTTGTATTTGTTCGGAACGGGAAGAAATATTGTCTTTGTCGACCGCACTTTGTGCGGATATATTCTTTTCGGTCATCACACTTTCCTAAAAAATAAGGGCGTTTTTTACGCCCCGAAATGCTGATTAATACGTTCTGTTCACGGATTGATAAGCCAGGGATATCAGTGCTCGTTTATATTCGTTATCCGGCAGGATCGTTAGCGCATCTACCGCTTTTTGCGCTTCCGCTTTGGCACGTTCCATGGCGTGATCGAGCGATTTATGTTGTGCCATAATGGCAAGCACCTCGGCAATAATTTCCCGTTTGCCGCCTTGTTCGATTGCCGATCGAATAAGTGCTGATTGTTCCTCCGTGCCGTGACGCATTGCGTGCAGCAAAGGCAAAGTCGGTTTACCTTCCGCTAAATCATCACCTACATTTTTACCCATAGTTTCTGCTTGGGCACTATAATCCAATACGTCATCCACCAATTGGAAAGCCGTACCGAGATAACGCCCGTATTGCTGCAACGCCGATTCGATTTTTTCATCTGCATTTGCCATAATCGCCGCCGCTTGAGTGGAAACTTCAAATAAGCGAGCGGTTTTGCGGTAAATCACTTTCATGTAATTTTCTTCGGTGGTTTCCGGATCGTTCACATTCATTAACTGCTGTACTTCGCCTTCCGCCAATACATTGGTGGCGTCAGACATAATGGTTAACATTTTCAATGAGTTGAGTTTAGCCATTAATTGAAATGCTCGGGTATAGATAAAGTCGCCCACCAAGACGCTGGCGGCATTTCCGAATGCCGCATTTGCCGTGGCTCGTCCGCGGCGCATATCCGATTCGTCCACTACATCGTCATGTAACAGGCTTGCGGTATGAATAAATTCAATAAAGGCGGCGCATACCGGCATTTTTTCGCCTTCGTAATTCAATGCGCGGGCGGCCAGTAGGGCGATCATCGGACGAATACGTTTGCCGCCGCCCTGAATGATATAGAAACCGAGTTGGTTAATTAAAGCGACGTCGGAATTGAGCTGTGCTAAAATTTCCGTGTTCACTTTTTGCATATCCGGCTCGATCAAAGCCTGAATCGCTTTAATGTCCATGAGGTTATTATGTGTTGTCATTATGCCGATCCGTGAATAAATGGGCGTCGATTGATGAAAAGTGCGGTCAAGTTTAACCGATTTTTTATCATATCTAAAATGAAACCGACGGATTTCACAATTTTTTTATTTTCTTATAAAGAAACGCTTGCTATCCCTCGGATTTTTCCGTAGAATTTGCGACCTATTTATATGGTTTTGACGTGCTATAAACAAAGTGATGTTATAAGCACGATATTAGCGGAGTATTTATGTACGCAGTTTTCCAAAGTGGCGGTAAACAACATCGTGTAAGCGAAGGTCAAGTTGTTCGTTTAGAAAAACTTGAATTGGCAACTGGCGAAACAGTTGAATTCGATTCAGTGTTGATGGTCGTTAACGGCGAAGATGTAAAAATCGGTGCACCGGTTGTTTCCGGCGCAAAAGTAGTGGCTGAAGTTGTGGCTCAGGGGCGTGGCGATAAAGTTAAAATCGTTAAGTTCCGTCGCCGTAAACACAGTCGTAAACAACAAGGTCATCGTCAGTGGTTCACAGAAGTGAAAATCACTGGGATTCAAGCATAATTTCAGAGGAGAGCAAGTAGATGGCAACTAAAAAAGCTGGTGGTTCAACTCGTAACGGTCGCGATTCTGAAGCTAAACGCCTTGGTGTTAAACGTTTCGGTGGTGAATCCGTATTAGCAGGCAGCATTATCGTTCGTCAACGTGGTACTAAATTCCACGCAGGCAGTAACGTCGGTATGGGTCGTGACCATACTTTATTCGCAACTGCAGACGGTAAAGTAAAATTTGAAGTTAAGGGTGAGAAAAGCCGTAAATACGTCAGTATCGTTACTGAGTAATCGATAAAACGTAATAATTTCGAATTGTATGAAATTTAGGATGCCCCACAGTTTTGTGGGGCATTTTTATATTGTTTAATGTGAAAATATGAATCGGCAACCTGTTTTAGGCTTTATATTTGCCTTAATTACTGCGATGGCGTGGGGTTCATTACCTATTGCATTGCAAAATGTGCTTCGGGTAATGAATGCGGAAAGCATCGTATGGTATCGCTTTTTAGTGGCGTCTTTTGCTTTATTTCTATTATTGGTGTGGAAGAAAAAATTACCAAGTCTCACACAGTTCAGTTCAAGATATTGGCAATTATCCGTAATGGGTATTTTGGGGCTGGCGGGAAACTTTTTTCTGTTTAATTCTTCACTGAAGTATATCGAACCTTCCGTAGCGCAGATTTTTATTCATTTATCATCTTTTATGATGTTAATTTGTGGCGTTTTTGTATTCAAAGAAAAATTGGGATTTCATCAAAAACTGGGTTTGGCGATCTTAATTCTTGGATTGGGTTTATTTTTTAATGATAAATTCACTATGTTGTTCGGTGTTAATAGATATTCTACGGGAATTATGTTAAGCATATCGGCCGCTATCATCTGGGTCGGGTACGGGATGGCGCAAAAATTGATGTCGCGCGTATTCACCGCTCAGCAAATTCTATTGATTATGTATGCGGGATGCGTGATTGTGTTTACCCCGTTCGCAAAATTTTCACAAATTGAAGCATTAAACGGTTTTACTTTAGGCTGTTTTATTTATTGTTGTTTAAATACGCTGATTGGCTACGGTGCTTATGCTGAAGCGCTAAATCGGTGGGATGTCTCGAAAGTCAGCGTGGTGATTACTTTAGTACCGCTGTTTACTATTTTATTTTCTCATCTTTTACATGAGATTAATCCGGAACATTTTGTTATGCCTCATCTTAATAACATTAGTTATATCGGGGCATTTGTTGTAGTATTAGGAGCAATTATCTCTGCGGTGGGATATAAATTGTTCAAGTATAAAAAGGTATAAAAATGAAATTTATTGATGAAGCTTTGATTCGTATTGAAGCGGGAGACGGCGGCAACGGTTGTGTGAGTTTCCGGCGTGAAAAATATATTCCGAAAGGCGGACCGGACGGTGGGGACGGCGGTGACGGCGGCGATGTTTATCTCATTGCCGATGAAAACCTAAACACATTGATCGACTATCGTTTTGAGAAACGTTTTGCCGCCGAACGCGGTGAAAACGGCCGTAGTTCGGATTGTACCGGTAAGCGCGGGAAAGATATTACCCTGCGCGTGCCGGTAGGAACCCGTGCGATTGATCATGACACTAAAGAAATTTTGGGGGATTTAACTAAGCACGGTAGTAAACTGTTGATAGCGAAAGGCGGTTACCACGGCTTAGGTAATACCCGGTTTAAATCGTCGGTAAATCGTGCACCGCGCCAAAAAACCATGGGTACGCCGGGAGAAAAACGCGATTTACAGCTTGAATTAATGTTACTTGCCGATGTGGGTATGCTCGGTTTGCCGAATGCCGGTAAATCCACTTTTATTCGGGCGGTTTCCGCAGCAAAACCGAAAGTGGCGGATTATCCGTTCACCACATTGGTACCGAGCTTAGGCGTAGCACGGGTCGGTTCCGATCGCAGCTTCGTGGTGGCGGATATTCCCGGTCTGATTGAAAATGCATCCGAAGGGGCGGGACTCGGAATTCGCTTCCTGAAACATTTGGAGCGTTGCCGCGTATTGATCCATTTGGTGGATATTGCGCCGCTTGACGAAAGTGATCCCGCCGACAATATTGCTATTATAGAGAACGAGTTATTCCAGTATAGCGAAAAGTTAGCGGATAAACCGCGTTGGTTGGTATTCAATAAGATTGACACTATGAGTGACGAAGAGGCGACGGCACGTGTTGAAGAAATTGTCGAACGCCTCGGCTATGAGGATAACTATTTCTTGATTTCGGCGGCAACGGGCAAAAATGTTTCCGAATTAACCCATGATATCATGGATTTCCTTGAAGCCCATCCGCGTGAAACGGAAGAAGACAAACCGGCTGACGAAGTCAAATTCAAATGGGATGATTATCACCAACAAGCGATGGAAAGTGCGGTTGATGAAGACGATGATTTCTGGGACGACTGGTCGGAAGAAGATGATGAAGGCGTAGAAACTATCTACGAACGCGGCGGGAATTAATTCTCCGGAATATAGTGAAAAGTGCGGTCAAAATTGACCGCACTTTTTTTGTTTTATTCTTTTCCTTTTTTTGCCAATGCCGCATGCGAGGCCTTCAATTCTTTCATACGTGTTTTCAAATCACGACGCTGCTTGGACAATTCCGCCGCTTTAATCACATAATCATCGACACGGTTTTCATAGTCATCATGCATGTTATTGATAATTGCCCGTATATCCTCGATAGTCATATTGTCTTGAATATAGTCGGTGAGATTATCCAGCAACAGAACGCGTTTTTTGTTGTCGCGGATTTTACGTTCGCAGTCACCGATTTCACGTAATAATTTATTACGTTGACGATTAATTCGGACATATTCTAAAACTTCTTGGAAGGATTGTTTGTTCACATTTTCCATAATTTTACTCACTAAGGGTTGGATAAAGATAAAAGTAATCTAACGTTTTTTTATTATGGCGTCAAAGTGTTAAAAAAGAATTTGTGGAGTAGATCAATTTTTTCTGCGAATTTGCCTGAAATTCGTTGCCTAGACGGACTCAAGGTGGTAAAAATACCGAATTATACTCAAAACAATCAGGATGCAAATTATGACACAGGTGTTTAATTTCAGCGCGGGTCCGGCAATGATGCCGCAAGCGGTTTTAAGAAAAGCGCAAGCAGAATTATTGAATTGGCGGAATCAAGGCACTTCCGTAATGGAAGTCAGTCATCGCGGCAAGTATTTTATGGATTTAATCGTGCAAGCGGATAAAGACCTGCGTCAGCTGTTTAATGTCCCCGATAATTACAAAATCCTTTTCTTGCAAGGCGGTGCACGCGGTCAGTTCGCCGCAGTGCCGATGAATTTAATCGGTACAAAAGGAAAGGCTCTTTATTTGAACAGTGGTCACTGGTCCGCTATGGCGGCGAAAGAAGCGCGAAACTTCTGTGAAATCGATGAAATCAATATTACCGGAAAAGACGTAAACGGCGTGATCGGCGTGACTCGCACGGATTTTAGCGATATTGCGCAACAATACGATTACGTGCATTACTGTACCAACGAAACTATTACCGGCGTGCAGATTAAAGAAGTGCCGAATGTAGGGAATGCGGTTTTAGTAGCGGATATGTCCTCGGATATCATGTCAAAACAAATCGATATCAGCCAATTCGGTTTGATTTATGCCGGCGCGCAAAAGAATTTAGGGCCGGCCGGGATTACTTTAGTCATTGTGCGTGAAGATTTGATCGGCCATGCCCGTCAGGTAACGCCGTCAATTTGGAATTACGCAGTGCAGGTGGACGCGGATTCTATGATCAACACACCGCCGACATTCGCGTGGTATTTATGCGCCTTAGTGTTCCAGCAGATGCTGGCGGAAGGCGGTATCGAAGTTTATGCCCGACGTAACGCGGCGAAAGCCGAACTGCTGTATGATTTCTTAGATCAAAATAAATTCTACCGTAATTATATTGCGAAACCGAACCGCTCCGTAATGAATGTCACTTTCACCACCGATAACGACGAACTCAACATGAAATTTGTAGCCGAAGCGACGGCGGCCGGTTTACACGCACTGAAAGGGCATAAGGTATTAGGCGGTATGCGGGCTTCTATTTATAATGCTATGCCGATTGAAGGCGTGCAGGCGTTAATCGAGTTTATGAAAAAATTCGAAGCGGAAAACGCATAATAAATTTCGGATGAATGCGATTCGTTCGATTTCAAATAGTTATGACGGGCGGTATTGTGCCCGGTAATCTTTAAAAAAGTGCGGTCGAAAATTATGACATTTTTACAACGAGCCAACCAGGGCGTCCAATCCCTTTCTCCTTATCAAGCGGGAAAACCTATCGAAGAACTTGAACGCGAGTTAGGTATTACAAACATCATTAAACTGGCTTCCAACGAAAATCCTTTCGGTTTTCCTGAAAGTGCCAAAAACGCTATTCGCGAACAATTGGATTCCCTCACCCGTTATCCCGACAGCAACGGTTTTACCTTAAAACAGACGATTGCTAAAAAATTCGGCTTAAAGCCGGAACAAATCACATTGGGTAACGGTTCTAACGATTTGGTGGAATTGTTTGCCCATACTTTCGTTTCAGAGCATGACGAAGTGATTTTTTCCCAATACGCTTTCATCGTTTACCCGTTGATTACCAAAGCGATTAATGCCGTCGCCCGAGAAATTCCGGCAAAAAACTGGGGGCATGATTTGGACGGCTTCTTAGCGGCGATCAATGAAAAAACCAAATTAATTTACATTTCTAATCCGAATAACCCGACGGGGAACTTCTTAACCCATAACGAAATTGATGCGTTTCTGGCAAAAGTGCGCTCGGATATTATTGTGGTTTTGGACGAAGCCTACACTGAATTTACCGCTAAAGAGGAACGCGTGGATTCTTTCGCATTATTAAAAAAATATCCGAATTTAGTCGTATCCCGTACATTATCCAAAGCCTATGGTTTAGCGGGATTGCGAATCGGTTATGCGGCGGCGAACGAAGAAATCACCGGTTTATTCAATCGTGTGCGTCAACCCTTTAATGTGAACAGTTTGGCGTTAGCTGCGGCGGTGGCGGTGTTAAACGATGACGCTTTTGTGGATAAAGTGGCGGAGAACAACCGTCACGAACTAAAACGTTATGAAGCATTTTGCCAGCAATACGGATTGAAATACATTCCGTCCAAAGGTAATTTTATTACTATTGATTTTGAGCGTCCGGCGGCATCGATTTACGATGCCTTATTGCACGAAGGTGTGATTGTGCGTCCGATAGCCGGTTACGGTATGCCGAATCATTTGCGGGTCAGCATCGGTTTGCCGCAGGAAAATGATCGTTTGTTCAGCGCATTAATTAAAATTTTAAATTTGAAATAAATTAGCTATCGACAGTCTTTCGGCGCGCATTTTTAATGGGCGTCGCTTATTAATATTCAGGCACGAGTCGCAAGATTCGCGCCCTCATTTTTATAGAAAAACATGGAAAAAATCACCTTAAATCCTATCGCCCGCGTTGAGGGTACGGTTAATCTGCCGGGTTCGAAAAGCTTGTCCAATCGCGCCTTATTACTTGCCGCGCTGGCGAAGGGTACGACGAAAGTGACCAATTTACTTGACAGTGACGACGTGCGTCACATGCTTAACGCACTAAAACGGCTCGGTGTGAGTTATACGCTTTCCGACGATAAAACCGTATGTGAGGTACAGGGATTAGGCAGGGCTTTCGAATGGCAAAACGGTTTATCACTTTTTTTAGGAAATGCCGGCACCGCTATGCGTCCGTTAACCGCCGCTTTGTGTCTGGCGAATTCAGGCAACGAAAGTCCCGCTGAAATTGTACTTACCGGCGAACCGCGTATGAAAGAACGTCCCATCAAACATTTGGTCGATGCGCTGTTACAGGCGGGGGCCGAGATAGAGTATTTGGAACAAGACGGTTATCCGCCGCTGGCAATTCGCAATAAAGGTCTGCACGGCGGAAAGGTGAAAATCGACGGTTCGGTTTCTTCGCAATTTTTGACCGCTCTTTTAATGGCGGCGCCGATGTCCGCCGCCGACACCGAGATTGAAATTATCGGGGACTTGGTGTCCAAGCCTTACATCGATATCACCCTGAATATGATGAAAATTTTCGGTGTTGAAGTGGAAAACCGGAATTATCAGCGTTTTACGGTAAAAGGTTGCCAGCAGTATCAATCACCGAAAACTTTTTTAGTGGAAGGCGATGCCTCTTCCGCCTCCTATTTTCTGGCTGCCGGTGCGATTAAAGGCTGTGTAAAAGTAACCGGCGTCGGTAAAAACAGCATTCAGGGCGATCGCTTGTTTGCCGATGTATTGACAGCTATGGGCGCAAAGATTACCTGGGGCGAGGATTTTATCCGGGCGGAGCAGGGTGAGCTTTCGGGGGTGGATATGGATATGAACCATATTCCCGATGCGGCAATGACTATCGCAACTGCCGCATTGTTTGCCAAAGGCGAAACCGTGATTCGCAATATCTATAATTGGCGGGTAAAAGAAACCGATCGGTTAGCCGCAATGGCGACGGAATTACGTAAAGTTGGCGCTACAGTGGAAGAAGGCGAAGATTTTATCCGTATACAGCCTTTACCGTTAGCGGAATTTAAGCATGCGGAAATTGAAACCTATAATGACCACCGTATGGCCATGTGTTTTGCATTAATTGCCTTATCCGACACGCCGGTGACAATATTGGATCCGAAATGTACGGCGAAAACCTTCCCGACATTTTTTGATGAATTTTCAAGAATTTCACAATAATTTAACCTTAAATTGAGGGAAACCTTAAAAATTTACGCTTTTCCTTAGATTTTATTTGACAAAACGACGACAAGTCTTTATTTGTATAAGTCATCAAATATTTTTATTTTCAGTTTTCAGGAGTTATGTATGTCTCATCTTTCTGTTGCGAAATTCGGCGGCACCAGTGTTGCGAATCATGCCGCGATGACGGCTTGCGCCAAAATTGTTATTGCCGATCCCAATACCCGGGTTGTGGTGCTTTCCGCCTCTTCCGGCGTCACGAATTTATTGGTGGCGTTAGCCAACGGTGCGGATGCGCAACAACGTGCCAAATTGCTGGGCGATATTCGTCAGATTCAGGAAAATATCTTGACCGAATTGCAGGATGACAGCTTTGTCCGCCCCGAAATCGAACGTCTGCTGGATAATGTCGATTCTTTAGCGGAAGCGGCAAGTCTGGCGACTTCAGCGGCGTTAACGGATGAATTAATCAGTCACGGTGAAATGATGTCTACCCGTTTGTTTGTAGAAGTATTACGCGAATTAAATGCACAATCTACATGGCTGGACGTACGATCGCTGGTCGCAACCAACAGTAATTTCGGTAAAGCGGCTCCGGATGATGAGCAAACTCAGAAAAACAGCGATAATATTTTAAAACCGTTAATTAACCGCGGAGAACTGGTGATCACTCAAGGGTTTATCGGGCGTGATCCAAACGGAAAAACCACCACGTTGGGTCGTGGCGGCTCGGATTATTCGGCGGCTCTGATTGCAGAAGTATTAAATGCCAAAGACGTGTTAATCTGGACGGATGTGGCGGGTATTTATACGACGGATCCGCGCATTGTGCCGTCGGCAAAACGTATTGATACCATGAGCTTTGCCGAAGCGGCGGAAATGGCGACTTTCGGAGCGAAAGTATTACACCCGGCGACGTTATTGCCGGCGGTACGCAGTAATATTCCGGTTTACGTCGGTTCCAGCAAAGCGCCGCAGGACGGCGGTACCTGGGTAACGCGCGACCCGCAACCACGCCCGACATTCCGGGCCATCGCATTGCGTCGCGATCAAACCTTATTAACCCTTTCCAGCTTAAATATGTTACACGCACAAGGCTTCTTGGCGAATGTGTTTAATATTTTAGCAAAACACAAAATTTCCGTAGATACCATTACCACATCTGAAGTCAGCGTGGCGTTAACCTTGGATAAAACCGGTTCCGCTTCTTCCGGTGCGGATTTACTGTCTAACGAATTATTGACCGAGTTAAGCGAAGTGTGTACGGTGAAAGTAGATACGGGATTGGCATTGGTTGCGTTAATCGGTAATGATTTACATATAGCGGGCGGCGTAGCAAAACGTATATTTAATTCCTTGGAACCTTATAACGTGCGTATGATTAGCTACGGTGCAAGCACAAATAACATCTGTATGCTGGTTCACAGCAATCAGGCGGATGATGTGGTTCGCTCATTACACGCGGAATTATTTGAATAATTTTTTACAGGCGGATCAAAGTGCGGTCAAAAATCTGAAAATTTTTGACCGCACTTTTCTTTTGTTCTGAAAAAATATGCTATTATTCACCATTATTTTTTTATCAAGAGTATGATTCGGTTGATGAATTTTCGTTGGAATTTAATTTTAGGTGTGATTGCATTAGCGTTGCTGGCTTGGTTTTATAGTTTAAATCAAGAAGACGGTTCGTTAAATCATCTTATTAAAAGATCTGACAGTCCTGAGTATATCGGGCGGAATATGGAGACAACTATTTTCTCTCCTACGGGTCAAAAGCAGTATATTGCCAAGTCGGATAAAGTAGAATACTACAGTGAAGACGGACATACGGATTTTTTTAATCCCGTCGTGTTTGTGTTGGATGATCCGACTTCCGACGAATCAGAACAAAGCGAAACGGATTTAAAGCAAAGCTGGAAATTAACTGCGGTCAAAGCGAAACTAACCAAAGATAATATGTTGAATTTAACCGGCAGGGTGGTGGCGCAAAGTTTATTGCCGGAATCCCGTTTGCAACGGGTGGAAAGCGAACGTGCGACGGTGAATTTAACTACTCAGGACATTACTTCGGATAAAGAAGTAACAATCCGTGGTCTGAATTTTGTCAGTTCGGGACTAAAATTGGACGGCAATCTGAAACAGCAAATTGCAACGTTAAAGGAACAAGTGAAAACTCATTATGAAATCAACAAATAAAATTTTACTGGCGGCAGTCTTATTAATGACGTCCTTGTCTGTCGCCGCTTTGAAAGGTGACACCGATAAACCGATTAATATCGATTCAGGTAATCAGGAATTAGATATGGAGAACAGTGTAGTGACATTTACCGATAATGTGGTGATCACTCAGGGTTCTATTTTAATTAAAGCGAACAAAGTGGTGATTACCCGCCCGCCGGAAAATTCCGGTAAGAAAGAAACGGTGGATGCATACGGTTCGCCCGTCACTTTTCATCAGATGCTGGATGACGGCAAACCGGCCGACGGTAAGGCCAATAAAGTCCATTATGATTTGGGCACGGAATTTCTTACCTTGACGGGAAATGCCGAATTAAAACAGCTGGATAGTAAAATTAACGGTGATGTTATCACGTATGATGTGAAAAAACAGCAGCTTAAAGCCACCGGCAGTGCGAAATCCCGCGTACGTACCGTTTTAATTCCGGCTCAATTAAACGATAAGAAGAAGTAAGGAGACGATGAATGACCGTTCTTTATGCCGAACATTTAGCGAAAAGTTATAAAGCGCGTAAAGTCGTTTCCGATGTGAGTTTTACCGTACGTTCCAATGAAATAGTGGGCTTACTCGGGCCGAACGGCGCCGGAAAAACCACCTCTTTTTATATGGTGGTGGGCTTAGTCCGTCACGACGAAGGTAAGATTCGTATCGATGACGAAGATATCAGTCTGTTGCCTATGCACAATCGGGCGCAAAAAGGAATCGGTTATTTACCGCAGGAAGCATCGATTTTCCGTCGTTTAAGCGTTTATGATAATTTAATGGCGGTGCTGGAAATTCGTAAAGATTTAACGCCGGAGCAGCGCCATGATCGCGCCCAAGAGTTAATTGAAGAATTTAATATCGAACATATTCGCGATAGCCTGGGACAGTCTTTATCGGGCGGCGAACGTCGTCGGGTGGAGATAGCGCGGGCGTTGGCGGCAAATCCGAAATTTATTTTATTGGATGAACCTTTCGCCGGGGTGGATCCCATTTCGGTTATCGATATTAAAAAAATTATTAAGGATTTACGGGATCGCGGTTTGGGTGTGCTTATTACCGACCATAATGTGCGTGAAACTTTGGATGTATGCGAGCGCGCTTACATTGTCAGCGCAGGGCAAATGATTGCGACGGGAACACCGGCGGAAGTCATGAACAACGAGCATGTAAAACAAGTATATCTCGGTGAGGGATTTAAATTATAAGCTATGAAATTTACCGAATTATTAACGCCCGACAATATACGTCAGGGCGTTGTTTCTTCCAGTAAAAAAGCGTTATTGGAATTTATCGGACGAATTGTCGGCAAGCAAGTGGATTTGGAACGATTTAGTAGTCTAAAGTGTTTCGAGAGTTTGTTCGGTCGAGAAAAAATGGGATGTACCGCTATCGGTAACGGTGTAGCGATGCCGCGTGCACGGTTGCCGGCGGGAGATAAACCTATCGCTGTTTTTTTACAATTGGCCGAGCCGGTAGATTACGATGCGCCGGATAAACGTAAAGTGGATCTCATTTTAGCGGTATTGGTACCGGAAGATATGTGTGCAAGTTATAGTGCGAATTTATCCGAATTATCGGAAAAATTGACCGATAAAAGTCTGACTAAAAAACTGCGCGCAGCACAAAGTGCGGAGGATATTTGGCAGGTTTTTAAATTTGCCGATGTTTATTTGGATGAGGGCGGCAAAGAGGAAGCTGCCGTAACAAACAATTAGTTTTTAGTAGGCGAATTATGGAACTCATTATTATCAGTGGGCGTTCAGGAGCGGGTAAGTCAGTTGCATTACGTGCGTTGGAGGATATCGGTTATTATTGTGTCGATAATCTGCCGATTGATTTACTGCCTCAGTTAGCCGATATTCTCTCGCAAAGTCAGGCTTCTGCTGCGATTAGTCTGGATATTCGAAATTTACCGAATTCCAGCCAGCATCTGGATGAAATTTTGACGGAATTAGAGAATAAACACCAAATCAAAATTATCTTTTTAGACGCGGATCGCAGTACGCTGATTCGACGTTATAGCGATTCCCGTCGCCTTCATCCGCTATCCGTTCAGAATCAGGACCTCAGTCTGGAGGCCGCCATTGATGCGGAACAGATTCAACTTGATCCCTTAATTCAGCACGCCAATTTGATTATTGATACGGCAGTGCTTTCTACTCACGAATTGGCGGAAAGATTACGCGAATTTTTGCGGGGTAATTCGGATAAAGAACTGAAAATCGTAGTGGAATCTTTTGGTTTTAAATACGGCTTACCATTGGATGCCGATTATGTTTTCGACGTTCGCTTTTTGCCTAATCCCCATTGGAATCCGTCATTGCGGCCAATGACAGGGCTGGAACAGCCCGTAATTGATTTTTTATCCAAATATGAAGATGTGGCGAATTTTATTTATACCACTCGGAATTATATCGAAACCTGGTTGCCTATGCTGGAACGAAACAACCGCAGTTACTTAACTATTGCCATCGGTTGTACCGGTGGAAAACACCGTTCGGTTTATATTGCGCAACAGTTGGGCGAATATTTTCAGGATAAAGGCAAGCATGTGAAGATTCAGCATAAGTCTTTGGAAAAGCATAAAAACAGATAAACTTAACATTGTTTAGAGAGCCTCTGATTTTTCTGAAAAAGAATCAGAGGCTTATTTTTTGTGAAATAATCTGAGAATGTATTTCTCTATTTAGCGTATTGAATTTTAGCTCTTTTTTGACCGTACTTTTTTTATATTTTAAGATCGGGTATGCTGTAAAAAAAATCGAATAGGGATAAAAATAATGACGAATTTAGAGGTAATGGGAAAAGCGGCACGTCAGGCGGCATTTGAATTAAGCCAGTTGTCCGCCGGAGATAAAAATTACGCATTGCAAATGATTGCGGAACAGTTGGAATCTCAGCAGCAACAGATCTTAGCGGCAAATGCGCGTGATATTGATGAGGCGCGGATAAACGGATTAAACGACGCTATTATCGATCGTTTATTGTTAACGCCGGAGCGTCTGCGAGGCATAGCAAACGATGTACGTCATGTCATATCATTGGCGGATCCGGTAGGCAAGTTAATTGACGGCGGTATACTGGACAGCGGTTTGAAGTTGGAACGGATCCGCGTGCCGGTGGGCGTAATCGGTACAATTTACGAAGCGCGTCCGAATGTCACGATTGATGTGGCAAGTCTTTGTCTGAAAACCGGCAATGCGGTGATTTTGCGCGGCGGTAAAGAAACCCGCCATTCTAACCGAATCTTGGTGGAAGTGGTGCAAAATGCCCTGGAGAAGGCGGGACTGCCAAAAACAGCCGTGCAGGCGATTACCGATCCCGACCGTGCGCTAGTAATGGAATTGCTGAAATTGGATCGTTACGTAGATATGATTATTCCGCGCGGCGGTGCCGGTTTACACGCATTGTGCAAACAGCATGCTACGATTCCGGTAATTATTGGCGGAATCGGCGTTTGTCACACTTTTGTTGAGCAAAGTGCGGATCAAAATCGTGCGATTTCGGTCATTAAAAATGCTAAAACCCAGCGTCCGAGTACGTGTAACACGTTGGAAACCTTATTGATACAGGAAAGTATTGCGCATGAATTTTTACCGAAACTGGCCGCCGAATTACCGGTAAAATATTATGCCGATAAAACGGCGTATTCTATTCTGCACCACGCCGGAGCGGAGGTTTTGGCGGTGACAGAGGATGATTTGCGTAAAGAATGGTTATGCACAAATTTGAATGTAGTGATTGTGCAAGATATTGAAGCGGCGGTAGCGCATATCCGTGAATACGGTAGTCAGCATTCCGAAGCGATTTTAACGGAATCCCTGCAATTGGCGCGTCGGTTTGTGGCTCAGGTGGATTCGGCTGCGGTTTATGTGAATGCCAGTACGCGTTTTACCGACGGAGGACAATTCGGGCTGGGAGCAGAGGTTGCCGTCAGTACACAAAAACTGCATGCGCGCGGCCCGATGGGATTGGAAGCGTTAACCACTTATAAATGGGTGGCGACAGGTGATTATACGGTGCGAAGTTAGTAATAGAAAAGCAAAAAGGCGTTCTTCAGGAACGCCTTTTTTAAATCTGGTTGCGGGGGCCGGATTTGAACCAACGACCTTCGGGTTATGAGCCCGACGAGCTACCAAGCTGCTCCACCCCGCGTCCGATGGGGGTAATATACTCGTTTCAGCACATATTGCAAGGAAAAATTGAAAAACAGTGTTCGTTTGCGGTAAAACTGTACAATCAAAGCTTACAGATCTGCTTCCACAGCGCTCGTTTGAGTTTTCCGTCGGCACTGAGCCGAGTTAAATCGGCAGACTGCCAGATCTTCTCGGCCTGTTTACACAGAGGCAAAGTGCGGTCGATTTTTTCCTGATTTTCAGTTAAGACCCAATATTTAAGCGGATGCCGAATATTCAAATGGGATATGTGAGCGAAATCGGTAAACAGGCATTCGGATTGGTTTAATTCAACGCTGCGTAAAATATCTTGCAGTAAACAATTCTGACGCTCGGGCAGGTTATCGGAAATAACGATAAGCCGAATATTTTCGGAAATAGGAATATTCACCGCACCTTTCAATACGTCGGGACGAACGAGTTCCCACTGAATAATGCCCATTTCGCATAAGATAAAATCACGTTTGTTCATTCGGCTTCCGTTTTCTATTATAATGCCGATAATTTTAACCTATCTCCCAGGATTTCCCAACATGATTTCTCTTGAAAGCCAAGTTTTAGAACGCCATTTGTCGATTTTTGCCGATAAAACACTGTTATTTGCCGGTGGTGTAAATGATGATTTTCCCGTTCAGATTCAGAAAATAGCCAAAACCGTAACGGTATGGTCTTGGTATTTTGATTATGCGAATGCACAGGGTCGGAAAAGTGCGGTCGATTTTTCGCCCGTTTGCGACACACAGGTGGATGTGATTGTGTATTACTGGACGAAAAATAAAGCGGAAGTGCAGTTTCAGTTAATGCAACTACTGGCGAACGGGCGGGATAATCAGGAAATTTTGATCGTTGGCGAGAATCGCTGCGGTGTGCGTTCGGCGGAGAAAATGCTGAGCGCTTTCGGCGATATCGGAAAAATAGATTCGGCTCGTCGTTGCGGGCTGTACCATTTCCGTTTGAAAAAACGACCGCACTTCGATATCAATGCCTATTGGAAAACCTATCGAAATCCTAAATTGGACGCGTTAACCGTTTACAGCCTGCCGGGGGTTTTCAGCGCCGACGAATTAGATGGGGGGACCGAATTATTGTTATCTACGATTAACACCCATATTCGCGGCGATGTGCTGGATTTGGGATGCGGAGCCGGTGTTCTCGGCGCTTATGTAAAACAACAAAACCCGCAGGCTCGGGTGATGTTGACGGATATTCATGCTATGGCACTGGCGTCTGCCGAGCGTACTTTAGCAGAAAATCGTTTGGCGGGTAAGGTGTTGGCGAGCGACGTTTTTTCCCATATTCAGGGTAAGTTCGATCTGATTATTTCCAACCCGCCGTTTCATGACGGTATCGGTACCGCCTACCGCGCAGTGAGCGAATTGATTAAAGAGGCGCGTTGGCGATTAAAAGAGGACGGCGAATTGCGCATTGTGGCAAACGCCTTTTTGCCGTATCCCGATTTATTGGACGAACATTTCGGCAGTCACCAAGTGTTGGCGAAAACTAATAAGTTTAAGGTTTATTCGGTTTGCGCTTAGATTTATGTGGAATAACAATCCGCACCTTAATCAGTTGGTAGTTTAGTTCAACTTTTGGGGTGCAGATCAGTTTCGGCGGATTTCTTGCTGTTCGATAATACGATACGTTTATGACGGTAATTTGGCTAATACGCAATAACCGTTTTCTATACCGGTGATTCGGTAACCGGTTTGCGCACAGATGAAAGCGGACTCGCCTTGTTTTAATTCAAGTGTCGTGGTGTTTTCGGTTAACCGTAACACGCCCTCCATCACACATAAAATCGTGCCGTTTTGGGCCGTGCCGTTTACACTGAAACCCGAATCGAAACGAACATTTTCCAGCGCGAAATCCCGTGCCGGCGTCTGATATGTGAATGAACCGGTATGTTGCGGGGCGGCGGGAATAATTTCAGGTTCCACTTCGCGACAATCCACTATTTTCAATAATTCGGAAATATCCACGTGCTTGGGTGTTAAACCGCCGCGAATTACGTTATCGGAACAGGCCATTAATTCGATATTCTGTCCGCGCAGATAAGCGTGGGGAAGTCCGGCATCTTGAAATATGCCTTCGCCCGTTTGGAGGTGTACGATATTGAACAAATAAAAGCACATTAAGCCCGCATCCAGTTTATCGCGTGCTATTGCCATGGATTCGGTGACGTAACAAATCCAGTATTCGGGCTGATGTAAATCCAGTTTATCTTCCCGGTAAGCGGCTTGATTCGCATCTAAAACCGGTAATAACCAAGCAGCCAACTCGGATTGCGGTGCCCGCATAATATCCGCATAAAAGTCATGCAGACTTTGGTTTGCCAGTTTATCCGCAAGTGCGGTCAAACTCGGCTGAGTTTTTAACGCGGCAAGGATTTTAGCTTTGGTTTTGAAACCGTGTAGCAACCAGAAATCCGATAATGCAATCATCATTTCCGGTTTGTGGTTGCTGTCTTTGTAAGTCCGTTGCGGATCGGTTAACGGCACACCACGGGCATTTTCCTCCGCAAAGCCTGCTTCCGCTTGTTGTTTGGTAGGATGCAACTGAATGGAAAGCGGTTTTTTTACATCCAGAATTTTCAGTAAATAAGGCAGTTCGTCACCAAAAACTGCACGATTTTGCTCACCAAGTGCAGTCGGATTTTGAGTTAAAAATTCGGTAAGCGACTGTAATTTACCGTCGACTTTAATCGTTGACGGAGAAGAAATATGCGCGCCAAGCCACCATTCGGCGTATTGGGTATGAGGTTGTTTATTGAGGTGAAGCAGGCGAGGAAGATAATCTTCACCGCCCCAAACATAATGTTGTAACGTTCCGGTTAGAGGATAAATGCCTGTCATTGAAAGTCCTTTATTTATAGCCGCCGAGTAGTGCAACGACCGCATCGGTATCCGCCCGATTAGTGAGTTGAGCTATCATGCGCTTGCCGTTTTTGAGATCGAAAACCAGTTTGTAATCGTTCGCTAAATTAATCGCGTGGATTTTATCAAAAGTGATGAAAATATTCTCAAAGAAAAATCCGTTATGTTTAATCACTAACATCGGCGTACGGAAAAAAGCGGTATAAAGGCTGAGAAGAATCAGAAAACCGAGTAAGTAAAGCGTGAAGGGTTCGATTTGTCCTTCCGATTGCCAAATGATAATACCGATTAAAGCGATAAAAATCAGACTATCTAATTTCGTGCGTTTTTTTAACCGCACTTTTAAATGTGTTTTGCCTTTAAGTCGATCGATACCGAATTGTTCGAAAAATGCGTAGGCGAAATAGGCGACAATGGAAAGGATTAAGAGGGTGTTAATCATGATGTTTATTTAATGATTTGTAGTGTAGGGGCGAATTATATTCGCCCCTCATAAAAAGTGCGGTCGAAATTATGCAAGAATTCCGGTCCATGCCCCTAAAATACCGATGACGAAGAAGCCGACGATAATCCAGAGGGCATTCACGCGATTACGTAATAACCACATACAGGCGAAGGTGAGCAATAACGCGAGTAAACCCGGCATTAAGCTGTCCAGAATGGTTTGTACGGTAGTGATTTCGGTTGTACCGTCTTGTTTTTGAATGGTGGATACTACAAGCGGTACATTAATACTGGTCCATTTTTGTACCAGAGCTCCCATAATAAATAAACCGAGAATGGAAGCGCCTTCAGTAAGTTTTTGCAGTAAGCCGCCGCTCATATCTTTTACGACGTCCAAACCTTTTTTATAGCCGTAGGTTACGCCGTAGTAACGGGTGGCTAAACGGACTAGGTTAAATAAGACAAAGAATAACAACGGTCCTAAAATGCTACCGCTTAAGGCAAGACCGGCACCTAATGCCGCGAATACAGGACGCGCTGTGCCCCAATAAATCGGATCACCCACGCCAGCTAACGGCCCCATTAAACCTACTTTGATACCGTTGATTGCCGCATCGTCGATTTCTTTACCGTTCGCTCGTTCTTCTTCCATAGCGATGGTAACGCCTAATACCGGTGCCGCAACGAAAGGCTGAGTGTTAAAAAATTCAAGATGACGTTTTATAGCATCTTTACGTTCTTGGGAATTAGGATCCGGATATAAACGTTTGATCACCGGAGATATCGAGTACATAAATCCTAATGCCTGCATACGTTCAAAGTTCCATGACCCCTGGAAAAGGTTAGAACGAAGAACAACAGAATTTAAATCACTTTGCGTTACTTTTTTGATTTCGGTTGTCATTTTGTTTTCCCTATTAATCTAATCTGTTGTCAAGGTCATTGTTAGCTGCCGCCGTTACGACCACTTGTTGACTTTTGTTATATTTCGGATGAATCTGGATGTAAATTACCGCCATGACGGTACCTAATACACCAAGCGCCACTAAGTTGAAATCGGTAAATGCCGCAATAACAAAACCTGCATAGAAGAATGGCATTAAATGACCGGCACGCATCATGTTGATAACCATGGCATAACCCACAACGGCGATAAATCCGCCCGCAATCTTAAGACCGGTAGTCACCACTTCTGGAATGGCGTTTAACATGGTTTGTACCACATCGGTACCCGCCGTTAATGCTACGATTAAAGCCGGAATTGCAATACGCATGGCCTGTAACATCAACGCACCGAAATGTAACCAGTCCAAACGGGCTAAGTTACCGTCTTGTACGGATTTATCCGCTGCGTGTTGGAACCCCACGGTAATGGCGCGTACGACATAAGTTAATACCTGACCGGCAGCCGCAAGCGGAATGGCGACAGCGATACCCGTTGAAATATCCTGTTTACCTACGATAACGAGGATGGTTGAAATGACGGAAGCTAATGCCGCATCGGGTGCCAGTGCCGCACCGATGTTCATCCAGCCTAAAGCTAATAGCTCAAGGGAACCGCCGACGATAATCCCGCTTTTCATATCGCCTAATACTAAGCCGATTAAGGTACAGGCGATTAACGGACGGTGAGTTTGGAACTCATCAAGAATTGAACCTGCACCGCATACGCAGGATACGAGGAACACAAGGATGACTTGTAAAGTTGAAATTTCCATATTTGTTTACCTTAAATTAAATTATTTTTCTTTAATAAATCCATCATATATTGACGTGCGTCATTGGAGACTTTACGTACATCCAATTCAATGCCTTTCGCATCAAGTGCTTTGAATGCCGCAATATCTTTGTCGTCCACAGAAACGGCGCTGGTGATCATTTGTTTACCGTCTTTATATGCCATACCGCCGATATTGATCGATTTAAATTCTACACCGGCTTCCATTAATTTCACCACATCGGAGGGATTAGTGAATAATAACATCATACGTTCGTCGGCATATTCCGGATTATTATAAACGCGGATCATTTTATCCACGCCCACCACATGAGCCGTTACGCCGGGAGGCGCTACGCTTTTTAACATGGTGGAACGCACGGAATCTTTCGCCACGTCGTCGTTTACCACCACGATACGGGTTACACGGCTTTCTTTTGTCCAGCGGGTTGCTACTTGTCCGTGAATCAAGCGGTCGTCGATACGCGCCAAACCGATCACTAGATGTCCTTCTTTATCGGTTACTACGGCCGGTGAAGCTTGAGTTTGCGCAGCCGCAGCTACCGCCGGTTTTTCTTCAGGTTGATTGTTTAACGCTTTAATGCCCGTTGAACCCGATTCGAGCGCGACTTCCACCAATTCTTCCAGGCTTTCTACATCGTCACGTGCCATGCAGGTATTCACCAGCATTGGAATGTTGACACCGGCTACCACATCCATACCGGCTTTTCCTTCCTGGAAGCGATTTGCCGCATTAAACGGACTGCCTCCCCACATATCAACTAAAAACAGAATTTGCTTGCAACTTGACAGCGATCCTTCTACTAAAGCTTGATATTTGTCTATAATCGTTTCGGCATTTTCCCCGGGAACGAAGTCAATGGTCGCCACATTTTCCTGCTCACCAATCAACATCTCGGTAGTTTTCAGCAGCTCTTTAGCCGCCGTACCGTGAGTTGCGATGATAATCGCGATAGTCATAACCGACTCCTTTGTTAGTTTTCAAAATTGTCCGTATTCTAAAGATAATTAAGTTGCTTTGCACGTTTCAGCGATAGTTATTTTCTGAAAATTTGAACTAGATCACATTTTCTGTTTTGTTTGACGAAAAAGTGGTCTAAATTTAAACGTAAAAAATACAACTGTTTTTGATATTGACAGTGAACTTTTGAACCTTTATTTTGTCTCATGCAGTGTAAGCAGGGGGTCCCGTTTACGTTACTCGGAAAAATGGAGTTTATTTGAATGAAAACAATCGTAAAATTATTCGCAGTTGCATTGGTTGCGACTGCAGTTACAGCATGTGGCGGTATGAGTAAAACACAAAAAAATACCGCCATCGGAGCGGCTGTCGGCGGTGTGGCCGGTAATGTAATCGGTAATTCGACCGGTGCGACGCTGGGCGGCGCGGCATTAGGCGGTTTAATCGGCAGCCAAATCGATAAATAGAGCAAATATTATTTGATAGTAAAAAGACCTGCTTCGGCAGGTTTTTTTATGAGCAAAATAGGGTAGAATACGCGCAATTTTTGTTAATCGTTCTTTATTTAATCATATAGGATAGTTATGTCTCTAGAAAAAACTTTCGAACTTACGGCTCGTGGCTCTAATGTTCGTCAAGAAATTATTGCGGGATTAACCACGTTTCTCGCCATGGTGTATTCCGTAATTGTGGTACCGAATATGCTGGGTGCGGCCGGTTTTCCGGCCGAAAGCGTCTTTATCGCCACTTGTTTGGTGTCCGGTTTGGGATCTGTTTTAATCGGTTTGTGGGCGAATGCCCCGATGGCGATTGGTTGCGCCATTTCCTTAACCGCTTTTACTGCATTCAGCTTGGTATTGGGGCAGCAAGTCAGCATTCCCGTAGCTCTCGGTGCCGTATTCCTAATGGGCGTGATATTTACCTTAATTTCGGCAACAGGTATCCGTTCCTGGATTTTGCGTAATTTACCTGCAAGCATTGCACACGGCGCCGGCATCGGTATCGGTTTATTTTTATTGCTGATTGCAACGAGCGGAGTAGGCATTATAAAAGCCAGCGGAACCGGTACTCTTGTCGCATTAGGTGATTTTACCTCATTCCCCGTATTAATGGCGTTGATTGGTCTGGCGTTGATTGTCGGTTTGGAAAAATTGCAGGTAAAAGGCGCAATTTTATGGGTGATTATCGCTATTACGATTATTGGTTTGATGTTCGATCCAAATGTAATATTCAGCGGTAAAGTCTTTAAGATACCAAGTTTCGGTGAAAAATCGCTTTTCCTTGCATTGGATATTCCGGGGGCGCTACAGCCGGCAATTTTACCTGTAGTTTTCGCTTTAGTTATGACGGCGGTATTTGATGCGACGGGAACTATTCGTGCCGTGGCGGGGCAAGGTAATCTGCTGGATAAAGACGGGCAAATTATTAATGGTGGCAAAGCGTTGACATCGGATTCCGTCAGTAGTATTTTTTCAGGCTTATTCGGTACGGCTCCGGCGGCGGTTTATATTGAATCAGCCGCCGGAACTGCGGCAGGCGGTAAGACCGGAATTACCGCCATTGTGGTGGGATTGGGTTTTCTGCTGATGTTGTTTTTCCAACCGTTGGCAACACTTGTTCCGAATTATGCAACCGCACCGGCATTGATGTATGTGGGATTGTTAATGCTCAGTAACGTCGCTAAATTGGATTTTGACGATTTCGTCGGCGCAATGTCCGGATTGGTTTGTGCGGTATTTATTGTATTGACCGCCAATATCGTTACGGGTATTATGCTAGGGTTCGCTACGTTGGTTATCGGACGTATCGTTTCCGGCGATATGAAAAACTTGAATGCGGGAACAGTGATTATTGCCGTTGCATTGGTTGCGTTTTATGCATTTGGGTGGGCTATTTGACTAAATAAGGGATAGTACATGAAAAACTTATTAAAAATGGGTGCGGTTGCACTGTTTGCATTAACTTTGGCTGCTTGTAACAATGAAGATCCGAAAGCCGATTACAAAAAATTGGTCGAATGGAATCAGCAACAAGCCGAACCGCAACAAAAAATCGTTGCCGAATTACAACAGAATATTGCGACTGCAAAAGCGAATGCAAATGCGCAAGCTGCGGATGAAGCGATTAAAACTTATGAAGCGGGTACCGATGCAATTATTCAATCACTTGATAAAGTTGAAGTGAAAAGTAAAGAAATCGCACCTTTTAAAGCAAAAACCAAAGATGTTTTATTACGTTCTAAAGCGGTGACGTCGGCAGGCGCTAAATCCGCCATTGCACAACCTTCTCCGGAAGAAATGCAAAAAATTCAGGGAGAGGTGGCCGATTTACAAAAAGCTGTGAAAGAATTTGCCGAACTTGGTGCCGAATTAGATAAAAAATACGGTGAGCAACCGGCCGCTGCAGCAAAATAATTCACTATTTCACTTAACCCTTTAGTTTTATACTGAAGGGTTTTTTTATTATGTTAAATAGAGTTTGAACGTTGTAAGTTGTTAGCGTTATTTTTCTGTTAAATATACTGTATTTCCGCACGAAAGTGCGGTCGAAAATTGGTGCATTTTCATCAAAATGTAATAAAATTGTTAAAAATATGAAATTTAGCTATCTTTAGCTCAAATTTTTTTATAAAATTTATTTGATTTGTTAAGTATTTAGTGATCATCCGTGTTTAGGCTTGCGGTCTAAATGATTTATCAACTAATTAAGAAGGAAAAAACTATGTCAGAAATGTTAAAGAATGACGTAGATCCAATCGAAACTCAGGATTGGTTATCAGCTATCGATTCCATTATTCGCGAGGAAGGCGTTGAACGCGCTCAGTATATTATTGAGAAACTAATGCATCACGCACACGGTCAGAATGTCAGTTTGCCTGTCGGCGAAGCAATTACCACGGATTATGTCAATACTATTCCGCTTTCAGAACAACCTGCTTATCCGGGCAATTTAAAAATTGAACGCCGCATTCGTTCCGCTGTACGTTGGAATGCGATTATGGCGGTTCTGCGCAGTCAGAAAAAAGATCTTGATTTAGGCGGCCATATTTCTACTTATCAAGCGGCCGCAACTATGTATGAGGTTTGTTTTAACCATTTCTTTAAAGCGGCTACCGAGCAAGACGGCGGTGATTTAGTATTTTTCCAAGGCCATGCCGCACCGGGTATGTATGCACGCGCATTTTTAGAAGGCCGTATTACTGAAGAGCAAATGGATAATTTCCGTCAGGAAGCGTTTGCCGACGGTTTATCTTCTTATCCTCATCCGCGTTTAATGCCCGAATTTTGGCAGTTTTCTACCGTTTCTATGGGATTGGGCCCGGTAAATGCCATTTATCAGGCTCGTTTTCTGAAATATCTTGCCAATCGCGGTTTGAAAGATACTTCTAACCAAAAAGTCTATGCTTTCTTAGGCGACGGTGAAATGGATGAAATCGAATCTAAGGGAGCATTAGCTTTTGCTGCCCGTGAAAAATTAGACAATTTGATTTTCACAATCAGCTGTAACCTGCAACGTTTAGACGGTCCGGTCGACGGTAACGGTAAAATCGTACAAGAATTAGAAGGATTATTTACCGGTGCGGGCTGGGAAGTGATTAAAGTCATGTGGGGCAGCAACTGGGATAGATTATTCGCTAAAGATACCTCCGGTAAATTGACTCAGTTGATGATGGAGGTTCTGGACGGCGATTACTTAACCTTTAAATCTAAAGACGGTGCTTACGTTCGCGAACACTTCTTCGGTCGCTACCCTGAAACCGCAGCGTTAGTGGCGGATATGACAGACGATGAAATATGGGCATTACGCCGCGGTGCGCATGATGCGGAAAAAATGTATGCGGCATATGCTAAAGCGCAAACTGCCGGCAGACCGGTTGTCATTTTAGCTCACCAAGTGAAAGGTTATAAAATTCCTGAAGCGCAAAGTAAAAATACCGCTCATCAATCGAAAAAAATGTCTCAACAAAGCCTTAAAGGTTTCCGTGACTACTTCCAGTTACCATTAACGGATGAGCAGGTTGAAAACTTAGAATACGTTAAATTCCCTGAAGGTTCTGACGAATATAACTACCTGCACGGTCAACGTAAAGCGTTAAACGGTTATTTGCCGGCACGTCGAGCAAAATTCGATACTGAGTTTAAAGTGCCTGCATTAACGGACTTCGCCCAGTTGTTAGACGCACAAGCGCGCCCGATTTCAACGACTATGGCCTTTGTTCGCGTATTGAATACTTTACTGAAAGATAAAAATATCGGTAAACAAATCGTACCGATTATTGCGGATGAAGCGCGTACTTTCGGTATGGAAGGTTTATTCCGTCAAATCGGTATTTATAATCCGCACGGACAAAATTACGTACCTTCGGACCGGGATTTAGTGGCTTATTACCGAGAAGCGAAAGACGGTCAGGTATTGCAGGAAGGAATTAACGAATTAGGTGCGACTTCATCTTGGGTTGCCGCCGCAACATCTTATTCCGTAAATAATTTGCCGATGATTCCGTTCTTCGTTTATTACTCCATGTTCGGTTTCCAACGTGTAGGCGATATGATGTGGTTAGCCGGCGACCAATTAGCCCGCGGCTTCTTTATCGGCGGTACTTCCGGCCGTACGACATTGAACGGCGAAGGTTTGCAGCATGAAGATGGTCACAGCCACATTCAGTCGTCGGTGATCCCGAACTGCGTATCTTATGATCCGGCATTCGCGTTTGAGGTTGCGGTGATTATGCAAGACGGTATTAACCGTATGTACGGTGAAAAACAAGAAGACGTGTTCTACTACATCACCACATTAAATGAAACTTATGATCAACCGGCAATGCCGGCCGGTGCCGAAGAGGGTATCCGTAAAGGTATCTACAAATTTGAAACCGTCGGTAAAGGCGAAGCGGCAGTTCAATTAATGGGTTCCGGCGCAATCTTACGCCATGTTCGTGAAGCGGCTCGAATTTTGGCTGATGACTACGGTATTACTTCCGATGTATTCAGCGTGACGTCATTTACCGAAGTCGCCCGTGAAGGTGCGGAAGCGGCTCGTTGGAATTTATTACATCCGACCGAACAACAACGCGTACCTTACATTGCGCAAGTGATGTCCGATAAGCCGGCCGTTGCCGCAACCGACTACATGAAACTTTATGCGGAACAGGTTCGTGCGTTTATTCCGGCACAAAATTATCACGTATTAGGTACCGATGGTTTTGGTCGCTCGGACAGCCGTGCAAACTTACGTGAGTTTTTCGAGGTGGATGCACATTATGTGGTGATTGCCGCACTATCGCAATTAGCGAAACAAGGCAAAGTCGATGCGAAAGTGGTGGCGGAAGCCATCGCTAAGTACGACATTAAAGCAGATCGTGCAAATCCGTTATACGCATAATAAAGAGAAACTGCGGTCAAAATAATGAGAATTTTGGCCGCACTTTAAAAGGAATAAATCATGTCAAAACAAATTCAAATTCCAGATATTGGTGCGGATGAAGTTACGGTTACTGAAGTGATGGTAAACGTGGGTGATATCGTTGAAGTCGATCAATCGATTATTAATGTAGAAGGCGATAAGGCATCAATGGAAGTTCCTTCTCCGGAAACCGGCGTCGTGAAAGAATTATTAGTGAAAGTCGGTGATAAAGTCACCACCGGCACTCCGATGTTTATATTGGAAGCCGCAGGTTCAGCCTCCGCAGCACCTACACCCCAGGCCGAAGTCGCTCCGGCAGCGGCACCTGCAGTTGCCGAAGTGAAAGATGTGCACGTACCGGATATCGGCGGTGACGAAGTCAACGTAACCGAAATCATGGTAAAAGTCGGCGACACGGTGACGGAAGAACAATCATTAATCACCGTTGAAGGCGATAAAGCGTCAATGGAAGTACCGGCGCCGTTTGCCGGCGTGGTGAAAGAAATCAGCGTGAAATCCGGCGATAAAGTGTCAACCGGTTCATTAATCATGAAATTCGAAGTAGCGGGTTCCGCACCTGCGGCTACAGTTGATCAACCTGCGGTAGCGGCTCCGGCGGCATCTGCAGCGGCCGCGGTAAAAGATGTTAACGTACCGGATATCGGCGGTGACGAAGTCAACGTAACCGAAATCATGGTAAAAGTCGGCGACACGGTGACGGAAGAACAATCATTAATCACCGTTGAAGGCGATAAAGCGTCAATGGAAGTACCGGCACCGTTTGCCGGCGTGGTAAAAGAAATTATCGTGAAATCCGGCGATAAAGTGTCAACCGGTTCATTAATTATGCGCTTTGAAGTAGCGGGAGCAGCGCCAGCAGCCGCACCTGCACCGGTATCTCAACCTGCGGCAGCGGTTCCGGCGGCACAATCCGCACCTGCCGCCGCCCCTGTATCCGCGCCGGCAGCCAGTCAGGATGCGGTAACATCAAGCGCAACATTTGTCCATGCAACACCGGTCGTTCGTCGTTTAGCGCGTGAATTCGGCGTGAATCTGGATAAAGTAAAAGGTACCGGTCGTAAGGGACGTATCTTGAAAGAAGACGTTCAGGAATATGTGAAAAATGCCCTTAAACAACTGGAAAGCGGTGCTGCGACAGGTGCGGCAAATGGCGCCGGTTTAGGCTTGTTGCCATGGCCGAAAGTCGATTTCAGCAAATTCGGCGAAGTAGAAGAAATCGAATTGACCCGTATCAACAAGATCTCCGGTGCAAATCTGCATCGTAACTGGGTGATGATTCCTCATGTAACCCACTTTGATCGCGCGGACATTACGGATTTAGAAGCGTTCCGTAAAGAACAAAATGCTTTAGCGGAAAAACAAAAACTGGGTGTGAAAATTACACCGGTTGTGTTTATTATGAAAGCGGTGGCAAAAGCCTTAGAAGCGTTCCCGCGTTTCAACAGCTCAATTACCGAAGATGCGCAACGTCTGATTCTGAAAAAATATATCAATGTCGGCGTAGCGGTGGATACACCGAACGGTTTAGTGGTACCTGTATTTAAAGATGTTAACAAAAAAGGCATTATCGAACTTTCCCGCGAATTGATGGAAGTTTCGAAAAAAGCCCGTGAGGGTAAATTAACCGCATCCGATATGCAAGGCGGTTGTTTCACCATTTCCAGTATCGGCGGTTTGGGTACGACTCACTTTGCACCGATTGTTAATGCGCCTGAAGTGGCAATTTTAGGGGTATCTAAATCCGAAATGGCTCCGGTGTGGAACGGTAAAGAATTTATGCCGCGCTTAATGCTTCCGTTGTCATTATCTTTCGACCACCGAGTGATCGACGGTGCGGACGGTGCACGCTTTATTACTTTTATTAACGGTGTGCTTTCCGACTTACGTCGCTTAGCCATGTAATGGTTATTCCGAAAAGTGCGGTGAAAAATCCGCACGTTTTTGAATTGAGGAAAACAAATGAGCAAAGAAATTAAAACACAAGTTGTCGTGTTGGGTGCAGGTCCTGCGGGGTATTCCGCCGCATTCCGTTGTGCGGACTTAGGATTGGAAACCGTATTGGTCGAACGCTATTCAACGCTTGGCGGAGTATGCTTAAACGTGGGCTGTATTCCATCCAAAGCCTTATTGCACGTGGCAAAAGTAATTGAAGATGCTAAACACGTCGAACACCACGGCGTAGTATTCGGTGAACCGACAATCGATTTGGATAAAATCCGAGCCGGTAAAGACGGCGTGGTAGGCCGTTTAACCGGCGGTTTGGCCGGTATGGCAAAAATGCGTAAAGTTACCGTAGTGGAAGGCTTGGCAAAATTTGCAGATAGCCACACCCTGGTGGCGACGGATCGTGAAGGTAATGCGACTACAATTAAATTTGACAATGCGATTATTGCGGCGGGTTCTCGTCCGATTCAACTTCCGTTTATTCCGCATGAGGACCCACGCGTTTGGGATTCTACGGATGCCCTCGCGTTACGTGAAGTACCGAAAAAATTACTCGTTATGGGCGGTGGGATCATCGGTCTGGAAATGGGAACGGTTTACAGTGCTTTAGGTTCGCAGATAGATGTGGTGGAAATGTTCGATCAAGTAATTCCTGCGGCGGATAAAGACATCGTTAAGATCTTTACTAAACGTATCGAAAATAAATTTAACTTATTGCTTGAAACCAAAGTAACTGCCGTTGAAGCGAAAGAAGACGGTATTCATGTTTCCATGGAAGGTAAAGCGGCAAACGAAACCCGTGTTTATGATGCAGTATTGGTGGCTATCGGCCGTACACCGAACGGTAAGCTGATAGATGCGGAAAAAGCCGGAGTAGAAGTGGATGAACGCGGCTTTATCCGTACCGATAAACAAATGCGCACGAATGTGCCGCACATTTATGCTATCGGCGACATTGTCGGACAACCGATGTTAGCGCACAAAGGCGTACATGAAGGTCATGTTGCTGCCGAAGTAATTGCGGGCAAAAAACACTATTTTGATCCTAAAGTAATCCCTTCCATCGCTTATACCGAACCGGAAGTGGCTTGGGTAGGTAAAACCGAGAAAGAGTGCAAAGCTGAAAATCTGAATTATGAAGTGGCGACATTTCCATGGGCGGCATCCGGTCGTGCTATCGCCTCCGATTGTGCTGACGGTATGACGAAATTGATTTTCGACAAAGAATCGCACCGTATTTTAGGTGGTGCGATTGTCGGTACTAATGCCGGCGAATTACTGGGTGAAATCGGTTTAGCCATCGAAATGGGTTGCGATGCGGAGGATATTGCCTTAACTATCCACGCCCACCCGACTTTACACGAATCGGTCGGTTTGGCGGCGGAAGTATTTGAAGGCTCCGTTACGGATTTACCAAATGCGAAAGCCAAGAAAAAATAATCTGTAAAAACAGTAAATAATTTGACCGCACTTTTTAAAAAAGTGCGGTTTTTCGTTTGGATTTAAAATGGAAATTGGTTGCTTATTTCTAATTTGATATAAAATGTGATTTATCTCACAAAATATGATAAAAATTACATGGAAACTGGTAATAAACAGGGTTATTTGATACAATGACAAAGTTTTATCCATGTTTATTATATAGCCTTCTTTTTACCATGCTAAAAAAATTATTAGTTATTTGCGGTACATTATTTTTAGTGGCCTGTTCATCGTCTTCGAAATTAAATACGGCAGCTTATCCGTCCGTTGATGAAAGAAATGATGCCGAGCTTAGTTCTTTTATCGGTCAATTAAAAACAAACCGTCCTCATCAATCTATCACTTCTAACCCATTCGGTCATCATTCTTCAACCTTTTCTCCGGCGCAAAGAGGACAAAAATTAGCGCAAGTTTATAATAAGTGGGTAGGTACGCGTTACCGTTTAGGTGGTACGGGACGAGGCGGTATCGATTGTTCGGCATTTATGCAAACGGCATTTGCTACCGCTTTCGGTATGAGCCTGCCTCGTTCGACTTCCGAACAACGTTTTTTAGGACAGCGTATTCAAAAACATCAGCTTAAACAAGGTGATTTAGTTTTTTTCCGTCGTAATAATCATGTGGGTGTGTATATAGGGAATAATAAATTTATGCATGCCAGTTCAAGTCAGGGTGTCACAATCAGTTCGTTGAACGAAAGCTATTGGTCAAGAACTTATACGCAATCCCGCCGGGTTTTATAATATGTAATTTTCAAAATTTATTGAACGTAAATTATGAGTGCGGTTGGAAATAGTTGAATTTTTGACCGCACTTTTACATTTAGGTATCTTCGTTAAATTCGTTCTTGAATTGCAATTTAGTTTGTTATGCAACGAATTTTATCGTATTGCGACGGGGCTTTATTTGATGAATCGTATTGGTTACCACGCCGACAATGTTTAGAGACGTTAAATTATGGGTTTTAATGTTAGTTGATTTCGAGCTGAGTGAAAATAATACAAATTCGCCGTTATTTTGCGTAACGAATTCATAAATCTCCATTTTATTCCCGCTTTCAATTACGACCAGATCGCCGACCGCTAATTCTTCGCTTTTCTCAACTACCAACATATCGCCTTGTTCTATTCCCCATGCCAGCATGTCAGGATTGGTTACACGAATAAAGCAGGTTTGCTGCGGGCGTTTAATGCAGTATAAATTCAGATCCAGTTTTCGACTGTAGTTGGATGTCATTGCATGATCTTCGAAAAACGGTATAGGTTGATATGAAAAATCATTTTGAGCCCGAATCGCATAGTTCATGATGAATCTCCTTAGGGTACTAAAAATAAAACCAGTGTGATTTAATTTACAGTTGTATATTACTGTTTTCTTAAACAGGGTGTCAACAGTATTTTTAGATCTTTTTTAACGGATAAAAATTGAATGGCAGAAAATATTAATTTTTGATTCCCAACGGGGGGATTTTCCGTTATCTTTAGAACGTTTTATCGGATCGCGAGATCATTGTGTTTAACTGGCAGGCAAACGCTTGCATAAATTTTTTGTTTTATTATGAATACTTCACGTTTTATTTCTCTTTTTTTTCACGGCAGTTTGGTGAAGCGTATTATTGTCGGCTTAGTCCTTGGCGTGGTTACCGCATTAATCAGCCCGGATTTGGAACCGGTTTTGGGATTTAATCTTGCTGAAAAAGTCGGCATTTTAGGTTCGTTGTTTGTTAAAGGTCTGCGAGCTGTCGCACCAATCTTAATCTTTGTATTGGTTATTGCAGCGATTGCGAATAAAAAAGTCGGTTCTAAAAGCAATATGAAAGACATTGTAATGCTTTATATTATCGGGACATTCGGTGCCTCTATTGTTGCGGTTTTAGCCAGTTTTTCCTTCCCGATGTATATTCCGCTAACTACTGTGGCGGATTCCTTAACACCACCTAACAGTGTTTCGGAAGTCTTTGTCGTAGTGATTTCCAATATTTTTGCCAATCCGATCGAAGCATTGGCAACCAGTAATTTCATCGGTATTTTGGCTTGGGCGATTGCTCTGGGAATCGCGTTACGCCATGCGGCACAAGCTACAAAAAATGCGGTGAATGATCTTGCCGAAGCCGTATCGAAAATCGTACATTTAGTTATTAGTCTCGCTCCGTTCGGCATCTTCGGTTTAGTCGCGGCAACTCTTGCCGACAAAGGGTTAGGAGCACTTTGGGATTATGCCCACTTATTGTTAGTATTACTGGGTTCTATGCTATTTATGGCGTTGGTAGTTAACCCGTTTATCGTTTATTGGAAAATTCGCCGCAACCCATATCCGTTAGTTTGGAAATGTATCAGTGTGAGCGGTTTAACCGCTTTCTTCACCCGCAGCTCGGCGGCTAACATTCCGGTAAACATCGATCTTGCGGAAGAATTGGGATTAGACGAAGAAACTTACTCCGTTTCTATTCCGTTAGGAGCGACCATTAATATGGCCGGAGCCGCGATTACCGTTACGGTATTGACTTTAGCCGCTGTACAAACATTAGGGATTCCGGTTTCTATTCCTACCGCGATTTTATTGAGTGTAGTGTCTGCCGTATGTGCATGCGGCGCTTCCGGTGTGGCGGGCGGTTCGTTATTATTGATTCCGTTAGCATGTAGCTTATTCGGTATTTCCGGTGATGTAGCGGCACAAGTGATTGCGGTCGGTTTCGTTATCGGCGTCTTACAGGACTCGACGGAGACGGCGTTAAATTCGTCGACCGATGTATTATTTACAGCAGCGGTATGTATGGCGGAAGAGCGTAAAAATAACGCATAATTCTATTTTTTGAAAAAGCGGATGATTCGTTATCCGCTTTTTTTGTATTCGGAGAAATGACATGCTTAATTTCGATAATGCACGATTCAAGTTGTACCAAAACCGTTTCTTGATTTTACCGCACTTTGAGATTTCCGCGCGCGATTATTGGGTCGTGGTGGGCAGTAACGGCAGCGGTAAAACAGCGTTTTCACTGGCGTTGGAAGGCTCGTTGCCACTGTATTCGGGACATTGTGAAAAGGATTTTCAGCATATACATCTGCTTTCCTTTGAAAAACAACAGCAGATTTTAGAACAAACTTTTAAAGATCGAAATAACGACATGGTGAGTCCTGATGATTTCGGAAAAAACGCCCGCCAGATGATTTTAAACGGTTCGGATAAAAACGCCTTGTGCGAAGAATATGCCAAAAGTCTGCACATCGAATCCTTGTTAGAACGTCCGTTTATGCAGCTTTCCACCGGCGAAAGCCGCAAAGTATTGTTAGCACAGGCATTGGTAAGCGAGCCAGACGTGCTGATTTTAGACGAACCGTTTGAAGGTTTGGATCACCAATCGGTAAAGGATTGGATGAGGTTGCTCGATCAGTTGACGGAAAAAATGGCGTTAGTTCTAATAGTCAACCGCTTCGGTGATATTCCGACAGCGGCGAAAAAAATTGCCGTTTTAGAAAATCTGGAGTTAATTTTACAGGGCGAACGGCGGGAAATAGAACAACAAAGTATTTTTCAGCAGTTGGCTTATGCGGAAAATGCAGTGGATGCGGCATTGCCGGAGGCGGCGGCACCGTTACAAAAACTACCGGAAAATCAACCGCACTTTGATTTGCGGAATGTCACGGTTCAGTATGGCGATAATGTTATTTTGGATCGTTTATCATGGCGTGTTGAACCGAACCAGCACTGGTGGATCAAAGGTCCGAACGGCGCAGGGAAATCGACTCTGCTGTCGTTGATTACCGGTGATCACCCTCAAGCGTTCAATAATCATGTGGTGTTGTTCGGACGCCAGCGGGGCAGTGGCGAAACGGTTTGGGATATCAAGTCCAAAATCGGTTATGTCAGTAGCCAGTTGCATATGGATTATCGGGTTAATTGTTCCGTACTGGATGTGATTATTTCAGGCTTTTTTGACAGTATAGGTGTCTATCGGCAGACACCCGACGCATTACGAGTGAAAGCGATGCAGTGGTTAGCCCGGCTGAATTTGAACGCATTGGCGAAGAAACCTTTTCGTTCGTTATCCTGGGGACAACAACGGTTACTGTTGATTACCCGAGCCATGGTAAAACATCCTCCGGTGTTAATTTTGGACGAGCCGTTACAAGGATTGGACGGTGTGAACCGTAAACTGGTGAAAAGTTTTATTGAACAGCTGGTAACCAACAGTAAAACCCAGCTATTGTTCGTTTCTCATCAGGATCAGGATGCACCGAATTGTATCACCCATATGTTTGAATTCGTACCCGATAACGAAAGTTATAAATATGTACAAAGTGCGGTCTGATTTGCTATAGTTTTGTCAGAATTCGGCGATAGAAGGAACTGATTTATGGATATTTTTGATACTTACCCCGTTGCGGCAGTATTTGTCATTTTAGTTTTTGTAGCACTGCTTTCTACCATTAAAGCCGTGCCGCAAGGGTATCATTGGACTATCGAGCGTTTCGGTCGTTATATTAAGACACTCTCTCCCGGTTTGAACTTCGTAGTGCCTTTTGTGGATCGCGTAGGGCGAAAAATCAATATGATGGAGCAGGTGCTGGATATTCCGTCACAGGAAGTCATCTCAAAAGATAATGCCAATGTCTCCATTGATGCGGTGTGTTTCGTGCAAGTCATTGACGCACGCAGTGCCGCATATGAAGTGAACCATTTGGAACAGGCGATTATCAATCTGGTGATGACCAATATCCGTACCGTATTGGGCGGAATGGAATTGGACGAAATGCTTTCGCAACGGGACAGCATTAACGGGCGGTTGCTTTCTATTGTGGACGAAGCGACAAATCCGTGGGGCGTGAAAGTGACCCGTATTGAAATCCGCGACGTACGCCCGCCACGGGAATTAAGCGAAGCCATGAATGCACAGATGAAGGCGGAACGGAATAAACGGGCGGAAATTTTGGAAGCGGAAGGGGTGCGTCAGGCACAAATTTTGCGTGCGGAAGGAGAAAAACAATCCCGTATTCTACGCGCGGAAGGGGAAAAACAGGAAGCGATTTTACAGGCGGAAGCCCGTGAACGTGCGGCTCAGGCGGAAGCTAAAGCGACGCAAATGGTATCGGAAGCCATTGTTAACGGCGATACCAAAGCGATTAATTACTTTATTGCGCAAAAATATACTGAGGCGTTGAAAGATATCGGCGGCGCCAGTAACAGTAAAGTGGTATTAATGCCGCTAGAAGCGGGTAATTTAATCGGTTCCGTAGCCGGTGTCGCAGAATTATTAAAAGGCGATAAAAAATAAGGATACAGGATGGCGTGGCTAACAATTTGGACGGCATGGCACTGGCTGATTTTAG
Organism: Actinobacillus succinogenes 130Z; assembly: GCF_000017245.1. NCBI lineage: Bacteria > Pseudomonadati > Pseudomonadota > Gammaproteobacteria > Pasteurellales > Pasteurellaceae > Actinobacillus > Actinobacillus succinogenes. The sequence continues at coordinate 1,019,078 of NC_009655.1, forward strand.
GTTTTGTGCTGTTGATTGCCGAAATCCTTATTCCGGGTATTTTTTTACTTTGGTGGGGCTTGGCGGCAATCGTAGTGGCGGGATTAATGGCGTTCATTACGGCATTGACGTTGCCCGTTCTGGGGATGATATATGCCATACTGGCAACGATCTTCAGCGTTCTATGGTGGAAGTATCAGCATAAACGCGATTTGGCGGATGAAAAGCTTTCCGTGTTGAATCAGCGGAATAATGCCATGCTGGCAAGTCGCGGAGTAGTACAGGATATTGGTGAAAACGGTATTGGTCGTGGTCGCTTCGGTGATACTACATGGCGAATTGAAGGTTCGGAGCTTACTGTCGGCGACACGGTAGAAGTATTGGCGGTGAAAGGTATTACGCTAATTGTGAAAAAGATTTAAATCATGACGACACATTTGATTATTTTTGCCCATCCTAATTCCGATAGTTTTACGCGGGCCATGGCGACACGCGTGGTGGAGGCGACCGTCCGGCAAGGCGTTAAAGCCGTGGTTCGGGATTTATATAACATGAATTTTAATCCTGTTTTATCTTTGGCGGAATTGAAGGGGGATGTTCCGCCTGAAATTTTACAGGAGCAACAATATATTCGTGAAGCGGATTTTATTACGCTCATTTATCCGTTGTGGTGGATGGGATTTCCGGCCGTTCTGAAAGGTTATCTTGATCGGGTTCTCACGCACGGTTTTGCCTATAAAACCGATGAAACAGGTTCGGTGGGATTGCTGAGCGGTAAGAAAATGCAACAATTCATCAACATCGGCAGTAACGTACAAACCTATCAGGAAAACGGTTATGCGCAGGGACTGGATGTTTGTTTGGTGAACGGATTGTTTAATTTCTGCGGAATTACGGATATTCGGCACAGTTTATTCGGCAGTTTGTATGTGATTGATGACGCAGCCCGTAGTGCAATGCTGGATGAGGTGGAGGAGAAAACGCGAAACAGCCTGTCGCAACCGGCATGATAAGATTGAAGCGATGGAAAGTGCGGTGAAAAATACTGTTTTTTTCGACCGCACTTTTGTGAATATTAACGATTATAATCAGGGCGTTTTACGCCCTTTTTTATTTATTGGCACTGGTTGATCAGGAATTGCGTTAGCAGGCTTACCGGACGACCGGTTGCGCCTTTATTCGCGCCTTGCAGCCATGCTGTTCCCGCAATATCCAAATGCGCCCAGCGGTATTGCTTGGTGAAGTTGGATAAAAAAGCACCGGCAGTGATGGCGCCTCCCCAACGTCCGCCGATGTTGGCAAGGTCGGCAAATGGCGATTTCAGCTGTTCCTGATATTCGTCGCTTAACGGTAAACGCCAGGCTTTGTCCTGAGTTTGTTGCGATGCGCGGAACAGTTGTTCGGCAAGTTCGTCATTAGTAGAAATCAAGCCGCTGTTATGCTGACCTAATGCCACTACGCAAGCGCCGGTTAAGGTGGCGACATCGACTACGCATTCCGGTTCGAAACGTTCCACGTAGGTCAGAGTGTCGCATAATACCAAACGCCCTTCCGCATCGGTATTGAGTACTTCAACGGTTAATCCGTTCATGGTGGTTAAAATATCGCCGGGGCGATAAGCATTGCCGTCCGGCAGATTTTCACACCCCGCCATCACTCCGATGACATTCAATGGTAGTTGTAATTCCACTAAAGCGTTCATCACACCGAAAATAGACGCCGCACCGCACATATCGTATTTCATTTCATCCATATCTGCCGAGGGTTTAAGAGAAATACCGCCGGCATCGAAAGTTAACCCTTTTCCCACTAAAACGATAGGTTTTGCATGAGGATCAGGATGGTTTTTGTAGGTCATTACGGAAAGTTGAGCTTCATTTTTTGAACCTTGGGAAACGCCCAAATAAGCATGCATGCCTAATTCTGCCATTTCTTTTTCGCCCAGCACCGCCGTGGTTAAAAGTGCGGTCTGTTTTTCCAGTTTTTTTGCTTGTGCCGCTAAATAATTCGGATTGCATACGTTCGGCGGACAATTTGCAATATCGCGCGCCAGTTTCACGCCTAAGGCAATTGCCGAACCATGCTGAACGGCCAGTTGCGCTTGTTTATCGTCGGCATGGAAAATCACATTCCGGAGTTTGACAGGATCCGCTTTTTTGCTTTTAAATTCATCGAAAATATAACTTTCTGCCGCGATCGTTTCCAACCCGAAGCGAATATTCCAGTAGAGGTCACGTCCGTTAATTTGCACTTCCGTCAATGCGTTGGCAAGAGTTTGAGCGGAAGTCGGTTTTACGGCTTGAAAGGCTTTTTGCGTAATTTGTTTGAATTGGCGTTCATTGATGTCGTTCGGTTTGCCGGCGCCCACCACAATAATACGCTGATTTTGACGGCGAAATGTAGCAATTTCTCCGATTTTTCCTGAAATATCGCCGGATTTTAATAATGCGGATACCTCGCCTTGTCCATCAAATTGTTGTGCGCTTGGTGATAGGCTGCCGTCTTCAAAAACGGCGACTAAAACGGTATCCGTCTGTAAAAGTGCAGTCAAATTTGCTGAGTATTTCATTTTTCTTCCTACTGTTTTTAAACGTGAAAATAAGCTATGATATGCGGTCAAATCCTATCAAGCTTTACGAGAGAAACTGTTCATGGTTGACATACGGTTCGTAGGATTAACGAATTTTCAATAAATTGCAAGCGGAAAAAAGATAACGTGATTTTAACCAGATATTTAACCAGGGAAGTGCTCAAAAGTCAGGCGGCGGTTTTGTTCATTTTGTTATTGATATTTTTTAGCCAGCAACTTGTCCGCGTATTGGGTTCGGCAGCTAACGGGAATGTACCGGCGGATCTTGTTTTTTCTCTGCTCGGATTAGGTATGCCCGCTATGGCGCAACTGATGTTGCCTTTATGCTTGTTTATCGCCATTTTATTAACTTTCGGACGTTTATATGCGGAGAGCGAAATTACCGTGATGCGCGCTTGCGGTGTGGGACAGCGAATTTTGGTGCGGGTGGTTTTACTACTTTCGTTTTTTACTGCCATACTTGCCGCTTATAACGCATTATGGCTGTCTCCTTGGGCAATTCAGAAGCAAACGGAAATCGTTGAAGACGCGAAAGCTAATCCACGTATGGCGGCATTGTCGGCAGGTCAGTTTATGGTGTCGAATAATAACGATTTCGTATTGTTTATCAATAATATCAAAGATAACCAAATCAACGACGTATACCTGTTTCAAACCCGCCAGAAAGGAAATGCCAAACCGTCGGTAGTAACGGCGGAAAAAGGAGAACTTAAATCTTTACCGAACGGCGATCAAATCTTGAGCTTGGCGAACAGTCAGCGGTTTGAAGGGTCTGCCGCATTACCGGATTTCCGAATTACCCGTTTTGACGAATATCAGGCGTATTTAGGCCATCAATCTGCGGGAGCGATAGAGAATGAAGCGGAAGTATTGGATTTTAATACCTTGACCCAATTAAATACCCCGGCGGCGAAAACCGAATTACATTGGCGTTTAACTTTAATTTTAGCCGTTCCGTTAATGGCGTTGATTGCCGTGCCGATGAGCCGTGTAAATCCCCGCCAGGGACGTTTTGCCAAAATGTTGCCGGCATTATTATTGTATTTAATCTATTTTCTGGCACAGAGTTCGTTAAAATCTGCCGGAACGGCGGGAAAATTGGATGCCGGTATTTTTATGCCGTTAGTCAATATAGTATTTCTGTTGCTGGGCATTGTACTCAATAGTTGGGAAAGCGCATTTATGTATAAGATTCGCAGTATGTTTAGTAATCAAGCGGCGGCAGGGAAGTAACGTATGAATACCTTGGAACGTTATATCGGCAAAAGTATTTTAGGCACGATTTTTGCCACCTTGCTGACTTTGGTTGGATTGTCCGCCATCATTAAGTTCGTGGAGCAGTTCCGTTCGGTGGGAAAAGGCACTTACGACAGCTTGCAGGCTGTGCTGTATACGATTTTAACCATACCGAAAGATGTTGAAACCTTTTTCCCGATGGCGGCATTGCTCGGTGCATTGATTGCCTTAGGTAATCTGGCAAGCCGCAGTGAATTAATCGTTATGCAGTCGGCAGGATTTTCTCGTTTGAAAATCGGGATCGCCGTCATGAAGACCGCTATTCCCTTGGTGTTGATTACCATGGTTATCGGTGAGTGGGGAATTCCGCAAACGGAACAGTATGCCCGTGATATGCGTGCAAAAGCGATTTCCGGCGGTTCCTTAATGTCTGTGAAAAACAGTGTATGGGCGAAAGACGGCAATGATTTTATTTTTGTTCGTCAGGTGCGGGAAGATGCGAATCTGAGGGATGTTTACATTTATCATTTTGACAATCGTCAGCTACAGCGTCTCAGCCACGCCAATAGTGCGACTTACGAGAGGGGTAAATGGCAGCTGCATCAGTTGAATGTATCCGATATTCAAGCGGAGCAAATTTTCACTAAAAATTATGTTTCGCAGGAATGGAAAACTTCATTAACGCCGGATAAATTGGGCATTGTATCTTTACGCCCTACTTCGCTTTCCATTTCCGGTTTGTCGGAATATATTGCATTTTTGCACCAAACGGGACAAGACAGCAAAAAGTTCGAACTGACCTATTGGCGGAAATTATTTCAACCTATTTCGGTGGGTGTGATGATGATGCTGGCGCTGTCATTTATTTTCGGCCCGTTGCGTAGTGTTACTGCCGGCGCACGTATTGTCACTGGAATTTGTTTCGGATTTCTGTTTTATGTGATTAATGAAATTTTTGGTCCGCTAAGTTTGGTTTATAATGTGACGCCTATTGTCGGTGCGCTAATGCCGAGTATTCTCTTTCTTGTGATTACCTGGTGGCTGCTCAGCCGTAAACGGGATTAAAAATAATAATAAATTTGACCGCACTTTTGCCGTTATTTGCGAAGTGCGGTCAAAAGTTGGTGAATTTTAAAGCGAATAAATCAAAAATAACAATTTCTGCTTGCAAGCACGATGAATACCCGTATAATGCACAGCACACAAACTGAATGATATTTATCAATGAAGCCTGGGTGGCGAAATTGGTAGACGCAGCGGATTCAAAATCCGCCGCCTTTGCGGGTGTGTCGGTTCGAGTCCGACCCTAGGCACCATTGATAAATACTATTTTAAGGCCGCTGTTAAAGCGGCTTTTTTTATACTGTAAATTTGCAATCAGACAGGATAAAATTTTTTGCTTATGAAAATCGCGCCATGGGCTTAAGATTCGGATAATAAAAAAGAGTCGGTTCAATCGACTCTTTTCTTGTTTAGAGAATATATCAAATAAGCTTAAATTTCCGGAATCCGTTTTTGCCGTAGTTCATAAGTAGGCGGAATTTGCGGATTGGCATCGTCTTCGGTCATCGGCACCTTGGGGGGAACTTTATGGCGAATGCCTGTAGCGTTGGATTTTTCTTTACCCGTAAGCTGATCTTTTAATGCCGCAAAGTTTGTTTTTCCTGACAACCAAATATTAATAAAAGCTTGATTGAAAGCTTGATCAAACTGTTGTTCCAATACTTGATCATTTACAACGAAATAACCCGTATCCGGCAAAGCAATGTAATTCAAGCGATCATTAGGCGATAAATCAGGCAATGTGTTCTGTAATCGAGCAAGCCAGGTTTCAGATTGTTTGGGATCGACATCGAGAGCTGCCATTTCCTTGATCATAATAATGGAAAAGTTTTTGCCTTCCACCGGTTTGCCGAAGTCGAACGAGAGCATAAGCGGGGTTTGGTTTTCTTTATACTGACCGTCTTCGGTGAATACTGATATAGTATAAACGTGGAACGGACCCCAGTTATAATCTGCTTTTCCCACTTGCAGCCAATTCGCCGAAAGTGCGGTGGGAATTAAGCATAAAATGGCAATAAAAAGTGATTTCAATTTCATAAAGAATCCAAGATAAACGAATTGGCAAAATTATACCAACTCTAGCCAGAAAAAAAAGGCGACTTCTGTCGCCTTTCAATTTTTATTCATATCTGCCGCTTATTTTAAGCTGCCAACCATATCTTCCGGACGAACCCATTTATCGAAATCTTCGGCGGACACTAAACCTAAGTTGATAGCCTCTTCACGTAATGTTGTACCGTTTTTGTGCGCAGTTTTCGCAATTTTCGCCGCATTTTCATAACCGATATGAGTATTTAATGCGGTCACTAACATTAATGAACTTTCAAGTAAGTGTTGAATGCGCGGCGTATTTGGTTTAATGCCGCTTGCACAGTGCTCGTCGAAAGAAATGCAAACATCTGCGATTAATTGAGCGGATTGCAGGAAATTTGCCGCCATAACCGGTTTGAATACGTTCAATTCGAAATGACCTTGCGAACCGGCAAATGAAATAGTGGTATCGTTACCTAATACTTGTGCGGCAACCATTGTCATCGCTTCGCATTGGGTCGGATTAACTTTACCCGGCATGATGGATGAACCCGGTTCGTTTTCAGGAATTAAAATTTCACCGATACCAGAACGAGGACCTGAAGCCAATAAACGGATATCATTTGCAATTTTGAATAAGGACATCGCAACTTGTTTTAATGCGCCGTGAGTTTCAACGATAGCGTCATGTGTTGCTAATGCTTCAAATTTGTTTTCGGCGGTAATAAACGGCAAGCCGGTGAATTTGGCGATATATTCCGCTACTTTTACATCATAGCCTTTAGGTGTATTTAAACCGGTACCCACTGCCGTACCGCCTAATGCCAGTTGGCGTAAATGCGGTAAGGTATTTTTGATTGCCGCTAAACCGAAACTTAATTGTGCAGCATAACCGCTGAATTCCTGACCCAATGTCAACGGGGTGGCATCCATTAAGTGCGTACGGCCGATTTTCACCACATCTTTGAATTCTTCGGATTTCGCCGCTAAGGTTTTTTGTAAACGTTCGATGGCCGGAATCGTTGCTTCAACCACTTTCTTATATGTGGCAATGTGCATTGCTGTCGGATAAGTATCGTTTGAAGATTGAGATTTGTTTACATCGTCGTTTGGATGAATAATAGATTTTTCACCTAATTTACCACCGTTAATCACATGTGCGCGGTTAGCGATAACTTCGTTCAGATTCATATTGGATTGTGTACCCGAACCGGTTTGCCAGATAACTAACGGGAATTGATCATCTAATTTACGAGCCAGAATTTCATCGCAGGCTTGTGCGATCAAATCGCGTTTTTCAGCCGGCAATACGCCTAAATCCGCGTTGGCATAAGCGGCCGCTTTTTTCAAATAACCGAATGCTTCAATAATTTCGTGTGGCATTGACGCTGCAGGTCCGATTTTAAAGTTATTGCGTGAACGTTCCGTTTGTGCGGCCCAATATTTATCCGCAGGAACTTGAACCTCGCCCATAGTGTCTTTTTCAATACGAAATGTCATAATAATCACCTATCTATTATTGGATTAAAGTAAAATATACGTCGATTCTAACACTTCGGAGTTAGGTCGGATAGGACGAATTACAGTTTTTGTGATTTAGATCATTAAATCGGTATACGGGTAATTTTTGCTGAAATCACAAAAACAGGAGAAAAAAATGAACGATAAACGGGTATTCAATCATGTAGAAAATAACGCCGGTAATGAAGAAGAGGTTTTTCGGGTAAAGCGTGAGTTTTCCGAAACGGCAGAAATTATCCCGGATTTGACCGCACTTGACGATGAACGCGAGGAAAAGCAGGCATTGGAGGGCGAATTGCTGGCTTCACAGTTCGAACAGGCGGTGCGACCTCGGTTTCGGTGGTGGAAACGCGCGGTAATTGCCGTTGCAGTATTGTTTTTAGGGGCGACGGTCGCACAGTCGGTACAGTGGTTAATCGATACTTGGCAGGCTAATCAATGGATTTATTTTGCTTTCGCCGTAGTCGGTTGTTCGGTTGTCGGGCTAGGTTTGTCGGCTTTGGGCAGAGAATTTCTACGTTTGCGTAAATTGCGGCAACATTTGGCATTACGGGCTGAAAGTGCGGTCGAATTTAAAGACGATTTTGAGATAGATAAAGCTAAAAAATTATGCGGGGAAATTACATCTTCGTTAGGGATGGATGCGCAACACCCCACTGTTATACAGTGGCAAAAACAATTGAATGATGGCTTGACGGCTCGGGAAGTGGGCGAACTTTTCAGTAAGAATGTGTTGTATCCGATTGATAACAAAGCCAAAAAATTGATTACTCAAAGTGCGGTTGAAAACGGCATTGTTGTAGCAATCAGCCCGCTGGCTATTGTGGATATGTTGTTTTTGGCCTGGCGTAATACACGTTTGATTAATCGCATCGCCAATATTTACGGTATTGAATTAGGTTATTGGAGTCGTTTACGTTTAATGCGTATGGTGTTCATCAATATGGCATTTACCGGTGCGACGGAGCTGGTGCAGGATATAGGTTTGGATTGGTTATCACAGGATATTACCGCTAAGCTTTCCGGTCGAATCGGGCAAGGGTTGGGAGTGGGTTTATTGACGGCACGACTAGGGATTAAAACTATGGAATTTTGCCGTCCGCTGACATTCAATAAGGATGAAAAACCCCGTTTAAGTCATATTCACCGGGAATTACTGACTAGTCTGAAAAGCGTGGTATTGAGATCCGATAAATCCCGAAAAAAGCAAAACGTGTAAAGATAAGTTGACGTATTGCTTTTACGTTTTTATTTTTTTCGGTATGATACAGAATAAATTTATCGCAGAACGAAATGACTGAAAATAGGATACGCACATTGGCAACTGAAATAAGTTTTAATGATTTCATTACAGAAAGTCCGCAAATGAAGGCGGTAGTCGAACAAGCGAAAAAATTTGCATTGCTTGATGCGCCCCTATTAATTCAAGGCGAAACGGGAACCGGAAAAGATTTATTGGCGAAAGCCTGTCATCAGCACAGCGAACGTCGTCATAATAAGTTTATTGCGGTGAATTGTGCCGGTTTGCCAGGTGAAGACGCGGAAAGCGAAATGTTCGGTCAGGCGAAAGGAGATAAAACAACTCAGGGCTTTTTTGAATATGCGAATGGCGGAACGGTGTTATTGGACAGTATTGCCGAGCTTTCTTTATCATTACAGGCGAAATTATTGCGCTTTCTGAACGACGGCACTTTTCGTCGGGTGGGAGAAGAGCGGGAACATTATGCGGATGTACGGGTGATTTGCACCTCACAAGTTCCTTTAGTCCGATATGTGGAACAGGGTAAGGTACGTAAGGATTTGTTTCACCGGTTAAATGTCCTCAGTCTTGAATTGCCGACACTGCATGACCGGCAGGAAGATATTGAACCGTTAACGAATTGGTTTGTCACGCAAATTAGTCAAAATCTGGATATTTCCCGACCGCACTTTGATCAGGCATTTATTGATTATTTAAGGAATTATCAATGGCAGGGCAATGTGCGGGAGCTCCACAATGTTTTGTATCGCGCCTGTTCGTTGGCGGAAAATAATCAGCTTACTGTTATGGGGCTGAATTTGTCGTCGGGTAACAATCTTATTGAGAATGAATTTTTGCTTGAACGGTTCGATAATCTATCGTTAGAGCAAATTATGGCGGATTTTGAAAGCCGGCTGCTACGTAAATTCTACGCGCAGTATCCGAGCACCCGTAAAATGGCTGCACGGTTAGGTATATCCCATACGGCGATAGCCAACAAATTGAAACAATACGGAATCGGTAAATAAAATCAAAAAACCGTTGAAATCAAATTCAACGGTTTTTTGTTTCTCTGGTTATTTATCTTTATCGCAATGTTCGATATCGGCGCATTTTCCGTACAGATATAAACTGTGAGATTCTAACCGAATACCGTGTTCTTTGCTGACTTCTTTCTGACGTTCTTCAATAACTTTATCGTTAAATTCGAAAACTTTACCGCAGTCCACACAAATTATATGGTCGTGATGTTCCAACGGTGCCAGCTCAAAAACGGATTTGTTGCCTTCAAAATTATGGCGGGCAAGAATATGCGCTTCATCAAATTGATTAAGTACGCGGTAAACCGTTGCCAGACCGATTTCTTCCCCTTGTTCCAACAAAAGTTTATACACGTCTTCCGCTGAAAAATGCTGCATTTTATGCGCTTGCATTAACGCTAAAATGGTGAGGCGTGGTTCGGTAATTTTTAATCCCGCTTTTTTTAATAATTTAATGTTTTCTTCCGACATAATTGCTCCTTAAGCAAGTTCTGCTAAGCACATCTCGTCATAAATTTGTTTTACCCAATTTTCTACGCGAGCCGAAGTCAGTTCAGGTTGACGATCTTCGTCAATGCATAAGCCGACGAAGGTATTGTCGTCAATTAGTGCGCGGGAGGCATCAAAGGTATAACCCTCCGTTGAGGTATTACCCACAATAATCGCACCGCGTGTTTCAACAATATCGCGAATAGTACCCATGGCGTCGCAGAAATACTCCGAATAATCCTCTTGGTCTCCACAACCGAAAATAGCCACCAGTTTGTCCGTGAAATCAATTTCTTCCAGGGTCGGGAAGAAATCATCCCAGTCACATTGAGCTTCCCCGTAATACCAAGTCGGAATACCGAATAATAAGAAATCGTAAGCTTCGATATCTTCTTTCGTGCTTTTGGCGATATCGCGGATATCCACTAATTCGCTGCCTAATTGTTTTTGGATCATTTTAGCAATATTTTCCGTATTGCCCGTATCGCTGCCGTAAAATAAACCAACAATAGCCATTCTGTTTACCTATTTATTCTTGTTTTCTTGCTTATTAAAGTAATTTTGTAAAATGTTTTCGATTAATTCCGCCCGGCAAATGTCGAGCGTTGACGCCAATTCTTCTAATTGTCGAACTAACGAGACGTGTAATTTTAATTCTACACGTTTTTAACCCGCTTGATTTATCCCGACGGAGTTGATTCCGTTTATTAATCCGGATTTGTTGTTCCCGACTCAGCGGATTACTTCTGGGGCGTCCGACTCGGCGTTCATCCGCGAATAGATCAAGCGTAATGCAATCTGCGCTTTGTTTTGCCATGTGTAAATTTGCTGATTTGTTAAAAATCATTCTCATGTTGAGAATGATTTCTACTGTAAGGAATTCTCATGGACTATAGCATAATTCCCCGGGGATTTAAACTATAATCCCCGATTAATTTGATTGGATAAATCTTGTGATTGCGCGGGCGACAAGTTCAGGCTTTTCCGCATGCACCCAATGGTGTGCGCCCGCAATAGTAAATGATGTCGCCTGCGGGAATTGGGCCAGAATCGTTTCGCCGTATTGCGGCAAAATATAGTCGGATTGTCCGCCCTTGATAAACAGCACGGGGCGAGTGTAACGCACCTTTTCCCAACCCATGATTTGTGCATAGTGAGTATAAAGTGCGGTTAAATTGAAGCGCGTTTTTTGCGGCGCGGCCGCATCAAAAGATTTCAGTAAAAATTGAATGGTATCTTCGGAATTCAGATAATTCGCAAGCACGTTTTTTGCCTGTTGACGAGTTTCGACATTTGCCGTTTTCAATGCAAATAATGCCTGAAATTCCTGCGCATGCGCATTATCGTTGTGCAAGATATTATAATCAACCGGCGCAATATCGATTATCACCGCTTTTGCAATTAAATCGGGACGTTGCGCCGCCGCCGTCATGGCGGTTTTTCCTCCCATGGAATGTCCTATCAGAACGGCATCAGAAATGTTTAAATCCTCCAATAGCCGGATTACATCCGTTGCCATTGCTGCGTAATTCATTTCGTCGGCATGAAAACTGCGCCCGTGATTACGTAGATCCGCGCGCAAAATAGAATGATCTTCCGCAAAGATTTTGGCAACGACGCCGAGGTTGTTCATGTCGCCGAATAACCCGTGCAGGAAAACTAAAACGGGGTTATGGGGGTGATTGGTAGCGGGTTGAAATTGATAATTAAGTTGTCGTTTGGTCGCCATTTTTTTTGATAGAGAATTTGTCAATAAAACGTTATAATGCGGAAAATTTGTTTCTAATTCAAGTCAGAGCTAAAAATGAAGATTATTGAAGTTGACGAAGAACTCTACCAATTTATCGCAAGCCACACGCAATCTATCGGCGAAAGCGCCTCGGATATTTTGCGCCGGTTACTGAATTTACCCACTTCCAGTGTAAGTTCGGTTGCATTGGAAACGGTTGCCGTCGAATCTGCCGAAGCGGCGAATCCTGAAACGCCAAGCGCGGTGAAAAATGATTTCGTTTTAGAGCCGGTAGCGGAGAAATCTTCGCTTGAAAAAACGGTTAAAAAACAGCCTGAGCAGGTTATTTGCCATATCGTCAACAAAGTGCGACAAGTAATTGAATCCGAAGCTTTTCAGCATGAAACTAAAGCGGTAGTGAGATTTTTGGCTATTTTGACTGCACTTTACCGTACCAATCCCGAAGGTTTTTCACTGGCGATTGAAAGCGAACAGGTACAGGGGCGTACGCGGGTTTATTTTGCCCGGGATGAAGCCACGTTATTAGCGGCGGGTACGCATACCAAACCGAAACAGATTCCGGACACGCCGTATTGGGTTATCACCAATAATAACAGCGGACGCAAAATGATTATGCTGGAAGGCGTAATGCACGGTATGCAATTGCCCGATGAGCTGATCGAAGATATCCGCGGTTACTTTATTGTGAATTGATTTCTTATATTTTTATGACCACACATCCGTTTCCTTGGCAAATTAATGCCGGGTCGAGCCATAAACATAACATCGCCTTGCGGGATTTTTCGCAGGGCGAAGTTTTTACTTGGACACAATTGACGGAGAAAATTGCTTCGACGGCTGAAATGTTGGTGGCGCAAGGCGTTAGGACTCAGTCCGGTGTTGCGTTATGCGGTAAAAACGGTTTTGCCCTGCTGTGTTGCTATTTGGCGGGATTACAACTGAATGCGCGGGTTTTAGTCTTAAACCCGGCATTTTGCCATGAAAAACGGACCGCACTTTGCCGACAAAATGCGATTGATCTGATGATTGATTTTACGCAATCGAAATCGGTTTTCATCAAATCCGAAAACGAGAATGTTGCCGAATGCGAGTGTATTGATTCTGTATTGCCGGCTTGCACTATGACACTGACTTCCGGTTCCGCGGGTATGCCTAAAGCGGTGTTGCATTCGGTACGAAATCATTTGGATAATGCGCGGGGGGTTTGTGAATTAATGCACTTTTCCCGTGATTCGTCGTGGTTGCTTTCTTTGCCGCTATACCATGTATCGGGACAGGGAATCGTATGGCGTTGGTTATTGCAAGGTGCGGAGTTACAGTTGCCGGCTGAAGATTTTTATCACGGCGTCATAACGGCAAGTCATGCCTCGTTAGTACCGACGCAGGCGCAGCGTTTGCTGCAATATTTGGCGGAACGTACTTCGTACGGCGTGAAAAGTGCGGTCAACATTCGGCATATTTTATTGGGCGGATCGCATATTACGAAAAAAATTTCCGAAAATTTGACCGCACTTGGGATTCGAACCTATGTGGGATATGGTATGACGGAAATGGCGTCCACTGTGTTTGCTAAAGAATATGACGGTAAAGCCGGTGTCGGTCGGCCTTTACGCGGACGTGAATTTCAGCTGGTGAATGAAGAAATCCAATTACGCGGTGCCGGATTGGGGTTAGGGTATTGGTTAAAGGGTAAACCCGTTCCGTTGACCAATTCCGCCGGCTGGCTGCAAACTAAAGATAAAGGCGTCTGGGACGGTGAAAATTTGCAGGTTTTAGGACGCTTGGATAATATGTTTATTTCCGGCGGCGAAAACATTCAACCGGAAGAAATCGAACGGATTCTGCAACGCCATGATCAGGTTGAAGTGGCCTTTGTTTTACCGATTGACGATGAGGAATTCGGGCAGCGCCCCGTAGCCATGGTGCAATTTAAATCCTGTTTTAGCAAAAGTGCGGTCAAAAATTTACAGGTTTGGCTGGCCGACAAATTAGAGAAATTCAAACGGCCGGTGCGGTATTTTCCGCTTGATACGGCAACGCTGGCGCAACAGGGTAATATTAAACTGTCACGTGTGCGGTTAAAACAAGAGTTAAATAAGATATTAGGAATAAAATCATGCGATTAATTATTTGGACACGACGTGTTGCAACTCAATTATTATTGAGTGTTTTATTGATTGCTGTATTGCCGCAGGCGGCATATTCCGCTTTGCCTTCGGCACGTGAGATTGAAAATCAGCTGGAAAAGGCAAAACAGGCGGAGCAAACTGACGAGGTCAGTAAAAACCTGGTTAAAGATTTAGAGGCGACTCAGCGTTTTATTTCGGATATTGCCAAACAGAAAGAGCAAAATGCCAAATTGGTGAAAAGTATTGAAAATGCGGATAAGGGTATTGCTACCTCACAGACTAACATCGCCAAATTAAAAGCGGATAAACTGCCGACCGTTACGGAGTTGAGCAAATATTCGTTAAAGGAATTACAACAAAAACTGGAACAAAAACAAATTGCATTGCAACGCGTGCAGGAGGCCTTGGCTCAGGTAAATACCGATTTGGTTTCCCAACGTTCCTCCCCGGAACGCGCTCAGAAGATTTTAACGGAAAATGCTAAACGGACACAGGCGATTAATCAGGTATTAATTGACGATAATCTGGCAAAATCCAGAAAAATGCGTCTTGAAGCGGAACAGGCATTACTCGATCTGCAAAACAGTTATAACCAGACATTGTTGCAGGGAACGACACGTTTGACGTCGCTTTATTCTCTAATCGTCGAAGAGCGGACATTACAGCAACAACAGCTGCAGAGCGAATTAAATACTCTGCAATCGGCGATTAACGAAAAAAATCTGCAACTTTCCAGAGAACAAGTCGAACAGGCTACGCAAAATCAGGAAAAAAATGCGGAAGCCAATGCCAATCCCGTAGTGGCGGCGCAGTTGAATTTTAATACACAAATCAGTAAAGGTATTCTGGAAGAAACCGCACAAATGAACAGTTTGTCGCAGGACAATCTGCGCATTAAAAATGTACTGGACAATTTACAGCAGACCCAACGTAATATCGAGGAACAGATTAGTTCTCTGCAAGGTACCTTGGTACTTTCCCGCATCATTAATAAACAACGTCAATCTCTGCCTCAGGATAAAATGATTTCAGGGTTAGGAAAACGTATTGCGGATTTGCGGGTAAAGATTTTCGATATTACCGAATTTCGCGATAAACTTTATGATACGGACGAGTATATTAAAGACTTGGAACAGACGGAAAAAATTTCGTTTTCGGCTAAAGATCGGGCTCAATTGATTGATTTGGTTGAGGAACGCCGTAAATTGCTGGCGGATTACTTAAGTTTATTGAATAACCAATTGAATTTGTCGATTAATATTGAATTGAACCAACAACAAGTTCAATCAATCAGCGATTCGTTGCAGAATAAGCTACAACAGCAAAGTTTTTGGGTTAAAAGTAATTCGGTAATGGATTTGGATTGGTTTAAATCCTTTCCTGTGAGCATGAATTTTCAACGTCGGGCATTAAAGAAAAATTTTGACTTTTCCAATTGGAAAGAAAATCTGTTGCCTGCTTTAGGTATGAGCGGTTTGTTACTGATTCTGACTACACTTATTCGCCGTAAAAAAGAAAATATTAAAAAGCGTTTAAGTAAACTGAATCAGCAAATTAATATTTATGCTACGGATACCCAATGGCATACGCCGAAAGCTATTTTCTGGGTGGCTATATTAAGTCTGCCGAGTACTTTCCTGTTTTTAGCCGGCTTTATTTTGGTAACGGGAATTTGCTTTAAAGATCCTGCAACGGTTTGGTCTTGGGGGATGAAAATGGCGGCATATTGGTGGAGCTTTGTTTTTATGTTGGGTATGTTGCGCCCGAACGGTATCGGACACTACCATTTTAATATGCCGAAAGAAAGCAATGAGGCGTTCCGTAATATGCTGAAACGCTCGGCGTGGATCATTGCGTTGTTGTTGAACGTATCGATTTTCAGCCATATTGATTTAGGTTTAAGCTATGACGTGATCGGTCAGGCATCAATGATTATAGTGTTGATTACTGTGGTATTGATTATGGTACCCCGTTTCCGTGAGGCAATGTCGAGTTATCAGAAATCAGCAAAAGAACAAACGGTAACGAGTCAATATTTTCTACCCATATTGCGTGTCGTGTTGCTACTGGCCCCGTTTGTGCTGATTGGCTTAACAGTTATGGGGTACTACTATACGGCGATTGTTTTGATCGAACATGCCATTTCCTCTTATTTCGTGGTAATGACATGGTGGCTGATTCGTAACTTGGCCTATCGCGGTTTTGCGGTAGCGGCACGTCGTATGGCGTATCGTCGTGCGAAAGAAAAACGGGAGCAATTACAGGCTAAGGCGATTGCGGAAGCTAACAGTTCTCTTAGTCCGGATATGCAGGAAATCCAGTATGATGACAGTATTGCCATCAGTGAAATTAGGGCTCAGATGTTACGGGTGGCGGATTTCTTTCTTTGGATTGCCTTATTCGCCATGTTCTATTGGGCGTGGTGGGATTTGGTCACAGTAGCTTATTACCTGGACAGTATTTCTCTTTGGCAGCAAACGACAGTGGGTGAGAACGGCACGGTAACGGAATCTATCACATTGCTGAATCTATTTATCGCCATTGCCATTATTGTAGTGACTTATGTATTGGTACGGAATATTTCCGGGTTACTGGAAACTTTGATTTTTTCTCACACTAAGTTGTCTCAAGGCACGCCTTATACCATTACAACCTTATTTACCTATGCCATTATCGCATTCGGTGCAACTTTTGCTTTCGGAGCATTAGGGATGTCGTGGAGTAAATTGCAATGGCTGTTTGCCGCACTTTCCGTCGGGTTAGGGTTCGGTATGCAGGAGATTTTTGCAAATTTTGTTTCCGGTATCATTATTTTATTTGAACGACCGGTTCGAATCGGCGATATTATTACCTTAGGCGAATTCAGCGGAACCGTATCGAAGATCCGAATTCGGGCCACGACATTGGTGGATTTTGACGGTAAAGAAGTGATTGTACCGAACAAATCTTTTGTAACGGAACGATTGGTGAACTGGGCATTGTCTGATACAGTGACACGCGTTATCGCCCACGTCGGAGTCGCATACGGCGCCGATTTGGAATTAACCAAAAAATTATTGTTACAGGCTGCCGACGATTGCGAATTAGTAATGAAAGATCCTGCACCGGTCGTTTATTTCCTGAATTTTGGCGCCAGTACCTTGGATCATGAGTTGCGCGTTTATGTCGGTCATGTGGGTGATCGAAATCCGACTTTGGATTATCTCAACCGTCGGATTAATCAGTTATTGGCGGAAAATAATATCGAAATCGCGTTCAATCAATTAGATATTTTTATTAAGAACCCGACTACCAACGAAGAAGTGAAAGTCGGTGAAACGGTAGAATTTAAAAAATAAAAGGAACCATTCATGGCAGGAAACAGTATCGGACAGTTGTTTCGAGTGACGACATTCGGCGAATCCCACGGCATTGCTTTAGGCTGTATTGTGGACGGTGTGCCGCCGAATATGGCGCTTAGCGAAGCGGATATTCAACCTGATCTCGATCGTCGAAAACCGGGAACCTCCCGTTATACGACTGCGCGTCGGGAAGCGGATGAAATACAGATTTTATCCGGCGTATTTGAAGGAAAAACCACCGGTACCAGCATCGGGTTAATCATTAAGAATGCGGATCAGCGTTCAAAAGATTACGGCGATATTATGGATAAATTCCGTCCCGGTCATGCGGATTATACCTACCAGCAAAAATACGGCATTCGCGATTATCGCGGCGGCGGACGTTCTTCCGCACGGGAAACGGCTATGCGTGTAGCGGCGGGAGCAATTGCCAAAAAATATCTGCGCGAACGGTTCGGCATTGAAATCCGGGGTTATTTGTCGCAAATCGGGGAGGTGAAAATTGATCCTCAAACCGTAGCGGATGTGACTAAAATCAACTGGCAACAAGTGGCTGATAATCCGTTCTTCTGTCCGGATAAAAGTGCGGTGGAAAAATTCGACGAATTAATCCGCAAATTGAAAAAAGAAGGCAATTCTATCGGTGCGAAGTTAACCGTAGTGGCAGAAAATGTGCCGGTAGGTCTGGGCGAACCGGTATTTGATCGTTTAGATGCGGAATTGGCGCATGCATTAATGGGCATTAATGCGGTGAAAGCCGTGGAAATCGGTGACGGTTTCGATGTAGTGGCGCAAAAGGGTACGGAACACCGCGATGAAATGACACCGGCGGGATTTCTGTCGAATCATGCGGGTGGTATTTTAGGCGGCATCAGCAACGGTCAGCCGATCATCGCCACCATTGCGTTGAAGCCGACTTCAAGCATTACGATTCCCGGACGTACAGTGGATATAAATAATAAACCGGTAGAATTGATTACCAAAGGACGCCACGATCCCTGCGTAGGCATTCGCGCCGTACCTATTGCGGAAGCGATGGTAGCGATTATTCTGTTGGATCACTTATTACGCTTTAAAGCGCAGTGTAAATAAAAGTGCGGTCGGTTTTACGACGGTTTTAGTCGATTAAAGATGGAGGCGCGCTCCTCAACAATCCGTGTAGACAGAAGGAATATATGAAAAAGATTTTAACTGCGGTCATTTTTTCCGCCGTTTTAGGTTTGTTAACGGTGCAGGCTGCACCGGCGGACTGGCAGGCGATTAAACGCCCTATTCCAAGTCAGTCGGGACGGGCGGAACCGATTGGTACCTATAGTAACGGCTGCATTCTTGGTTCCGTACCGATGCCGGCAAAAGGAGAGGGGTTTCAGGTAATTCGAATGAATAGAAACCGTTTTTACGGTCATCCGAATATGATTCGTTATCTTGAACGTCTCGGTAAGCAGGTGAAACAGGCGGGCTTACCGACGATGTTAATCGGTGATATCGCTATGCCGGGTGGCGGACGTTTTCTTACCGGGCATGCCAGTCATCAAATGGGGTTGGATGCCGATATTTGGTTGCGAATGGGTGCAATGTCCGAGCAGGATGCGCTGAATTCCGACGGTAAAGGCTTGTTGGTGGTTAATCGCGCTTTACAACGGGTGGACGAGAACATTTGGAACTTAAATCACTTTAATTTAATTAAACTGGCCGCACAGGATCCCGCTGTCACCCGTATTTTTGTAAACCCGGCGATTAAACTGAAATTATGTCAATCGGAACATTCCGATCGCGGTTGGTTGCGCAAAATCCGCCCGTGGTTTGGTCATGATAGTCATTTTCATGTGCGGTTAACCTGTCCGCAGGATGCAAGCCACTGTGAAAATCAGGCACCTGTTCCCGCCGGCGACGGCTGCGGTGCGGAATTGTATTCTTGGTTTGAACCGAAAGCGCCGTCTTCCACGATAAACCGACCGAAAGTGATTCCGCCCGAACCGTTTTTATGCCGCCAGGTGCTGAATTCACCGAACCGCCATCAGTGGTTAGATTAGTTCTTTGCTCAAAATAGAGGAAAGTGCGGTGGAAATCAGTATCGAATTAATCGGAATTTTATTCGGGGTAGCGATAGTCGCGGGGTTTATTGATGCTTTGGCGGGCGGCGGCGGATTAATTACTATTCCCGCCCTTTTAATGACTGGAATGCCGCCGGCAATGGCGTTGGGGACCAATAAGTTACAGGCATGCGGTGGTTCGTTTTCCGCCAGTTTGTATTTCATTCGGAAGAAAGCTGTTGATTTACGGGCGATTTGGTTTATTTTATTATGTACTTTCACCGGTTCGGTGATAGGTTCCGTTTTAATTCAGCTGGTAAACAGTTCGTTAATAAAGAAAGTGATTCCTTTTTTAGTATTGGCTGTAGGATTCTATTTTTTATTGACCCCGAAACTTGGTGAAAAAGATCGCCGACAACGTTTGTCGTTTCATACTTTTGCGCTGACAGCCGCTTTAGGATTGGGATTTTATGACGGTTTCTTCGGTCCCGGAACGGGATCGATTTTGAGCTTGGTATTCGTCACGTTACTGGGGTTTAATCTCATCAAAGCCACGGCTTATACCAAAGTGTTAAATTTTACTTCGAATCTTGCGTCGTTGATTTGCTTTTTGATTGGCGGACAAATCATGTGGTCGGTAGGGATTGCCATGATGTGCGGGCAAATTGTCGGTGCGCATTTGGGAGCGAAAATGGTACTCAGTAAGGGAAAAGGATTAATTCGTCCGATGGTTGTATTAATGTCATTTGTAATGACGGCGAAAATGGCGTATGAACAAGGATGGTTTGGCTAATGACAGAACAGGAAAACATGCGTTTAACGGCACGGGTCGGATATGAGCCGCATTTCTCGTGGTCGTATTTGCATCCGAAATATTGGGGTACTTGGCTGGGGGTAGCAGTCTTACTCATACTGGCATATATACCTTTCCGCTGGCGAGATCGTCTGGCGGCGAAACTCGGTGTTATTATCGGTCGTAAAGCGCGTAAACAGCGCCGGCGCGCGCAAATAAACTTAACCTATTGCTTTCCCGACTGGACGGAACAACAGCGCGAGCGGGTTATCGATAAAATGTTTGCCACCGTTGCGCAGGTCATGTTGGGGATCGGAGAAATTGCCATTCGTTCCAAAGCGCATTTGCAAAAGCGTAGCGAATTTATCGGCATAGAATACATTAAACGGGCGAAATCCGAAGGTAAAAATATTATTTTGATGGTGCCGCACGGTTGGGCAATCGATGCTTCGGGAATTATACTGCATACCCACGGTATGCCGATGACATCCATGTTTAATCCTCACCGCAATCCTTTGATAGACTGGCTTTGGACGGCTACCCGAGAACGTTTCGGCGGTAAAATGCACGCCCGTCAGAACGGGATTAAGCCGTTTTTAACCATGATTCGCAACGGCGATATGGGTTACTATTTGCCGGATGAAGATTTTGGTGCGGAAGCCAGTGAGTTCGTGGATTTTTTCGGCACCTATAAAGCGACCTTACCGGGCTTGAATAAAATGGCGAAACTGGCAAAAGCGGTGGTGATCCCCATGTTCCCGCGATACAACGCCGAACGTGGAAAATATGAAATGGAAATTCATCCGCCTATGGAATTAAGTGATGACCCGCTACAATCGGCACGCGCCATGAATGAAGAAATCGAACGTTTTGTCATTCCGCAACCGGAGCAGTACGTATGGATTTTACAATTATTAAGAACCCGTAAAAACGGGGAAGATATTTATCATTAGCTGTGATAGAATTCGGTTCCAATTAAATTCGGTCGGAATTTCGGCCGCACTTTTGTTATCAATATTATGAACAAACAATTAGATCTTATTAAATCATCAATTAAATCTATTCCCAACTACCCTAAGGAAGGCATTATTTTCCGTGATATTACCAGCTTGACGGAAATTCCGGAAGCGTTTACCGCAACGGTTAATTTGATTGCCGAAGCGTTTCGTCATAAAGGTATCACTAAAATCATCGGTACCGAATCCCGCGGTTTTATATTCGGTGCGCCGGTTGCCGTTGCTTTGGGTTTGCCGTTTATTTTGGTGCGCAAACCGGGCAAGCTGCCGCGCGAAGTGATTTCACAAAGCTATCAACTGGAATATGGAGAAGATAAATTGGAAATCCATGCGGACGCCATTCAGAAAGGCGACAATGTGTTAGTGATTGATGATTTACTGGCAACGGGCGGCACGGTGGAAGCATGCATTAAATTGGTGAATCGTCTCGGTGGCGATGTAAAGCATGCTGCGTTTGTTATCAATCTGCCCGATTTAGGTGGCGGTGAACGGTTACGCAAACAGGGTGTAGAGCCTTTTACTTTAGTGGATTTTGCCGGTCACTAATTTTATTTTTATCAGGAAAGAAGCGTGAGTTATCAGGTTTTAGCCCGTAAGTGGCGTCCTCAAAATTTTCATCAGGTTATCGGACAAGAGCATATCTTGACCGCATTGGCTAACGGCTTGAAAGAAAACCGCCTGCATCACGCTTATTTATTTTCCGGCACGCGCGGCGTAGGAAAAACCTCCATCGCCCGGTTGCTTGCCAAGGGGCTGAACTGTATTCACGGCGTGACTGCCGAGCCTTGCGGTGAATGCGAACATTGCAAAGCCATTGAAAACGGAAATTTTATCGATTTGATTGAAATCGACGCCGCTTCCCGTACTAAAGTGGAAGACACCCGCGAATTGCTTGACAATGTTCAGTATAAGCCGGTACAGGGGCGTTATAAAGTCTATCTCATAGACGAAGTACATATGCTTTCCCGCCATTCTTTCAATGCATTGCTAAAAACCTTGGAAGAGCCGCCGGAATATGTAAAATTCCTGTTGGCCACGACGGATCCGCAAAAACTGCCGATTACGATTTTATCGCGTTGTATGCAGTTCCACCTGAAAGCATTGTCTCAGCAGCAAATCGCTCAGCATTTGGCGAATATTCTTACCCAGGAAAAAATTCCCTTCGAACCGACCGCACTTGGTAAGATCGCCAAAGCGGCGCAGGGCAGCGTTCGCGATAGCTTAAGTTTAACGGATCAGGCTATTGCTATGTCTAATGCCGATATTCGGGTCGATGTAGTTAATATCATGCTAGGGTTGTTGGATGATAACCAACCTATCGAAATCCTTTACGCCTTACATCAAGGAAACGGCGAAAAACTCATGCAGGGTATTCAAGCCGTTGCGGATAATGGGGCGGATTGGGATGAATTGCTGATTGAAGTGGGCGAGGCTTTGCACCAAATTGCCATGTTGCAATTGCTGCCGAACCGTATCGACGAAGAAAGTCAGTTGGGATTTTTAGCAAAACACATCTCTCCCGAGAATATTCAATTTTTCTACCAGATTGTCACCATGGGTCGCAAAGAATTGGCATTTGCACCGAATCGGCGCATCGGGGCGGAAATGACATTATTGCGAGCGTTAGCTTTCCACCCAAAGTTTAGTCGGGCAGAGCCCGCTGAACATCAAGTAAATTCTACCGTACAAGACTCGGCACGCGCTCACCCGGAAAAGGAAAGTGCGGTCAAAAAAACAATTAATTTGGTGGAAATGCCTGTTTATAATCAGCATTTACGTGTTTCCGCTACGCCTCAACGCGAGCAATCCCCTCCCGGTAATCTCTCCGGTAAATCAACTTCAAACGCACTAAATGCTTTAGCGCAAATTGAGCGTTTGCGTGCCAGTGTGCGGTCCGCAGCATCAACTGAAGAAAAAACCGGTTTCGAACAACCTCAGCCGGCTGTACAGGCGCATGAGTTGCCGGTGGTTTCTATGCCGCAGAAAGAACGTCCGCAAACGGATTTAATTGACCGTTTGGCAAGTCTTGCACAACAAGCGCAGGACAACCTAAATCCCGCTGTAAAGCGTAAATCGGTTTCGAAACCCGTCTCCGATAGTACGCAGGAAACGGAGAATGAGGATGATAGTGACGATGCCAATCTTGCCGAGACTTACCGATGGGAGTGGATAAATCCCGAAATGGCGGAAGCGGAGAATGTGATTCGTCCTTCGGAAATCAAACAGGCGATTTTAAAAGAAAAAACGCCCGAGCTGGTGAAAAAGGTCATTGCTCTGGCGGAAGAACGGGATGATTGGACAAAAACCGTGGAACATTTAGGGTTGGATCATTTGAAATTGGTTAAACAAATCGCGTTGAATTCCGTGATTTTGGCACAAACCGATTCTGAAATTGTGCTGGGATTGCGTTCCAACCAAAAACATCTGCAACGTGAAAGTGCCATAGAAGCTTTGCAAGCAGCATTGAAAGTTTATTACGGCAAAGATTTGCGGCTAAAAATCGAACTGAACGATGACGAACGACGACCGACGCCACTGGATTATCGACGTCAGATTTATCATGAACTCAGCGAGCGGGCACGGCAGGATTTACAGGCGGATAAAAAGGTAAAATTACTGCAGCAGGCATTCGACGCGCATCTGGATTTGGACAGTATTCGTCCGGTGTGACGATAAAAATAATAGGCCTGATAAGCTAAAATCGGTTATAAGTTTTATGAGACAGAACACTTTTCCGTTTTTGAAGGTTTATAGACATGTAAATCATTGTGTAATGATTAACTAATTAAGCAATCATCGGTTCCCGATAAGTTATTTTTATCAGGAGCTTAACAAGAAACTTTATTCCGAAGGATTTTTTATAACATTTTCGGCGGGAGTGATTAAGCTTTCTGTGGCTAATATTAGATCCGAGTTTGCGCAACCGGTACGTAATACTGAAATTTTCGGTAAATTCAGCTAGTTATTGTTGATGCGAAATTATACGCCGTATATGGATCATCAAATAAAGTTGTTCATCCTCATTTAACGGTTTGTGATAGTTTGCAGTAAGATATTTATTAATTTTTTCAACGCATTGATAGGCTTTCGGATAGGCGATTTTTGTTTGTCGGTAAAGAAAATCATCGCCTGAGGCAGGCTCGGAATTTACAAAGAAACGCTGGGCGAAATGTTGTAAATGGGTGAGAAAACGAGCGTAATCGTAGCTGTTTTCATCTAACACTAAATTAAAATGGTAGCCGACCATATTTAAAATATCTTTGATCATTTGAGTGGCTTTATAGGTATCCGCCATTGTCGAGCCGTCGGTGCGGGCATTAAAAATATGCAGCGCGATAAAACCCGCTTCATCTTCCGTCATTTGCACGCCAAAACGTTTTTCAATTAACTGCAGAGTATATAAACCGATGGCAAACTCTTGTTTATAAAGACGTTGAATTTCAAACAATAAGCCGTTTGGCACGGTTTGATTCTGTTTGGCTCGTTCGACGGCGTGGAAAATATGATCGGGCAGGCTGACAAAAATACTGTTTGACAGAGTCGTACCAAGTTGTTGGTTGGCAAAATCGACTACGCAATTGGTGAGTTGAAAATATTCTTGCGGAATTTCGCTTAAAATTTCGGTTAAACGGCCGGCAAACAGGCTCTTATTAAGGCTAAAGGTTTTCTCTACCAAACTTTCGTCTGCCGAATCACCGACTTTTTTACCGAATGCGACACCTTTTCCAAGCACAACAAGCTCGGTTTGAAGTTCATTTTCAGCTTGAATCGCATTGTTATTAAAGATCTTGGTAATTTTAAGCATAATAAAACCTCGCCAAGCGGTCGGATTTTGTAAAAATTCTACAAAATTCAACCGCTTGTGTCGATAAGGATTAAGACAGATCCGCACCGTTTGATGCAATCACTTTTTTATACCAATAGAAAGAGTCTTTCGGCGAACGTTTACCGGTGCCGTTGCCGTCATCGTCAATATCAACGTAAATAAATCCGTAGCGTTTTGACATCTCCGAGGTAGACATACTGACAAGGTCAATCGGACCCCATTCCAAATAACCGAGTAACTCAACGCCATCACTGATCGCTTCTTGCATTTGAGCGATGTGAGAGCGGAGATAATCAATACGGTAGCTGTCGTGAATAGCCCCGTCCGCTTCGACTTTGTCGTAAGCACCTAATCCGTTTTCCACAATAAAAAGCGGTTTTTGGTAGCGATCATATAAGTCGTTTAGGGTAATACGCAACCCGACAGGGTCGATTTGCCAGCCCCAATCCGAAACGGTAAGATACGGATTTCTTACCCCTTCAATTAAGTTACCACCTACTTTTTCCCCTTCGTCATGCGTTGTTACACAAACCGACATATAGTAGCTAAAAGAAATAAAATCGACAGGATACTGTTTTAAAACGGCATCATCACCTGCTTCTTTTTGGATATGCACATTGTTTTCCGCCCAGTGGCGTAACATATAGCGTGGATATTCGCCACGAACGTGTACATCAGTAAAGAATAAGTTTTGTTGATTGCCCCATTGAGCCAAACGCTGATCTTGCGGATCTGCGGTTAAAGCATAGTGAAGTTGGCGAGCTAACATACAACCCATTTTCGCATCAGGAATGATCTCGTGCAGGGCTTTGGTGGCTAATGCACTAGCGACAAATTGATGGTGAAGTGCTTGATATTTCGCATTTTCACGTTCTGCTTCCGGAATACGATCAAGCACGATTCCGCCGCCGGTGTAGGGGCTGTGCATTGTAATCATATTGATTTCATTAAAAGTCAGCCAATATTTTACTTTTTCTTTATAACGGTTAAATACTGTCTCGGCATAGCGCACAAAATGCCCGACCACTTCGCGTGAAACGAAGCCGTTATATTTTTGCACCAAACCAAGCGGGATTTCATAATGGCATAGCGTTACCATCGGCTGAATGCCGTGTTTGAGCATTTCATCGAACATATCGTCGTAATATTGTAAACCCGCTTCATTCGGTTGCTCGTCATATCCGTTCGGGAAAATGCGCGCCCAATGAATGGAAATACGGAACATTTTAAAGCCCATTTCACCAAACAGGGCGATATCGTCTTTATATTTATGATAGAAATCTATCCCCTCCCGTTTTGGGAAACGGGCTCGGAATTTACCGGATAAAATATCGTCAATACGCTGTGAACCGACCTCAATCGCCGCACTGTGGGCGCCTCGTTCCGCTTTCGGTACATAGGCTACCATATCTGCCGATGATAACCCTTTTCCACCTTGATCAAAGCCACCTTCAATTTGGTTGGCTGCGGTGGCTCCGCCCCATAAAAAATCGGTTGGAAATGGTTTTAAGCTACTCATTTTGAAATCCTCAATTTGTTTTTATAACAAAAAAGCCTAAGCAAGATAAAGTACTGAAGTAGTGTTTTATCTTGCTTAGGCTTGCCGAATTAACGTAACACCCTAAGTGTTTTTACTATTTGTAAATCTAACGAAAAATTTAACCGCTTGCAAAGGGGATAATGCTGTTTTGTGATCCGCCTCACAAAATAAATTACAGAAGTCCGAATTTTTCAAATGCCTTATATAACCCGTCATTATCCACATCGTCAGTCACAAAATTCGCCATTGCTTTGATTTCGTCACCGCCGTTACCCATCGCCACGCCTATAGCACAATATTCCAGCATCGGAATATCGATTTTGGCATCGCCGAAAGCAAAAGTATCCGCCCGGCTTGCGCCAAGGTGATCAAGTAAAACGGAAATCGCATAACCTTTATCAATCTCTTTTACCCCTAAATCGCCAAATAGTGCGGTTTCGCCCACGCCGCCCCAAGTGCCGGCTTTCAGTTCCGGAAAAGCGGCGGCGGAATCCAGGTGATCTTGGTAGCTGTTTAAGATAAAACTCACTTTGTT
Source organism: Actinobacillus succinogenes 130Z (assembly GCF_000017245.1). NCBI lineage: Bacteria > Pseudomonadati > Pseudomonadota > Gammaproteobacteria > Pasteurellales > Pasteurellaceae > Actinobacillus > Actinobacillus succinogenes. Next base: position 1,046,230 of record NC_009655.1, read on the forward strand.
TAAATCGTTGCGGTAGAGTTCGCCGCCGAAAATAATGCCGTGCATGAGTTCACGCACGCTTGCCTTTTTCATTCCTTTACGGGCGGTGTAGATTTCCAGCACAGGTTCGGCTTTTTCTTCAAAATCGGGGCTGGCGAATAAGCCGTTATTGCTTTCTAAATAAAAAGCCAAGCCTCTTGCCGTGAGCCAATCGACCACTTTATGCGCCGTTTCTGCGGGGATCAGCTGGTGCATCACCACTTCATTTTGATATTCCACATAGCTGCCATTGCCGCCAATCATTCCGTCAAGACCAATTGCCCACAGATCAGGCGAAACTTCCGCCCGACTCCGTCCAGTGCAGATAAAAACTTTATGTTCTTTTTGACGAGCTGTTTGAATAGCTTTAACCGCAGATTTCGGCACTTCATTTTGATAATTTACTAAAGTGCCGTCCACATCTAAAAAAATAATTTTTTTCATTATTTCTCCTAAAAACAAGGGGTTAAATTTATAATTTATTTTGCAAAAAGTGCTAAAAATCTAACCGCTTGTAAGATTATGATTTATTAAGCAATACTTTAATCAACGGCTCGTTTTGATAAATATGCGGCTCTTGGCTGGCGATAACGTCAAGGTAATCTTCGCTGTTGGCAATAATCACCGGTGTTACTATGCTGTAACCTGCCGCTTTAATAGCATTAATATCAAAGGTGCCGAGCCGTTGTCCGACTTGAATTCTATCGCCGTCTTTCACGAAAGTTTCAAAATGTTTTCCGTTTAGCTGTACCGTATCCATTCCGATATGAATTAAGATTTCTAAACCGTCGTCAGACACAATATTGTAGGCGTGCTTAGTTGGAAATACGGAGCTGATCGTGCCGTTTACCGGCGAAATTAACTCGCCTTTGGTCGGTTCAATCGCCACCCCTTTTCCTAACGCTTCAGAGGCGAACATCGGATCTTGAATATCCGTTAATTTGTGAATATTGCCTTCTAATGGGCTGACTAAATTAAATTTTTCGAGTGGAATCGTAGAAACCCGGGCGTTATTCGGTTTTTCAGGTTTTGTTGCCGTATCCGCAGTTTGTTGCGGCAGCATTGTATCGCTGTAACCGAACAGATAAGTCAGTATGCCTGCTACAATAAAAGCAACGGCCATTCCAACGGTGTACATCACAATATTTGAACCTTCGCCGATAATAACAGGGTAAAGCAATAAACCGGAGAAGCCGAAAGCAAACATTTTAGTGCCGCCCCAACCGATAACCGCACCGCCGATAGCACCGCCTAGCACACCGCATACAAAGGGTTTTTTAAAGCGTAGGGTGATGCCGTAAATAAGGGGTTCGGTAATACCAAGCACGCCGCTGAATGTGGTTGAACCGGCAAGTGATTTAATCTCTTTATTGCGTGATTTCAGGAAGACGGCGAAAGTTGCCCCCGCTTGTCCTAACACCGCAGCTGCCGTTAACGGGCCGATTAAATCGAAACCGACAACCGCCATATTGTTGATCATAATCGGTACGATGCTCCAATGGATGCCGAAGATCACCAATACTTGCCATAATGCTCCGACAACAAGACCGGTGGCTATCGGGCTGGCGGCATATAGCCAAGCCAATACCGTTGCGATTCCATGTCCGATAGCACCGCCGACAGGCCCGATAACGGCTAAAGTGAGCGGTACTACAACTAACAAGGTACAGGCGGGAGCAAAGAAATTGCGGACAGATTCGTGCCAAAGATTTTCGAAAAAGCGTTGAATATAAGATTGAGCCCATACCGCAATCAGAATCGGAATTACGCTGTAGGTATAAGTCATCGTAGCTAATTCAAAACCTAAAAAGTCTAACGGTTTGCCGCTTGAGCTCACCTCAACAATACTCGGGTAAACTAACGCTGCGGCAACTGCGACCGCAATATAAGGGCTGGCTTTCACTTTGGCCGCACAAGTAATGGCGAGCAAAATAGGTAAGAAATAGAAGGTTGAACTGGCTGCCGCGTCCAGCACGGTGAATGTGCCTGAAGCCGGATCCAATAAGCCCGAAACCTGCAAAATTGCAATTAAGCCTTTTAAAATACCGGCTCCCGCCATCACCCCGATAAGAGGAGTAAATGAACCGGCAAGAAAATCGATTCCTCGATTTATCAATGACGGTTTAGGCAAATCGGCGGCATCGCCTGCTTGAATGTCTGCGATTTTCATAATCTCCGCATATACTTTCGGCACATTATTGCCGATCACAATTTGGAACTGCCCGCCGCTTTCTACCACACTAATAACACCGGCGGTTTGTTCCAGCCGTGCTTTATCCGCTTTGGCACGTTCTTTCAATACAAAGCGCAAACGGGTGGCGCAGTGTACCAGCGAATGAATATTTTGTTCTCCGCCGACGAATCGGAGAATCTCTTGTGCGAGTTTGCTAAAATCTTTAGCCATAATCATTTCCTCTTAAAGTTTCAAATCTTTAAGGCAATAAAAAAGCCTAAGCAAATCAACGTATTAAACGCGATTTGCTTAGGCTTGCCGAATTAACGTAACACCCTAAGTGTTTTAACATTTGTAAATCTAGCGAAAAAAACGACCGCTTGCAAAGGGGAGCTTTGGGTTTTGTGATCTATTTCACAAAATAATTCTGCTACTATGTTTCTCTATAATATTTCTACGTTGTAAAAAGAATGTAGCCTAATATAAAAAGAGTTTTGGGGACAAAGAAATTAGAAAGTCGATTTGCCAAAATATGTCTTATTTTGCCAATTATATAAGTGATATTGATTTTATTAATCACACTGGCGTGTAACTTGAATTTACCTGAGATGTTTAACAATATTAAGCTTAATTTATATCGTCGTAATCCGCTATCCCGGTCAGAAAATCCGGATATCAATATGTTTTGCTTATGTGTACTGAATTCTCACGGCCGCTGATTAATTACCGTCGGTACTATTTACAAGCGGATAGGTCCGGCGTTTGCTTTGAAATAAACTGTTCTTTAGCGAATGACCGCTTCGTAGTTGATTCGTTAAAATGTCATTATTAAATTTTCGTCCATATATTCTTCTCAAAATAATTCCTCGGAATTATAGCAATTTAAGGTTTTTGTCGTTAAAATCCTTTTATTTAGGAATGATTCTCAATAATGAAATTGCTTGTTTCAAATCAATACGGCGCAATCGTCATGGCGATGTTACCGTTTTTGTACGGTTTACTGCTGGGGCAACCCCGTTGGATGCATCTGTTTTTGTTGTTGGCATGGAGCGCGCTGTATTTATTTACCTATCCTTTTCTGAATCTGTTCAAACCGCAAATTAAAGATAAACGACAATATGTACGCTGGAGTTGGATTTACGGCGCGGCAAGTGCGGTCTTTTGTGTCCCCGTTTTGCGGTGTAACAGTAAGATTTTATGGTTCGGCGTGGCAATGTTGCCGTTGTTGCTGGTTAATATTTATTATACGAAAACCAAGAATGAACGGGCATTATTGAACGATTTCGCCGGCATCGCGGTTTTTGCTTTAGCCGGTGTCGCTGCGTATTATTTCGGTTCGGCGCAATTGAATGCCGAAGCTTTGCAAGTGGCGGTTTATCCTGCGCTGTTTTTCATCGGCATTACTTTTTATGTGAAATCCATGCTACGCGAACGGAAAAATCCGCGGTATTTTCGTCTTTCCGTCGGGTTTCACCTCGCCTGCGTGGTAGCAATGAGTTGTTGTCAATCTTGGCGGCTGGCATTGACATTTGCTCCGGCGTTGATCCGAGCGGCTTGGCTGCCTCATAAAAAATTGAATGCCAAGCAAGTAGGATTAATCGAATTCGCCGTTTCGGGCTTGTTTTTGGTGATGTTACTATGGGCAACAAAGAAATAAAAAAGCGTCGTAAATTTTAATACGACGCTTTTTCTTAGCCTTTGGCAAATTTAATCCCGGTTAGGTTCGATCACCTCAATTTTTACACCGCTGTGTAAACCGCGCGGCAATTTAGAACCCCGCCGTCCGCGTTCGGCACGGAATTTTTGTAAATCTTCCGGTTTTAAAGTGATTTTGCGTTTTCCGGAATGGAAAACTAAACTGGCATTTTCACTAATGAGTAATAATTTCACCACAAAATCCGACCGCACTTTGGCATCGGCAGCCGGAATACCGATGATTTTATTACCTTTTCCTTTAGACAGCGAAGGCAGCTCCTGTACCGGGAACATCAGCATTCTCCCCGCGTGGGTTAACGCCAGCAAAAGTGCGGTCGAATTTTTAATGATTTTCGGCGGTAGCACTTTAGCGTTTTCCGGCAAGGTTAGCACGGCTTTTCCCGCTTTGTTACGGGCGATTAAATCTTCAAATTGACAGATAAAACCATAGCCTGCATCGGATGCCATCAATAAAGGCTGATTTTCATTTTCGATCAAAACCTGTTCCATTGAAGCGCCCGCAGGCAGATTTAATTTACCGGTCAACGGTTCGCCTTGCGAACGGGCGGACGGAAGACTGAGCGGATCCACGGCATAACTGCGCCCGCTGCTGTCAATGAATACCGCCGGCTGATTGCTTTTGCCGTAAGCGTGAGCGAGATATTTGTCGCCGGCTTTATAATTCAAGTTCTGGACGTCAATATCATGTCCTTTAGCGCAACGCACCCATCCCATTTCCGATAAAATGACGGTGACGGGTTCTGCCGGCATCATTTCCGTTTCGGAAATGGCCTTAGCTTCTTCACGTTCGACTAACGGAGAACGGCGCGTACTGGCATAGGTTTTGGCATCTTGCTGAATTTCTTTTTTTATCAAAGTGTTAAGCCGACGTTCTGAGCTCAGAATCTGTTCTAAATGTTGGCGTTCTTCTTCAAGCCGGGCTTTTTCCGCTTTTAATTCCGTTTCTTCCAGTTTTGCTAAATGACGTAAGCGCAGATTTAAAATCGCTTCCGCTTGTTCGTCGCTTAACTTGAATCGCGCCATTAATACTGTTTTCGGTTCGTCTTCGTGACGGATGATGTCGATGACTTCATCAATATTCAGAAATGCAATCAGCAAACCGTCTAAAATATGCAAGCGGGATAATACCTTATCCAAACGGTGGCGCAAACGGCGGGTGACGGTGGCGCGGCGGAATTGCAACCATTCCGTGAGAATTTGCACTAAGTTCTTCACCGCCGGTTTGTGATCCAGCCCGATCATATTCATATTAACGCGATAACTGCGTTCCAAATCCGTCGTGGCGAACAGGTGATTCATTAATGCATCAACGTCCACGCGGTTCGAACGGGGCACAATGACTAAACGTACCGGATTTTCCTGATCCGCCTCATCCCGTATGTCTTCTACCATCGGCAGTTTTTTCGCATTCATCTGATCGGCGATTTGTTGTTGAATTTTGCTTGGCGAAGATTGATGCGGCACGGCGGTAATAACGATTTCGCCGTCTTCTTTTTTCCAGACGGCACGCATTTTAACGGAGCCGCGACCTTGTTCGTATAGTTTTCGAATGTCGCTTTTCGGCGTGATAATTTCCGCTTCGGTCGGGAAGTCCGGTCCTTGTACGACCGTGAGCAAATCATCTAATGTGGTGTGCGGATTGTCTAATAACATCACGGCGGCATCGGCGATTTCATTCAGATTGTGCGGCGGAATATCCGTTGCCATGCCCACGGCGATACCGGTGGTACCGTTTAATAGGATATGAGGCAGGCGTGCCGGCAGGTACTGCGGTTCGGCAATCGTACCGTCAAAGTTCGGTTGATAATCCACCGTGCCTTGTCCCAGTTCACTTAATAGCATTTCGGAAATTTTTGCCAAGCGGGATTCGGTGTAACGCATGGCGGCGAAAGATTTCGGATCGTCCGGCGCTCCCCAGTTTCCTTGTCCGTCCACCAGCGGATAACGGTAGGAGAAAGGCTGAGCCATAAGCACCATGGCTTCATAACAGGCGGAATCGCCGTGCGGGTGGAATTTACCTAATACATCCCCCACGGTACGAGCCGATTTTTTGTACTTCGCAGCGGCGTTTAAACCCAATTCGGACATGGCGTAAATAATCCGCCGCTGTACGGGTTTCAAGCCGTCGCCGATAAAGGGTAGCGCACGATCCATAATGACGTACATGGAATAATTCAGATAGGCACTTTCGGTGAAAGTGCGCAACGGCATTTGTTCGATGCCTTCATAGTTGATGTTGGTCATTTTTATTTCCGTTATATGCGGATTACTTATTAATTGTTTGGTTATTTATATCGAATTTCGCCGATGGCGACCTACTTTTCTTTGCCCGAGCAAAGCAAAGTAGGCAAAAGAAATACGCCCCGATTTTGCCGCTATTTCCTTTTTTAGTTTTGATTTTTTTCACGCTAAATTCCTAAACTCGCTTCGCTCAAACAACGAAATTTAGCTAAAAATCAATTCTAAAAAAGGGCGTTAAAGACAGGGGAATCTTTAAATCATTTATTAAAACGTTTAAATTTTTGACCGCACTTTTTCGTTATAATTAATCAAATTTTCCATCAGAGATGCCTGAGCGACTTAAAATTTTGTAGAAAATATTAATTAAGCGAAGAACGGCATCGAAATCAAGACGTGTTTTTCGGTTATTTCATATGAAAATTCACGTCTACATCAGCCTCGGGATTTCGTTTGTTGTAAATTTCATCTTTAATTTTGCCGCTGAAAACTTCCGGATTTTCTTTACCTTCTACCACTAACATGCCTTTTGCGCCTTTTTCCGTGCGGTTAATGCTGTGGTCGAGGAAGGTGTATTGCCCCGGCACGTTAATTTGGAATTCAAGGATTGTAGCGCCGCCGGCAGGGATTAACGTAGTTTGGACATGATGATTTTTCAAATCGCCGCCTTCCACATAGACCGTGTCGAAGGTTTTACCCATTAAATGGAACGAGGAGATTTTATTCGGCCCCGCGTTGCCCATAAAGAAACGGATTTTTTCGCCGGTTTTGGCTTTCAGCACATTATCGCCCATCAGCGAGTTGATGTGTCCGTTAAATACGACGTAATCCGGCAATTCGTAGCCGGCCTTTTCCATGCTGGTAACTTGCAGGCCTTTTTCGCCGAAACCGCCGCGGGTATAGAATTCGTTTTGTACGATATAAAATTCTTTATCCGCCGGCGACAAGCCTTCTTTCGGTTCCACTAACAATAAACCGAACATGCCTTTCCCTATATGGGTCGCCGGGCCGGGAAAGGCGCCGCAATGGTAAAGATATAACCCCGGATTCAATGCTTTAAAGGCAAAAGTGGTGGTATGACCCGGTTGAGTATTGCTGATTAACGACGTGCCTTCCGGCGCGGCGACGGCATGGAAATCCAAGCTGTGCGCCAGTTTCGAGTTCACCGGATTAGAGAGTTGCACTTCTACCATGTCGCCCTCTCGTACGCGGATAAAGGGTGCGGGTGTTGCGCCGTTGAATGTCCAGTACTTGAATTGTACACCGTCCATAATTTCCATCACTTTTTCCAGCGCTTCTAATTTTACCACTACACGGGCGGGCGCTTTGCGGGTGATGGGTTTAGGCACATTAGGCGCGAAAGTGAGTTCGGCTTCTATAACGGGCAAATCCGCTGTTGCCGAATCACCGAAAAGTGCGGTCGGTTTTTCGATTGTTTTTTCGCTTTGATCATTTGCCTGCGACGAGGCGGAAACCATGAAAAGAGAAGCGAGCAAAACGGTTAATAATGTGTTTTTCATAAGCACTCCGTAATTCTGTCGGATGGAACGGCGCCGGCTTAAACCTCTAAATCAGCCTGATCACCTTTGGTTTGCAGCCAGTTTTTACGGTCTTCCGCCCGTTTTTTGTTGAGCAGCATATCCATTAATTCGATAGTCTCATTTTGTTGGGAATTTTTGACCGCACTTTCCGTCGCTATCGGTTCTTCATAAGTTAATTGCACTAATCGGCGGGTGCTGGGTTCCATGGTGGTTTCCCGTAACTGACTCGGATTCATTTCCCCCAGTCCTTTGAAACGCTGTACATTCGGCTTGCCTCTTTTGCCGCTTAAGCGATCGAGTACCGCATCTTTTTCGTTTTCGTCCAAGGCATAATACACTTCTTTGCCTAAATCGATGCGATAAAGGGGCGGCATAGCCACATAAACGTGTCCGTCTTCAACCAGTTTAGGGAAATGGCGCAGGAATAACGCGCATAACAAGGTGGCGATGTGTAAACCGTCGCTGTCGGCATCCGCTAAAATGCAGACTTTGCCGTAACGTAACTGGCTGAGATCGTCACTGTCGGGATCAATCCCCAAGGCAACGGCGATATTGTGCACTTCTTCGGAACCTAAAACCTGTTCGGAAGACACTTCCCAAGTATTCAGAATTTTTCCCCGTAACGGTAAAATCGCCTGATATTCGCGATCGCGCGCCTGTTTCGCCGAGCCGCCCGCAGAATCACCTTCCACTAAAAACAGTTCCGTGCGTTCCAAATCCTGTTGCGAGCAGTCTGCAAGTTTACCGGGCAATGCCGGACCGGAGGTGAGTTTTTTGCGCACGACTTTTTTGGCGGCACGTAAACGGCGTTGAGCGGAATTAATCGTCATTTCCGCCAGTAATTTCGCCGGCTCCATATTGTTATTCAACCATAAGCTGAAAGCGTCTTTTACTACACCGCCGACAAATACTGCGCTTTCCCGTGAAGACAAGCGTTCTTTGGTTTGACCGGCAAACTGGGCGTCATGCATTTTCAGCGAAAGCACGTAAGCGCAACGATCCCACAAATCGTCGGCGGTTAATTTCACCCCTTTCGGCAGTAAATTGTGGAACTCGCAGAATTCCGCCATGGCGTCGATCAAGCCTTTACGCAAGCCGTTAACATGGGTACCGCCTTGAATGGTCGGAATCAGATTGACGTAACTTTCCGTCGTCAGCTCGCCGCCTTCGGGTAACCAGAATAACGCCCATTCCACCGCTTCGCCGGAACCTTTGAATTCGCCTACGAACGGTGTTTCCGGCACAGTGACGAATTCAGCCGCCGTTTCCGACAAATAATCGGAGAGTCCGTCTTGGTAGCACCAACTTTCTTCCGTATTGTTGACCTGATCGGTAAATTTAATTTCTAACCCCGAACACAGTACCGCTTTAGCCCGTAATAAATGGCGCAAGCGGCTGACGGAAAATTTGTCGCTGTCGAAATATTTCGGATTGGGTTTGAAGTGTAACGACGTTCCCGTATTACGGCGTCCGCAGGTACCGACCACTTCGAGTTCTTCCACTTTTTCACCGTCGGCAAAGGCAATGTGATAAACCTGGCCGCCACGGCGTACGGTGACATCCACCCGTTCGGAGAGCGCATTTACCACGGAAACGCCGACGCCGTGTAAACCGCCGGCGAATTCGTAATTGGCATTGGAAAATTTACCGCCTGCATGCAGTTTGGTCATAATTACTTCGACACCGGAGATTTTTTCCGTCGGATGAATATCCACCGGCATACCGCGTCCGTTATCGGTGACTTCAAGGGATTGATCGCTATGCAAAACCACTTCGATTTTTGACGCAAATCCGGCCAACGCTTCGTCCACACTGTTATCAATGACTTCCTGGCCCAAATGGTTCGGGCGTGTGGTATCGGTATACATGCCGGGACGAATTTGCACGGGCTCCAAGCCTTTCAGCACCGTAATATTAATAGAATCGTAATCGTTTACTGTCATAATAATTGCTTAAAGTGCGGTGAGATTCCACCGAGTTTTTTTGAATAGAAAAATCGTGGGGGAGTATAGCAAAAAGTGCGGTCAAAATCGACCGCACTTTAAGGTAGCTTACTTCGCAATCCGTTTATATTTCATACGATGCGGTTGGGTTGCCGCTTCACCAAGGGTTTTCTTTTTCCACTCTTCGTAATCGGTGAAGTTGCCTTCGTAGAAAGTGACTTTGCCTTCGTCGCCGTAATCTAAAATGTGAGTGGCGATACGGTCTAAGAACCAGCGGTCATGGGAAATAACCATGGCACAGCCCGGAAATTCCAGGATCGCATTTTCGAGAGCCCGCAAAGTTTCTACGTCCAGGTCGTTGGTCGGTTCGTCCAATAACAGCACGTTGCCGCCGCGTTGCAGCAGTTTTGCCAAATGTAAACGTCCGCGTTCGCCGCCCGATAATTCGCCCACGAGTTTTTGTTGATCCACGCCTTTAAAGTTAAAGCGACCAACATAAGCCCGGCTTGGGATTTCGAAATTGCCGATAGTGAGAATATCTTGTCCGTTCGAGACCTCTTCCCACACGGTTTTTTTATCGTCCATGGAATCGCGGAACTGATCCACCGAAGCCAACACCACGGTTTCGCCCATTACGATTGAACCTGAATCAGGTTGCTCTTGTCCGGAAAGCATACGAAATAGGGTTGATTTCCCCGCACCGTTCGCCCCGATAATCCCCACGATCGCTCCTTTCGGGATTGAGAACGATAAATCGTCGATCAACGTACGATCGCCGTAAGATTTGGTTAAGTGTTCCACTTCGATTACTTTATCGCCCAGACGCGGACCGGGCGGAATAAAGAGTTCGTTGGTTTCGTTACGTTTTTGATATTCGCCGGAATTCAACTCGTCAAAACGCGCCATACGCGCTTTGCTTTTCGCCTGACGGCCTTTCGGATTTTGGCGCACCCATTCCAATTCTTTCTCAATGGATTTTTGGCGTGCCGATTCCGCCGCTTGTTCTTGCGCTAAACGCTTTTCTTTTTGTTCCAACCAGGAAGAATAGTTGCCTTCCCAAGGAATACCTTCGCCGCGGTCAAGCTCTAAAATCCAGCCTGCTACGTTGTCTAAGAAGTAGCGGTCGTGGGTAATCGCCACCACAGTGCCTTCGTAGTCGTGTAAGAAGCGTTCCAGCCACGCTACGGATTCCGCATCCAAGTGGTTGGTCGGTTCGTCTAATAACAACATATCCGGTTTTTCCAGCAATAAACGGCAAAGCGCCACACGGCGGCGTTCACCTCCGGATAAATGCTCGATTTTGGCGTCCCATTCAGGCAAACGTAACGCATCCGCCGCACGTTCTAATTGGTTATCAAGATTGTGACCGTCGTGCGCCTGAATAATAGCCTCCAGTTTTGCCTGTTCGGCCGCGAGTTTGTCAAAATCCGCGTTTTCATCCGCATAAGCGGCATACACTTCATCTAAGCGGGTCAGAGCGTTTTTTACTTCGGAAACCGCTTCTTCAATGGCTTCGCGTACGCTTTGTGTCGGCTCTAATTTCGGTTCTTGCGGCAGATAGCCGATTTTAATGCCCGGTTGCGGACGGGCCTCACCTTCGAATTCTTTGTCTACGCCGGCCATAATGCGTAAAAGGGTGGATTTACCCGCACCGTTTAAGCCGAGCACGCCGATTTTCGCGCCGGGGAAGAAGCTTAACGAAATATCTTTAAGAATATGACGCTTCGGCGGAACAACTTTGCCTACGCGATGCATAGTAAAAACAAATTGTGATGACATATCGGATTCCATCTTTATGATTTAAATTAAGCGCTGCATTTTACTGGAAATCATAAGAATTTGTAAGCGATTTATCGGATTAATTAGTGAAAATGTGCGGTCGGATTTTATCCGATTTTACCAAATTCCGACCGAAAAAAAACCGTCCAAAAGGACGGTAGGAAAGTAGTTTAGCTATTTATTTATGATTATTTTATTTAGGAACTTTATGAATATCAAGCAATTACTTGACGAGGCGGATAATAGCGGAAAAGTTTCAGCTTGAAAAGCCTGATCTGGCTTTTACTTGATATATGTCAAAATTTTCTCGGAATAATTATAGAAACAGAAAAGTCCTTTTCCGAAAAACCGAAAAAGGACTTCGGCTAAATTATTTTTGATGGGGATTACGGGTATTGGTACCTTTCAAATTACGCATTAATAAGGCGTAATCCAACCGAATGTCTTCCGGCACGTCTAAATAGACAAAATGTCCGTCACCTAAGGCGGCTTCCGTCATTTCTCCTTTACGGTTCAGCATACGATTGATTTTGAATACGATATTGCCTTTCGGTGTCATCATTTCCACTTCGTCGCCCAGCAGGAATTTGTTTTTTACCGCTACTTCCGCCATGCCTTGTTCGTTGCGTTTACCGGTAAATTCGCCGACGAATTGCTGACGTTCGGAAATGGAATAGCCGTAATCGTAGTTTTGGTATTCGTCATGAGTATGACGGCGCAGGAATCCTTCGGTATAACCGCGGTGCGCCAGACTTTCCAATGTGGTTAACAGGCTTTCGTCGAAAGGCTTGCCGGCGGCGGCGTCATCAATGGCTTTACGGTAAACCTGGGCGGTGCGGGCGCAGTAATAGAAGGATTTGGTCCGTCCTTCGATTTTTAACGAATGCACGCCCAATTTGGTCAGCGTTTCCACATGTTGTACGGCGCGTAAATCTTTGGAATTCATAAAGTAAGTACCGTGTTCGTCTTCGAATGCCGTCATCGGTTCGTCAGGGTGTTTCGGTTCGGTGTAAACGAATACCTTATCCGTCGGCGCGCCTTCGCCTAAAGTCGGTACTACGTTTTTGACGTCGATTTCCGGTTCGAATTTCGGCACGATATTGCCTACATCATCGGTTTTACCTTCCTGCAGTTTATATTCCCAGCGACAGGCGTTAGTGCAGGTGCCTTGGTTGGGATCCCGCTTATTGATGTAACCGGATAACAGGCAGCGTCCGGAATAGGCCATACATAAAGCGCCGTGCACGAAAATTTCCAGTTCTATATCCGGCACTTGTCGGCGGATTTCGGCGATTTCGTCGATGGAAAGTTCGCGCGAAAGAATCACGCGGGTTAAGCCCATTCGTTTCCAGAACTTTACCGTCGCCCAGTTTACCGCGTTGGCTTGCACGGAAAGATGAATGGCAATTTCCGGAAAGTTTTCGCGCACCAGCATAATTAACCCCGGATCGGACATGATTAAGGCGTCCGGCTTCATTTCGACGATTTTTTGTACGTCTTTGACGAAAGTTTTTAATTTTGAATTATGCGGTGCGATATTCACCACCACGTAAAACTTTTTGCCTAAGCTGTGCGCTTCGTCGATGGCTTGTTTTAGGGTTTCGTGATTAAATTCGTTGTTGCGCACGCGTAAGCTGTAGCGCGGCTGTCCCGCATAAATGGCGTCTGCGCCGTAAGCAAAAGCGTAACGCATATTTTTTAATGTGCCTGCGGGAGAGAGCAGTTCGGGTTTGAATGTCATAAATTTTCCGTTTGTCTGAGTTCAAGTCAGTAGCCTGCCGGAAGGCAAGCCGTTAAAAAGAGCGGTATTCTATCACAAATATCAGGCAAAGTGCGGTGAGATTTAGCGCTGTTTTGGAGAATCAAAAACAGGCGAAAAAATGACCGCACTTTATAACGGATTAGTTATAAAAGTGCGGTCGTTTTTGGCTTTGTTTTTCACCCGTTTTTAATGTTCGCGGGTTTTAAAGAATGTTACGTCGGGGTAACGTTCCTGCGACAGGTTCAGATTCACCATGGTCGGCGCAATATAGGTGAGATTGTCGCCACCGTCCAGCGCCAGATTTTGTTCGTTTTTTCGTTTGAATTCTTCAAATTTTTTCTCGTCGGCACATTCTACCCAGCGGGCGGTCGCTACGTTCACGTTTTCGTAAACGGCTTCCACGTTATATTCGGTTTTCAGGCGCGCGACCACCACGTCAAACTGCAGCACGCCCACCGCACCCACGATGAGATCGTTATTCGCCAGCGGACGGAATACCTGTACCGCGCCTTCTTCGGAAAGCTGTACCAGACCTTTCAACAATTGTTTTTGTTTGAGCGGATCGCGTAATCGGATACGACGGAACAGTTCCGGTGCGAAGTTCGGAATACCGGTGAATTTCAAATCTTCGCCTTGGGTAAAAGTGTCGCCGATTTGAATGGTGCCGTGGTTGTGTAAACCGATAATATCGCCGGCGTAGGCTTGTTCCGCGTGAGTGCGATCGCCCGCCATAAAAGTAAGGGCGTCGGAAATCACCACATCTTTGCCGATACGCACATGTTTGAGTTTCATCCCTTTTTCGTATTTGCCGGAAACCACGCGCATAAACGCCACGCGGTCACGGTGTTTCGGATCCATATTCGCCTGAATTTTGAATACAAAACCGGTGAATTTTTCCTCCGCACTTTCTACGATGCGAGTATCCGCTTTGCGCGCTTGCGGTTTCGGCGCCCATTGCGTCAAGCCGTCAAGGAAGTGATTCACCCCGAAGTTGCCCAATGCAGTGCCGAAAAACACCGGCGTTAATTCACCGCCGATAAATAATTCCTGATCAAATTCATTGGACGCGCCTTGCACCAATTCCAGTTCTTCGCGCAGTTGTTGCGCTAAATCTGCGCCTACGGCGGCGTCCAGTTGCGGGTTGTCCAAGCCCTTGATAATGCGCACTTCCTGAATGGTGGAACCTTGCCCGCTTTGGTATAAATAGGTTTCGTCCTTGTAAAGGTGGTACACGCCTTTAAATAATTTTCCGCAACCGATAGGCCAAGTGATCGGCGCGCAATGGATTTTCAGTACGCTTTCCACTTCGTCCAATAATTCCATCGGGTCGCGAATGTCGCGGTCGAGCTTATTCATGAAGGTTAAAATCGGGGTATCGCGTAAGCGGGTGACTTCCATTAGTTTTATGGTGCGATCTTCCACCCCCTTCGCCGCGTCGATCACCATCAGGCAGCTGTCTACGGCGGTTAACGTGCGGTAAGTGTCTTCCGAGAAGTCTTCGTGTCCCGGGGTATCGAGCAGATTCACCAAACAATCGTTATAAGGGAACTGCATGACGGAGGTAGTGATAGAAATTCCACGTTGTTTTTCCATTTCCATCCAGTCGGATTTCGCGTGTGCCTGCGACCCTTTGCCTTTCACCGAACCCGCGGTTTGAATGGCGTTTCCGTACAGTAACACTTTTTCCGTAATAGTGGTTTTACCCGCATCGGGGTGAGAAATAATCGCAAAGGTGCGACGTTTATCGACTTCTTGTGGATATGACATGATTGATTCTTACTTGGTTAAAATTGGGGCGTATTTTCGGTTATTTTCAGGCTTTTCGCAAGGATAAATCCCCCTGAAATTTCCCGTTGAAAACCCGTATCGCCGACAGTTGGAGAAAAGTGCGGTTATTTTTTCATGAGTTTTCTCTGTGTTTTTGTCATAAAAATCCGTATGCAATCGTTTGCCGGTTACGTTATAATTAGCCGCGAATTTTACTTATTACAAAAGGGCGAACACAATGGCTGAACTGAGTCTTAAAAAAATTTATTCCGGTAAAGTGCGTGATCTTTATGAAATCGACGATAAACGCATGCTGATGGTAGCGTCGGATCGTCTGTCCGCTTTCGATGTTATTTTGGACGATCCGATTCCGCACAAAGGTGAAATTCTGACCCAAATTTCCAATTTCTGGTTCAAAAAACTGGCTCATATTATGCCGAATCATTTTACCGGAGATTCGGTTTACGATGTGTTGCCGAAAGCGGAGGCGGATTTGCTGAAAGACCGCGCGGTGGTGGTGAAACGCCTGAAACCGATTAAAATCGAATCTATCGTGCGCGGTTATTTAACCGGCTCGGGTCTAAAAGATTATCAGCAAACCGGCACTATTTGCGGATTGGAATTGCCGAAGGGATTGGTGGAAGCCGGTAAACTGCCGGAACCGATTTTCACGCCGTCCAGCAAAGAAGAAGTGGGTGATCACGACATTAATATCAGTTATGCGGAATGCGAACGCTTAATCGGCAAAGAATTGGCGGCGCAGGTGCGTGATGCGGCTATCGCCCTTTACAAAGAAGCGGCGGCGTATGCGTTAACCAAAGGCATTATTATTTGCGACACCAAATTTGAATTCGGTTTGGATGAAAACGGCACTTTAACTTTAATGGACGAAGTGCTGACGCCGGATTCCAGCCGTTTTTGGTCGGTGGATACGTATAAGGAAGGCACCAATCCGCCGTCTTTCGACAAGCAATTCGTACGCGACTGGCTGGAACAAAGCGGTTGGAATAAACAACCGCCAGCCCCGAAAGTGCCGGCGGAGGTGATTGAAAAAACCGTGGCGAAATATCAGGAAGCCTTGGATTTATTAACGAAATAAGCGTAAAGTGCGGTCGAAATTCGTGATGATTTTGACTGCACTTTTTTAGTTGAGAGGCACATATGCGATCGGTGGCGATTGTCGGATTAGGTTGGTTCGGGGTACCGTTAGCGCGGGATTTACGCAATCTCGGCTGGGAGGTGAAGGGCAGTAAACGTACTCACGAAGGCGTGGATGAAATGCGTTTGCGGCGACTGGAAACTTATCAGCTTGAACTGACACCGGAAATTAATGCGGATCCCGATGATTTAACAGTGCTGCTTTCCGTGGACAGCTTGGTAATTAATATTCCGCCCAGCGATTATTTTTTCGAACCGGAAAGTTACGAGAAAAGCATCGAGAATCTGGTGCAGGAAGCGTTATTGTGCGGGGTGAATCATTTTATTTTCATCAGTTCCACCTCGGTATTCGGTGATGAAACCGGTAAGTTTGATGAAAGTTGCACGCCGCAGCCGAAAACCCCGGCGGCAAAAGCCTTATTTAAGGTGGAACAAATGTTACAACATTTACAGCAAATTGATGTGGATATTTTGCGTTTCGGCGGTTTGATCGGTGCGGACCGTCATCCGGTTCGTTCCATGAGCGGGTTACGTCTTAAACAGGGTAATACGCCGGTGAACCTGGTGCATGCGGAAGACTGTTCGCGTGCCGTGCAATTATTGCTGGAAACGTCGGGCGGGTGCCGTTTGTATCATCTGGTGGCGCCGTATCATCCGGCGCGGGCGCAGTATTATGCCGCGGCAGCGGAACAATTTCACGTGAAACCGCCTCATTTTATCTGTTCGGAAGATGACCCTAATCGCGTGATTTGCGGGGATAAAATTTGTGCGGATTTGGATTTCGTTTATCAGTATCCGAATTTATAAAGTGCGGTTGAAAATTTTGCGGTTTTCACGCATAATAAGCCGATTTTTAGCAAACGTTTACTTCAACAAAAGCAGGATCCAAAATGTCAAACACAATCTTACAAAACCTTCCTGAAGGTCAAAAAGTCGGTATCGCATTTTCAGGCGGTTTAGATACCAGCGCCGCATTATTATGGATGCGTCAAAAAGGTGCCGTGCCTTATGCTTATACGGCGAATTTAGGTCAGCCTGACGAAGACGATTATAACGCCATTCCGAAAAAAGCTATGGCTTACGGTGCGGAAAACGCCCGTTTAATCGACTGTCGCACACAACTGGCGCAGGAAGGTATCGCCGCCATTCAATGCGGAGCGTTCCATATTTCAACCGGCGGTGTCACCTATTTTAACACTACGCCTTTAGGTCGTGCCGTAACCGGTACGATGTTGGTCGCCGCCATGAAAGAAGACGATGTGAATATCTGGGGCGACGGTTCGACTTTTAAAGGTAACGATATCGAACGTTTCTATCGTTACGGTTTGCTAACCAACCCGAATTTGAAAATTTACAAACCTTGGCTGGACGATCAATTCATCGACGAATTGGGCGGTCGTTTCGAAATGTCTCAATTCTTAATCGCCAACGGTTTCGACTACAAAATGTCGGTGGAAAAAGCGTATTCCACCGATTCCAACATGTTGGGCGCAACCCACGAAGCGAAAGATTTGGAAGATTTAAGCACCGGTATCAACATCGTTAAACCGATTATGGGTGTGGCTTTCTGGGACGAAAGCGTTGAAATCAAACCTGAAGTGGTTACCGTTCGTTTCGAAGAAGGGGTGCCGGTGGAATTAAACGGCAAACGTTTTGACGATGTGGTGGAATTGTTTATGGAAGCCAATCGTATCGGCGGTCGCCACGGTTTGGGTATGTCGGATCAAATCGAAAACCGAATTATTGAAGCGAAATCCCGCGGTATCTATGAAGCGCCGGGAATGGCGTTGTTCCATATCGCTTACGAACGTTTACTGACCGGTATTCACAACGAAGATACTATCGAACAGTACCGTATCAACGGATTGCGTTTAGGTCGTTTATTGTATCAAGGTCGTTGGTTTGATCCGCAAGCATTAATGTTGCGCGAAAGTTCGCAACGTTGGGTCGCTAAAGCAATTACCGGCGAAGTGAAACTCGAATTACGTCGCGGTAACGATTATTCAATCCTGGATACCGTATCGCCGAATTTAACTTATGAAGCGGAACGCTTGAGTATGGAAAAAGTGGAAGATGCGCCGTTTGATCCGATCGACCGTATCGGCCAGTTAACCATGCGCAACTTAGATGTAACGGATACGCGTAATAAACTCGGCGTTTATTCGAAGGCCGGTCTGCTTACGGCAGGTCAAGATGCCGTGGTACCGCAATTAGACAAAAAATAATCCGGAAAACGATGAAAATTTCGACCGCACTTTTAGGATTAATTAAAAGTGCGGTCTTTTTTATCACTGATTTTTAATGGGATTGAAGGGGGCCAGTTCGGGGAAGCGTTTAAGCAGTTTCAGCCATTCGATTTTATCGATTTCAAGCTTTAACAGATACTCACCTTGCTCGCCGGTATTTT
Organism: Actinobacillus succinogenes 130Z; assembly: GCF_000017245.1. Taxonomy (NCBI): domain Bacteria; kingdom Pseudomonadati; phylum Pseudomonadota; class Gammaproteobacteria; order Pasteurellales; family Pasteurellaceae; genus Actinobacillus; species Actinobacillus succinogenes. The sequence continues at coordinate 1,064,732 of NC_009655.1, forward strand.
CGCGGCGGATGCAGTCGAGTTGATAAAATGCGTGGCGGATTTTTCCCTGATCGGGTTTTAATGAAACGGTTAAGGATAAAATTTCATTGCGTAAACGTTGGCGTATGGCGTCGAATAATAAATCGATTCCCACGTTCGCTTGTGCGGAAATGTAAACGGCGATCGGTTGTTGTTCGTCATTAAATTCAATATGCGGTCGGACGCCATTGAGGCGATCGATTTTGTTGTACACCAACAACGTCGGTACATTATCCGCCTGAATTTCGTTCAGCACGGCGTTAACCGCTGCAATGTTTTCCTGTTTTCGCATATCGGCAGCGTCAATCACGTGTAGCAGCAGACTGGCTTCTGTGGTTTCCTGCAAGGTGGATTTAAAAGCGGAGACCAAATCATGAGGTAAGTCACGGATAAAGCCCACAGTGTCGGCAAGAATAGCCGTGCCCACATCTTGAACGGATAAACGGCGCAAGGTGGGATCCAGGGTGGCAAAAAGCTGGTCGGCGGCATAGACGTCCGCTTGCGTCAAACGATTGAATAACGTGGATTTTCCCGCATTGGTGTAGCCCACCAATGAAACGGTGGGAATATCGGCTTTTTGCCGGGTTTGACGATTCTGGTTACGTTGCCTGGATACTTTTTCCAGGCGGTTTTGCAGCTGAGCAATACGGACTTTGATTAAACGGCGATCTGTTTCTAATTGGGTTTCACCGGGGCCGCGTAATCCGACGGCGCCTTTTTGCTGATCCAGGCCGGTTTTGCGTCGTACGAGGCGGGTGGATAAGTGTTTAAGCTGAGCCAGTTCCACTTGCAATTTGCCTTCATGGCTGCGCGCCCGTTGAGCGAAAATATCTAAGATCAGACCCGTTCGGTCAACCACGCGGCATCCGCATAAACTTTCCAGATTACGGGTTTGTGCAGGCGTAAGCTGATGATTGACTAAAATGACATCGGCATTTAACTGCTTCGCGAGTTCGGCGATTTCTTCCGCTTTGCCTTGCCCCACAAAATATTTGGCTTGCGGCGCACAACGATTGGCGGTGACGGTTTGTAGAATATCCGCTTGGGCGGATTGAGCTAAAAGTTGAAATTCCGCAAGATCTTCCGAATTTTTATTCTGTGAGAAAAAAACGTGGACGATGATCGCTTTGTCATGCCCGTTTTCAGATAAGGAAAGTGCGGTGGAAGTTGAAGTATTTTCCACCGCACTTGGAACGGATGTTTCGCTATTCAAGATTATTCCGCTTGAGAAGACGTTTCGTTTGATTGTGCCGATGCGGCTTGAGCGGCCTGTTGCTGATATTGCTGCTGCGCATTATTGTTATGATGTGATACGCTGCGCGCCGGTACAACAGTAGAAATAGCGTGTTTATAAACCATTTGATTAACGGTGTTTTTCAATAAAATCACGAATTGATCGAAAGATTCGATTTGTCCTTGTAATTTAATGCCGTTGACAAGGTAAATAGAAACGGGAATACGTTCGCGACGAAGCGCATTTAAATAAGGATCTTGTAATGATTGCCCTTTTGCCATCTTGTTTTCCTTCTTATTATTTATTGTAGTTAGAATAGTCTACGACTATGTCTCATAGTCGGGACAAATATATCAATTTTTAACGGTTTTGCATAGACAAATAAAATACTTGTTGGATCTTTTTTTGATTTTTTTCGTTTTGTAAGCTGTTCAGCCACCGAATCGGCGTTTTCCAGCCGCGTAACCAAGTGATTTGCCGTTTAGCTAATTGGCGGGTGGCGCAGATACCGCGGTAAATGGCTTCATCAAATCCGTAATCGCCCCGTAAATGTTCCCACATTTGACGGTAACCTACACAGCGGATAGAAGGTAAATCCGGACTTAAGTCGGAGCGGGCATAGAGTTTTTCCACTTCCGCTTTAAAGCCGAGTTCTACCATTTTTTTGAATCGTAATTCTATACGTTCATGTAATATGCTGCGATCTTCCGGCGCGATGGCGAACTGCAAAACGTTGTAAGGCAAGGCGTCGCCTTTTTGCGCGGTGAGTTCGGTGAGGGATTTGCCGGTGAGATAAAATACTTCCAGTGCACGGTTAATACGTTGGCTGTCATTGGGATTAATTCGTGCAGCGGAAGCGGGATCAATTTTAGCTAATTCCTGATGTAATACCGCCCACCCCGTTTGTTGCGCTCTCGCTTCAATTTCCGAACGTATTTTTTCATCGGCGTTAGGCAGCGGCGACAAACCTTCTATCAGGGCCTTGTAGTACAGCATCGTACCGCCGACCAACAACGGAATTTTTCCTTGCGCGGTAATGTCGGTCATTTCCCGCAGAGCATCGGCGCGAAAATTCATGGCCGAATAACTTTCGGCAGGATCCAGAATATCGATTAGACGGTGCGGCGCCAATGCCAGTTCTTCTTTACTCGGTTTTGCCGTGCCGATGTCCATACCTTTATAAATTAATGCGCTGTCTACGCTGATAATTTCTACCGGCAGGGTTTCGTGCAGTTTAATGGCTAAATCCGTTTTTCCCGAAGCGGTGGGGCCCATCAGGAAAATCGCAGTGGGAAATGAAGTCGAATTATTTTGCATAGCTATGATAAATAAGATGAAAAATCAATGGGTATCAGCAAATTATCAAGTTTCATCGTGGTTTGCTGATCTAATAACAGTTCGGTTTCCTGTAAAATATTAACGGCATTTGCCAATACCTGACAATCGGGAAGTTCTACCAGATCCAAAAGTGCGGTCAAAAATTTCTCCGTTTTTTGCAGGGAACGATTAAGTAACGCGATGACAATTTTTTGTAAATTCTGATGACGTAAGCATTGCGGTACTGCGTTTAATGTAATGCGGTGTTGAACCGGATTTTCGATAAATTCAAATCCGCTTTGTTCAAACCAGATTTTTTGTTGTCGCCATTGGGCTTGTTGTTTATCCGACAAACGAAAAACTACGGGAATCAGCAACATTTGTTGGGGCGTATTCGGTAATGTAAGCAGCAGTTCTAACCGCATTTTTTGCAGTTTGTTCAGGGGCAGTAAATAAAAAGCGGTATCCCGCTGCAACAATAAAGCCTGATTATTCACTAGAGCAACAGCGTGCAACAATGAACTTGATGATAAAAGCGAGGACTGAATTGACGTCGGCGGTGCTTCAACTTCCGGTGTTTTGAGCAATTCGGCATAAATGCGTTGTTCCGTTTTAGTGACTTTTTCCCGCTCAAACGGCGAAACCGAACGCGCTGATTGCGGCATAAAGTGCGGCGGCGGATTTGACGGGGTTGTCGAATAGCCTGCTTGCCCTGAATGTGCCGGTGTCGGATAAGCCTTTGTGGTAATCGGTACATTCGTTTGTTTTGTTTGTGTCGGTGAATTCAGTTCAAACATATTTTGACCGGCAGCCGCTCGGTTTGGGCGAATAGTCGGCGTAACATTTTGATAATCCGCTTGAGGTTCGCGGATTTCGTTGTTTTTTTCTGATTCGGTTGAAGCGGAAAAATCGAATTGTTCGGCCGAAAGTAATGCGTTTGTGACGCCCTGAAAGATAAAATCATGAATCAGGCGGCTTTGCTGGAAACGCACTTCATGTTTAGTAGGATGAACATTCACGTCTACGTCGTTCGGATTCAAATCTAAAAACAGCACGAAAGCCGGATACCGCTCACTTCCCAAGTGTTCGGCGTAAGCCTGCCGGATAGCATGATTAATGACTTTATCTTTTACCATACGACCGTTCACGTAGCAATAACTCAAATCATTTTGCTGACGGGCGAACGTCGGGGTCGTCACCCAGCCGGATAAATGCAGATTATCGTGTTTCCAGTCGATATACAGGGCTTGACGTACAAAATCGTTACCGCAGATTGCCGCGAGACGTTTTAATTTTTGGGTGTCTTCCACCGCACTTTTGTATTGACGTACGATTTTTCCGTTGTGAGTCAAAGTAAATGCAATGTGGGATTTTGCCAAGGCAATACGTCGAATCACTTCGTCGATATGTCCGAATTCCGTTTTATCGGTACGTAAAAATTTGCGGCGGGCGGGCATATTAAAGAATAGATTCGCCACTTCTACCGTAGTACCGACGGGATGTGAGGCGGGATTGACCGTACTTTCCTGCTCGCGTCCCTGTACGAAAACCTGCCAAGCTTCCTGTTGGTCGGCTGTGCGGGAGGTCAGAGTTAAACGGGAAACCGAGCTGATACTGGCTAAGGCTTCGCCGCGGAAGCCAAAACTGAGAATCGCTTCCAAATCGTCAATAGTGGCGATTTTGCTGGTAGCATGACGGGCTAACGCCAGACTTAATTCCTCTTTGGGGATCCCGAAACCGTTATCCCGGATGCGGATCAGCGTTGCGCCGCCGTTTTCAATATCGATTTGAATGCGGGTGGCGCCGGCATCCAAACTGTTCTCCACCAATTCTTTTACCACCGACGCCGGACGTTCAACTACTTCACCTGCGGCGATTTGGTTGGCGAGTTGTGGCGGTAAAATTTGAATCGGCATAATTATTCCTTAATTTGAATTTTTTGACCTACACGGACTTTCCCGTCTTTTAAGTTTGGATTCAGTTTTAAAATTTTATTCGGCGAAATACCGTATAAACGACCGACGGCGTAAATTGTCTGATCTTTTTCAATAACGTGATATTTCGGCGTTTGTTTCGGTTTATCCTGCGCCGTTTCTTTTATTGCGGTTTTAGTATTAGTTTTAGCGGTTTGTTTGTTATTCGCCGGAATTTTCAACGTTTGACCGATAAGCAGGGTTTTACGTTTCAGTTTGTTTAATTCGACAATGTCGTTTTCTTTTACGTCGTATTTTTTTGCGATTTTATCCAAACGATCGCCGGATTTAACGGTATAAATCACACCGCTGTCTTTTATGCTCGCCGTATCGGATTTGGCGTTATTTTTGACCGCACTTTTCCCGTTGTCCGGAATACGGAGTTTCTGTCCGATAAGCAGGGTTTTACGTTTCAGTTTGTTTAATTCGACAATGTCGTTTTCTTTTACGTCGTATTTTTTTGCGATTTTATCCAAACGATCGCCGGATTTAACGGTATAAACCACACCGCTGTCTTTTATGCTCGCTGTATCGGATTTGGCGTTATTTTTGACCGCACTTTTCCCGTTGTCCGGAATACGGAGTTTCTGTCCGATAAGCAGGGTTTTACGTTTCAGTTTGTTTAATTCGACAATGTCGTTTTCTTTTACGTCGTATTTTTTGGCGATTTTATTCAAACGATCGCCGGATTTAACGGTATAAATCACACCGCTGTCTTTTATTGTATCCTTTTCCCGTTTACCGTCGGTTTGATCTTTCCCGTTATCGGTTTGAGCACTATTCCGATTGCTTGCAGAGCGCACCACGGTGTTGACTTCTAAACCGCCGTGACGTTTTCGGTAGTCTACTATGCCTTGGTAAATAATGTAGGCAATACGGCGACGGTAGGACGGCGAACTCAGTTTCGCTTCTTCCTCGGGATTAGATAAAAAACCTGTTTCCACCAAGACCGACGGAATATCCGGCGAACGCAATACGCCGAGACTGGCATGTTGCGGACGGCTACGGCTGAGCGTCGTAATTTTAGAGAAATGGCGTAAAATCGCGTTTCCCAGTTCGTAACCGACCCGCTGGCTGTGTCCGAATTGCAAGTCCAACACGGTTTGATTAAGGTATTTTTCGTTGTTGTGATTGGAAAGTACGTTTCCCGCGCCACCGAGTAATTCCGATTGTTTTTCGTGATCTTCCAGCCATTGACCCATTTCATCATTGGCCCGGCGGTTTGACAATACCCAGACGGATGCACCGCGTAAAGCCGGATTCTCGGAGGAATCCGCATGAATGGAAATTAAATAGTTCGCTTTTTGACGGCGGGCGATTTCCGAACGGGCGGGTACGGAAATATAATAGTCGCCTTTACGGGTTAACACGGCACGGAAATTCGGATCTTTATCCAAGAATGCCTTTAATTCGCGCGCGATAGAAATCGTGACGTTTTTTTCGTAAATGCGTAAGTTTCGGCTGATAGCGCCGGGATCTTTCCCGCCGTGACCGGGATCGATGGCGATAGTCCATTTTTCCGCCTGCGCCGGTTGGGAATAAACCGTCAGGCAGCAAAGTGCGGTTAAAATAAACAGTGTTTTTTGTCCGAATTTTTTACTGGCCTCAATGCCGTATCGGACGAATGTATCGGTGGTGTTGAATAAAAGGGATAAAATCTGTTTCATTGGCTATTTTAGTAATTGAATAATGTTTTCACCTTGAGAACTTTGTGCGATTAATTCGATTCGGCGCGCGTCGTCCGCGTAATTGATATTGACCGATAAATCGGCGTCGGGAAGCAGACCGATACCTTTTTCCGCCCATTCAATCAAGCAAATGCTGTCGGCGCTGAAGTAGTCGCGAATACCCATAAATTCCAATTCTTCCGGATCGCTCAAACGGTATAAATCGAAATGATAAATATGTTTGCCTTGCAGGTGGTATTCTTCAACCAACGTATAAGTCGGGCTTTTTACCTTGCCTTGATACCCTAAACTCTGAATCATTCCGCGGCTGAGCGTAGTTTTGCCCGCACCCAGCCCGCCGTTAAGGTAAAGGGTGATCCCGTGCGGAGAAGTGATTCGGCAAACGGCCTGAATCAACATACGACCGAAGTCGAGGGTTGCTTGTTCGTCAGCTAAAAAACGACTGTAAGACATAGTGGACATAAGCTGGTAACTCACGGATTAAATAGGCAAAATTGTACCGCATTTTTCATTTTTGCCATAGATATAATTTTGTTGCGGCTATACGTTGCGGAAAAGTGCGGTCGAAAAACGGCACATTTTTTTGTTCTTAGGTTTACGTTTTAAAGGAGACGTTTTAAATTTGAGATAAAAGAAAAGGACGTTGTAAACGTCCTTTAAAATTTGGAGCGGGAAACGAGGCTCGAACTCGCGACCCCAACCTTGGCAAGGTTGTGCTCTACCAACTGAGCTATTCCCGCAGACGACTTATCGTCGAAAACAGAGCGTATTATACGGAAGTTTCCATGACGTGCAAGCGGAAAATTCATAAAAATAACCGCTTGCTGATTTTTTAATCTAATTTAATGAAATGCTCGCGATAATATGCCAGTTCTTTAATGCTTTCCCGAATATCGTCCAACGCCAGATGGGTGTTGGCTTTTTGAAAGCCGTCTGAAATTTCGGGTTTCCAGCGGCGCGCCAGTTCTTTCAGCGTGCTGACGTCGAGATGGCGGTAATGGAAATAATCCGCTAAATCCGGCATGTATTTGAATAAAAACCGTTTATCCTGCGCCACGCTGTTGCCGCAAATAGGTGAGGCGCCTTTCGGCACCCATAATTTCAGAAAATCAATGGTTTGCAATTCTGCGGCGCGTTCGGTCAGTTTGCTGGCTTTTACCCGTTCGACCAGCCCGTTGGCGGTGTGGGTTTTAATGCACCAATCGCTCATTTTGTCGAGCAGTTGGTTCGGTTGATGAACGGCTAAAACCGGACCTTCCGCCAAAATATTGAGATTTTTATCCGTTACGATGGTGGCGATTTCGATAATACGTTCTTGTTCGGGATCCAACCCTGTCATCTCCAAATCAATCCAAATCAGATTTTCTTTATCTTGAGCCATAATTTCAGTATCCTATAATTCATGTACGTTAATAATTCTACTCGAAAACCGACCGCACTTTAAATGGCAAAACAAAAATTAACCCAAAATCAAAAACGCCGCATCCATTCCAATAATGCCAAAGCGTTGGATCGTCACCGTCGTCAAACCAAGAAGCAGATTGACTGGCAGGAAGATATGCTGGGCGAAACGCAGGACGGCGTAGTAGTGACGCGCTATTCCATGCATGCGGATGTGGAAAATGCGCAGGGTGAGGTTTTTCGCTGTAATTTACGTCGCACGTTAGCCGGTGTGGTGGTGGGCGATCTGGTGATTTGGCGCCAAGGGCATGAAAAATTGCAAGGTATCAGCGGTGTAATTGAAGCGGTAAAACCCCGTAAAAACGAATTATCCCGTCCGGACTATTATGACGGATTGAAAGTGATGGCATCCAATATCGATCGCATTATTATCGTCTCGGCGGTATTGCCGGCGCTGTCTTTGAACATTATCGATCGCTATCTGGTTATCTGCGAAACGGCGAATATTCCGCCGGTGATAGTATTGAATAAGATTGATTTACTGTCCGCCGAAGCCCGTCAAGAAGCGGAGCAGCAGTTAAAAATCTATCGGGATATCGGTTATCGGACTTTAATGATCTCAGCGGAAACCGGCGAAAATATGGAAAAACTGACCGCGCTTTTGTCGCAAGGCACTTCTATTTTTGTCGGGCAATCCGGGGTAGGAAAGTCCAGCCTGGTAAATCAAATTATGCCGGAAGTGAACGCACAAACGGCCGAAATCAGCGAAAATTCAGGCTTGGGACAACATACTACGACCTCATCCCGCTTATATCATTTGCCCCAAGGCGGCGATTTAATCGATAGTCCGGGTATTCGCGAATTCGGTTTATGGCATTTGGACGCGGATCAAATTACCAAAGGCTACCGTGAATTTCGACATTTTTTAGGCGCATGTAAATTCCGGGATTGCAAGCATTTGAACGATCCGCAATGTGCATTGCGGGAAGCGGTAGAACAAGGGAAAATACATCCCGTACGCTTTGATAATTATCACCGATTGATTTCAAGTAAAGATGAGGCAAAATCTCAGCGACACTTTACGATGTAACCGGAAAAGGGTATAAAATTATCTTATAATATTTAAAATTTTTATTATGTTTAGCTTAAAAAATAATCAGACTTAACTCTTTTTTATGCGCTAACTCAAAAATTGTCACGATTAAGCTTGATTATTTAGGCAGAATATTGATACTTATTGTTGAAATTAGGTAATTGAAAATCACTAAAATTTTGACCGCACTTCGGGCGGATATATTCATTTAATAAGTCGTTTCAGCTTGTTAAAATTTTCTATTAAACTTTTATCTCGAGGTAAAATCATGTATTCAAAAGACGTTGAAATTACAGCTGCCGCCGGTTTACACACCCGTCCCGCCGCACAATTCGTAAAGGAAGCAAAAGCATTCGCATCTGACATTACTGTCACATCAGCAGGTAAAAGTGCAAGCGCAAAAAGCTTATTTAAATTACAAACTTTAGGTCTAACGCAAGGTACCGTCATTACAATTTCGGCTGAAGGTGAAGACGAACAAACTGCCGTTGATCATTTAGTTGCTTTAATGCCGACTTTAGAATAATGATTTGATAGCCATAACATTGGATTTTCGTTACTTTGTGATGGAAAACCTTGTGTTATGGCTATTATTTTTACACGTATCTTAATTATATTGGAAGGGTAAATTATGATTTCAGGAATTCCAGCTTCTCCAGGTATCGTTTTCGGTAAAGCACTTGTACTTAAAGAAGAAAAAATTGTTATCGATCATAGCAAAATCGGCGACGATCAACTGGATGCCGAAGTAGCGCGTTTCTATGAGGGGCGCGCTGCGGCAGTGGAACAGTTAAGTTCTATCCGCGATCGTGCATTGAAATCGCTCGGTGAAGATAAAGCGGCGATTTTTGAAGGTCATTTAATGATCTTGGAAGATGAAGAATTGGAAGAAGAAATCATTGATTACCTTCGTTCGCACAAAGTTAATGCGGCGGCGGCGGCGAGTAAAATTATCGATCAGCAAGTCGCTATGTTGTCGGAAATTGATGACGAATATTTAAAAGAGCGTGCGGGTGATATTCGGGATATCGGTAATCGACTGCTTAAAAATATTTTAGGAATGTATATTGTGGATTTGGGCGAAATTAATGAAGAAGCTATTTTGGTAGCTTACGATTTAACCCCCTCCGAAACGGCACAATTAAATTTAGATAAAGTATTAGGGTTTATTACCGATATCGGCGGTCGCACCTCTCATACGTCGATTATGGCGCGCTCCTTGGAGTTACCGGCGATTGTAGGTACCAATAATGTAACGGAAAAAGTCAACACCGGCGATTTCCTGATTCTGGATGCGGTAAACAATGCGGTTTATGTGAATCCGTCTCAAGAACAAATCGATAGCTTAAAAGCGCAGCAGGCACAGCTTGCGGCGGAAAAAGCGGAATTGGCAAAATTAAAAGATTTGCCGGCATTAACATTGGATGGTCATCAGGTTGATGTGGTTGCAAACATCGGAACGATTCGTGATTGCGAAGGGGCGGATCGTAACGGTGCGGAAGGTGTCGGTTTATACCGTACCGAATTCCTGTTTATGGATCGCGACAGCCTGCCTTCGGAAGAAGAGCAGTTTACCGCTTATAAAGAAGTGGTGGAAGCCATGAACGGTCGTTTGGTGGTATTACGCACGATGGATATCGGCGGCGATAAAGAATTACCGTATTTGAATCTACCGAAAGAGATGAATCCGTTCTTAGGTTGGCGTGCCGTGCGTATTGCCTTGGATCGCCGTGAGATTTTGCATGCGCAATTACGTGCCGTACTGCGTGCTTCAGCATTCGGTAAATTCGCGGTGATGTTCCCGATGATTATTTCTGTTGAGGAAATTCGTGAGTTAAAAGCCGTGATCGAAGTGCTGAAACAAGAGCTTCGCAATGAGGGTAAAGCATTCGATGAAAGTATCCAAATCGGTGTAATGGTTGAAACGCCATCTGCGGCGGTGAATGCTAAATTCTTAGCTAAAGAAGTGGATTTCTTCAGTATCGGTACAAACGATTTAACCCAATATACCTTAGCGGTAGACCGGGGTAATGAATTAATTTCTCATTTATATAACCCTATGTCTCCGTCAGTATTAAGCCTGATCAAACAGGTAATCGACGCTTCTCATGCCGAAGGTAAATGGACCGGTATGTGCGGTGAATTAGCCGGTGACGAACGTGCGACTTTATTGTTGTTAGGTATGGGCTTGGATGAATTCAGTATGAGTGCGATTTCCGTTCCCCGGATTAAAAAATTAATCCGTAATGTAAACTTTGCCGATGCGCAAATTTTAGCTGAAAAAGCGTTACAGGTTCCGACTGCGGCTGAAATTGAAAAATTAGTCGATGATTTCTTGAAAGAAAAAGCATTAAACTAGATACAAACTGAAATTTTTGCGCTAAAATATTGCGGAGATTTCAATCATTATGGAGAGTTTATAATGGGTTTTTTTGCTAAATTATTTGGCTCAAAAGAAAGTCAGGCAGTGGAAGTGAAAGTATATGCACCATTATCAGGTGAAATCGTGAGCATTGAAGATGTTCCTGATGTTGTATTTTCAGAAAAAATTGTGGGTGACGGTGTTGCGATTAACCCGACCGGTAATGAAATTGTCGCACCGGTAGACGGCGTTATCGGTAAAATTTTCGAAACTAATCATGCATTTTCTATGGAATCTACCGAAGGTGTAGAATTATTCGTACACTTCGGTATCGATACTGTTGAACTGAAGGGCGAAGGCTTTACCCGTGTAGCTCAAGAAGGTCAAACGGTCAAACGCGGTGATGTCGTATTGAAATTCGATTTGGATTTATTAAAATCAAAAGCGAAATCAGTATTAACGCCGATTGTGATTTCCAATATGGATGAAATCAGCCATATCGAAAAACGCGTGGGGTCCGTGATTGCCGGTGAAACGGAAGTTTTATCACTCAAAAAATAATCATTTTTTAATGATTAACTTTGTTGAAAAGTTCGCTTAGTTTGCTTAAGCGGACTTTTTGTTTGATGACGTATCGTTTACCAGAATGAACGATACCTGAATAGATATAAATGGAAAAATTATGTTTGGGAAAGGCGGATTAGGCGGCTTGATGAAACAAGCCCAACAGATGCAAGAACGTATGCAGAAAATGCAAGATGAGATTGCTCAACTTGAAGTGACGGGAGAATCCGGCGCCGGACTGGTTAAAATAACTTTAAACGGTGCGCATAACTGTCGTCGTATCGAGATTGATCCTTCTTTAATGGAAGAAGATAAAGAAATGCTGGAAGACTTAATTGCCGCCGCATTTAATGACGCCGTACGCCGTGCGGAAGAAATGCAGAAAGAAAAAATGGCTTCGGTGACTGCGGGTATGTCATTACCGCCGGGATTCAAGATGCCGTTTTAATTTGTCGTCTCCTTGCTTGATTTTGCGGGGAAGTATTATCGAATCGATATACAAAACGTTGCGTTTTGTGGCCGCACTTTATGGTCATATCAAAAGTGCGGTTTATTTTTTCACCATTTTTTAGGAAATTTTATGCAAAGTAGTCCGCTGTTGGAAAATCTTGTGGAGCATTTGCGTTGTCTGCCCGGCGTCGGGCCGAAATCCGCCCAGCGTATGGCATATCATTTATTACAGCGTGATCGCAGCGGCGGCATGAATTTAGCCCGTGCGTTAACGGATGCCATGTCGAAAATCGGTCATTGCAGCCAATGCCGTACCTTTACGGAACAGGAAACCTGCGCTATTTGTGATAATCCTCGCCGTCAGCACTCAGGTTTATTATGTGTGGTAGAGATGCCGGCGGACATTCAGGCGATCGAACAGACCGGTCAGTTTTCCGGTCGGTATTTTGTGTTAATGGGGCATTTATCCCCTTTAGACGGTATCGGTCCGCGCGAAATCGGTTTGGATTTGTTACAGCAACGATTGCAAAACGAGCATTTTCACGAAGTGATTTTAGCCACCAATCCGACTATTGAAGGCGATGCCACGGCGAATTATATTGCCGAAATGTGTATGCAGCGCAATATCAAAGTGAGTCGGATCGCGCACGGTATTCCGGTCGGCGGGGAACTGGAAACGGTGGACGGCACAACCTTGACGCATTCGTTTTTGGGACGCCGTGAATTAGGATAAATCATGTCAGAAACTGTTAACAATTTTTCATTAATCAGCCGGTTATTCGGGAATTTATTTTATCGTTCGCCGTCAGATCCGGTACTTAACGGTGTTTTTACTTGGTTACAGCAAAAAGGTCTGGAACAGGTTTGGCCGTTGGATACGGATAAAGATAGCCTCAGGGCTGTGGAGAGCCTGCAGATGGCGATAGAGCCCGCCGTGTTGGATACGGAATATCAACGATTGTTCGACGCCGAAAAAAATGCCGTTCCTGTTGAAATTTCGGCCTACAACATTGACGCAGAAGCTTTTACGGCATTTCGCGAAGAACGCAATATGCCTGCGGCGGAAAGTGCGGATCATTTCGGCTTGGTTTTTTTAACCGCATCTTGGATTGAGGATAATCTTGATTCTGTCGAAGCGCAGAAAACACTGTTCGAACAGTTCTTGCTGCCCTGCGCCAATCCGTTTTTAGCGAAAGTGGAAGCGGCCGCCGGTTTGCCGTTTTATCGTGCGTTGGCACAGCTTTCCCGTGAAATATTGGCGGCGATGGCGGATGAGTTGGACGAAGCGGAATAAAGTCTCGATACATCAAACAAAAGGCTTGGAATTATCCGGCCTTTTTTATTTTGCGGCTTGCCGCAGTTGCGGAAGCAGTTGTGAAATCATCCGGATTTGTTGCAACGGCACATTAAAGTGCGGTTGATTTTTGTACCGATTTTGTTTCGTATAACGCTGTAATTTCATTTCTACCTGACGGTAACGGCGGTTAAATTCATCATCGGATATTCGCTCTGACTTTTCCAGCAACAAAATAACCTGTTTGGCAATGGGATAGAATTCGCTGAGAAAATCGCGGTCTTGGTTAATTTCGCGCATTTTCCGACGGAATGCGCCTAAAGCGGAGATATAACCCAATAACGTCGTGTTAATCTGTAAAAAGTCGAAGCCTTTCTGTAGATATGCTGCGTATTTTTGGGGCTCGGTATTCATTGCCGTTAGTGCGGCGCTTAATGCCATGGCGCTTTCATGGGCGCGACGGCGTGCAATACGGTATTTCAAATCGTCTCCGCCGTCGAATAATAGCTGTCCGACAATATGCAATAAATACCGCGCATTATTAATAACGGCCTGGTGCCTGACTTTGTCCAGCTGCAGATATTTCCAATCCGGAAATATACAGGATACGGCAAGCCATGCTAAGGCGGAACCCGCTAAGGTGTCAAGCAGGCGCGGCAAGGTAGCTTGATAAATATCAAAACCCATAATATCAAAGCTGGCAAGCACTTGAATGGTGATGAAAAAAGTCGAGAAACTGTAATTATTGGTACGGAAAAAATAAAACAAGGTACTGCTGATGACAACCATTGCCAGTTTGGCTTCTAAGGTGGATGTCATATAAGGCAAACAGGAACCGATTAATACACCGAGCAATGTCCCGACGATCCGTTGTTTTACCCGTATTTTTGTGGCGGAGTAGTTGGGCTGACAGACGAATACGACAGTTAACAAAATCCAGTAACCGCGATCTGCCTGTAAATCCAAAATTTCGACCAAACAGCAACAAATACATACGGTAACGGACAGGCGTACGGCATGGCGGAATAATTGGGATTCTACTGTGAAATGGTCGGCAATTCGGCTGAAAATGTTACCTAAACCGGAAATATGTTCGGTGTGAATTCGGGCATGTTCGTTTTGTTGTTCGCTGTGTTGAGATTGCGCCAGATTACGTAATTGACAGTCTATATTCTGCAAATTTTCCAGCAAAGTGCGGATGGTTTGCAGACTGTTTTTTTCTTCCGGAGATTGACAGGTTTTCGCATATAATTCAAAAGATTGGTGCGTACCCGCAATGGTGCGCTCCAAGCGCGGGCTGTAACGGTAGTCACTGTTGGTTTGTAACGCCGTAGCAATATCTCGGCAGGCCTGCGCTTCAAGTTCTAACAGGCGTTGCATACGGAAGATTAAATCCGAATTTTTTAGCTTGCCGGCAAGAACTTGATAATCGGAATGACTGGAATAGGCGCGTTCGTGAATATCCTGTGCCGCGAAATAGTAGCGCAGCATTTTATTGGTATGCGCATGGCGGTGCTGGCTGCGCATACGGTTAAATAACAGATTACGGCAATGATTAAAGGCGGCAATCAGTCGACTGTTATTCATTGCCAAAGAAATTTGCTTTTGTGTCAACTGCTCGATATCGTCGGGGTCGAAAAAATCCGATTTGGCAGCTAAATAATCCGCCAGAGCCAGAAAAGATCTCATCAGGCTGTCCTGCACCGGACGATTAGGAAAAATAAGGTGAATTATCACCGCTACCGCACTATACAGCAATGTACCCGCCAGAATCATAAGCGGATTCATATACCAAACCGTCTCCGGCAAATAAGTAAGCGTAGTATAGAGGGATACGACAAGCGTACCGAAAGCTATCGTGCTGTAACGTTGCCCCACGGCGCCGACCATGGTGAAAATAAAGGTTATCAAGGTCATCATGATGATGAAATAAATACCTTGATTGATAAGAATTTGAGAAAGAAAAGAGGAAACCGTGAAGGCGAGCAGGGTATAAAAAATATTACGTAACCGTCCGCTGAAGCGATCGTCCAAATCCACTAAGCCGCCGGCGATAACGCCTAGCACTAACGGCATACTTTGTTGCGAAATATTCAAGCCCCACACTAATAACGCCGCAATATTTACGGCGATAAACATAGGCAGAGAAGTAATGACTTTGGTATTAAGCATTGCGTTTTAATTCAAATTCTTTTTCTGCCGCGTATCGGCGAATCAGTCGGGCGGTTTCTTTGGATACCACACGCTGCCCTACGGGGAAGATCGAAATCGGTGCCAATTTAAAATGAGCCAAACCGGTGGGAATACCGATAATAGACACACACTGGGCAATACCTACCAAAATATGGGCGAGGCACAACCACCAGCCGAAGAGAACAAACCAGACGATATTCAGTACGGAACCGAGGGTATTTTGCATCGTACTTTTCGGTTCCAGGTATTTTACATGAATAATATCGTTACCAAAGGGCATGAGAGACATTTTGGTAATTTCCCAGCAACTTCGCGTATAAGGCAGGGTAATAATCAGCAGAGCACTGAAGGCCGTAGCGATTAACCAACCTAAGGTAACGGCAAACCCGCCGAGAACAAAATTTAAAATATTGAGAATCAGAGCCATAGTCTTCAATCGGAGGTTAAAAGTCTTCAAAGTGCGGTCAAAAATTACGGAATTTTTCGAAACCGATGATAA
Organism: Actinobacillus succinogenes 130Z; assembly: GCF_000017245.1. NCBI lineage: Bacteria > Pseudomonadati > Pseudomonadota > Gammaproteobacteria > Pasteurellales > Pasteurellaceae > Actinobacillus > Actinobacillus succinogenes. The sequence goes on from NC_009655.1 coordinate 1,080,818, forward strand.
ACAAGAACCGTTTTAAACCGCTAATAAAAAAGTGAGCAAGGCTCACTTTTTTCGTCAGTTAAAACTTACTTTTGAGTTTTCACCCAGTTTAAGAAGCGTTCCTGCGTTTCTTTATCTGCCTGTTGATACCAGTATTGCAGCATTTGTTCTGCGGCGTTTTCACCTTGAACGGTGACTTTGCCTTTTTTCACTTTACCGTTTTGAACCGTACCCACGGTCGCCGGCATAGACGCAGTCGCAAAACCCGCAACGGAAGCGGTGGCGCCGGATTGGTTGTAGTTAGACAGGTTTTCTTCTAAATTCACGCCCGGCAGGAAACCTTCCTGTTTCAGATAATCCTGTTTGCTGGCAATTTCCGCACCGGAAACGGTTTTCACGGTGATTTTAGGATTCGCTTTAAAGTTATTGGCTTCACGTTCGTTGGTTAAACGCGGAGCGGAAATCCGAATATCTTCGGTAGAACCCTGGAATGTCACCACAATCGGATCGCTTTCGAATAAAGTACGATCGGAACCTTCACGGATTAATTCGGATACGCGCACGACTACTTGGTGAGTGTGAGTATCATTGATATTAAACGAACGGGTTTCTTTTAATAAAGATCTGTTTGCTTTTTGTCCGTCTACGGCTAAAAAATCAATATTCGATGAACCGGTAACCATGCCTGCGAAGCTGGCGGAACTCGCGAGTAATGCTGCGGCAGCAACGGCAGCTAAACGAAATTTCATAGTGACTCCTTGGGAGAAATAAAACATAAAACCGCACTTTAATGATGAAAGTGTTAGTTTGTATGCTATGCTAATTTCAACGAAATAGGAATAGTTAGCCGTAAAAAAATCGCAAATTTCTGAAATAAATCAAGGAGTGGCGTGATGATACAACGACAATTTACCGTTTACGGATGTGTGCAGGGCGTGGGTTTTCGTTTTTTTACCGCCCGCGAAGCCAATAAATTAGGCATTCAGGGTTATGTGAAAAATCAAGCCGACGGTTCGGTGCGGGTTGTTGCCGCAGGTTCCGACCGGCAAGTCGCCGCATTCAGAGACTGGCTGGAGCAGGGGCCGCCTACGGCGGAAGTGACGAATTTACTTGAACAGGAATACACGGGCGGACGGGTATTCAGCGATTTTACCATCGAACGTTAGTGTAAACCGCCGAACCCTAAATAAGAAAAAGTGCGGTCGAAAAATCTTATGTTTTTAGACCGCACCTTGGAATTACGTTTCGTCGCTGAGCTGAGAATTATGCCATAACGGACGATTAGAGACATTTCGCCGGTTTTGACAAACCTGCCAGTTTGGTCGCCTGTTTCGCCGGTCCGTCAGGAAAAAGGCGTTGCAAATAGCGACTGTTGCCTTTATCTTCCCCCAGTTTTTTCGCCATGGCTTTTACCAACATGCGAATGGCCGGCGAAGTTTTGTATTCCTGATAAAAATCACGCACAAAATAAATGACTTCCCAGTGCGCTTCCGTTAGTTCGATACCTTCTTTTTTCGCAATGGCACGGGCAACATCCGGCGTCCACTGAGTCAAATCCATTAAATAACCGGCCGGATCGGTTTCAATCTGTTGTTGGTTAACCGTTAACATCGTATTCCTTATCCCTAATGAAGAACAAAAACGCCCCGAAGCGGGGCGTTTACTGTAATTTGTGACAAATTAATCATCACGGCTGAAAATCGTTAATAAATTCAATAAACTGATAAACAGATTATAAAGCGAGACGAATAAACTTACCGTTGCCCGGATATAGTTGGTTTCGCCGCCGTGAATAATATTACTGGTTTCGAACAAAATCGCCGCGCTGGAGAACACCACGAACAGTGCGCTCATGGCGACATGCAACGCCGGCATATTTAAGAAGATATTGGCAATCATCCCGAGCAATAATACAATGAATAAAGCAAACATCATGCCGGACAGGAACGACATATCTTTTTGCGTCGTCAGGACATAAGCCGAACAGGCAAAGAAGACCGCCGCGGTTCCGCCTAAAGCCAATACGACCAAATCGCTCAAACCGGCGCCTACGTACATATTAAGAATCGGGCCGATGGTGTAACCCAGGAAGCCGGTAAATGCGAATGCCGCCAAAATGCCGGCTGCGCTGTTCGCCAGAGAATGGGTTAAGAATAACAAACCGTAAAAACCTACCAAGGTAATCAAGATACCCGGACGCGGCAGATTAAACGACATGGAAATGTAAGCGACCAGCGCAGAAAAAGCGAGCGTCAGACCCAATAAAAAATAGGTATTACGCAACACTTTATGCGTGCTTAACAATAAAGAAGCCTGATCGCGCGAGTCAAAAACGATACGGGATTGTTGCATAGTCTTTCCTTCAATAGAGTAAATAAAATTGTTGTTAAATTAAGGTTAAAATTGATAAAAGTCAAAATATTTTTATGCTGTTGACGATATTTTCGACAATACTGAATAAAATATCGTCTATTAAGACAAATTTCTGATATTTTAGTTTACCTTACTGCAAAACTATATTATATTTCTCCGCACTTCGACGGAGGAATGGCAGAGCGGTTGAATGCACCGGTCTTGAAAACCGGCGAGGGTGCGAGCCCTCCCTGAGTTCGAATCTCAGTTCCTCCGCCACTTTTTATAAGCCGTAAGCGATTAGCTTGCGGCTTTTTTTATCGGTTAAAATTAATCACGACAACGTTACAAATATGTATTCGTTTTTGTATTTTTCAAGTCTAATGTAAAAACAGGTTGACGCCGCTTTTATTTTCATTATGCTTAGCCGCCATAAACGGATTCTCCGTTATGTGTATATTTTTTTATAACGTTAAGGGACAAATCATACATGAAGTCAACGGCTTTAGCGGCGGGCATGTTGTTGCCGGTCATCGCTTATTCCGCACCGAATGAACAAAATTTAAACCGAATGGATGCCGTTCAGCAACAGCGTCAGACGGAACAGGAACAAGCCCGCCGGCGCCAACAGGTGAATCCCCGAGAGGTGAGATTGACTGCGCGGCAATCCGAAGCGACGGCAATTCCGCCTCATGAAACGCCCTGTTATCCCGTCAATCAGATTTTACTGACCGATTATTCCGAACATATCACCGATTTTTCTTCCGTTCCGAGCGCCCGACTGCCGACCAGTCAGTTCCGTTCCGCCTTAAATGCGGTTTATGCCGAAAAAGACTTTTCATTGCCCCATTGTATGGGCGGTCAAACTATCAATATTTTATTAAAACGCATTCAAAACCGGTTAATCGAACAGGGATTCGTCACTACGCGCGTGGTGGTGCAACCGCAGGATTTGCGCAGCCGGCGACTGATTATTACGGTGATACCCGGGCGCATCCGCCAACTGCAACTGCAGGACGGCAGCGAAATTCCCTTTGCCACCCGAGCCACCCGCTGGTTTGCGATGCCGACGGGTAACGGCGACATCCTTAATTTACGGGATCTTGAACAGGGGCTGGAAAATTTAAAACGCAACCCGAGCGCCGAGGCGGATATACAGATTGAAACTACGGAAAAGGTAGGGGAAAGCGATGTCATTATCAGTTACAAACAAACCCGTCCCGTCCATTTAACGCTGGGACTGGACGACAGCGGTACCAAAGCCACGGGGCGATTGCAATACAGTATCACCGGGTCCTGGGATAATCTGTTCACCCTGAACGATTTGTTTTACGTCGGATTCAGCGAAGGGATTAAACGGCACAGTGACGGGGCGGAAGGAAGTCACGGCAACCATAATTTGAGCATGTATTATTCCGTGCCGTGGAAATATTGGCAACTCACTTTAACCGGTTCCGATTATCAATATCGTCAAACTATTGCGGGCGCTTATGAAAACTATCGTTATAGCGGTAAAAGCCATCAATTGAAAGGGACGCTGAGCCGTTTGCTGTACCGCGACGAGCGACGCAAAACCACCTTCGCATTTTCTTTGTGGCACCGCCGTTCTTCCAATTTTATCAACGATACGGAAATTCATGTACAACGCCGTCGTATGGCGGGCTGGCAGGCGACGTTATCGCATTTGGAATATTTCGGACAATCCACGCTGAATCTCGAATTCGGTTATAAACGGGGAACCGGCGCGTTGAACAGCTTGCACGCACCGGAGGAGGCTTTCGGCGAAGGCACCGCCCGGCCGAAAATTGTGACGGCGGAAGTCGTCTTTAATTATCCTTTCAGCCTGTTCAAAAACCGTTGCGTTTTAATACCGCCTGGCATGCCCAATGGAGTAAAACCCCGCTGATTTTGCAGGACAGACTGGACATCGGCGGACGCTACAGTGTGCGCGGATTTGACGGTGAATGGACTTTATCCGGCGATAACGGTTGGACATGGCGTAACGAATTGGGTTGGAATGTGGCGAATTGGGGACAAGAGCTGTATTTAGCCGTCGACCAGGGCGAAGTGCGCGCCCGCCGACAGGAAGAACAATTAGGGCATCGCCTGGTTGGCGGAGTGCTGGGGCTGCGCGGCAGCGTTTTCGGATTGAACTACGATTATTTCGTGGGCATGCCGATACATAAACCGCAAGGGTTTAAAACTTCCCATGCGGTCACCGGTTTTAATCTGAGTTACCGGTTTTAACATTACGAATTCACTGAATCGTTTTATCGAATCGTTTTAGTTTTCTGTTTTTTATATAAATTAAGGGCTTAACATGAACAAATATCGCTATCGGGTGATTTTTAGCCGCACCCTGCAACGTTTGGTGGTGACCTCCGAATTGTCAAAAAGTGTCGCCGCATGTTGCGCGTCGGAAAAAACAGGTGAAAATCCGACCGCACTTTTCAGCCGCAACGCGGTGCAAAAAGGGCTTAACGGCGGTTTAAGTGCGGTCAATTTTGCGTTGTTTTTAATGTTGGGCTTCGTCTTTATTAATGAAACTCAAGCGGCGGATTTAGCGATTCATGCCGACAAAACCGCCCCCGGTAACCGACAGGCGACGGTTTTGCAAACCGCCAACGGTTTACCGCAGGTTAATATTCAAACCCCGAGTGCCGGGGGCGTGTCGCGTAATGTCTATTCACAACTGGATGTAACGGAGAAAGGCGCAATTTTCAATAATGCCCGCAAAGCCGCCCAAACCCGATTGGCGGGTTGGGTGCAGGGCAACCCGAATCTGGCGGCGGGCGAAGCCAAAGTGATTCTGAACGAAGTGAATTCCAACAACCCGAGCCGTTTGAAAGGTTATATGGAAGTGGCGGGTAAAAAAGCGGATGTGATTATTGCTAACCCATCCGGCATTCACTGTGACGGCTGCGGGGTGATTAATGCGGGCAGAGCCGGTTTCACCACCGGAAAAGCGGAACTGGAAAACGGCAACCTAAAGGGATTTAATGTTCAAAAAGGCAAAGTGACGATATCCGGCAAAGGTATGGACACTTCAAGAGCGGATTACACGGACATTATCGCCAAAGAAGTGGAAATTCAAGGCGGCGTGTGGGCGCAGGAATTGAAAATCACCACCGGACAAAACCGAGTGAACCGCAGCAATGACGATGTGGTGTATGTGGGAGATAAACAGGCGGAAAAAAACAACGAAAAAACCGACCGCACTTCCGCCGCCCGTTACGCCGTGGATGTGAGCGAACTGGGTGGTATGTACGCCGGTAAAATCCGCTTAGTGGATAACGATAACGGATTGGGCGTGCGCAACGCCGGTCATATCGGTGCCACGGCGGGCGAAGTCAAAATCGACAGCCGCGGGCAGATTGTGAATCAGGGGACTATCAACAGCCCGCATCATGTAACGTTAAGCGCGCAGAAAAATATTCATAATCAGGGTAATATTGAAAGTAAACGGGGTGAGATTCGGCTGGACAGCGGCAAAGACATTGCTCAAGGCGGCTCCGTCGTGGCGCGTCAAGGGAACGTAGATATTCGTGCTGCGGGCAAAGTGAAGCAATCGGGAGAAACGCTTGCAGGCAACAAAATCCGCATTAAGGCGCAAAGTGTTCAAGCAGACCGTTCCGCTTTATTAGCGGCGGGTGTGGATGTGAAAGAATCGGTGCAAGGCGTCTCGCGAACTTTATCCGCACAAGGCAATAACGGCAAAGATTTAACAATTAATGCCGAACGGCAAGTCGCGTTGAACGGCAACAATATCGCCGCCGGGAATATAGCGGTGACGGGCTCTGAAATAGATTTAAATCACAGCCAAACCGCGGCGAACAACATTGACCTCTCGGCTCGTCAAGGGGATATTCAGGCGAACCGTGCCAACTTAACCGCGCAAGAAAGTTTAACGTTCGGTACGCCGAAAACTTTATCCGCCCAATACAGCCAGGTGACGGCAAAACAATTCGTCACCCGACAACAGGTTTTTGATTCCGATTATGGCGTGTGGGCGCAAACGGGTAACGGTGATTTTAATCTTCATGCGCAACAGATCAAAAACAATCAAGGCGCATTGATGATACAAGGTGCGTTATTCGCGCAAGCGGATACCATTGAAAACCGTCAGGGCATGATCTACAGCCCGCAATTCTCCGCAACCGGAAAACTGGATAACCGCAACGGTGAAATTTATGCCGATAATATCGATTTGAACAGTGAATATTTAGATAACCGAAAAGGGCGGATTTATGCGCAAACTTTCGATGCCGCCGGTCAGACGCTGGATAATCGCGAGGGCATGATAGCGGCGAGCACACTTAATTTGACCGCTTCAACGCTTCACAATCAGGCAATCGGTAAAACCGGTTCTCTGATTAACGGAGACAATGTTACCGTTCGTGCCGACACTTTAAACAACCAAAATACCAAAGCCGACCAAACCGTTCCGACCCAAGGCATTCTAGGCGGTAAACTGGCTATTTGGGCGAATCGACTGAATAACCAACAGGGCGGATTATATGCGGAAGACAGCCTGCAGACGACGGTTGAAGAGCATTTACGGAATATGCAGGGCGAAATGCTCTCCGCCAATGCGGTAGACATCACTAACCGACAGGGGCGGTTGACGGTGGATAATGCCGCCGGAAAAATCGAAGCGGGTAATCAGTTAACGTTACAGGCGAAAACGCTGGAACATGAAGGTAGTATCAAAACGCAGGGTGATGCGAATATTGCACTACAGGATGATTTTACGCTTAATCAGGCTTTTGGTGTAAATGGAAATCTGACTTTCAGTACGGAAGGTAACCTGAAAAACAATACGGTTTTACGGGTAGGCGCTAAAGCAGCAATTTCCGCTCATGCTATTGAGAATGTTGCGAACGGCGAAATATCTGCGACGGATACCGAAATAACGGCGCAACGTCTGCTTAACAGAGGTTTGATAGACGGTCATCAAACTCGTCTTGAAAGTGATGAAATCACCAATATCGGCACGGGACGAATTTATGGCGATCATGTTTCTTTGCATGGACGAACATTAAACAATATAGAGGAAAACAATGCTTCGGCGACCATTGCCGCAAGGGAAAGATTGGACATCGGCGTTCAGCGGGTTCTCAATCGGAATAATAGTCTGATCATGAGCTTAGGCGATATATCTTTTGGTCTTACCTTGGATAACCAAGGTTATGCGCAACAAAGATCCGACTATGTACATAATGAAAATGCCGTGATTGAAGCGTTAGGTAGTATTTCCTTCAATACAAAAAACCTGGAAAACCTTCATCGTTTTTTAAAGATTGAAATGCAAGAAACTTCCAAGACGCATAAATACGAGTATACCTTTGATAATGAGACAACTCGTTATGATAAAGGAACGGCGGGATTAACCGTTATTAAACGCGGTGATCGCGGTAGTTTCAATAAAAAAATTGAAAATCTTTATGCATTACGTTTACCGGATGGGCGGGAAAGCGAACACTGGCAGGAATATGATTATATCCGTACCGTTAATGAGTCAATGCCTGTTCCGTCTAAATATAGCGAAGCCAAAATTTTAAGCGGCGGAAATATCAATTTTACGGATGCGAATATCAAAAATTACGACAGTAAGATTATTGCAGGCGGTAATATTCAAGTCAAAGACGGACATCTTGACAATCATGAGACCGTCGGCGAAATCGTTACTACGGATAACGGTGAAATGAGGAATTTCTATCGGGGACGGGCTTGCGCTAAGAAAGTATTTGGTTCGTGTATTGATCATTACGATACGACCAAATCGGATACGTATAGATATAGCTCGGTAAAAATCGAACCGAAACATTTCGGTTTGTGGGATTATGTCAGCAATCAAAAACCGCTGTTTACAGGAGGTTCTTCCCTTAATATCCAATCATCAGCGAATGCGATTTCGTTAAATCCTGTTAGCGTACCGTATCAATTCGGTCAACAACCTGATTTATCTAAAGTTAAATCCTATTTGGATATTCGTTTACCACAGGCAAGTTTGTATAAAATTAATCCTCATGCCGGGCAGTATTTAATTGAAACCGATCCGCGTTTTGCCGATCGCCATCAATGGTTAAGTTCCGATTATATGCTGAATGCTTTGCGTACCGATTCCCAAATAATGCTTAAACGTCTGGGCGACGGTTTCTATGAACAGCGGCTTATCAACGAACAGATCAATCAGCTTACCGGTCGGCGTTTTCTAGAGAATTACTCGTCGGATTATGAACAATACAAAGCGTTAATGGATCGCGGATTGGAATATGCGGAAAAATTCAATTTAATTCCGGGTGTTGCGTTAACCGCAGCTCAAATGCAGGAATTGACAACGGATATGGTCTGGCTGGTCAAAAAAGAAGTGACGCTGGCAGACGGGACGCAAATGGAAGTGTTAGCGCCTCAGGTTTATATCGTCTCCCGTAATATGGATATTGACAATCAAGGCGCAGTGATTTCCGCCAACGATATTATCATCAACACCAAAGGCAATGTGGAAAACAACGGTGTGATTGTCGGTCGCAATCTTACAGGTTTGGCGGCGAACAATATTGAAAATATCGGAGGGCGGTTACAAGGTCGCGAGCTTTATTTATTTGCCAAAAATAATTTGGTGAATTTAGGCGGCACGCTTTCTGCTGAAAATCAATTAGTCGCACGGGCGAATAATATTCATATTGAAACGACGACGGCAGAAAGTCCTGCTACCGATAATTTTTACCATAAAGGTATCGGGCAAACCGCCACCGTTACGGTAGGAGAAAATAATCAGGGAAAAGCAATATTATTTGCTAATGAAAATATCACGGTAAAAGGTGCTGAGATGAATATTAGCGGTCATGCGGATTTGACGGCACTGAATAAACTGGATATGGGAACTATAGAAACCGAGAACAAAGAATATTATGTAAAAAATGCGGATAATTATTATAAATTGGATCAGAAAGAAGAGATCGGTAATCGGATAAATGTAACCGGTGATACCGATTTGACAGGGAAAAGTGCGGTCAGTTTAACGGGTGTTTTTTCACATCATGACGGTAATTTGCGAATTATTTCGGAAGGAGACATCAGTATTAAAGAATCCCGTAAACAAGAGCGACTTTCTACAGGGTGGAAAGATTCTATCGGCGGACTCTTAACCCGACAAACCACCATCAAACAACACGAACACGACTACGATTTAGCACAGGGTTCGCAGTTGGATGCCGACCGTATTCAGATTTCTTCCGCACAAGGCAATGTAACGATTGCGGGTAGCGATGTGGTGGCGGAAAACGGTTTAACGATATCAGGTAAAAATATTCTGATTCGAGAAGCGGAAAATGCGGTTTATGAAGAAAATTATGAACAAACCAAGAAATCGGGCTTATTAGGTTCAGGCGGAATAGGATTGACTATCGGGCAACGCAAAACCACGCTTGAAACCGACCAAACCAAATATTATGCAAGCGGTAGTCAGGTGGGTAGCTTAAACGGCGACGTAAGTCTTACCGCAGAAAATCAATACCGCCAGCAAGCCAGTCAGGTAACGGCAGTGGACGGCAATGTGAATATCGCGGGTAAACAGGTGGATATTGTTGCAGCAGATGACCGATATGAAACCAATTACAAGCAGACTTATGAACAGAAAGGGCTAACGATAGCCTTAACGGCGCCGGTGATTTCGGCGATTCAGGCAACAGACAGTGCGTTAGAATCTATGTCCCAAATAGGTAAGAGCGAAAATAGACGTATTAATCTCATGGCGGGAGCAAATACGGTTTGGGAGGCGGCTCGTGCAGCCGAAAGTATCGGAAGTGCTATTGCGCCGACACAGGCATTGCTTAGCGGCGATATGGAAAATTCAAATGTCGGTATATCGTTAACATACGGTCAGCAGAAAAACGTCGATAGCACGCATACGCAAGGTTCGACGGCAACAGTGTCTAAAATTAATGCGGGCAAACAGGTGAATATTGTTGCTAAAGGTGATGAAAACGGTTCGGATATTCATATTATCGGCGCAGACATCAGCGGCAAACAAGGCACCTATTTATCGGCGGATAATGATATTCTCATCAGTGCAGCGAAACAAACCCATCAGGAGCGAAGTAAGAATAAATCCGAAGGATTTAATGCCGGCGTTTCCGTTACTTATGGACAGAACGGCTTTGCCATGGGCGTGACGGCAGGCGGTAACTACGGCAAGGGATACGGTAACGGTGACGAAGTGACTTACGCATATAGCCATGTAGGTGATAGTGCTAGTCAAACCTTGTTACGGAGCGGACAAGATACTCATATCCAAGGAGCGCAAATTCAGGGCAAAGGAATTAAAGTGAACGCAGAGAACCTGTGGATTGAAAGTTTGCAGGAAACCATGACCTATGAAGGCAAGCAACAGAATATGAGCGGACAAGTCACGGTGGGTTACGGATTCTCCGCTTCAGGTAGCTATAATCGGTCTAAAACGGATGCGGATTATGCCAGCGTCGTGGAACAATCCGGGATTTATGCGGGAGATGAAGGTTACCAAATCGACATTGCGCATAATACGGATTTAAAAGGCGCCGTTATCACTTCGACGAACAAAGCCGAAATGACGGGAAAAAATATGTTGTCAACCGGCACCTTAAGTTATGCGGATATTCAAAATTACAGCAATTATGACGCAAAAGGATTTGGTTTAAGCGGTGGTTTTACTGTAGAGGGAGATTTTACGATTCCATTAGGCGGTCGATCAGACAATGGATCCAATACAGATAATATATCTTCAGCAACAGTTGAAACAGATAAAGATAAAAGGGTTGTTCAAACTATTGAGAATATGGGTGGACGCGAAATATCGAAGAATGTAAATAAACAAGATAAAAATGTGGTTGATAACGTACAGTTAAATGGTGTTGCAGGCATCTTTAGTCAAGGTAACTGGGGAATTGCAAAAGCATTATCCTCAGCGGTCTTAGGACAAGTTAGTGATAAAGGTAACCAAACCGGTATGACTAAAAGTAGCATTAATACAAAAAACATCATTATTAGAGACGGAGATGAGCAGCGGAAATTAACCGGTTTAACTACGGAAGAAACGATATCTGAAATAGATAAGGAAAATACACATCGTACAGTAAATAAAGTAAATATAGAGGATATTAAATCTAAAATTGAAAGAGATTTAGACATAAGTCAGGATTTCGTCAATAACTTAAATCAAATAGGAGATAAGCTCTATTACGAAGTAGAGAAAAAACAAAACAATATTGTGGTGAAATATAAGTCCGAAGGATGTACGGATCCGAGTTGTTTACGTACTTTTGAGCTGGATATGGACAGGATTAAAAATAAAGAACTGACCAACGAAGAAGCTCAGATCCTATCCAGAATATATGTACACGGTATTTTCAACATGACAGATAAAGATCGGATGGAAGGCGGTATTCTATACGGCGGTTCCGATACGTTAAATAATGCGTCGATACTGGTTCGTAAAGCGTATGCGGGTGTGGCGGAAGAATTAACTTACGCTGTCTTTGAACGTATAAGAGCAGGTCTTGATCTTCCGATGATATTCGGGGCATCTAATGCCAGCCGGGATCAGGCGACGATTTGGGATAAGTTAAATCAATACAATCAAGTGAACCCTGCTGATCAAGTTAATTTAACCCATGTCGCGCACAGTCTCGGCGTATCCGGTACGAAAAATGCGATGAACTGGGCGAATTTACAGGATATGAACTTTAATCACCTGACCGCCAATTTAACGGCACTTGGTACGTCTTACCCGATAACCAGCGATATTGAAACCGGTTATTTCGATACGGCAACCGGGTTATTCGGAAAAACAAAATTGGATTATTCGATTGCACCGAGAGATTGCATTGGCACCTGTTTATTAATCGGCAGAACGGCATCAACGGCAGAAAATACAAAGATTGGAATGCCGTTAGTGGATTTGTTGTTACATCATGTATCTTATGTAAAGGATAGAGAAGTTTTGAATTTTTATGGTCAAGAATATAGAGAACCTGATCTTCAGAGTATTTGGAATAGAAATAAAGATTCAGTAGAGTTCGGTCCTGAAATTAAAACATTGATAAGTAAATAAGGAGTCTTTATGAAACATATAATATTTATTTTCTCTGTATTTTTATTATTAGGATGTATAGAGGTTCGTCATATTGGTTTAGGAGTTCCCGGTGAAGTTGAACAATGGAAGAAAAATAATGAATATTCATTTCCTATATTTAATAAGTGTTCAGAAAGAGCAAATGAGGTTTTAACTAGTAAGGAACTTTCTATTTTAAAAAACTATAATAAATATCCATACTCTCAAAGAGAGTATATTCTACAAAAAAAATCACCTTATGTGGCTAATTGTATGTATGAAAAAGGGTATAGGTTTAAACCTGAGCTAGGATGGTGTTCTTATTCCAACAATAGAAATACTTATATATGTCGACATGAAAATAAATATTCTAGATAGTTTTTCTTTTACAAGTCTATTTAAACATTATTTATAAATTAAATCGCAATCAACTTTTAAAAGTTTTTTTAATTAAAATTCAAAGTTGGCTGCGTTTTTATTCTAGATTATTCTCCAGAATAAAGGACGAGACTCCGGCATCACGACAAGTGCGGTCAATACTAACAATATTTTAATCAGGGATGGTGAAAGTCAACAGCGGTTATTCGGTGAAAGCTCGGAAGAAACCATTCACAAACTTAATCGAGAAAATCTTCATCAAAGGGTCAATAAAACCGATGTGGAAAAAGTTAAATCGGATTTAGAACGGGATTTGGATGTAGCAACTGCGTTAGTGAAAAACATCTCGGGTTCTGGTGACGAGCTTTATTACAACGCGGAAAAGAATGAAGATTCCAGTTTCACAACGAGTAAAAAGATGTCGGATTGCGAACATATTTCTTGTTTAGATATAGAAAATGCCAATTCACCGCAATTAAAAGCGTTAATTTACAGTGATGATATTTTAACGGAAGAACAAGCTAAGTTGTTGAGTAAGGTTTCTATGGCAGGCATGCTTAATTTTACGCGAGAAGAGAAAGTGGCAAGCGCTATTTTATATGGTGACGATTTAGCTTCTTTAGATGAGTTGGGGGTGATTCTGAACAGAGGAATGCAGGGTATTGGAATGAATTACTGTATGCCGGTTTTGAACGGTTCAGAGCCTGGGTGAATATGCCGATGGTTTTTGGCGCTTCCAATGCCACAAAAGACCATGCCCAAATTGCCAAGAAACTGGATGAATATAACGCCTACGCCGCCGCAAACAGCAAAGCGCAATATAAATTGCGGGATACGGCACATAGTCTGGGGGTATCGGAGAATAAAAATATGCTGAATTGGTCTGAATATTTAAATCAGGATTACAAAAATACCGAAGTGGATTACTTACATGCCGCCGGTTCTTATTCGTCGGAAGAGATTGACCGTCAGGCAAAAGGAATTTTTAAGAATGCTAACACCCGTTATATCGGCGTGGATGGAGACTGGGTTTATTCGGGTATATTAGGCGGTCATTTTATCGGGAATAATAAAAATGCTACACAAGTTAAAGGGCTTAGTTTTAGTAAGGCACATTCGGATGCTAATCAGAATATCAATAATTTAAAATTTGTTGATGATAAAGAAACCATTAAATATAAATTAAATATTTTAAATAAAACTCATAATAATGGTGTTAGACAATATAATGTTGTAGGGGAGGGACAATGAGAATAATTTCTTTTTTGTTGTGTTTATTCTTATCAGGATGTGTTGATTTATTAACTTACAGAGATAGTTATACTATTGATAAAATGGCTTATTGGGAGCATGTTTATTCGAAAGAAATAGCATCATTGAAAGTTAGAAACGATTGCTTTGATAAAGTAAATAAAAATAATGAATTTACACAAGATAGATATGGTAAATGTTTATATGAGAAAGGATATAGATTTAAGACTAATGATTTTTTTTATTGTTATCATAGAAAAGAAGAATGCAAGGTCTATGACAAGTACAGAAAGTAAATTAAAAGGAATATTCTAATCTATGTATAGGATAAAAGTGCGGTTAATTTTCAGTTTATTTTTAACTACAACTATCGAAAATTGACCGCACTTTATTGTTTAAAGATATAAGTTTTATCCAGAATGTATGCACACGGTATTTCCAATATGACAGATAAAGATCGGATGGAGGGCGGCATTATCCGAAGCGAAGCGCCGGCGGCAAACAACCGTTTCATTACCGGCAGTCTGACGGCGGAAAACATCGAAAATCACAGCGAAATCAGCCTGCAGAGCCTGGGCGGCGGCATGTCTACCGACATGTTCAGCGGCGATATGGTCGGCAGCCTAGGCAAACTGGGTTCGGCAAACGGCTGGTCTGCGGTCGTCAATGCTTTAGGCGGCGTCAACCGAGACGACAAAACCCTCACCCGTAGTGCTATCGGCGACAATATCAAGTTGGAAGTCAAAACGGGTGAAATTCCGACCGCACTTTTGCGAGACACCGAACACAGCAACGCCAAAGTGCAGCAGTTCGACAAAGCGGACTACGAAGAGCGATTGGAAATGGCGCAGGTTATCGGCGACATCAGCCAAAACCAAATCGATATTTATTGGACGCCGAAAGTGCGGGAGGCGGAAGCGACGAAAGCGCAGGCGGAAGCTGTGTTGCAGGATAAAGCCGCTACGAGAGAACAACAACGCCAAGCCCAAGTCGAACTCAATCAGGCTGAAACTGTGATTCAACAATACGGCAAAGGCGGCGACTACCAACTGGCGGCACGCGCCGTCACCGGCGTATTGCAGGGCTTGGCGACGAGCAATCCAAACGCCGCGTGGGTAAACGGCTTATCACCGTATGCCAATAATCTTATCAAACAATACACCACGGACGAACAGGGCAAGGTCAACACCGCCGCCAACCTGATGGCGCACGCCGTCCTCGGCGCATTGGAAGCTTATGCTACCGATAATCACGCCGCCGCGGGTGCGGCGGGTGCCGTCACAAGCGAAGTCGCGGCAAAACTTATCACCGAACAACTTTATCACACCGATTCCAATCACCTCACCGACGACCAAAAACAAGTGGTTGCCACATTAAGCCAAGTTACCGCCGGCTTAGCCGGTGTGGTTATTGGCGACAGCACACAAAGTGTAGTGAGTGCGACGGAGATTGGGAAACGGGCGGTGGAGAATAATTATCTCTTTAAAGAAGAAGTTGTTGAGCTTAATCGATTAAGAAAAGAATATTCCGAATGTGTGAATAACGGCGGTTTAAACTGTCAGGCAATTAAAGATAAAGAGGTTGAAATTGTTAAACTGGATGAACAAAGAGATCGAAATTTAGCCCAAGCTTGTTATAGCGGAATGACGAGCAGTTGTGCGAAAGAATTGATCACCTTAGAACAGGCATTTCGCAGCTATGACAATCCGGATATAGAAATTAAAGATCCGGCGACACGTTCGGAATATCTGGATGTTTCGCAGAAGTTTGGAGAGAAACGACGCGAGTATATGGAAGATGTGGCAAAAGAAGCCTTGCAAAAAATTACGGTCGATACGCTCACAGACAGCGCCGAATTAATTGCCATCACCGCAAAAGCGGTTGGTGGCGATGATGAAGCCCAACAGCAAGTGAGAGCCATGGGTAATGCTATTGTAGAATTTGCTAAATCACCAGTAGAGAGTATTTCCACAGAAGTTTCGGCAAAACTCACGGAAGCAGAACAACTGGAAGCACAAGGTCGGATAAGAGAAGCCGATTTGGTGAGAATGGAAGTGTATTTATCAGGTGAATTGGGTGTTATCAGCAGCGTCAGCGGAATAGCGAAAGCGGTTCCGAAAATAGCGAAACTGGGATTAGACGGTGTCGGTAAGTTAACCTTGAAAACAGGCGTACTTTCTAATAAAGAGGTGAAGATTGAATGGGGACCGATTCAGAAGCAAGGTAAAGCATGGGAAAGTTACTTACAAACGATTTTACCAGAAGGAACTATCGACCTGAATTCGATTAAGCCGAATTTTAAAGCATTTGATCATTTGTTACCGGATGGAACGGCAGTTAGTGCAAAAACGATGGATACTGTTGGAGGGTATAAAAATCCGAGACGAATTACGTCTCAGTTAAACAGATATGTTGATGATATGGTTAAATTTCAACAAGATGGTAAACGGGGCGGGAGAGTTATTTCGAGCGAACAAATTTTATCTAAGGAAATGTATTTGGCTATTCCTTATGGAACATCTAAAGAAAAAATACAAGCTATTAATAAATCAGTTGATTATGCAAAAATACAAGGTGTTAAACTTATAGTGAAGGAGATTAAGTAATGTTACAGAAGCAGATTTTTATTGAGAAAACAGGTAAATATATATCAATAAGCAGTTATTGGATTGGTAGAATAAGCCTTTTGAATACAAAACAAAATTTAAAGTATTTGGCGCCTGATGTGAGTTTTTCTGATTTTGGTGTAGAAATAAGGAAAAAATTAAGTGAAAGCAAAATAATTTCAGAGGAATTTTTTATATATCATTTTAATGATGACGCAGGTTTGTCTTTATTTAATAAAAATGAAGAAAAAAAAATAATGTTGAGTTATGGGTATAAAAGTGTGAAAGCTATTTGTAAAGATGCCGTTTATTTAACTGTTTCTGTAATCGATAATAATCTTATAATAAGACCTACTCACCAAGATGGATTAGGAACGTTTACTTCAGTGAAAGATAACGTTGGGAATTCTGTGGAATTTAGGTATTCTATAAATTTATCTGATGAAGAATTAGGAAAAGCAGTAATGGACGCCTTTAAGCACTGTACGAGTATTTATAAGAAAAAATAATTTTTACTACAGGCAGTAAATATAACTGTTGGATTAGTTGATTATTATACTTTTTATGTTTAAACAAAAGTATAAGAATAATTATGAAGAAATCTTATATTCAATGGGTTATAAACTTAAAAGGGGATTTTTTGTTTAGAGCTATCTAGTCCGCCGATGACCACCGATGAAAGCGATAAGGTCAACACCTCCGCCAATCTTATGGCGCAGCCCCTTGATAACGCGTCTCCTGACGCGTGCTTTTAACACCAATCTGTTGTAGTCACTTCATTAGAGCACACGTCGGGAGACGCGCGCTATCATAGGCTCGAAACCTGTTGCTGACATCCGTGCAAAATAGCGAAACCCACCGCACCGACCGCAAAAACAGCAGTTGGTCGGCGGGTGTGTTCGCCGGCAAAAGCGACGGCAGTTACGGCTTCGGTATCGAAGGTTCGGGCGCAGTGGGCAAAGGCAGGGAAAACAGCGACACGATAACACAGGTGAACACGCATATTACGGGCAGCCAAGTCAGCCTGCATTCCGGACAAGACACCGCATTACGGGGTGCGGTGGTGAATGCGAACAAACTGCATGCGGACATCGGCGGTAATCTCACCGTCGAAAGCCTTCAGGACAGCAACCGTTACGACAGCAAACAAAGCCAAGCCAATGCGGGTGCAAGTATTGCCGTTTACGGTTCGGGCAGTAACGCTTATGCCGGCAGTTCCATGAACAAAGGGAAAGTCAATTACGCTCAAGTGGAAGAGCAATCCGGACTGATTGTCGTGCAAGGTGGAATGGACGTTAACATGCAAGGCTGCTTCGCTTGAAAGGCGGCATCATTAAAAAGTACAGCGATGGCTGATAAAAACAACCGTCTGAGCTTCTTTAGGCTGACGGCGAAAGAGATTAATGCCCTCTAAAAACTGATCAAAATCAAAATTAGTAATAATTATCATTTATTATGCTTGATGTCGATGTATAATTCTCTCCTCGGATAAATAAGCTAAAACGGAGATATTATAATGGTTGTTCCTTTATCCCAATTAACCAAAGGAAAGGTCGCATGTATTGATTCTATCGTCGCTAATCATGAATTTGGCGAGTTGGATGCGCTGGTCGGTCGTCGTTTGGCGGATTTAGGCTTTTCTAAAGGTATGCCGCTGGAAGTGGTAGCTGTCGGTGTTTTTGGCAAAGGCCCTTTTGCCGTAAGGTTAAGTAACCTCTCTCAATTTTCTTTACGTGCTGCGGAAGCAAGTAAAATTCTCTGTGATATCAAATAAATAACTAATCAATGTATTCGGTATGGAATACACTAATGATTTTCTCATTATTAATGGTCAGCTAAAGTAACATAATGAATAAAGATAACCAGACCTGTTTTGCCTTAGTCGGTGCGCCGAACTGTGGGAAAACCGTACTTTTTAACGGCTTAACGGGTTCACATGCAAAGGTGGCTAATTATCCCGGTGTCACGGTTGAACGGCGTGAAGGGGTGTTCGTTGATGATCCTTCGGTGCGCATTATTGATTTGCCCGGTACTTACAGTTTACGCACGACGACGCTTGACGAAGCCGTCGCCCGAGATGAAATTTTAGGGAAATACGGCAGAAAAATTAACGGTATTATCGCCGTTGCCGATGCAACCAATTTACGCATGACATTGCGTATGGTGCTGGAATTAAAAATGCTCGGGCTGCCTATGGTGGTTTCGTTAAATCTGATTGATGTCGCCCGTTCCCGCGGTTTAAGGATTGATGAGAAAAAACTTAGCGAACTGTTGGGGGTTCCTGTGCTGGAAACGGTAGCAATTCGGCGCGACGGCATTCGCGGCGTAAAAAACGCTATCGCCAATCTGTCGCGAAATAGTGCGAAAATTAACGCTGAACAAGCGGCGCAACTGTTGGAATCGCTTGATAGTAATACTTTATATGAGCAGGTAGAAGATATTCTGGCACAAACGATCAAAAGCGAAATGGTGATGCCGCAATGGCACCAAAAGTTAGATCGTCTCACCTTACATCCGTTTTGGGGATTTGTGCTGTTATCGCTGATTTTATTGCTCGTCTTTCAAGCGGTCTATTCCTGGTCGGCGCCTATTATGGATTGTATTGAAGAACTTTTTGCCAATCTGGGAGAGTCGGTCGCCGCTTTAATGCCGGAAGGCATATTGCAGGATTTAATGTTAAACGGCGTGATTGCCGGGGTAGGCAGCGTTTTGGTATTTGTTCCGCAAATTGCCATTTTGTTTGCGTTTATTCTGTTGCTGGAAGACTCGGGTTATTTACCGCGTGCGGCGTTTCTGCTGGATAATCTGTTATCCCTCAGCGGACTATCCGGACGGGCGTTCATACCTTTGTTATCCAGCTTTGCCTGTGCGGTGCCGTCGGTAATGTCTGCCAGAACCATTCAGGATCCCCGTGAACGATTGGTCACTATTGCTATTGCGCCGATTCTTACCTGTTCTGCAAGGCTGCCCGTTTATGCCTTGATTATCGGCGCGGTGATTCCGGAACAAACGGTTTGGGGCGTTTTTAACTTGCAAGGGTTGGTTTTATTCGGGTTATATTTTATCGGTGTGTTATCTGCGGGATTAGTCGCTTATATTATGAAACGGCTGGCACATCGAAAAGGCAGTATCCGTCAATTCCCGCTGTTAATGGAATTGCCGACGTTTCGTTTGCCTAATTTCAAACATATTTTTGCAAGTTTGTGGGATAAAGTGGCGGCTTTCCTGAAACGGGCGGGTACGGTTATATTTGCCTTAAGTGTGATTTTATGGGCGTTAGTCAGTTTTCCGGGAACCCCGGAAGGTGCGACAGCCGCGGCGATTGATTACAGTTTTGCCGGTATGCTGGGTAGTCTTATTCAACCGATTTTTGCCCCGTTAGGTTTCACTTGGCAAATGTGTATCGCGATGATCCCGGGTATTGCCGCCCGTGAAGTAGTGGTTGCGGCGTTGGGGACGGTTTATGCGGTGACGGCGAGCGGTTCCGATGAAGCCGTTCAGAATGCGTTAATACCGATTGTGCACGAACAGTGGGGAATTCCGACGGCGCTGGCTTTTTTAGCTTGGTACGTTTATGCGCCGATGTGCATGGCGACGCTGGCGGTAATTAAACGGGAAGTTAACTCGACGAAGAAAACCTTGATGATTGCAGGTTATTTGTTTGCGTTAGCTTATGTCTTTTCGTTTTTGGTCTATCAAATTTCCATAAGGGTTTTCTAAAATGGGACAATATATCGTTGTGGGGATCATCGTCGGCTTGTGTATATTGTATGTATTACGCAAGTTCGTGTTTAAGTCTGAAGCGGCGAAAAACAAACTATGTTGCGGTTGTGATCGTTGTGACGGCAAAAACGGCAGTTGTTAAAACCGATAAGTGCGGTCGAAATTTTAAGTATTTTTTAATCAAAAAATAAACGAAATTTCGACCGCACTTTTTATCATGTGTTTACCAATATATTCCGTCATTCGATAAAGGGCACTTTACCGGTGAGCGAAAGGGCGGTGGGAATTTCTTGTGTTTTTTCAAATGCTCCGGCGTAAGCGTAAGCTTCCACCCCTTGTCGCATGGCGTCTTTTAACAGGCGGTCATACTCGGGGTCAATATGTTCGGCGATTTTGAAACAATCGAATCCGTTATGTAAGCCGGCAAATAGCACTACGGCACGATGGCCCTGTTTTTTCATAGCCAGTAATTCGCGCACGTGTTTTTGTCCGCGCGTGGTGACGGCGTCGGGAAACATACCGATGCTGTTTTTCACCAAGGTGATGGATTTCACTTCCACATAACAATCGGGCAAACCCTCGCCTTTCAGCAAGAAGTCGATTCGGCTGTTTTCTTCGC
The DNA here is from genome assembly GCF_000017245.1 of Actinobacillus succinogenes 130Z. Lineage (NCBI taxonomy): Bacteria > Pseudomonadati > Pseudomonadota > Gammaproteobacteria > Pasteurellales > Pasteurellaceae > Actinobacillus > Actinobacillus succinogenes. The sequence goes on from NC_009655.1 coordinate 1,101,819, forward strand.
CGTATTTGACTTCAGGGTAAATTTCCGAATAGTCGGCGAGTTCTTTAATCACTTTATTTTGCAGGGCTTCGTGTACTAACTGATTTGAACGATGGGTGTTGATGCAAACCAGACTGCCGTTCGACAGTTGTGTGAGTTCCCAGGAACAAGGATATTTTCTTGTAGTACTTTTTGAATCGGAATACCAAACCGTATCGCCTTTTTCCGCGCAACCCGTCATGGCGCCGGTGTTGGCGCAGTGGATAGTCAGAATTTCGCCGTTCGGCAATTCCACATCCGCCATAAAACGTTTGTAACGACGAATAAAAATCGCGGGTTGAAGAAGAGGCAGTTGCATAGTCGGTTCCTGATTGTGATGAATTTTTTATTATAGTATAACGGGAAAAAGGTTATTTCGATTGAAATTTTTCAGCGGAAAGGAAAATAAAAGGCTTACTGTCGAATGCAATAAGCCTTTCTTTTTTATCGTATTTAGAATTTGTAAGTCAGATTAGCCGTTAATTTACGACCTTCGCCGTAGTAGCAGTAATAACTACAGCTGGCGAGATATTTTTTGTTGAACAGATTGTCTACGTTAAGTTGTGCAATCCAGTTATCGGCAAATTCATATTTGGCGAAAAGATCGGCAAGAGTGTAGTTACCGACTTTATAACCTTTGTAATATTGTTCGTCCACCGTTGAACCGGTATAGCGAACGCCCGCACCGACGGTTAAACCGCTAAGCAGATTGTCGGTGAAACGGTAATTTAATTTAGCCGAATAAGCGTGGCGCGGAATTAATGCGGTGCGTACGGTTTGGTTGTAGGCTAAATCGGTTTTTGCTTTGGTATAAGTATAGGCGAATTGCCCTGAAATGTTGTCGCTGAAAGCCAGGTTGGCTTGCACTTCTACGCCATGGCTGGTTTGTTTGCCGGCTTGCACTTGAATTTGAGACGGATCGTTCACCAAGGTATTTTTTTCTTCCAGATCAAACCATGCGACGGAGAAAGTACCGTCTACAAAGCTCGGCAAATATTTTAAACCCACTTCGTATTGTTTACCTTCATAAGGTTTGTATGCGCGACCGTAACCGTCATTGCCGGCAATAGCTCGGAAGGATTCGCTATAGCTTGCATAAGGTGCTAAGCCGTTGTCGAATTGATACATCAATCCGCTGGAATAAGAGTTATGACTGACATTGTAACTGGTATCGGCGCCGTTGGCTTCCGAGTCGGCACGGGCTTTATCGTGACGCGCGGAAACGTTCCATGTCAGATTTTGGTAACGTAATTGATTTTGCGCATATAAGCCTAACTGAATACTTTTCAGATTGTAATCGGTTCCCGTTGGGTTGTAAGGTGTTTGGTTATACACCGGGTGGAACATATTGATTGGATTTACCGTACCAAAACCGTTATTCAACCCTTTGGTTTCGGAATGTTGATAATCCACGCCCACCGTAGTGAGATTTTCCACATCACCGAGTTTCCAGGCTTTGCTGAGACGGTTATCAATCGTGTGATTGGTGGTATGTCCGACGGTGTAAGAATAGCCGCGATAAGCGTTGGAAATTGTGTCGGAACTCCATGCAAAGGTATTATATTGATCGATATTCAAACGACTGAAACGATAGTTTTGCGCAAATGTCCAGCCTTCGGCGAATTTGTTGTTGTATTCGTAACCGATAGAATATTGGCTGCGATCGGTGTAATCCTGATCCGGTTCTCCTAGATTAATGCCACGTTTAATCGTGCCGTTCGGTGTGTCGATTAACGAACCGTAAGCCGGCAGGAACGGATTAACCGGCACGCCTACGTCTTTTTGTACGCTTGCCAGTAAAGTGAATGCCGCTTTGTCGGAGATGTCCCAAGTCAAACTCGGTGCGAAGTAATAGCTTTCCAGCCAGGTGCCGTTCACTTGTCCGTGGCGTTTGTTGTAATCGCCTACTACACGATAACGTAAATTGTCTGTAAATTTATTGCTGACATCGAAACCGATACCGCGTTCATCTTTATTGCCGGCAGTCAGTTTGATCTCGCCTTTCGGATCTTTGCCCGGACGCTTACTCACTAAGTTCACAATACCACCGGTTTCCATTGCGCCGTAAGTGAAGGAATCGGCGCCTTTCACTACTTCAATACTTTCTAAACCGTAAGTGTTCGGTAACCATACGAAGAAACCGTTTTTACCCAACGCCGTGCCGTCTAATGTCATCGACGCATCAAAACCGCGGATTTTAAACCAATCGGTGTCGTTATCGCCGCCGTAAGGTTCGGTGACAATCCCCGCCTGATAGCGCAGAGCCTGATCCACTTTTTGCGCGTTTTCATCGGCGATTTGCTGTTCGCCGATTACATCGACGGATTTCGGCGTCATGTAGTCTACTTTGCCTGCTTTGGCAACGGAACCGACCACTTCAATTTCGTTCAGTTGTTCGGTCTCTTCCGCCATAGCTGCAGACGCGGTAAGTGCTAACGCACTTACAATACTAGTATTGATGAAAGCTCTTTTCATGATTGTTTTCCTAAAGTTAACGATTAAATTTTTCTTACCGTCAGTAAAAAATAAGTTCCGCCGATGAGTGTAGCGACCAATCCTGCCGGCACTTCATAGGGAAATAAAATCTGTCTGCCGAGCCAATCCGCAGACATCATAATGAATCCGCCTAAACAAGCGGAAATCAATAATTGATTGCGCACCCTTTTCACCCCTAATAGCGTGGTGATTTGCGGTACCAATAAGCCGATAAAGGTCAGCGGACCGATAATCAGGGTGGCAAGTGCGGTCAAAATTGCCGTAAAAAATATTAGGATCCAACGGGTGCGTGGTAAATTTAATCCTAAAGCCTGCGCCATTGGCGTTTGTAATGCCAGCAGTTCCAACCAACGGCAAAAAATTAAACTTGCCGCTAACAGCAACAAACTGAGGCAGAGATAACCGAGCGCAAAATCCTGGTGAATATTTTGCGTGGAACCCGATGTCCAGGCGATTAATTGATTTACGCGCGGATCACCGCCGGCAATGGCTAATCGCTGTAACGTATCCAATAAGGCGGACAGACTGATCCCCGTCAGTAGCACTTTTTCCGGCAACATGCCCTGACGTTGATTAATTGCGACCAGAATAAACAGCGCAATCAACGCGCCTAGAATACCCGCCAGCCAGAACCATTGAGTTTGTTGTGCGGAAAACAGGAATATTACCGCCAGAATGCCCATTGTCGTGCCGGATGAAACGCCTAACAGTTCGGGGCTTGCCATCGGGTTAAGGGTTAGCCGCTGCAGAATGACACCGGCTACGGCAAGTAAAATTCCGACGGATAAAGCGGTTAGCACGCGCGGATAGCGTAAGACAAAAATTTGCCGATCCCATTGGTCAGCGATGTCCAGCCAATGCCAGCCTTGTAGGCTCTGTCCTAACATTAAGGCGGTGACGGTGGAAATTATTAATAAAATAAGGATGATGGCAAAAAAGTGCGGTGAAAAATTTCGTCGTTTTTCTACCGTTTGTGATTGTAAACGCCCGGTATGCGACAGTGCGCGAAACATTAACCAAAGCAGCAACGGTGTGCCGAGCAGGGCGGTGACGGCACCGGTTGGCAGACTAATTCCTTTAAATTGCGCTAGCAGTTGCAGACACAAATCCGTTATGCCAAGCAACAATGCGCCCGTAACGAATGACGCAGCCAGCTGCCCTTTTAAGGTTCGTACGCCGAGTTGGCGCACGATGGTGGCGGAAGCAAGCCCCAAAAAACCTAACATTCCTACGGCGGACACCACGGCGGCAATTAAGAATGCCGCTACGGCTACGCCGATTAAACGTAGTTTTCCCACCGGCACGCCCAAACTTTGCGCATTAGCATCGTTCAGTGTCAAAATAGTTAACGGACGAATTAATAAAGCGATAATCGCGCAAGCCGGTATGGCTTGCAGGCATAACACTTGGCTGTCCCGCCAGCTTTCCTGAACCAGCGAACCGGCACCCCATTGCGCTAAACCGCGGGATTCTTCGGGATAAAATAACATCATCATGGATGAAAAAGCACCGAAATACAGATTTATCACTAAACCGGCTAAAATCAATAATAACGGGGACATGGATTTCCGCATGGCGAGGGTCAGCACCAATATCAGGCTGAATGCCGCACCTAAAACGGCAATAACGGCGGAGCCGTTTTCCAATTGTTCCGGCATGACTATAGCGCAAAGAAATAACGCGAATTGAGCGCCGCTGCTGATGCCCAGCGTGTTATCCGAAGCAAGGGGATTCGCCGTTACCTGTTGTAGCAATAAACTGGCAAAGCCGAGAAGCCCGCCCGCCAACACAGCCATACCGATTCGAGGCAAGGTATAACTGTTTATTAATAAAATCTCAAGGTTGTCATCGGCTGCCCATAATCGGGTGAAATATACCGTAGCGGGCAGTTGACTATGCAACAGGAAAACCAATAATCCGGTAAACAGGATAAAACTCAATGCACCGAAGGTGATAAAACGTTTTTTTACCATGTTTCACCTCCGTTTTGCAGCCCGTTTGCCAAGGCTTCCGCAAAGCGTTGTGCCGACGGGATTCCGCCGAATGTCCAAATAGCGGGCAAAATTAACGGATCACGCGCCATTGCCAGACGTTGCCATAAGGTATTGTATTTTAATGCCGTCGGAATATTGACGGGATAAGGCTTAATCACGACAAAACGACTGTTTTTCGGCAGTTTTGCCAGTCGGGTGGCATCGATGGTTTCAAATCCCCAAATATTTTGCGAACCCGCCCAGGCATTACGCAAGCCGAGTTGTGTCAACACCGCGCCGAAAGGACTGTTCTTGCCGTAAATACGCAAGTGGCGACTGTCGATAAACTGCACCAGCGCCAGAGGACGATCACGGTAAGGCTGTAAGTGCGGTCGGATTTCGGCGAGTTTTTGCCGATAACGTTGCATAAGTTGCTCGAAGGCTTGCGGGCGGTTAATGAGAACGGCGACCTGTTTGCTTGCGGTGAGGATATTTTGCCAGGCGTCGCCTTCACCGTAGAAATTTACGCTATGAACCTGTTCGGCGAATTTTTGCAGTAACGGTGCGGCGGATGCGTAAAAACCGGTATTAATAAAGATTAGTGAGGTTTTTCGGTTTGTTTTCGACAGTGGAATTAACAACTCCGGATTCGGCTGCATTCTTACACCGAGATCCAATGTATTCATCGGCAATGGCGGTTGTGTCACCCATTGATGATAACTTTTGGCATCACCTACGGCGATTGGCGGCTCACCTAATGCGATTAACGTTTCGGCGACCGTCCAGTCCAGCGTGGCAATGCGGAGATGAGACGAGGCGGCTTGCAGCGGCAAAGCCAAGCATGCAAGCAGAACAGCCAGCCATTTGGCAGACAGTTTATAAGCCGGCAAAAGGTTAAACCGCATGCGCATTAGTAAAAGCTCACCGGACGTCGGGTTTCGGGGTGTGCAATAACATTCAGACGTACGCCGTAGATTTCCTGCAGCTTAGTCGTATTCACCATATCGAAAGCATTACCTTGCGCCAGTAATTTGCCGTTATGCAGGGCAATGAGGTGATCACAATAACGTGCGGCGAGATTGATGTCGTGAATCACGATAATAATGCCCAAATTCAGCTCGTGAGCTAATTTTGTCACCAACTCCATCACTTCAATCTGATGAGCGATATCCAATGCCGCCAAGGGTTCGTCAAGCAGCAAAAAACGACTTTGTTGGGCAAGCAGCATAGCAAGCCAAATTCGGGAACGTTCTCCGCCGGATAAGGTATCCACAAGTTGATCGGCAAATTTTTCCGTTCGCGTAAGGTTTAGCGCGCGATTAATGGCGTCCGTATCTTTCTTTTTGTCGGTGCCGAATAAACCGTTCCAGGCATAACGCCCCATGGCGATCAGTTCTCGGGCGGTTAAATTCGTCGCTTGCGGTAAATTCTGCGGCAAATAGGCAACCTGTTTGGCAAATTCTCGAGATGTCCATTGCGGCAATGGTTTATTGTTGAAGGTGATTAAGCCAGAAGAATAGGGATTTTGTTTGGCAAGCAATTTGATCAATGTCGATTTGCCGGAACCGTTATGTCCGATTAAGCCGTATACTTTTCCCTGTTTAAAAGAAAGGGAAATCGGGAATAGCAATGTTCGGGAGGGCACTTTGAAAGTGACATCGGTAACGGTAAACATAATTTTTTCAACAATCAGGTTTTGGAATTAAAGGACGGTTATTGTAATTGAAAATAGTTTACGTTAAAAGTTTTCTTAGGGTTAAAATTCGTAAAATCCAATCCGTTCAATAACCTACGTCGGGATAAAAAAGTGCGGTCAGAATTTTGTGCATTTTTGCGATGGAATTTAATCGGTTTACACTTTTAAATTAATTGCTTTTTGTGGCAAAAATACTTTTCTTTTTTCTTGTTTTTAATGATAAAGTGGAAACACTGGGTTTTGAGACTTATGGGGGTTTGAAGCGGTCGTCAGGTTGCTTTAAACGAAATATCACCAAACAAATGAAGGAAACATTATGCTAATTGGTGTACCAAGAGAACGGCTCAACGGTGAAACTCGCGTGGCGGCGACGCCGAAAACCGTTGAACAGATTAAAAAGCTCGGCTTTGATGTCATCGTCGAAAACGATGCCGGCTTTAAAGCGAGTTTTGAGGATAACGCCTTTACCGCAGCCGGTACGTCCGTGGGTTCCCAACAGGATGTCTGGAATGCGGATATTATTTTTAAGGTGAATGCACCGACGGATGAGGAAATAGCGCTGATGAAAGACGGCGCAACCTTAGTCAGCTTTATTTGGCCGGCGCAGAATCCGCAGTTAATGGAAAAATTGTCGGCGAAAAAAATTAATGTGCTGGCAATGGATGCGGTACCGCGCATTTCCCGGGCTCAGGCGCTAGATGCTTTGTCTTCCATGGCGAATATTTCAGGTTATCGCGCCGTCATTGAAGCGGCGAATGCCTTCGGGAGTTTCTTTACCGGACAAATCACTGCGGCAGGTAAAGTGCCGCCGGCGAAAGTGCTGGTGATTGGTGCGGGGGTCGCCGGTTTGGCGGCTATCGGCGCGGCAAACAGTTTGGGTGCTATCGTACGTGCTTTTGACTCTCGTCCCGAAGTGAAAGAGCAAGTTAAATCCATGGGCGCCGATTTCCTGGAAATCGATTTCGAAGAAGAAGGCGGTTCGGGCGACGGCTATGCTAAAGTGATGTCGGAAGAATTTAACCGTCGTGCCATGGCACTTTATGCGGAACAGGCGAAGGACGTGGATATTATCATTACCACTGCCGCTATTCCGGGCAAACCGGCTCCGCGTTTAATTACCAAGGAAATGGTGGATTCCATGAAACCGGGGTCGGTGGTTGTGGATTTAGCGGCGTTAACCGGCGGTAACTGCGAATATACCAAAGCGGGTGAAGTGGTTGTCACGGAAAATCAGGTAAAAGTCATCGGTTATACGGATTTTCCGGCACGCCTGCCGACCCAGTCTTCTCAGCTTTACGGAACGAATCTGGTTAATCTGTTGAAATTACTGGCGCCGAATAAAGACGGTCAAATCGATATTAATTTTGAAGATGTGGTGTTGCGTGGCGTAACCGTTATTCGCGACGGTGAAGTGACTTGGCCGGCTCCGCCGATTCAGGTTTCCGCTCAACCGCAACAAAAAGCGGCGGCGGCTCCGGTGGAGAAGAAAGAAAAAGAACCGACGAATCCGCGGGTGAAATACGGTATTATGGCGGCAATCGTCGTGCTGTTCCTGTGGCTGGCGGCAGTGACGCCGGCGGCGTTCTTATCTCACTTCACGGTATTCGTGTTGTCTTGTGTGGTGGGGTATTACGTGGTGTGGAACGTCAGTCATGCGTTGCATACGCCGTTAATGGCGGTAACCAATGCCATTTCGGGCATTATTATCGTCGGGGCGGTATTGCAAATTGCACAGGGCAGTTTCTATGTCAGCCTTCTGGCGTTTATCGCGATTTTAGTTGCCAGCATTAACATCTTCGGCGGCTTCAAAGTCACTCAGCGTATGCTTTCCATGTTTAGAAAAGGTTAAGGAGAAATATAATGTCAGTAGGTTTAGTGCAAGCCGCATACATTGTATCGGCATTACTGTTTATTATGAGCCTGGCGGGTCTTTCTAAACATGAAACGGCGAAAGCGGGTTGCTGGTACGGTATCGTGGGGATGACCATTGCGTTAATCGCAACAATTTTCGGACCGCAAACCGAAGGTCAGTTCTGGATTATCGTAGCCATGATTATCGGTGCGATCATCGGTATTCACCGTGCGTTAAAAGTGGAAATGACAGAAATGCCGGAATTGGTCGCGATTTTGCACAGCTTTGTGGGTTTGGCTGCCGTTTTAGTCGGTTTTAACAGTTTCGGGTTGCATATCGAACCGGAATTTGTGGCGCCGGTCGGTACGGCATTCGTCAGTGAAGCGGCGCAACAAGCGGCAAAAGAAGCCTTTGATGCGGAACAGGCCGTATTAAATAATATTCACAATGTGGAAGTATTTTTGGGCATTTTCATCGGGGCGGTAACTTTCACCGGTTCCGTAGTGGCATTCGGTAAATTGCGCGGTATTATCAATTCCAAAGCACTCATGTTGCCGCATCGTCATAAATTGAATTTAGCGGCATTAGTGGTTTCGGCGTTGCTGATGGCGGCATTCTTAAATAATCCGGAAAATATTTTCCCGATTTTGTTGATGACGGCAATTGCTCTTGCCTTTGGTTGGCACTTGGTGGCCTCTATCGGCGGCGCGGATATGCCGGTGGTGGTTTCCATGTTGAATTCCTATTCCGGTTGGGCGGCTGCCGCGGCAGGTTTCATGTTAAACAATGACTTGCTTATCGTCACCGGCGCACTAGTCGGTTCTTCCGGTGCGATTCTGTCTTACATTATGTGTAAAGCCATGAACCGTTCTTTCATCAGTGTGATTGCGGGCGGTTTCGGTAATGATACGGTTTCTGCTTCCGATGCAGAGCAGGGCGAACATCGCGAAACAACGGCGGAAGAAGTGGCGGAATTGCTGAAAAACGCCGGTTCGGTCATTATCACGCCGGGATACGGTATGGCGGTTGCGCAAGCGCAATATCCGGTGGCGGAAATGACCCAAAAACTGCGTGAGCGCGGTGTGAACGTGCGTTTCGGTATCCACCCGGTGGCGGGACGTTTGCCGGGACATATGAACGTATTATTGGCGGAAGCCAAAGTGCCTTATGATGTGGTGCTGGAAATGGATGAAATCAACGATGATTTCGAAGATACCGATGTGGTTCTCGTTATCGGTGCCAATGACACGGTGAATCCGGCGGCATTGGATGATCCGAACAGCCCGATTGCCGGTATGCCGGTGCTGGAAGTATGGAAAGCGCAAAATGTGATCGTATTTAAACGGTCAATGGCGGTGGGTTACGCCGGCGTGCAGAATCCATTGTTCTTCAAAGAAAACACCCAAATGTTATTCGGCGATGCCAAAGAACGTGTGGATGATATTCTGAAAGCGCTGTAATAATTTCGATCAAAAACATCGTATTTTTTGACCGCACTTTGATAACCGATTCAAAGTGCGGTCGATTTTTTTGTTGTTTTTGAAACGTTTTTTGCGAAATATCGATATCAGGCGTTACTGTAAATTTCGCGGTTGTTCAGCCAGCGTTTAATCAAAGCTTCGGCGATGTCAGGATGTTTCACGATAAGCTGTTTGGCGTAATGCTGTACTGTCGGGATCATACGGCGATCACGCATTAAATTCGCCACTTTGAATTCGGCTATACCGGTTTGTTTGGTACCTAACACTTCGCCCGGTCCGCGGATTTCCAGATCTTTTTCCGAAATAACGAAGCCGTCCTGACTGTCGCGTAAAACTTGCAATCGTTTTTGGGAAATTTTGCCCAGCGGCGGTTTGTACATTAATACACAGAAAGAGGCCGTGCTGCCTCGTCCGACCCGTCCGCGTAATTGGTGTAACTGTGACAAACCCAGGCGTTCGGCGTTTTCGATAATCATCAAGCTGGCATTAGGTACGTCCACACCTACTTCGATGACTGTCGTTGCAACTAACAGGTCCAGCTCCGCAGCTTTGAAACGTGCCATGATTTCTTGTTTTTCGGCAGGTTTCATGCGCCCGTGAACCAGCCCGATACGTAAATGGGGTAAGGCTTTTTGTAAATCTTCTGCCGTAGCTTCCGCCGCTTGGGCTTCCAATACCTCACTTTCCTCAATAAGCGTACACACCCAATAGGCTTGGCGTTTTTCATTGGTGCAGGCGTTATGTACGCGGGCGACAATTTCCGCTCGGCGTTCTTCCGATACGACCACCGTGGTGATGGGCGTGCGTCCCGGCGGGAGTTCGTCGATGACGGAGGTATCCAAATCGGCGTAAACCGTCATGGCTAAGGTGCGGGGAATCGGGGTGGCGGTCATAATCAATTGATGTGGATAAATACCCGAATTTTCGCCTTTTTCACGTAACATCAAACGCTGATGAACGCCGAATCGATGTTGTTCGTCAATAATCACTAAGGCGAGATCGGCAAATTTCACTTCTTCCTGAAACAGTGCATGGGTACCGACCACCATTTGTACTTCACCGCGCTGAATTTCAGTCAGCACAGCTTGTCGCGCTTTGCCTTTCACTTTACCGGCTAACCAGCCTACGCGGATATTAAAGGGTTCCAGCCAGCGACGGAAGTTTTCCGCATGCTGTTCCGCCAGGATTTCTGTCGGCGCCATTAACGCCACTTGCTTGCCGTTATCGATAACGGCAATGGCGGCCAAGGCTGCAACTAAAGTTTTACCTGAACCGACGTCTCCCTGTACCAACCGCATCATAGGATAAGATTGCGCTAAGTCCCGCTCGATATCGGCAGTAACGCGCAACTGAGCGTTGGTGGGGCGGAAGGGCAGTTGCGCCAGAAAACGTTGTTTTAAATCCGTTTGATGAACCAACGGTACGGCATAATGCTGCTGCGTACCGACTCTCACTTTCTGCATAGCCAGATTATGAGCCAATAATTCTTCGAAAATTAACCGCACTTGTGCAGGATGTTGTCCTTTTTCCAGCATTTCCAGCGATACGTCCGGCGGCGGACGGTGCAGAAAATGCAATGCATCTTTCAGACTGAACGGATACGGATTAAATGCGTCAGGTAATATTTCCGTCAGTTGGACTTTATTCAGTAGTGCCAGCGCCTGCTCCGTCAGTTTACGCAGGGAGGCTTGCTTTAAGCCTTCGGTGGCGGCGTAAATCGGAGTGAGGGTTTCCTCCAGTTGAATGGGCTGATTATCGCGAATAATTTGATATTCGGGATGGTGAATTTCCGCCATAAACCGACCGCGCTTGATTTCACCGAAAGCTTTTACCCGTGCGCCAATCTGAAAACTGTTGCGCATACCGGCATTAAAATTGAAAAAACGCAGCATGATTTTTGAGCTGCCGTCAGACAGGCTAACCGTTAGAATCGGGCGACGTCCGAACTGCACGTCGCAAGTTTGCACTATGCCTTCGATGGTGGCGTATTGATCGGGACGAATATCGGCGATAGGAGTGATGTGTGTTCGATCTTCGTAACGGATAGGCAGATGGAAAAGCAGATCCTGTAAATTATTGATGCCGATTCGGCTTAATTTGGCAGCGATCGCCGTTCCCACACCTGACAGTGTAGTGAGAGGAACGGCATCAAGTAATTGGTTTGTCATCGCTTTTGTTCGGGTCAGGCGTTAATATTACGTTTAACGGCGGTTACGCCGGATACGCGCCGGATAAGATGCACAATGCGCGCTAAATGTTCCGTGTCTTTTGCCGTGACTAATAAAATCGCCAGACTTTTTTCATCCGCCTCTTCAGTCCAGATGCTGTGCACTGCGCTTTGTGCGGCGGAAATCGCGTTCATCAGCCGCCCTAAAGTGGATTGCGTTTGCATTTGAATGCGTAATTCCACTTCGAATTCGTTTTGTTCGTTATCCAGCGATACGGCTACGAGATGATCGTTATGCCGGCGTAAATTGGCGCATTGCTGATGATGTACGGTAATTTCTTTAGACGCATTTTCGTAACCGGCAACAGGATCGCCCGGAATCGGGTGACAGCATTTCGCATAATGAAGCGGTAGTTTATTACCGGTAAGTGCGGTCGGATTTTCGAGTGTTTTTAGGGTTTGACGTATTTTCGATTTAGCACGTCCGGTTACTACGAAATTTAACCAACCGGCTCTCGGTTTGGCATTCGGTGCGGTGACGATGTCGACGGTTTGCCCCGAAACTAACGGTTGAGACAGCGGATAATCGGCACGTTCCACTTTTGCACCGACGCAAGAATTACCTACATCGGTATGTACCGCATAGGCGAAATCCACCGGTGTCGCACCTTCGGGCAGCTCGATAATTCGTCCTTTAGGCGTGAATACGTAAATTTCGTGAGAGAATAAATCGGATTTAACGCTTTCGATAAATTCAAAAGAGTTGCCCGCACTTTGTTGTAAATCAATGATATTCTGCAGCCAGTTTTGCGCTTTAATTTGGGCGGTGGTGCCGTCGTTCTTACCGTCTTGCTTGTAAACCCAGTGCGCAGTCACCCCCATTTTTGCGATTTGATCCATTTCTTCCGTGCGGATTTGTACGGCAACCGGCACGCCTTTCGGCCCGATGGTGAACGTATGTAATGCCTGATAACCGTTGGATTTCGGCACTGCGATGTAATCTTTAATTTGCCCCGGTCTCGGTTTATAGAAACTGTGAATACAACCTAATGCCCGATAACAGTCGTCTACGGTAGTAACGACCACGCGGAAGTTGTAAATATCCAGAATCGAACGGAATTTTTGTTCCCGTTGGCGCAGGGATTTATAAATATAATATAACGGTTTCTCGCGCCCATATACCCGTGACGGAATATAGGCGGCACGCAAGCGTTGTTCCAGTTCTTCCAGAATAGGTTCAATGAGTTCGTGCTGATTGCCGCGGGTATTTTCAATTACCTTGTTCAGTACGGCATAACGTTTGGGATGCATGGCCTGAAAGCATAAATCTTCCAGTTCATTTTTTACATGCTCGATGCCGAGACGATGAGCAATCGGGCTGTAAATTTCTAACGTTTCTTTGGCGATACGGCGGCGTTTGTCCGGACGCAAAGCACCCAACGTCCGCATATTATGCGTACGGTCGGCAAGTTTAATCAGCACCACGCGAATATCTTTCGTCATGGCGAGAATCATTTTACGGAAACTTTCCGCCTGTGCTTCCTGGCGGGTGCGAAATTTCAGTTTATCTAATTTAGACACGCCGTCCACGATTTCGGCAACATTTTGTCCGAATTCTGCGGCAAGCTGATTTTCGGTATAGGGAGTATCTTCGATAACATCATGCAGGAGTGCCGCCATAACCGCTTCATGATCGAGGCGCATTTGCGCAATAATAGCGGCGACGGCGACGGGATGGGTGATGTACGGTTCGCCGCTGGAACGAAATTGTCCTTCGTGAGCGTCGCGGGCGATGAGGAAAGCCCGTTTCACTGATTCGATTTGCTCGGGAGGCAAATATTCCTGAATAATATGCTCTAAAGGTTCAAACAAATCCATAAGTCCCCCTTAAAATTATTCAAAAATCGACCGCACTTTAAATTTAAATTAATAGTAATAATTAAGCCGTCAATAAAGATACGGCGGCATCTTCCGCTTGGTGCTGCATTAACGCATCCTGACGTTCTTGCGCATCCATAATGTCATTGTTGATTAAACCTTTTTCGATTTCCCGTAATGCGATCACTGTCGGTTTATCGTTATCTTCCGGCACCAATGGTTCGCGATGGTTTAACTGTAGCTGTCTTGCTCGACGGGCTGCGGTTAAAATTAAATCAAAACGGTTACCGATTTTTTCCACTGCATCTTGCACTGTTACGCGCGCCATAATTATTTACTCCAATTTTATTCTTTTAAGTTCGTTTTAACGGATTGTTAATAATACTAAAGTGCGGTCTATTTTGCCAGTAATTCCTGAATTAATGCGTGATTTTGTGTTTCTTGGTAAGTTAATGTTAATTTTTCCGCACGCAATATATGAACTAAATCCGCCAATGCCTGTTGGAAATCATCGTTTACAATCACATAATCATATTCGTTGTAATGAGAAATTTCATCTATCGCTTTCGACATGCGTTCGGCGATTACCTCGGCGCTGTCTTGTCCCCGTCCGATAAGACGCCGTTCCAGTTCCTGTAAAGATGGCGGAAGAATGAAAATGCTTTTGACATTCGGTACTTTTTCGCGGATTTGTTGGGCGCCCTGCCAGTCGATATCCAAAAAAACATCAATACCGGCGGCGAGATTTTTTTCGATTGCGGGTAGTGAAGTGCCGTAATAATTACCGCCGAACACTTTGGCGAACTCTAAAAACGCCCCTTGTTCAATCAGTGCTTCGAATTCGTCAACTTCCACAAAATGGTAATGTACGCCGTTTTGTTCGCCGGGACGGGGACGGCGAGTCGTATGGGAAACGGACACCATCATTGAGTTTCGCGTATCTTTTTCCAATAATGCCGTAATAAGCGATGATTTCCCCGCACCGCTTGGGGCGGAAAGAATGTATAAATTACCTTGAGACATGGTTTTACCTCTGTTCTTTTTTGTTTCATTATGCCAAATTTTGTATAAAAGTGCGGTTAAATTTTCTAAGATTTTTAAGTGTTTAGAATTTGTACAAGAAAAATTTGACATAGATCACGAAATACTTATCTGTTATAGTTATTTCCATAGTCTGGATTGTTCTGAAAAGAAACCGTGCTATAATCGCAAAGGTGACAGCTAGATACTCAATAATGAGTAAATCGGACTGTAATAATTTTGTTTAACTTAAAAAGAAGGTGAAAATCTTATGGCAATTAAAATTGGTATCAATGGTTTCGGTCGTATCGGTCGTATCGTATTCCGTGCCGCACAACAACGCGATGATATCGAAGTTGTAGGTATCAACGACTTAATCGACGTTGAATACATGGCGTACATGTTAAAATACGATTCAACTCACGGTCGTTTCGATGGTTCGGTTGAAGTGAAAGACGGTAACTTAGTAGTTAACGGCAAAACAATCCGTGTAACGGCTGAGCGTGATCCGGCAAACTTAAACTGGGCGGCAATCGGTGTTGATATCGCAGTGGAAGCAACCGGTTTATTCTTAACTGACGAAACCGCACGTAAACATATTACCGCCGGTGCGAAAAAAGTAGTTATGACCGGTCCTTCTAAAGACGCAACTCCAATGTTTGTACGCGGCGTTAACTTTAATGCTTATGCCGGTCAAGATATCGTATCTAACGCATCTTGCACAACTAACTGCTTGGCACCGTTAGCACGCGTTATCCATGAAACCTTCGGTATCAAAGACGGTTTAATGACAACGGTTCACGCAACGACGGCAACTCAAAAAACAGTTGACGGTCCTTCAATGAAAGACTGGCGCGGTGGTCGCGGTGCGGCTCAAAACATCATTCCTTCATCAACCGGTGCCGCTAAAGCCGTAGGTAAAGTATTACCTGCATTAAACGGTAAATTAACCGGTATGGCATTCCGTGTTCCTACTCCAAACGTTTCTGTCGTTGACTTAACCGTTAACTTGGAAAAAGCCGCTTCATACGAAACTATCAAAGCGGCAATCAAGGATGCGGCTGAAGGTAAAACTTTCAACGGCGAATTAAAAGGCGTTTTAGGTTACACTGAAGATGCTGTAGTTTCTACGGACTTTAACGGTTGCGCATTAACTTCCGTATTTGATGCTGATGCCGGTATCGCATTAACCGATACTTTCGTGAAGTTAGTATCTTGGTATGATAATGAAACCGGTTATTCAAACAAAGTATTGGACTTAGTAGCTCACATTTATAACTACAAAGGCTAATTCTTTATATTCCGAATGAATCAGGCCGCATGAAAGTGCGGTCTTTTTTTGCCTGTTTTTTATGGCGGCGGGAATTGATTTTATAAGAGGTTTGCGGGCATAAAAATGCGGTCGGATTTGACCGCACTTTGGATGGGCTTTCATCGAATGATTTGACAAGCAGACGGATTAACCCGCCGGTTTGGCATCTTCAATCGGAACATATTGCGGAGCGACGGGTTGTGCGGGTTGTACGATAATCGGAGCGGCACCGCCCGGTTGAGCCTCTACCACTGCCGGTCTGGCACTAATGCAAAAATTCTGGTTTTTATCCGCCCAAACCGGAATATTTCTGACGGGGCTATAACAATCCCAGCCGCCGTAGCTGTTAATTCCTACCCATTTTATGTCGTTAGGTTTGTTTGGTTTTAGCGGTATTGCCTCGGTACGTTTTAAATAATCTTTATATAAGTATAATGCACCGCTGGCGCCGGTAAGTTTAGTTTCGCCGTTGTCATCGCGTCCCAGCCAAATCGTCGTGACATTTTCACCGTCGATACCGACGAACCAGGTATCGCGCGCATCATTGGTAGTACCGGTTTTCCCCGCCAGATGCAGGTTCGCATGGTCTTTCTGTAAACTGCGGCCGGTACCGCGCTCCACTACTTGTTGCATAGCGTAAAGGGTTTGGAACGCCGCTTCGGCAGGCACGACCTGTTCCGCTTCGGTGTTGTGTCGATAAATAACGTTACCTTGGCGATCGTTAATACTTTCAATGGTAGAAAGCGGAATCTTTCCGCCGTTGTTGGCGATAACCTGATAAAGTTTCGTCACGTCGTAAGGCGAGATGGAATATGAGCCGAGCAACATAGAGGGTACGCGGGGAATTTTTACTTTATCCCAGCCCATTGCCTGTTGGGTTTCGATGACTTTTTTCAAACCGACTTTCATCCCTAGATTTACAGTCGGAATATTAAGAGAGCGTGCCAGCGCGTCAACCATCAGGACGGAACCGCCGTAATGTTTGTCATAATTACGGGGTTGCCAAGGCGGACTGCCTTTTACATTAATCGTAATCGGACGATTGTTTAACGGCGTATTTAAGCGGAAAGATTCCGGTTGCGTAAGTGCGGTTAAATAAACGGATGGTTTTACCAACGAACCGATTTGTCGCTGTGCCATAGTGGCGCGGTTAAAACCCGCATAATTAGTTTGGGTGCCACCCACTATGGCGCGGATTTCACCTTTTTTATAATCGGCAATGACGATTGCGGACTGTAATGCCGAATTTTTAGTACGTAACTGTAATTCCGCAGTGGCGTTGATTACGCTTTGTTCGGCATAGCTTTGCTGTTTCGGATCCAATGTACTGAAAATTCGCGCACCTTGTAAGCGGCCTTCACGGTTCTCGCCCAGATTCGCCCGTAATTCCGTCTGCATTGCCTGAATGAATGCAGGATAACGGCGAGCGATTTTTCCTCGATCTTGTACGCCAAGAGGACGTTTGCTGAGCGTATCGTACAATTCCTGGTCGATCATTCGGTGTTCCAGCATTAAACGCAGTACGACATTGCGCCGTTCGACGGCATTGTTCGGATTACGCCAAGGATTATACAACGACGGACCTTTTACCATGCCCACCAAAAGTGCGATTTGATCCAGTTTTATTTCACGAACCGGTAATCCGAAATAAAAATGGCTTGCCAATTCGAAACCGTGTACTTGCGAATCACCGTTTTGTCCGAGATAAACTTCGTTCAAATAGGTTTCAAGGATGGTATTTTTGTCATAACGTAAATCCAGCATAATCGCCATAAAGGCTTCGTTGATTTTACGGCTGAGAGACCGTTCGTTGGTTAAGAATAGATTTTTCACTAACTGTTGGGTTAGCGTACTGCCGCCTTGAACGGTATGACCGGCACGGAAATTTGTGTACATGGCACGTGCGATTCCCAGCGGACTGACGCCGCCGTGTTCATAAAAACGCCGGTCTTCGGTGAGGAGCAGCGTGTCAATTAACAAGCGCGGGTAATTTTGCAGCGGTATTGCCAAGCGTTCTTCTTTTTCTTGTTCCGATTGCAGCATAGCGATTAATTTCGGTGCCAGGCGGAATTCGTCGATAGCTTTCAGATTGATTAAATCTTCAATGACCGCCAATTTATTATTGCCGTCGAAACGCAAACGGAAAACCCGTTGTGCTTCGGGATGCTCGGGAAAAGGAAAGGCGCGTCGTAGCAATACGATGGTATTGTCTTCTATTTTGAAATCACCCGGTGCGGCGACCAGTGTGGTTTGGCGGTAATCGTTATCAAGTAAGAGCCGTTTGATTTGCTCAAGCGTCAGTCTGTCCGCCAAACGGATGCTCTGAATCCGGCTGTATACTTCGGCAGGTAAACGCCAGACTTGTCCGTCCATTTTGGAACGGATTTGCCCGTCTAAATAAATGCCGTAAAACGCAAATAATACTGCGCCGGTAAATGCGACTTTTAAGGCGGTCATTTTTCGGCTTTTTCTCCAAGACGTTGTGTTTTTTGCGTTGTCGTTAGGCTTTTTAGGATTATTTTGTTTTTCGTCTGCCATGTTTAATGCCATTTTTAACGTTCATTTTTCTCAGGAACGAAAGAATTTTAGCATATTATTCTAAAAAACAAGTAAAAAAATAACCGCACTTTGTTAATGGGCGGGGCGGTTATCGGGATGAGTAAAGCGGATGGGCTATCGAATAAAGTCCTGATAAGAACGTAAGAAATGTTCGAAATCTTCTAAACCGCAAAATGCGATACTTTCCGCATCGTAATAATGGAAATTCTGCTCCAATTCCCGTTCTTGGTTATCTGCAATGCAGAGATTGTTCGCTTTTATAACGACTTCATCGGCACGAATAAACAGACTGTATTCCGTGCCGATGAGGCGGGTTTCCTGGGCACCGTTATAATTTTTTGCTTTTACGGTTTCCGCCAGTGCGGTAGAAATTAATGGGGAATTTAACCGCACTTCGGTGTTGAACCAATTCGCCAGCGCAATATGTTCCATAGAACATTGCGCCACAATATGGCCTTGCAGGGAGGTAAATCGGAAATCCATCGGGTAACTGACGAACGATTAAATACTGAAAGACGAACCGCAACCGCAGGTGCTGGATGCGTTCGGATTTTGCACCACGAAACGTGAACCTTCCAAACCTTCGGTGTAATCTACCGTACCGCCGATTAAATATTGCAGGCTCATAGGATCGATAACCAATTGAACGCCGGCATTTTCTACGGTTAAATCGCCTTCATTGACTTTTTCGTCAAAGGTGAAACCGTATTGGAAGCCGCTGCAACCACCGCCTGTAATGTAAACGCGTAATTTTAGATTCGGATTTTCTTCGTCGGTAATTAAACTTTTTACTTTATTGGCCGCTGCGTCAGTAAAGGTGAGCGGCACCGAAATATCTGTCATAATCGCTTTCCTACTTTCTACTCAAAAAATTAATCCGTGTATTATCTAATAACCGACTGATTCGTTCAAGGATATTTTCACTCGTGTCCGTTTAGTGCTATGATACGCGCGATATTTTTAGGAGATAATTATGGCTATTCCATTAAGAACAGAAGAAGAATTGGCAAAAATCCGTATTGCCTGCAAATTGGCGTCGGATGTATTGGTAATGATTGAAGAGCACATTAAAGAAGGAATTACCACCGGTGAGCTGGATCGCATTTGTCATGAATATATCGAAAAGGTACAGGGCGGTAAACCCGCGAATGTGGGTTATCACGGTTTTAAACACGCCACTTGCATTTCATTAAACGAAGTGGTGTGTCACGGTATTCCGAGTTTTGAGAAAAAACTGAAAAAAGGCGATATTTTGAATCTTGATGTTACTGTAATTAAAGACGGTTATTACGGCGATAATTCTAAAATGTATGTCGTGGGGGAACCCGGCACGCGCGACAAGCGTTTGTGCGAGGTGACGCAGGAATGTTTGTATCAAGGCATTCGCGCAGTAAAACCGGGTGTTCGCTTAAATTCCATCGGCAAGGCTATTCAGGAGTATGCGGAGAAAGAAGGTTTTAGCGTAGTACGCGAATATTGCGGTCACGGTATTGGCGATGTGTATCATGCGGAACCGCAAGTGCTGCATTATTATGCGGACGATGGCGGTGTGATTTTACGCAAAGGCATGGTCTTCACTATTGAACCGATGATTAACGCCGGCAAAAAGGAAGTGCGCCTGATGGGGGACGGTTGGACGGTTAAAACCAAAGATCGCAGCCATTCCGCACAATACGAACATGAAATCGTCGTCACGGACGACGGTTGCGAAGTGATGACGATTCGTGAAGAGGAAGAAAAAGAAGGTCGCATTTCCCGTTTCATGGTAAATGCGTAATAACATTTGAGGCGGACTTACGGGTTCGCCTTTTTGTATTCAGGTGAACGTCCATGGTTTCATTCAGTCCGAACGACATTAAATCCAAACTCCGGCGCTTAAAACAAGCGGAATTCGAACATTTTCTACAAACGGATGTGAATGAGCTCATTCGCCGGCGCACGGCATTTTATGACGATTTATTGCTTCATCTTTGGCAGCAATTCGAATTGGCTCAAGCGAATGTTTCCTTGATTGCGGTGGGCGGTTACGGACGCAAAGAAATGTTTCCGTTGTCGGACTTGGATTTTTTGATTTTAAGCGAACAGAAAAATTCGCCGGAAGTCGAACGGAGGATTACCGATTTTATTCAGTTTTTATGGGATTGCGGCTTTGATGTAGGCGCGAGCGTGCGGACTTTGGCGGAATGCGGCAGCGAAGGAAGAGCGGATATTACTATCGCTACCAATTTATTGGAAAGCCGTCTGCTGATAGGTAACGAAAAAACCTTTCAAAAACTGACCGCACTTTTAAGTCAACCTGATTTTTGGAATCGTGAGGCTTTTTTTAACGCGAAGGTGCAGGAAAAAACCGAACGTTACGCCCGTTATCATAACACCAGCTATAATCTGGAACCTGACATTAAGTACAGTCCGGGCGGTTTACGCGATTTGCATTTTATTTACTGGATTGCCCTTCGACACAATAATACTTTAACGCTGGAAGAAATTTTACAGTCGGGGTTTATTTATCCGGAAGAATACGAGATGCTGCAGCAAAGTCAGCAATTCTTGTTTAAGGTACGCTTCGCCCTGCATTTGATTCTGAAGCGTTATGATAACCGCTTGCTGTTCGAGCGTCAGATTAAAGTCGCCGAATTACTGGATTTCCACGGGGAAGGTAATCAAGGCGTCGAACAGATGATGAAACGTTTTTTTCGGGCTTTGAGATATATTTCCGGTCTGAGCGATATTTTAACCCGCCATTATCGCGAACATTTTCTGCAAGATAAAAGTGCGGCGGACATTCAACAGATTTTTTTAGATCGCCATTTTTTGTTACAAAATAACGAAATTCAGCTGATGCAACAGGATATTTTTGAGCGGGAACCTGAGGTGATGTTGGATTTGTTTTATCATTTAACCGCTTATCCCCATGCGGAAATTCATTCGGATACCTTGCGCAAATTGTATATTGCGTTGCGTCAGCAGCAAACGCCGTTGTGCGAACTGCCCGCAGCCCGGGAAAAATTTCTGCGCCTGTTCGGTCAACCGAAAGCTGTTGCCCGTGCTTTGGTGCCTATGCATCAATACGGCGTATTGACGGCGTATATCCCGCAATGGAAAGCCATTGTCGGATTAATGCAGTTTGATCTGTTTCACGCTTACACGGTGGACGAGCACACGATTCGCGTGTTGTTACACTTGGAAAGTTTTCTTGATGAAAAAACGCGGGATATTCATCCCATTTGTTGCGCCGTTTTTTCGCAAAATTCCGACCGCACTTTACTGTATATTACAGCGTTGTTTCATGATATCGCCAAAGGGCGTGGCGGCGATCATGCGGTACTTGGCGCACAGGATATGGTATCTTTCGCTACTCTGCACGGTTTCGACGGACGGGAAATCGAGACTATGTGCTGGCTGGTGAAAAAACATTTGTTGATGTCCGTCACGGCACAACGACGCGACATTCATGATCCGGAAGTGGTTATGGCGTTTGCGGAAGAAGTGCACAATACCGTGCGGTTGGATTTGCTGATTTGTTTGACCGTAGCGGATATTTGCGCCACCAATTCTAATTTGTGGAACGATTGGAAACGCGCGTTGTTCGCCACACTTTATCAATATACCCGCCAACAATTCGAACAAGGTATGGATCAATTACTCGACAGCGAAGAACAGGCGGAAAAAAATAAACGGCAGGCGTTGGCGATTTTACAAAACCAAGGCTTTTTAGAGGATGTCGGGCCGTTGTGGGCACGTTGTCCGGACGATTATTTCCTGCGCAGTACACCGAAAGAATTGGCATGGCATGCGACGTTATTGACGGATTTTCAGGGCGATATGCTGGTGAAAATCAGTAACCGATTTTCACAGGGCGGAACGGAAGTGTTCTTGTACTGTCGGGATCAAGCGCAGCTTTTCCATAAAGTCGTCACCACTATCGGTGCCAAAAAACTCAGTATTCACAGTGCACAAATCAGTACGAGTCTGGACGGTTACGTACTGGATACTTTCGTGGTAACGGAACTGAACGGCGCGTTACTGAAAAGCGATCGCCGTCGCGAGCTGGAAAGAGCCATTACCGAAGCGTTAACTTACGCTGAAAATTTGAAACGAGCCACTTTGCATAATCATAAATTACAGCCGTTCCATGTGAAAACCGAGGTACGTTTCTTAAATACGGAAAAAGAGACGCACACGGAAATGGAGTTGGTTGCGCTGGATAAAGCCGGTTTATTGGCGGAAGTCAGTCAAATTTTCGGTGATCTGAATTTAAATTTGCTGAACGCTAAAATTACCACTACGGGCGAAAAAGCGGAAGACTTTTTCAGGCTGACCAATTTGCAGAATCAGGCTTTGACGGAAAGCGAACGCCATGAGTTGGAAGTGCGGTTAAAAAGTCGGTTAAATTTACCAGGCGATTAAGAACAGTAACGGTTTAACCGCAATGAGGACAAGACAACCCATTGATAATCGGGCAGTTTTCAGAATCGTCTCCCGGACATTGCTGTGCCAGACTCATTAGTTTTTCACGCATAAATTGTAACTGCCGAATCTGCGTATCGATCTCTGCAATTCGCGTCATTGTCCGCGCTTTGACGTCCGCGCTACGGCGGTGCGGATTTTTGTATAATTCCAGCAGCTCTTTGCAAACAGGCAATGAAAATCCTACCTGACGCGCTTGATGAATCAACGTCAGTTCTTCAATATGGCTTGCATTATATTGTCGATAACCGTTTACGCCGCGGGTTGGCGGTGTGATGAGCCCTTTTTCTTCATAGAAACGAATGGATTTTTGCGTAAGCTGAGTTTTCTGAGCAACTTCTGTAATGTTCATAATTTTTTATCTGAATTTGATCGGGATTTAGAAAATATATTGACTTTACCCTTACGTCAAGGTTTATCTTATGATCACTGAAAAAAGTCAGGAGAACGGTATGACAACAATTTTAGCGCTCGGCGATCTTTCTTGCGGGCATTGTATTAAAGCGGTTAAAACGGCATTGGAAAAAATCAACGGTGTGGAAACGGCGGAAGTGACCTTGCATTTCGCTAAAGTAGCGGGTGATGTGGCACCGGATATTTTGATTAAAGCCGTGGCGGACGCCGGCTATCAGGCGAAACCGGTTGAACCGGATTTCACCTTGGCGTTAAACGGATTAAATTGCGGACATTGTATTAAGTCCACCGAAAAAGCATTAAGTGCGGTGGAAAATGTCGAAGTTTTTGATGTCAGCAAAACCATGGCGAAAATTTATGGCGCAGCGGATCCGCAAACGGCGATTCGGGCTATCGTGGAGGCAGGCTTTGCGGCATCGCTTGAAAATATCCCCCAAAAGTCTGAAAAGGTGGCGATTGATGAGGTAAAGATTGACCGACGCCCAAAGCCTGAACAACCGTCACAATTGGCAGAAACGGCCGAATCAGTGACGGTTGCGTTATCTTCGGAGGCGGCGTTTTCCGGTGAGCAAACCACGTTATTATTAAGCGGTTTAAGTTGCGCAGCCTGTGTGTTGAAAGTGGAACGGGCATTACAGGCAGTGCCAAACGTTCAAACAGCCCGGGTGAATCTCGCGGAACAGACGGCTTTTGTGACGGGGAATGTTTCGCCGGAATCTTTAATTGATGCGGTTATTCAAGCCGGTTACGGAGCGGAATTGATTGAGGATGAAAAAAAACGTCGCGATAAACAGCGTTTGCAAACGGAGCATGAAATCCGGCAACGGAAATGGCAGGCGATTGTAGCGTTGATTATGGGGTTCGGTTTGCTTTTCTGGGGACTGGCCGGCGGACAAATGCAAGTGACCGCCGAAAATCGCAATAACTGGATATGGATTGGTATAATTTCTTTAATCGTGATGTTTTTCACCGGCGGACATTTTTATCAACGGGCATTGAAGAGTTTTACCAACAAAACCGCAACCATGGATACGTTGGTGGCATTGGGAACAGGTGCCGCCTGGCTTTATTCCATGACGGTGACTCTGGCGCCGGATTTTTTCCCCGAAACCGCACATCATTTGTACTTTGAAAGCAGCACGATGATTATCGGCCTGATCAATGTAGGGAAAATGTTGGAAGCAAAGGCTAAACAGCGTTCTTCCAAAGCCTTGGAACGATTGCTGGATCTCACCCCGAAAACCGCATTAATCGTAGAAGAAGCGGGCGAACGTGAAATTCCTTTAACCCGGGTTCAACGAGGTATGACTTTACGGTTGAAAACCGGAAACCGCGTTTCTGTGGATGGTATTATTACCCGAGGCGAAGCCTGGTTGGACGAAAGCATGCTTACCGGCGAACCTTTACCGGTACATAAACAAGAAGGCGATAGAATCAGTGCCGGCACTTTAGTGACGGACGGTTCGGTGTTATTTCAGGCGGAACAAGTCGGCAATAAAACCACATTGGCGAATATTATTCGCTTGGTACGACAGGCACAAAGCAGCAAACCGCAAATCGGCCAGCTGGCGGATCGCATTGCCGCCGTATTCGTACCGATAGTGATAGCCATTGCGTTTATTTCCGCCGTGATTTGGTATGCGGTAACGAAAGAAATTTCTTATTCTTTCGTAGTATTAACGACGGTTCTGATTATTGCCTGTCCTTGCGCGTTGGGACTGGCGACACCGATGTCGATTATCGCCGGTGTGGGGCGGGCGGCGGAATTAGGCGTATTAGTGCGGGATGCCGACGCCTTACAAAAAGCGGCGGACGCCGATACGGTAGTGTTCGATAAAACAGGCACGCTGACAAAAGGTGAGCCCAAAGTGACCGCACTTTATACGTTTAATGGATTTAATAGCCAAAGTGCGGTGCAATTTGCGGCAGATTTAGAACAGGGTTCGAACCATCCGTTAGCCAAAGCGGTTATAGCGTACGCCTCTGATTTACAGATTTCACCGCAAGCGGTAACGGATTTCCGCACTTTAAATGGCTTGGGGGTGACGGCAACGGTTCATAATAAATCTGTTTTATTGGGAAATCGTGCGTTGTTAGAACAGCATTCAATTGTTATTGCAGAAGCCGAATCTCTGTTCCGACAGGAAAGCGAAAAAGGCGCTACCGTGGTGTTTTTGGCAGCAGAACGGCGGTTAGCGGCAATGTTTGTGATTCGCGATCCGTTACGCGACGACACGGTGGCGGCGTTATCCCGTTTACATCGTCAGGGTTATCGTTTGGTCATGTTAACCGGCGATCAGGAAAAAACGGCGCAGGCTATTGCCCAGGAAGCCGGTATTGATCAGGTTATTGCCGGAGTGTTGCCGGAAGGTAAGGCGCAAGCCATTCAACAACTGCAGGGACAGGGCAAAAAAATCGTGATGGTGGGGGATGGCATTAACGACGCTCCTGCACTGGCCCAAGCCAATGTCGGTATCGCTATGGGATCCGGTTCTGACGTAGCGATTGAAACGGCGGAATTAACGCTTATGCGCCACAGTATTCATGGGGTCGCCGATGCCTTGAGTTTGTCCAAAGGCACTTTACGTAACATGAAGCAGAATCTGTTTTTTGCCTTTATCTATAATAGTCTGGGCATTCCGTTGGCGGCCGGTATTTTTTATCCGTTTCTCGGTGTGCTGTTGAATCCGATGGTAGGCGGCGCGGCAATGGCGTGTTCATCCATTACCGTCGCCACCAATGCCAACCGGTTATTAAAATTTATGCCGGAAGCCTAAACGGCGCGTAAAATTTAAAATACGATAAGTGCGGTCAAAAAATGATAAAGATTTTGACCGCACTTTTGTTTGAAAAATGCTAAAATCCTTCGAAATTATGTTTTACTCGGAATTTTTCTTTTATGGCACTGATTAGCTTAACCAACGGATATCTTTCTTTTAGCGACGCCCCTCTGTTAGACCACGCCGATTTACATATCGAACCGAACGAACGGGTTTGCTTGGTCGGTCGTAACGGTGCCGGCAAATCCACCTTGTTAAAGATTTTATCCGGTGATGTAGTAATGGACGATGGCAAACTGCTGTTTGAAAAAGATTTGGTAATTTCTCGCTTAGAACAGGATCCGCCTCGTCATGCGGAAGGAAATGTGTTTGATTATGTGGCGGAGGGCATCGGTCACCTGGCGGATTTATTGAAAGAGTATCATCGAATTTCGGTACGGTTGGAAACCCAATATGACGAAGCCGTGCTGAACCGGCTTTCGCAAGTGCAGGCAAAACTGGAACATGAAAATGGTTGGCAGTTTGAAAATAAAATTAAGGATGTTTTGGGCAAATTGGAATTAAACGCGGATACGCCGCTTTCCGAATTATCCGGCGGTTGGCTACGTAAAGCGGCGTTAGCGAGAGCGTTGGTGCGCGCGCCCGATATTTTACTGCTGGACGAACCGACCAACCACTTGGATGTGGATGCCATTGAATGGCTGGAAGAGTTTCTGCTGGGGTTTAGCGGCAGCATTGTGTTTATTTCGCACGACCGTTCTTTTATCAAAAAAATGGCGACCCGAATTGTAGATTTGGATCGCGGGCATTTGGTGTCATATCCGGGCGATTATGAAACTTATCTCACTGCAAAAGCAGAAAATTTGCGGGTAGAAGTCTTGCAAAACGAGTTATTCGATAAAAAATTAGCACAAGAAGAAGTGTGGATTCGACAGGGTATTAAAGCACGACGTACCCGTAACGAAGGCCGTGTACGCGCGTTGAAAGCATTACGTGAAGCACGTCGGCAACGCCGTGATGTACCGGGTTCGGTAAAACTGCAGTTGGATTCTTCAAGCCGTTCGGGAAAAATTGTGTTTGAAGTGGAAGATGCGGGTTATGAAATTGAAGATAAAACCTTGCTTTCTCGTTTTAGTACCACAATTTTGCGCGGCGATAAAATTGCTTTGGTAGGACCTAACGGTTGCGGGAAAACTACTTTTATTAAACTATTATTAGGTCAACTGAAACCAACTTCGGGGTCTATTCGTTGCGGAACAAAATTAGATATTGCGTATTTTGATCAATATCGAGTGGATTTAGATCCGGAAAAAACCGTGATGGATAATGTAGCGGACGGTAAACAGGATATTGAAATTAATGGTGTAAAACGTCATGTATTGGGGTATTTACAGGATTTCCTGTTTCCGCCGAAACGAGCGATGATTCCGGTCAAAGCATTGTCCGGCGGTGAACGTAATCGTCTGTTATTGGCAAAATTATTATTGAAACCGAATAACCTGCTTATTTTGGATGAGCCGACCAATGATTTGGATGTGGAAACCCTTGAATTACTAGAAGAAATTTTAGCGGATTACCAAGGAACGTTAATTATTGTCAGCCATGATCGTCAGTTCATTGATAATGTGGCAACAGAATGTTATATATTCGAAGGAAACGGTGTAGTAAATAAATATGTCGGCGGTTTTTTTGATGCCAAACAGCAACAGGCAAATGTGTTGGCTCAAAAGCGCTCGGAAGCTCAGTCTAAGCAGAAAAGAGTCACGGAAAGTGCGGTCGAAATTAAACCGGTTTTTCAACCTGAGCGTCAACGAGCGGTGAAACTCTCGTATAAAGAACAGCGAGAACTGGAACAATTACCTCAGTTATTAGAACAATTAGAAGAAAAATTAACCGCACTGCAGAATGAAGTAAACAACCCTGAATTTTTCCAACAATCACATGAATATACGACGACAAAATTACAGGAATTAACCGAACAAGAACGGGAATTAGAATTGGCGTTTGAACGTTGGGAACTGTTAGAAGAAAAGAAAAATCAAAGTATGAGCTAAAGTTTAACCAAAAAGTTATTGAATATTAAACAATTTGAATAAATAAGCAACAAAAGAACATAAATGTTTAATTTTTTCAAAAAAACGCTAGACAAGCATAACGAAAATCCTTAATATACGCCCCGCAACGACGCATAGAGCGCTCGTAGCTCAGTTGGATAGAGCGTTGGCCTCCGGAGCCAAAGGTCGCAAGTTCGAATCTTGTCGAGCGCGCCAGAGTCAGCGTATATGCAATAAAATCAATGGTGGCTATAGCTCAGTTGGTAGAGCCCTGGATTGTGATTCCAGTTGTCGTGAGTTCGAGTCTCATTAGCCACCCCATCTTATTTATTAAGATTCCGACGGCGAGTAGCGCAGCTTGGTAGCGCAACTGGTTTGGGACCAGTGGGTCGTAGGTTCAAATCCTATCTCGCCGACCAATTTTGCTCTTTAACAATTTATCAGACAATCTGTGTGGGCACCGGAAAGATTCGTTTAGAAAAAATAAATGAAGACTTAAGGTGCTGACCGAAGTTAATACATTAATGAATGTCAGTATATTGAGCGAAAAAACTTTTTGAACTGAAGAGTTTGATCATGGCTCAGATTGAACGCTGGCGGCAGGCTTAACACATGCAAGTCGAACGGTAACGGGTGGAAAGCTTGCTTTCCATGCTGACGAGTGGCGGACGGGTGAGTAATGCTTGGGGATCTGGCTTATGGAGGGGGATAACGACGGGAAACTGTCGCTAATACCGCGTAATGTCTAAGGACTAAAGGGTGGGATTTTCGGACCGCCCGCCATAAGATGAGCCCAAGTGGGATTAGGTAGTTGGTGGGGTAAAGGCCTACCAAGCCGACGATCTCTAGCTGGTCTGAGAGGATGACCAGCCACACTGGAACTGAGACACGGTCCAGACTCCTACGGGAGGCAGCAGTGGGGAATATTGCGCAATGGGGGCAACCCTGACGCAGCCATGCCGCGTGAATGAAGAAGGCCTTCGGGTTGTAAAGTTCTTTCGGTGGTGAGGAAGGCGAATAAGTTAACAGCTTATTCGATTGACGTTAGCCACAGAAGAAGCACCGGCTAACTCCGTGCCAGCAGCCGCGGTAATACGGAGGGTGCGAGCGTTAATCGGAATAACTGGGCGTAAAGGGCACGCAGGCGGCTATTTAAGTGAGATGTGAAATCCCCGGGCTTAACCTGGGAACTGCATTTCAGACTGGGTAGCTAGAGTACTTTAGGGAGGGGTAGAATTCCACGTGTAGCGGTGAAATGCGTAGAGATGTGGAGGAATACCGAAGGCGAAGGCAGCCCCTTGGGAACGTACTGACGCTCATGTGCGAAAGCGTGGGGAGCAAACAGGATTAGATACCCTGGTAGTCCACGCTGTAAACGCTGTCGATTTGGGGATTGGGCGATAAGCCTGGTGCCCGAAGCTAACGTGATAAATCGACCGCCTGGGGAGTACGGCCGCAAGGTTAAAACTCAAATGAATTGACGGGGGCCCGCACAAGCGGTGGAGCATGTGGTTTAATTCGATGCAACGCGAAGAACCTTACCTACTCTTGACATCCTCAGAATCCGGTAGAGATATCGGAGTGCCTTCGGGAACTGAGAGACAGGTGCTGCATGGCTGTCGTCAGCTCGTGTTGTGAAATGTTGGGTTAAGTCCCGCAACGAGCGCAACCCTTATCCTTTGTTGCCAGCATGTAGAGATGGGAACTCAAAGGAGACTGCCGGTGATAAACCGGAGGAAGGTGGGGATGACGTCAAGTCATCATGGCCCTTACGAGTAGGGCTACACACGTGCTACAATGGCGTATACAGAGGGAAACGAGCCTGCGAGGGGGAGTGAATCTCAGAAAGTGCGTCGTAGTCCGGATTGGAGTCTGCAACTCGACTCCATGAAGTCGGAATCGCTAGTAATCGCGAATCAGCATGTCGCGGTGAATACGTTCCCGGGCCTTGTACACACCGCCCGTCACACCATGGGAGTGGGTTGTACCAGAAGTAGATAGCTTAACCGAAAGGGGGGCGTTTACCACGGTATGATTCATGACTGGGGTGAAGTCGTAACAAGGTAACCGTAGGGGAACCTGCGGTTGGATCACCTCCTTACTAAAGAACGGATTACCGGTGTTCACACAGATTGTTTGATAGAAGAAAGCAAAGCGAACGTGTATTAACGCGACGTCCTTTTGGGTCTGTAGCTCAGGTGGTTAGAGCGCACCCCTGATAAGGGTGAGGTCGGTGGTTCAAGTCCACTCAGACCCACCACTCATACGAGTGGCAAGCCGAATGATGAGTGAAAAGCGAAAGGGTAAATGACAAGCGTAGTTGTGATAACGGGGATATAGCTCAGCTGGGAGAGCGCCTGCCTTGCACGCAGGAGGTCAGCGGTTCGATCCCGCTTATCTCCACCAATCATCATGACTAAGTAAATAAAGCGTTAAATAAAGACAGCCTTATAAAAGAAGGCTCGACGGCATTTGGACGTACTTTGTTTATTTAGTCATGATGATAGTCGAAAGACATAATCGTTGTTCTTTAAAAAATTGGAAACAAGCTGAAAAACTGAAGAGATTTTCGAAAGAAAGTCTGAGTAGTAAAAATCTTGACTGAACAAAAGCAGTCAAGTGTTTAGTTTAAAAAACCGACTTCAAATTGAAGGCACTTTCTTGCAAAAGACAGTAAAGAGAACATTTGAGGTTGTATAGTTAAGCGACTAAGCGTACAGGGCGGATGCCTTGGCAATCAGAGGCGAAGAAGGACGTGCTAATCTGCGAAAAGCTCGGATGAGCCGATAAGAGGCGTTTAATCCGAGATGTCCGAATGGGGAAACCCGATGGATGAAGAATCCATCATTTCATTATGAATCCATAGTAATGAAAGGCGAACCGGGAGAACTGAAACATCTAAGTACCCCGAGGAAAAGAAATCAACCGAGATTCCGTGAGTAGCGGCGAGCGAAAGCGGAGCAGCCGGTCAGTGATAGCGGCATAGACAGAGGAATTGGCTGGGAAGCCAAGCGACAGAGGGTGACAGCCCCGTACTCGAAGTCTGAGCGGTGGTACTGAGCTGACGAGAAGTAGGGCGGGACACGAGGAATCCTGTCTGAAGAAGGGGGGCCCATCCTCCAAGGCTAAATACTCCTGATTGACCGATAGTGAACCAGTACCGTGAGGGAAAGGCGAAAAGAACCCCGGCGAGGGGAGTGAAAGAGAACCTGAAACCCTGTACGTACAAGCAGTGGGAGCCCCATCACTTAATCCAATTGGAAAGTGATGGAAATTAACCGCACGTTAATGATGGTAAGACGAGCGAAGCGAGTCAAACCTTCAAAAGAAGCAGTGGGATTAAGTGATGGGGTGACTGCGTACCTTTTGTATAATGGGTCAGCGACTTATATTTTGTAGCGAGGTTAACCGCATAGGGGAGCCGAAGGGAAACCGAGTCTTAACTGGGCGTGGAGTTGCAAGGTATAGACCCGAAACCCGGTGATCTAGCCATGGGCAGGTTGAAGGTTGGGTAACACTAACTGGAGGACCGAACCGACTAATGTTGAAAAATTAGCGGATGACCTGTGGCTGGGGGTGAAAGGCCAATCAAACCGGGAGATAGCTGGTTCTCCCCGAAATCTATTTAGGTAGAGCCTTGAGCGGACACCTTCGGGGGTAGAGCACTGTTTCGGCTAGGGGTCCATCCCGGATTACCAACCCGATGCAAACTGCGAATACCGAAGAGTGATACTCAGGAGACACACGGCGGGTGCTAACGTCCGTCGTGGAGAGGGAAACAACCCAGACCGCCAGCTAAGGTCCCGAAGTACTAGTTAAGTGGGAAACGAAGTGGGAAGGCTTAGACAGCTAGGATGTTGGCTTAGAAGCAGCCATCATTTAAAGAAAGCGTAATAGCTCACTAGTCGAGTCGGCCTGCGCGGAAGATGTAACGGGGCTAAAACTAGTCACCGAAGCTGCGGCATCAATGGAGACATTGTTGGGTAGGGGAGCGTTGTGTAAGCGGAAGAAGGTGAGTCGAGAGGCTTGCTGGACGTATCACAAGTGCGAATGCTGACATAAGTAACGATAAAACGGGTGAAAAACCCGTTCGCCGGAAGACCAAGGGTTCCTGTCCAACGTTAATCGGGGCAGGGTGAGTCGGCCCCTAAGGCGAGGCTGAAAAGCGTAGTCGATGGGAAACGGGTTAATATTCCCGTACTTGGATAAACTGCGATGCGGGGACGGAGAAGGTTAGGTTATCAGACGGTTGGATGTCTGTTTAAGCCGGTAGGTGGAGAGTTTAGGCAAATCCGGACTCTTTAATAACACCGAGAAGTGATGACGAGGCTCTAAGGAGCCGAAGTAACCGATACCATGCTTCCAGGAAAAGCCGCTAAGCTTCAGGTTTATCTGAACCGTACTATAAACCGACACAGGTGGTCAGGTAGAGAATACTCAGGCGCTTGAGAGAACTCGGGTGAAGGAACTAGGCAAAATAGCACCGTAACTTCGGGAGAAGGTGCGCCGGGATAAATTGTAGAGATAGACTCTTGAAGGTTGAACCGGTCGAAGTGACCCGCTGGCTGCAACTGTTTATTAAAAACACAGCACTCTGCAAACACGAAAGTGGAAGTATAGGGTGTGATGCCTGCCCGGTGCCGGAAGGTTAATTGATGGTGTAATCGCAAGAGAAGCACCTGATCGAAGCCCCGGTAAACGGCGGCCGTAACTATAACGGTCCTAAGGTAGCGAAATTCCTTGTCGGGTAAGTTCCGACCTGCACGAATGGCATAATGATGGCCAGGCTGTCTCCACCCGAGACTCAGTGAAATTGAAATCGCCGTGAAGATGCGGTGTACCCGCGGCTAGACGGAAAGACCCCGTGAACCTTTACTATAGCTTGACACTGAACCTTGAATTTTGATGTGTAGGATAGGTGGGAGGCATTGAAGCGGTCACGCCAGTGACAGTGGAGCCATTCTTGAAATACCACCCTTTAACGTTTGATGTTCTAACGAGGAGTGAAAACACGCTCTCGGACAGTGTCTGGTGGGTAGTTTGACTGGGGCGGTCTCCTCCCAAAGAGTAACGGAGGAGCACGAAGGTTTGCTAATGACGGTCGGACATCGTCAGGTTAGCGCAATGGTAAAAGCAAGCTTAACTGCGAGACGGACAAGTCGAGCAGGTGCGAAAGCAGGTCATAGTGATCCGGTGGTTCTGAATGGAAGGGCCATCGCTCAACGGATAAAAGGTACTCCGGGGATAACAGGCTGATACCGCCCAAGAGTTCATATCGACGGCGGTGTTTGGCACCTCGATGTCGGCTCATCACATCCTGGGGCTGAAGTAGGTCCCAAGGGTATGGCTGTTCGCCATTTAAAGTGGTACGCGAGCTGGGTTTAGAACGTCGTGAGACAGTTCGGTCCCTATCTGCCGTGGGCGCAGGAGAATTGAAAGGGGCTGCTCCTAGTACGAGAGGACCGGAGTGGACGCATCCCTGGTGTTCCGGTTGTGTCGCCAGACGCATTGCCGGGTAGCTACATGCGGGAGAGATAAGTGCTGAAAGCATCTAAGCACGAAACTTGCCTTAAGATGAGTTCTCCCAGACTTTAGGTCTGTAAGGGTTGTTGTAGACGACGACGTAGATAGGTGGGATGTGTAAGCGTTGCGAGACGTTGAGCTAACCCATACTAATTGCCCGAGAGGCTTAACTATACAACGCTCAAATGTTTTCGGCTTGTTTCGAATTTTAAAGGAAGCGGCGCGGGCTATCGAGAGGTAGAGGCGTTGCGGATAAGCGGAGAACAACAGAATTATCTTGGCGGCGACAGTGCGGTGGTCCCACCTGACCCCATGCCGAACTCAGAAGTGAAACGCCGTAATGCCGATGGTAGTGTGGGATATTCCCATGTGAGAGTAGGGCACCGCCAGGTAGCGATAAAGAAACCCCGGTTCAGAAATGAGCCGGGGTTTTTGGGTTTTTTATAATACGGAACGCATCGCTTGTTGAAAAATAGCGTGACAGTTTTTTCTTAAAACGCTCTAAGAATTTAACGTGAATAATAGCGAGTCTCTTTATATCAAGGATAACAATTTTTTATTTTCTCGACGGCTGAAATTCTCTGACGGGTTAATTCATTTCGGATTTCTGTTTTTTTAAATCCCGCACTCACAATATTTTTAACATCAATTGTCATTGCTTTTTGATATAACCCCAAGAAGATGACACTATAGTAGATAAAATAGTTGACCAAAGGTATTAAAGCCTAAAAAAAGCTGTGATCAAACTTGATCGACAGCATTTAGTTGTGTACTTACAGGCTTTTCAAAGAATAATAGTTTTATTTTGATAGACAAATAAATGATCATGCAATGCTAAGTCTAAAGCACGGCTTAAAACCGTTTTTTCCACGTCACGACCTGCTTTCATCATTGATTCAGCTGAGTATGTATGGTCTACATCGATAACATTTTGCATGATAATCGGCCCCTCATCTAGCTCATTATTAATGAAATGTGCAGTTGCACCGATAATTTTTACCCCTCTATCGTAGGCGCGTTTATATGGATTGGCACCGATAAAGGCCGGTAAGAATGAGTGATGAATATTAATTACCCGATTAGGATAGCGTGCGACAAATTCAGGATTGAGTATACGCATATATTTAGCTAATACAATAATATCAGGGTTATATTGGTCGATAGTTTTCGCTAACATTTTATCATGTTTGATACGCGTTAGCCCTTCATGACTGACACAATGAAATGGAATATCGAAACGTTCTACAAGTGTGCGTAAATTATCATGATTACCTATAACGGCAGCAATTTCTACATCTAATCCGCCATCATAAGTTTTCATTAAAATATCCCCTAAACAATGTGCTTCTTTCGTAACTAAAATAACAACTTTTTTACGGCAATCGGCATTAATTAAGCGACAATTTGTTCCTTTGGGTAAACTAAAATTTAAATCTTCGAGTAATACTTCGTCATTAAAAATACCTTGTAATTCGGTACGCATAAAAAAATGCTTAGTTTCAAAATCTACAAATTCATTATTGTGTAAGATATTCAATTGATGTTTATAACAAATATTTGTAATTTTTGCGATTAAGCCTTTATCGTCAGGACAGTCTGTTAGTAAAATCTTATTTTCAATCATTGTTGTATTTAGTTTAGTTATTTCAAAACAAGGAAAACCCATATATTATTCATTCATATATGGGTTTTTATAATTTATTAAATTGCAAACGAAGCAAGTGATTTACCGGCATTTAATGCGTCTTGAATAGGTTTAGGTTTGCGGCCTTGACCGCTCCAGGTTTTGGTTTCACCTTTCTCATCAATATATTTATATTTAGCCGGCATAGGTTGGCGGATTTTACGGGCTTTTGATTCCGTTGGGGTTAATCCTAATTCAGCTAAACTAATTCCGTTTTCTTTTAACTCTTCTTTATATTTTTCAATTAATGCCTGACGCGCTTCTTGTTCGGCAATTAATGCCGCATTTTTTTCTCTTTTTTCTGCAATAATTTGAGTTAATTTTTTTAATGCTTCTTCCGATTTTTCCAAACCCAACTCATTGACGGCAGCACGCAATGTTCGGATATTATTTAAACCTTTACTAAAAGACATAATATTCTCCAAAATGTATTTTTTACAAGAGTGTTGTTACTGATTTCAAATAATAAGAAAAATATGATTTAAAGTAAATTATTTTTTTCTATGCAGGATTAGTATGATTTTGGGTTGGTTTTTTTGTGATCTTGTTGTAATCTTCTTTTTTATCTTTTTATTTAAAATAACACTAGGGAATTACATGGAAATCACTGATTTTTCTGCGTCAATATGGTCAATTTTACCACCGCTTCTTGCATTGAGTTTGGCTATCCTTACACGCAAAGTATTAATATCGCTTAGCGTCGGTATTGTTGTTGGAGCTTTAATGTTGACTGACGGTCATATTGGTATGGCAATAACTTATTTGGCAGATCGAATTTTAGCATTGATTTACAATGTGGAAGAACACATATTAAACGATAGCAACTTAAGTATTATTCTGTTTTTATTATTACTTGGAATTTTGACCGCACTTTTAAGCGTATCCGGCAGTAATCAAGCTTTTGCCGAGTGGGCGCAAAAGCATATCAAAGATCGTCGGGGCGCAAAAATTATGGCGGCGTGTTTAGTCTTCGTCACATTTATTGACGATTATTTCCATAGTCTGGCGGTAGGTGCTATTGCCCGTCCGGTAACCGATAAATTCCACGTATCCCGTCCTAAGCTTGCCTATATTTTAGATTCAACAGCTGCGCCAA
Organism: Actinobacillus succinogenes 130Z; assembly: GCF_000017245.1. NCBI lineage: Bacteria > Pseudomonadati > Pseudomonadota > Gammaproteobacteria > Pasteurellales > Pasteurellaceae > Actinobacillus > Actinobacillus succinogenes. Next base: position 1,138,289 of record NC_009655.1, read on the forward strand.
TGTGTGTGATGATGCCGGTTTCCAGTTGGGGGGCTTATATCATGACATTAATTGCCGGGCTATTGGCTGAACATGCTATTACGGGGTATACCCCGTTCAGTGCATTTATGACTATGAGCGCTATGAATTTCTATGCTATTTTTTCTATAGTGACGGTATTTATTGTGGCGTATTTTTCTTTTGATATCGGACCGATGGCGCGCCATGAAAAACTGGCAATGGAACAGATGAATCATGAACAAAATACGCAAAATGAAACTAAAGGGCATGTCCGTAATTTGATTTTACCGATTTTAGCACTGATTATCGGTACGGTTTCTATGATGATGTACACTGGAAATCAAGCGCTGAGTGCTGATGGTAAAGCGTTTAGCGTGTTAGGTGCGTTTGAAAATACTTCCGTGGGGATTTCGCTTGTAGCCGGCGGTATAAGTGCGGTCATTATTTCCACTGTTTTGATTATGATTGATCGCCTGACAACACCTTCCGATTATGCTAAGTCCTGGTTGCTTGGGATGAAATCAATGTTAGGAGCGATTGCGATTTTATTCTTTGCCTGGACGATCAATAAAGTTGTAGGCGATATGCAAACGGGTAAATATCTCTCCGGTTTGATTTCAGGTAATCTTAACCCGGCATTTCTACCGCCGTTATTATTTATTCTTGGTGCGCTGATGGCGTTTTCAACCGGAACAAGTTGGGGAACTTTCGGGATTATGCTGCCTATCGCTGCGGCAATAGCGACAAATGCGGCACCTGAATTATTGTTACCTTGTTTGTCCGCAGTCATGGCCGGTGCGGTTTGTGGCGATCATTGTTCGCCGGTTTCGGATACAACCATTCTTTCTTCCACCGGTGCGAAGTGTAATCATATTGATCACGTTACCACTCAGCTGCCTTACGCATTGATTATTGCGCTGGCAAGTATGTCGGGTTATCTCGTAGTGGGATTTACTAAATTGGGGACATTAGGTTTTGCGACAACCGGTGGGATTTTGTTAATTTTAATTTTATTGACTAAAAAGCGGTAGTAAATGTGATCTGAATCACATTTTTAAACAAAAAATTTTATTTTGTGTAATTTATAAAATGCGGCATAAAGTCGCATTTTTTTGTATTTTCAGGGTATGTTTTTTATTTTCGTCTGAATATTTTGTTATTTTTGGTTTTTTATACTTTAAATTTAATTATTTTAATAATAAAAACTATTAGACAAAGTGTTTTGAATCAGTAAACTAGCCTCATCAGCAATCTAAAGTAATAATGGAGAAGACAATGAAAAAACTATCAGGCGCAGAAATGGTTGTACAGTCATTGCGTGATCAAGGGGTTAAATATTTATTTGGTTATCCGGGTGGTTCCGTTTTGGATATTTATGATGCCATCCATACTCTTGGCGGTATTGAACATGTGCTTGTACGTCATGAACAGGCCGCCGTTCATATGGCGGACGGTTACGCCCGTTCTACCGGTGAAGTAGGTTGCGTACTGGTGACATCCGGACCGGGTTCGACTAATGCTGTCACCGGGATTGCCACGGCCTATGCTGATTCTGTTCCGTTAGTTATTCTCACCGGTCAGGTACCTTCTAATTTAATCGGTACCGATGCGTTTCAGGAATGCGACACTATCGGGATTACCCGTCCGGTGGTCAAACACAGTTTTATTATTCGTGATCCGGCAGAAATTCCGGCAACCATTAAAAAAGCGTTCTATATAGCGTCCACAGGACGTCCGGGACCGGTGGTGATTGATATTCCGAAAGATATGGTCAACCCGGCGAATAAATTTACTTATGAATATCCAAGCGAAGTTTCCATGCGTTCTTATAACCCGAACGTTCAAGGACATAAAGGACAAATTAAAAAAGCATTAAAAGCCTTACTGGTTGCGAAAAAACCGGTACTATTCATTGGCGGCGGCGTGATCATTGATAACTGCAGCGAAAAAGTTACACAATTTGCCAAACTATTGAATTTACCGGTAACGGCTTCTTTAATGGGGTTGGGCGGTTTCCCGGGTACGGACAAACAATGGCTGGGTATGCTGGGTATGCACGGCACCTTTGAGGCCAATACCGCTATGCACAACGCTGATTTGATTTTAGGTGTGGGCGTTCGTTTTGATGACAGAACGACCAATAATCTGGCTAAATATTGCCCGCATGCCAAAGTAATTCATATTGATATTGATCCGACTTCAATTTCAAAAAATGTTTCCGCTTCAATTCCGATTGTCGGTAGTGTAGATAATGTATTTACCGAATTTTTATCTTTATTACAAGATGAAAATTTAATGAAATCGCAGTCTGATTTAACCGATTGGTGGAAACGGATTGATGAATGGAAAGCGAAAAAATGCTTGGAATTTGACCGCACTTCTGCAGATATTAAACCGCAGGCTGTCGTTGAAATGATTTACCGTTTAACGAACGGTGATGCATATATTGCCTCGGATGTGGGACAACACCAAATGTTTACGGCGTTACATCATCCGTTTGATAAACCGCGTCGCTGGATTAATTCCGGTGGTGCGGGTACCATGGGGTTCGGCCTGCCGGCGGCTATCGGTGTGAAATTCGCTCATCCGGAACATACGGTGGTTTGCGTTACCGGTGACGGTTCCATTCAAATGAATATTCAGGAATTATCTACGGCAATGCAGTACAATATTCCGATTGTTATCGTCAGCCTGAATAACCGTTTCCTTGGTATGGTAAAACAGTGGCAGGATTTGATTTATGCCGGCCGTCACTCGCAGGTTTACATGAATTCTTTGCCGGATTTCGCTAAATTAGCGGAAGCTTACGGACACGTCGGAATTCAAATTGACACAGCCGATGAATTGGAAGAAAAATTAACTCAGGCATTCTCGATTAAAGATCGTCTGGTTTTCGTAGATGTACGTGTTGACGCGACGGAAAACGTATATCCAATGCAGATTCGTGGCGGCGCCATGGATGAAATGTTATTAGGCAAACCGGAAGCAAAATAAGGAGTACAAAATGCGTAGAATTTTATCTGTATTATTAGAGAACGAAACAGGTGCATTATCTCGTGTTGTCGCCTTATTCTCACAACGTGCCTTTAATATTGAAAGTTTAACGGTTGCACCGACGGATGATCCGACGCTTTCCCGTATGACGATTGAAGCGTCCGGCGACGAACAGGTGTTGGAACAGATTGAAAAACAATTACATAAACTGGTTGATGTCTTTAAGGTGATTAGTTTAAGTGATTGTGATCACGTGGAACGAGAAGTCATGTTGTTGAAATTACGCGCAACAGGCGCAACACGTGATGAAATTAAGCGTTTGACCGATATTTTTCGCGGCCAGATCGTGGATGTCACTACCAAGTCCTACACTATTCAATTAGCCGGGACAAAAGATAAATTGGATGCTTTTGTCAGTGCGGTGAAAGAAGAAACCGGTATTCTGGAAATTGTCCGTTCCGGCTTGATTAGCCTTTCTCGTGGCGAAAAAAATATGTTATAATTTCTTATCATTAACGTTCGGGGGAGTATTTCCCCCTTCTTTTTTATTTGAGTTATCCTATGGAACAAACAAACAAACAAACAAACATATTCTGTTTTTTATTAATCCTTTATTCGCTATTTTCTAATTATTCTCTTGGTTATCCGCCAAATATTTATGCCCTTGCCGGTAATTTTTTATTGTTATTTTTAGCGTTTCGATTATCTAAGTTTCTATTTTTTACCGTTTTATTATTTCATAGCCTGATTTGTTCCGTTTATATCCCCGAGGCCATTTTTTATGGTTCGCCATCGGTAGGAATCATTGCTTCATTATTTGAAACCAACATGCAGGAAAGTTGGGAATATTTGCAATCGTTACCGCTTTACAGTTATGTGATCTCGCTATTATTTTTATTGTTTTCTGTCGGGTTTGCCGTATTTGCTTTGAAAGTGAAATTTTTGCCGATGAAGAAAACCACAGTTAGCACTCTGATTTTTTTGATTGTTATTGCTGTTCTTTATAAACCCTGGAGTAATTATCATAAAGGTAGAGACTTTCGGTTGACTGATACTCGCGTTTCGCTGATTGGTTTTTATTGGGTGAATTATCATTTAATTAAAGATTATTTGCGACAAAAATCCGAAATGATCGCGGTAAAAAACCAACAATCCACTTGGGAGATTTCTTCAGTTAGCCCTAAATATAGAAATTATGTCGTGATTATTGGTGAAAGTATGCGAGCGGATTATCTTTCTATGTACGGTTATCCGATAGAAACCACACCGTTTTTAGCCAAAACCAAAGGATTGATTATCGATGGCTATATTTCTGCGGCACCGAATACCCAGTCTTCGCTGGCGAGAACCTTATATCTTTACAAAGAAAATGACACGCAATTCCAAAATAATATTATTACCCTAGCGAAACAAGCCGGATTCAAAACTTACTGGTTGTCAAATCAAGGATTTTCAGGGGAATTTGATTCGGTTGCAGCAAGAGTCGGTGTAGGAAGCGATAAATCGCATTTTACCCAATTGTCATCGGATTCAATCAATATTAATGATAAAACGTTACTTCAAATTTTTAGAACGGAACTGCAGAAAAGTGATGAAATGCCAAGACTATTCGTACTTCATTTAATGGGATCTCATCCTGTATTTTGCCGTCGAATCGATATGTCGCCATTTATATGGTTTAAGAATAATGAAATGTCTTGCTATTTAGAAACTTTGCGACAAACTGACGCGCTAATCAAAAATGTGGTGGATTTAGTTCAAGCCGAAGGTAATGATTACAGCCTGATTTATTTTTCTGATCATGGTTTATCTCATCGGGATAAAGAAAGCAAGAAGATGACATTGCAGGTAGGTAATGAGCATAAAGAAAATTATCAAGTACCTTTTATTCGTATTTCCGGTGATGATTCGGAGCGACGAATCATAAAAACCCAACGTTCGGCATTTAACTTTATTTATGGTTTTGCCCACTGGCTGGGAATTCAGGAAAAAACACTCAGTAACGGCTATCAGTTTTTCTCAGAAATACCTGATGACGTAAAGGTTTTTAATTGGTATCAAGATGTTAATTTTGAACAGTTGCTTTCGGATCCGGCAGTAGTGGAATCAAGGTAATGGTTTAATCAAAATGTGCGGTATCTGACCGCACTTTATTGAGAGACGGATGATTAAGCGACGATACCGAATTTTTCTTTCATTAAGGCTTCGAAATCGGTGCAACCGCCAATCGGTTTTTCGTCAATGAAAATTTGCGGAACGGTTTCAACCGGTTTGCCCACTGATTTAGATAAATCTTCCTTGGTGATACCTTCCGCGTGAATATCAACATAACGATAGTCAAAATCCGCCACTTCATTTTTCAGTTTTTCTGCCAGATTTTTTGCTCGTACGCAATAAGGGCAGCCGGGGCGACCAAAAATTACTGTAAACATAGTTTTTTTTCTCCTTGAGTAAGTTTGTTTATCTTTTTAAATGGGTGTGACGACGTTTATTTTCGCCAAATCAGGGCGAAAAATATGCCGTTTAGTCATTCGAAACAAACGGTTTTCAACGCGGAGCAAGCGAAAAATAAGCTCATCCCTTCGGGTTGAGCCTAAAATAGCTGCATACGTTGTTGTAAAATTTGTTGATAGGGTTGTTATTTACGGCGTTTACTCCTGGTCTGCGGTCTGTTTTAGATGGCAACGCAGTCGGTATAAAAGATAAACAACCCTAAAGTTTTCCGTATTTTACCGATTCCCGATAAAAGAAAAAAGCGGGTTTTACCGAATAGTTCGATTGATATTTTGTATCAAATTGACGACGAAGATCACAAATCGGATAAAATATAAAGATTTTTAACCGCACTTTAGCGTAAGATGAGCAGAACGGATTAACAGGAGGGGTGCCGATGATTATTTATTTACATGGTTTTTCTTCAAGTCATGCCAATGATTATGAAAAAATGACGCAACTGCATTATATTGACGAAGATGTGCGTTTTATTAATTACAGCACCATGCATCCGCGTCACGATATGCAACATTTGTTGCAAGAAGTACATAAACTGATTTCCCGCAGCGAAGACAAATCACCGCTGATTTGCGGTTTGGGATTAGGCGGATACTGGGCGGAGCGAATAGGGTTTCTATGCGGGATTAAACAAGTGTTATTTAATCCGGATTTATTCCCGAATGAAACTTTACAGCATAAAATTGATCGCCCGGAAGAATTTGAAGACATTAAAACGAAATGCGTCAGCAGTTTTCGTGAGAAAAATAAAGGGCGTTGTCTGGTATTTTTAGCCAGTCTGGATGAGCGTTTGAATGCCAATCGTACGGCAGACGAACTGGCGCCTTATTACGATATTGTGTGGGATGATATCGCGACGCATGAATTCGATAAAATTGCACAATATGTGCTGACTATTAGGGATTTCAAAAATAAAGCTTAGAAAATGAAAACCGACCCGTACATGCCGTATGAGTCGGTTTGTCAGAACGATTAAAACAGCGTTAATAACGCCTGTACCGGATGTTTAAGCACTTGTTGTTCGATGCGTTTTACTTGACTGCGGCAGGAATATCCCGTCGCCAGACAATATTTCGGATCTTTGCCGGTTAATTTCTCACCCCAAGAGGCGTCATAAATAGCTTTCGACATGACTTGATTTTGCACTTCGTGTCCGAATACGCCCGCCATGCCGCAACAGCCTACATTCTGAATCTGCAAATGTTCGCCGAATGCGGTAAAAATCTGCTGCCATTCTTTAGGACTGGTCGGCATAAACGTCGCTTCCGTACAATGCGGGAATAAATGCCATTCGTGACAAGTGCGGTCGGATTTTTGCATGTTTTTGACCGCACTTTGCAAGCGTTTCGCCGTGAGTTGCGAACACAGCCATTCGTGAGACGTTATTACATGGAAATCGCCGCGTTCGGTTGCTAACACTTCTTGATATTCATCACGGTAGGACAATACGATAGCGGGATCGACGCCCACCAGCGGTATACCCAATTTCGCCATGCGATTCAACATTTCCGCCTGATTTTTCGCCGTACGGGTGAACTGCTTTAAGAAGCCTTTAATGTGTTGCGCTTTTCCGTTCGGTTTGAACGGTAATAAAATCGGCTGGTAACCTAATTTCTGACATAACGTCACAAAATCCGCCACCACTTTGGCATCGTAATAGGATGTCCAAGGATCTTGCACCACCAGCAACATATTTTCTTTTTCTACAGCGCTTAAGTTTTCCAGCTGTTCCAGGGATTTGCCCCGATAACCTACTTCCACCAGTTGAGTTTGCAAATTCGGTGTGGAAAGCAACGGTAAATCCGTCATTCCGATGGTTTTTTCCACCGCATTTTGTACCAGTTTATTGCGGTTGAAAAAATTAAAGAACCTAGGTGCTTTAGCTAAATAAGGTGCGACGATTTCTAAGTTCGCCACTACATAGTCTTTTGCCGGACGCAAGTAACGTTGATGATAAAAATAGAAGAATTTTGAGCGAAAACTTGCTACGTCAATTTTAATCGGACATTGACTGGCGCAGGCTTTACAGGCGAGGCAAGTGTCCATTGCCGCTTTCACTTCGTGAGAAAAATCGTATTCTTTCTTTTTATTAAAGCTGTTTTTGACCTTTTGCACGAATTCGGACAGTTTGATTTCTGTACGGCGAAAATCCAATTGTTGCGGCGAGACATTTTGCTCCGCCATTAAGCGTAGCCATTCGCGTACCATGCCGGCACGTCCTTTCGGAGAAAATACGCGGTTGCGGCTGATTTTCATAGACGGGCACATAGTGCTGTGAACATCGAAGTTGAAGCATAAACCGTTGCCGTTGCAGTTCATGGCGCCACTGAACTCTTCGCGCATTTTAATCGGAATTCGGCGATCTTGATCCGCCCGCATCGGTGACAGTATATCGTAAAGCGGCACATCGGAACCGAGCGGCGAACAAATTTTGCCCGGATTCAGGCGATTATACGGGTCAAACAGAAATTTGATGTAACGCAATTCCTGCCATAATTCCGGGGTGAAGAATTTTTCGCCGTAGTGAGAACGCACGCCTTTGCCGTGTTCACCCCAGATTAAACCGCCGTATTTGCGGGTGAGCTCGGCGACTTGGTCAGAAATTTGCTTAAACAGTTTCACCTGTGCTTTATCGGTTAAATCCAACGCCGGACGTACGTGTAATACGCCGGCATCGACATGTCCGAACATACCGTATTGCAAATTGTGTTTGTCCAGCAAAGCACGGAATTCCAAAATATAGTCGGCAAGATTTTCCGGCGGTACGCAGGTGTCTTCTACGAAGGCGATAGGTTTTTGTGCCCCCTTCGTATTGCCCAATAAGCCCACCGCTTTTTTACGCATAGCGTAAATGCGTTCGATAGATGCTAAATCCGACGACACTTGATAGCCGATAATATTGTCTTCGCCCTTCGCAATTTTTTCGTCTAGGGCGTGACAAAGTGCGGTCACATTTTGTTGAATTTTTGTCTGATCATTGCCCGCATATTCCACAATGTTCAACCCCAGAATCGGGTTATTTTCTTCTTCTGTTAACAGTTCTTTAACGGAATGCCATACAATGTCTTCTTTTGCCAATCCCAGCACTTTGCTGTCCACGGTTTCCACGGAAAGAGCATCGGCTTTCACCATAAAAGGCGCATTACGCAGTGCTGCATTAAAGGAACTGTATTTTACATTGATCAGTGTGCGAAATTGCGGAATAGGAGTTAAATCCAATACGGCTTCGCAAATGAATGCCAGAGAACCTTCAGAGCCGGTGAGAATCCGGGTAAGATTGAATTCCGTTTCGTCCCGATTGAAGACGTTTTTCAGATCATAACCGGTGAGAAAGCGGTTGAGTTGCGGCAAGTCGTGAATGATGATTTGGCGTTTTTCTTTGAGGCGGGTGAAGATTTCCTCATGTAGTCGACGACCAAGTGCGGTCAGATTTGGCGGTAAATTTTCAGAAAGGTTTTGTGTTTTAACCGCACTTGTTTCCAAAATTTCACCGTTAATCAGTACGCTTTTCAACCCCAGCACGTGATCGGACGTTTTGCCGTATTGCAATGAACCCTGTCCCGATGCGTCGGTGTTAATCATACCGCCTAAAGTGGCACGATTGCTGGTGGACAATTCCGGTGCAAAAAACAAACCGTGCGGTTTCAAATAGCGATTAAGCTGATCTTTTACCACACCGGCTTGCACCCGAACCCAGCGTTCTTTTACGTTTAATTCGAGAATGCCGTTCATATGGCGGGATAAATCCACAATAATATTATTATTCAGCGATTGTCCGTTGGTTCCTGTGCCACCGCCGCGGGGCGTAAAAGTAAGCGATGAATATTTTTCCTGTTGTCCTAATTTGGTCAGGCGCACCACATCGGCCACCGATTTCGGGAATATAATCGCCTGCGGCAGAATTTGATATACGCTATTATCAGTAGCGAGACTCAGGCGATCTGAATAAGCGGAAGCAATATCGCCTTCAAAAGCCTGTTTTTTTAAATCGGCTAAAAAATCTGCCGCTAACGGCGTAAGTCGGGGAACATTTTTTAAACGGGGAAGCATAAATCATCACTCTAGATAAAAAACAAAAAGTGACGAGATTTTAACATAAGGAATAAAATAGCGATATTTACGATAGATCAATTTTGAGGAAAATTTTGTGGAAATTAATGAACGTTCATTCATTATTTTGGACTGTTTGGTTAAAAAATGAACAAAAATAAGAAAAAAAAATTGATTTTCTATTTATATGATAGATAATACGCACACTTTTGAAGCATTTTTGCGTTTTCATCATTTTAATAAAAGCGCTAATTTGTCAAAAGATGTTGGGGGTAAAGTCATCCCTTTCCAAACGAGGTCTTAGATGTAAAATGAAGAAAAAAGTTCACTTTTTTGCTAAAAACATTTAAGATAAACAAATAATACAGGGGACTGTATTAGGTTTTCAGCTATATCAGCTGATAATTTTTTAATTAAGATGACTAAAATTTAAAAGAGGATCATCACAATGAAAAAAACAGCAATCGCATTAGCTATCGCTGGTTTAGCAGCAGCGTCAGTTGCGCAAGCAGCTCCACAAGAAAACACATTCTATGCTGGCGCCCGTGTGGGTTGGTCAGCAATGCATCACGGCGTAGACCGTATTGCTGATCAATTTGTAACAGATGGCGGCTTAAACCGTAATTCCGTAACTTACGGTGTGTTTGGTGGCTATCAAATTTTAAACCAAAATAACTTTGGTTTAGCAGCTGAATTAGGTTACGATTTCTTCGGTAAAACTAAAGCGGATGCAGCAGGCTACCACGCAGCACACGGTGCAAGCCTAGCATTAAAACCTAGTTACGAAATTTACCCGGACTTAGATGTTTACGGTAAAGTAGGTGTTGCGTTAGTTCGTAACATGTACAAAGCTGAAACTCTTAGTGCCAGCGGTGATGCAGAGAAATTCAACAAAACTAAAGCATCTTTAATTTTAGGTGCCGGTGTTGAATATGCAATTCTTCCTGAATTGGCAGCACGTTTAGAATACCAATGGTTAAGCAAAGCAGGTAACTTAGATTCTGCTTTAGAAGACGCTGGTTATAACGGTACTAACGCACGTTACAGCCCGGATATTCACTCTGTAACAGCCGGTTTATCTTATCGCTTCGGTCAAGGTGCGGCTCCGGTTGCAGCGCCTGAAGTTGTAAACAAAACTTTCACTTTAAACAGTGATGTAACATTCGGTTTCAACAAATCAACATTGAAACCTGAAGCAGCATCAACTTTAGACGGTATCTATAGCGAAATCGCTCAAGTATCAAGCCCGGCAGTAGCAGTTAACGGTTACGCTGACCGTATCGGTAAAGATGCAGCTAACTTAAAACTTTCACAACGTCGTGCTGAAACTGTAGCTAACTACTTAGTTTCTAAAGGTGTTGATTCTAACGCAATCACAGCGACCGGTTACGGTTCAGCTAACCCGGTAACTGGCAACACTTGTGATGCAGTTAAAGGTCGTAAAGCATTAATTGCTTGTTTAGCACCGGACCGTCGTGTTGAAGTTCAAGTTCAAGGTAACAAACAAGCTACTATGTAATTTGGACTTATCTAAGTGATTAGATAACTCAGTTAAAAAGACCTAGACCTCGGTTTAGGTCTTTTGTCATATAAGATTGTTTTCTCTAATAGGAATAGAAAAATGAAAAAATGGTTAGTCGTGATTATTGTTGCTGTCATTGCCGGTTTTATGCTGATGTCTAGCTATAACGGTTTGGTGAAAGCGGAAGAAGAAATCGATTCGGTCTGGGCGAATGTTGAAACGCAATATCAACATCGTTCGGATTTAATTCCAAACTTAGTAAATACCGTAAAAGGTCAGGCAAATTTTGAAAAAGAAACCCTTACCAGTGTAATGGAAGCGCGTGCCAAAGCGACTCAAACCAAAATTGATCCGGCAAATTTAACGGAAGAACAACTGGCTCAATTCCAGCAAACTCAAAACCAAGTAGGCTCAGCACTATCCCGTTTATTGGTTACAGTTGAAAAATATCCCGAATTAAAAGCCGGTGAAGCGTTCATGACATTACAAGCCCAGCTTGAAGGTATGGAAAACCGAATTAATGTCGCACGTAATAAATTTAACGAAGCGGCAAAAGTTTATAATGCGAAAGTCCGAAGCTTTCCGACTAAATTGGCTGCCATGATTTTAGGTTTTAAAGAAAAACCTTACTTTAAATCCGTAGCCGGTGCGGAAAACGCGCCATCCGTCAATTTTCAGTAATTTCTAAAAGGTGTGTAATTGCACGCCTTTTTTCTTATAAGGCGAGAAAATCATGTCTTTATTTTCCCGAATTCCTTTCGACAAACAGCCTATTGAACAGGCAATCGTCAGACTAGAGCAACAAACTTCGGCCGAATTACGGGTGTATATTGAGCGCCATGTACAAAATATACCGGTTCTAGATCGCACTTTGCAGGTGTTTAATGAATTGGAAATGGACAAAACCCAGGCACGTAACGCCGTATTGATTTATATTGCCCATAAAGATCGTCAATGTGCCATCATCGGGGATATCGGTATTCATCAGTTTGTCGGTAATGAGTTTTGGCAACAGACGACGGAATCGATGATTGCTCGGTTTAAACAAGAACATTACACCGACGGTGTGGTGCAAGCAATCTATCGGATTACAAAAGAACTGGCGGAGCATTACCCGAGTCATCCGGATAATGTGAATGAATTACCGAACGAGGTGATTATTCATGAGTAAATGGTTAAAAAGTGCGGTCATTTTCTGTTTGATTTTCTTTTCTTCATTGGCTTCTGCGGTAGAATTTCCGAGTTCGCCGAATCCGTTTCGTTATGTAAACGATTATACTCATACGTTGACGGGAAATGAAAAAAACGCCTTGGAAAATAAACTGATTCAATACGGTCAAGAAACCAGTTCGCAAATCGCCGTAGTGTTGATTCCGAGTACGGGCGAATATGACATTTCTCAATACGCCTTTGAGTTGGGAGATAAATGGGGTATTGGCCGTAAACATGACAATAACGGCGTGTTAATGCTGGTTGCTAAAGATGATCGCAAAGTCTTCATTGCGACAGGACAAGGCCTGGAAGGGGCGTTGCCGGATGCGTTTTTATCACAAGTGATCCGTAAAGTTATGCTGCCTAATTTTCGTCAGGAATTCTATGCCAGCGGCATCAGTAAAGCGTTGGATTATATCATTGCGGCAAGTAAAGGCGAATTTGCCCCGCAAGCACAGGAAGAAAGCACGGCAGATGAATATATTCCGTTTGTGATGATTGCGTTATTTGTGTTCTTTGTGATTCTGGCAGAATGGAATTGGCGCAGAAAACCTTATATCAGTCCGACATCCAATCATAACAATTTGCAGAATACGGCAATTATTGCTTCTATGATTGAAAACAGCCGACGTAATCGCCGTGGGGGCGGCGGTGGTTTTGGCGGAGGATTCGGAGGCTTCGGCGGCGGTTCCGGTGGAGGCTTCGGAGGCGGCGGTTTTGGCGGTGGCGGTGCCGGCGGAAGTTGGTAATACCTTATAATTTCACTTGGTTTCTTAAAAACTTATGCTAAAATGACCGCACTTTACCGAATCGTAACAACAAGGAAACAGAATGGAAACATTAGATAAAATTAAAAAACAAATTGCAGAAAACCCGATTTTAATTTACATGAAAGGTTCGCCGAAATTACCGGCATGCGGTTTTTCCGCCCGTGCGGTAGAGGCGTTAATGAATTGCCAGGTGCCGTTCGGTTATGTGGATATTTTACAGCACGCCGATATTCGTGCCGAATTACCGAAGTTTGCGAATTGGCCGACATTTCCGCAACTGTGGGTTGAAGGCGAATTGGTCGGTGGCTGCGATATTGTATTGGAAATGTTTCAGGTCGGCGAATTACAAACCCTATTAAAAGAAGTGGCCGAACGTCACTCCGCATAATATATGACTGTACTGAAAATGGCGGCGACTAAATCGCTGCCATTTTTTTACAAGAATTAATCGGTATTGTCCGACAGCAAAAAGCGATGAAGCAAGTTCATCGCTTTTTGCATGCTATGGCAAGAATTAATTAAAAACCTTCTTCAAAGTCTTCCTTTTCCGCCACTTTAATTTGCATATGTTCGCGTTTTAAACCGAGGTCATACGCCAACGCAATCGCGACTAATATGGATGAGTAGGTACCGAACGCAATACCGATTAACAATGCCAATGAGAAGCTGTAAATAGTCGGACCGCCGAAAGACAATAAGGCGATAACCACGAATAATGTGGTCACAGAAGTCATCATGGTGCGTGATAAGGTTTGCGTTAACGAGATATTAATCACTTCATCACTTTCCAAACGACGAATTTTACGGAAGTTTTCACGTACACGGTCGAATACGACGATACTATCGTTGAGAGAATAACCTACCACGGATAAAATTGCCGCTACAAAAGTTAAATCCATTTCAATTTGTAAGAAAGAAAAAATACCTAATGTTACAACTACGTCGTGAGCTAATGCCAGTACGCCGCCCGCACCTAACCGCCATTCGAACCGTAAGGCGACATAACCGAGTAGCAACACCAATGTCGTGAGTGTTGCATAGACGGCACTTTGCGCCAATTCATCGCCTACGTTCGGGCCAACGAATTCTACGGATTTGATAGCGATATCGGCATCAAGTGCGGTCATGATTTCTTTTATTTTGGTTCCGATTTGCGCATCGCCGGCAGCTGCCGGTAAACGAATCATGACATCACTGGTGGAACCGGTAGTTTGAACAAGCGCGCTTTCGATACCGTTTTGATTTAATGCCGAACGCACTTTTTCAAGATCTGCCGGTTGAGAAAAATGGGTATCGATTACCACACCGCCGGTGAAATCCAATCCCCAGTTGAAACCTTTGGTAAAAATAAAGAAAAAGCAGGTTGTCGTCAGTAATATCGAGAAAAGATAGCCCCATTTTCGGTATTGCATGAAGCGCACTAATTTGAACGGTAAACCGATGCCTTTATATTCGTGCTTTTGTTTTATTGAACTCACAATATGTTCTCCGCACTAAATTGATAATTTTTCAACACGTTTACCGCCGTAAATCCAGTTTACGAGCATACGCGTACCCGTAATCGCGGTAAACATCGAAATCGCAACCCCCAGCGAAAGGGTAATGGCAAAACCTTTAACCGGACCGGTTCCCACCGCGTACAGAACGATAGAGGTTAAGATCGTGGTTAAGTTGGCATCGAAAATAGATGTCCAAGCACCGTTATAACCTTCATCAATGGCTTGCTGAATCGGACGGCCGTTACGTATTTCTTCTTTTATTCGTTCGAAAATCAATACATTGGCATCCACTGACATCCCGACGGACAGAATGATACCCGCGATACCCGGCATAGTAAGCGTTGCGCCCGGTAACAGAGACATCAATCCCACTACTAGAATCATATTGACGCATAAGGCCAGACAGGCGATGAAACCGAATAGTTTGTAGTAAATTAAACAGAAAACTATCACGATAGCTAAACCCCAGAGACCGGCTTTCAGCCCTTGTTCTACGTTTTGCGCCCCCAGTGAAGGACCGACCGTCCGCTCCTCGACAATTTGAATCGGCGCGATTAGCGCACCGGAACGAAGCAGTACGGAAAGATTCTGCGCTTCCGCCATGGTACCGGAACCGGTGATCTGGAAGTTACTACCGAAACGACCTTGAATGGTCGCGACGCTGATCACTTCGGCGTGCTTTTCTAAAACCACTTTACCGTTCGCATCTTTTTTACCGGAATCTTTATATTCAACGTAAAGCGTTGCCATCGGTTTTTTTAAGTTGAGTTTAGTAATTTGCGACATAATATCGCCGCCTTCCGCATCAAGCGTAACGCTGACCTGCGTGCCGCCCGTTTGGTTATCGATACCGGCGGAAGAGTTAATAATATGTTCGCCGCCCAGCATGGATTTTTTAAATAATGCTACGGGGGTACCGTCCGGCTGATACTGAATTTCCGTATCCGACGGCACAATGTTACGACGCATGGCTTCAGGCGTGACGTTAGTATTCACCAAACGGAATTCCAAGGTAGCGGTAGCGCCTAAAATTTCTTTGGCGCGTGCCGTATCCTGAATACCCGGCAATTCAACCACAATTCGTTCGGCGCCCTGACGTTGAATAACCGCTTCGGCCACACCCAGTTCCCCCACACGTTTACGTAAAATATTGAGGTTTTGTTCAATTGCGCTGTCTCGTGCTTCAATTAACGCGGCATCGGACAGAGCAAGAGAAATCGTGGTGTCATTGGTATCCGTTACGGTTAAGTTCGGATGTGCTTTACGCAATAACTGCAGCGCCGGAAAACGTTGTTCCGGGTTGACTAATGTTACGATCGAGCTGAAATTTTCACCGTTTTGTACTGCGGCATATTGAATTTTTTCTTTACGTAGTTCGGTTTTTATACTGTCTTGCAGTTGCTCCTGACGCTTACTTAGCGCCGTGTTCATATCCACTTCCATCAGAAAGCGTACGCCACCGCGCAAGTCCAGTCCCCATTTCATCGGACTGCCGCCGATACTGCTTAGCCAGGCAGGCGTCGCCGGTGCCAGGTTTAACGCAACAGAATAGCCTGTGCCGAGTTTTTCTACGATTTTATCCTTAGCTAACAGCTGATCGTTGGTGTTATTGAAACGTGCCAAGATCGTGCCGTTTTCCAGCACAATGGATTTAGTGGTAAGCCGGTTACCCGCTAATAGATTTTGTACGTCGCTTAACGTGTCCTCGTTCGCTTCGTGACCTCGGGTACCGGAAATTTGTACGGCAGGATCTTCACCGTAAATATTTGGAAGGGCATATAAAGCACCAATGGCGATCATAAAGATCACCATTAGATTCTTCCATAAAGGGAAACGGTTTAACATAAGTTAAATACCTTTTGGAATGGATTAAAGCGTTTTAATTGAGCCTTTTGGTAATACAGCTGCAACATAGTTACGATGAATCGTGATTTCAGTGTTTTCATTTAATTGAATTACGATTTCGTTACTGCCTTCGGTAATTTTACTGATTTTACCGACAATACCGCCGGCGGTTAAAACTTCTGCGCCTTTACTTAATGAGGCCATCAAGTTTTTGTGCTCTTTAGTCCGTTTTGCTTGCGGACGATAAATCATAAAATAAAAAATCAGGCCGAAAATTGCAAAAATAATCAGCATTGACATTGGGCTGCCTTGTTGAGCTTCCATGTTTTTTCCTTTTTTAAGTAAGAATAAATGATAAACAGGCGGTTAAAATAGCATAAATTGAAAGGAATGTGAAAATGATCTTGTTCGACGGACAAAAATTCCTGAAAATCCGACCGCACTTTTAGAACGGAAACGCTATAAGTTTATTTTTGAATCCGTAATTTGAAATGTTTATCCGAGTTTTCCAGCAAGGTTAAGGAATAATTCAATTGTTCGCACAGTTGCCGAATATCCCGCATTGACGTGCTGTGATTCATATCTAAAGTAAGGCTGTCGCCGACGGCTAATTCCATCATTGCCCGTTTGGTCATTACAATAGGCAGCGGGCAGAGGTATTTCGTAAGGTTTAATTGGTAATCCATAGTTAGCCTAATTTTGCCCGTTCAAAACCGCAATGTTGAAACCACTCCCGCATAAACAGCAAATGTCCTTTGGCTTCGCCCGAATTGGACAAATCGGCGGGCATAGTGTGATAACGGCTGGTATATTGAAAAAC
Source organism: Actinobacillus succinogenes 130Z (assembly GCF_000017245.1). Taxonomy (NCBI): domain Bacteria; kingdom Pseudomonadati; phylum Pseudomonadota; class Gammaproteobacteria; order Pasteurellales; family Pasteurellaceae; genus Actinobacillus; species Actinobacillus succinogenes. The sequence goes on from NC_009655.1 coordinate 1,155,512, forward strand.
CTGTTCCAGATTGTCGCGATAGAGTACGTTCTGCTCGGCCAGAGGACGTAAGAATTCGTCGTGTACTATCAGTTCCGCTTGCGGGGGAATGGATTTTTGCACGGGAGAAATTATGTCTTCCACAAGCATAATGGCTTGTTCCCATTCGTATTCGTTCGGTACGTCATGGGGAAAAATTTTTCCGACGCTGATAGGCAAGGTATAACGGTCGCACTGCGTAGTGATAACTACATTGTGTTCCTCAATAGAAAGATGAACGGTTTGCTGCATTATACCTCCGCGAGAAAGAATCTGATATCGTAAATCTTAGGCTTATGAGCGGAGAAAGTCTAGTAAATTGAAAAGAGCAGTCGGTTTTGGGCGCATTTTTAGGGCGCATGCAGCGCCCGATAATTTTATTGTTGAATTTTTCTGCGTTCCGCCATAATTTGTCCCATGACTGCGAGTTCTTCCGCGGGAATTCGGTTTTGTCCCAATTCAAACAAAGGTTCTTCCAGTGCAATATGACGTTCGTAAGCGGCACGATAGTCATCCAGTAGATTTTGGGAAACGGTTGAACGTTTTTCATCAACCAATTCTTGCAGCTGAGCGCCTAATTGTTCCCAAAGATCGTGAATATTGATGTGTTCCGCTTCAAGCTGCAGAATAGTAGCTTTGGCTTCCGGCGCGTAACACAGCAGCGTCGGGAAAAAATCCGATTCCTCGTCTTCGTGATGCAACGGCGCGGCAACGTTAAAATAGGTGATAATTTGCTTTACATCATTTTTAACCGCCTGATCGATACCGTGTTCAGCCAGATAATCCGGTAATATTTCCAGTTGACGGCAGAAATTTTTCACTCTGCCGTGACAGGCATAGAGCATTTCGATGGGTTGCGCCCATGTGGCGGAGTGAGCTGAAGTGTCGGAGTGAAGGTTGAACATGTCATTTCCCTTTAAATTTCCCCCTATCCTTGTTTATGAAGAAAGGATAAGGGGGATGAAATAGTTTATAAAGATCCTAAATCCTCGTGTATGACGAGGAAATAAGAGGGTTAAGGCTTTTGCAACGGCGGAACTTCTTTTCCCATACGAGTATAAAATTCCACCACGAAATCGTCAAAACGATCTTCTTCAATTGCCTGGCGGATTTCTTCCATTAATCGCTGATAATAGCGCAAATTGTGGATGGTATTTAAACGTGCGCCTAAAATTTCCCCGCATTTGTCCAAATGATATAAATAAGATTTGGTGTAATGTCGGCAAGTATAACAATCACAATGGGGATCCAGCGCGCTGGTATCGTCTCTGTATTTTGCGTTGCGGATTTTCACAATGCCGTCGGTCACGAATAAATGTCCGTTGCGGGCGTTGCGGGTCGGCATTACGCAATCGAACATATCGATACCGCGGCGCACGCCTTCCACTAAATCTTCCGGTTTGCCGACGCCCATTAAATAGCGCGGTTTATCCGCTGGCAGTAACGGCGTGGTGAATTCCAAAATGCGGTGCATTTCTTCTTTCGGTTCGCCTACGGCTAAGCCGCCTACGGCGTAACCGTCGAAACCGATATCCACCAGACCTTCGGCGGAAACTTTACGTAATTCTTCGAAAGTGCCGCCTTGCACGATGCCGAACAGGGCGTTTTTATTACCTAATTCATCGAACCGATCACGGCTGCGTTGCGCCCAGCGTAAGGACATTTCCATAGATTTTTTAGCGTAATCGAAGGTGGCTGGATAAGGCGTACATTCGTCGAAAATCATCACGATGTCGGAGCCCAAATCATATTGAATTTCCATGGATTTTTCCGGCGAAAGAAAAATGCGTTCGCCGTTAATCGGATTTTGGAACTTCACCCCTTCTTCGGTAATTTTGCGTAATTTCCCCAAGCTGAACACCTGGAAACCGCCGGAATCCGTTAAAATCGGGCGATGCCATTGCATAAAATCATGCAAATCACCGTGCTTACGCATCACTTCTTGTCCCGGGCGCAGCCATAAATGGAATGTATTACCGAGCAGAATTTCCGCACCGGTGGCGCGCACTTCTTCCGGTGTCATACCTTTGACCGTGCCGTAAGTGCCCACCGGCATGAAAGCCGGAGTTTGCACGGTGAATTCGCCTTGCGGGCGGGAAAATGTCATTTCGCCGCGACGAGCGGTTCCGCTGGTGGTTTTTAGTTTAAATTTCATTAAGTTTTCCTTTTCGAATAAACAGTTCGAGGGGATTTGTTACGTTCTTTGCGTTATCAAAGAACGTAACCAAAGAAAAGCAGCGAAGTCTGAGGCTTACTTTTTGCCTGCTTTGCTTCGCATAAGCAAAGAAAGTAGGTCACACATCGGGTGAGATCCGACTTTAATTAAGAAGAAATCTTCTTAGTCAAAAACATCGCATCACCGTAACTAAAAAATCTGTATCGGTTTTCCACCGCACTTTTATAGGCTTGCATGATATTTTTATACCCCGCAAAAGCGGAAACCAACATAATTAACGTGCTTTCCGGCAGGTGAAAGTTGGTAATCAGGCAATCCACTACGCGGAATTTTTTGCCCGGATAGATGAAAATCGACGTATCTGAGAAAAACGGTTCGATAAGTTGTGAAGAACCTTTTTCTTCCGCCGCAAGTGCTGCACTTTCGAGAGAACGCACGGAAGTGGTTCCGACTGCGATCACGCGTTTGCCCGCCGCTTTTGTCGCTAAAACGGCGTTAACCACTTCTTGGGGCACTTCCGCATATTCCGCGTGCATGTGGTGATCTTCTATTTTATCTACGCGCACGGGTTGAAATGTACCGGCGCCCACATGTAATGTCACGAAAGCAAAGTTAACGCCTTTGGCTTTGAGTTTCGCCAGTAATTCATCGTCAAAATGCAAACCGGCGGTCGGTGCCGCCACGGCACCCGGAACTTTGTTATACACGGTCTGATAACGTTCCTGATCCGCTTCTTCATCGGGACGGTCGATATAAGGCGGCAACGGCATATGCCCGATTTTTTGCAATACATCCAAAAGTGCGGTCGGTTTTTCCGAAATTTCCAGTTCGAACAAGGCGCCTTGACGCCCCAGCATTTTCATCCGAACACCGTTGCCTTCACCCAGTTTGTCTTCGCCTAAAATCAGTTCTGCACCGGCTTTGGGCGCTTTGGAAGAACGCACGTGAGCCAGAAATGAGGTTTCGGTTAAAATCCGTTCCGCCAACACTTCCACCTTACCGCCTGAAATTTTGCGCCCGTACATACGGGCGGGAATGACACGGGTGTTATTGAAAACCAGTAAATCCCCTTCGTTGATTAACCCATAAACATCGGAAAAAGTGCGGTGAAAAATTTCGCCGTTTTCTCCGTTAAGCTGTAACAACCGGCTGGATGTGCGTTCGGGTTTGGGGTAACGGGCGATCAGCTCGTCGGGTAAATCAAAATGGAAATCGGAAACTAACATATCAATCTGATGTAAACGCGGGTGAAACCGCCCGCAGGGTGACAATAAAAATGGCGGGCACATCGGCCCACCCCAAAATGTTCGTAGTCTAGTCATTATTCCGCTTAAGCACAAGTAAAAACCTTTATTTTTCGGCGATTTTTCGTTAAAATCGCGCGGTTAATTTTTTTGCAGAATGAAATCGCCGAATGACTAAACAAGCCCAATTTTATCTAATCGAAACCGCACAGCCCAAAGGCGAACTTTCCGCCGTTGAAGCGCAGGCTTGCGATTTAGCCGCACAGGCGTGGAGGTTGGGTAAGCGCGTATTGATAGCCTGTGAAACGGAAGAACAGGCGTTTCGTTTGGACGAAGCTTTATGGCAACGCGACGCGGATGAATTCGTACCGCATAATTTATCCGGCGAAATTACTAACTTTGCCACGCCAATCGAAATTTCATGGCGGGGTAAACGCAACGCACAACGTCGCGATGTGTTGATTTCCTTGCAATATAATGTGCCGGATTTCGCTCAAAGTTTTAACCGGGTAATCGATTTTGTGCCGGCGGAAGAAGAACAAAAAGCGCAAGCCCGCGAACGTTATAAAATCTACCGTCAGCTTGGATTTACGATGGGGACGGAGAAGGCATAAATGTGGCAAGCTAAAACGCTTCAATATCTGACCGCACTTGAGCTGTGGAAAATCTACCGATTGCGCGTTTCGGTGTTTGTGGTGGAGCAGAATTGTCCTTATCAAGAGGTGGACGAACTCGACAAAAGTGCGGTGCATTTTTGGCGAGAAATTGACGGCGAAATTCGTGCTTATTGCCGCATAATTGATGCGGCGGATAGCGTGAAAATCGGGCGGGTGATTGTGGCAAAACCGGCTCGCGGAACAGGTTTAGGGCGTGAGCTGATGGCAAATGCTATTGCTTTGGGTAAAAATCGCTTTCCGAATAAACCGATTTATGTCCAGGCTCAAGCATATTTGCAGCAATTTTATACATCGTTCGGATTTAAAGCGATTTCCGGTGAATATTTGGAAGACGGTATACCGCATTTGGATATGATATTGTGATAAATTTCCCCTAGCCTCTTTTAGTAAAGAGGAGCTAGGGGAGATTTTAAAAGTCGCTACATGGCGTACTCAGGCGTAGGATGATCGTAATCACGTACAGTTTGCCGTGCGCGAACCAATCGAAAATACCGGATAAATATATTTTTCGTATAATCAGAATATTAAAAGTACGATTAAAGTAACAAAAAGAGAAACCTAATGACAAAAAAACTACAAATGGCGGATCGTTTCGACGCATCAGCCGTAGAACAAGCCCTTTATAGACACTGGGAACAGCAAGGATATTTTAAACCTTCTTATGATGCGAGTCGTCCGAGTTATTCTATCGCCATTCCGCCGCCGAATGTGACCGGTTCGTTGCATATGGGGCATGCGTTTCAGCAAACCTTGATGGATACCTTAATTCGTTACCATCGTATGCAAGGTGATAATACTTTATGGCAGACCGGGACTGACCACGCGGGGATTGCCACTCAAATGGTGGTGGAGCGTAAAATTGCGGCGGAAGAAAATAAAACCCGTCATGATTATGGACGCGAGGCTTTTATCGAAAAAATTTGGGACTGGAAAGCCTACTCGGGCGGCACAATCAGCCAGCAAATGCGCCGTTTAGGTAACTCTATCGACTGGGAACGCGAACGTTTCACTATGGACGAAGGCTTATCTGACGCCGTGAAAGAAGTGTTTGTGCGTTTGCATGAAGAAGGTCTGATTTATCGCGGTAAACGCTTGGTGAACTGGGATCCTAAGTTACATACCGCAATTTCCGATCTTGAAGTAGAAAATAAAGAATCAAAAGGTAGCCTGTGGCATTTCCGCTATCCGTTAGCCAACGGTGCGAAAACGTCGGAAGGTTTGGATTATTTAGTGGTGGCGACCACCCGTCCCGAAACCGTATTGGGCGATACCGCCGTTGCCGTTCATCCGGAAGACGAGCGTTATCAATCGCTTATCGGTAAAACCGTGGTGTTGCCGTTGGCGAACCGTGAAATCCCGATTGTCGCCGATGAATATGTGGAGCGCGAATTCGGTACCGGTGTGGTAAAAATCACGCCGGCGCACGATTTCAATGACTATGAAGTGGGTAAACGCCATAATTTACCTATGGTGAACGTAATGACGTTTAACGCGGACATTCGCGATGAAGCGGAAATTATCGGCACAGATGGCAAACCGCTCGATACTTACGAAGCGATTATTCCCGAAGATTATCGCGGTTTAGAGCGTTTCGCCGCCCGTAAAAAAGTGGTGGCGGATTTCGACGCTTTAGGCTTATTGGAAAAAATTCAACCGCACGATTTGAAAGTGCCTTACGGTGACCGCGGCGGCGTGCCGATTGAGCCTATGTTAACCGACCAATGGTATGTGTCTGTCAAACCGTTAGCGGAAACAGCGATTAAAGCGGTGGAAGACGGTGAAATTCAATTCGTGCCGAAACAATATGAAAATCTTTATTACTCTTGGATGCGCGATATTCAGGATTGGTGTATTTCACGTCAACTTTGGTGGGGGCACCGTATTCCGGCTTGGTATGACGAGCAGGGTAATGTGTATGTAGGTCGCAATGAAGAGGAAGTGCGGTCGAAAAACGGTTTAAATTCAGATGTGGCGTTGCGTCAGGATGAAGACGTACTTGATACCTGGTTTTCATCGGCGTTATGGACGTTCTCAACCCTCGGTTGGCCGCAGCAAACCAAAGAATTAGCGATGTTTCATCCGACGAATGTGTTGATCACCGGTTTTGACATTATTTTCTTCTGGGTGGCGCGTATGATCATGATGACCATGCACTTCATTAAAGATGAAAACGGTAAACCGCAGGTACCGTTTAAAACCGTGTACGTCACCGGTTTGATTCGTGACGAGCAGGGTCAAAAAATGTCGAAATCAAAAGGTAATGTTATCGATCCGTTAGATATGATTGACGGTATCGATCTTGAATCCTTATTGGTAAAACGCACAGGTAATATGATGCAACCGCAATTGGCGGAAAAAATCGCCAAAGCCACGCGCAAAGAATTCCCGCAAGGTATTCAGGCGCACGGCACCGACGCACTGCGTTTCACGCTTTCCGCATTGGCTTCGACTGGTCGCGACATTAACTGGGACATGAAACGTTTAGAAGGTTATCGCAATTTCTGTAATAAATTGTGGAATGCCAGCCGTTTTGCGCTGACCAACGAAAAATTAGATCTCAGTACTGGAGAGCGTGATTTCAGTATTGCCGACAAATGGATTCAAGCGGAATTGAACAAGGCGGTGAAAAACTTCCGTTCGGCGTTAGATCAATACCGTTTTGATTTGGCAGCGGCAGAACTTTACGAGTTCACTTGGAACCAATTCTGCGACTGGTATTTGGAGTTAACCAAACCTGTGTTTGCCAACGGAACGGCAGCGCAAAAACGTGCGGCAAGTTTTACATTAGTGAACGTACTGGAAAAATTGTTGCGGTTAGCTCATCCGGTGATTCCGTTTATCACGGAAGAAATCTGGCAAAAAGTGAAAGATTTCGCCGGCGTGAAGGGTGACACCATTATGACTCAACCGTTCCCTGCTTTCGACGAATCTTTAACGAACGATGACGCGGTAGCCGAAATTGATTGGTTGAAAGATATGATTACTGCGGTGCGTAATATCCGCGCAGAAGCTAATATTGCGCCAAGTAAAGGACTGGATTTAATTTTCTGCAATTTGGAAACCGCCGAGCAAAACATGTTGAAAAACAACCGCACTTTATTGCAGGCTATGGCGAAACTGGACAATATATCCGTGTTAGAGCAAGGCGAAGACGTACCCTTATCAGTGACGAAATTAGTCGGAAATACGGAATTACTGATACCGATGGCAGGCTTCATTAACAAAGAAGCGGAACTGGCACGTCTCAATAAAGAAATTGAGAAAATGCGCGGTGAAATCAAACGTATCGAAGGTAAACTCAGCAACGAGGCTTTTGTGGCAAAAGCACCGGAAGCGGTGATTGCCAAAGAACGTGAGAAAATGCAGGATTACCAAAAAGGTCTGGAAAAACTCAATGCACAATATGTAAGCATTGAGAATCTGTAATTTCGAATAAATTTTCATCAAAAGTGCGGTCGAAAAAATAAGCGTTTTTACCGCACTTTTTCATTTTGCGCTAAACCTTTTCCGCCTGTTCCAATACTACCTGCCGCAAGACTTTAATGCCGGCTTCAACTTGCTCCCATGAGGTAAATTCCAGCGGGTTATGACTGATACCGTCTTTTGACGGAACGAATATCATACCGGTCGGGCAAAAGGTTGCCATATGCATAGCATCGTGTCCGGCGCCGCTCGGCATAATTTCATAAGTATAGCCTAAATCCTGTGCCGCCCGGCTGATTTGTTGCACCATTTGGTCGGGCAATAAAACCGGTTGATCTTTGGAAATCAGCCGTAATTCGATAGATAATCCCCGTTTGGCGGCGACTTGTTCGATTTGTTGTTGTAATACGGTGAAAACCGATTCTCTGGCTTCGCTATGAATACCGCGAATATCCACCAACAGTTCGCAATAGCCCGGCACAACATTCATCACGCCCGGTTTGGCACTGAGATTACCGACCGTCGCTACGGTGGAATGTCCGGCGTCGATTGCCGCCCGTTCAATGGCCAACGCTAATTCCGCACCGCCTAACAGTGCGTCGCGGCGATAGTGCATTGCAGTCGCACCGGAATGATCCGCCTGTCCTTGAATTTTTACCATGCAGCGGATCGGTGCGGCAATACCCGTTACTACGCCGATGGTTTTTCGTTCGTTTTCCAGGCGCGGCCCCTGTTCGATGTGTAATTCAAAAAAGCATTTAAATTCTTCCGCATTGCGTTTGACCTGCTCAATCTCGGCAAAATTCAACCCGATAGTCGCCAAGGCTTCTTTTAAGCCGTTTCCTTGTTTATCTCTCAGCCTGCTTAAACTTTCCCGGTCGGCGATTCCGCACATGAGCTTGCTGCCAAGGGTGGCATAATTAAAACGGCTGGATTCTTCGCAGGTGAAAATGATCAGTTCTAACGGATATCGGGTTTGTACGCCCTGTTCGCATAATTGAAACAGAATTTCCAATCCGCCGACAGCTCCCAAAGGTCCGTCGAATTTTCCCGCATTGACGACAGTATCAATATGAGAACCGAACGCCACTACGGGCAGACGGTCTTCAATTCCTGATTTACGGATAAATAAATTGCCGATTTGATCGCGGCGTATGGTGAGATCATAGGGTTTGCACAGTTCAATCAGGTAATTATGCGCCGCTTCATCTTCCGTACTGAACGCTAAGCGAGTTAACTCGCCCGGTACGGAGGAAATTGACGCCAGTTTTTCGATAATAGTTTGAATTCGTCGCATATTAACGGACATAATTCCTCCTTTTTTCATTTATTTTGTGACCTAGACCACAGAACTCTGATCTTTATTTTCCTCTTTCAGACATTCGGTTGCATAATATTAATGTTTAAAAAGGAGAAAATCATAATGAAAAATATGTTACTCATCAGCGGTTCAAAATACAAGGACAGCGGTTATTTAATTCATTGTATTCCCTGGTTACAACAGTTCTTATCGGCTTATCGGGGGAAAACAATCGCTTTCGTTCCTTATGCCGGTGTGCGTCGTTCTTACGATGAATACGAAAAAGACGTGCAAGCGGCTTTAGCGCCGTTAAATATAGAAATTATTTCCGTTCATCGCGCTGCGCGGCATGCGGAAATTATCGAACGGGCGGATGTAATTGCCGTCGGCGGCGGAAATACGTTTTGTTTATTGCGACAGATGTATGAACATCATTTGTTGGAGGCAATCCGTACTAAAGTTAACGGCGGCACGCCTTATTTCGGCTGGAGTGCCGGCGCCAACGTGGCGGGCAGTTCGATTATGACCACTAATGATATGCCGATTGCTTATCCGCCTTCTTTTATTGCGTTGGATTTGTTTCCGTATCAAATTAATCCGCATTTTATTTCCGGCAAAATGCAAGGGCACAACGGTGAAAGCCGCGAAGAACGTTTGGCGGAATTTTTAATCGTGAATCCGACCGCACTTGTGTATGCCTTGCCCGAAGGTACGGCGTTGCGTATCGAAGGCGGACAGGCCACGGTTTTGGGCGTGGCGGCGGTGTTACGTTTCAGTCAGAATATGCAACTCACCGAATTGGCCGTCAATTCGACATTCAAATACTAAGGAAAATTATTATGGACGAATTAAAACCTATTATTGCCGTCGCCGGCATTATTATAACCGTTTATTTGCTGATTAAAAAACATGAAACCCGAACCGTACTGATCGGAGTCGGTTTGTTGATGTCGATCCTCACGCTTAATCCGATGGGCGCATTGGACGCATTCGCTAAAAGTATGACTTCCGGCGGACTGATTATGGCGATTTGTTCCAGCATGGGTTTTGCCTATGTAATGAAATATACCCAATGCGATACTCATTTAGTACATTTATTAACCAAACCGCTGGGAGGATTAAAATTCTTTTTGATCCCGGTGGCGACAGTGATCACTTTCTTTATTAATATCGCAATTCCTTCTGCCGCCGGATGTTCGGCGGCTGTGGGAGCGACGTTGATTCCGGTATTGAAAAGCGCCGGTGTCCGTCCGGCGACCGCCGGGGCGGCTATTCTGGCGGGAACCTTCGGTTCCATGATGAGCCCCGGTTCTTCCCACTCGGCGATGATCAGTGAAATGTCGAAACTAACGGTTACCGAGGTTAACCTGAGCCATGCTCCTTATACTATGGTTGCGGGTGCCATCGGTGCGGTTATGCTGACATTGTTAGCGCTGTTTTTTAAAGATTACGGCGATGAACACCGTCAAGCCTATTTAAGCGAACAGAAAGAAGCGGAAGAAAAATTCGTTAAAGTCAATGTTCTGTTTGCTTTGGCACCTTTGGTTCCGTTGGTGATTTTGGTTATCGGCGGTACGTCATTGCAACAGGTGTCTTGGTTAAGCTGGACCAAAATGGGCGTACCGCAGGCAATGTTAATCGGTGCGATTTACGGCATTTTGGTCACCCGTATTTCTCCGGTGAAAATCACCGAAGAATTCTTTAACGGAATGGGGAATTCTTATGCAAACGTACTGGGTATCATTATTGCGGCGGGCGTATTTGTGGCGGGCTTAAAATCCACCGGTGCGATTGATTCCGCCATTGAATTCCTCAAACATTCCAACGAATTCGTACGTTGGGGGGCGACTATCGGACCGTTCCTGATGGGGGTAATCACCGGTTCCGGCGATGCGGCGGCAATCGCCTTTAATTCCGCCGTTACACCGCATGCGGTCGAACTCGGCTATACCCATGTCAATCTCGGCATGGCGGCGGCAGTGTCGGGTGCAATCGGACGCACCGCCTCGCCGATTGCCGGTGTAACTATCGTCTGCGCGGGGCTGGCAATGGTCAGCCCGGTGGAAATGATCAAACGCACCGCACCGGGAATGGTTTTGGCAATCTTATTTCTTGCTCTGTTTATGCTGTAAAAACAAGTGAAAAAATGACCGCACTTTTAGGGTGGTCCTCAATTTGAAAACAAACTGATGTTTCGGGTAAAACCGATACGAAAAATAGCGCCTTAAACAAATTAAGGAGGCGTCCGGATACCATTTCCGTCTTACGGTAAATATACGCTTGTCCGAATACTACATATGGTAAGGACAGCAAATATCATCAGAAGGAGCATATTATGGAATTAACTCAACAACAACTCGTACAATGGCGTAGAGAATTTCACCGCTTTCCGGAAACTGGCTGGACGGAGTTTTGGACGACTTCGCGCATTGCCGATTATTTAGAACAAATGGGATTTGAGATTCTGTTCGGCAATCAAATTATTAATCGTGATTTTGTACGCGGTCGTCAACAAGCCGTTGTGGAAAAGGGGCTGGCAAATGCCGTCGCATACGGTGCCAACCAAAAATGGCTGGATAAAATGGGCGGTTACACCGGCTGTGTGGCGATATTGGATTCGGGAAAACCGGGGAAAACCGTGGCGTTGCGTTTCGATATTGATTGTGTAAACGTAGCCGAAACCAAAGCAGCGGAGCATATTCCGAATAAAGAAGGCTTTGCTTCCCTTAACGACGGTTTTATGCATGCCTGCGGGCACGACGGACATATCACTATCGGTTTAGGTACGGCACTGTGGCTGTCGCAAAATAAGGATAAGCTCAGCGGTAAAGTGAAAATCGTGTTTCAGCCTGCGGAAGAAGGCGTGCGCGGCGCAGCGGCAATTGCTGCAAGCGGGGTAATTGACGATGCCGACTATTTCGCCGCTTCGCATATCGGTTTTTGCGCGGACAGCGGTACGGTGATTTCCAATCCGAAAAATTTCCTTTCCACTACTAAGATCGATATCCGTTATCAAGGCAAACCGGCACATGCGGGAGCCGCTCCCCATTTAGGACGTAATGCTCTGCTTGCCGCCGCGCACGCCGTTACCCAGCTACACGGAATCAGCCGCCACGGCGAAGGAATGACACGGATTAATGTAGGTGTGCTGAACGCGGGGGAAGGGCGAAACGTTATTCCGACCAAAGCCGAAATTCAGCTTGAAGTACGTGGCGAAAACAAAGCCGTCAATCAATATATGGCTGATCAGGTTATGCAGATTGCCAACGGTATCGCCGTCGGTTTTGATGTGGAGTATGAAACGGAAATCATGGGCGAAGCGGTGGATATGATTAACGATACCGAATTGGTACGGCTGGTGGAAGAAATCGTTCTTGCCCACCCTAAAGTACATAATGCCGACGCAAATTACGCCTTTAACGCCAGTGAAGATGCAACGGTTTTAGGCAGACGGGTGCAGGAACGAGGCGGCAAAGCGATCTATTTTGTGCTGGGTGCGAACCGTACGGCCGGCCACCATGAGGCGGAGTTTGATTTCGATGAAGACCAATTGCTGAACGGTGTGAGTATTTATACTGCGCTGGTACAACGGCTGCTCAGTTAAAAACGGTTTAAAAATCAAAAAGTGCGGTTGAAAATCAAGATGTTTTTAACTGCACTTTTGTTAAAAAAATGTAAATAAATTAATGGAATTGTGATCTGGCTCTCATTTTTATAAATGATTTTATGTTCAAATAGCTAAGCTCCAATCAAACGATGGACACCGACCGGTGTTAAGAGCAAGGTAAACGTAACAGTTTTTAACCGCAACGTTAGTAAAAGGAGAGCGAATATGACGAAAGATCTTAATGTATTTGATAAACATTACGGTTTATTGATTAACGGTGAGTGGACCGATGGTTCCGAAGGTAAAACTTTAACGGCGCATAACCCTGCAAACGGGACGGAACTGGCGACTTTTATTGACGCAACGGATGCCGATGTCGATGCGGCGGTAACTGCCGCGCAGGAGGCTTTTAAATCCTGGCGCCATACCAGTGCGGCGGAGCGGGCGGCAATTTTGAATAAAATCGCCGATGTGATTGATGACAATACGGAATTATTCGCCTTGCAGGAAACCCTGGATAACGGCAAACCGATTCGTGAAACACGGGCGGCGGATATTCCGTTGGCAGCGGATCATTTCCGTTATTTTGCGGCGGTGATTCGTTCCGAGGAAGGCAGCGCCAATCAGTTGGACGACGAAGATTTGTCTCTGATTCTGCGCGAACCGATTGGCGTGGTCGGACAAATTATTCCTTGGAATTTCCCATTCCTGATGGCGGCATGGAAAATTGCGCCGGCATTGGCGGCAGGTTGTACGGTGGTGATTCACCCGTCTTCTTCTACGTCTTTGAGCCTGCTTTCTTTGGCGCAGAAAATTAATCACTTATTACCGAAAGGCGTGTTTAATGTGATTACCGGCAAAGGCTCTAAATCCGGCGAATATATGCTACACCACACCGGCTTTAATAAACTGGCGTTCACCGGTTCAACCGAAATCGGTCGTAAAATCGGGGTGGCGGCGGCAGAAATGTTGATTCCGTCTACGCTGGAATTGGGCGGTAAATCGGCCAATATTTTCTTTGATGATATGCCGTTTGATAAAGCATTGGAAGGCGCGCAAAAAGGTATTTTGTTTAACCAAGGTCAGGTTTGCTGTGCCGGTTCGCGAATTTTCGTACAAGAAAATATTTACGATAAATTTATTGCGGCGTTGAAAGAGGAATTCAAAAAAGTCAAAGTCGGCTTGCCTTGGGAAGACGATACCCAAATGGGGGCTCAGGTCAATTCCAACCAAATTAAGGTAATCAGTAAATATGTGGATATCGCCAAAGAAGAAGGTTGCGAAATTATTATCGGCGGCGAAAAAGCGACGGATCCGGTGTTGGCGAAAGGTGAGTTTTTCCAACCCACCTTAATTCTGGCGCCGGATAACACTAAACGGGTGGCGCAGGAAGAAATTTTCGGCCCGGTCGCCGTGGTAATTAAGTTCAAAGACGAAGCGGATGTGATTCACATGGCGAATGATAGCGAATACGGTTTAGGCGGTGCCGTATGGACGCATAATATTAATCGGGCGTTACGTGTGGCGCGGGCGTTAGAAACCGGTCGTGTATGGGTGAACTGTTACAACCGATTGCCGGCGGGCGCGCCGTTCGGCGGTTATAAGACTTCCGGTATCGGGCGTGAAACCCATAAAATGATGCTGGCGGCCTATACGCAGGTGAAAAATATTTTCATCAGCACCCGTGAGGAGCGCGAGGGAATGTATTAACGGTAAAAGTGCGGTCGGAAAAAATAGCGTTTTTTCGAATTCTTTCGGCAAGCGGCTTCGAAAAACAAAGCTCAAAAACTCAGTAATTTTTGACCGCACTTTTCAGCTGAACTCCCGGCGTTCATCCAGTGAAATTCCCTTTCCGACGAAAGGGAATTTTTTATAACACTAAATTACCGATTAAACTACGGGTTTCTTCTTTGACTTCTGTTAACTGAATATTCACGATGTCGCCGATTTTGTAACGTCGTTCGCCGTTGATATAAAACGCCAGCTCATCGCTATTCACCTGAATTTCTTCTTTATTCGGATGAATGGTGGATGCCGGTACAAAAACGCTGGCGCCGTTTTCCAGCAATTGAACCCGTAATCCGCCGCGCATGCAGTCTTGAACTTCCGCTTGGAATTCAGGCTTGTTTTCCACTTTGTCCGCCAAATAGCGACAATACAGCCAATCGGCAATGTCACGTTCCACCATGCGGTTTTGTTTGCGCGCCTCCTGCAGGCGAGTGAGAATGTCATCGCTTGGCTTCAAGCATGCTTGCTCGGCAATACAGGCTTTAATCAAACGGTGATTCACCATATCGGAATATTTGCGGATTGGCGACGTCCATGTGGCATAACCCGTTAAACCCAAGCCGAAGTGCGGCGCGAGTTCCGATTTAAATTCCGCAAAGGTGAGGAAGCGGCGTAAGCGGAATTCTAAATAATCACCATCAATGGGTTCAATATCGTGGCGCATCCGGCAATAACCTTCCAGCGTGGCTAAGTTTTCTACGGAATAACGAACCGTCAACTCATCCTGGTTTTGTGCATTACTTAAATTCGTCATTAAAAAATGGTGAGCATTCGGCAGGAATTTTTTATCGAATCCGGCATGGGTGTTGAAAATCCCGGTCTTGGCATTATCTGCCAGGTAATGTGCGCAGCAAATATTGGCGACAATCATGGACTCTTCCACGATTTGATTGGCAATACGACGGTATTCCGCTTTAATTTCCTGCACGTGACCGTTATCCGCCAAAACGAAACTGTAATCCGGTTTTTCTTTAAATAACAAACCGTGGGTTTTGCGCCAGTTAATACGGGTTAACGCAAACCGGTGCAACCAATGAATTTGTTGTTTCGTTGTTTCGTTTTCAGGTTGCCAGGCGCCTTCCGCTTGTTCTAAATAATCGGAAACGCGGTTGTAAGCTAATTTTGCCTTAGATTGTACATCGGCAAGCAGAAATTCAGGTTTACCTTGTAATTCGCCTTGCAAATCCGTTTGTAAACGACACACGAGCGCGGCACGGGTTTCATTTTCCATTAGCGAACAGAGTTCGTCGGAAAGCTCGCGAGGCAGCATCGGAATGTTAAAACCGGGCAAATAATTGGTGAAGCAGCGCTGACGGGCATCTTTTTCAATTTGCGAATCAGCGGCAATATATGCGGTAGGATCCGCAATTGCTACGGTCAGTTTCCATCCCGTTTGTTCACCGTTTTGTTCGAGTGGTTCGATATAAAGCGCGTCATCCATATCCTGTGTGCTTTCGCTGTCGATGGTGACGAAATGAAGGGCGGTCAAATCTTTACGAGTTTGGGGGTCGAGCATTTTATAGCTGTCTTGCCCCTGTACGGGATAACGGGATTGCTGGTGACGTGCCAGAGTGACCCACCAAGGCGCAAATTCGTCCTCGGCCCGGCAGATAAATTCTACAATTTGCGCATAGAAAAAACGATCGTCCCGTAGCGGGTGGGTTTTTAAGGTGGCGACCACCCAATCGCCTTCATGCAATTCTTCTTTTACCGCTTTGGTTTGTGCCGCGCCGATCGGTTGATTGATGTTCGGGTGATCCGCCAAAACTTGCAATTTCTTGTCTTTATTGAACCGCACTTTGGCAATAAAACGGGTTAACATCGGTTCGATTAATTCTTCCGGGTCGGCCTGTTTTTTATCACCGATGGTTTCGATTGTCGCTTTGATTTTATCGCCGTGCATCACTTTTTTCATGGCCGGCGGCGCAATAAAAAAGGTTTCCTTATCGGTTTCCAAGAAACCGTAGGCTTTATCCGTACCTTTCACTACGCCTTCGACATGTGGTTTGCTGTCGTGCAGTTGTTGTTTTAATTGAGATAATAAAGGATTATTCTGAAACATATTTTGTAAAGACAGGAATTATTTTTCGTTTAAAGATTATAAATATTAAAGGACAGGCATAAAACCTGTCCCTGCGGGTTTAAAGTGGAACGAATTATTCTTCGCCTAATTCGCCCATTGCCGTAATGCTGAAACCGGCGTCTACATGTAATACTTCGCCGGTTACGCCGGACGCTAGATCCGAGCATAAAAATGCGGCGGAATTACCTACGTCGTCAATGGTGACGGTGCGGCGTAATGCGGCGGTTTTCTCAAATGCGGAAAGCATTTTCTTGAAGTTCTTAATGCCGGAAGCCGCGAGCGTGCGGATCGGACCGGCGGAAATAGCGTTGACGCGAATGCCGTCTTTACCCAAATCCGCAGCCATCACTCGGGTTGCCGCTTCTAATGAAGCTTTTGCCAAGCACATAACGTTATAGTTAGGAATTGCACGTTCAGCCCCTAAGTAAGTTAATGTGACTAAAGAGGCATTTTCATTTAAAAACGGACGCGCCGCCTGTGCCATGGCTACGAAGCTGTATGCGCTGATGTCGTGGGCGATGCGGTAACCTTCTCGCGTAGCGGCGTTTACGTAGTCGCCGTCTAATTGATCGCCGGGCGCGAATGCGATAGCGTGTACGAAACCGTCGAATTTATCCCATTTTTTGTTTAATTCGGTAAAACAGTTTTTAATGCTTTCATCGGTTGCTACGTCTAACGGCAGCACGATATCGGCACCGAATTCTTTCGCGAATTCTTCTACACGCGGTTGTAATTTTTCGTTTAAGTAGGTGAAAGCCAATTCCGCCCCCTGTGCTTTCAAGGCTTTTGCGATGCCGTATGCAATTGAGCGATTACTGGCAAGACCTGTCACCAAAATACGTTTACCTGTTAAGAAACCCATAATTAAATCCTATTTGTTGATTAAACGGCTTGTTAAAATTCCGCTTAGTATAAAGGAAAATTCCGGTGATTACAAAGCGGATAACTAGTGCATGGAGACAAAACAGCGAAAAAACGACCGCACTTTATTTCGGTTTTGATAAACAAAAGTGCGGTCGAATTCTAAGCCGGATTTTCAATATCGATAAATTCCACCTCAAAGAAATATTGCCGTGCCAACCATTCGCCCAATGCCTGAATACCGTAACGTTCGGTGGCGTGATGACCGCAGGCGAAATAATGAATGCCCTGCTCTCGGGCGCTGTGGGCGGTTTGTTCGGAAATTTCGCCGCTGACGAATGCATCACAGCCTTGCGCCGCCGCCAAATCAATGTAGCCTTGTCCTCCGCCGGTACAAATGCCGATTTTACGGATTAAGTGCGGTGGATTTTGCGTGAGTTCTTCCGAATTACAAACAACAGGCGAGCGTCCCAATACCTCCGTAATACGTTGAGTGAATTGTTTTATTGAAACCGGTTCGCTTAATTCACCCCACATCGGAATACTGACGGTAGCTGATTCTAACGGTTGCAGATTTTTGATACCGAGCAAACAGGATAAGCGGGCGTTATTGCCTAATTCAGGATGAATGTCTAGAGGCAGGTGATAGCCGTACAGATTAATATCGTTGACCAACAGGGTTTTAATTCGTTTGCCTTTCATGCCTCGAATACAGGGATTTTCGTTTTTCCAGAAATAACCGTGATGTACCAATACGGCATCTGCATTATGTGCTACCGCAGCGTTGATTAAGGCTTGGCTTGCCGTGACCCCGGTCACAATTTTTCGGATTTCCGCCTTGCCTTCTACCTGTAATCCGTTGGGAGCATAATCGTCGATTACCGAACTATTAAGTTTTTGATTGAGTAGTTGTTCAAGTTCAAATTGATTCATAGATATGTCCAATGAAAAGCCCAATCGGGTGATTGGGCTGTAAGATTATTTTTTCGGTGCCTGCATAAAGCGGAAAAATTCGCTGTCCGGTTTCAGGATCATCATATTATCCGAACCGGCGAAGCTGTTTTCGTAAGCCTTCAGACTGCGCACAAAACTGTAGAATTCGGGTTCCGTACCGAAAGCATTGGCGTAAAGTTTTGCCGCAGCGGCATCGCCTTCACCGCGTAACGCCTGTGCTTTTTTATTGGCATTTGCCGTAATAAGCGTGACTTTGCGATCCACGTCCGCCTGAATAAACGCCGCTTTTTCTTTACCTTGCGAACGGTGTTCGCGGGCGACGGCATCACGTTCCGCACGCATACGCTGATAAATAGAAGAAGAGACTTCATCCGGCATATTGATTTGTTTGATGCGTACATCAATCACTTCAATACCCAGTTCGGCGGTGCTGTCCGGGCCGGAATTTAACGCTTTTTTCGCGCCTTCCATTAATTCGCCGCGAGTACCGGATACGATGTCTTTAATGGTGCGCGAACCGGTTTCCGAGCGCAGACGATCGTTGACTTTACGTTTTAGCAGATTGGAGGCCTGCGTATAATCGCCGCCGCCGGTTGCGGTATAAAATCTGCCGAAATCGCTGATTCGCCATTTAACATAGGAATCTACCAGCAAATCCTTTTTTTCCACGGTTACGAAACGATCTGGTTGACCGTCCAGGGTTTTAATTCGTGCATCAAGTAGTTTCAAGCTGTCGATAAACGGTAGTTTGAAGTGTAAGCCGGGTTCGTAAACTACAACCTTGTTGTCCGCATCGCGCTGAACTTTGCCGAAACGCAGCATGATGCCGCGACTGCCCTCCTGTACCACGATAAGGCTGGAATAAATCACGAGTGCCAATAGGATAGCAATTGGCGTTAAAAATCTGCGCATTAGTTAAATCTCCCATGACGTTCGCGTTGTATTTGTTCTACCGGTTGTTTTAAAATCGGTTGAGAATTGACCGCACTTTGGTTTGCCGGCTGGTTGGGTTGCTGTTCATTTAGTGGTAGGGCAGATTGAGTAGCCTGTCTGCCGCGTAACAGCTGATCCATCGGTAAAACGGCCAAATTGTTGCCGCCGTCCATCATAACTTTAGGCGTTTTTGCCATCAGATTTTCCATGGTTTGAATATATAAACGTTCTTTAGTAACGGCAGGGGAAGCTTTAAATTCGGGTAATAAACGTTGGAAACGTTCCACTTCGCCTTGTGCGTCCAATACGATTTGATCTTTATATGCGGTAGCTTCTTCAATAATTTTCTGTGCGTTACCGCGTGCAATCGGTTCTCGCTCGCGGGCGTAGGCTTCCGCTTCGCGGATATAACGTTGTTCGTCTTCCTGTGCTTTGATTGCATCGTCGAAAGCGTCTTTAACTTCTTCCGGCGGACGGGCGGACTGGAAGTTGACGTCAATCACTTCCAAGCCCATGTCGTACGGCTTGATGATGGCATTTAAAGCTTTCCAGGTATCTTCGCGAACGACGGCGCGTCCCGTAGTCAGAATATCATCCATGGTCATATGGCCGACCACATAACGCAATGCGCTATCGGTGGCCTGTCCCAGGCTGTTATCGGCATCGGTGACGCTGAATTTGTATTTGGCCGGATCTACAACGCGATATTGTACGGTGAGTTCCACTTTCACCATGTTTTCATCCTGAGTCAGCATGGAACCCTGGGTTTTTAATTCGCGCACGCGTTCAACGTTAACCGGAATGACCTTATCAATAAACGTCGGTTTCCAGTTTAGGCCGGGTTGTACAATGGAATGTAACTGACCGAAGCGGGTGACCACACCGCGTTCCGCTTCTTTCACGGTATACAGACCGCTTAATCCCCAGACAGTCAACCCTACGGCTACCGCAATCGGCAGCAGTTTACCGTAATTTCTCGGACCGGTTTGTTGTGGTGCGGAACCTTTTTTACCGCCTCCTAATTTTTTCAGTAAATTGGCAAATGCTTCTTCTAAATCGGGAGGGGATTGTTCTTGATTGCGCTGCTTCGGCTCATCATTGGAACCGTTAGCGGGCTTGTTGTCGGACGGTCGGCTTCCTTTGCCTGGAGCCGCCCAAGGATCTTGATCCTGTGCCATGTATTTCTCCGTAGAATGTATCAATAAGATAATGTAAAAAGTTTGTAACAGTCTAAACAAATTTAACGGGGAAGTCTAATGCTATAATGAGGTCGGCAGCCACACTTTTAAAGTGCGGTTGAATTTGACGCTATTTTTTAATTTCTGCATAATAGCCCCCCTGATAAACACAAAGGAATTTTTATTTATGTCTGAGGAAAAAACGTCACCGTTTTTGACCGCACTTTGGTCGGCATTTCCGGTCATTCTATTCTTTTTGCTGGATTATTACGGATTTATGGTCAGCAAACAAATCTATGCCGTTTCTCAGTTCGGAAGCGGAATTTTTGTGGCGGAAATTTTAGCGCTGATTGTATTTATCAAGGGACAAATCTGTAACGGACAACGTTCTCGTTTAATTAGGGCAAATCAGTATCTGGGGGCATTTTGGCTGGTGTGGCTGGCATTAAGTTGCTGGATGTTACCGGGTGAAAATTTATTGCCTGTAGGCATTGCCGCCTTGGGTTTTATGGTGTCGTTAATTATTCAATTTCGTCAGTTTTTAATAATCGGTATTTGGGTGTCCGGGTTGGGAATTATCAGCTATATCGGTTACTTGCTGGCTTTGGATTCTCCTGATTGGCTGCGGTATAATCCTGTTACGCAGGCATTGGTCGGTGTGATTTTAGTAAATATTTTGCTGGTGGTATCAAGTAACCGTTTGCAAGGATTTATTTCATTACTGCCTTTTATCATGGCAATCTTATTGGCGTTAAATGTTATTTTTACGTTAACGATATTGGATTATGCCTCAAATGTTTATCCCGTCTTGTTTTATTTTCTGCTGCATTTAGTGATGATGGGCATTATTGCGTTGCACGTGTTACGTAAAATTCAATTTGGGTATAATGCACTGATGATTCTGTTGTTCATTGCGGCGAGTTTACCGATTTGGACGATCTTTTTTGCGCTTTAAAAATAGGAATGATTATAAAAAATGCGCCGAGAGCGGCGCTTTTTTGTACTTGTACCTTTGACAGGCCATTATTGTTTGGCCGGCGTATCATCTTCCGTAACGGAAACGATGATTTTCGAACCATCACTGAAACTGATTTCGCGCGCAACAATAATCACGTTAATTTGTTTTTTCGGATCTCTTAATGCAGTTTGCGCTTCTTTTGACATGGATTTGAAATAATCCATAACCTGAATGCTTTTATCTTGCTGAGCAGAAAGCGGTTCTTTACTGAAATCCGCCACGATATTTTCATCAAAAAGAATCGTATTACCGGAGGTAAATGCGGTAGTCCATTTTACGCTTTGAATCGGCTTGGCACTGGTATTATTAATTTGGTAAGTGACTAAAGACCCGGTTCCTTTACTTTTATCCCGTGCGATAGTGCGCGCTGTCGCTACAATTTTTACGGACTGGTTGAATGCCGTCAGTAACGGATCCTGTGCCGGCAGATCGTCTTCGATAGGTGTTTCCGGCGCCGTTAAAGGAAGTACATTACCTTGCTGCTGGCTTGGTGCCTGTTGTGCCGGCTGTTGAGAATAAGGTTTAGCCGTTGCCAGTTTTTCGCAAGCGGTCAGAAACGAAGAGGCAACCAATACGCTACAAAGAATGGCAAGAGGTGTCTTTTTCATAATGTCCCTTTCAGAATTGAATAATAAATCGGCGGTTATCATAAGAAATCCCTATTGGAACGTCAATGAAATCCGCCGAACTTTCGTATGATGTTAAATTATGCGTAACGGTTTACTCGGGATAATCGCGCATAAATTCATTAGCCTTTTTCACCATTTCTTTCGAACCGACAAAAAACGGTACACGTTGATGAAGTTCGAGCGGTTCAATATCTAAAATGCGATTGTAACCGTCATTGGCTAATCCGCCGGCTTGTTCTGCTAAGAATGCCATCGGATTACCCTCATACAGTAAGCGCAATTTACCGTTAGGATAGTTAGTGGCATTCGGATAAATGTAAATACCGCCTTTTAACATGTTGCGATGGAAATCGGATACTAACGAACCGATATAACGGGATGTATAAGGACGATTCGTCGCTTTGTCTTCTTCTTGGCAGTATTTGATGTATTTTTTTACGCCCATCGGGAATTTCAGATATTGTCCTTCGTTAATAGAATAAATTCTGCCGGTCGACGGAATTTGTAGATTTTCATGAGACATACAGAATACGCCTAAGGACGGGTCATAAGTGAATCCGTTTACACCGTTACCGGTGGTATAAACCAACATAGTAGACGAACCGTAAACTACATAACCCGCCGCAACCTGTTTGTGTCCGGGCTGCATAAAATCTTCCAAGGTGACGGGCGTACCTACAGGACTAATACGGCGATAAATAGAGAAAATAGTTCCCACCGCTACGTTGACGTCGATATTGGATGAACCGTCCAGCGGATCGGTTAAAATAATATAACGTGCATTTCGTCCTCGTTCCGTATCAAAGGCGACAAAATCGTCTTCTTCTTCCGAAGCGAAACCGGCGACTTCTTCGCGAGCCATTAATGCGCGTTTAAAGGTATCGTTGGCAAAAACATCCAACTTCATTTGATTTTCGCCCTGTACGTTTTGGTTCCCGGCATAGCCTAAAATATCATTAGATAAACCGGCGCGGTTGATATCGCGGTGGATAATTTTTGCAACTAGGCGGATGGATGACAAAATCCCGGTTAACGCCCCTTTAGCATTCGGATATTCGGCCTGTTTTTCAACGATAAATTCATCAAGTGTTTTCATTTTGTATTCCTTATAAACAATAAAAAAATAAAGGGACAAAGATAAAAAGATAAACGGGGATGTTCCTCCCTTAATTATTAAGGGCATTAATTCTAAAAAATAATTCATTTTTTGACCGCAGTTTTTACGGTGGACGCCGTCAATGAGTTGAATTATGATAAGCCATACAAGATTATTGTAAATAATAAAGCTTTAACAATGAGATGCAGATCACATTTTTTGTACTGTAATTATTAAAAATAAAAGAGTTAACGAATGACACAAAAACATATTCATATTTTAGGCGTGTGCGGAACGTTTATGGGCGGCGTTGCCATCATAGCCAAACAATTGGGGTATCATGTAACAGGATCGGATATTAATGTTTACCCGCCCATGTCCACCTTTTTAGAGCAACACGGTATTGAAATTATTCCGAATTTTGACGTAGAACAGCTACAACCCGTTCCGGATATGATTTTGGTCGGAAACGCAATGAAACGCGGTAATCCGTGCATTGAATATATGCTGGAAAATCAACTGCCGTTCACTTCGGGCCCTCAATGGCTGCATGATAATTTATTGCGTAACCGTTGGGTATTCGCCGTGTCGGGCACCCACGGAAAGACCACTACAACGGGTATGCTGAGTTGGATTTTGGATCAAAACGGATTGAAGCCCGGTTTTCTGATTGGTGGTATTTCGGGAAATTTTGGCGTTTCCTCACGTTTAGGCGACAGTCAGTATTTTGTTATTGAAGCGGATGAGTACGACACTGCATTTTTTGATAAACGCTCTAAGTTCGTGCATTACAACCCGAAGACCTTAATTATTAATAATATCGGTTTTGATCACGCGGATATTTTTGATGATCTCAAAGCTATTCAACGACAATTTCATCATATGATACGCACCATGCCGCAAAGCGGGCTTGTACTTTCTACCGCAGCGGAAAGCAGCGCAAAAGAAACCTTGGCGATGGGATGCTGGTCGGCCCAACAATTTATCGGTAAAGAGCAGGAATGGTATGCGGAACGTATTACTAATGATTGCTCACAATTTGCCGTTTTCCATCACGGAGAAAAAATTACTGAGGTAACATGGAATATTGTTGGACAACATAATATGCACAACGCATTGATGGCGATTGCGGCAGCACATCATGCCGGTATTGCTATTGAAGATTCCGCTAAAGCACTGACAACTTTCGTTAATGCTAAACGTCGCTTAGAAGTAAAAGGCGAAGTGAAGGGTATTACTGTTTATGACGACTTTGCCCACCATCCTACCGAAATTCAGGCAACATTAACGGCTCTTCGTGATAAGATCGGTGGCGGAGTTCGCATTTTAGCCGTATTGGAACCACGTTCGAATACAATGAAAATGGGGCATCATAAAGATGAAATCGCACCGGCATTAGTCCGAGCGGATCATGTTTATCTGCTACAACCGGACAATATCCCATGGGAAGTAGTGGATATTGCTAATAATTGTATTCAACCGGCAAGCTGTACGGCGGATTTAGATAAATTAGTGGATATGATTGTCGCAGAGGCAAACCCAAGCGATCATATTCTCGTGATGTCAAATGGTAGTTTTGGTGGTATTCACCAAAAACTACTGGCTAAGTTGGCGCAAAAGTCATGATATTTTGACCGCACTTTTGAAGTGCAAAGTATTTGTGGGAGCAGATTGCACAAAGTGCGGTCAATTTTTGCAGAATTTTTAACGGTTTTGACTAATTTGTAAACGAACGAAAAATATTTTGAACTTTTTGCTAAAAACCCCTTGCAAAGGATTCTAAAAGCCCTATAATACGCCCCACACAACGACGCGCCGTTGTGAAGAAGTCAAATCAAGCGGTGCGTCGTTGTTTTTTGCTCTTTAACAATTTATCAGACAATCTGTGTGGGCACCGGAAAGATTCGTTTAGAAAAAATAAATGAAGACTTAAGGTGCTGACCGAAGTTAATACATTAATGAATGTCAGTATATTGAGCGAAAAAACTTTTTGAACTGAAGAGTTTGATCATGGCTCAGATTGAACGCTGGCGGCAGGCTTAACACATGCAAGTCGAACGGTAACGGGTGGAAAGCTTGCTTTCCATGCTGACGAGTGGCGGACGGGTGAGTAATGCTTGGGGATCTGGCTTATGGAGGGGGATAACGACGGGAAACTGTCGCTAATACCGCGTAATGTCTAAGGACTAAAGGGTGGGATTTTCGGACCGCCCGCCATAAGATGAGCCCAAGTGGGATTAGGTAGTTGGTGGGGTAAAGGCCTACCAAGCCGACGATCTCTAGCTGGTCTGAGAGGATGACCAGCCACACTGGAACTGAGACACGGTCCAGACTCCTACGGGAGGCAGCAGTGGGGAATATTGCGCAATGGGGGCAACCCTGACGCAGCCATGCCGCGTGAATGAAGAAGGCCTTCGGGTTGTAAAGTTCTTTCGGTGGTGAGGAAGGCGAATAAGTTAACAGCTTATTCGATTGACGTTAGCCACAGAAGAAGCACCGGCTAACTCCGTGCCAGCAGCCGCGGTAATACGGAGGGTGCGAGCGTTAATCGGAATAACTGGGCGTAAAGGGCACGCAGGCGGCTATTTAAGTGAGATGTGAAATCCCCGGGCTTAACCTGGGAACTGCATTTCAGACTGGGTAGCTAGAGTACTTTAGGGAGGGGTAGAATTCCACGTGTAGCGGTGAAATGCGTAGAGATGTGGAGGAATACCGAAGGCGAAGGCAGCCCCTTGGGAACGTACTGACGCTCATGTGCGAAAGCGTGGGGAGCAAACAGGATTAGATACCCTGGTAGTCCACGCTGTAAACGCTGTCGATTTGGGGATTGGGCGATAAGCCTGGTGCCCGAAGCTAACGTGATAAATCGACCGCCTGGGGAGTACGGCCGCAAGGTTAAAACTCAAATGAATTGACGGGGGCCCGCACAAGCGGTGGAGCATGTGGTTTAATTCGATGCAACGCGAAGAACCTTACCTACTCTTGACATCCTCAGAATCCGGTAGAGATATCGGAGTGCCTTCGGGAACTGAGAGACAGGTGCTGCATGGCTGTCGTCAGCTCGTGTTGTGAAATGTTGGGTTAAGTCCCGCAACGAGCGCAACCCTTATCCTTTGTTGCCAGCATGTAGAGATGGGAACTCAAAGGAGACTGCCGGTGATAAACCGGAGGAAGGTGGGGATGACGTCAAGTCATCATGGCCCTTACGAGTAGGGCTACACACGTGCTACAATGGCGTATACAGAGGGAAACGAGCCTGCGAGGGGGAGTGAATCTCAGAAAGTGCGTCGTAGTCCGGATTGGAGTCTGCAACTCGACTCCATGAAGTCGGAATCGCTAGTAATCGCGAATCAGCATGTCGCGGTGAATACGTTCCCGGGCCTTGTACACACCGCCCGTCACACCATGGGAGTGGGTTGTACCAGAAGTAGATAGCTTAACCGAAAGGGGGGGCGTTTACCACGGTATGATTCATGACTGGGGTGAAGTCGTAACAAGGTAACCGTAGGGGAACCTGCGGTTGGATCACCTCCTTACTAAAGAACGGATTACCGGTGTTCACACAGATTGTTTGATGAAAAGTAGAGAGAAAAGACCGCACTTTTGGTTGCTTACTAGGTCGAGCGACGAGATGAGAATCGAAGAAACGGAAGTGCAAGACAACAAAGAGATTATCTTTAGCTGTTGTCCCCATCGTCTAGAGGCCTAGGACATCGCCCTTTCACGGCGGTAACCGGGGTTCGAATCCCCGTGGGGACGCCAATTAAAGATGATTTCGTCTAACGCAAGTTAGGGTTTATCTTATTGTTCTTTAAAAAATTGGAAACAAGCTGAAAAACTGAAGAGATTTTCGAAAGAAAGTCTGAGTAGTAAAAATCTTGACTGAACAAAAGCAGTCAAGTGTTTAGTTTAAAAAACCGACTTCAAATTGAAGGCACTTTCTTGCAAAAGACAGTAAAGAGAACATTTGAGGTTGTATAGTTAAGCGACTAAGCGTACAGGGCGGATGCCTTGGCAATCAGAGGCGAAGAAGGACGTGCTAATCTGCGAAAAGCTCGGATGAGCCGATAAGAGGCGTTTAATCCGAGATGTCCGAATGGGGAAACCCGATGGATGAAGAATCCATCATTTCATTATGAATCCATAGTAATGAAAGGCGAACCGGGAGAACTGAAACATCTAAGTACCCCGAGGAAAAGAAATCAACCGAGATTCCGTGAGTAGCGGCGAGCGAAAGCGGAGCAGCCGGTCAGTGATAGCGGCATAGACAGAGGAATTGGCTGGGAAGCCAAGCGACAGAGGGTGACAGCCCCGTACTCGAAGTCTGAGCGGTGGTACTGAGCTGACGAGAAGTAGGGCGGGACACGAGGAATCCTGTCTGAAGAAGGGGGGCCCATCCTCCAAGGCTAAATACTCCTGATTGACCGATAGTGAACCAGTACCGTGAGGGAAAGGCGAAAAGAACCCCGGCGAGGGGAGTGAAAGAGAACCTGAAACCCTGTACGTACAAGCAGTGGGAGCCCCATCACTTAATCCAATTGGAAAGTGATGGAAATTAACCGCACGTTAATGATGGTAAGACGAGCGAAGCGAGTCAAACCTTCAAAAGAAGCAGTGGGATTAAGTGATGGGGTGACTGCGTACCTTTTGTATAATGGGTCAGCGACTTATATTTTGTAGCGAGGTTAACCGCATAGGGGAGCCGAAGGGAAACCGAGTCTTAACTGGGCGTGGAGTTGCAAGGTATAGACCCGAAACCCGGTGATCTAGCCATGGGCAGGTTGAAGGTTGGGTAACACTAACTGGAGGACCGAACCGACTAATGTTGAAAAATTAGCGGATGACCTGTGGCTGGGGGTGAAAGGCCAATCAAACCGGGAGATAGCTGGTTCTCCCCGAAATCTATTTAGGTAGAGCCTTGAGCGGACACCTTCGGGGGTAGAGCACTGTTTCGGCTAGGGGTCCATCCCGGATTACCAACCCGATGCAAACTGCGAATACCGAAGAGTGATACTCAGGAGACACACGGCGGGTGCTAACGTCCGTCGTGGAGAGGGAAACAACCCAGACCGCCAGCTAAGGTCCCGAAGTACTAGTTAAGTGGGAAACGAAGTGGGAAGGCTTAGACAGCTAGGATGTTGGCTTAGAAGCAGCCATCATTTAAAGAAAGCGTAATAGCTCACTAGTCGAGTCGGCCTGCGCGGAAGATGTAACGGGGCTAAAACTAGTCACCGAAGCTGCGGCATCAATGGAGACATTGTTGGGTAGGGGAGCGTTGTGTAAGCGGAAGAAGGTGAGTCGAGAGGCTTGCTGGACGTATCACAAGTGCGAATGCTGACATAAGTAACGATAAAACGGGTGAAAAACCCGTTCGCCGGAAGACCAAGGGTTCCTGTCCAACGTTAATCGGGGCAGGGTGAGTCGGCCCCTAAGGCGAGGCTGAAAAGCGTAGTCGATGGGAAACGGGTTAATATTCCCGTACTTGGATAAACTGCGATGCGGGGACGGAGAAGGTTAGGTTATCAGACGGTTGGATGTCTGTTTAAGCCGGTAGGTGGAGAGTTTAGGCAAATCCGGACTCTTTAATAACACCGAGAAGTGATGACGAGGCTCTAAGGAGCCGAAGTAACCGATACCATGCTTCCAGGAAAAGCCGCTAAGCTTCAGGTTTATCTGAACCGTACTATAAACCGACACAGGTGGTCAGGTAGAGAATACTCAGGCGCTTGAGAGAACTCGGGTGAAGGAACTAGGCAAAATAGCACCGTAACTTCGGGAGAAGGTGCGCCGGGATAAATTGTAGAGATAGACTCTTGAAGGTTGAACCGGTCGAAGTGACCCGCTGGCTGCAACTGTTTATTAAAAACACAGCACTCTGCAAACACGAAAGTGGAAGTATAGGGTGTGATGCCTGCCCGGTGCCGGAAGGTTAATTGATGGTGTAATCGCAAGAGAAGCACCTGATCGAAGCCCCGGTAAACGGCGGCCGTAACTATAACGGTCCTAAGGTAGCGAAATTCCTTGTCGGGTAAGTTCCGACCTGCACGAATGGCATAATGATGGCCAGGCTGTCTCCACCCGAGACTCAGTGAAATTGAAATCGCCGTGAAGATGCGGTGTACCCGCGGCTAGACGGAAAGACCCCGTGAACCTTTACTATAGCTTGACACTGAACCTTGAATTTTGATGTGTAGGATAGGTGGGAGGCATTGAAGCGGTCACGCCAGTGACAGTGGAGCCATTCTTGAAATACCACCCTTTAACGTTTGATGTTCTAACGAGGAGTGAAAACACGCTCTCGGACAGTGTCTGGTGGGTAGTTTGACTGGGGCGGTCTCCTCCCAAAGAGTAACGGAGGAGCACGAAGGTTTGCTAATGACGGTCGGACATCGTCAGGTTAGCGCAATGGTAAAAGCAAGCTTAACTGCGAGACGGACAAGTCGAGCAGGTGCGAAAGCAGGTCATAGTGATCCGGTGGTTCTGAATGGAAGGGCCATCGCTCAACGGATAAAAGGTACTCCGGGGATAACAGGCTGATACCGCCCAAGAGTTCATATCGACGGCGGTGTTTGGCACCTCGATGTCGGCTCATCACATCCTGGGGCTGAAGTAGGTCCCAAGGGTATGGCTGTTCGCCATTTAAAGTGGTACGCGAGCTGGGTTTAGAACGTCGTGAGACAGTTCGGTCCCTATCTGCCGTGGGCGCAGGAGAATTGAAAGGGGCTGCTCCTAGTACGAGAGGACCGGAGTGGACGCATCCCTGGTGTTCCGGTTGTGTCGCCAGACGCATTGCCGGGTAGCTACATGCGGGAGAGATAAGTGCTGAAAGCATCTAAGCACGAAACTTGCCTTAAGATGAGTTCTCCCAGACTTTAGGTCTGTAAGGGTTGTTGTAGACGACGACGTAGATAGGTGGGATGTGTAAGCGTTGCGAGACGTTGAGCTAACCCATACTAATTGCCCGAGAGGCTTAACTATACAACGCTCAAATGTTTTCGGCTTGTTTCGAATTTTAAAGGAAGCGGCGCGGGCTATCGAGAGGTAGAGGCGTTGCGGATAAGCGGAGAACAACAGAATTATCTTGGCGGCGACAGTGCGGTGGTCCCACCTGACCCCATGCCGAACTCAGAAGTGAAACGCCGTAATGCCGATGGTAGTGTGGGATATTCCCATGTGAGAGTAGGGCACCGCCAGGTAGCGATAAAGAAACCCCGGTTCAGAAATGAGCCGGGGTTTTTGGGTTTTTTATAATACGGAACGCATCGCTTGTTGAAAAATAGCGTGACAGTTTTTTCTTAAAACGCTCTAAGAATTTAACGTGAATAATAGCGAGTCTCTTTATATCAAGGATAACAATTTTTTATTTTCTCGACGGCTGAAATTCTCTGACGGGTTAATTCATTTCGGATTTCTGTTTTTTTAAATCCCGCACTCACAATATTTTTAACATCAATTGTCATTGCTTTTTGATATAACCCCAAAAGGTAACTTTTTTGCGGGTAGGTCGGTTGGTTTTTTGATTGCGCACTATAATGTGCAGCGCAAACGATAAGTAATTCTAAAAAGCGTTGTGGTTTTCGCCATACGTCCCATTTATTAAATAGGTCTATAATAGTGTGTGATTTAAGATTGAATGCATTATGAATATATATATGATATTTACCCGCTAATATTGCAAGTTCTTTATGATAAGCCGGGACCTTTAATTTCTCAAATAAACACGGAGTAATATTTTTTTGATGGTTGTCTTGCTCCTGCTG
This sequence comes from Actinobacillus succinogenes 130Z, assembly GCF_000017245.1. Lineage (NCBI taxonomy): Bacteria > Pseudomonadati > Pseudomonadota > Gammaproteobacteria > Pasteurellales > Pasteurellaceae > Actinobacillus > Actinobacillus succinogenes. The sequence continues at coordinate 1,186,257 of NC_009655.1, forward strand.
TTTTTGAGTCATGTGCGAAGGGTTAACGTAAATGATGCCAAGAAAAATTGTAGCGAAACATACCGCACTTTTATTGCAGTCCATATTTTTTATTAAGCTTACGGCATTTTTTAATGCGGTCATAGCATATTGAAAATTTTCAACTGATATAGTTGCAAGTTCCGGCATGAGTGCAGGTAGAGCATCAATTTTAAGCAATGTCTGAAAGTAGATTTCAGGATTTTCTGTCATTAATGCTTTTTCAGTTTCCAGCCAGACACGTTCTGCCGTTAAATGCTGTAATTCCCCCTGAGTAGATAATTTCTTCATTAATTCAAGCGTTTCGGGGGCAATAGCAAATCCTAAATGATAAAATTTAGCGGCAAATCGAGCAACTCGTAAAACCCGCAATGGATCTTCCTCAAACGATGGGGATATGTGGCGTAAGAGGCGGTTGTTTAGATCCTCAATGCCATGATAAGGATCATATAACTTACCGTTTTTATCCTGTGCAATAGCATTAATTGTCAAATCACGCCGGATTAAGTCATCTTCCAAGGTTATATCAGGAGAAAAGTCGCAGATAAATCCGGTATACCCTGAACCTGATTTTTTCTCAGTACGAGCTAATGCATATTCTTCGTGGGTTTCCGGATGAATAAAAACGGGGAAATCTTTGCCGACCTGTAAATAGCCGAGTGAAAGAAGTTCATCAGGTGTTGAGCCCACAACAAGCCAGTCTCGATCTTTAACCGGTAGATGAAGTAATTGGTCGCGTACGGCGCCACCGACTAAATAGATGTTCATATATTTTTCCGAAATAAAAAGAATGGGTATTATTGCCCATCTCTATTTTATTCTAAGACCAGCCATCGTTACGACGACGTTTCGGCATAATTACCGGAATGATTAATCCAAGTAATAAGCCGACGCCTAAAACCGAACCACCGTAAATAAACCACTGAATGGCAATTTCTCTCTTACCCGCATCAAGCAAGGCCTCTAAATCACGATTTTTGTTTTTAGTAATTTCTAATTCGCGTTTAAGTTGTGAGTTTTCTTCTAATAATTGGCTGCTTTTTTGATTACTGTCATCACTGCGGCGTTTCATTTCTTCTGTGCGTTGTTGCCAATCAGAATCAATTCGGTTTAGCTTAGTCGTTAATTCTTGTATTTGAGCTTTAAGTTTTGGGTTTTCATCTTTACTGCTTGGTGATGAAGTTAGTTCACTGTTTAAAATCCAGGCTTCACGGTTCCGACTGTCTCGAATCAGACTATATTTTTCTTGGCGGTTAAGTACGGTCACTTGTTCACCGGCTTGGATTGCACCTGCAATTTTAAAATTATCTCCTGCACCTTTGCGTAGATAGGTGTTCAAATTTTCCGTCACATATTGTGTTTCCGCATGTGCTAATGAAATACCGCCGAGAATAATCAACGAAGATAATGTAGCTCTAATCATTTTTAGCATAGTGTGTATCCCTTTACTTAAAAAATAAAAATGCGGCAAATTTTGACCGCACTTTGATAAAAATTAACGAAAAATTACATTAAGGAGACTATAAATAATAATCGCGAAGAATGCGCCTGCCGGCAATGTCACAATCCATGAAGCAATGATATTGCGAATGACATTCATATTTAATGCGGCAATACCGCGCGCCATGCCAATTCCTAATACCGCGCCGACCAAGGTCTGCGTCGTCGAAATAGGTAAACCTGTACCAGAGGCTACCACAACCGTTGCCGCCGTGGCAAATTGAGCGGCAAATCCCCGGCTTGGTGTTAAATCCGTAATTCCCGTACCGATTGTCGCCATAACTTTATAGCCCATAATGATTAACCCGCAAGCAATACCCAGTGCGCCAAGCGGTAGAACCCACCATACCATTGGGGCCGAAGCCGCTATATCTCCGCCGCTTTCTACGATAGTCACTACGGCGGCCAAAGGACCGATTGCATTGGCAACATCGTTTGAACCGTGTGCAAATGCCATTGCGCAGGCTGTCATTAACATTAAGATGCTGAAGACTAATTCTACTCCGCCAAAGACTCCTTTACGTGCTTTTTTTATAAATTTTTTACTACGGAAGTAGAAAAAGCTGACAATAGTAGAAATACCACTTAGTGCCAGCGAAATTAGCACGGTTTCACCGGTGTCGAGGGTTAAGCCGATATGTTTTAACCCTTTGGCAACGGTTACAATAACTAAAATAAATACCGTTAATCCCATGAAATACGGACCAAACTTTTGCGCATTGCGTAAGGGATGCTCCGTATCAAAAATTAATTTTTGAATAACAAAGAAGATACCGTAGGCTAATACACCTGCAATAAACGGTGTAATAAACCAGCTTCCTACAATACCGAAAATTGCTCCCCATTTTACAGCGCCCGCCCCCTCAGTAATACAGGCAAAACCGATAATCGCACCTACAATAGAATGAGTGGTTGAAACCGGCCAACCCCAGCGTGAAGCGATCAAAAGCCAAGAACCGGAAGCGAATAATGCGGACATCATTCCGAGAACTAGCACATCAGGATTGTCTACAAAATCCATCGGGCTGATAATACCGCTTTTAATCGTTTCGGTTACCTCGCCACCCGCTAAATAAGCACCGGCACATTCAAAAATTAATGCGATAATAATCGCTTGTTTGGCTGTGATCGTACCGGAACCTACGGAGGTTCCCATTGCGTTCGATACGTCATTCGCACCTACGCCGAATGCCATAAAAAAAGCAAATAACGCCGTTAGCAGAATGAGTAAGGAACCGTATTCTTGTAATGTTTCCATAATCATGAACTTCCTATAAATTATGAACGTGCCAGCATTAATTCGATGCGAGACCCCACGCGTTGCGCTTGGTCAGCCAGCACACCTATCCATTCAAAAATTTTATATAAAAACATGACGTCGATAGGGTTATAATTCTGCTCAATATCGCGTAACATTTTACGTAGTTTGATTTGCATTTGATCCGTGTCGTCTTCGATGGAATCCAATTCATTGATCATATTATTGACGAAATTTAATTCGCGTCCTCGGAAACCGGTTTCCAGCAGTTCGTCCATTTCATCGATAACCCGGTGAGCCTGTACGGTCGCATCTAATGCGCGACAGATAAATACCATAAAGTCATTTTGCAATAGGGTGGGAATGGGAAATTGACGTCCTACCATCCGTCCGGCAATATCTTTCGCCAAGTTCGCAAGTTTATCTTGTTGTGTGACTAATTCTAGCAAGTCAGTGCGATCAATCGGCAAAAATAAACCGCGAGGCAGTTTTAAACGAATTTCCCGTTTCAGCGTATCTGCTTGGCGTTCCGCCTCCGAAATTTGTACGCGAAGAGCTTCCGCTTTAACCCAATCCCCCTGGAATGTCGCTTCCACAAATTCTACGAGCATACTGCAACACTCAGTCACTTTATCGGAATGGCGTTGTAATGGTTTTAACGGTGAATGGGCAAACAACCCTAAAATGTTGTTCATTGCCATAGAGACTCCTGAATTAAGCCGAGTTAATCAAATTTTGGGTGCATATTACCCGATATGAAGTAAAAATTCACGGTTTAAATGTATAATAGCGAGAAGAATTCGTATAATTTGTCCCAAAGAGCGGTCAAATTTTTTGATGATTAAGGAATTTGTTATGTCAAATGAAGTGGAATTGAAATTAGAGGTCAGCCGGACTTTTGCGGATAGTTTCGCGCAAAACATGACGGATTTTCATATTTTATCGACTCAAACCGTCATACTTGGAAATTGTTATTATGACACGCCGGATCAGTTTTTTGCGCAACGAAAAATGGGACTCAGAGTGCGGTCGGAAAATGAACGGTTTACCATGACGTTAAAAACCGACGGGCAAGTTACCGGTGGATTGCATATTCGTCCCGAATATAATTTTGTGCTGTCTTCCGCCGAGCCCGATTTAACTTTATTAAAAGATCTGTCTTTCGATTTGCCCGGACATTTGCCTTTAGAACCGATTTTTAGCACGGATTTTACCCGTCAATTTTGGTTGATTGAATGCGGGCACGAGACGGAAATTGAAGTAGCATTGGATCGAGGCGAAATCAAAACGACAGAAAAAACGCAACCGATTTGTGAGATTGAATTTGAATTAAAGCAGGGTTCTTTGTCGGATTTACTGACATTTGTGGCGAACTTGCCGGTTATCGACGGCGTACGGTTGAGTTCCGCCAGCAAAGCGAAGCGCGGGTATAGGTTGGCGTTTAATACGTTGTCTGTGCCGATGGATTGTCTGACGAAATGGCGTGAATTTTTACAATTCGAACAAACCGTACAAAATCCGAAGGAAATTTTGACCGCACTTTTGGATTATGAACAGCAATTGGTAGAGGATACCGTGTTTTTCTCGCCGGCTTATTTTGCGCAGGATTTTATGCGTAGTGTCGAACGTATCGGATCTTTTTTTAATTTGTTGAACTATTATACGGAAAATAAAAAATTGCTGAATGCGGTGGCGAAAATGGTGGAGGCGGATGAACAAATTCTAGTGGAGCTGAATGAAAGTAATGAAGCATTGTTTCAAAATATTCACGACATTATCCGGTTGCACAGCGAAACGCGGGATAATGCTTTGGCAATGGGAAAACTGGATGAACTGTTGCATCAAGGGCAAAATGTAAAACGTATGATTAATTTAATTCGACTAACGGTGGATGAATATGGCAAAAGCCCCCAAAACGGCTTACGTATGTAACGATTGCGGAGCGGAATTTTCCCGTTGGCAAGGACAGTGCAGTGCCTGCAAAGCCTGGAATACGATTAGCGAAGTGCGCTTGGTCTCGGCAAAATCTGTGGTAAAAAATGATCGGTTCAGCGGTTATGCAGGTGAAACTCAGGCAAAAATTCAAACTTTAGCGGAAATCAGTCTGCAGGAAACACCACGGTTTACCAGCGGTTTTAAAGAATTGGACCGCGTATTGGGCGGCGGTATTGTGCCGGGATCCGCCATTTTAATCGGTGGACACCCCGGCGCGGGAAAATCCACGCTGTTATTGCAGGTGATGTGCGGATTAGCGGAAAATATGACCGCACTTTATGTTACGGGGGAAGAAAGCCTGCAACAGGTAGCGATGCGAGCCAACCGTTTGGGGTTGCCGACGGATACGCTGCATATGCTTTCCGAAACCAGCGTTGAACAGATTTGCCGGTTGGCGGATCAGCTTAAACCGCAGATTATTGTTATTGATTCTATTCAGGTCATGCATTTGGCGGATATTCAGTCTTCGCCCGGTTCGGTGGCGCAGGTACGCGAATGCGCCTCTTTTTTAACCCGTTATGCTAAAACCCGCCAAGTAGCGATTATTATGGTGGGGCATGTGACAAAAGACGGTACGTTGGCCGGTCCGAAAGTTTTGGAGCATGCCATCGACTGTTCATTATTACTGGAAGGGGAAGCGGACAGCCGGTTTCGTACTTTGCGTAGCCATAAAAACCGTTTTGGTGCGGTGAATGAATTAGGAGTTTTCGCGATGACGGAACAAGGCTTACGCGAAGTGAAAAATCCATCGGCTATTTTTCTCAGTCGAGGGGAAGAACAAACATCGGGCAGTTCCGTTATGGTGTTATGGGAAGGTACCCGCCCGTTATTGGTGGAAATCCAGGCATTGGTGGATCATTCTATGCTGGCGAATCCCCGCCGTGTTGCCGTAGGATTGGAACAAAACCGTCTGGCACTGTTGCTTGCCGTTCTGCACCGTCACGGCGGTTTGCAAATGTCCGATCAGGATGTATTTGTGAATGTGGTGGGCGGGGTAAAAGTCACGGAGACCAGCGCGGATTTGGCATTATTGCTTGCATTGATTTCCAGTTTTCGCAATCGTCCTTTGCCACAGGATTTGGTAGTTTTCGGTGAAGTAGGGTTGGGCGGCGAAATTCGCCCGGTTCCAAGCGGACAGGAACGTATTTCCGAAGCGGCAAAACACGGCTTTAAACGGGCAATCGTACCATTCGGTAACCGCCCGAAAAATAAATTACCGAATATGCAGGTTTTTACAGTGAAGAAGTTATCGGACGCTCTTGCCGTTCTTGACGATTTATAGGTTAAAGCGTTATTTTTTATTAAAAAATGTCAGTTTTTCGACCGCACTTGACTGATCATAGGCTGTAAATCAGAAAAGTGCGGTCAATTTTTTGCTTGTTTTTTACTGGGCAATGACACCTGAATTCCACTGTTTGGATTCATCCGGACGGCGAACCTGCAGCAGAAAACGTTGGTTGGCTTTCGCTTGCGGTTGTACGATGGTACCGGACGGCGTTGAAAATGCAATACCACCTTTTAATAACTGCTGCACAGAACCGGTGTTCACTTCGATTCCATTCCAGCCTAAGCCCGCCGTGTAGCCGGAAGAAATCCAGAATTGCGTGTTTTGGCGAACCAAATGGGCATGCTTGTTTGCGATTAATGCGTGAATTAAAACCCGATCACCGAGACGATTTAATTCCATATCTTTGATTTTACCGACATCCACGCCGCGATACATGAGCGGTGCGCCAATACTGAGATTGGAGGCATCATTGGCTTCCAATATAATTGGAAAACCGGAATTCAGTTTGCTCTTTTGCGGACTGTGTTGATCGATAAGGGTAAATTGTGTCTGATGTTTGCCCGAACCCGCCTCAACATCAATATAGGGTGCCAGAAGCGAGTCTAGATTTTCGATTCCTCCCGCTGAGATTTGCGGTGAAATCACGCGAAAACTTGAACCTGATTTGGCGATGAGCCCCATGTATTGCGGATTCATGAAAGCCTTCGCAATAACTTTCCGTGATTTCGTATCCAAGGACAAACTTTCGATTTCCCCCACGTTTAATCCCATGTAACGTAATGCCATTCCTTTGCTTAAATTCGAAGCGTCATTTGCGGTTAAAGTAATAACCTGTCCGGCAGATTTTGCCCGAAGTTCGTTGGCATAAAGCGTGCGATTTTTACCCGAGCCGGAATTATCGAAGCTGATGGCCCCTTTAAGCGAACGGGCAACAGGCGATGCCTGAATACTGATTCCTTTCGGTGTAATGTCGATTTGTGCGGCACTTTCTACCCAGAACAGACTTTTATCGGTCAGTAAATGTCGGTGTTTCGGGTAGATGTATACATCAACGTCGAAATGGGATTTCGTCGGGCGAACATTAAGAATTTTACCCACTTCATATTGACGATACAGAACCAAGGAACCTTTTCCGATACTTGGCAGGCTGGTAGTAGTCAATGTTAAGGTCTGGGTTAACACATTGCTGGTAATGCCGGCTTCCGCATTACTTTGGTTTTGGTACAGGGGATAACTGGTCAACGGTGCGCCCCGATTATTGTTATTCACCACACGAATACCGCCTTGTAGCCATTTATCGGGCGAGGCGGCTTCGATTTTAACGCCGTCCAGACCAAGGGAGACATCCAAATTGGAAGCGGCAATAAATTGTGTATCGGCATGGATTAAATGACGATATTGTCCGGCGACGGCAACATTGAATTTAACGCCGTCGGTATTGATATTCTGGTCAATGATTTCACCAATATCAATGTTGTTGTAGTAGAGTTTTTGTCCTTCGATAATACCGTAAGTTTCCGGTGCCGTTAAGGTTAACGTCAGCGTATCCGGTTGTTGTAGCAATAGTTCGTTTTCCTTAATAACGTTAAATTGATTTTTCGGTTCGCCGTCGCCGGGGAACATCTCGATATATTCACCACGTAAAGCGGCGGGTAAATCGGATAAGTTGCCTAAATTCACTTTTGCGCGGCGCAGCACAAAAGTGGTATCGGTTTTTAGTAAATCTTCGGTAGAAGGATTGAGTAATAATTTTCCCGAAATATTTTTGTGAGCCACTTCCGTTTGGGTTAACTCCGAGAGAATCCCGATGGGAATTTGCTGATAGAAAACTTCCGTTTGACCCGGTTTTAATCCTGCCAGATTAGGCAGGGTAACATCCACCTCAACGCCCCGTTGCGCAGACTTGATGTTTGCATACAGTGTGTAGTGCTCGTTTTGTTCCGCTTTCGGGCTGTGTTCGGGTGAATCGAATGACATAGCGCCTTGGACTATGGCATTCAGACTATCCATATCCACATGAATGCCGCCCATGCCGATATCGGCTTTAATACCGCTGATATTCCAGAAACGGGAATCTTTTTTTACTAAATCGGCATAGTTCTTTTCAATGACGACGTCGATTTGTACTTTTTTCTGATCTTTAATGAAGCGGTAATTCATTATTTTCCCTACCGGCATTTTTTTGTAATATACGGAAGCGCCGACGGAAATCGCTCCTAAATCTTCACTAATAAGATGAATCAGCAAATCGCCGTCTTTGATTTGCGCCACCGGACCTTCGCTTTCGGCGATAAAGTCGTCTTCATAATCGCCTTCGCCGGGGTGCAGAGTAATGTAGTTACCGGAAATTAAGGTATCTAAACCGGAGATTCCGGCCAATGACGCATTAGGTTGAACCAGCCAGAAACGGGTGGTTTTACGCAAGACGGTTTTTGCTTCGGGATAAATATTGGCTTCCACCTCAACTTTTTTCAGATCATCGGTAAAGCTGACTTTTTTGACGATACCGATTTGTAAGCCCTGATAACGGACTTGGGTTTTATCGGCTACCAAACCGTCACCCGTTGCAAAAGTAATACGAATAGTATGCCCCTGTTCTCTGATAATTTGGAAGAATAGGGTAGCGCCAATCAATAGTGCGATAACCGGCAACAACCAAAACGGTGAAATTCGACGGGATTGCCGAATATTGGCGGTTTCGACCGATTCGACGGATTTTTGCGGGGGATTAATGGAATTCTTGTTTTTCATAAATTTTCCAAAGTAGACGACTATCGAAATTAGTGGTGGCGATCATGGTCAAAAAAACTGAAGCGCCGAAGTAGAATGCGGCGGGACCAACCGAGAAGCTAATGATTTGCCCGCGTGTCACTAATGACATCATTAACGCCAGTACGAATAAATCCAGCATAGACCAACGCCCCACAAAGTGGATGATATGAAATAAGCGCATTTGCCATTTTATAGAATGACGCCAGTTAAAGTGAATGCTGGCAAGCAGGTAAAGCATAATCAATACTTTGCCGATAGGCACGAATATACTGGCGGTAAACACAACAAATGCGACAAAATAACTTCCCATTTTCATAAAGGCGATAACGCCGGAAATTAAGGTATCACCCGTTGGAATGTTATTCATAAAAGTATAGGAAATCGGATAAAAATTCGCGGGAAACAACATGATGATTCCGGCAAGCAGCGGCGCCCAAGTTTGTTGTAACATTATTGCTGCCGATTTATTCAGTTCCGTGCGACAACGAGGACAAATCGGCCGCTGTTTTTCGTTTAGTAGCGGATGTTCAAAAGTATAGTCGCAACTGGAACAAAAGTGCGGTCGTTTTTCTTCCGAAATTTGTGATAACTGCATATGTTGAGGGTAAAAATCCGTCCATAATTCACGTGGGTTAATTTTGGTGAACAACAACGTGATGAGGATCGCAACGGTGATAAAAGCGATGAGATAAATATCAAAGTTAAGCGAAGCGTAATCCCGTACTTTAAATGCACTGACGCCGAGGGCGACGAGGTAGACATCAAACATCACCCAAGGTTTGATATAATCAATAGCGATTAATAGATTACGAGGCGTACGTTTCATAATTTGTACGATACGCAATAAAATGACTAGCAATGCAAAAGAAATCGGTGCGAATACCGCAGTCAGAAACACCATGAATGCCGTATAGGGATAACCTTCTGTTGCCATTTTCCATATACCGCCCCAGATAGAGGCATCCACTTTTAATCCGATTAAATCTACGCTGAGCAAAGGATAGGTTAATGCGAAAGGCATTAAAATTAAAATGGAAATGGCGATAAGTCCGCAACGCTGTAATGACCAGCGATCTTTTGATTGTAAGGTATGATGGCAGCGAGGACATTCCGCATGCTGACCTTTTTTCAAATCCGAGACGGCAACCACCGCATCGCATTCGCCACAGCGAGCGATAGAAGTAGATGAAGAGTAAGCGATTGGTTTCGTCATAAGTTATCACGTCATAAAATAATGGGCGTATTTTAGATATTTTTAAAATAAAAGGCAAAAGTGCGACTAAAAAAATAAATAAAACTGATATTTTATCCATCCATTGATTAATTCATTGCCATTTTTAAAAAAAATACGATAAAATACGCACAATTTTCTATATTTTTATCAGACGGGAATTAACATGACTGACGTTCTATTAAACGAACAAGCCACTGAAGCACAAAATCAGCCAGAAGTGCAGAAATTATCAAGCAATAAAGAAATCATTGCCTATTTAGCGGAGAAATTTCCGCTTTGTTTTTCGGTGGAAGGTGAAGCTAAACCGCTAAAAATCGGATTGTTCCAGGATTTAGCGGAAGCATTACAAGATGATGAACGTGTCAGTAAAACGCAATTACGTCATGCATTGCGTCAATATACGTCGAATTGGCGTTATTTGCACGGTTGCCGTTTAGGGGCTGAGCGAGTGGATTTACAGGGTAATCCGAGCGGTGTTTTAGAACAGGAACATGTAGAACATGCCGCACGGCAACTGACCGAAGCAAAAGCTAAATTTGCTGAAAAACGTGCAGCGGAAAGGGCGGCTGGGAAAGCCAACCGGAAAAAACGTCAACCGCGTAAGTCTCAAACACTCGGTAATAAAACAATCAAGCCCAACGTACCACGGAAATCGAAAATCGCTTTAACGGCGATTGAGCTTGCTACGTTGCAAGCCGGTCAACAAGTAAAAATTAAAGCGGGAAATGCGGTGCAAAGCGCAACTGTGTTGGAAGTTGCGAAAGATTCTGCCCGTGTACAGCTTGAAAACGGATTAACCATTAATGTATCGCCAGATCGCTTATTTGCCTAGTGTTTTGGTATGTCGTTTACAAATATAACGGCATGTATGCATCGGTAGGAATTTCCTAACGATGTTTTTCTTTATTTAGGGATATCCTTTAGGAATACTCAATGAAATTGAATAAATCGAAAAGCTTTCTTGCTGTTTTTGTAGTAAGTGCATTGTTTAGTGGACAGGTATCTGCGGTTCAACCAAGTATTAAAGCGAACGAAATTACCGTTCCGCAGGTTACGGAAGAGAATTCATTAGCGACAAAACGTGTAGCGACTCGTTTAACTCAGTCACATTATCGTAAGTTCCAATTGGATGATGCTTTTTCACAAAAGATTTTTGATCGTTATTTGGACGGATTGGATTATAACCATAATACGTTTCTGCAATCGGATATTGACAATTTACGCGCTCAATATGCCAACAAGCTTGATGACGAGTTAAACGAAGGTAAATTGGATATCGCCTTTGCTATGTACGATTTAATGAGTAAACGCCGTTACGAACGTTATGAATACGCTCTGTCAGTGCTGAATAAAGAGCCTAATCTGACCGCGGATGATCAAATTGAGATTGATCGCCGCAAAGCGGTTTGGCCGAAAAATACCGAAGAGGCGAATAAACTTTGGGAAGAACGCGTTAAAAATGATGTGATTGATCTCAAACTGAAAGAAAAAAAATGGCCGGAAATCAAGAAAACCTTAACGAAACGTTATAATCTGGCAATTCGCCGTTTAACTCAAACTAAAGCGGACGATATTACGCAGTTATTTTTAAACGCTTTTTCCCGCGAAATTGATCCGCATACCAGTTATCTAGCACCGCGTACCGCTAAGAGTTTTAATGAAAGTATGAATCTTTCGCTGGAAGGAATCGGTGCGACATTGCGTCAGGAAGATGACATGACCATTATCCAATCACTGGTTCCCGGCGCACCGGCGGCTCGCAGTAAAAAAATTAAAGCGGGCGATAAAATTATCGGTGTCGGTCAGGCGAAAGGAGAAATTGAAGATGTTGTGGGCTGGCGTTTAGAAGACGTGGTTGACAAAATCAAAGGAAAAAAGGGGTCGAAAGTCCGCTTGGAGCTTGAATCTGAAAAAAGCGGCAAAACACGTATTGTGACCGTAGTTCGAGACAAAGTGCGTATTGAAGACAGTGCGGCAAAACTGACAGTGGAAAAAGTTGACGGCGAAATGGTTGCCGTCATTAAAATTCCGACTTTTTATATAGGATTAACTGCGGATGTACGCAAATTACTCAAACAAATGGAAGAGAAAAAAGCGACATCATTGATTGTTGATTTGCGAGAAAACGGTGGCGGTGCTTTAACGGAAGCGGTCGAACTGAGCGGATTATTTATTTCCGACGGTCCGGTCGTGCAGGTTCGCGATGCTTATAACCGAATTAAAGTCCATGAAGATCCGGATAGCGCACAAGTATATTCCGGGCCGTTATTGGTGATGATTAACCGGCACAGTGCTTCCGCTTCGGAAATCTTCTCGGCCGCTATTCAGGATTATAATCGCGGCGTTATTATAGGACAAAATACTTTCGGAAAAGGTACGGTACAACAAAGTCGTTCATTAAATTTCGTATATGATTTGGATCAGGATCCGTTAGGTTTCATTCAATATACCATCCAAAAATTCTATCGAATCAATGGCGGCAGTACACAAATGAAAGGGGTCGCGGCTGATATCCAATTTCCTGAAATTATCGATGCAAAAGAAATCGGTGAAGAAAAAGAAGACAATGCGCTGCCTTGGGATAAAATTCCGGCGGCAACCTATTCTCTTGCCGGCGAAGCAAGTCAGGCTGTGAATGAATTAACTCGGAAACACAAAGCCCGTATCGAAAAAGATCCGGAATTTGTGGCATTAAATGAAGAGTTGAAAATTAGAGACGAGCGTCGTGAACGTAAATTTGAATCATTAAATTTTGAAAAACGTAAAACGGAAAATGATAAAGATGACGTTCGCCGTCTTAAAGCGTTAAATGATCGCTTTAAACGCGAAGGTAAAGCATTGTTAAAAGATATCAATGATTTGCCGAAAGATTATGAAGCGCCGGATTTCTTCTTGAAGGAAGCGGAACATATGGCTGCGGATTATGCTAAATACCAGCTTGCGCATATGAATAATTCGGTGCATTCGGAAGCGGCAAAACCGGCTGAAACAACATCGACACAAAAATAATTTTTGATCGATCGCATAAGGGGTAAAAGTGCGGTCAATTTTATCGCTATTTTAAGGAATAGGTATGTCACAATCTAAACGCTCATTTAAATTTGCTCCGTTCGTCGTTTTTATCTCGGGGTTATGCACGAGTTGTGTCTTATCCGATTATTTTCCGAATACCTCTAATCGTGAAAATATTGATGTGGATTTGGCAACTCAGCAGGTTGAGCAGCAAAAACGCGAAGAGGCGGAACGTTTAGAGGCTGTGCGTAAGGCGGAAGAAGAGCGGCTGGCGCAGGAAAAACAACGCCAGGCGGAAGAAAAGCTAAGCAGCATTATCGGTGTTCGTCCACTGCAATTTAAATCGACTGTCGCTAAAATTTATGCGGATCGTGAATATGAACTATTGTGGACGGATTCTGCGGCGGAAAAACAGTTTTTACATGAATATGCCGCTATGGTTGCCAGTGGAATTTCTGTCCGTTCCGCCCGTTCTCTGGATTTAATCGCCGTCGAAACGGATAAACAAATTTACGATATATTGTTGACCGATGCATTTTTGGATTATCTTTATTACTCCAAAAATGTTACACAGTCAGCGCAAAACTGGCTGTATTCGGTGAATGGCTATCAGGCGGGAACGCCGGCGGATGAGGATATCGCATTATGGCTTGAAGCGGTAAAAAAT